>NZ_BAAGVR010000001.1:0-1123041 GCF_054780775.1 Larkinella ripae
GTTGCGATCCCCGATTTGGGACTGCAAAGTACCGCATTATTTTCCCCTTTGTCAAGACCCTAATGCAAAATAAATGGATAACTTCTTTGAATTCGCCAGTACTCCTTTCGTTCTCAAGAAGTTATCCATTGAAAAAAAGTTTAAAAATTATTCCAGTCGAATCAAATGGTTCTTCTTGCCTTTGGAAACGATCAGGTACTTCTCCTGCAACCATTCCAAATCAGCCAAAACCGTTTCATCGCTAACTTTCTGTTTATTAATGCTTACCGCATTCTGAGCCAGCGCTCGGCGGGCTTCTCCCTTGGATGCGTAAATATCTCCGCGGCTAGCGACCGCCAGCAAATCAATGATATCGTTGCAGGCTTCCCATTCCGACCGGTTTAGTTCAGTTTGAGGAACACCTTCAAAAATAACGGCAAATTCGTCGGATTGAATGGTGCGTAAGGTTTCGATGGTGGCCTTTCCAAAAAGCACTTCCGAAGCCTTGACGGCCAAATCGTATCCGGTTTGCGAATGCACCCGAATGGTTACGTCCTGCGCAATTGCTTTTTGCAAAATCCGTAAATGGGGTGCTTCATTGTGCTGGCGTTCGAGTTCCTCGATCTCTTCGCGGGACAGTAACGTGAAGACCCGGATAAACCGGGGACAGTCGGCATCGGCCGCGTTCAGCCAGAATTGGTAAAACTGGTAGGGCGACGTCATGGCCGGATCGAGCCAAATGTTTCCACCGGCCGACTTTCCGAATTTGCTTCCGTCGGCTTTGGTGATCAGGGGCGTCGTCAGGGCGAAAGCCTGGTACTCTTCACGACCTTCCTTGCGCCGGATGAGTTCGGTACCGGTGGTGATGTTGCCCCACTGATCGGAACCGCCCATCTGCAGCCGGACACCTTTATTTTTATGGAGCCAGTAAAAGTCGTAGCCTTGGAGTAACTGGTAGGAAAACTCGGTGAAAGAGAGCCCGGTTTCCAGGCGCTTTTTGACCGAATCCTTCGCGACCATGTAATTGACGGTCAGGTGTGTACCGGCTTCCCGCAAAAAGCCGAGAAAAGAAATCTCCTTGAACCAGTCGTAATTGTTGACCATTTCGGCCGAATTGGCCTTGTCGTCGAACGTCAAAAACCGGGTGAGCTGCGCCCGGATGCCCGCCTGATTGTACCGCAGCGTGTCCTCGGAGAGAAAATCGCGTTCGGTCGACCGCCCGGACGGATCGCCAATCATGCCCGTGGCGCCACCCACCAGCGCAAACGGCTTATGCCCCGCCCGCTGAAAGTGAACCAGTAACATGATCGTTGCCAGATTTCCGATGTGCAGGGATGCCGCCGTTGGGTCAAAACCGATGTAGCCGGCCGTCATTTCGTTGCGGAGCTGTTCTTCAGTACCGGGCATCATGTCCTGCAACATGCCCCGCCAGCGGAGTTCTTCAATAAAATCAATCATAGTTGGAAGGAAGAAGGGAGGAAGGAGAAAGGGAGGAAAGGAATTATGCGTTGTCCTTTCTTCCCTTCTTCCTTCTCTCCTTAATTTCGGGTACAAAGATACGGTTTCAGGGTAAAAGCAGCGAGGAGTCACCGTAACTTAAAAAGCGATAACCATTTTGCAGTGCTTCCTGATAAATGGTTCGCCAGTCGCTGCCCACCAGCGCAGCTACCAACAAAATCAGCGTCGAACCGGGTTGGTGGAAATTCGTTATCAGCCCGTCCGTGATCCGAAACCGGTAGCCCGGCAGGCAGTAAATACCGGTGTGGCCAATCACCTGGTTTTGCTCCGTATTATCTACGTACGTCAAAACCGCCTGTAACGCTTCTTTTTTCGGCGGTAAGTCGGTTTGTCCGAGCGAATAGGCGTAATTCTGATCCAGCAGAAATGGTTCGGTTTCCTGATTGATCAGCCGGACGCCGAACCAGTACAAACTTTCCAGCGACCGCATTGATGTTGTGCCGACGGCAATAACCGGTCCGGTAGGATTTACCAGATTCTCGAGATTCTGCCGGGAATACACCACCTGCTCCGTGTGCATCGTATGCTGACGAACATCCGTGGATTTGATCGGCTGGAATGTGCCGGCGCCGACGTGCAGCGTCAGAAAATCCGTTTGAACGCCTTTCTGAGCCAGACGGGCCAGCACTTCGGGCGTAAAATGCAGCCCGGCAGTGGGTGCCGCCACCGCGCCCTCAATGCGGGAATAAACGGTTTGGTACGTTTCATTGTCGGCAGGCGTCACCTCCCGGTTCAAATACGGTGGTAACGGGATTTTGCCCGCTTCGTGCAAAATACGGGCGAATGCCTCCTCACCGTTCCACTCAAACTGGATGTGCGACTGGTCGGCATCCTGCCACTGAGCCTTTAGAAAAACCGGGTATTCGCCAAGCTGGATTTCCTTCGTCAGGATTTCACCCGGTTTCCAGCGTTTCCGGTTGCCGATCATGCACTGCCAGACACTCTGCTGCCGGTCTTGCATGGCTTCGGAAACCAGGCGGTCGGCGGGTACCGGATTGAGCAAAAACAGCTCAATCACCGCGCCCGTTGCCCGCTGGAAGTGCAGCCGCGCCGGAATCACTTTTGTATTATTGAAAACCAGCAGACTTTGCTCGGGCAACAAGTCGGGCAATTCAAAAAACGAATGGTGCTCAATGGCGCCCCGGCGGTAGGTCAGCAGCTTCGACTGATCACGCTGGGGCAACGGAAACCGGGCAATGCGTTCGTCGGGCAGCTCGTATTGAAAATCCGGGAGTTGCAAGTCTTCCATAGCTACACTTCAGCGGCCGGTTTCATCGCCAGCCGGATGGGTAACGAAACGACGACAAGGCCGATAATGGCAACACAAGCCGGCAGCAGCCATTGGTGGCCGCTGAGGTTGGTAGAACCCAGTTGCGTGTTTAACCGGCCCATCACATACAGCGCCAGCGCCATCACGGTGTTGACGGAGGCCATCAGGCAGTAGAACCAGTTCTGAAAAATCTCGTTCAGCTGGCTGCGGTTTTCGAGCCAGCGCTGCTGATTCGGAATGGGCAGCGCCGTACCGGATACTTTCGGAAAAAGCTTCGTCAGCGTGTTGATGAGCGTGTTGTTGATCAGAAAAATAGCGACACAGCCGTAAAACAGGTAATCCCGGCTGATGAATACATCCGGGCGGCTATCGGACGTAAAGCCCACAGCCACAGTAGTTTCCAGGGAAACGTAAGTATAAATCAGGATGGAGGCAAACCCGATTAATGAGGCCAGCCGCCACAAACGAATGGCAAAAGTGGTAACTTTCATGAACTTGATTGGTTGACCTGATAACAGGCTTTGGGCCGCAAAGGTACGGGCTGCGGAACTGTGTTCCCACACCGGCTTAAAAGTTGCGCGGAGAATTCTTCGACAAACTCCGGTTTCCATTGCTGATCTTTGTAAAACCGCACGTTATTCTTCCATGAAAATTTACACCAAAACCGGCGATACAGGCCAGACCTCCCTGATTGGCGGACGGCGGGTCAGCAAGGCGCACCACCGGATCGATGCTTACGGGACCGTCGATGAGTTAAATTCCTGGATTGGCCTGGTTCGGGATCAACCGGTGAACGAAACCCGGAAGGAATTGCTGAAAGAGATTCAGGACCGGCTATTTACCATCGGGGCGGAACTGGCTACCGACCCGGAAAAAACCGTTAAAAAACCGCTGCCCGCCATTCAGGATTCGGATGTTGAGGCCCTGGAAGCGGCCATGGACGCGATGGACGCCCACCTGCCCGAGCTCCGGGCGTTTGTGCTGCCGGGCGGGCACCAGGCGGTTTCGTTTGCCCACCTGGCCCGCACGGTTTGCCGCCGGGCCGAACGGCTGGTGATTGCCCTGAACGACGAAGAAACCGTCGATCCGCTGGTCATTCAATACCTCAACCGGCTGTCGGATTATTTATTTGTCCTGAGTCGGAAAATGGCCTTCGAACTGGCGGCCGAAGAGGTCAGCTGGAAACCGCGTGTGTAGTCTAATCGCCGTTCGTTACGGCTTTTTGACGCCTTCAGTGGCCGCTTAAAAAATAATTAGCATAACAACTATTATTTACTGGACACTTCCTGAAGTTTTCTATACATTTGCTGACTATCAACCTCTGACGACTTCTTTAGTTGGTCAGATTTGCCACTTACCATTATGACTACCGACTTAGTAACCATCGCGCTAAGGAAAGCAGAACGCTCCCGGATTGAGGAGGTCGACTTTAACAACCTGCCGTTTGGCAAGCATTTTTCGGATCACATGTTCGTGGCCGATTTTGTGGACGGACAATGGCAAAACCTGCAGGTGGTGCCCTTCGGCGATTTTACGTTCAGCCCGGCGCTGTCGACTCTGCACTACGGGCAGTCAATTTTTGAAGGCATGAAAGCCTATAAAAACCAGGACGGTGAAGTTCACCTGTTCCGGCCGCTCGACAACTGGGCACGCATGAACGAATCGGCCAAACGGATGTGCATGCCGACGATTCCGGAAGACGTGTTCATCGGCGGGCTGGAAACCCTGCTGCGCGTCGATGCGGACTGGGTGCCGAATACGCCCGATAGTTCGCTGTACGTCCGGCCCTACATGTTCGGCACGGATACCTACCTGGGCGTTGCACCCTCGAAAACCTACCGGTTTTGCATTTTTACCTGTCCGGTGGGCGCGTATTACACCAAACCGCCGAAGCTGAAAGTCGAAACCGACTACATCCGTTCGGCTCCGGGTGGTGTTGGCTACGCCAAGTGCGCGGGCAACTACGCCGGTTCCATGTATCCGACGATGCTGGCGCAGCAGGCCGGGTACGATCAGTTGATGTGGACCGACGCAACCGAACACAAATTCATCGAAGAATCGGGCACGATGAACATCATGTTTGTCATCAATGGCAAACTGGTGACACCTGCCACGTCGGATTCGATTCTGAAAGGGGTGACCCGCGACAGCATCATTCAGGTGGTCAAAAGCTGGGGCGTCGAGGTGGAAGAACGGAAAGTTTCGATTCAGGAAGTGATCGACGGCATCGAAGACGGTAGCCTGACGGAAGCGTTCGGAGCCGGAACCGCCGTGGTGGTTTCGCCCTACTCGCTGATCGGCTACGAAGGCAAAGACTATATGCTGAACGAAGTGGCGAAAGACGATTCCCTGGCGAGCCGCATCTTCGATTACCTCACCGATCTGCGCACCGGCCAGATCGAGGACACCTTCGGCTGGATGCACAAAGTTTAGGCCGATTTGATCAACCAAAAACCGGGTTGCTGGCATTTCAAGAAATGCCAGCAACCCGGTTTTTGGTTATCCTTTAGACGTTAACATTCCGCCCAAACGTCAGTTTGAGACCAAAGTCTTTGCCTTTCGAAACATCCTTCAGCGTCACCCGATCATTCCCGGCAATTTTCCAGCTTTGCTGCTGCGTTGCGTTGCCAAACCGGCGGTTGAAATAAGCCGTCAACTCCCTCGAATGTTCATCAACGGACTTCCGGTTGTTCAGGTAAATATCGACCTGAATGCCCGAAACCTTTTTGTTGTTATCCAGAAAGTACTGGATGTCAACCGATTCCAGATTTTCGTATTCGATCGTGTAGCCGAGGTGAGTTGCATCCTGCTCAAACGGATCGGCGCTCTCCTTCTGCTTGACAACCGCCACCCCGTCGCCCAGATTAATACCCCGGAATAAGCCCTCTTCCGGGCCAGCCAGTTTTTCCAGCCAGTCGCTGGTGCTTGGTTCCGGTTCTGACGCGTTGCGGTCGGTGAGGATTTCGGTCGAATCAACGGGCGAGGTGGCCTCCGATGCGTGTTGTTTGGTTTGACAGGCGTTTAAAAAAAGCACTGACGCCCACAGTGCACAGCCGATAAAGGTATGCTTCATAGAAAATAGTTCAGGTTGGAAAGTGGGTAAACCGGATACCGACTAGGACGAACTGCCCCGGGAGCGACCTCCGCTGAAAAAACCGCTTCGGCCACCGGCGGGGCGGCTGATGCGGGAGCCGCGCACGTTGTCGCCGATCCGGTTGGCCCGTTCAAACGTCTGCGGGTTGCTGTAGACGCCGGAGCGGTACCGCTGTTCGTTGGCAAAACCGGAATTGTTCGAGCGGCCCAGCATGTACCCGAGCGTTCCCCACAGCAACACGTTGGACAACCCGCTGTGGTGGTGGTAGCCCGACGGATTGTTGAAGTAGCGGCTCGTCGATGAGTCGGTCTGGACCAGCCGGCGGGCGGCATCAACGCTCAGCGTGTCGCGGTGGCCGTCGGCGTAATTGACGATAGCACCGGCCTGTTTGGGATCGACTTGTACCTCGTCCGTAATTTTAAAATTTCCCGGACTGGTTTCGGTGATGTACGTCCGCACGCCTTGGCCGAACTGCTCTTTTGTTGCCGGGCCGTCGGCCTGTTCGGTTTCCGAATCGCCCGAATTGCCGCAGCTTTGCAAAACCGCCGTGCCATTGAGCAACGCAAGGCCCAGGGTCGCGCTGAGTGTAATGTCTTTTACCCGGCGTAAAATAGTATGTCTTCGAATGGGTGTCATCTTTTCAAGTAACTGTCGTAGAGACGAAACTACGCAGAAGCCCGACTGGTTGCAAGAACTTAGCGGATGAATGGAAAAAAGTCGGTAACAGGTTCACATTCTGGCGTATGAACAAAAACCGGTTTGGGTTGGCTGGCAAAAGTGGTCTTCGATGCCGTATTTTGGGGCTTATGCTCGATAAAACCGCGTTGATTCACCCGTTTCTTCACCGAATTTCGACTTTACAGGCGGAGAACCACCCATTTTTTCCGGCGGGTCTGGTTCCTTCCTACCGCAAAAATCCGCTGGTGTTGGGCTACAACCGGCCGGACACTAATATCTTTTTTACCGCCATCACGGTTTTCACGCTGCAACAGATCCGGCCGCGGCTGGCGCCGGACTTGCAGAAAACTGTCGATGCGATTAGCCAGCAGGCGGTTTTGCAGTATCCTGATTTTCAAAACAAAGACGGCCTTAAAACCTACAATTTTTACCGTACCCCCAAAAATAACCGCCCTTCCGGTCACTTCCCGAACGGGCGGTTTTTGCACCGAATCGAACATTTCCGGCTACCCGACGATGCCGACGATACGGCCATGGTTTACCTGACCAGCCAGCCGGCCATGGACGATTTACACTGGCTCAAACAGAAACTTACCCAACACGCCAATCTGGCCACGCGGCAGGTGGAAGATTCGTATCCCGAATACGGCCGGTTGCGCGCATACTCGACCTGGTTTGGCAAGAATATGCCCGTCGAATTCGACGTCAGCGTGCTCTGTAATGTGCTGTTCTGCATTTTTCAGTATGGGCTTCCGCTCAACGAACACGATACCGACAGCCTTGAATTCATCCGGTCGGTGGTCGAAAAAGGTTACTACCTGCGCGAACCGTTCCGGTGTTCGCACTCCTACCCGCGCGTGCCCCTGATCTTGTACCACGTTGCCGTCCTGCTGGCGGCCTTCCGCCCTGAACCGCTGGAAACCATTCGGGCCAACCTGATTCGGGATGCGTACGCCTTGCTAAAAACCGGCTTGCCGATGCTGGACCGGGTCATCGTTTCGACTTCGTTGTTGCAACTGGGCGAAAAACCGCCCCGCATCGACGTTCGGGCCATTGCCGAAACCGACATCCGCGATTATTCTTTTTTCATTGCCGGAATGCTCACCGCTTCACAGAATCCGCTGCTGAACCGGATGGCCCAATCGCGGCTGGTTCGGATGGACTGGACCTGCGAAGCGCATTCGCTGGCGTTGCTGATTGAATACCTGGTGTACGCGGAATGACGTACCACCGGGCTGGAATCCCGTTTCTTTCGCATAAAAAAACCGCCCGGCCACGATTTAAAAACCGTGCCGGGCGGGTTGTTGACGGAGCCAGCGGTTTTTACCAGCCCGGATTTTGCTTAATCGCCGGATTCTGAGCCAGCGTATTCAGCGGGATGGGCCACAGATAATGTTTGTTTTCGTCAAAAACCGGGTTGGCCCAGTCGGTGCCCTGGTACACGTCGATGTACGCTTTTCCCGTTGCCGGATCGACTTTGGTTTTGACGTTGGCCTTCGGATAGCGGGCAATCGCTGCGGCATCCCACAAAATACCCAGAGTTGGCGTAAGCAGTTTTTTGCCTTGTTTCCAGCGCTTCAGGTCGTTGTACCGGAAGCCTTCCATAAACAGTTCGATGCGCCGTTCGCGCCGGATTTCGGCAATCAGGGGAGAAACGCCGTCGGCCGTGTAGCGGGGATCGGCGGGTACTTTGGCCATTTCCAGGTGCGGCATGGCCACGCGGTCGCGGAGTTTGTTGAGGCTCAGATCGAGGTCGGCCTGGGTGATTTTCCCCAGCTCAGCCTGCGCTTCTGCGTAGTTCAGCAGCGCTTCGCCAAACCGCAGAATAATCGCCGGTGTTTCCGCCGTGTCAAACGCTTTTCCGATCATGTCATCCGCGTTGTAATGCTTGATGATGTGATAACCGGTCGTGGACAAATACCCGCCTTCCATGCCCTGAATGCGCGGATACGGCCGACCGTCGGCCAGGTGGTACTTGTACGAAACCGCATCGGCCGGGTGCAAAACCGTCTGGCGCAACCGCGGATCCCGGTTTTCGAAAACGTCTTCAATCTTGGCGTCACCTTTGTACAGCGGAGACAGCGTAATGGGCAAACCGTCCGTGCAGAGGTAGTCTTCCACCATGCTCTTGGTCGCCCCGCCCGCGTACTCAAAATACGACTGAACGTGGTTGGTAAACACGCCCAACTGGTATTTGCGCCAGTACATCACCTCCGGGTTTCCGGCCAGATTCAGCACGCGGTGGTAGGCGTTGTAGTCGGTTTTCGGGTTACCGGTCGTATACAGCCGGTATGGTCCTTTGTCCATCAGTTCTTTGGCGGCTTTGGCGGCTTCTTCGAGCCACATGGTGGCGTTGGTGCCGCCGTGGTATTTGCGCCAGGTTCCTTCGTAGAGGCAAAGCCGGGATTTCACCAGCAGCGCACACCAGCGGTTCAGCCGACCCGGCGCATTGCCGTCGCTCCAGCTATCGGGCAGTTTGGTGGTGGCAAAATTGAGGTCTTCCAGCACCTTCGTCATGGCTTCTTCGCGGGGCGTGCGGGCGGCATACAACTCGGGGGAATCGACGTTCAGCTCCTTGTCCACGAACGGCACATCACCGAATTTCTGCACTTTCTCGGCATAAAACCAGCCTCTGAAAAACCGGGCTTCAGCGATGTAACGATCTTTGATGGCCTGGGAAATGTTGGCTTTGTCGTAGTTGGCCAGTCCGACGTTGATGGCCCGCACGAAGTTCCAGCCTTTGTAGCCAAACTGCTGCGGATCGGTCGGCACCGTGTGTTTGCCCGAACGCACCTGCTGAAAGAAAATATGCCGGGCGTTGGTGGGGGCCATGTTGTCGGCAAATTCATCCTGAAACCAGACGCTGCCCCAGTTGCTTTCAAAACCGTTGTAGTGGCCGTGCAGAATCGGCACGTTGTCGTCGTTGCGGGCCAGGTCATACAAACTGTTGTTGTAAACCCGTAAGTCATTTTCGGTATTCCAGAAGGTCTGGTTGGTGATCCGGTCCAGCGGATAGCGCTCCAGAAATTCGTCATTACAGCCACTCAGGACCAGGGCCGCAACGAAGAAAAAACCGGCAAGCATGTTATATTTTTTCATGGGAATGGCAGTTGATACGATCAAAAAGAAACATTGAGTCCGAGGGTGGAAATGCGCTGCATCGGGTATTCGATGGCCGCCGACTGGATGGTTTCCGGGTCGAGCGGTTTGCGCATTTTGGTGTATTCCCACAGGTTCATGCCGGTGGCAAAAACCTGCGCTCTGCCCACGCCAATTTTCTGCATCAGTTTCTGGGGCAGATCGTAGCTCAGCGTGATGTTTTTCAGCCGGATATACGACGCGCTCTGGAGGTAGCGGGATTGCACCTGCACGTTCTTTTTGTCGTTGGTAGAAATGTGAGCCGCCGGAAAATACGCATTGCGGTTGTCTTCGGTCCAGGTGTCGGTGATGTAATAATTCTCGACGTGGCCCGCGTTGTAGGGAAAAAACCAGGTCCAGTTATCCGAGGTCGGCCAATGGTCTTTTTTGCCGATTCCCTGGAAGAAAACCGTCAGCCGCAGGTTTTTGTAGCCCAGCCCGCCGTTGATCCCGAACGAATACCGGGGGGTGCTGTTGCCGATCACCTTCCGGTCGCCCGGATTCGCCAGCGTGTTGTTTCCGAAGCTAATGACCCCGTCGCCGTTCAAATCCGTATACCGGATGTCGCCCGGCCGCCAGTTGGCCCCAATGTTGGTTTGCTTCGGAGCCTGCGCCACCTCGTCGGTCGTCTGGAAAATACCGGCGGTTTCGAAGCCCCAGATTTCACCCAGCTTCTGGCCCACGTAGTAGATGTTGCTGCCGTTGGGCAAGGCACCGGTCGGGTTGTTAAACCGGGTGATCTCGGCGGTCCAGTCCGACAGCGCCAGCGTGAAATCGTAGCTCCAGTCCCGTTTGAATTTGTCCCGCCAGGTCAGCGACAATTCCCAGCCTTTGGTGCGCAGGTCAGCCGCGTTTTCCTTCGGGGCCGTCGTTCCCAGAATGGCCGGATACGACACATCCATCAGCATGTCTTTCGTATCGCGGCTATAGACGTCCAGCGACGCATCCAGCCGTCCGCGCAGCATCGTCACGTCCAGACCGAAGTTTCTGGAAATCACGGTTTCCCAGGTCAGCGACGGACTCACCAGACCGGCGGCCGAAACGTACGGAATCAGGGCGTTGGTGAACATATACGGCGACTGCCCGGTGCCCATCGTGGCCACATACGGGTAGTAAATCTGGTTCCGGTTGCCGTCCAGCAGAATCTGGTTCCCCAGCGTTCCGTACGACGCCCGCAGTTTCAGGTTGTCGAGCCAGGAGCCGGTTCCGGCCATGAAGTTTTCGTTGCTGATCCGCCAGCCCGCCGATACCGACGGAAAAAAGCCAAACCGGCTGTCTTTCGGAAACCGGGAGGTGCCGTCGTAGCGGCCGTTGAGTTCGAGGAGATAGCGCTCTTTGAAGATGTAGTTAAGCCGGTAGAAAGCGCCCCGCAGCGCTACGTGCGACTTGCTGCCGAAGGTTTGCTGCACGCCGGTCGTTGCGTTGATGTCCACCACCTGCGGGGTGATCAGGGCCCGGGCCTGCGCGCCGGTATAGCTGTATTGGCCGCGCTCCTGGTTAAAACCGACCATCGCCGTCAGGTTATGGCTAACCGGCAGCGGCAGTTTGTACTCCGCAAAGGCGTTGAAGACGTAATACTGGTTGTAATTGTTTTCGTTCCGAATCCAGTCGTCACCGCTGAAGCCGTTGCTGACAATATTGGCCGCCAGCAGGTTGGCATCCACAATATCGATCTTGCTCTGCACGTCCTGGTACATCCGGTTGAAGATGTTGTACGAGAAATCCGAGCGGATTTTCAGGCCTTTCAGGGGTGTCAGCGTCACGCCCTGCGTCAGCCAGAGGTCGTTGTTGGTGTAGGTCGTGCGGCCCCCGTCCTTCAGGTACGGAAAGAAGTTGGTCCCCCCGAAATACTTGCCAATGTAGGGCGCGAATTTTTCCCGGTCGCCGGGGGTAATGTAATAGTCGAGATCGGGAAACTGCACCGGCATGATTGGGTTGACCCGCGCCAGCGAGTTGATGTTCACGTCCCAGTTGTAGAAGTGCGGCTTGTCGCTGTTCTGCGAGTTAAAGATTACTTTTTCGTCCAGACTCAGCCAGTCATTGACCTTAAAATCCGCCTTCATCAACACGTTGTAGCGCTTGAACTTCTCGTTATTGTAGCGCAGATAACCGTCTTTTGAGAAATACCCGAGCGACACCAGGTATTTCGACTTTTCCGTTCCGCCCGAAACCGACAGGTCGTGCTGGCTGGTCGGGGCGTAATTGGTCATGATGCTGTTCTGGTAATCGTTGTAGCCGTAGTAGCGGAGCACGCCGTTGACCGCTTTCCACTGCGGGGCCGATCCCGGGTTTTCGGAATACGCTTTGGTTCCGGCCACCATGTCGTCGTCGTACGCCGGAATGCCGCTGGTGCGGATGTTGGCCTGGTTGCGGGCCTGCACGAACCGGTACGGGTCGGTCACCACATCCATGTTGAAAATGGGTTTCGCCAGCGAAAACTGCGTGCCCAGCGAGACGTTGATTTTGCCGCTCTTGCCGCTCTTGGTCGTGACCAGCACCACCCCGAAAGCCGCCCGGGCGCCGTAGACGGCAGCCGCCGAGGCATCTTTCAGGACGCTGATGCTTTCGATGTCGTTCGGATTGACCCGGTTGAGGTCCATCGGCACGTTATCCACCAGAATCAGGGGCGCCCCGCCGTTGATGGATTCATAACCCCGGATGTTGAACGTAATGGGCTGGGCCGGGTCACCGTTCCGGACGTTGACGTTCAGGTTCGGTACCATCCCCTGCAAGCCTTCCCCCACCGACGCAATCGGGCGGTTTTGGAGTCGCTTGGAGTCCACGGTGCCCACTGCGCCGGTCAGGTTGACTTTTTCCTGCGTCCCGTAGCCCACCACCACCACTTCTTCGAGCGATTTGGTGTCCACGTCCAGCACCACATCGATGGCCGAACGTCCGTTGACCACCACTTCCTTGCTTAAATAACCAATGAAGCTGACGACGAGCGTCGCATTGGGATTGGGAAGCCGGAGTGTGTATTTGCCCGTATTGTCGGTGTTGGTGCCCTGCGTGGTGCCCTTGATGACCACACTGACGCCCGGCAGCGCTTCGCCGGACTCACCCGCGGTGATGCGGCCCGAAACCGTCTGGTTCTGCGCCCAGGCGGCCCCATAAACCGCTCCCAGAAAAAGCGCAAGCATAACCCTATGAAGGATTAGCCTACCGGGTTGTAGATTTTTTTTCATACATCGTTTAGAATTAAAGGTTGAAATGGATTTTGGAAAGGTACTGGCAAGCGAATGCCGGAACGTTGACCGGCGGAATTGAAAGAGGCTGACTAAAGGACAGAAGCATGCTTATTTCGACTACAAACTGTATTTTATCAGCACACAACTCTTATTTGTATAAGTTCTTAAAGTCAAAGTGCAAGTCTGTTTACTCTTGAAAAGACCGGTTTCATATAACTTTATGAACGGGTCATCAACGGTTCTGCTGGAGAATAAACCGGCCAACGCATCCAGATCGGCGGTTTTTGGCTATTTTGCCGCTGGATTGGCAATACCCAAAGGCGGTTTTTGGGCATCTTGCCCGGTTTGTGGTTGATACAACACGACCGGTTTTTGAATTTTCATTTAAAACAGATTCTTCTTTCGGCATGAAAACGTATTTACAGCTGGTGGCGAAATTCCTGATAGTGAGTTGTGTAGCGGTTAGTGCCTGCCAGAGTCTGGAAGGACCCGAGGGACCGCAGGGGCCACAGGGACCGGCAGGCCCGGCGGGTGCGGCAGGGACCACCGGAGCAACCGGACCCAAGGGGGCCGACGGTACGGCGAATGCCCAGCAGATCAATTATACGTCCCGGAGTCACGACGGTTTGAACGATTTGCTGCTGGCGCTGCCGCAGGCTATTAACCGGGATGTGGTCGAGAAGAGTATGTTTTACGTGTACGTCAAACAGTCGGCCCGGGGTGCGAACAACCTGGAAGAACCGTACTGGTTTTCGATCCCCGGCGAAACCATCAAAGGCAACGGCTACACGCATTTTGTTTCACCCGGTGGTGGGCAAACGCTGGCGGGCCTGTTTCTGCGCCGGACGGTGAATTTTCAGGCGGGCAGTGAATACTTCGAAGCCGTCCGCGTCGTGGTCGTCTCGGCCAACAACGTAATCAACGGTCGCAAAGCCGCAATCGACTACAGCAAGTATGAAGAGGTGAGGAAAGCGTACGGGTGGGCGGATTGAGAATTGGGCTGGAAACCTCCGCTGGCAGGCTGGCTAACGCCTGGATTCTTTTCTCAACTGCTGTATCGGGCCGCTATCGCTCTTGTGGTTAAGAATCGGTTTTTCATCTGCCGCCAATCAACGGCCCCACGCGGAGCGACTGTACCAAATCATTATAAAATTACAGATTCAAAAAATCTGCGTTGATAGGCTTGTAAATGTGTTTCATGAGTCACAGAATAAAGATGCTGACAAACAATGATCATTGCTCCCTTTAAGCATATCCAGTATTTGACAAAAACAGGTGTTTGTCCATAATACCCTTTCGTGTAATACTCGCCTACTTTCTGTCCATTCCTTTCCAATTCTTTTTTAGAGATGATTGTAGCTTTGTACCGTTCATTCATACTGGCTATGACTCCATCCATAAAGAGATTTACATTTTCACGATTCTTCTCATCGTTAGCATCCTTAACGAGTTTTTCACTCAAAGTAAGGTAGTAGTTGGACAGCGAATCCTTCGCAATTATTGATCTAATTCGATGGCCTTCTATCATCATAGTTGTGTCCACTACAGGCTTACGTGGAAAAGTTAGCTGAATGTTCTCGCTTTTCAATAAATAACCTTGCCCTAAAGCCTGATCGCCAATCAATAAACAAAACAATACAGCTAAAATTTTCATTAGAAAATCAACTCTTGCGATGTACATGCCTTAACCAATTAATAAGTTACTAGGAAGCTTATTGGGCAAAACCCTAGTTTTAGATAATTATAGCAAACACTCCATACGTTTGCAAGGTCGATGATTATAAAAGCCTGAAGGTCATTATGTTGAGCTAAATCAAACGGAATAGCCGTTTCACCCCAGCTTCTCCAGCAAATCATCCGGCAACAGCGGCAGGTAGGGCGTCAGCGGTTCGGTGGAGGTAAAGGCCGATAAGCGCAGGAGCTGGCTGTCGGCGGCATCGTATTGGAGTTCCACGAAAAATAAATCCAGGGCGTACAGCAGAAAAATATGGGCGTCCTCGTAGCGATTGGCCAGCACCGACCCACGGAACCAGAGCTGTTCCTGCTGGTGGCTGTGCGGGAGAATCAGAAAATCTTCAAGCTTCATCAAAATCAATGACTCGTTCGGTTAAATATCCGTATTTTTCCGCCCTATTCCAGTTTTTTCGCCAAAATTTCGTTTCCTAAATCCTCTCGTATGCACGTTAAATTCCGTCACGCAGCCGCTATCGGATTCATTCTGATGGCCTTCCAAACCTGGGCCGACGTCCGCTTACCCAAAGTTTTCGGTTCTCACATGGTGCTGCAACGCCAGAAGCCGATCCCGGTCTGGGGCTGGGCCGATCCGGGTGAGAAGGTAAGCGTTCAGTTCAATAATCAGACCAAAACCGCCAAAGCCGACAAAACCGGCAAGTGGCTGTTGCGCCTGGATCCGGCCGAAGCCGGAGGGCCGTTTTCCCTGACGGTTCGCGGCAAAAAAAATACCGTCGCCTTCGACGATGTGCTGGTCGGCGAAGTCTGGGTTTGCTCGGGTCAGTCGAACATGGAATGGAACCTGAAATCGTCGCGCGATGCGGCCAAAGAGATCAGCGAGGCCAATTACCCACAAATTCGCCATTTTAAAGTCCCCCACGACCTCAGCCTGACGCCCAAGGATGATGTACTGGGCAGTGAGTGGAAAGCCTGCACGCCCGAAAACGCCGGCGATTTCACGGCGGTCGGCTATTTTTTCGCCCGCGAATTGCAGAAAGAAATGCCGAATGTTCCGATCGGTTTGCTCAATACTTCCTGGGGTGGCACGCAATCGGAGTCGTGGACGAGCCGGGAAGCGATGGACAGTTTCGAGGAGTTCAAGCCGGTGGTTGCCACCATGCCGAAAAATCTGGACGACATTACCAGACAACGAATGGAGCAATTGCAGGCCCAGATTGCCAAGTTGCAGGGCGGTTTACCCGATGCCGCCGAAGTCAAACAATGGTCGGGAACGGATTTCAGCGACGCCAGCTGGCAAACCCTCCGCCTGCCCGATCTCTTCGACCGCAAAGCCATTCCGGGCTTCGATGGCGTCGTCTGGTTCCGGCGCGAAATTATGGTGCCGGACGAACTGGCCGGGAAAGAACTGACCCTGAACCTGGGGCAAATTGATGATACCGACGAAACGTACGTGAACGGCGTCAAGGTGGGCAGCACCAATCAGGTTAGTCAGGTGCGCGCGTACCCAATTCCCGCCGGAACCCTGAAACCGGGTCGGAATGTGATCAGCGTACGGGTGGAAGACTACGGCGGAGGGGGCGGTTTTTCGGCCAAGGAAGACCAGTTCAAGCTGTCGGGCAACGGCAGGGACCTCTCGCTGGTGGGCGACTGGAAATACCGGATTGCCGATTACAACCGCAATGCCACGCTGGTGAACCCCAACCTGACCGGCACGATTCTGTACAATGCGATGGTTGCTCCGCTGATTCCGTACGCGATGCAGGGCGTTATCTGGTACCAGGGCGAAACCAACGCGGGCCGGGCCTACCAATACCGCAAAACGTTTCCGCTCATGATTACCGACTGGCGCACCCGCTGGGGTCAGGGCGATTTTCCGTTTCTGTTCGTGCAGCTAGCGGCTTTCAACGCGGCCAACGGCAACAGCGCCAGCGGCAGCACCTGGGCCGAACTGCGCGAAGCCCAAACCATGACGCTGGCGCTGCCGCGCACGGGCATGGCCGTCACCTCCGACATTGGCGAATCGAAAGACATTCACCCCCGGAACAAACAGGATGTGGGTAAACGACTGGCGATCAACGCCCTGAAAACCGTGTACGGCCAGGACCGGATTTTTTCAGGGCCGGTTTTCAAGTCGATGGAAGTCAGCGGCAACAAAGCCATTCTGACGTTCGACAACGCGGGAACGGGCCTGACAGCCTCCGACAAATACGGTTACGTAAAAGGCTTTGAAGTGGCCGGAGCCGACCAGAAGTTTTACTGGGCCAAAGCCGAAATTCAGGGCGACAAGGTCATCGTGTCCGCCAGCGAAGTAGCAACGCCGGTTTCGGTGCATTACGGCTGGGCCGACGACAACGGGGAGGTCAACCTGTACAATAAAGAAGGACTACCGGCGGTGCCGTTTCGTACCGATACCTGGAAGGGCATCACCGAAGCCGGACGGTTTAAATAACTACGGTTTTGGTCGCTGGCCCAGAGTCCAACCGCGACAGCAGACGGTTTCCGATCAGCGTATGGAAGGAAAAACCCCGTCACAATTTTACTCGGTGACGGGGTTTGCCTATTGTTTTTTGGTTTCCGCTTTGCGCATCGGCATGCTGTCGATGATGCGGAAGATTTCCTGCGGCTCTGCCGGTTTGGAAAACGTTTCTTTTATCCCGCCATCTTTGCCGATGAGCCAGCCCTGAAAATTATTTGAAGGCACCAGTTTAAACGGTTCCTGCATCAGAAACTGCCGGTCGGGTTCTACAACTTCCGACGCTACCAGCACAACCACATCCAGATCGCGTTCGGTCAGACCGTCTTTTTCGGCATGCAGCGCTTCCTGCTGTTCGATCAGGAAATGCTGCACGTCATCACGGCCGTATAGCACCAGAACGCGACGGTTATCACGCTTCTCGTCCAGGATGGCCTTGAGCGATTTTTTTTGAACTCCTGTACTTTCCATTGTTCCAAATAGGGTTATACTTATCAGTATACCCATCAACCATCCCGCGCGCATAGTGTTCAAAAAGAAGCTTGGTGATTAACGCCACTCCTCTCTAAACCCGTTTTACTCAAAGAGGTTTTCAGAACGTTCGAGCAGCAAAATTGCCGACTGCGGAACGATGCAATATTTCTCACCTTCGTATTCCAGTTCGATGGCGTTTCGTTGCAGATACAACGCCAGATCGCCTTCCTGCGCCTGCAAAGGCATGTATTTCACTTTTTCTTCGGTTTCCTTCCACGGCTCGTCTTCCGCCGGGGTCGGAATTGGGTAGCCGGGCCCCACCTTAATCACGTAGCCGCTCTGAACCTGTTCTTTTTCCTGAACGGTGGCGGGTAAATACAATCCGCTGCTGGTGCGCTCGCTGGGGTTTTTCGGTTTGACCAGCACCCGGTCGCCCACCACGATCAAGCGTCTCAATCGATTATCTGCCGTTATTTCCATTTCCGTAAATCAATAGTCGGTTTTGCTCCTGCCGGAGTCGATAGGCAGCCCGAGCAAGAATCAGGCAATCCCGTCCACCCGGTCCCCGATGCGACAAATTGTCAGTTTGGCGGTTTTCAGGGCACCGGGTCGTAGCCGCTCCCCCCCCACGGATGACAGCGCGCGATCCGTTTCAGGCCCAGCCGCCCGCCCTTCAACGCGCCGTATTTCTGAACGGCTTCAATCATGTACTGCGAACAGGTCGGAACATAACGGCACGCATTGGGCAGGTAAGGCGAGATGGCCCCCTGGTACACGCGCACAAAACCAATGAGTACGGTTTTCATAGTTGGTACAAATCCTTCGTTAATTCTTTTCTATCTTTGCTTCCCGTGGGCCCGGCCCGTACCCGGAGTTGGCCCGTTGCGAAACGATTCAAACCCCAAACCGCCCAGGCGGGTCTATTCTTTAACACTTCGCTAAATCGAATGCTTTCCTACATCATCTGGGACGTTAATCCCGAACTGTTTTCCATCGGTACTTTCTCCGTTCGCTGGTATGGCCTGTTGTTCGCACTCGGGTTTTTGCTGGGCCAGCAAATTATGCTGTACATCTTTAAACGCGAAGGCAAACCCATTGGTGATATCGACGCCCTGACGCTGTACATGGTCATTGCCACGGTGTTGGGCGCGCGCATCGGCCACTTTCTTTTCTACGAACCCGACGTTCTGCTCAAAAACCCGCTCGAAGTCATCCTGCCGCCCTACCGCGGACTCGCCAGCCACGGGGCCACCATCGGCATCCTGACCGGTCTCTGGCTGTATTCCCGCCGGAAATCCAGCCGGGCCACCAACCAGACGTTTCTCTGGGTCACCGACCGCATCGTGATTGCCGTGGCGCTGGGAGGCTGTTTCATCCGGCTGGGCAATCTGATGAACTCCGAGATTGTCGGCCGTCCGACCGACGTTCCCTGGGGCTTCGTTTTTGTTAACAATACCGAGTACCTACAGATTCCCCGTCACCCTGCGCAGTTGTACGAAGCCCTCTCCTGTCTGGTGATTTGCCTGGTTCTGTTCCTATTCTGGAACCGCGACAAAGAAAATACCCCCCGGGGCAGTTTACTCGGCATTTTTCTGATCGGCGTGTTCGGCCTGCGGTTCTGCTACGAATACCTCAAAGAAAACCAGGTGGAGTTTGAAAACACGCTGGCGCTGAACATGGGTCAGATTCTGAGCATTCCGGCGGTTTTGGCGGGGGTGTATCTGCTGGTGACGAGCTACCAGCGGCAGCCGACGCTGACTTCCGGAAAAAAATAAACCAGTTTGCCCTTCCAGCTACCGGTGACTAAAAAAGAACCATCAGATCGGCGAAATCCTGCTTACCTTGTTTTTGCTAAAAAAATCTGAATTCATTAATCAAGCATCCGGATGAATCTGATCAAATCTGTCCCGGTTTTTCTGCTGGCGGCTCTCCTGTTGACGAGCTGCGGAGGAAATAAAGAAGAAGAAAAAGCCGAAGCGTCGGACGATGACGGCACGTCGATTTCGGCCACCGAAAGCGTCAAGGCGCTCGAAAAAATGGCCGATCAGGCCGAAGAAATGGCCAAAAACGGCCCGGTTGAAACCGTCGATTTCCGCAAACTGAAAGAGCTGCTTCCGGCCGATGCCGAAGGTCTGGCCCGCAAGGAAGCCACCGGCGAAAAAAATGGCATGGCCGGTTTTAACATCTCAACGGCCAAAGGCGACTACCGCAACGACGACGGCAGCCAATCCATCGAAGTCAACATCGTCGATGCGGGCGGAACCGGCGCGCTGATGGGGCTGGCGGCCTGGTCGATCATCGAGGTGGATAAAGAAACCGAAAACGGCTACGAAAAAACCACCAAATTCGGCGATTACAAATCCTACGAAAAATACGATAACGGCAATAAAAACGGCGAAATAGCCGTGCTGATCAACAACCGGTTTATCGTGACGGCCAAAGGCAACGGGGTCGAAATGAGCAAAATCAAATCGACGCTGGAAGACATCGACCTGGACAAGCTGAAAGACTTGAAATGATTTACCGCCGGACTGAAGTCCGGCGGCCGGTTAATGCCCACCCGCGCCAATCGGAAACGCAGCCTTTTCAGACTGCCGCGATTCTTTCACTAGGAAACAGGCCCCGGCGGCCAGAAACAAGCAGATTCCGCACAAAATCAGGGCATTCAGCGGATCGTTGTTCAGCACGGTTTTGTAGAGAAACGGAATCGTAACCATGTTGACAATCTGCGGCACGACGATGAACCCGTTGAAAATGCCCATGTAAACCCCCATCCGATCTTTCGGTACGGAGGTCGACAGCATCACGTACGGCATCGACATGATGGAACCCCAGGCCAGCCCGACGAGCGTCATACCCGCCAGAAAAACGCTTTTATCGCCGGACGCCAGCATGGACAAAAAGCCCAGCCCGCCGATGCTCAGAAAAATGGCGTGCGTGCTGCGCCGGCCAATCCGGGCGGCAATGGGCGGCAGCAGAAACGAAATGCCGAAGCAGCCGACGTTGAAGAGCGCAAAACACAAATTGCTCCACTCCAGTCCCTTGGCAAAACCGGTCGGGTTGGTCGTGGCGTCGGGCGCGTTGAAGGCGTGTCGGGCAATGGCCAGCGACAGGTACTGCCACATCAGGGGCAGGCCGTACCAGGTAAAAAACTTCACCCACCAGAGTTGTTTCATGGTGGAGGGCATGTTCCGCAGGGCGTCGACCACTTCCGAAAAAGCGTGAAAAACACCGCGCTGCTCTTTTTTCATCCGCTCAAATTCTTCCCGGTTTTCGGGCGGGTATTCGGAGGTCGTGTACATCGTCCAGAAAACTGCCCCCAGCACCGTGATGCCGCCGATGTAAAATGAATACTTGACAAAATCCGGGATGTGGTTGGTGCCCGAAGCCGCCACCGCAATGCCAAAAATCGGCAAAATAAAGGGCATCAGGTTGGCTAATGTCTGCCCGAAACCCACAAAAAAACTCTGCACGGCAAAACCCAGGTTGCGCTGCTGTACGTTTAGTTTATCGCCAATAAAGGCCCGAAAAGGCTCCATTGTGATGTTCAGGCCGGCATCGAGCAGCCACATCAGGCTGGCGGCCATCCAGAGGGCCGAGGAGTTGGGCATCAGAATGAGGGCAAAACTGGTGATGAGGGCGCCGGTCAAAAAATACGGTTTTCGGCGGCCCCAGCGTTCTGACCATGTCCGGTCGCTCAGCGCACCGATGATCGGCTGCACCAGCAAACCCGTGACCGGCCCCGCCAGCCAGAGGGCCGGAATGGCCGATTCTTCGGCGTTCAGGTAGCGAAAAATGGGACTCATGTTGGCCTGCTGGAGACCAAAACCGTATTGAATACCCAGAAATCCAAAACTCATGTTCCAGATTTGCCAGAACCGTAGACGGGGCTTGTCGTTCATGACGAAAAACGAAGAGAGAGACGATGTTTAGCGTAGCGACGAAGCGAAAAAACCGCTCCATTCTGACAATAATAAGGATTTTATTGCAAGATTTAAAGATTGTTTTTACCTATTTTTTCAGTGCCGTACTTTTGGAAATGCCTCCGATTAGCTCCCTGATTTGATGTTACTTTCGTTTCTTTTCTGGTCATTGTCCCTGGCGGATACGACGGCAACCAGGCCGCCCGGGGCCGACACGCTGCAAGCCGGTTTCTGGGTCGTGCGGTCGGTGCAGATTCAAGGCCACCACCGAACCCGGGAGCGGATCATCCTGCGCGAAATGGAGCTGAAAACCGGCGACACCATCCAGCGCCAGCAGCTCACCGAAAAACTGGCCTGGGACCAGCGAAAAATCACCAACACCAACCTGTTCGTCACCGTCGAAGTGGTGGCGCGGGAAGTGGGGCCGCAGCAGCTGGACATTGACGTGAGTCTGAAAGAACGCTGGTATTTTTTCGTGATCCCGGTTTTTGACCTGGCCGACCGGAATTTCAACGAATGGTGGTATGAACGGGGGCGCAGCCTCCGGCGAACCATCTACGGCGCACGGCTGAACTACAAAAACGTGACCGGCAACGCCGACAAACTCAATGCCATTTTTGAGTTTGGATTTGCCCGCCGGACCCAGGTGGTCTACACGCTCCCCTACATCGACCGGGCGCAGAAAACCGGCATCAGCGTGGGTGCATCCTACCAGACCAACAAGGAGGTGGCCTACCGCTCGGCGCTCGACAAACTGGTGTATTTCCGGAGCGACGACCGGTTGCGCGACCGGTTTTTCACCAACGTGGTGCTGACCCGCCGGAATCAGTTCTACAACTTCCACCGCCTGGAACTCCGCTACGTCCGAAATTCGATTGCCGACACGGTGGCCCGGCTCAACCCCGACTATTTTCTGAACGGCCAGACCCGCCAGCGGTATTTTCTGCTGAGTTACCTCTTCACCCACGACCGGCGCGATGCCGTGGCGTACCCGCTGCGGGGCCATTATTTCAACCTGGCCGCCAATCAGTACGGGTTGCTTCCGTCGGATAACCTGCGGATGTTTGAAGTGACGGCCAACTACACCCGGTATTGGCCGCTGGGTGCGAAGTTTTACGCCAGCAACAGCCTGCGGGGCAAGCTCTCCTGGCCCGACCGCCAGCCGTATATCAACCTGCGGGGCCTGGGCTACACCCAGGATTTTGTTCGGGGATACGAGCTTTTTGTCATTGACGGCCAGCGGTACGGTTTGTTCCGCAACACCCTGAAATACCAGTTGCTCAACGTTCAGAAACAACTGAACTGGATGCCGATGAAGCAGTTCAACACGGTGCCGATTGCCTTGTACCTCAGCCTGATGGGCGATATGGGTTACGTCGGCAGCACGCTGGCACCGGAATACAACAGCCGGCTGGCCAATTCGTGGCTGTACGGGGGCGGGCTGGCGCTGGATGTGGCGACGTTTTACAACCTGGTCGGGCGCATCAGTTATTCGGTCAACCGACAGGGCCAGACCGGACTTTTTTTCAGTTTTACCTACGATCTTTAACGGCATAAAAATTGTAGATTTGTAACACTGTCAACGAAGGCATTCCAACGGCATCGGCGCATGGAAAATAAAGAAAAACCGTCCTGGCTCGATACGATCGGGAAGCAAAAACCGGCGGCCCAACCCACGGAATTGTCTTTCAAAGACCGCCTGATTCGCGCCAACGCCCATTTGTGCTACAAAGTAGTGGGCAAGGATTCGACCGGGCGCGACGCTTATTATTTCATTTTACTGGACAAAAACAAAAAGCAGGCTTTTCTTCAGCACCAGGTGGGCGACACCTACAACCTGGAAGAGTACGGCGAAATTGTGTACAGCGGCTACGGCACCACGGTTCCGGAGGACGTGCTAAAAATGCTGCAGGAAAAATACGGTTTTGATAACGTCGCCTGACATTAACCACCCACCTTCATGCAAAATCCTTACCTGGCGCTGCTCCGCACCGCCTGGCAGTATGCCCGTCACCAAAAGCGACGGTTTTTACTTGTGTATTTCCTGTTTATTCTGGCAAACCTCGTAGCGGCCCTGAATCCGCTGCTGTTCGGCTGGTTCATCGGGGCGATTCAGCAAAAGGATGCCGCCGTAACGTCCCTTGTTCTGTGGTATGCCGCGGCTTATCTGGGCCTGAAAATAGTCGAATGGTGTTTTCACGGGCCCGCCCGGATTCTGGAACGCGAACTGGCTTTTTCGCTCAGCCGCAACTTCCTGACCGAGCTATACCACCAGACGCTCAACCTGCCCGTGAGCTGGCACAAGAACCACCACAGCGGCTCGACCATCAACCGGATCCGGAAGGCCAACGATGCCCTCAAGAACTTTTTCCAGAGCGGTTTCATGTACCTGCACACGATCTCGAAGTGCCTGTTTTCCTTTGCGGCCATGGTCTACTTCTCCCCGGTTTTCGGAACCATCGGCGTACTGCTGGGCGCGCTGACGGTCTGGCTGATTCTGAAATTCGACAAACCGTTCATCAAAGCCGTCGATGAGTCCAACGAGCGCGAACACGATGTATCCTCCACCCTGTTCGACAGCCTCTCCAACATCATCACGGTCATTACGCTCCGGCTCGAAAAGCAGATGGAAGCCAGCCTGCTGGGCAAAATAATGGCGATTCTGCCGCCGTTCAAGCGGCACGTCCGCATCAACGAATGGAAATGGTTTGTCGCCAGCCTGATGATTGCCTTGATCTACGGCGTCATTACGGTGGGGTATATTTACCAGCATTACGTTCCCGGTGCGGTCTTTCTGGTTGGTGGACTGGTCACACTGCTCGGGTACATCAACCAGTTCAACAGCGTGTTCACCGACGTGGCGTTTCAGTACACCGAGATCGTGCAGTACAATACCGACGTGCAAACGGCCCGCAGCATCGGGCAGGCGTATGCAAAGCAGCACCGGCCCGAAACCACCGAAACGCTGCCCGATCAGTGGCAGGCCATTGCCATCAACCACCTGAATTTTAAACACAATCCGGAAAACAGTTCCCCGGCAGGCTTCAAACGGGCCGGTTTGCACGACCTCAACGTTCGCATCCGGCGCGGCCAGCGCATTGCCCTCATTGGCGAAAGCGGCAGCGGCAAAAGCACCTTGCTGACCCTGTTGCGCGGTTTGTATACGCCCGAACCCGGCCTGGAACTGCGGGTCGATGAGCAGGTCTATCCGGATTTAAGCCGGCTTGCCGACACCGTGACGCTGATGCCCCAGGAACCGGAAATTTTCGAGAACACCATTGCGTATAACATTACGCTCGGCCTGCCGTTCGGCGAAGACGACATCTGGCAAGCCTGCGAAACCGCCCGGTTTACGGACGTGGTGAAGCAGCTGCCCAACGGCCTGGAAACCAGTATTCAGGAAAAAGGCGTGAACCTGTCCGGAGGGCAAAAGCAGCGGCTGGCGCTGGCCCGGGGCGTTCTGGCCGCCCGCAGCAGTGGCATCATCCTGCTCGACGAACCAACGAGCAGCGTGGATTCGAAAACGGAATTTGAGATTTACCACCAGATGCTCGACACCTTCCGGGAGAAAGCCGTCCTCTCCACCCTGCACCGGCTTCACCTGCTGACGATGTTCGACTACATTTATATTCTGGGCAACGGTCGGATCATCGACGAAGGCAGTTTTGTGGAGTTACGCCGACGCAGCCCGGTTTTCCAGACTCTATGGGATCATCAGAAAACGCACCAGACCGAAATTCCGGAATTAGATTATCCCCTATTGAAATAGCACTATAACGCCAATTACGCGACAGTAAATAAATTACTTTAGGATAACATAGGCAACGGTCGTATTATTAGTTCTGGCTTTACCAGACTATACCCCTGTTGCTTATCCATGACTGGTACGTTTACGACCATCGTTGAAACCGTCCGCTTTCGTGCTGCGCAGACTCCTGCCCTTCCGGCTTTTGTGTTCGTAAAAGACGGTGAAACGGACGAAGACATCCTGACCTATCAACACCTGCACACGCGCGCCAAAACCGTAGCCGCCCAGCTTTCACCCGCGCCGGAACGTCCGGCGAAACCCGGGCTTTTTCTACTGGTGTATCCGCAGGGCCTCGATTTCATTGAAGCGTTTCTGGGCTGTCTGTACGCGGGCGTGGTGGCGGTTCCGATTGCGGTGCCGGGAAAAAACCGGGGTTCGGACAAAATTGGTTTTCTAACGCAGGACGCCGGGATCAAAACCGGCCTGACCACGGCCAAAACCTTTGAACTGCTTCAGAAAAACTTTGGCAACGATGCCTGGTTTCGGGCCCTCGACTGGATCATCACCGACCGCCTTCCGACCGCCGACGTGCCGGATTTTCCGCTGCCCAAACCGGATGACCTGGCCTTGCTGCAATATACGTCCGGCTCTACCAGCCAGCCCAAGGGCGTGATGGTCACCCACGCCAACATCATGGCCAATTCGGCTTTTATAAGACACGCCTTTCAGAACGATGCCACCAGCGTCTCGGTCTGCTGGCTGCCTTCGTTTCACGACATGGGCCTGATCGACGGCATCATTCAGCCGTTGTATTGCGGTTTTAAAGCCGTGTTGCTCAGCCCCGTTCACGTTGTTCAGCGCCCGCTGCGGTGGCTGCGCGCTTTTCACCGGCACGGCGGCACGTACGGCGGAGCGCCAAATTTCATCTTTGACTTTTGCATCGATCGGTCCACCCCCGAAGAGCGGGCCGAACTGGATCTAAGCCGGGTCCGGCACATTTATAACGCAGCCGAACCGATCCGGGCTACCACGATGCACCGCTTTACGGAAGCTTTTCGGGCCAGCGGTTTCAGTCCGAAAAGCCAGTTTACCTGCTTCGGTCTGGCCGAATCCACACTGGCCGTGACGATGTGCCGCGTGGATCGCCAACCGGTTTTGCTGACCGTCGATGCCGATGCGCTCACGGCCGGCCGGATCGTTGAACGGGCCGCCGGTGAGCCCGGAACCCGCGAGCTGGTCGGCTCCGGATGGCCCATGAACGACAGTGTGCTTCGGATTGTCGATCCGGAAACCGGGCAGGTTGGTCCGGACGGCGAAATCGGCGAAATCTGGACGAAGGGCCCCAGCGTCACGAACGGGTACTGGAACCAGCCGCAGTTGACGGCCGAAACCTTCGCAGCCTACACCAGCACCGGCGAAGGGCCGTTTCTGCGTACGGGCGATGCCGGTTTTTTCCGGGAAAAAGAAGGCCTTTTTGTCACGGGTCGCCTGAAAGATCTGATCATCATCCGGGGCACCAACCATTACCCGCAGGACATTGAATTAACCGTAGAACAAAGTCACGACGCGCTGGCAAGCAACGCCGGAGCCGCTTTTTCTGTCTACACCGAAGAAGGGGAACAGTTGGTGGTCATTCACGAACTGAAACGGGTCGCGTTGCTGACGGCACCCGTTCAGGATATTGCGTATGCGATCCTGCGCGAAATCAGCCTTCGGCACGCCCTGACGCCGGTTTCGGTGGTGCTGCTGCGCCCCAACGGGGTTCTGAAAACCACCAGCGGGAAAGTGCAGCGCTCGGCCTGCCAGCGGGCTTTTCTCGACAACAGTCTGGCCGAACATTACCGCTGGGATTCCTTTCAACGTCACGAAAAACAACCCTAACTTCCGCAATGCACGAGAATCAGCTTACACCAACAACCATTCAAGACTGGCTTACCAAACGGATCGCTTCCGAACTGAAAATAAATCCCGACCAAATCGACGTCCATCAACCTTTTGCCTCCTTGCGGCTTGATTCCGTGTTTGTGGTCACGCTGGCCGTCGATCTGGAAGAGTGGCTCGGCACCGCCATCGACCCCTCGGTTTTCTGGGAAATTCCCGACATTGCCAGCCTGTCCGACTGGTTGATTAACGACTATCTTCCCGCCCAAAATCCCTCCTGATGGAAGCACCCGCTACGCAAGGTACTCTGATGGGCAAGGGCTTATCGACGCTCTGGGCGCCCTTTTCGCCGGCCAACCGACTCAATCCGTATCCCATGTACGAAGCCCTGCGCGAACAGGACCCGGTTCACCAGTTGAAAACCGGCGATTGGGTGGTTACGCGCTACGCCGATGTGTGTACGGTTTTGATGGACAAGCGGTTCGATGTGATTGACATGCCGTCGTATTTCCGCCATAAAACGCTGGACATTGACAATGCAACCGTCGATCTGTACGCAACCTACCGGGCGTCGTACAACTGGTTGCTGTACTTGCGCCGTCCCATGCACGGCCGGACGCGGGAAATCGTGATGAAGCTCTGGCCCACGCTGAATTTTGCCGAAAGCGTTCAGTCGGTGCTGGCGGAACTGGCGGCCGGAATGCGGGCAAAACCGGCGATCGACCTGATCGACGATTTTGCCAAACCGCTGCCCGTCATGGTGATTTCGCGGCTGATGGGGTTTCCGGAAACCCACCTTGAAGCGCTGAAATACTGGGGAGAGCGGCTGGCGACCATTTTTGAACCGATGCTGGCGCGGGCCGAGATGCTTGAAATCAACCGGGCAGCCGCCGATTTTCTGACGTTTGTGGACGACTGCATCACGGCCCATGAGCAAAAACCGGCCGATACGATGATCGGAAAATTGCTGGCGCAGCGCTCGGCGGACGGCCAGCCGATGGACCGGGACGACCTGATTTCGCTGATTGCCAACCTGTTTGTGGCCGGTGAAGAAACGACGCGCAATTTGATCGGCAACGGATTTGCGGCTTTAACGGCTTTTCCGGACCAGTTTGAATTGCTCCAGAAACAGCCCGAACTGCTCAAACCGGCGGTGGAGGAAATGCTGCGGTACGACAGCCCCGTTCAGATTACGTCGCGGATTGCGCTGGAGGATGCAGAAGTGGCGGGCAAACTGATTCGGGCCGGGGAGCAGCTTTACGTCTGCCTGGGGTCCGCCGACCGCGACGAACGCCAGTTTGATTCGGCCGACCGGCTGGACATTACCCGTCTGAAAAACAAGCACCTGGCGTTCGGCTACGGTTCGCACTTTTGCCTGGGGGCCAGCCTGGCCCGGATGCAGGGGATGCAGGCGTTTCAGCTGCTGCTCGACGAATTTCCGGACCTGCGCGCCGATCTGCCCCGGGCGGTTCAGCGCCGGAACCTGCTGCTGCGCGGTTTTGGAAGCCTGCCGACGGTGCGGATCTGAGAACAAATCCGGTAGCTGTTTTTTGAGTAGATTCGCAAAATTCAACCGTACAGACACCCATGACGACCGCGAAACCCGAAACCATCGACGAGTACATTGCCGGTTTTCCGAACGATGTTCAAACCCTGCTGGAGCAAGTCCGAGCGACGGTAAAAGCAGCCGCGCCGGACGCGCAGGAAGCCATCAAATACGCCATGCCGACCTTCGTGCTGAACGGCAATCTGGTTCATTTTGGGGCTTTTAAGAACCACATCGGTTTTTACTCGACTCCGTCGGGCCATTCGGAATTTCAGGAAGACCTTTCCGCGTACAAAGGCGCCAAGGGCTCGGTTCAGTTTCCGCTGGACAAACCGCTCCCCCTGGATTTGATCACCAAAATTGTGGAATTCAGGGCGAAGGAGAATCTGGAAAAGGCGGGCAGGAAAAGATAGGAGAACGTGTGAGAAAAATCATTCTGGATCTGGCCGTTACCCTCGACGGTTTCATCGAAGGTCCCAACGGGGAAACCGACTGGTGTATCGTGGATGAAGACATGGCTTTTGACGATTTCCTGGCCGATATCGACGCGATTTTTTACGGGCGGGTCAGCTACGATCTCTGGGGTCAATACCAACCCGATCAGACGGCATCGCCGGCGGAAAAGAAGCTTTGGAAAACCGTCCACGAAAAAGAGAAGTACGTATTTTCCCGCACGCCAAAACCGGATTCCGGGGTAACTTACCTCAGCGACGACCTGCTTCGGCGGGTAGAAGCGATCAAAAGAAAACCGGGTAAAAACATCTGGCTTTACGGCGGTGCCAGCCTGATTACCACGTTCCTTGACCTGAATCTGATCGACGTTTACCGGCTTGCCGTGCATCCCGTTCTGCTGGGTTCCGGAAAACCGCTTTTCTCGGGCTTCAAAAACCGGGTTGAATTAACGTTGCACGAAGCAAGACCGACGCAATCGGGCGTTGTGTTACTGCGGTACGAAACCGCCCGGTAATTTTTTTATTGTTTCACCTCCCCTTTCTCCACCAGCCCGACTTTCTCCGAATGCCGGATGGCGCAAACTCCAATTTGTGTCATCGGTGAAAATTATTATTATTTGAATCATTAAAATAATAAGCTAATTTTGCATCAACATGCTCACCCCGCTTCCCATTAGAACAGCGCGCTTAGGGTGAGCTTTTTATTTGTCCCGATGAGTAAAACACCTTATCGTAAGCCCGCCCTCACCTATCAAGATCAACTCAATCAGTTAAAAAGAAGAGGCCTGATCGTCCAAGATGATGCTAAAGCATTGCATCTACTTGCGCAGGTAAGCTATTATCGACTAAGCGGTTATTGGTATCCTCTACTGGAAAATAAGAATACACACTTTTTTAAGCCTGACTCGACATTTGAATTGGGTTTCCGACTCTACTGCTTCGATCGGGAACTGCGGAAGCTAGTACTTGCTGAGTTGGAAAAAATTGAGGTAGCTATCCGGGCACGAATGATTTATGTTCTCTCGCACCAATTTGGCCCTTTCTGGTTTAACGACTCAAATTTGTTTAGCAATCCTGTTATACATTCTAAAACCCTCGCTAGCCTCACAAAAGAATATAGCCGAAGCGACGAACAATTCATAAAGGCTTTTCGGGGAAAATACATAGAGTCGCTACCGCCAAGTTGGATGCTCCTAGAAATAGCCTCGTTCGGCTCTTTGTCGATGCTTTACAAAAACCTGAAGCCGGGCACCACTAAACGAGAAATTGCCAACTTCTTCGGACTTGATGACCAGACATTTAGTTCCTGGCTACATAGTATTGTCTACTTGCGTAATGTATGCGCTCACCATAGCCGTTTATGGAACCGGATTATGAGTATTCAACCTCGCATTCCCAGAAAACCGCAAAAAAGCTGGCTTTCTAGCCAGTCTGTAACAAATAATCGAACGTATTTCGCGCTTGCTATTATCCTTTTTATGCTTGAGACTGTTAATCCCAAACATACCTTTTTATATAAGTTGTCAATGTTATTTAAAAAGTATCCCGATGTCGATAAAAACGCAATGGGATTTGAAATTGGCTGGGAAAATGAAGAACTCTGGCGGGGTATGCAAACATATTTATAATACTCTTTTTTCATTTCCAGTTTCTTCCACCAGCCCGACTTTCTCCGAATGCCGGATGGCTTCGGCGCTGTTGGCAAAGTAACAGCAGGGTACCCCGGCGGCTACGATCTGATCGACAAAAGCCTGCGTCCGGGCTTCGTTTTCTTTGTGAACCCTCCGCAGATATACGCAGCGAATCTGCTGCGGAAAGTGCGACACCAGCGAGGTGTAAATGTTCGGGTCTTCCTGGGTGTCGTCGCCCAGCAGCACAAACCGCATTTCCGGAAACGCTTCCAGAATCCGGACAATCCGGGCGAACTTGGTGACGTGTTTGTTCTGGCCGGTTTTCCAGACCTCCCGAAACCGCTTGATCTGGCTCAGCAGGTAGACACCTTCCGGCATCTCGTTTTTTTCACAAAACGTCAGAATATAGTCGTACAGATTCCACTCGCTGCTCGATACGTAAAAAAACGGGTTGGGGGCATTTTCGGCCGTTCCGGCGCGGGCCAGCAACTGGTAGTGTTTCACCACGCCCTCGAACGGATCGCGGCTGTAAGCGTTTTCGGTCAGCAATACGTGCAGGCGTTTCCGCAGATTGGCCGAATGGGAAATCAGAAACGTGTCGTCGATGTCGGAAATAAAACCGTACTGCGTCGGATGAGCCTGGTACACTTTGCCTTCGCCGGTGGTAATGGGGTCGTCCGGTCCCAGATTGGTTGTGATCAGATCGACTTTCACCGGGTGCCAGCCGGGTTCGAGCGGTTTTTCGGGCGTCCATTCCAGCCGGAAAAAACCGTCTTTTTCGGTAATATACCGCACATCGTCCGCGATGCCTTTGACCTTGACGGTCGCCCCCGCAACCGGCCGGGTCATGAACAGGCGCAGCAGGGCAAAGGTATTGACCCAGAAGTTCTGCCGGTATTTTTTGCGGGGTAACGGGCTCAGTCTCAACACATGACCAAATACAACCGCCTTCTGCTGATGAACATAGCCCCGGTAGACCTTCACGACGGGCCTGTCGCTGATGCGCAGCCACGTCAAGAATTTATCTTTTATTCCGCCACTTGCCTCCATTCTTTGTTTATTGGTTATTGTTTACGGTTTTTGGTTTACGGTGACTGGTGCCCTCACCCTAAGCTTGCGTCAGCCACCGTAAACCAAAAACCGTAAACCCATTTTATTGAACTAATTCAGGAACATGCCGGAAGCTAAAAAGTTAAAATTTCTGTTCGCCATCAACCCGATTTCCGGCGGACAGGACAAATCCGCCTGGGAAGCGAGCATCCACAATTTCTTTGAAAATCAACCGCATTCGGCCGATCTGTTTCTGTTAGATGGTAAAAGTGACCACGAAAAATTCCCCGAACGAATCGCGTCGGTCCAACCCGACCGGCTGGTGGCCGTGGGGGGCGATGGCACCATCAAGTTCGTGGCCGAACACGCCCTGAACGCCAACCTGCCGCTGGGCATTCTCCCCGCGGGTTCAGCCAACGGCATGGCCAAAGAGCTGAACATTCCGGCTACGCCGGAAGAAAGCCTGGCCGTCCTGGTCGACGGCCTTGAAAAACCGATCGACCTGATTTGCATCAACGGCACCGAACATTGCCTCCACCTGAGCGACATCGGCATGAACGCCCAGTTGGTCAAGTATTTTGAGCAGGGGAAAATGCGCGGCAAACTGGGGTACGCCCGGGGTGTTCTGCGGGTTCTGATGCGCAGACGCCTGCTCCGGATGCAGATCAATACGGGCAGTGAAGTCGTGCATCGGGCCGCTTTTATGGTGGTGCTGGCCAACGCCCGGATGTACGGCACCGGCGCCATCATCAATCCCGAAGGCGACGTGGCCGACGGAAAGTTTGAAGTGGTTGTCATGCGCAGTTTGCGGTTCTGGGAAATTATGAAAATGTTTTTCCAGTTTCGCCCGTTCGATTCCAAGTACATCGAAATTTTTCCGGCCACCTCCGTCCACCTCATCACCAAACGGAAAGCTTATTTCCAGATCGACGGCGAATACCGGGGGAAGATCCGGGAAATTACGGCGGAGATCTGGCCCGGAAAACTGCGGGTGATGCTGCCGGACTCGCCCGCGGTTTAAGCCCGATTGCCCCAGTTATTGGCCTATTCCTGCCAGTTGTTAAATCCGGGTGGCTTGCCCGCCCGGGTCGCTTTATCTTTGGGCTATCCTTCCACGATAACCGAACAACAACAATGGCTAATGTAAAAACAACCATCGACGAATGGGCCGTCAAAGACCTTGAAGACGGTTCTTCCCTGAAAATCGCCGTTCTCGGCTGTACCGAACTGGGCAACGAATCGCGGCCCGGCATCCAGGTGCTCTACATGGGAAACACCATCAATTACGAACCCCTGTTTGTGGAGCGGCTGGCGTATCAGGCCTACAAAGCGGGTGTGAATGAATACCTGCTGGAAAATTATTCGTGGATGGCCCACGAAGACCAGTATGTCAAAAACTCGCTGGTCCTCGGCTTTCCGCTCAAAGCCAGAGTGGAAGTCAAAACCCGTTCGTCAAAGCCGGTGGTGAAAGAATACGAACTGCCGTTTGACGTGTAAATTTTAGCCAAAAGAGATGCGACCCGGGGGAAGTGACTTTCTGTCCTTTCTCCCCGCTCATCCCTGCCTACGCTTGTCGTGAAAAATAATCCGCTTTATCCACACCGTTTAAAACAGCACACCCGGTTGAACGCCCTCTGGCAGTCAACCGGGTCCTTTGTTACGATTCGCATCGTGGCCCCCCTGTATTATTTTGCGCCCACCCTCAGCGCCTGTCTTTCGGCAGCCGTTTCCTGAACCGAACTGAACGGTTTTTTCCGGAACGTCACCTGGCTCATGGCATCTTTTTCATACACCGCCAGACAATGCGGCTCGTAGGTCGGATCAAAATTCGGGCGGTCCGGGGCAAGCCGGGTCGGGGCCGGTTTTCCTGCCGGAAAAAAGTAAACGCGGGTCGTGCCGTATTTGGTGTACAGCATCAGATCCCCGTACTGCCGCATTTCATCCCAGCGCGTTGAATCACTGACCGTTACGGCATAAATCCGGATGATTGGGCCGGTGTTGTTCTCATTCCGGTACATACCCACCTCCCGGTATGTTCCTTTCAGATCGTCAATACCCGGTTCTGAGCCAGCATCGTACACGATGTAACCCAGCAGCAGGGCCGTGAGAACCAGCAGAATGTATTTGGTCCGTTTGTTGAACATCGGGAAATAAAAGAGGAAACCTGGAAGGTCTTCAAGACCTTCCAGGTTTGGACGGATTCTATCAACGCAAAACCGCTTACTTGGCGCTCACCATCAACTTGTACATTTCGTCGGCCACCAACTGGTTTCCGACATCGTTCAGGTGGACCCGATCCGTGGTCAGAATGCCTTTTTCGTCGTTTTTGGGATTGTTCTTCAGGTTATAATCCAGAAACGCTTTCCGCAGATCACACAAGGGCAAACTGTGTTTGGTCGCAATATCCCGAATCAGTTTGGAATACTGTTGCAAATCGCCGTCCTGATCGTTGGAAAAGTCGGTTTTTTCGCCAATCACGGCGGGCGTACACAGAATCACTTTGCTTCCGGCGGCTTGCAGTTTTTTAATGACCGCATCGTAAAATTTCACAAACTTGTCGGGATCGGTGCCGGTGCCGAACGTCCGTTTGTGCCAGACGTCGTTCACGCCCACGTACACAAACGTGATGTTGGGTTGTTTGGCCAGCACATCCTCCTCCATCCGTAAAAACAGGTCGTAAATTTTGTTGCCGCCAATCCCCGCACCCACCAGTTCGTACTCGTTCGCCAGGTTGTTTTGCTTCAGCATATCGCCGATGCGGGTAATGTAGCCACCGGGCCTGACACCGGCCTGCGTAATGGAATCGCCAAAAAAGACCACGCGCGTGGGTTTGGAAGGCGTCAGGGCCAGCCACATGAAAGTCAGCAAAAGAATGGGAAACGTACGCATGAGTACTGGTTCAGGTTTGGGGTTTACGGTTTTGTCAATAAGTAATCCGGCGTTTGCGGGCGTCAATGGCCCAGCGTCCGGTGGTCTCGCCCGCCAGAACGACCTGCGCTTCGTCGTGGAGCGCCACGGTCGGACAAATGTGGTACGGCACGCCGTACAGCACGTCGCCAATCCGGACGCTTTCCCAATCCGCCACGCGCAACACCAGGTGCTCCTCGCTCTGACCGATAACTTCATAGTCGGGCAGGTTTAAAAACCGCACCCGTTTCGGCAACGGATTTTCGGCGGCCACGGCTTTGTGGCCGAGATCGGTTGTTATAAGGCCCGGGGCCGGTTTTGAAATGACCCGCGTCAGCAGCAAGGCGGCCCATTCAAAGTGCTGCTCGGTGAGCAGACTCCCATACCCCCAGTCCCACAACAGGCAGGTACCGGGGCTGCACCAGACGTTCGGGCGCTGGGCGTGGTTGGAAAACGTGGGCGTTCCGCCCACAACGATGACGGGCCGGGCACCCCCTTCCTGCTCCAGCGTATCGGCAAAATCTTCCAGCGGTTTTAGTCCGGCGTCCGCCTTTTCCTGCCGGACCCTCACATCCGCGTCGTGCAAATGACCGTCGTAAGCGTGGAAACCGCGCAGATCAAACCGCTCGTCGGCCTTCAACTGTCGGTATAATTCCGTTAACTTTTCATCGATGGCATGGCCGGTCCGGTTCATCCCCAGATTCACGTCAATGTAAATGATCGGCCGGTGGTTGGTTTTCTCAAACTCCGCGGCCAGTTCCTCCGCCGACACCCAATTGTCGATCAGCGACGCCCATTCCACCCAATTATAGGCTTGAACCAATTCGCAAAACCGGTGGAGCTTCGGGCCGGTGAGCTGATACGCCACCAGTACGTGCCGCGCCCCCGTGTCGGCCAGCATTTCGGCTTCGGCGATGGTCGCGCACTTGAACTTCGTGATGCCCGCTTCGACCTGCATCCGGGCCACCTCGGCCATCTTGTGCGTTTTGACGTGCGGAATCAGCTTGTCGGCGTCCCCGGCCACCATGTCCAGCATGGTCCGGATGTTGCGCGCAATCCGGTCGGGATAAATTACCAGCGCCGGCGAATCAATTAACTGACTATTTTGAACCCGATAGTCTTCCATTTTTAGTCTTCCAGCTCGAACATCACTTCAATTTCCACCGGAATGTTTTCCGGCAGCGTGCCCATTCCCACAGCGGAGCGCACGCCCACGCCGTTGTCTTCCCCCCAAACCGCCACGAACAGTTCGCTACAGCCGTTGATTACAAACGGATGCCGCTCAAAATCGGCCGTTGCGTTGACCATCCCCAGCGTTTTGATGACGCGCTTGATTTTGTTCAGCGTACCGAATTTGGCTTTCAGGGTGGCCAGAATCGTCAAACCAACCTGCTGAGCGGCCAGTTTTCCTTCGTCGATGTTCATCTCGGCCCCGATGCGGCCAATGATGCGGCTGCCGTCGTTTTTCACCGGCCCGTGGCCCGACACATACACGAATTTGTCAACGATCAGGCAAGGTTTATAAACGCCCATCGGCTTCGGAGCGGGCGGCAGAGTCAGTCCCAGCTGGGCAAATTTTTCATCAGGCGTCATAGGAGCGGTTTCAGAAGTGAGATCAGAAGTTGATTCCTGTTCGAAATTTAAATTTTTTTCCGGTTCAAAGCCGGCGTTCAGGTAATGATGAGCCATGTATTCCATTGTCGTCAGTTTTTGGTTTACGGTATACGGTTTTCAGTTTACGGTGCAAATTCCGAAAACCGTATACCCATTATTAAACCACCAAATTTAAGGCTAAAACGCCGAACAGACCGATAATCGAAACAATTGTTTCCATCACCGTCCAGGTTTGCAGCGTTTCTTTGATGCTCAGGTTAAAATATTCTTTGAATAACCAAAAACCGCCATCGTTCAGGTGCGACATCATCAGGCTGCCCGAGCCAATGGCCAGCACCATCAGTTCCGGCTTGACATTCGTGTTCTGCTCGATCAGGGGCAGAATAATGCCGACGGTTGTCAAACCGGCCACCGTTGCCGAACCAACGCACACCCGGATCACGGCGGCAATGCCCCAGCCGAGCAGCAAGGGCGAAATATCGACGCCCTGCAACAGAAATCCGATGTATTTGCTGGTGCCGCTGTCGATAAAAATCTGCTTCAGAGCCCCGGCTCCGGCAATGACCAGCAAAACCGGCGACGCGGCTTTGATGGCTTCTTCGAGGTCTTTCATGACGGCTTTCATCGTCAGCCCCCGCCGAATCCCCAGAAAATAAACCGCCACCAGCACCGACAGCAACATCCCGATATACGGTTCGGCCAGCAGGGTTACGAATTGGTTGGCCACAGAACCCGCCGGTAAAACCGCCTTGAGCGGGCCGGTCAGCGTGAGCAGTAAAACCGGCAGCAGCGCCACCAGAAAGCTGATCCCCGCGCCCGGTAGCTCTTCCTCAGGAATCTGGCGGACTTTAAACAGATCGCGGTCAATCCGGGGCTGGTATTTCGTCAGCGTTTTGCCAAAAATCGGCCCGGCAATCACAATCGCCGGAATCGACACGATGATGCCATAAATCAGGGTTCGGCCAATATTGGCCCCTAACTGCCCGGCAATGGCCGCGGGCGACGGGTGCGGGGGCAGGTAGCCGTGGGCCACCGACAAAGCCGCCAGCATCGGAACGGCCACGGTCATCATCGGCAGGCCCGACGATGCGGTAATCGTGATGATCAGCGGAAAAACAATAATAAAACCGGCGTTGTAAAACAGCGGAATACCGATGATAAAACCGGCCAGCGCCAGCCCCCAACGGAGATTTTTGACGCCAAAAATTTTGATTAAAACGTTCGTAATCCGCATGGCAGCCCCGCTTTCGGCCACCAAACGGCCCAGCATCGCACCAAAACCGACAATCAGAACCAGTTCGCCCAGCGTTCCGCCGATGCCGGTTTGAATGGATTTGCCGACAGCACTCACCTCCATTCCGGACGCCAGCCCAATGGCGAACGATACCAGCACAAACGAAATAAAGGTGTCGATTTTAACAAATGCGATCAGGAAAATCAGAGCCAGAATGCCCAGGAAGGTGAGTAGAAGTGGCATTTAGGAGTTTAGAGGTTAAGTCGGGTGTAAGTTAATGATGAATTATGAATGATGAACGATGAATTTTAAAACCGCGCTGCGAAACCGGTTATCGTTCGTCCTTCATCAGGATTGCAGAAACCGCTTCGTCCAGGGGCAGCGAGAGGTCGAACGGAACGACGCGCAAATGCAGGGTTTCGTCGTAGCCGAAGAGGTCGAGCGGTTTTTGAAACTGCTCCGTGGCGGGGTAAATCAGCACCAGTTCCGTGGCGTCGTATTTTTTTCCGTAGGCGTAAAGCTGGTACAAATCAGCCTGATCGATGCCGTAATTTCCGGTGGCATGGGCGGCATCGATTCGTTTCCATTTGGTATCCAGAACCGTCGTAACGCCCTGCCGGCGCAGCAAAATATCCGGGCGCAATTTGAATTTCCGCAAACCGCTGTGGTTGTCGATCAGGTGTTGCGACGAATCCTGAATGACGACCTCGCCCTCCGGTACTGACCGGCGAAAACCGGCGGCCACGTAATCCTCAAACACCCGCTCCATCGGAAACAACAGCGCCAGCGTCAGGTGCCGACCCGGCGTCAGGCTGAAAACCCGGCCGGTCAGCAGGGCTTCCGCCCAGCGCAAAGCGGGTTGGTAATGCGCAAAAAGGCGGTTTTGGGCGGTAAGGCTCCGCAAATCATCCGAAATCCGGTCGGAAGCCGGAATGTCGTCCATCGCAAAGAGCAGCTGCCGGATGCGGCTTTGGTTGGCTACCGTGCCGGACCGCGGCTGCACACGTTCCAGCGCCGACTTGAGCAGGCGGTTGGGGGCTAAATTGGCCGTTTGCTCGTCGAAAGTGGTCACCATTCGCTCCGCATGAAACGGGTTCTGCCGAAGCTGTTCGGCCAATTCCAGCTTGCCTTTCAAAAACCGCTGGCTGGCGGTCTGGGCGACATAAAACGTTTGCAATCCCCGCGTAACCACCGGCGTTACTTCGTCCAGAAACAGCGTGATAAAAATTTCCCACAACGGCAGCCGGTTGGCCTCCAGCCGGGCCGATTCGACGGGCCGAAACGGGCTGTGGCGCAGGTGACGAAGCATCCGCAGCAAAAGGTGGCGGGCCTGTCCAACGGTGGCCGCTTTGGGCAAAATCTCGAGCTGGGTGCCGTCGCGGGTTTCGAGCAAACCGACGTAATTCTTCACCCGAATGCATTCCCGGCCTTTTTGCAGAAAAAAAAGCATGACGGCATCGGCTTCGTTCTCCGTTACGAAATTGCGGAGGGCGTCGAAAGCCGAATCCGGCAAATACAATTCCGTCAGCGAATTGGCCGCATCGGAGAAATCCCGGAGTCGCCGGATCAGGCCGTATTCGGTAATGGAATAATGCATGCAGGAATGGATTAGAAAGTCATCCGGTTTTCGATCGGCCCTACGGCTCGCCCGGTTCGGTGCCAGCGGTTTCTTTTTTAGCCGTTTTTCGAAACGTCATGACGTATTTGCCGTCGGCCAGCAGCGTCAGGCGGTTGTTGCTGATGCGGTAGAGCGAAACGCTTTGCAGGGCCGACAAAAAACCGCTTTCAAAATTATACGGGCAGGCCCGGCGCGTGGTCGAAATGGACTCAAACCGTACGTTGTCACCCTCGGCTTTCACCTGGCCCTGCATGGTGTTGCAACCCGTGAAGCCCTGCAAGCGCTTCTCTTTCAGGTTGATATCGAGCGTCGGCATTTGCCGGTTGACAAATTGTTCGGCGTGAAGCCGCTGGCCCCGGTAGGTTTCCAGCACCCACTGGCTGTTGAGCCGGGTCGTGCCGTTCAGAAACGTGCCGCAACCGCCGTACCGCTGGCCGTTGGACTCAATCGTTACGCCGTAGGCATACGACTGGCCGCTGCGGGTATCCCGGCACACCACCGGACTGATGGTGATTTTCAACCGTCCGTCGCGCCGGCCCGACGCGGCAGATCGGCGGTTCGAGCCGGTTGGACTGGCCATCAGGGGCGCATCAAACAGAATGCCGTTCCCGTCTGGCGCCCGTTGCGATTTCGGTATGGCGGCCGTCAGCACCGCGCCATTCGGAGCCTGAAACCGAATGATTTTGGTAAAATCAATGTCCAGCAGCCAGGTTGGCGTGGCGCCCTGCGCCGTAAAATCGACGCCCTGTCGGCGTTTGCTCCCCAGATTGGTTGTGCTGAGGGTGCCCAGATCGGGCGCTTGCGAAGAGCTGGTGGCGGGTGTCTTGCGGCACCCGTCGGCCAGCACCATGAATCCGATGACGTAAAAAAGTGGAGTCAGTTTTTTCATAATCCGGTGCATTATTTCCAAAACGTCTACGCATCGAACTTTGTTGAACCCGGTTTCCTAACCCAATCGAACGGGCAGATTGGTGCGCGTCGATTCGTAAATAGCCTCAAACAGCGCCACCACCTTCCGGCCATCGCCGGCCGTCACCAGCGGTTGTCGTCCGTCGCGAATGGCCTGCGCAAAATCCGCCAGTTGCAGCGAAAAATAATGGCTGGACGAATCGACACTGTTGAAGTCGCGATCATCCTCCGCCTTCCAGATGCTTTGCCTATCGGCTTCGCCCGGCACCGACCAGACATCATTGTACGGCGCGTCCTGAATCGACGTCATACCGGCAATAAACATCGAACCGCCGTCGGTCTGCACCCCAATGGAAGCGCCATTCTGGCCGTGAATATGCACTTTTCCGTAAATACCGGGCGTCTGCGAATTGCTGACGATGACGTTGCCAATGCCGCCGTTTTTAAAGCGAACAATCGCCACCGCCGTGTCGTCAACCTCGATGTAGGGGTGGTTGAGGTTCTTCCAGACGCCGTATACTTCCTCCATCTCGCCCATGTACCAGAGCAACAGATCCAGTTGGTGCGGAGCCTGATTGACCAGAACGCCCCCTCCTTCGTGTTCCCACGAACCGCGCCACGGGTCGCTGCGGTAGTATTCTTCGCTCCGCCAGCCGAACAACTGGGCCAGGCCGAGCACCGGTTTTCCAATTTTTCCGTCATCAATGGTCTGGCGCATCCGCAGGCAGGGTTCGTAAAACCGGCGCTGGCTCACCGTGGCAAGTTGCCGGTTGGCTTTCCGGGCCGCTTCGATCATGGCATCACAGTCGGCCAGCGACGACGCCAGCGGTTTTTCCACCAGCACATGGGCCCCGGCTTCGAGCGCGGCTACGGTTACTACGCGGTGGGCCGGGTGTGGGGTGCAGACAATGCAGATGTCCACGTTCTCACGATCGACCATGTCGTAAATGTCGGAATAAGCCGCAATCTGGTATTGATTCGCGAACTCTTCGGCCCGCGTATGGTTCCGGCCATAGATGGCAACGAGTTTGGTATCGGGGGTTTGCAAAGTAGCCCGGGCGTGGTTATGCGCCACTTTACCGGGGCCAATCAGGGCGACGTTCAGGGTTTGAGGCATAATTAAGAATTGAAAATTGATTTAAGCGGGGCAATTGGCGAATAAAAGATTTCTTGCGAAACGAATCCAACGCTTGGGCCGCGAAACGACTCTTCTGTACAAAAGTAGGAAAGTCATGAAACAACTGGTTCTCTTCGTGCTGATTTTGGCCGGTACGGTGGCGTGTCAGAAAGCAGAGCGCGACGCAGCGCCCACGGATTTGCTGTATCGAAAATGGCAGCTGACGGAACTAAAAGGTGGCGACGGCAACTGGAAAACCATTTCTTCGGAATCGCGACCGGAGTTTCGGGCCGACGGCACCATTCGCTATGACTCGCCAAAACCGCCCTGTTGTTCGCCCATCGAGTTCGAGCGGCAGCAGGACACTTTAAAACTGACTCAATTCTACCTGGGAGCCGGGTGCGAACACGTTGACTGTGCCCTTCCGTCAGCCTATAAAATGGTGTCTGTGACGGCCGATGAACTGGTGCTGGAAAGTATTTTCGGCCCTGGCAATCCCATCGGCTCCGTCCAAATAAAATACAAACCGGTCCATTAAAAAATCCCTCCTTTTCCGTTCCTAAACAATGAAAACCGTACTCTCCTTTTTGCTGATTGTCTTTGTCGCTCTGGCCTGCGACCAGTCCAAACCGGCCGTCTTCCCCTTCGATGAACTCTACAAACGCTGGAAATCCGTCGAAATCACCCAAAACGGAAAAGACTGGCGCGTCAACACGCCGGTAGAAGTTCTTGAATTTTTGCCCGATGGCACCATTCGGTACGATAACCAGGATCAACTATGCTGCTCGCCGGTGGAAGTAAGCCGGTACGGAACCGTTCTGAAAGTGCGGAAAATTGGCCGGGGGATCAACGGGTATTGCGCCCAGGTTTCGTGTGTCTCGCTCACCGAAATGCGCCTTGCGGCTTTAAGCGAAACCGAACTGATCATCGAGTACTGGTCCGGTTCCAGTGCCACCTACGTGATTCGATACACGGCCGTTCCCTGACCGTAAATTTTCAGTTATGGTTAGTCGTGGTTCGGGATTCGATGTTCGCTCTTAAATCCAGATACGCTCCTCCGGGGCCCAAAACCGTATTCTGACCGGAGAGCCTTGGAGGGGCGCAGGAAGGGTTTTAATAGCGACTAATGAACATCGAATACTGAATACTGAACCGCTGGCAGGTGCGAAAAACCGCCTGTACTCAGGGCTTCAACACCACTTTGATCAATCCTTTTTCTTTTTCGTAAAGTCGCTGAAACCAACTGGCTCCTTCCGTGAGCGGTACTTCGGCGCTCAGGATGGCTTCCACGTTGATTTTTCCGGACGAAATCAGTGCCAGCGCGGCTTCGTATTCGCCGTTGATGGCGCAGGAACCCTGCAACCGCAACTGACGGGTCACGATGGCCTGCAATGAAATATCGACCGATTTCGACAGATTGCCCACCAGCGTAACCGTTGCGCCTTTCCGAACGCAGTCGATGGCGGTTTTTACCGCAGGCGCAATCCCGACGACTTCAAACGAAACGTCGGCCCCGCGTCCGTGCGTCAGCGCCTGAACTTCCGCCGTAATATCCTGCCGGCCGGCATTCAGGGCCACGTCGGCGCCGAGTTTTTGGGCCAGCGCCAGCCGGTCATCGTCCAGATCGACGGCAATAATGGAACCGCAGCCCGCCAGTTTCAGGGCCTGAATGACGAACAAACCGATCATGCCCGCGCCCACCACCACCGCCGAATCATTCACCTGAATGGGCGTCAGGCTCAGCGCGTGCAGCGCCACGGCGACCGGTTCCACCAAAGCCGCCTGGGTAAAACTGACGTTGTCCGGAATCGGGTAAAGAATGTGTTGCGGCACCACCACGTATTCGGCAAATGCGCCCTGCCGCCGGAAATCGGGCGTCGAAACGCCCAGCACCTCGCGCCCGTCGCTCAGGTTATACATCCCCCGGCGGCTGTACCAGTCGTCGAGCTGATAAACCGTTGAATCGAAGGTAACGCGGTCGCCCACCTCCCAGTTTTTCACGGCTTCGCCGGTTTCCGCAATGATTCCCGACGCTTCGTGGCCCATCACAATGGGCGGAATCCGTCGTCCGCTGCTGCCGTCCATCCCGTGAACATCGCTGCCGCAGATGCCAACCGCCTGAACCTTCACCAGCACGTCGGTCGGGCCGGGTTGCGGGCGGGGCAAATCCTGAACTTCAAAATGTTTGTATTCGGTTAAAACAAGTGCTTTCATAATTGCAGTACCCACGGACATCAGGTCCGTACATTCGATTAGTTTGAAATTTAACGCTTTGTCACACAGACTTCAGCCCGATGCTCCCTTACGGTTTTTGATAAATATGCACAAACGCTTCTTTCGGGATCTGGTCGTATTCCCGCCGGAGCAGGTGCGGATTGATTTCAAAGGTAACCACCTCCGCCGACTCGTCCGGTTCTTCGCCAAAAAGCTCTTTGGTTAAAGCCGGGCGATACTGTTTTTTTACCCAAACCAATTTCTGATCGGGTGCCTTTCCCCAGGCCGGGTTGTCGCCCAGCACCATCTGAATTTTTCGCCAGTCGTTGTAAAAATACTCCTGCAACAACGGAATGATGCGGTCACAAAATACGTCACACAGCTCTTCGTGCGACTGTACCGCCAGCAGATAGGCATGACCGATCAGGTGATCGCGGTCATAAAGGTATTCAATTCGTTCGTTCAGTACGCGCAGCAGGTCCCCTAAATCAACGCCCTCCACCGGAGTGAGCAGGGTAGAATCCGGACTTAATTCGCGAAAAGAAAACCGCCGGCGCAGGGCAATGTCCAGCAGGGCAATGGAGCGGTCGGCCGTGTTCATCGTGGCCACGATATAGAGATTCGCGGGCACCCCAAACCGCTCCTGCGAATACGGCAGGGTCAGCCACAATTCGTTCGCCGTACCCAGCCGTTTATCCGGCTCGATGAGGGTAATCAGTTCCCCAAAAACCCTGGAAATGTTGGCCCTGTTGATTTCGTCGATCACCAGCAGGTGGGCGTCGGCCAGGGCCAGGTGCCGGTGCCGGTTTTCGGACGAATCGTTCAGGCAGTCGGCCAGGGTCGCATACCCGGCTTTTTGCAGCGCGGCCAGACAGGCTTTGTAAAAAATCCCCCGCGCAACGTTGTAGGTAACCTGCCCGCTGCGGGTTTCGGGCCGGATTCCCTCCACAAATTCTTCGTAGCCAAACGACGGATGAAAGGTAACCCACTCGCTGTCAAACGCTTTGCTTAATTGCCTTGCCTCGAACGACTTGCCGGTGCCGGGCGGCCCGTACAGAATCAGGTTCTGCGGAATGGCGGGGCGCTCCGGGGCGGTTTTTTCATACCGTTCGGGTTCTTCCTCCACCCGGTTTTTGGCATCGGCAGCCGGTTCGGGCCGAAACAGGGTGGTCATGATTTCCCCGCGAATGGCTTCGTTATCGGCGGCCTGATACACTAGCGGGTTGTGGGTGGCCGTGTGCGGTCCCCGCTTGGTGGTCACCAGCAGTTCCATCAGGCAGTCTTCCCAACAGGTACGCAAAACCGGATGATTGAGCAGATGGTCCGACGACTGTCCGATCACCACGGAAATGTAATCGGATTTTTCGGTCAGCGGCACCACATCCACCACACCGATGGCTTCGATCCGTTCCCGGCAGCCTTTTTTCACCGTCAGCCAGAATTCCACTTCGCCCTGCCGGGGCCGGTAGAGTTGCAGGGCCATGAAAAAGTTGATGTAAGCCGAGATGGCTTTTCGATCGCGGTGGACGACAAACGCCAGCCGGGCGTCGCCGTTGGGCAAATTGACCATTTCGATCAACTCCTTGAGCAATCCAAAATACTTCCGGATGGCTTCCGGCTGGTCGATGGCTCGTAATTTTTCAAGCAGTTGGTGTCGTTGCTGGATGAGGGTCATGGTGTTGTTTGGCAATCGAATCTACTACTTTTTGGCAAATAGTTCGTATTTTGGCCATTCAGTTGTTGATTTGGCCGTCGTGTCTATGAAAAAATGGTTTGGCTTCGGATGGATGGCCGTCGTACTCGCAGCCTGTACACTCAATGATCCTGATCCGTTCGACCAGGTCTGTCTGGTTACGGAAATTGTTCGGCAGCAACGGCAAACCGCTGATCTGGCGGAAATTAGCCGGCAATCGTTTACCTACCAAACCGGCAAGCTAAAGTCCTTCAGTGACCGGAGTCCGAATCACGCCATTACCTTCAATTTTAAATACGTGGGCGGAAAGGTCGCTTCGGCGTTCACGTCCGATAATGCCACCGTCCTTAGTCTGGATTACGACGAATTCGAACGCATCGAAAAAGCGTCGTATATCGTCAACAACAAAGAACGAACGGTTTTTTCCCTGAATTATGCCTCCCAGGACCGGACGGAACGGCTGGTTAAAATCGTGGAAACGCGGGTGTTGCTGCCGTCCAATTCGTTTATTTCCAGCCGGATTTTTCAATTTTCCTACGGTACAATTGCCGATCGGACGGAAGATCTGGTCGCCCAGACAGTCCAGAATGGCTACAAGGACGGCTCCCGAACGGAAGAAGAATTTACGTTTGAACAAAGTGCCGCCAATCATTCGCCGTTCTACGACACCTCCCAATCCATCGTGCTGGCCTTACTGGCGCTGACCAACCACACCGAACCGGATGCCGCCCGCTACCTGCAACGGTTTGACAGCAAGTCATTTACCCGCAAAGTAACCGACAGTACGGGGGCAGTTTCCCGCTTTGAAACCAATCGATTTAACACCGAATACGACGCCAGTTTCAATCCGGTTCGGCTGACCCAGGAGACGCAGGTGTCCATTCCCTCCGACGCTTTTTCCGAGTCCTACCAGCAAACGTTCCGCTACAATTGCATCGAGTAAATCGGGGACCCGGTCATTTCAGGGCATCAAACAGAATTTCGGCCGGGTGTTGGGCCCTCCGACTCGTGCCGTCTTTGATCTGATGGCGGCAACTGGTGCCGGGGGCGGCAATCAGCACCGCTTCGGGCTGCGCCCGGACTGTCGGAAACAAGACCAGTTCGCCGACCTGCATCGACAGTTCGTAATGCTCTTTTTCGTAACCAAACGAGCCCGCCATGCCGCAGCATCCGGACGGAATCAGCTGCACTTCGTAGTTTTCGGGCAACGATAACATCTTTTTCGTCGGCACGAGCGACGCCAGGGCTTTCTGGTGGCAGTGCCCGTGGAGTTTTATCAGCCGTTTTTCGCTCGTAAAGGCGGTTTTTGTGATTCGGCCCTGATCGATTTCCTGCGCAATGAACTCATCGACCAGCAGGGTATTTTTCGCCAGGTGCTGCGCGTCGGCTTTCAACGATGGCGGCACCAGATCGGGGTATTCATCCCGGAAGCCCAGAATGGCCGAGGGTTCGATGCCGATCAGGGGCGTTTCGGGCGTAATCAGATCTTTCAGGCGGTTTACATTCGTCCCGGCAATCTTTTGCGCATCCCGCACCAGGCCCTTTGACAGATACGTTCGTCCGCTTTCCAGGTGGTCGGGAATAACCACCTCGTAACCGAGCCGTTCCAGCAGTTGAACGGTTTTCATGCCCACTTCCACATCGTTGTAATTGGTAAACTCGTCGCAGAAGAGATACACTCTAGGCGAAACGGAAGGAAAGGAAGAAGGGCGGAAAGCCGCTCCTCGCATTCTTTCTTCTTTTCTCCTCCGTTCGTTCCACTGGCGCAAGGTCGTTTTGCCCAGTTCCGGCATGGTTCGCTCCGGGTGAAAACCGGCCAGGCGGTTGGCAATCCGGCGCAGCGCGGGCGTATCGTAAATGGCATTGTACGCCCAGGGGGCCAGGCTCGCCAGCGACATCAGTTTGGTAAAACTGCCGACCAGCCGGGAGCGCAGGGGGGTGCCGTTGGCGTCGTAATAATGCTGCAAAAACTCCGCCTTCATCCGGCTGATGTCCACGCTCGACGGACACTCGGACTTGCAGCCTTTGCACGACAGACAGAGGTCCATCACTTCCTTAATTTCCTCGTGGTCGAAGCGGTTTTCCTTTTCCGAGTGCGTCAGAAATTGCCGCAGGATGTTGGCCCGCGCCCGGGTGGTGTCGCGCTCCCGGCGGGTGGCCATGTAACTCGGACACATCGTACCGCCCGTGATTTCGGTTTTGCGGCAATCGCCCGAACCGCTGCATTTTTCGGCCAGATTCAGGATATTTTCCTCCGCCGAAAAATCAAAAACCGTCGGAATCGGCACGGTTTTCTGATTCGGTTCATACCGCAGAAACGCATTCATGGCCGGGGTGTTGACAATTTTTCCGGGATTGAAAATGCCCTGTGGATCCCAGGTTTGCTTGACTTCCTGCACCAGCTGGAAATTGGCCTCGCCAATCATGAACGGAATGAATTCGCCCCGCAACCGCCCGTCGCCGTGTTCGCCCGACAACGAACCGCCGTATTTTTTGACCAGGGCCGCCGTATCCGCCAGCAACTCCCGAAACTGCTGCCGTCCTTCGCCCGATTTCAGGTTGATCAGTGGCAAAACGTGCAGTTCGCCCGCTCCGGCGTGGGCCGAATACTCGAGCGTCAACCCGTGTTTTTCGGCGGCCATGCGATCCAGCTCGTCGATGTAATCGGGCAAATCCCGCACATCGACGGCACAATCTTCGATCACATTGGCCGGTTTATGGTCGCCCGGAATGTTGTACATGATGCTCAGCCCGGCCTTCCGCAGATTCCAGGCTTTGGTGGCTTCAACGCCGAATAAAACCGGGTAGGCATAACCCAACGCCCGCGCTTGCAGGTCGGCAATTAACCGGCTGGCTCTCAGCGTAACCGTTTCGAGGGTGTCGGCGAAAAACTCCACCATCAGCACGGCTTTGGGATCTCCTTCCACAAAATCCCGGTTTTTGGCCTGTTCGATATTGCCTTTGGTCAGTTGCAGGATGTAATCATCGACCAGCTCCGACGCCGAACACTGGTGCTCCAGCGCCACCAGGTTAGCCTCCAGCGATTGCCGGATGGTCATAAAATGCCCGCAAACCAGCGCACTGTGTTTGGGCGGCAGGGGCAACACGTTCAGTTTGGCTTCCGTCACAAAACACAAGGTTCCTTCGGATCCCGCAATGAGCTGGCAGAAGTTGAACGGCTGCTCGGTCAGGGGCTCAAAAAAAGCCACCAGCGCGTCGAGGGCGTAGCCGGTATTCCGGCGCGTGATGGTCGGTTTGGGAAAACCGGCCCGAATCTGTTGCTGCGTGACCGGACTGCCCAGCCGGTTTTTGATCTGCTGGTACAGCTGCTGCTCCAGCGGACTCACGACGTTCTCGCCCCGGCATTTGGCCTCGAACTCGTCCGCCGTCAGGCTTTTGAAGGTCACTTCCGCGCCGTCGCTCAAAACCGCTTTCACTTCCAGCAAATGATGGCGGGTGTCGCCCCAGACGATGGAGTGCAGACCGCAGGAATTATTGCCGATCATGCCGCCGATCATCGCCCGGCTGGCCGTTGAGGTTTCCGGTCCAAACATCAGACCGTGCGGTTTTAGCGTGGCGTTCAGATCATCGCGAATCACGCCCGGCTGCAGGCGCACCCAGCGTTGTTCGGGGTTGATTTCCAGGATGTTCGAAAAGTACTTGGAGCAATCGGCGACGATGCCGCCCCCAACCACCTGCCCGGCCAGCGACGTTCCGGCCGCGCGTGGAATGAGCGACGTCCGGTTTTGGCGGGCAAATCGCACCAGGCGTTTGATATCTTCTACGGTTTTCGGCAGGGCAACGGCCAGCGGTTTTTCCTGGTAAACCGACGCATCCGTTGCGTAGAGCAGGCGCATGGCCTGGTGTTCGGACGAATCGTCGAAATAAAGATCACCGTCGAACGACTGCGCAAGGGGAGCAAACGCGGGGGTTGGTATTCGAAACATAAAAGGGTTTAGCCAGGCTGGAAACCGGCAAAAGTACCAACGAAGTTACCGAAAAAAAACAAAAAGCGGTTTTGCAGCCCCATTCCAAAAAAGATCCGGCGCAGTTCGCAGCCATTTTTTGCAAAAACTAGTTTATAGCGTACGAACCATTTTTTATCCAGCACTATGAGCGTAAAAAGTATTTTCGGTATTCTCTTAACGCTGGCTGGCCTGGTCGGTCTGATCTACGGCGGTATGGACCTCACCAGCGGGGGGGTGGCGCGGGCGTCGTGGGTTTACCTCATCATGGGCGCCATTTTCTTCTTTTCCGGCATCAGCCTGATCCGCAGTACAAAAGATACGGTGTAACGGCCCTGTTTTCAGACCCGGCGGTAGGCGCGGATCAGGTAAAAAAGGGTGATACCGGCGATGCTGACCAGCAGAAGCACAGTGGGCAGCAGTTTGGGGTTGGTCGTTCCTGGATTTCCGGCCGCCAGCAACCAGTTCCAGAAGGTCCACGTCATGAAAACCATGAGGACAAATGACAGCACTGCCAGCATTTCGCCGGTGTTCCGGCGCAGACGTTCCCGGTTTTCGGGTGTTACAGTGGCGGTCTGGTTGAAATACTCGGCCGGAACCTGACGGATGGCCCAGAACAACAGAAAAAGGAAAACGGACACGCCCGGTGCGACCAGCAGATTGCCGCGCCCACCCCAGCGATCCGGTTTTCCGCCGGTTCCGAAATGAACGGGAATGGTCGCGGGCAATTCCGAATAAGAACCCACAAACAAAGCCAGCTGACTGAGTATGAGCAGGAACGCCAGCGCGTTCAAAAACCGCTCGGTGGGGGAAACTGTCGTCGCAAAACGTGTTTTCATGAGGGGCGTCCGTTACGGAGAAACCGGTTCGTTTGATTGGGAAATTTTAAGTGGGTGCACCCGCCGGAAAAACCGGAGCGGCAGCAGAATAGCCGCCATTGTCAAGCCGGCCAGCAAGCCTAACCAGATACCGACCACGCCGAGGTTCAGCCAGAAACCGAGCACGTAACTCATGGGCAGGCCGACGCCCCAATACGCAAACAGCGTAATGATGGTGGGAACGTTCACATCCGACAGTCCGCGCAACATGCCCACGCCCACCACCTGAACACCGTCGGACAATTGAAAAATACCGCCCATGATAACCAGCGAAGCCGCCAGCGTGGCCACTTCCGGATTATCCCGAATGTATAAACTCACCAGCCAGTCGTTGGCGGTCAGGAAAATAAGGGCGCACAAGCTCATGAAACCCACGACCAGCACCAAAGCCGCCACGCCCGCCCGGCGCACCGCCAGCTGGCTCGACCGCCCGAAGGCGCTTCCAACGCGAATGGCGCCCACCGCCGAGATACCGGTCGCCATCATGTAGGTAGTGGAGGCCATGTTGATCGCAATCTGGTGAGCCGCCAACTGGTCGGCACCCAGCCAGCCCGCCATCATGGCCGCCAGCGAAAACGTGGCCGATTCAAAGAAATACGTAAAACCGCCCGGCAAGCCCAGCCGCAGAATCTTTCGGACGTGGCCGGCCACCCCAAACGCGCGATACGCCGATTGAAAATACCGCCGAAACCGATCCGCCCGACGAATGTACACAATAATGGCCACCGCCATAAAAAGCCGCGACAGCAGGGTGGCTACTGCCGAACCGTAAACGCCCCATTCCGGAAACGGCCCGGCGCCCGTGATGAGCAGGTAGTTGAACAAGGCGTTCAGCAGCAGCGCCGACAGGGTGATCGACATGGCGACCCGCGGGTGCGCCAGCCCGTCGCACAACTGCCGGGCCGCAATAAACAAAAAGAGCGGAATGTTCGACGCACTGAGAATCAGCATAAAATTCCGGCCAATTTCGGTCACCTCCGGGGTTTGCCCGAACACCTCAAAGTGATACGCAAAGGCGGCTCCGACAACGCCCAGGACCAGCCCCAGCCAGAGGGCCACCTGCAAACCGGCCCGAAATAAGCGGTTGATTTCGGCGGCATCACCACGCCCGTTCGCCTGCGAGACGAGGGCCGCAATTACCGACAAACCGCCAACCCCGATGCTCGACACCAGAAACGTCAGCGATACCGACAAACCGGCTCCGGCCAGCGGCACTGCCCCCAACAACCGTCCCACGAACAAATTATCGGTTACGCCCATCAACACCACCCCCAGCTGGGCAATCACAATCGGAATGCTCAGCCGGAGCGTATCGCCCAGTTCCGGCTTATAAATCAGGTACCACTGCTTCATGATTTTTCAACACCCGGTTTAGCCTGCTTGTTCCGATCAAAAGGATTCTTAGAGGGCAATACTTTTTTTCTTACTTTTGTCAAAACACCTAAAGAGCCTCAATCGCTTGAAAGAGTACGGCAGCAATATCCAAAAATTAGTCGAACATCTACAGACTATCGAAGACCGCGAAAAGCGCACCCGCTACGCGCACATCCTGGTAGAACTGATGCGGCAAATCCATCCCAACATGCGGGATAATCAGGACTACTATAACAAATTGTGGGACGATCTCTACATCATTTCGGATTTCAAACTGGATGTCGACAGCCCCTATCCGCCCCCAACCGCCGATGTGCTGGGGAAAAAACCGCAACCCGTTCCGTATAATACCCACGGTTTGCGCTACAAGCACTACGGCCAGAACATCAATCTGCTGATCGCCAAAGCCATTTCTCTGGAAGATCAGGAAGAGCGGCTGGCGTTTGTGTCGTACATGGCCCGGCTGATGAAAACATTTTATTCGACCTGGAACAAGGAAGCCGTTGAAGATGAGACGATCCTGACCAACCTGGATGAAATGGCCAACGGCAGGCTCCACGACGATATTCAGTCGATCCGGACCAACGGTTTTGTTGATGCGACCCCCCGCGAACGCACGGGCGATCAGCCACCCCGGCGGAACCCCGGTGGTCAGTCGCACGGCCGCAACGAGGGCCCTGCCCACGGCCGGCATGAGGGTCCTTCCTACAGCCGCAACGAAACGTCCGGCAACCGCCCGAACAACAATTACTACCAGAATCAGGGCTCACGCGGCCACCGCGATGGCGGAAACAGCGGCCGCGACAACCGCGATGGCGGCCACCGCAACGACCGTTTCCGGGGCAACAACTCCAACAATCGTAAAAGGCGCTAAACATTTAGAACCCATTATGAATTATGAACGATGAATGATGAATGACTAGCTCTTTTAATTCATCATTCATCATTCATCATTTATAATTCCACATATGGCCTCATTCCGCATTGCCGGTGACCAGCATTTAAAAGGTGATATTATTCCGCAAGGCGCTAAAAATGAAGCGCTCCAGATTCTTTGTGCGGTTTTGCTAACGGATCAGCCGGTCACGATTCATAATGTTCCGAATATCCGCGACGTCAATAAACTGATTGAGCTGCTGGGCGATCTGGGGGTTCGGGTCGAAAAACTGTCCGACTCCTCCTACCGTTTTCAGGCCGATCAGGTCGATATATCCGTGTTGGACACCGAAGAATACCGGGAAAAAGCGTCGGCCCTGCGCGGCTCGGTAATGCTGCTGGGGCCGATGCTGGGCCGTTTCAAAACCGGGCGGATTCCCCGGCCGGGGGGTGACAAAATTGGCCGTCGGCGGCTGGACACCCACTTCCTGGGCTTTGAAAAGCTCGGGGCCAAATTCAATTACGATTCCGAAGACAGCGGCATGTATAATGTCGATGCCAGTCATCTGCTGGGAACGTATATGTTGCTCGACGAGGCCTCGGTTACCGGAACGGCCAACGTCGTGATGGCGGCCGTGCTGGCCGAAGGAAAAACAACGATTTACAACGCGGCCTGTGAACCGTATCTGCAACAGCTTTGCTCGATGCTCAACCGCATGGGCGCCAAAATCAGCGGAATTGCGTCGAACCTGCTCACGGTCGAGGGCGTCGAAAAACTGGGCGGCACCGGACACACCATGTTACCCGACATGATTGAAATCGGTTCGTTCATTGGTCTGGCGGCTATGACCCAGTCGGAAATCACGATCAAGGATTGCCAGATTTCGCAACTGGGCATTATCCCGGACGTCTTCAAGCGCCTGGGTATCAAGATGGAGTTTCGCGGAGACGACATTTTCGTTCCGGCCCAGGAACACTACCAGATCGAGAGTTTTCTGGACGGCGGCATGATGACGGTTTCTGATGCGCCCTGGCCCGGTTTTACCCCCGATTTGCTGAGTATCGTCCTGGTAACCGCCATTCAGGCGCAGGGTACCCTGCTCGTTCATCAGAAGATGTTCGAAAGCCGGTTGTTTTTCGTCGATAAACTAATCGAAATGGGCGCTCAGATGATCCTGTGCGATCCACACCGGGCCACGGTCATCGGCCTGAACCGCCAGCAACAACTGAAGGGAATCCGGATGTCGTCCCCCGATATACGCGCGGGTGTGGCCCTGCTGATTGCCGCCCTTTCGGCCAAAGGCGATAGCATCATTGACAACATCGAGCAGATTGACCGGGGCTACCAGAACATCGACGGTCGGTTGAACGCCATTGGCGCGGTTATCGAGCGTTTATAAAGAAATCAGCTTACTTCGCAGCAAAAAACCGCCCGGTAGCCGGGCGGTTTTTTCGTTTTTCAGGCGGTCGGATAAATCCGTAATACTCAAAACATTGAGCGTATATCATGTGATATACGTCCCTTTTTTTTGATGAGTGGTAAGTATGTTTTGCCAAAACGAGCGTTATCCTTTCAAAGGATGCGCGGCAGGTCCTTTCACTGGTATTCCTAAAACAACAAAGTTATGAACCTTGTAAACGAACTCTACCAGCGGCTTAGCGCCCGCCGGAATGCCCTGCTGCTTTACTACAGCCATAACACGGCGCTCAAGAGCAACGATCCTGCCACCTACCAGAAGTACCAGCTTGAACTTCGGAACCTGAACCGCAAATTGCGCCTGATTCGGGGCCAGATGGAAGACAACCCCATTTTATAACCCGGTTTTACTCAATAACTCATGAAAGCCAGCCGGCAACGACTGTGCCTGGGTAGGCTTTGCCTGCCTAGCTGTACGAACTTTTGGGTTTCGGCGTGACCCCTTTCATCGTTTCCGGTTCGGAATCGGGCGTATCTTTATGCAGGTAGAATGTGCGCTGGCAACGGCGGCAGCGGAAAAACTTGAGCGGAAGGAAGTCATACAATCGCCGGACGTAAAGCGGCCGGTTGGTTCGCTCCAGGTGCATCGCCGTCCGACAGTGTTGACAGGTACACTGTTTCTGCGTATTCAAGGTAACAATAAGCAGGCCGAGCAGGTACAAACCGGCTAAACCGCTAAGCAGGTAGAGAATTAAATCCATTAAAAACAGTACTTTCTGGCCAGCGTTGTCGAACCTTAGACTGATAAACATACGAACAGTTCGTCAGTATGGTTGCGCGATTATGCAGAAAAATCTTAATTATTTACAATGCTACGTTAAAAATCAATGGTAACGATCCGGCAATGGCCAAAACTTTCTGGCTTCTTCGGATCGCGGATCTCAACCTGTTATGACCCCGGGCGCTTTGAACTTCTGCCGGATTTGTATCTTTGCGGTTTCATGGAATGAATTCAATATGGCCAAAACGCCCAAATATTACGTAGTCTGGAAAGGTCGCCAAAAAGGAGTTTACGATACCTGGGAAGCCTGCCAGGAACAGATTCAGAACTTTCCGGGTGCCCTGTACAAATCGTTTGAAAGCCGGACGGTGGCCGACAAGGCCCTGGGCGAAAAACCGCATATTCACCTGCAGGGAAAGGGGCCAGGCAGCGACGGGAAAAGCCAGAAACTGTTTGTCGGAAAACCGCTTCCGGACAGCATCGCCGTCGATGCCGCCTGGAACACGGCCACGGGCGACATGGAATACCAGGGCGTTCATGCGACGACCAAGCAGTTGCTCTTTCACCAGGGACCGTTTCGCGACGGCACCAACAACATTGGCGAATTTCTGGCCATTGTTCACGCACTGGCCTGGCTAAAACAGCGAAACAGCGATTTACCCATTTATTCGGACTCGCGGACGGCCATCAGCTGGGTCTTGAAAAAGAAAGCCAACACCAAACTGGAAGAAACCGCCCGCAACGCGCCCCTGTTCGAAATGCTCGACCGGGCCGAAACCTGGCTGCAAACCAATGCGTTTCTCAACAAAATTCTAAAGTGGGAAACCGAGCACTGGGGTGAAAACCCGGCTGATTTCGGCCGAAAATAGCGCCCTGCTACCGGGTTTTGGCGGCCGGATTCGGACGAATGGCCTGCCGCACCAAACCGGCGATGATGCGCGCGCCTTCCGCGTTCGGGTGAATGCCGTCAATAAACAAGGAATCGCTCGATTCCAGCGGGGTGTACAAATCAATGACCTTCACCCTGGTTTGCCGGGCGACTTCGTCGATGAGCGGCAGAATGTCGTTTTTGATGGTTTCCGGATTGATGTCATACATAAACTTGAAAGCCGGCGTGGGCTTGCAGAGGTAAACAACCGGTTTGGAAGGCAGATTCTGAAACGAGCGAACTAACTCGATGTAATTATCTTTAAATTCGGATTTATACTGCCAGTTTACGCTTTTGGTGTCGTTCGTACCCAGTTCGATGACAACCGTACCCGGATTCCAGCTGAGGGCATCTTGATAGGCACTCTGGTTCCAGTACGGACTGGTGCCTTTTTTCAAAACGGTGCTTCCGCTCACGCCGTAATTCTGCACCGTATCGCTGGTTCCGACCAGAAGCTGAAGTTGTTGAGGGTAATTTTTTTCGCCGGATTGCAGGCGCTCTCCCTGCGTAATACTGTTGCCGACACAGGCAATTCGGGCGTTTGCCGTTTCTTCGGGCGTCAATTCCTTCTGCTCCTCACAGGCGCTCAGCAGCAGGGAAAAAACCGCCAGAAAAAAGAAAATCCCCGGTAAACGGGATAACGGGTTGCGTGAATTGGGTGGACAGATCATGCTTTCTAATGTTGATGAAAATTTACTATCCTGTTCAAACTCACTTTTTTGCCAAACTGTTTTCGTTATAGTTACCAATCACGCTATTCCAGTAACCCAAACAACCGGTCCACCGACCGGTTTTTAACCCAGTATACTGAACGCCTAACCTCCCATTCCACTTTTGTTTCGTTTCAAACAATTCACTATTCAGCAGGATCGGGCGGCCATGAAGGTTTGCACGGATTCCTGCATTCTGGGCGCCTACGCCGATCTGGGTGCGGGCGGACGATTGCTGGACATCGGCACGGGTACGGGCTTGCTGGCCCTGATGGCGGCCCAGCGAAATCCGGTGGCCCAGCGAAATCCGGTGGCCCGGATCGACGCGGTGGAAGTAGACGAAGCGGCTTTTGGCCAGGCCACCGATAATGTGATGAACAGTCCGTTCGCGGATCGGGTGCGCGTAATTCACAGTTCCATTCAGTTGTTTTCGGAAAAACCGTATGATCGGATCCTTTCCAATCCGCCTTTTTACACCAATCACCTGCGCTCACCCAATTCGGCGACCAGCCGGGCGCTCCACAACGACGAACTGCCGTTTGAAGACCTGATTGCCAGTGTGCTGCGCTTGCTGAAACCGGCGGGGCAGTTCTGGGTTTTGCTGCCCCCGTTTGAAATGGAACGGCTGACGGCGCTGGCCCAGCGGGCCGGTTTACACCCATTCCACAAGTTGAACGTCCGCCATCACGCCCGGAAGCCGGTTTTCCGAACCATCACGGGTTTCGTTTCCGCCCCCTGCGCTGAACCCGAAATGCATGAATTATCCATTTTTGAATTGGACGGAAAAACGTACACTGAGGCATTCCGTCAGTTATTGCAAGCTTTTTATCTGATTTTCTAAAATCCTTACGACCTTTGCGCTGTGCTTTGTGAGGCTGGCGGTTTGAACGCGCCACAAAGCCGGTCTCTAAAGGAGGCTAGCTACATGACTGAAAAACTTCAACTTTCCGTCGTTATCCCGCTTTACAACGAGGACGAATCGTTACCTGAACTGCACGACTGGATTGTGCGGGTGATGACGGAGCAAGGGTATACGTACGAAATTCTGTTCATCGACGACGGCAGCACCGATCGCTCCTGGGAGGTCATTGTTCGGCTTTCCGCCGAAAATCCGCACGTCCGGGGCATCCGGTTTACGCGGAATTACGGCAAAACAGCCGCTTTGCAAACCGGTTTTCAGGCCGCTGCCGGAAGCGTGGTCGTTACGTTGGACGCTGATTTACAGGACAGTCCCGACGAAATTCCGGACCTGTACCGCATGATTACCACCGAAGGGTACGACCTGGTATCGGGCTGGAAGCAAAAGCGCTACGATCCGCTGAGCAAAACCATTCCGACCAAATTTTTCAATGCGGTTTCGCGCTGGGTGTCGGGCGTTCAGTTGCACGACTTCAACTCCGGGATCAAAGCCTACCGGCAACGGGTCGTCAAATCAATGAATCTCTACGGCGAAATGCACCGGAATCTGCCGATTGTGGCCAAATGGAACGGTTTTTCGAAAATTGGCGAGAAGGTGGTCAGGCACCAGGCGCGTAAATACGGCAGCACCAAGTTTGGCCTCGACCGGTTCATCAACGGTTTTCTGGACCTGCTCGTCATTGCGTTCGTTCAGAAATTCAGCCGGCGGCCCATGCACTTTTTCGGCACCTTCGGAACGCTGTCGTTTTTCGTCGGAACCATGATTACCGTTTACCTGATCGGGGAGAAACTATACAACATTGCCAATCACCTCCGCTACCGGAACGTGACTGATAATCCCTTATTTTTTCTGGCCTTAGTCGCTATTATTCTTGGTGTTCAATTATTTTTGGCCGGTTTTCTGGGCGAAATGCTCGTCCGGCAATCGAGCCACAAAACCGGGGATTATTTAATCTCGGAAAAAGCGGGGTTCTAGATCACTCAGATGGTTTTAATGGTTAAATAGTTAAATGGTTAATGGCTACTGAATGAATTTGAATCCTCCAAAATACATTGACGTAACGGATTTGGAAGTTTATAAAGTCTCGTTCGATTTGAGTAATCTAATTTGGAAATTGGTCATCGAGTGGACCCCGTTTGCAAAAGATACCATTGGAAAGCAATTTGTCAGAGCCATCGATAGCATTTCAGCCAATATCGCTGAAGGATATGGTCGTCATGGCCGGAATGATAAAATACGGTTTTATTTCATTGCAGCTGGTTCAATCAAGGAATCGATTGACTGGGTAAGTAAAGCGAAAATTAGAAACTTACTGAGTGATCAGGAATATAATGACATCCACTCCCGCTTATTGCTATTACCCAAGCTAATCAACCAACAAATAAAGTACACCCGCGACCACCTCAAGATTTAGCCATTAAAACCATTCAACCATTAAAAACCATATTAACCATCACCAGCCATTTACAACCATAAAATCAATTAAGCCATTACAACCATTCAGCTACCAACCGATTTACCTGAATTAAGCATGAACAATCAGTTTAAAGCACATCCCTGGCACGGGATTCCCATTGGCGAAAATGCACCGCATCAGGTGACGGCTTTCATCGAAATCGTACCGACCGATACCGTGAAGTACGAAGTGGACAAGGATACGGGTTACCTGAAAATTGACCGTCCCCAGAAATATTCCAACATCGTTCCGGCCTTATACGGTTTTATTCCGATGACCTACTGCGACGAGCAGGTGGCTTCGCTGGCCCGGGAGCGGTCCGGTCGGGAGATCGAAAAAGGCGACGGTGACCCCATTGATATCTGCGTATTGAGCGAACACGCCATCACGCACGGAAACATCATCTTGCAGGCCATTCCCATCGGCGGTTTTCGGCTGCTCGACAAAGGCGAAGCCGATGACAAAATTATTGCCATTTTGAAAGGCGACGGCATGTACAAAGGCTACGAGGATCTCAACCAGCTGCCCGACAGCGTTGTGCAGCGTTTGAAGCATTACTTTCTGACGTACAAGAACTTACCCGGCGAACCCATGACCTGTGAGATCGTCAACGTATACGGCCGGGAAGAGGCCCACGACGTCATTCGCCGGGCGGAGGAAGATTACTGGATGCTCGTTCGGAATTGGGCCAAGTAAGGCCGGAAAAGGAAAAGGCAGGAAAGTGAGAAGGAAAACTGAGTCCAGCGGTTTTCCTCCCCTCCTCCCCTTTCTCCTTTCCTCCTCAAATAGTTACCTTCAATACAAATTAAGGAGATGGGGAGCCGTCTCCTTTTTATTTTTGTTATACTGCTACAGGGAAACGGATTCGCTTTCACCTGAAATTATTTATCAACCCGTCAATCGTTCGTTTTCGATACAAAACATGCGTCAGTTTTTTAAATTCGTTTTTGCAACCGTCGTCGGTATGCTGCTTTTTACCTTCGTGGCCTTCCTGATGTTACTCGCCATTGGGTCGGCTTTCTCAGCTGCGTCCGGGGATGAAGTAGCCGTGAAAGAAAATTCGGTTCTGAAGCTCAACCTGAACAGCCCCATTCGCGAAATCGGCGTTGACAACCCCTTCGGCGGTTTTGCCCCGCTTAATTCAACCGGCGACGTGATTGGTCTGATTGACCTGAAACAGGCGCTGGCCAACGCCAAACTCGACCCGAACATCAAAGGGGTTTACCTGCAAACGGAATACCCGCAAACCGGCTGGGCGTCGCTCGAAGAAATCCGGACGGCGCTGATCGACTTCAAAAAATCCAAGAAATTTGTGGTGGCCTACGGCGAAGTGATGACCGAAAAAGGGTATTACATTGCTTCGGTGGCCGACAACATTTACCTGAACCCCGCCGGGGCGCTGGAATGGAACGGACTGGATGCCGAGTACACGTTTTTCAAAGGGACGTTTGACAAACTGGGCATCAAACCGGAAATCTTTCGGGTGGGTGAGTTCAAAAGCGCCGTGGAGCCCTTCATTCGGGAAAATATGAGCGAAGCCAACAAGGCGCAGACGACCTCGTTCCTGAACTCGCTCAACAACCATTTTCTGGTCAACGTGGCCCAAAGCCGGGGCTTGCAGGTTCCGGAACTGAAGAAACTGGCCGACGAGCTGTCGATTCAAACCGCCGGTGATGCACTGCGGGCCAAACTGGTGACGAAAGTGGCGTATTACGACGAAGTGGAAGCCGACATCCGGAAGTCGCTGAAAATCGAGGAAAAGAAAAAGATCGACTTCATCTCACTCGGGAAGTACGAAAATGCCAAAAAATACATCGAAGAAGGCAACATCAAAAACCGGGTAGCCGTCATTGTGACCGACGGCGAGATTGTTTCCGGCAAAGACGACGACAACATTGCGTCCGACCGCGTGGCCGAGCAAATCCGCAAAGCCCGGCTGGACGAAAAAGTAAAAGCCATCGTGATCCGGGTGAACTCACCGGGCGGTAGCGCGCTGGCCTCGGATGTGATGTGGCGCGAAGTGGTGCTGGCCAACAAGGCCAAGCCGGTAATTGCATCCATGTCGGATTATGCGGCTTCGGGCGGTTATTACCTGGCGATGGGGGCCCGCAAAATTGTGGCCGAGCCGAATACTATTACCGGTTCCATCGGCATTTTCGGGATGCTCTTCAATACCGAAGGTTTCTTCAAGGATAAACTGGGCATCACCTACGACCGCGTCGTTACGAACACCCACGCGGACTTCCCCTCGTTTACCCGCGAGATGACGCCGTTCGAGAAAAATGTGCTGCAACAAAGCGTGAATCGGGGGTACGAAATTTTCACGAGCAAAGCCGCGCAGGGTCGGAAAATCCCCGTCGATAGCCTGAAAGCGCTGGCGTCGGGCCGCGTCTGGTCGGGGGTGCAGGCCAAAGCCAACGGGCTGGTCGACGAGCTGGGCGGGCTAGACAAAGCCGTTCAACTGGCGGCCCAGGCCGCCAACCTGAAGGAAGGCGATTACCGGGTTCGCTACACGCCGGACAAGAAAAATGCCCTGGAAGAATTGGTTAAATCGTTTTCCGGCGATGAAGATGAGCAGCTTCAGGCCAAACTGGGTGACCTGGCTCCCTACGTGACGTACCTGAAAATGCTGAAGCGGATGGAAGGCGCTCAGGCCCGTCTGCCGTTTGGATTGGATATCAAGTAAGACGCACGGACTAAATTTCATGCGTGTGGAGACCTGCAGGTTTTAGAAACTTGGCAGGTCTTTCTTTTTTGTATCTTACCAACCGATTCACGATTGGCCTTTATGAAGATACTCCCGGTTCAGATTGATTTCTACGCACTCATCATTCTGATGGGCGTGGTACAGGGGTTCTTTCTGGGAATTTTCTTTCTGACGGGCGAACGCAGCCGCAGCGTTGCCAACCGCTGTCAGGGCTGGTTTACGCTCGCGCTGGCGGCCATCAGTGGCGAAATCTTTCTCAATTACAGCAATTACACGTTCCGGGCCCTGTGGACGGTGGACTTTTCCGAACCGCTCAACTTTGTCATCGGGCCGCTGTTTTATTTTTTCACGTTCAGCCGAATCTGGAAACGCCTGCCCCGGCGGTGGCTGCTGCATCTGATTCCGTTTGCGATCTGGGCCGTTAATTCGATTACCTGGTTTTACCAACCCCTGGAGTACAAGTACAACTCCTACCTGCATTCGCAGCACCCCGAACTCCCTCCGATCGACGCCAAACCGTATCTGGCCGAGGATTTCACCGAACTACGGACCTACATCAACGAAATGACGCTGCTCAGTTGCCTGGTGTATGCCGTTCTTTCGTTGCTGGCCATCCGAAAGGCCATGCGCCAGAATCCCGACCTCCGGGCCTCCGGTCGGCTCCAGTCGTTGCGGTTTTTGAGCGGTTTATTTGCGCTGGTTCCGTTCCTGATCATTCTGGTAAAACCGCAGTTTCAGCGGGATGTCGGGGATTATCTGCTGGCTACCTACATTGCCGCCACCATTTACGCCACCAGTTTTCTGGTGATGCGCCGATCCGATTTTTTCCGGGAAGCCACTCCGTCGGAGCCCCTGGAAACGACTCCCGACCCCGCTTCCGACCACCGAAAAAAGTACGAGCGGTCTTCCCTTTCGGAAGAAATTGAAGAAAATCTGCTCAGCAAGTTGACCCGGCTTTTTGAGGAGGAAAAACCGTATCTGGAAAGCGACCTGTCGCTGCCTAAACTTTCCCAGCGCCTGAACACCTCACCCCACCACCTCTCCCAATTGATCAACGACCGGCTGGAGCAAAGTTTTTTTGACCTGCTGGCCACCTACCGCGTTCGGGAAGCGCAGGTTCTGTTGCAGGACCCGGCCACCACCAATCTGAAAATCGACGAGATTGCCGAGCGCGTCGGTTACAATTCCAGCTCGGCTTTCCACACGGCGTTCAAGCGCCTGACGGGCCAGACGCCCGCCCAGTTTCGGGCCACGGCAACTTCGTCCCGGTCGGCTTGAACTTCGGGATGATCGGGAAATAGCGGTTTTTGCGCCCGGAGCGGCCACTTTTGTCCCGATCAACCGAAAAGGCCATGCAAGCAGTTCCTGCTCCACCCAGTCCCGTTTCAAGACCCCTTGCCTCCATTCGACGCTACGACCTCGACTGGCTGCGCGTGTTTGCCATTGTTATTTTGCTGTTCTACCACACCGGCATGATCTACGTCAGTTGGGGGTTTCACCTCCAAAGCCCGGAAACCAGTCCCTTGTTTGAGGATATCATGCGCTGGCTGCACCGCTGGCGGATGCCGCTGCTGTTTTTTATCTCCGGTGCCGGAACTTACTACGCCCTTCGCAAACGGACCAACGGTCATTACGCCCGGGAGCGCTTTAACCGGCTTTTTGTGCCGCTGCTGTTTGGCATGTTCGTCATTGTGCCGCCCCAGATTTATTACGAATGGCTGTTCCGGGGGCGGTTTTCGGGCAGCTACGCCGAGTTCTACCCCAACGTGTTTGGCTTCCAGCCGTATCAGGAGGGCGGCCGGGGGGGCGCTTTTAGCTGGCACCACCTCTGGTTCATCCTGTACTTATTCCTGTATTCCCTGATCAGTATTCCGCTGTTCCGGTATCTGAAATCAGCCGGGGGCCAGCGGTGGCTCGACCGGATCGAGATTCTGCTTAAAAAACCAGGCGGGGCCATGACCTTCGTTCTGCCGATCATTGCCAGTCAGGTGCTGCTCCGGCCGTTTTTTCCGGATGACACCCACGCGCTGGTGAACGACTGGGCCTATTTTGTTTTCAATCTGCTGCTGTTCTGGTCGGGGTATGTGCTGGTCAGCCGCCCGCAATTTGCCCGGTTTCTGAGCGAACAAAGGCGGTTTTTCCTGTTCGGAACGCTGCTTTGCACCATTTACCTCTATGCGTCGCGGGCCTACATTGACCGCCATCCGGACCTGGAAGCGCAGTTGCCCTGGGAAACCCTGTACCACCTCAATGTCACCTGCCTGACCTGGTTCTCTGTCTTGACTTCGGTTGCCTACGGATTTCGGTACCTGAACGTCGACCGACCCATTCTTCCGTATTTAACCGAAGCCGTGTACCCGTTTTATATTCTGCACCAAACCGCTATTATTGTCCTTGGCTTTTATGTGTTAAAATCGGAGCAGTTCGGTATTTACGGCGGTTTTTGGCTGATCAGTCTGTCCACGCTGCTGCTTTGTGGAACGGTTTACTGGTTCCTGATTCGGCCTTTTAGAGTTACCCGTTTTCTGTTTGGATTAAAATAACCGCCCATTCCTTCATCTCCCTATGAAAACTTTCGTAGTCTGGGTCTCCCTCTTCAATTGCTTTTTGACACTCCCGGCCCCGGGGCAAACCGCATCCGGTCAGGAATGGCCCGCTTACGGCAACGACGCGGGCGGCATGCGGTTTTCGCCCCTGAAGCAGATTACCCCCGACAATGTCAAGCAGTTGCAAGTCGCCTGGACGTTTCGCACCGGCGAACTGGAACACTACAAAGGCACCGATGCCGCCGAAAAAGCCGCCTTTGAAGCCACACCGGTGATGGTCGATGGAACGCTTATCTTCACAACGCCCACCACCCGGGTTTTTGCCATTGATGCCGCCACCGGTGCAAAAAAATGGGCCTACGATCCCGATGTTTACCTGCGGCAGGATTTGTCGGAAGTCACTTCGCGGGGGGTGTCCATCTGGCCCGCAGCAACCGACAAAACCAACACCAGCGCTCCCAAACGGGTTTTTGTACCCACCCTCGACGGGCGGTTGATTGCGCTGGATGCCAAAACCGGCCAGCCAATCGCTTCCTTTGGCAAAAACGGCACCATCGACCTGCGGCAGGGCGTCGGAAACATCAGCGTGACGTCGCCCCCCGCCATCATCGGCAATACCCTCGTCGTTGGCTCGTCAATGGGCGACAACCAGCGGTTTAACTACGACCGGGGCGTGGTTCGCGCGTACGACGTGTTAACCGGAAAACTGCGCTGGAGCTGGGACCCGATTCCGCGATCGGACAAGGACCCGGGGGCCAAAACCTGGAAAGGTTCCAGCGCCACCCAAACCGGAGCCGCCAACGCCTGGTCGGTGATTTCGGCAGACGCCGAACGCGACCTTGTTTTCGTCCCGACTACCTCGCCCAGCCCCGATTATTACGGCGGTGAACGGCTGGGCCAGAACCTGTACGCCAGCTCCATCGTCGCCATCAGGGCATCGACCGGCAACGTGGTGTGGAGTTTTCAAACCGTTCACCATGATTTGTGGGATTACGACAATGCCTCCCAGCCGCTGTTGTTTTCCTTCGACCAGAAGGGCAAAACCGTGCCCGCCGTGGCCGTTGGCACCAAAATGGGCCACATTTTTATTCTCCACCGCGAAACTGGCGTTCCGCTGCTGCCGGTGGAAGAACGGGGCGTTCCGGCTTCCAGCGTTCCGGGCGAAGAAGCCTATCCGACGCAGCCGTTCCCGGTTTCGCTCCCGGCCCTGGGGCTCCACAAAGTAGAAGCCTGGGGGGCCACGCCGGAAGCCAAAGCAGCCGCCCAAAAACGCATTTCGTCTTTTCAATACCAGGGTATTTTCACCCCGCCTTCGTTGCAGGGTTCGATCATTGCGCCGAGCAACGTCGGGGGCATGAACTGGAGCGGGATGTGTTACGACCCCGAATCGGGCCTGTTGATCGCGAATGTCAACCGGATTGCGGCCGTGATCCGGCTACTGCCCCGCGAGGGCCTGGCGGTGGCGGTGAAAGACGACCAGGAGTTGCTGCGGTCCGAAACCGGTTTTCAGTCCGGAACGCCGTATGTGCTCAAACGAAGCTATTTATTTACCAAAGGTGAACAGGGCATTGCGATGCAAACCGCCCCGCCCTGGGGGACGCTGGCGGCTGTCAATCTGAAAAAAGGAACGCTGGCCTGGGAGGTGCCCCTCGGTTTCATGTACAATCCGGCCCAGTTTCCGGAGGCCAAACAATGGGGATCCATAAATCTTGGGGGGGCCATCGCCACGGCGGGCGGTCTGGTGTTCGTGGCAGCTACGGTCGATGGGCATTTCCGGGCGTTCAAAACCGCCGATGGCAGCCTGCAGTGGGAGGTGCCACTCCCCGCCGGTGGGCAGGCCACCCCCATGACCTATCAGGTCAACGGGAAACAATACCTCGTCATTGCCGCCGGAGGACACGGCAAACTCGGCACCAAACTGGGCGATTACGTCGTGGCCTATCAATTGCCGTAACGATTCGGCGTCAGGGCGCATCGACCGTAAACCGAAACAAATGGGCATCGTTTTAGCGTCCGGTTAAGGATTCGGCGGCTTCCGTGCAAAACGGTGTGCGCGGCCCGGTGGATAAAAACCGGCTCCCGGAAGGCGGCTTTCTTCCGAAATCCGCTTTTCTTGGCCTAAAATCCAAAAAATGACCAATTCTGCGATCTCGCTGCTTGAAAAATACGCCGGATTTATGGGCTGCGCGTTGCTCACATTGGTTCGAAAAGCCCTGGCGGTGGTGGTGCGGGAAAACCGGGTGGATGCGCCAAGCCGGAAGATCCTTTTTGTAAAATTCATTGAACAGGGCGCTTTGGTTCTGCACCAGAATACGTTCAAAGAAGCCGTTAGCCACTACGGCCGCGCCAATGTGTACCTCTGCACCTTCGCAGCCAGCGCCCCGCTGATCGACTTACTGAACGTAGTTCCACCGGAAAACCGGATTGAGATCAACGAGAAAAGCATCTTGCTTTTTCTCAAAGGATTTGCGCAGGCGCTGATCCGGATTCGGAAAAACCGCATTGACACCGCCATTGATCTGGAATTTTTTTCGTGCGCAACCGCCATTTTCTGTTATTTGACGGGCGCCACCAAACGGGCGGGTTATCACCGGTTTAAGGGTTCACAAAATTACCGGGGCGACCTGTTCACCCATAAATTGAACTATTCGCACTATGTCCACGTAACGGCCAGCAGTTGGTGTCTGCTCAAGAGTCTGGAAATCCCCGTAAAAAATTTACCGGCCCTGCCGGTTCCGTTGAACAACAACCCAACCGAGATCAGCTTTCAACCGGGCCCGCAGGATCTGGGCCGGATTCGGGTTCTTCTGGGTGCCCACGCCGACCTTTCCAAGCCCATTATCATCATCAATCCGAGTCTGAACGACGTTCTGCCCCTGCGTCAGTGGCCCGCCCGGCAGTTTATGACGTTCATCGAAACCGTCAACCGGCAGTTTCCCGGTCACTTGTTCGTTTTTACGGGCCGGGTGGATGAGCAGGAAAAAACCGACCACCTGATTCAGCGGGTGGGCCTGTCCTCGGCCGTTAATCTGTGCGGCAAAACCACGCTGCGGGATGTTCTGACGCTCTATAGCTGCTCGAAATTGCTGCTCACCAGCGACAGCGGCCCGGCCCACTTTGCCGCCATGACCTCCGTGCACACGATTGTGCTGTTTGGACCCGAAACGCCGGCTCTCTACGCGCCCCTGTCCGCCCGAACGCACGTCATTTACAACGCCTTGCCTTGCAGCCCCTGCTACAACGTCTACAACAACCGGCTGTCTTCCTGCCCCGCCAACCTCTGTATGCAAACCATTTCCGTGGATCAGGTCATGCAAACCGTAACGCGCATTTTTCAGGATTGACCGTGCCGGTGGACCGGATGCGACCCCGTTACTCGGTTTGCCCAGCGTCCGATTTCAGTTTAAAAAAAGCAGCCTGCAATTTCTGGGTTGTTTCGGGGTCATCGGATTTGCAGGAACCGTACCCCGCACCCGCTTCCTGTTCCCAGCCGACTTTCGACCAGTCGATGGTCGGATCAACGCTGCTGATTAAATGCATGAGGGCTTCCCGGAGCTGCCCGAATTTCTGACTATTCGGCAGCCCGCTTCCTTCGTTGTCTTTTTCGTCAAAGTCGGCCATTGGCAACTGTATCCAGTTCTCCGCTAAGATAGCGATAACAACAAGCCGGTTTTACGCCAGGTCCCACACTAAAAAAATCTTTTTTCATTTCCACGCAACCGTTTGGGCTTCTGGTTCGTATATGAGTCACAGAAGCCTTTGACCCGACCTATCTATGATAACGAAGCGCCAGGGGAACCGCTGATGTTACCGGTTCGTGTTATGAGGGTCTGCTAGAACACGCCCGGTTGTTCCGATTCACTTCGGAATGGCCGGGTGTTCTTTTTTTCGTATTTTCGGGGGATTCGTTCGGCATCTGCCTGAAAACCGCCTTGTCATGCATTCTCTTTTTCTTAAAAACCGCCTTTTTCTCCGGCGTTTGGTTTCCCCCCGTATCCCAGCCCTGCTTTCCGCTACCGCCGGTCTGCTTTTTTTCCACCCGGTTTGGGCGCAGGGCAAGCGGGATGACTACAATCGCTCGGCGGCCCTGAAGGAAAAGTTGCAGGGCAAAGTCTACAACGCCCCGGCCAACGTTTACTGGACACCCGGCCAGAAGCTCTGGTACCTGATCCGAACGGCGCGGGGCCGGGAATTTGTGGTGGTTGATCCCAAGAAAAAAAACCGCCAACCGGCTTTTGATCAGGAACAACTCGCGAAGAAGCTGGCCGAAGCGACCGGCAAAAAGATCGACCCGTTCAACCTGCCGTTTACGTCCATCACCTTCGGCAAGGACGATGAAGAAGTCGAATTTACCGCCGAAGGCTCCGTCTGGCAGTATGCCACCGGTTCGTTTGCCTTCCGAAAAAAAGGACCGTTCCGGGCCGAACCCACCGACCGCCGGTATTGGGGCAACAGCCGCGAAGAGCTCGACGAAAAACCGGTTTTCTCGCCCGACAGCACGCAGACGGCTTTCATCAAGAACTACAACGTTTACCTCCGTTCCGAAAAAACAAAGCAGGAAACGCAGCTCAGCTACGATGGTTCGGAAGGTGACTACTATTCCGGCAACGTCCAGTGGTCGCCCGACTCGAAAAAACTGGTGACCAACAAAATCCGGCCCAACAAAAAGCATTTGATCTACTTCGTCCGCTCGTCGCCGGAGGACCAGCTTCAGCCCAAACTGGAAAGCCGCGAATACCTGAAACCGGGTGACGCGCTGCCGGTTCGGCGGCCCCAGTTGTTTTGGGTGGAGTCGAAAAAGCAGCTTTCGGTTGACGACGCTCTGTTCAACCAGCAATTCAGTCTGTCGCGGCTGGAATGGCGGAAAGACAGCCGGGCGTTTACGTTTGAATACAACCAGCGCGGCCACCAGATTTACCGGGTGCTGGAAGTCAACGCAACGACCGGCCAGGTAAAACCGTTGATCGAAGAACGCAGCAACACCTTCATTGACTACAGCGGCAAACGCGCCCGGCACGACGCCAACGACGGGCAGGAAATCATCTGGGCGTCGGAACGCGACGGCTGGAATCATCTGTATCTGCTGGACGGCCCCACCGGAAAGGTCAAAAAACAGCTGACCAAAGGCGAGTGGGTGGTGCGGAATCTGGTGCACGTCGATGACAAAAACCGCACGATTCTGTTTGCCGCCAGCGGCCGGAATGCCGATCAGGACCCGTATTTTGTGCACTACTACAAAGTTAATTTCGACGGTTCGGGCCTGACCGCCCTGACCAGCGAAAACGCCAATCATACGGCGACGTTTTCGCCGGATTACCAGTATTTTGTCGATTCGTATTCGCGTGTGGACTTGCCGCCGGTGACGGTTTTGCGGAGCGCCACCGACGGTAGCGTGGTGCTCGAACTCGAAAAAGCAAACATTAGCGAATGGCAGAAAGCGGGCTGGAAAGCGCCGGAAGTGTTTGTTTCCAAAGGGCGCGACGGCAAAACCGACATCTGGGGCGTCATCATCCGCCCGACGAATTTTGATCCGGCCAAAAAATACCCGGTCATTGAAAACATCTACGCCGGGCCGCACGGTTCGTTTGTTCCGAAAACGTTTATGACCAACAATGTGTCGATGCACGAACTGGCCGAACTGGGCTTTATCGTGGTGCAGATCGACGGCATGGGCACGTCCAACCGCTCCAAAGCGTTTCAGGACGTGTGCTGGAAAAACCTGAAAGATGCCGGTTTTCCCGACCGGATTTTGTGGCTGCAGGCCGCTGCGCGGAAATACAATCACCTGGATTTGGGCAAAGTCGGCATTTACGGCACCTCGGCGGGCGGACAAAGTTCGACGGGCGCGCTGTTGTTCCATCCCGAATTTTACAAAGCGGCCGTTTCGTCCTGCGGCTGCCACGACAACCGCATGGATAAAATGTGGTGGAACGAGCAGTGGATGGGATACCCCATCGGGCCGCACTACGACGAATGCTCGAACGTCACAAACGCCCACAAACTGCAGGGAAATCTGCTGCTGCTGGTCGGGGAAGTGGACGACAACGTGGACCCGGCTTCGACCTACCAACTGGCCAACGCGCTCATCAAAGCCAATAAAAACTTTGAACTGGTGACGCTGCCGGGCCTGAGCCACACCGCCGGGGGCGAGTTCGGGGAACGCAAACGGCGGGATTTCTTCGTTAAAACCCTGCTGGGTGTTGATCCGCCCAACTGGAACGAACCCAGCAAGGAGGCAGGGGGTTCCGGAACCGGAAAATAAGTTAGAGCACTTTCACCGGATTTTTGTGTTCGTCGATGGCGACGAAGGTGAACGAACCGTGAACGGCCCGCTCGCGGTGGTCGCTGTACATTTCTTCGACGTAAATTTCGACATCGATTTTCAGACTCGTATTGCCGATCTGGGCCACGCTGCCCACCAGCTCCACAATCGTTCCGGCGGGAATCGGTTTATTGAAATTGATCTTGTCGGACGAAACCGTCACCACCCGTTTGCGCGTAAACCGGGTGGCCGTGATGAACGCAATTTCGTCCATCATCTGCATGGCCGTGCCGCCAAAGAGCGTGTCGTAATGATTGGTCGTATTCGGAAAAACCGCCTTAAAAACGCGGGTTTCGGCCAGTTTAATTTTTTCGTCGAGTGCACTCATGTATTTCGGTTCGAGCTTTTAGAATTAAAAAATAGGTATTGCGCCTATGTTCCGGCAACCGGGCCGTCTCTAAACGCGTACAAATTTACGATCAATGGTAAAACAAAAACCGTCTGCTGCCTTTGCGGACACCAAACCGCATTACAACCTCCTGGACGGGTTACGGGGCGTAGCGGCATTAACCGTGGTCTGTTTTCATGTATTTGAAGCGTTTGCCACCAGTCACGTTGACCAAAAAATCAACCACGGTTACCTGGCCGTTGATTTCTTCTTTATCCTGTCCGGTTTTGTGGTCGGGTATGCGTACGATGACCGCTGGAAAACAATGACCAGCAGGGACTTTCTTAAACGCAGATTTATCCGGCTGCATCCGCTGGTGGTGATTGGGGCGCTGATCGGCGCAATTGTCTTCTACTTTCAGGGTTGTGCGGCCTGGGACGTTTCAAAAGTGTCGGTTCCGATGCTCCTGGTGGCGACTCTGCTGAATGCTTGCCTGATTCCGGCCACCCCCGGTTTTGAAGTCCGGGGCGTTGGTGAAATGTTCCCGCTGAATGGCCCGAGCTGGTCGTTACTGTTTGAATACATCGGCACGCTGCTCTACGCGTTCGTTCTCCGTAAACTTTCGACCACCGCGCTGGCCATCCTGGTCGTGCTAGCCGGTTGCGGATTGGCGGTTTTTGCCATTTGGGGACCTTACGGCGATGTATGCGTCGGATTTTCGCTAACCGGAGACAACATCATGGGCGGTTTTTTGCGGCTGTTGTTTTCATTTCCGGCCGGATTGCTCCTCTCCCGCGTCTTCAAACCGGTCCGGGTAAAAGGGACTTTCTGGATCGGCAGTCTGTCGATTGTTGTTTTATCCGCCATCCCCCGCATCGGTGGCAACGAGAGTTTCTGGATGAACGGTTTATACGACACCCTCTGCGTTACGGTTCTCTTCCCCCTCCTGGTTTATCTGGGCGCTTCCGAAAAGACAACCGATCTGGTAACCAATCGCTTGTGTAAATTTTTAGGCGACTTATCGTATCCGCTGTACATGGTTCATTATCCCTTTATTTACCTGTATTACGCGTGGGTTAAAAATGAAAACCTCACCATCGAACAATCGTTGCCCGGTGCTGTAGCGCTGGTGGTCGGCTCCGTTGCTCTGGCGTATGGATGCTTGAAACTGTACGACGAACCGGTCCGCAGGTATTTGACGAAGCGGCTTTTCCGGGTCCCAAACCGGCTCTAAAACCCGCCAGGCGTTTCAATGCGCATTCCGGAATTTCGCCAGCGTTTCCAGGTGCTTTTTCTGGTTGTATTCCGCCCGCATTTCCCGCAGACAGGTGGCACACAGACAGTGGCTGAACTTCGAACGAACAAAATCCCGCTGTTCGTCGGTCAGCTGAACAGCCACGCACTGGCAGAGATTGATGCTGCCCACCTTGCATTCGAAAACCGTGCCGCAACGCGGGCAACCCACGGTTTCGTGTTTGTCAGTTTGTGTTGTCATGTGTTTATAAAAACCGCAGCCGAAAAAGGGTTCAATCCTTAATGTAAAATACTAAATGCGGAATGATAAAGTTCAGGATGCAGCCGGTCGCCGTTCCGGTCATTCCAACCATTGGGGTGTTTAGCGGGTTAATAGAAATACGACCTGTAAAAAGATGAATGTTGCCGGTAAAAAGTGGGCCTCGTCAGACACTTCCACAGTCAACATTTATCATTAAAATTAACTTATCCTTTCCAAAGACCGATGCGCTCTTTTCTGCTGTTGGGATTTCTACTTTCTATTCTGGTGGGCTGCGGTGATGGCTCCCGGCGTTCTGAAAACACGGCGGACACCACCGGCACAACGGGTTCTGCCTCAACGGATACGGTTTGTTTCCGGCAGATTGTGGGCAACGACACCACGACGCTCCGGCTGGTGATCGACGGGTCGGCCGTAACGGGCGAACTGGCAATTTTACCATTTGAAAAAGACCGGGCCCGCGGCCCGATCAATGGAACAGTCGCCAACAACCAGATCCGGGCCGACTGGCAGCGGTCGGGCGAAGGCGTTACGCAGCCCTACGAAATGATTTTTACCCTAACCGGCGATGCCGTAACCTGGATGGAAGGCGAACGCGTTGAAAAAGAGGGCCGTTGGGTTCTGAAAGAGGCCCAGACCGGGTATAAATACAAGCTCCTGAAAACCGATTGCCCTTCCCTGTCCGGTGCCCGGTAGTTTCCTGAAATCCACCCGCTTTACCCCGAAATAGCGCCTATTGGCCTTTCCATCACGGAGTAAACCTGCCGTCTGGTAACTCTGACGCGATTCTGTGAATTTTACCAAAAATTATGATGCAATGTCCATGATCATTTTTAAATTTGGTAGCTATTGTGGTATTCGCGAACTTTACCTGACAATTAAACCTCCACCGTTGTTTACATGATATTTTTCGAGGATACGGTTTCCGTCGTTAAAGTGGCCGTATCGTTGCTGCTTTCCATCGCCAGCTGGCTCCTGATCCGCTACCCGGCTTCTTTCCGCAAACTGCTGGATCCCCGACCCGGCGTGACCCTCTGGGCTTCCTTTATCGGTTTACGGATTGTTCCGTTTATCATCGTGTACCTGATCATGGATTTTGCGCCCCGGAGCGATACCGAGTTTTTTTACAAAAAAGCCCTGGGGGCCTTTAACGGCGGACTGGTCTACCGCGATTTCCTCTCCTACCACGCTCCGCTCTTTGGCTACCTCATCAGCCTGCCCCTTTATCTCTGGAACAACGCCAAGATTCTGATTCCGTTTATGGCAATCGTCGAATTTGCGATTGTCTGGGCCACCTGGCGCTATTACCAGGTCACCCGGCCCGATGCCTTGCTGATGGCGGTTTTGTATTTTCTGCTGCCGATGCCGTTCATTGCGATGGTGCTGAGCAGCGAAGAAGACATCTGGTTTTGGGGCGTTGGCCTGATTACGATGCTTTACGCCAGCCGCGCGCAAGGTAGTTTGTGGATCGGCGTCATCTGGGGTTTGTCGATGATCATCATCAAAAGCATGGTGATCGTTCTGCTGATTCCCTTGTTTTTTCTGGTCGATAACAAATTCAAATACGTGCTCGGGCTGGCCCTGGTGGGGGTTCCAACCATCGTGATTCTGTACCTGCTGATGGGCGATGCGTTCCTGATGCCGCTGCAACATTCCGGCTACCACATGACGCCGAACATCGTCAGCGTTACCCGCCCGTTCCTCAGCGATTTGTACAATCAGGTGAGCCTGACCCGCCTGAACACCATCAGCCTGTTCATCACCATGGGCATCACCACCTACGTGGTCATTCGGTACAAACACCTCGGTTACCGGGAAATTTTCCCGTCCATTTTCATTCTGACGTTCGGCGTTTTCATGCTCGCTCAGCCCAGCGCACCCGGTTTTTATTTGTTCATCCACATGATCGTGGTGCTGTTCGAGCTTTTGCGCACCAACAACAAAGCGTTTGGCTATCAGCTCGTTGCGCTGAATTTTCTGATCTGCATCCAGCCCATCATCTGGGTGTTGTACGTCGGCATGAAAAATTACGACGACTGGCAAACCGTCTTTTCGTCGGCCGTCTGCACCGCCGATTATTTCATTCAGGTTGCCGAAGTCGGTTTGCTGCTGTCGCTGGTGTGGCAAACGCTCGCTCATCTTAAATCAATCGATCGGGTACCCACCCGCCTGTACGCAACGCAATCGGTGTAGGTCGGTTCCCCCCCATTATGTTCATCGTCTACGCGAAGGCGGCTGCATCGCTTTTTCTGAGTGTTTTGCTCGTGCTGGTGTGGAACCGACGTTCGGCCATCGAGTCGTTTCTGGATCGGCGCGACGCGCCCTGGCTCCTGATTTTCTGGGCGCTGCTGCGGCTGGTGCCCTTTCTGGCGGTTTACCTGATTTTTGATTTTGCGCCCCAGTCCGACGTCGCCAATTACTATTACCCCATCGGTTTGTCGGCCAAATCCCTGGAGATTCCGTACCGTGACGTGTACAATCCGTACGCTCCGCTGTACGGTTTCTGGATGGCGATTCCGCTGGTGATCTGGAACAATACCCGCTCGCTGGTGCTTTTTCTGACGCTGGTCGAACTTGTGGCGGTTTGGCTCACCTTCCGAACCTACGACGGCCTGCTCGCCCGCGGTGAACGGCTCTTCCGGGCCTTGTTTTATTTTATGCTGCCGGTGCCCTTTGTTATGTCGGTGCTGAGCGGGCAGGAAGATATTTTCCTCTGGATTTTTGCCCTGCTGACCATCGTGGTGCTCAAACGCGACGGCAATGCCTACCGCTGCGGGTTGCTGCTGGCCCTGGGCATTTTGTCGACCAAGGCGGTTTTTATCCTGATCATCCTTCCGTTTTTTCTGCTCACCCGCCGGTGGCTTCCGCTGCTGGCGGGGCTGGCCACGCTGGGTGTTCCGGCGCTGGTTTTCCTGTACCTCAAAACCCACTCGCTTTTTATCGACCAGCCGCTGGAAGAAGGGCGGTATTTAAAAGCCCCCAACTGGGCCTCGGTGCTCCACCCCTGGACGTCCGGGTTCATCAATCCGGACCTGTCCATCTGGACCTACGCCGGTTTGCTGATCTGCCTACTGGTTGGCGTTCAGACGCTTCGTCTGCGGGCCAATCACGATTACCGAACCTATTTCCCGCTGTTTTACATCGCCACGTTCAGCATCATGACGGTGGTTCAGAAAAACGCCATCGCCAATTATGCGTACCTGTTCATGTTGCCGCTGGTTTTTCAGATGGTCGATTTCCGGAAGAAAACCGCCCCGGTTGTTCTGCTGCTGTTCAACGTGGTGGCCGCCGTGCAACCGTCCTTCTGGTGGCGCATCGGGCAGCCCTACTACCAGTCCATCCGCCAGCTTCTGAGTCGCCCTGATTACGCCCTCGAATACGGCATGGAGCTTTTTATCATCGGTTATCTGCTGTACCTGGTGGTCAGGGCCCAACGGCAACTCAAACAAGCGCCCGCTGCGCCACTAGATTTCGTTTCAAAGGCCGGTTCGGTCCGGTAATCTTTTCCAACGGGCGGTTTGAAGCGGCTGGCGGTTTGCGCTAATCTTCTGCGCGCCCTATATTTGGCTTTACTTAGCTTTTGCACAGATTCCAAGATTGACCTATATGACTGACGTTCGCACGAATTGGACCCGCGACGAAATCGCCGAAATTTACAATTCTCCCGTTCTGGACCTGATTTACCGCGCGGCTACGGTTCACCGCCAGCACCACGATCCGCAGGAAGTGCAGGTCTGTACGCTGCTGTCGGTCAAAACCGGCGGTTGTCCCGAAGACTGCGCCTATTGCCCGCAGGCCGCCCGGTATCACACCAGCGTGAAGGTACATAAGCTGATGGAAGTCGATGAAGTCCTGACGGCCGCTCACCGGGCCAAAGAGTCGGGCAGCACCCGGTTTTGTATGGGAGCCGCCTGGCGCGAGGTGCGCGATAACCGCGACTTCGACAAGGTGCTGGAAATGGTCAAAGGCGTGAATCGGATGGGCATGGAAGTGTGCTGTACGCTCGGAATGCTGACCGAGAGCCAGGCCGAGAAACTGAAAGATGCCGGCTTGTACGCCTACAACCACAACCTCGACACCAGCGAAGATTTCTACGGCGACATCATCTCGACCCGCACCTACGACGACCGGCTGGATACGCTCGGCAACGTTCGGCAGGCCGGTATTTCGGTTTGTTCGGGTGGCATCATCGGCATGGGCGAATCGCACCAGGACCGGATTGGCATGTTGCGCACCCTGGCAAACTTGCCCGAACACCCCGAATCGGTGCCCGTCAACGCCCTGGTGCCGGTGGAAGGTACTCCGCTGGAAGACCAGCCCCGCGTATCGGTCTGGGAAATGATCCGGATGATTGCCACCGCCCGCATCATCATGCCCAGAGCGATGGTACGGCTTTCGGCGGGCCGGGTCCGGATGAGCACCGAGGAGCAGGCGCTTTGTTTTCTGGCCGGTGCCAACTCCATTTTTGCCGGTGACAAATTGCTGACCACGCCGAATCCGGAGGAAGATCAGGACCGGCAGTTGTTCCAGACGCTGAACATCCGTCCGCGCAAAGCCTTCAAGGACAGCGAAAAACCGGCGGTTGTGTTCGAGCAAATACCGCTTTAAAAAACCGTCTTCCCCGTAACACGAACGGCGAACTGATCATCAGTTCGCCGTTCGTGTTTTAACCCGTAACGCTTCGCGCTTCACTCCCGATTATTGCCCCAGAAACATCTTGCTCGTCACATCCTGATCAATGGTGATGTAGCCGGGGTAATCGATTTTTTTATTCCCCAGCGCCAGCGTCGGCTTGATTTTGATCGTCAGTTTCGACGGCTTGGCGTTGCTGTTGCCGCCCATGTTCCGAACCAGGTCCGTGAAGGCCACCCGCGTTTTTTCGTCGGTCATGAGCTGATAGGCGTTGGCGTTCAGTTTGACCGGAACGCGCGTGGTGCCGCCCCCGGGCGCAACTTCAATGCGCTGGTTCACAAACCCGTTGAACAATTCCTGCTCGGCCAGCAGAATTTTATATTCCAGTTGATCGATAGCCGCCGTTTTCGTGGTCGGATTGGTGATATCGATGTTCAGACGCGCGCTCACCGGAATGCTTTTGGACAGAAACCCCGCGGCCAGTTGCGGATACCGCATCGGGTTGAGGTCTTCGATGTTTTTCAGCTTCCGGACATCGATGCCCGACAGGTAGACGCTATCGGCCGATGTGATATTGAATTTACAGTCGCCCAGGGCTTTGGCCTGGCTGATCTGACGGTTGACACTGCATTGACTGAATGTCAGCACGAGCGTGGAAATAAAGGCGAAAAACAACAGTTTTTTCATGTACTTGTCATTCTTGATGGATGTTGCACTTAGATAGACGAAACCAGCGATGGTTTAGTTTAAAAAAAGCGAATTCTTTGCGTTTTTCAACGTTTTTCACCCGCCTAAAATTTTGCCGTCCATTGTTTTGTTGGTATATTTATACGGTAAGGAGTATCAGGCTAGGAAATGACCTGAAAAATTTGTATTTTTACTATCTGAAAACGTCTTTTTAACCGTATTTCTTATAACATTTCCGCAAAGCGGAACCATACTGGTTGCATTCTATGACAAACGAATTGATTGAAGCCGACACCACACCGGAAGAGCATATGCAGGGTGATTACGGAGCCAGTAACATCCAGGTTCTGGAAGGTCTTGAAGCCGTTCGCAAACGGCCAGCTATGTACATCGGTGATGTTGGAATCAAGGGATTACACCATTTGATCTGGGAAGTAGTCGACAACTCCATTGATGAGGCTCTGGCCGGCTACTGCGACACCATCCACGTAATCATCAACGAAGATAATTCCATTACCGTACAGGACAATGGCCGGGGCATTCCGACCGGAATGCACAAAACCGGTCGGTCGGCGCTGGAAGTGGTCATGACGGTTTTGCACGCCGGTGGTAAGTTTGACAAAGATACCTACAAAGTGTCCGGCGGTTTGCACGGGGTCGGGGTTTCCTGCGTGAACGCCCTCTCGACGCACCTGCGGGTCGAAGTGCACCGCGAAGGCAAAATATTTGAACAGGAATTCAGCATCGGGAATCCACTCTACAGCGTTCGGGAAATCGGAACGGCGGAGGATACCGGTACGACGGTGCGTTTCAAGCCCGACGAATCCATTTTTACCGAAAGCGTTTACAAATACGATACGGTTGCCGGGCGTCTGCGCGAGCTGGCGTTCCTCAACAAAGGCATCCGCATTACGCTGACGGATTTGCGCGATATCAATGAGCAGGGCGAGCCGCTGAAAACCGAGTTCTACTCGGAAGGCGGTTTGACCGAGTTTGTGAAATACGTGGACGAAAACCGGGCATCGCTGGAAGGCATGCAGCCGATCTACATGGAACGGGAAACCGGTTCAACGCCCGTGCAGGTAGCGATGGTGTATAACCTCGAAGCCGGAGAGAACATCTCGTCGTACGTCAATAACATCAACACCATCGAAGGCGGTACGCATGTACAGGGCTTCCGGACGGCGCTAACCCGGATTTTGAAGGCCTATGCCGAACGGAATGCGCATCTGCTGGGTAAAAACTCCGGCAAAGTGAGCTTCGACGGCAGTGACTTCCGCAAGGGCCTGACCGCCGTTATTTCGGTAAAAGTGGCTGAGCCGCAATTTGAAGGGCAGACCAAAACCAAGCTGGGCAACAGCGACGTCGTTGGCGCCGTCAGCTCAACGGTGGCCGAAATGCTCGAGATGTGGCTGGAAGAACACCCGAAAGAAGCCGGTGCCATTGTTCGCAAGGTGTTGATCTCGGCCCAGGCCCGGATTGCCGCCGATCTGGCCTACAAACGCATCATGACCGACCGCAAGGACTTCATGAGCGGCATGGGCCTGCCGGGTAAACTGGCCGACTGTTCGGATACCAATCCGGAAAAGTGCGAAATCTACCTCGTCGAGGGTGATTCGGCCGGTGGGTCGGCCAAGCAGGGCCGGAACCGGGCGTTCCAGGCCATTCTGCCCCTGCGCGGGAAAATCCTGAACGTGGAGAAAGCCCTGGAGCACAAAATTTACGAGAACGAAGAGATCAAGAACATCATCACGGCCCTCGGCATCCGGTACGAACGGGTGAACGGCGAAACCGTGATGAACCTGGAGCGGCTGCGGTACCACAAAGTTATCATCATGACCGATGCCGACGTCGATGGCAGCCACATCCGGACGCTGATTCTGACCTTGTTTTTCCGGCACATGCGGACGCTGATCGACAACGCTTTCGTGTACATCGCCCAGCCGCCCTTGTATCTGGTCAAGAAAGGCAAAGAAGAGCGGTATTGCTGGACCGAACAGCAGCGGGAAATTGCCATTCGTGAACTGGCCGGAGCGGGTCGGGAAGAAAACGTGAACGTGCAACGCTACAAAGGTCTGGGTGAAATGAACCCCGAGCAGTTGTGGAGCACGACCATGGACCCCGACAAACGGAGCCTCAAACGGGTGACCATCGAGTCAGCCGCCGAAGCCGACCACGTCTTTTCGACCCTGATGGGCGACGAAGTGGCCCCCCGCCGGGAATTCATTGAACGAAACGCTAAATATGCGAAAGTGGATGTTTAAAGAAGAGCGGGCGAATAGCCCGCTTTTTTTTAGCCCTGTGCGGGTTTTCGGCAAGTGCAATGCGGGTTACAGCCGTATCAACCGGCAATAAGATCGAAAACTAAAAATTTCGTACGAAGTTGTACTACTTTGCGTTACCTATCTAGAAGCAATCCACCCAACCTATGAACGACAAAAGTTCTTCACAAAAAGATAATATAGAAAGAAAGGGTTCTTTCGGGGGCATTTTCTCGTTTTTCTCAGGACGAAAAGTAACTTTACCGGCAGATTCGGAAGACGGTAAGGCCATGAAAATGAACGAGAAACTGGCGAATGTCATCGACCAGAGTAATTACATCAGCCGCGACCTAAGCTGGCTGAAATTCAACGCGCGGGTGCTGGATCAGGCCCGCAACCCCGAACGGCATATTCTTGATCGGCTGAAGTTTCTGGCCATCACCGCGTCCAACCTGGACGAGTTTTTCACCATTCGCGTCGGTAGTTTATACAATTACCTCGACTACGGTAAAGAGCGGGTCGATTACTCCGGTTTGCGGGAAATCCCGTTTCGGAAGGCCCTGATGACGGCCGCGCAGCAATTCAGTAAGGACCAGCTGGAGGTTTTTGAAGATCTGAAAGGCTCGTTCGACGACATTGATCTGCGGTTTATCCGACTCGATGACCTGACGGAGGAAGAGCGGGAGAAAGCCGTCGATTATTTCGACCGGACGATCTACCCCATGCTGACGCCGATGGTCTACGACTACACGCACACGTTTCCGGTTTTACTGGCTAAAGTCTTGATTTTCTGCGTCGTTACGCAAGACCCCAACCGTCCGGTGAAAGCCGGTGATGACGACGAAAACCAGCGCATGTCGTTCGTTCAGATTCCGGCGAACCTGCCCCGGTTTATGCCATTTGAGCGAAAGGACGAAACCTGTTTTCTGCCGATTGAAGAAATTATCAGGCAGGAAATCAAGAAGTTATACCGAAACGTTGATATTGTCGCGGTCAATTTGTTGCGGATTACGCGCAACGGTGACTTTACGCTGGAAGAAAGCGACGACATTGAAACCGACTTTATCGACGAGATCAAACAGAAGATCAAAAACCGGCGGCTGGGCCGGGTCGTTCGGGTCGAGATTGAACCCGATGCCTCGGAATGGATGATTAACCTGCTGAAAAAAAAGTGGGAAATCGACAGCTACAACCTGTTTGAAAACGGCCAACTGATTGACTATACGAGTCTCTGGCAGGTGATTCGCCATCCGGAATTCCGCGATGAACTGCCCGCTTCTCCCCCACCCGTACCCGCCCTGGGGATGCGCCGGGAGAAAAATACCGACATTTTCGAGCTGATGAAGGAGCGGGATATCCTGCTGCATCATCCGTATAACAACTTTGAGCCGGTTATTGCCCTGCTGGAACAGGCCGCCGAAGACCCGAACGTGTTGGCCATCAAGCTGACCATTTACCGTCTGGCGAAACGGTCCCGGATTACGGAAGCCTTATTGAAAGCCGCCGAGAACGGCAAACATGTTTCGGTGTTGTTTGAAGTAAAAGCCCGTTTTGATGAAGAAAACAACATCCGGGAAGCACAACGGCTGCAGAAAGCCGGGTGCTTTGTCATTTACGGGATCAGTAGTTTCAAAACGCACACCAAACTGCTGCTGGTAGTCCGGAGCGAAGGAAACCGGGTGGTTCGCTATGCCCACTTGTCGAGCGGAAACTACAACGAAGAAACGTCCAAGCTGTATACCGACATCGGTTTGCTGACGACCGATGAAGTCTATACGCACGATATTTCGGAGTTTTTCAACGTCATTACCGGACACTCCCTGCCGAATGATTATGAATACCTGATCACGGCTCCGCGCGACATGCGGAAGCAACTGGTCAAGCTCATTCGGCATGAAGCAGAAAACGCCAGCCAGGGGTTACCGAGCGGTATCTGTATAAAAATCAACTCGCTGGAAGATCAGGTTGTTATCGACGAATTGTACAAAGCCTCGCAGGCCGGTGTGCCCATCCGATTAATCGTACGCGGCATTTGCTGCCTGCGGCCCCACCGCCAGGGCCTGAGCGAGAACATTACGGTTCGGTCGATTGTCGGTGATTTTCTGGAACACACCCGGTTATTTTATTTCCACAACAACAACGATCCCAAAATTTACGGGGGCAGTGCGGATGTGATGGTTCGCAGTTTCGACCGGCGCATCGAATCCTTGTTTCTGCTGGTCGACAAGCGGGTGAAACAGCAGGCCATCCACCTTTTGGATTACAACCTGCGCGACAACGTGAACGCGTACGAGCTTTACGAAGACGGCAATTACGTCAAGTGCTGTGTGCAGGAGGGCCTGGAACAACCGTTCAACATTCAGAAGAAGTTTTTTGAAGTAACGCAGAAAGAGGTGATGCAGGCAAAACTCTTCGTGAACGAAAAACCGGCTGAACCCGAAACCGCCCCCGAGCAGCCCGAACCGGAAGAGGTTCACAAATAGTTTCAGTTTACGGTTTTTGGTTTACAGTGGCTGACGCCTTCAGCGTTTAATGTTCGTTATTCATTATTCGCTATTCATCAATGAAGGCGTCAGCCCACCGTACCGACGGCCCAGCGTAAACCGTATACTGAAAACTGAAAACCGTATACCGCCCCTCCTACTTGCAAAACTCCGGCGACGCCAGTTCAAAAGCCAGCGTGTTGTTGTTCGGCACAAACCGGCTTTTCTCCAACGGCCAACTGGCCCCGCCGTCGGTACTGACCCGAATATCATAGGGTTGTTTCAGCTGTAATTTAGAAGAAACCGCTTTCGGATTGTCGCGATTCAGCGTGACCAGATCCCGCCAGTTGCGCTGGCCCGATTCACTGTATTGTAACCGCAGTTTCGCGGGCAGCAACGACTGGTTCAACTGCGTCGGCGGTGGACACACAAAATCGAAGCGTACAGTGATGGCCGGCGGAACCGGCAGCTTCTGGAGGTCCAGTGGTTGCGGAGTCTGGTTGCAGGCCAGCAACGGCCCGGTTTCCAGAATCGGCTGGCCCGGATTTCCGGTCCTGTAGGCATCGTTGACGTTGTAAACCTGCAACCGAATTTGCTGATTCTGCCGCAAGTGGGTCAGCACCAGCCGTTCGCCATCATTCAGCGACGCATAAAACGAGCTTATTTCCTGCCGGGTATTGGCATCGACGACTTTGCAGAGAAACCGGATATCGACCTGCTTCAGTAGACTTTTTACCGTAAAAACCGGGCCGGCATCGCAAACCGCCTGCGTCCAGCCCATAACCCAAAGCCCCGGGCGGGAAGACGAAAGCCGGCATTCCGGTTGCCCCGTCGCCGAATTGCGGCTGACCAAAACCGGCTTTTCCTGGTGCCAGCGGTTGCGAAACCGTTCGTAACGGTAAACCGGAATTTCATCGCCCGGCTGAACGGGAACGCCCTTTACCGGATTAACCGTCGCCGGATTCAGAGCCATGGTGTACAGAATCGGCTTGGAAAACGCTTCCGCAACCTGAAAGGCGTCGTTGTAGAGTTCCAGTGAAAACGCACCCGCAATCTGGCTTAGTTGCAGGGAGCCCAGATTTTCGGCTGACAAACCCGTGACGCCCGGCATAATGGCTCCGCTGGGCAGGTAGTCGGCGGGGTTGTTGCCCCGGTTTTCCATGTGTTGTACCGCTGCGGTAAACGGACCGGCCAAGGTACTTCCTTCCGTTGTTTGGAATTCAGAACCCGCTGGAATCAAAACCGTTATGTTATCTTTCTTTTGATTAAAAGCGGGCGTACTGATCGTCATCGCACTGGCCGACGGAGTCTGAAAACCGGTCGTTTGTACCGCCGACAGATGCGGGGGCGGGTTGTTCAAGTTGATCCAGGCGGGCGATAACGCCTGCCTTCCCGTATCAGCCAGTTGAACCGGCTGAAGAATATCCAGATAGCCATTGGCCCTGGCAGCCACCGTAAACGTCAGCGGATCGGTTTTCGAATAATTCGATTCGGGAGAAGCCGCCAGCAGCAGCATCCCGTCTTCGTTCACCTTATAGTTGGTGGTATTCAGCGTCGTTACAACCTGACTGGCGTCGGGGCCGGTCAGGGCCAGCGCAACGGTTTTGGGAATGGGGCCTTTCAAACTCCTGAACCGAATTTCAACAATTCCGTTCTCAATTGGATCTTTGAACCCAATTGTCACATTTTCCAGAGGATTCTGACAGGCGTTTGTCGTCATCAGGAAAATGACCGGTAAAAGTAGAATCCATCGGTTTTTCATAATGTTCTTTAATCAGGAATAAACTTCAAACCAATGTGCTGACGATTAATATTATACAGTAACAAATAATATATATTTTTGTCTGATAATCAACAGAAAAATAAATAGCCGATGAGCGTATTGGGTACCAATTGCCTGGCGGCTCCGGGACTTGTCGCCGTATAAAGTGACCGTTACCCCTTGAGAAAACCGTATGATTCTCACGCAAGACCGCTCATTCCTTCGTATCTTCACAGGTTTTTTGTAAACTACTATACACTTCCATTAACCAAGCTTTCTGAATGAGCCGTTTTACCGGACTGATCGGCATTGTACTGATTCTGGGCATCTCCTATGCCATGTCAAACAACCGCAAAGCCATTAATTACCGCACCGTTGGTGTGGGCCTTTTACTCCAGTTTGGGTTAGCGGTTTTCATTTTAAAAACAGACATTGGTCAACAGATTTTCCAGACGCTGGGCCAGTTTGTTGATCGGTTGCTGCAAAAATCCGTTAAAGGGGCCGAGTTTGTTTTTTCTCCTTTGGTAAACCGGGAACTGCTTAGCCGGGCGTTCGGACCCGAAAATGGCTTTATCTTCTTCTTTCAGGTGATTCCGACCATAATTTTTGTGGCCGTGCTGGTCAACATTTTCTACCACCTGGGCATCATGCAGCGCGTGGTGGCCATTCTGGCCCGGGTCATGAAATGGCTGATGGGCGTGAGTGGTGCCGAGGCTTTGTCGAATGTATCGAGCACCTTTGTCGGACAAGTAGAGGCTCAAATTATGATTAAGCCCTACCTGAAAACCATGACCCAGTCGGAGCTGCTGGCGTCGATGACGGGCAGCTTTGCCTGTATTGCCGGGGGTGTTCTGGCGGTTTATATTTCATTGGGTGTCCCGGCCCCGTACCTGCTGGCGGCCAGTCTGATGGCGGCACCGGGCGCGCTGGTCATCAGTAAAATTGTTTTTCCGGAAACACAAGTATCGGAAACGGAGGGCACGGTGCGGCTGGAAATCAAAAAGAGCCACGCAAACCTGCTCGACGCCATTGCATCCGGCGCGAGTGAAGGATTAAAAGTCGGTTTTAACGTCATTGCCATGCTGATCGGCTTCATCGCCCTGATGGCGCTGGTCGACAGTATTCTGTTCCGGATCGGCTACTACATTTTCGGCTTTTCAAACCTGAGTCTCAACTATTTACTGGGCAACATCTTCTCTATTTTTGCCTGGGCAATGGGCGTACCGTCAAAGGACATTCAGGTGGCCGGATCACTGATGGGGACCAAAATGGTGGTTAACGAGTTTGTGGCTTACCTCGATCTGGTCAAAGTGAAAAGCACGCTCGACCCCAAAACCATTGCCATCACCAGTTTTGCCCTTTGCGGTTTTGCCAATTTCTCGTCCATTGCCATTCAGGTGGGCGGCATTGGCGAGTTGGCTCCGGCCCGCCGGAGTGATCTGGCCAAACTGGGCTTCAAGGCGCTGATCTGCGGAACCCTGGCCTCGTATATGTCGGCCACGCTGGCGGGTCTGCTGTTGTAGAAATGATCCTTTCGCCGGCCTGGGCGGCTGGTCTGTCACCCTTCATTGCACTCTTGAATTGAATCGGTGACACCGGTTTACAAGTATGCCGGTTCCATCATTCTTAAAAGTTCATTGACGGTTTTCCAGTTGCGGGTTGTGGCCGTTTCCTTCAATTTCGTTTCAAAAAATGCATTGCTCAGTTTGGTGACTCCATAACCGCCCGGACAGTAAACGTAGACGTTTTTGCCAGCCAGCCTAAACCGGTCGCTTCCGAACGATACGTCCTTGATTTTGTCGTAGTTGGCCGGGCTCGGCGCATCGGTCAGAAACGTGACGTGGAGTTTGTCCAACTCGACGCCCGGTTCGTTCAGAAACGGGTTCTTATCAATCGCTTCAGCCAGTTCCTCCTGCGACCGGACGATAACCGGCACGGCAAAACCGTACTGCTCCGCAATCTTTTTTTCAATCCGTTTTGCCTGCTCTTCGTGGTTCATCACTTCCTGCTTAAAGAGGACATGACCGCTTTGAATGTAGGTTTTCACCTGTTCAAAGTCCAGCGACTCGAAGAGGCTTTTCAGCTCCGCCATGCTGATTTTTTTCTGCCCGCTTACATTGATGCCACGCAGCATGGCCAGGTACGTTTTCATAACCAACACCAGTTCGTTTCGAGTTTTAGCCGAAAATCAGAGGCCAATTTATGACAAAAACGAGAAACGAGCCGCCCAAAATAATCCAACGGCCGAACTCTTTTGAGTCTTCCGGGTTTATTTTTATAGAAAGCGGTCGAATTGGCTCGAAAAGTACGGTTTTCCGAGTCCTATAAATTGTAATGATCGGAGAAAAAGCAGTAAATAATTGCAAATTTGCCCTATTATTAGATTAAAATTTGCATATTTCCGATATAAGAGCTTACTTTTGAATCAATAAGGAATAAAGCGCACAATGGGTAAACGGGGAAAAAACTTCTTTCTGCACCGCTTATTCTGCTGGCTAATGGCTTTGCACATCATCAACATCAGCGTGGATGTGCCTTCCCATTATTCAGCCAGGATACTGCATGGTGCCCAAAAAGAAGACTTATCCGTTAACCGGATCGAAAGCATTGGCGAGTTGGTTCTGGAGCATTGGCTGGGCTTTATCGACGCCGTTCCGGAGCAGGATGATTCCAAAGAAGAGTCCGACGTTGCCAATATCGAGCATGATTATTTTTTCTCTCCGCTTTTCGCCTTTGCGCTGAAACCGGTTTGTTGGCATTTGACTCCCCGGCCCATCGGCCTCACCTTCATTCGCGTGTTTTCGCACGTTCAGGAGATTACCTCTCCTCCACCGCAGCAATAAATCCGTTTCGCCCCGGCGAAAGGCCTATTGCAATCGCGTACGACAAAACCTCAGTTACCATTCTACGATGAATTTTCATGACAGGCATCCGGCCCGGATGAGCTGTGGCATGACTATACCTAACACGCTTAACTCGAAACACTATATCAGACAGGGGGCAGGAGACAGGCAAACAACTAACTAAAACCGCCCTTCTTTTCCCTCTTGTCTGGCTTTCTACTTAATAACTATGAAAGGATACATTATTGTAAGTTCACTGTTGATCAGCAGCTTACTGGCGGGTTGTTCGCAAACGACCGAAGAAAAAAGCGAGACTGAAAAACCGGCCTTACCGATTTTTGAAGTCACCCGGCAATCGACCACCCTGCAGCGCGAATATGCGGGCAATGTCGAAGCCGTTCGGAATGTCGAAATTCGCGCCCGCGTCGGCGGCTATTTGGATAAAATACACGTTGATGAAGGACAGCAGGTGAGCAAAGGCCAGTTGTTGTTCCAGATCAATCAGGCCGAGTACCAGGCCGAACTCGCTAAAGCCAAAGCCAGCCTGAAAAGCGCCATGGCCGAAGCCAAAACCGCCGAGGTGGAAATGGGGCGGGTCAAACTGCTGGTCGATAAAAAAATAATCTCGGCCTCCGAACTCGAGCTGTCCAAATCGAAAGTGGAAGCGGCCAAAGCCGCCATTGAAGAAGCCGAGTCGGCGCAGCAAAATGCCAGCCTGCGGCTGTCGCAGGCCAGCGTGCGGGCGCCTTTCGACGGCGTTATCAACCGGATTCCGTCTAAAATGGGAAGCTTGATCGAAGAAGGCAGCCTGCTGACGACGGTTTCGGACATTCGGGAGGTTTATGCGTATTTCCATGTGTCGGAAAAAGAATACCTCGAATACATTAAAAAAGGGAAAAGCCGCTCCAATATGGGCGGGCAGGAAGTGGATCTGCTGCTGGCCGACAACACGCCGTATGGCCAATCGGGGAAAATTGAAACGATGGAAAGCGTCTTCGACGACGGGTCGGGTACGATTGCGTTCCGGGCCCGTTTTCCGAACCCGAACAAACTGCTCAAGCACGGCGCGACGGGTCGGGTCCGCCTGAAAAACGAAGTTGATAATGCCGTTCTGGTACCCCAAAAGGCGGTTTTTGAAATTCAGGACAAAAACTACGTGTATGTAGTCGATCCGTCCAACAAAGTGAAAATGCGCAGTTTCGTGCCGCAAAGCCGACTGGCGCAGTTTTACCTCGTCAAATCGGGTCTGGAACCGGGCGAAAAAGTCGTCTACGAAGGCATTCAGAACATCCGCGAAGGCATGCAGATTGTTCCGCAGGAAATGTCGTCCGACAGTCTGCTGACCTTGAATCCGGATAAATCCAACCCCCAGGTAACAACCAATTAACGGGTCGTTACCTACTAACCCAACTCTAAAAGTACGACCGACCTTTCATCGCAGCCGCGATGAAGAGGATACGGCCGTGCTCTTTGGATTTTATCATCGCGCCTTATGTTCAATACTTTCATAAAACGGCCGCTGCTCTCCACCGTAATCTCGGTTTTGATTACGTTGCTGGGGTTGCTGGCGTTGACAAACCTTCCCATTACCCAGTTCCCCGACATTGTGCCGCCCTCGGTGGTCGTAACGGCCAATTATACCGGAGCCAATGCCCAGGTCAGCACCAAAGCCGTGGCCATGCCGATCGAGCGCGCCATCAACGGGGTGCCGAACATGACCTACATGACCTCGGTTTCGGGTAATGACGGCTCGACCCTGATTCAGGTTTTCTTTGAAGTAGGTACGGACCCGGACCTCGCGGCCGTGAACGTGCAAAACCGGGTTACTACCGTGCTCGACGAATTGCCCGAAGAGGTGATCAAGGCCGGGGTGACGACTGAAAAAGAAGTAAACTCGATGTTGCTGTATCTCAATCTGATCAGCAGCGACACCACCGCCGACGAGAAATTTATCTACAATTTTGCCGACATCAATATTCTGTCCGAGCTAAAGCGGATCGACGGCGTCGGTTTTGTGGACATCCTCGGCGCGCGGGAATATTCGATGCGGGTTTGGCTCAAGCCCGACCGGATGACCGCCTACCAGGTGTCGCCCGATGATGTGATCAACGCCATTCGCCGGCAAAACGTCGAAGCCGCACCGGGAAAAGCCGGGGAGAGCGCCGACCGCGATGCGCAGGTGTTGCAGTATGTTTTGCGGTATTCGGGCAAGTTTTTTGAACCGTCCCAGTACGAAAGCATGGTCATTAAAACCGAAGAAGACGGTTCGATCCTGCGCCTGAAAGACATTGCCGATGTCGAATTCGGATCGCTGGATTACAGCATCCTTTCCAAAAACGACGGAAAACCGTCGGCAGCTATCATGCTCAAGCAGCGACCGGGGTCCAACGCGCAGGAGGTCATCAACAATGTCAAGGCGAAAATGGCCGAGTTGAAGGAGACCACGTTTCCGCCCGGCATGACCTACAATTTTGCCTACGACGTTTCGCGCTTTCTGGATGCGTCCATTCACGAAGTGGTCCGGACCCTGTTCGAAGCCTTCATTCTCGTCTTTATCGTCGTCTTCCTGTTCCTGCAGGACTGGCGCTCGACCCTGATTTGTGCGCTGGCGGTGCCAGTGGCGCTGGTCGGAACGTTCGCGTTCATGCAGACGATCGGTTTTTCCATTAACCTGCTGACGCTGTTCGCGTTGGTGCTGGCCATTGGAATTGTCGTCGATAATGCCATTGTGGTCGTGGAGGCCGTTCACGCCAAAATGACCGAGGATCATTTATCCCCGCGCGCGGCCACGTTTGCGGCCATGAAAGAAATCAGCGGAGCCATTGTGGCCATTACGCTCGTCATGTCGGCAGTTTTTATTCCGGTGGCTTTTTTGTCGGGACCCGTCGGCATTTTCTACCGGCAATTTTCGCTGACGCTGGCTATTTCAATTGTGATCTCGGGGATTAACGCCGTGACGCTGACGCCCGCCTTGTGCGCGTTGCTGCTCCGCCCGGTTCATGGCGAACAAACCGGTTTGTTGGGGCGGTTTTTCACTAAATTCAACCGGGGCTACGACGCGATTGCGCAGAAATACCTGAGCGGGATTCGGCCTTTTGTCAACCGGGGAATGGTCACCTGGGGCGTTCTGCTGCTGTTCATCGTGGCTACCTGGGGCGTAAACACCGTACTGCCCGCCGGTTTTATTCCGACCGAAGATCAGGGCATGATTTACGTAAACGTGACAACGCCCGTGGGCGCCACCGTCGAGCGGACGGAAGAAGTCATGGACATGGTGCAACTGGCGGCTTCCAAACTCGAATCGGTGGAGAACGTTTCGACCCTGGCCGGTTTAAGTCTGATGACCGACGGGGCCGGGGCGTCGTACGGGATGGGCATGATCAACCTCAAAAGCTGGGATCAGCGGGCCGAAACCGTCGATGACGTCATTGCCGTGCTGGCCGAAAAAACCAGGCACATCAACGACGCCAGCATTCAATTCTTTTCCCCGCCGACCGTACCCGGTTTTGGGAATTCCAGCGGTTTTGAAATCCGCCTGCTCGATAAAACCCGGAGCGACGACCTGCAAAACACGAAGAAAGTCGCCGATCAGTTCATTGCCGAACTGGAAAAACGGCCCGAAATCAGCCGGGTCTTCACGAGTTTTGACCCCAGTTTTCCGCAGTATATGCTCCACGTCGATCAGGATAAAGCCGCCCAGCAGGGTGTCTCCATCGACAACGCAATGAGTACGCTCCAGACGCTGATGGGTAGTTTTTACGCGTCCAACTTCATCCGGTTCAACCAGATGTACAAAGTGATGGTGCAGGCGGCTCCGAGCTACCGCGCCAAACCGGAAGACGTGCTGAACATGCGGGTGAAAAACGATCAGGGCGAAATGGTGCCTTATTCCAACTTCATTACGCTCGAGCGCGTCTACGGGCCGGAACAGTTGACCCGCTACAACATGTTTACCTCCGCCATGATCAACGGCGAGTCGGCCGCGGGCTACAGTTCCGGCGACGCCATTCGGGCCATTCAAGAGGTGGCGAAGGCCAAACTGCCGCGCGGTTTTTCGTTTGAATGGTCGGGCATGACGCGGGAGGAAGTCCTGTCGGGCGATCAGGCCATCTGGATTTTTGTGATCTGTCTGGTGTTCGTCTACCTGCTGCTGGTGGCGCAGTACGAAAGCCTGTTTTTGCCGTTAGCGGTTTTGTTGTCGTTGCCCGCCGGGATTTTCGGTTCGTTTCTGTGTCTGAAATTGGCCGGTTTGCAGAACAACATCTACGCGCAGGTATCGCTGGTCATGCTGATTGGTCTGCTGGGTAAAAACGCGATTCTGATTGTGGAATTTGCCAACCAGAAACAGCAGGAAGGCCTGTCGATTCTGAAAGCCGCGATGGAAGGCGCCCTGTCGCGTCTGCGGCCCATTCTGATGACCTCGTTTGCGTTCATCGCCGGTCTGATTCCGCTTTGTATTGCGTCGGGTGCCGGGGCGCTCGGCAACCGCTCGATCGGAACGGCGGCCGCGGGAGGCATGTTCATCGGCACCCTGTTCGGGCTTTTCCTGATTCCGGGCCTTTACGTGGCCTTTGCCAAACTGGCCCAGATGCTCAAAGCCAGCCCCCCCAAAGACGACGAATCTGACCGGGTTCCGGCATTCACTCAAACTCACGAAAATGGTACGACCGTTCATTCATAATTTTAATCTGATCAAGCTTCTCTGTTGGTGCCTTCCGTTTTTGTTTTTAACCGGTTGCCGGGTTTCCGAACCCCTGCGATTACCGGCCACCACGCCCGTGCCCACCACTTTTTCGGGCAGTAGTGATTCTACCACCATCGGAAGTCTGAACTGGAAGGCGTTCTTTTCGGATCCGGATCTGGAAAACCTGATCGACACGGCGCTGGCCCGAAACCCGGATTTGCAGATTGCCACGCAGCGCATTGAACTGGCACGGGCCAATTTTGAGTACACGCGGGGTGCTCTGGTGCCTTCGGTGAATGCCGTAGCAGCCGCGGGCGTCGACCGGTTTGGCCGCTACACGCTGAACGGCGTAGGCAATTACGACACGAACCTGTCGCCCAATATCGACGGCAAACAGCGGATTCCGGATGCCACGCCCGATTATTTTCTCGGTTTTCGGAGCACCTGGGAGGTGGACCTCTGGGGTAAATTACGAAGCCGCAAACGGGCCGCCTACGTCCGCTTTCTGGCGTCGGAAAAAGGCCGCCAGCTGATCGTTACTTCCCTGATTTCGGAAGTCGCCCGGCTGTACTACAGCCTGCTGGCGCTGGACGGCGAACTGGACATCATCCGGGAAAATGTCGCTCTGCAGCAACGAGCGTCCGAGCTGGTGGGTGTCCAGAAAGCCGCCGGACGCGTGACCGAACTGGCGGTTCAGCAGTTTAACGCCCAGCTGATCAACACCCGAAGTCTGGAAGCGCAGGTGCAGCAGCAGATTGTCGAAGCCGAAAATCAGTTGAATCAGTTGCTGGGACGCTTTCCGCAACCCATTGTGCGCCAGAAAACCATCAGCAACCAGGAATTTCCGGCGCGGGTATCTGCCGGTATTCCGAGCCAGATGCTGCGTCGCCGGCCGGACATTCAGCAGGCCGAGCTGGGGTTACAGGCCGCCAACATCGACGTGGATGTGGCCCGCGCCGAATTTCTGCCTTCACTCACGTTAACGCCCTACGTTGGCCTGAACACCTTTCGGGCGTCGGTTCTGCTCGACCCGGCGTCGCTGGCGTTTGGGGTGCTGGGCGGTTTGGCCGCTCCGGTTTTTAACCGGCGGTTTCTCAAATCGAACCTGAATCTGTCCATTGCCCAAAGCCGGGAAGCTTTTTATAACTATCACAAAACCGTATTGGCGGGCTATAGTGAAGTGATGACCAGCTTGCGCGGCATTGAGAATTACCGGAAAGTGGCGGATTTGCAAACGCAGGAAGTGGCCGTGCTGAACCAGGCCGCCACCATTTCCGACGAATTGTTTGCCACCGGTTATGCCAATTACCTGGAAGTCATCACGGCCCAACGCAGCGTGTTGACCGCCGAACTGTCGCTTGTCAACACCAAACGGGCGCAGTTTCTGTCGCTCATCGACCTGTACCGGGCGCTGGGGGGCGGCTGGCAGTAAGTTTTTACACGGGGTTATCAGCGAACATCAGCGGTTATCAGGGATCTCTGATTACCTTTGGTTTTCTCTGATCATCCCCGTGTAATCACCTTGACCCGCATCGGCCTGCTTTCGGACACCCACGGTTTTCTGGACCCGCAACTCTTCACCCACTTCGCGCAGTGTGACGAAATCTGGCACGCGGGCGACATCGGCTCCCTCGAAATTGTCGATCAGCTCCGGGGCTTCAAACCGCTCCGGGCGGTGTTTGGCAACATCGACAACCGCGAAATTGCGCTGGAATGCCCCGAACACCAGCGGTTTTCGCTGGAAGGTCTTTCAATCTGGATTACGCACATCGGAGGTACTCCGCCCCGGTATAATCCTATTGTCCGGCCCGAATTGGTACGCAACCCACCCGATCTTTTCGTCTGCGGACATTCGCATCTTCTAAAAGTAACCAGGGACGCCAAATTAAATAACGTCTTGTTTATCAATCCAGGAGCGGCTGGCAAACACGGTTTTCACAAAATTCGCACCGCCATTCGATTTACGCTCGACGCCGGCCGGATCAGCGACATGGAAGTGCTTGAATTGGGGAAGCGCTGAAAGTTGTCAGAAAAAAATACTAAATTGGCAGGCATATTACCAGAATAGGCGGTATTGGATGAAAATTGCAGTTTGGCATAATTTGCGGAGCGGAGGAGGAAGTCGGGCTTTGCACCAGCACATCAAAGGGCTGGCCCAGCGCGGTCACACCATTGAGGTGTGGACATCGTCGATTGCCGACAGTAAATTTCTGGACGTGGATCAGTACGTGACCAAAACGCACGTACTGCCGCTGTCAATGGATATCCGCATCCGGGACGAATACCGGGATAAAATCTGGGCAGTGAAATTCGAGCCCGAAACCCGCATCCGGCGGATGCTCGACTTTTGCCGGCAATGTGCCGACCAGATTAACGCGGGCGGTTTTGACGTGCTGTTCGCCAACTCCTGCATTACTTTCTCGATGCCTTACATCGGCCGGTTTGTCAACATCCCAAAGGCACTTTACCTCGGTGAGCCCAACCGGACGCTGTTTGAATCGTCGCCGGATTTGATCTGGGAGGGACTGCCCCCGGCCAACGGAAACTGGAAGAAGGCCGACTACCGGAGCCAGTACTGGGACGATATGTTCAAGATCCGGCAGGCGCGGGTGCGGGTGCGGGAAGAGATTGAAAATTACCGCAGTTACGACAAAGTGCTGGTCAATTCGTATTTCAGCAACGAAAACCTGCTCCGGGCCTACGGAGGAGCTGGTGAGGTCTGTTACCTGGGCATCGACGCCGGTTTGTTTCCGTTTCAGGATCGACCCCGCGAGCCGTTCGTGATGGGTCTGGGAGCGTTTTTTCAGCACAAACGTCCCGATATGGCCATTGAGTCGCTGGCGCTCATTCCGAAAGCGATTCGGCCCAAACTGGTCTGGGTGGGCGACATGGGCGACAAAGCCTACGTTGGCAAGCTACAGGACCTCAGCCGCCAGCTGAATGTTTCCTTCGAACCACGCGAGAAAATACCGCACGACGAGCTGGTTCGCCTGCTCAATACGGCGTCGTGCCTGCTCTACACCTCCACCCTGGAACCGTTCGGACTGGCTCCGCTGGAAGCCAATGCCTGTGGGTTGCCCGTCGTGGCAGTGGCCGAAGGCGGGGTTCGCGAAACCGTGATTGGCAATTATAACGGCCTGTTGGTCAACCGAAAACCGGCCGAGATGGCGCTGGCGGTTCAGCGAGTCCTGACCGATACTGCCCTGGCCGACCGGCTTTCGCGCAACGCCCGGCGGCTGGTTCAGGAACAGTGGACTTTCGAAAAAGCCATTGACCGGATCGAAGAAGCGCTCCACGCCACGATTTCGCAGGAAAAAGACGTTGTTGCCAAATAAGCGGGCCGTCACCCGGTTCCGGTAACGTTCCTACCGCGCCACCCTCACGAAGCGTAACTTTCTTCCACTTTCCAGACGTTGCTGGCGTAGATGAGCAATTCGCGTACGCGGTTGCCCAGCACCAGCCGGCATTTCGGACGGGCCCCTTTCTCCAGATAACTGATGGCTTCCCGGTTCAGGATGTGGCTCTTGCCGATGCGGATAAAATGATCGGCGGGCAGCAGTCTTTCGAGCGTATCGAGCGTCAGGTTGGGCACATTCAGGTGTTCCTGTTTCGAGCAATACACGTTGATCTGCTTGTTGGCCGATTCGCAATACATAATGTCGGCCACTTCGATGCGGTGGAGCGCGACGGAGTTCTGGAACGTCAAAAACCGGGGGCCCGATAAGGTCGTAAGTTCCTGATTCTGGCTGAATGCTTTTTCCAGTTGGGCCGTCAGCTCGATTTCGTGCTCCTTGTCGGCTTTCCATTTGGTGTAAAACAGCCGGAATTTTTCCTTCAGAATCAGCGGATCAATGGGTTTCACCACAAAATCCGAGTGCAAATGCGGAGCCGCCTTCTGAACGGCCATCAGCGCATCGTCCGGATACCCCGACACAAAAATGACCCCGTAAAACTGCTGTTGCAGCGTCAGTTCGTCGAGCAGGTCAAACCCGCTGCGAATAGGCATTTTGATGTCCAGAAAAATCAGATCCGGTTTTTGTTCCGCAATCAGATCCAGCCCTTCCGTCACGTTCGCGGCTTCACCCACGACGCTCACTTCCGATACCGACGTAAGCATGCTCCGCAGTGTCCGCCGAACCGGAAGTTCGTCGTCGATAATGACCGACCGTACAATTAATGAATTCATCGTAATTTTTTGTTAAACCGTGTGTTTATAAAACCGCTATTCGGTATCGACCGCATTTTCTTCCGGAGGCAAAACCGGGTGCAGCGGCAAAACCGCTTCCAGCCGGACGCCGGAGATACCGGTTTCGGCCTGGGTTAAATCCGTAACCTGCTGCGAACTTTTCAACTCGTTGTACTGGTTCAACTGATCGAAAACCGCCTGGTTGATGTTCAGTCCACGGCCCGTGCTCCGGCGTCGGTATTGCCGGGCTTTTTCCAGCCCAACGCCATCGTCCTCCACCTTAATCTTCAAACAACCATCTGATTCGCAGACAAATACACTGACGATCCCGCCGTCTGGTTTGTGCTCTAACCCGTGTTTGATGGCGTTGGAAACGTAACCCTGAATCAGCATTTTCGGCAGATGCGTATCCATCGGAACGCCCGGACAGACTTCTACCGTAAACCGGATCCGGTCCCCGAAGCGCAGCCGCTCCAGATCCAGGTAGTTCTGGACAAATTCGAGTTCTTCCCGCAGCATCCAGAAAACCCGGCTGCGCGTCATCAGCTGGTTGCGGAAAATTGACCCAAATTTAGCCAGGTAACTCACCACCGTATCCGGATCCGATTCGTAGGTGATCGACTGGATGGCAGTCAGGAAATTGGCCACAAAATGCGGATCAATCTGATTCGTAATGGCTTTCACTTCCAGCAGTGCGCGCTTCCGGCTGGCTTCGGCCAGTTGGCGCCGGATTTCGGCTTCCTGCTTTTCCCGATTGGCGGCTTCCACCTCCAGCCGCGACATTTTGCGCTGAAGCTGAAGCCGGTTCAGCCGACGCTGCGCCAGGATCCGCACCTGCCGCAACCGACCGTAAAACAAGCCGCCCACCACCACACTGATCACCAGCGTCCGGAACCACCAGGTGGCATACCAGGGGGGCGCAATCCGGAACTCCTGCACAATCGGCCGCGCATTCCACAGGCCATCGGCCCGCAGCACCTGAATGGCCAGCCGGTACGATCCGTCGCTGAGGTTCTGTAAGGTAAAGAAATCGTTGCGAAACGGCTCCGACCATTCGGGCGTGGTCGGGTTGCCGTCCAGCCGCTCCAGCCGGTATTGATAGGTGGTGTTTGTCAGTAAATTCTTCTCCGAATTTTCCTGAAGTTGCACTTCAAGGTCGTTTTCGCTGGATTCAAACGCAATGCGGCCCGCCCGGGTTTCAACCACCCGGCCTGATCGCATATCCCGAAACGCCCGAATGCCGGTTGGCACCGGTTTGAGCAATTGAAAAAGCCGCTTTTGCGAAATCATCATCATGCGGTCGCGCGTGGCCACCCACAGCCGCCCGCGCGAGTCGAGCAGGATGCCATTGAAGATGCACTGACTGCCCCGAAACCCATTTTCCCGGTCAAAATAAGCGATCCATTCTTCACCCGCTTCGTAAAACCGCTCCATGTCCAGCACATACAAGCCTTCCAGCGTGCCCACCATCAGGTAGCGGCCCAGCGGTCGGCAGTAGGTAATGGTGCGTTGCAGAAAGGCGGGGGCAACCCGGCGGAAGGTTTTGTAATCGTAAAACCAGAGCCCGTCGCCGGTGGCCAGCCACAAATTGCCGCGTTTATCGCGCTGAACTTCGGCCACGGTTTTCGCCGGAACGCCTTTGTTTTTAACGGTCAGTTTCCGGAATGAGCGGCTTTTGCCGTCCCACAACAGGGTTTGTTCCCAGCCACAAATCCAGAACCGTCCGAATTTATCGGTTTCCATGTTGTCGTACTGGTGCGATGGCAACGGAATGGTTTCGGTGAGCGCCAGCGTTTGCCGGTTATAAACAAACAGGCTCGAACTGGAAGCCACCAGGTAGCGGTTCCGGCGCACATCGTCGTAAAAAGGCAGGGGCAGGGTCGTCGTATCGGTGCCCGGTAACAACCGAAACTGGCTCCCGTCGAAGCGAAAAACCCCTTTTTGCGGCTCGGCCACCAGAAAAACATTGCCGTCCGCATCCGTTCGGCTGACCGGTTGGAAATGATCGGCGGGCATCATTTTTCGGTACTTCCGGTCCGGCACGATGCCGGTTTCGGCCAGTCGGCTCAGGCCTTTTCCCCAGGAGGCAAACCAGACCACGCCGTTCCGGTCTTCCACCACATTGTTGGTTTCTTCCAGCCAGCCCTCCGAGCCGTCGAAGTATTGCCAGCCGCTCATCTTGATGTGTACCAGACCGTTCGCTGACGTTCCGGCCCAAAGATCACCCCGCCGGTCGAACAACAGCCGATTGACTGGCGACGAACTGATGTGCGAATTGGTGACGGTTTTGCCATCGTACCAGCAAATGTCCAGATCGCCCTGGCTCTTCTGAAAGGCAAGTTCCCCGTTCGGCCCCATCGCACAAATCTTCAGTTCCGAGGATGGCACCGGCACATCGTACACTTTGCTGACGGTCTGTTCCTCAATGCGATACACCGTCGCGCCGGCCAGGGCGTAAAAACCGCCCGCGGGGTCGGTCAGCAACTGGTTGAGCGGAAGCCGGTCGGCAATCAGGGTGCGCTGCTTGTTTTTCAGTTCCCACAACCGACCGTCGTCGGTCAGGACCAAAACCCGGCGATTCGGCCAGTCGGTCAGGATGCCCCGAAACCGTTGCTCCGGATTGGTAAAAAACCGCCTGGTAACATCCGTCATCCGATCATCCTGCCAGACGTATAAGCGCTGGCCAACGGTTTCGGAACCGCTGCGGGCGGCAAACCAGAGTTTGTTTTCGTGGTCGGACGTCATGAAGAGGACCTGCTGCTGCGGAGTGCGGCCATAGTTCACCGAAAACTCTTTCACCGCCAGCCCCGTGGACGAAATGTTGTTCATCCGGAACAGGCGATTGCCCGCACAGGCCCAGACCGTGCCATCGGGCGAATCGGTCAGGTTGTCGCCCCCGTCGGGCAATTCCGGAATTTGCCGCTGGTTGATAATGGGCGGCACCCCGTCGAAGTAGTTCAACCCAAAGTAGGTCCCAATCCAGATCCGGCCAACCCGATCCTGGTGCAGACCGGATACATACACGTACGAGAGTCCGTCGTAAACGCCGTAGGTTCGGTCGGCAAATTGCTGGGCCACAGCGGTTTTCAGCCAGCAAAACAGTACCAGCCCGATCAGGATTCGGATCAGATGGCGGTTTGACGGGATGACGAACAAGCTGGACATTCAGGTGTAAACGAAGGGGTACGGTGCCGTCCTTCAAGATACGAAGGATGTGGCGGATCACCATCAGCCGGGTGCCCCGAGCCGATGAAAAGGACTTTTGACGTGCTGTAAGTAAGGAATTACGTCGTGTAATTTTACGGCGGCTGTGAAAAACAAAAAACCGCACGGTTCGGTACGGTTTTTTGGCGCGATGGTTCTGGCTAAAATTCGTTCTGAACAGGAGGCTATTGGATCGTTTTCCTTACAGGCGGGATGTCAGACGGCTTCTGCCGCAGCTCCCTTCTTCAATGCGAATGGAATCCGACCATTTGGTTACTTCTTTTCCTTTCAGGGTAGCAACCGCGTCGAGCGAGTAGCTTCCGGCCGGGCGGCTGATGTTGAGAACCAGGGCCGAGGTCTTGGTTTCGCAGGAAGGCGAGTTGGCATCGGTAAACGATTGCGTCAGCAGCCCGACGGTTTTTCCGTTCAGTTTTACTTCCACCTGATCGAACTTCGAAGCCGTTAAGCTGGTGTAGAACAAGTAATTACCGAGCATTTCCGGCTTAATTTCCTCCTGGTCTTTGCAGCTAACAACGGCGATGAGGGTGACGAGGGCAAAAATGATTTTTTTCATGGCAGTAAGTATGTTGTTGTTTGTGATTGATGAATCAAAAGTAGCAACAACAACCGGCCGCATCGGAAGCCGGCTTTCGGGCCGGACGAATTGCCCCCTACAGCCGATGAAATCAGGTCATGAAGCGCCGTATTATTGAACGGCAGAAAGGAGTTGTGAGGGGACGCCCGCGCGCCAATGAATTGCTTCGTGTCAACTCACTCACAACTCAGTTGGTGCGCGCAGTCAGGAGCCACTCGTAGGGATTTTGGGGCAGTGGCAATCCGTCGGGCTGGAGTTGCAGGTACATGATGTGCAGGTGCGTTGGCGAGCGGGCCGCGTAGGCATTGTAGCCGGTTCGGCCTACTTCGCTGATTTTCTGACCCGATTGCACCCAGTCGCCGGGCCGCACCAGCACGGCATTGTTGTGGGCGTAATACCACAGGCCGTCGAGCAGCGGATCGTAGACCCAAATCCAGTTGCCGCCCCGGTATTCCTGCCCCGGTAACCAGGCGGTTTCGATAGCCAGCACCACGCCCCCGGTCATGGCCAGCACATCGGCGGGCTGGTCGGTATTGTCGTCGATGCAATCCTGGTTGCGGTCCCGGATAAAAATATCCTGGGCCGGGTGGCTGCCGCGAACATTGTAATCAAATAAATCAAAGCCTTTGGCCCGGTACCCTTCACCGTGCGACCCGCCAATGGCATCAGGGGTGTAGTTGCGGAGTGGAAAGGAAAAATACGCGGAATGCAGCAGGCTGTCGCGACGGGCACTATCGAGTCGGAACGATTCGGCCGTACGGAATTTCACCCGTAGCCCGAGCATGATGTTACTGAAGATTTTACGGGCGGTATCGGGCAGCACGCTCTCCTCCCGAATCTGGGTGTACAGTTGCTGGAATTGCTGACACATCGAATCGACCCGGGGAATGTCGGAGCCGGCCCAGGCGATGGATTGCGACGAAGCCGAATTTGATAATCCAATCCACAAAGCGCTTAGGATGCCGACCCACCGCATAGTTTCCCAAAATCCTGATTTCACGTTAAATGGTTGTATTCAATCGCTTTTAAGAGCGAAAAATAAGCAAAAAACTCGGAAACACGCTTATTCAGGACAGGTAATCCGGTAGAAACGGTAGGTCAGCATGAGGCCAATGTAGGTGTAACTGTCTTTGGAATCGGGATTGCCATTCAGCAATTTATTGGTGCTGCCAAAGGTGTTCGGACCAAAGTTATCCAGGTAATCGGAACCGGAAAACCGGGTGCCGTATTCCAGCCCCAGGCTCCAGGGGCGTTTGAACTCGTACTTGACGCCCACACCCAGCGGGAAATTAAACAACGATTTCCGCTGATAACCGGGATTGCTCGGGTTGGTTTTAAACGTAAACAGGCCCAGCCCGCCAAACACGTACGGCGTCCAGTTTTTCACTTTGCGCAGACTCGAATAATTCAGGAAATTGTATTCCATGAGCACGTTCATCTCCCGGATGTTGGTCTTAAACGCCAGCCCGCGCGCCTGTTGAAAGGCATCGTTAAACCGCTTGTCGTCACCGGCAATCTGACCAATGCCCGCATTGAACCGCACCGTAAAGGGCTGGCTGACGTTGTAGCGCACGAGCAGATTGCCCGCCGGGCGAATGTTGGCGGGAATCAGGCTGGGAGCCAGATCGCCCTTGTACACCAGACCGCCCAGCCCTCCGCCCACTTCCCAGGTCGACTGCGCCCGCGCTGCGAAACCAGACAGCACGAACAAACTGACCGTTAGCCAGAAAACCGCCCGAAACCGGTTTCCCAACGGGCCGAAAAATTCGAAACGAGAAAGGAAAAAATCAGGCTTTATTTGATCGGTGGGCATTTAATTCGTGGCGTCAGAACGTAGTGTATCTGAAAACTGATGGTCATGTAGCCATCATTGAACAGGCCGTTGGCACCCCGTGCGTTGTACGTCGGATCGTTGCTGATGGCCGTCAGCGGGTCGGGGGTGTTTAAATAACTTTGCAAATCCGCAACGCGGTCGCCCCCTTTCCGGGCGGCTACCGGCTCCAGTCGGCGGTCGGACATAACCCGGGATAGATCATCTTTCAGGATGGTCGGGTCGGGATACGCTCCCCCCGCATCATCCAGGTAGTCGGTTGTGGTATAGCGGTAATTGATTTCACCCGCCAGATCAAACCGGTCGTTGAGTTTATAGCGAACACCCAGCCCCACCGGAATCGCCAGCGTCATCAGCGAGTACGGTTTTACGCCGTTCTGCCCCTGCCCCTCGGTGCCGAGCGGTTGCAGTTTCACCCACCGTTGTTCGGTGTCGTCGGGCGTAGTGCCAAAACCGACCGGCGTGCGGGCTTCCGGGCTGTGGGCCACGGCGGCCAGTCCCAGCGTAATATAAGGGGTGAGTTTGGCCCGGTAGTTCGGATTGCGTCCGTCCGGTACAAACTGATAAATCCCGCTCAGGGCAAATTCTTTCAGATCGTTGCGAAAATGCAGGTTCCGGACGTACTGAATAATGCCGGAATTGAGGTCTTTGCGGTTGTAGGTGTAATCGTCGCCCGCAATGCGCACCCAGTTGAACGAAGCCCGAGCCGCCAGCCGGGGCGTAAAATGCCGGGTATACATGGCGCCGGCATTCCAGCGCATCATGATAAACGTTGATTTTATGGGTTTGCGGTACCCGGCAATCTCCCCATAATAACTGGCGGTTCCCAGCCCCAATCCCACTTCCGAGTACGGCACGAATGGATTTCGCCCGTTTTGTGCCTGTCCATCAAGCGGCTGCAACGCCAGACAGGTCGCAGCAAGTACACTGGTAATCAGTAGGTTATTCTTCATGTTTCTTTGCTTACTACCGCGCCGGAAAACCGGGCCTCTGATTCATCTCGTTGGATTCGATCGGCCAGGATCAAGCTCCTCCTCTGAAACGTGTTCGTTTGGTGTTTTATTGGGTCATTGGGTAAAACTGTTCCGGAATTAGCGTTAAAATTGCCGGTTGCCGCCCTAAAACCGCGATCTCCTGCCCAGGCGTCTTGCTTAATTGCGGATGTCCCACCCCCAGCTGAGTTTGCTCCGCAGGGTATTCAGGAACGTATCGTCGCTCATTTTGACCAGTCGGGCCACAAATTCTTCTTTCCGAACGCTCAGTCGGGTGCCGGTATTGACGGTACGAAACCGGGAATCGACCGAAACCAGAAAGGTGTTGCTTCGGCTCTCGACTTCGAAGGAGAGCTGCGACGAATCCGGCACTACCATCGGCCGCACGTTCAGGTTGTGCGGGCTGATGGGTGTGACAATAAAATTGCTGTTGTGGGGCAGCAGCAGAGGCCCTCCGCAACTCAGTGAATAACCGGTTGAACCGGTCGCGGTTGAAATGATCAGGCCATCAGCCCAGTAGGAATTCAGAAAATCACCGTTGAGATACGTATGAACCGTAATCATCGATGAGGTTTCGGTTTTGGTGATTGTCACGTCGTTTAAGCCGAACGGCACGCCATCGAACAAATCTTCGTCGGATTGCAGGTTGACCAGCGTTCGTTCATCAAGCCGGTATTCGCCACGGTCCAGCGCCTGCAGCAGTTTGGGCAGGGACTCCGGATTTTCGGGCGAGATTGTGGTCAGAAAACCCAGCCGGCCGATGTTGATCCCGACAATCGGGATGTTCCGCGGCCCAACATGGGTGAGCACTTCGAGCAGGGTGCCGTCACCACCAAGGCTGAACGCAAAATCGGCGTCGAAGATCGTTTGATACGAGGAATACGTTGACGTGGTATGGTGATTGATCCCGGCGGAATCCAGGAATAGACGGTAGATTTCTGAGAGTTGCACTTCTATCTGTCGCCGGGCCAGTTCATCAAACATCGATTGGATGAACGGTGTAGCCAGTTCGACAACATTACGCCCGTGAATAGCAATTTTCATAAAATCGGCAGTCAGTTCGTCAGTCAGATTGCAAAGATGAAAGAAAAGTCCAATAATTCTGACATTGACAGCGAACAGATTGGCGGTTGGATCAGGAATCCAGATACCGGAGCAGCAAATCAAGCCGGCCCTGGTCGATGGTTTCGATGGGCGTATTGGCAAAAGCCGCTTCGATGGTGTACCCAAACCGCTCGAGCGTGGCCACCACCGACGTTATGTCTTTGCGGTTGAGTTTAAGGGTCAATCGTGATTTATCGGGCATTCCGTAGGCGGCTCCCGCGAAATAACTGCTGATGATCCGGACGTTGTTCGATTCGACCAGGCGGCTGATTTCGGCCATGGAATAATCGCGTTCGTTGATCGAAAGAATCAGAATGGCCCCGGCTTCCTGAATTCCCAGCAATTGCGCAAACTGTTTGAGCAATTCACCGGACGATACCGTTCCCATGAACTCCTGCTCTTCGTTGACCACCGCCAACACCTGCAGGCGGTGTTCGGTAATCAAGCTGAGCAGTTCGTAAAGGTGTTGATTTTCGTGGACTGACAGATGCTCGAAAAGCCGCATCACCTCACTCAGCTGGTGGGTATCGTCGGGAACGTCCAGCAGCAGATCTTCATTGACCAGTCCTTTGTACTGTCCCTGATCAACCACCGCCAGCTGGCCCACGCGGTGTTCCTGCATCCAGTCGAGGGCCTGCCCAACGGTATCCGTCGGCTTCAGGGCCGGTATCATCGGGTCTATTAATTCAGAGGCCAGCATGGTGTCGGAAGTTTACTAAACTGTCTGCTGTTTTTCAGCCAGCCGCTTCAAGCCGTTCGGAAGACCTACCCGGTACGGTTCTGGCAAAGACAGTATAGCTGAAAACTAAGAAATTTCCGTTAGAGTTTCAAAATCTTTCCGGAAATTTCTCAGTTTCCTCAGGCAACGGTCAGATCGCCCTGCCGACTCGTCGCGCTCAGGGGTTGTTTCTCCAGCCACTCCGTTAACAGGGCGTTAAACCGGTCGGGGTGCTCCATCATGGGTGCATGACAACATTTATCAATAAAGTGCAATTCGGAGTTCGGAATCAGCCGGTTGAATTCGTGGGCTACTTCCGGTGGTGTAATGGTATCATTCAGTCCCCAGATCAGCAGGGTCGGAACGGTAATGCGCTGAATCTCCTTGGCAACGTTATTGCGCTGCGCCGACTTGGCAATGGCCACAATCCGCAGGCATTTCGGAATGCTGTTGGTAATCTCGAATACTTCGTCGATCAGCTCTTTGGTTGCCACCTTCGGGTCGTAAAACGTGTAGGCAACGCGCTCGGCAATGTAATCGTAGCTTCCCCGCTTCGGATAAGAACCGCCCATCCCGTTTTCGAATAAACCGGAACTCCCCGTCAAAACCAGCCGGTTTACCATCTCCGGATGTTTCAGGGTATACAATAACCCGACGTGACCGCCCAGCGAGTTGCCGAGCAAGGTCAGGTTGTTCAGGTTTTTAAACGCCAGAAAACCTTCAATAAAATTCACTAATCCTTCTAGCCCGGCTTCCCGGATCGGCATTTCATAAATGGGCATCACCGGAATCACCACCCGATACCGGTCAGAAAAGGCGCTAATCACGCCATCCCAGTTACTCAAAGCTCCGAATAATCCATGAAGTAAAAGCAATACATCGCCTTGTCCTTCATCTATGTAGCGGTAGTTCCCTTCGGTCCGAACACGATAGTTCATAGCGGTCTTGGTTTTGTCGTAGAAAAATTAGAAAAGTACAATGAAATAGTCAGTATTTTGTCGTTTTAACAAAGGTAATCCAATTTTTTAATATTTCCAGACCCTGTTGGGTCAAGGCTGCTTCGGGATGAAACTGAATCCCCCAAATGGGCAGCGCCCGGTGCCGGAACGCCATATTCTCGCCGGTTTCCGTCGCAGCCAGCGGGATCAGTCCGGCAGGCAGGTCGGTCAACACCAGCGAATGGTAGCGCGTCACCCTCAGTTCGTCGGGCAGGTTGGTCCACAAAACATCCTCGGCCTGTTTTCTGATCACCGATACTTTCCCGTGCATGGGTTTGGCTGCCTTTACCAGACGCGCCCCCAGGTGCTCGCCCAGCGCCTGATGGCCTAAACAAACACCCAGTATCGGCAGTTGCTCGTAATAATGATCGATCACGTTCATCAGACAACCGGCTTGCCGGGGCGTTCCGGGACCAGGCGACAGCACCAGCCCGTCGTACGATTCCGCCGTAATTTCGGCCAGCGGAACCGTATTCCGCACCACCCGGCAGGTTGCCCCGGCCTGCTTCAGGTAATCAACCAGCATATGGGTGAACGAATCAATATTGTCCAGAACGAGTAGATGCATGTACTTAGTAAACTAAAACCGCAAAAATAATAACGCTATCCGGTAAGCTGTATTTTTGCACAAAATAGACCTCCGTTCCGATGCAGTCGAAACCCACTGTAGTGATTGTAGGCGCTGGCATGGCCGGCCTGACCTGCGCCGTTTACCTCCGCCGGGCCGGTATTGAGGCCACCTTGCTGGAAGCCTCCGACGGCGTGGGTGGTCGCGTCCGCACTGACGTGATCGACGGTTTTCGGCTCGACCGGGGCTTTCAGATCCTGCTGACGGCCTACCCCGAAGCCCGGCGCCTGCTCGATTACGGCGCCCTGAATCTGCAACGGTTCCGGCCCGGCGCGCTCATCCACGAATCCACCGGCCCCACGTCCGGCCACTGGCTGCCGTTCATCAATCCGCTGCGCGAACCCTCCGGATTGTTCCAGACGTTGGCGTCAGGAGCCGGAACGTTCAGCGACAAACTGCGGGTCGTCGAGCTGATGCGGCAGGTGGCGGGATTGTCGACCCCGGATTTCTTTCATCAACAGGCAACCGATACCGAGACGTTCCTGGAGGAAGCCGGTTTTTCGGAGCAGATCATCAACCGATTTTTCCGGCCGTTTTTCGGCGGCATTTTTCTGGAAGATGCGCTGGCTACCTCCAGCAATTTCTTCCAGTTCTGTTTCAAAAATTTTTACGAGGGCGATGCGGCCCTGCCGGCGGCTGGCATGGAGGCCATTCCGCAGCAACTGGCCGGGCGACTGAATTCCGCGCAAATCCGATTGAACACGCCGGTGCAGCAAATCCGGGACACGACGGTTTTGCTGGCAAACGGCGAAACCCTTCGGGCGGATGCGGTGGTGCTGGCCGTCGATGCCGCAGCCGCCAGCCGCCTGCTCGGCACCGAAAAACCGGATCGCTCCTATAACCACACCACCAATACCTATTTCACGGCCAGCCAGCCCCCCCGCCCCCACCATCCCCGGTCCGAAAAATTACTGTTGCTGAATGCCAACCGGCAGTCGGTGGTTCATAACCTTGCCATTCTGAGCGATGTGGCGCCCGCCTACGCGCCCGGCGGTCAGGCCCTCATCTCGGTCAGCACGCAGGGACTGGAAGTGGTGAATGAAAAAGCGCTGACGGAGCGCATCCGGAAAGAACTGGCCGGCTGGTTTGGCCCGGAAGTGGAACACTGGCGCTGGCTGAAAACCTATCACCTTCCGGAAGCGCTGCCCGCATACGGTCCGGACGCCCAACACCTTCCGCTGCAAAAGGCCGAACGACTTTACCAGTGCGGGGACCAAACCGCCTATCCATCGCTCAACGCGGCCATGCAAACCGGGCGGCAGGTAGCCGAACTGATTATTGCTCATGAATCCGTTGCCTAGCCGGTTTACGGTTATCCGGTTTACGGTTTTCAGTTTTCGGTGTCCGGCTTTCGCCGGGCCGACGTTTCGCCGGGCCGACGTTTCGGTGGCTGACGCCTTCAATCTTAAATATCGAATATTGAATAACGAATATTGAATAACGAATAAGGAGCGTTAAGGAGCCAGCTCCGGTGGGGTGGCGCTCCGGCAGCCTACCGAAACGTCGGCCCGGCGAAACGTCGGCCCGGCGAAAACCGGATACCGAAAACTGAAAACCGTAAACCGTATCCCGAAAACCGGATAACCGTAAACCAACTCCCATCCCTATATTTGCCGAATGCGTTGGTTAGTTCGCGTTTTCGTTTTTCTGCTGATTGTTCCACTGGCCTATTTTGCGACCTTCCCGCAAATCTTTCGCTGTCAATGGATTGGTCATTCATCGGAGTTTCAGCGCTTAACACCCGCCATCTGGGTGGACAAAACGACGCCGGACCGCCAGCGGGTTTACCTGATTTTTGAAATCAACGAGGCCCGAAAACGGCTCAAAGACCTGTGGGGCCACTCCGTTCAGAGCCACGCAACGATTATCTTTTGCCAGACGCCCGAACAATATAAGCGGTATTGCCAGGATGGCGAAGGGGCCGGATGCAGCCTCGGAACGCCCTGGGGCGACTCCTGGATCATCATCAACCCCTACGGGCGGAATCCCGACGTGCTGGCCCACGAAATGTGCCACGACGAACTGTTTATGCGCCTGGGCTGGCTGAAAACCCAGCGCCAGATTCCGCAGTGGTTCAACGAGGGACTGGCGCTGATGATCGACCAGCGGTTTTCAGGCAGCACCGACAGCCTGCGTCGTTACGACGAATTTCAGGATCACTGGCAGCAACAGTCACACGGTCAGCAGATGGTTTTGGAGTTGAAGGAACTGGAATCACTGGGCGGTTTTTTCTCCGGCAGCTCCGACCGCGTCATGCTGGCCTACATGACCGCCGGTCGGGAGGTGTCGCGCTGGCTGTCGGTAGTGGGTCGGAGCGGTTTGCGGAAGCTGGTGGATGCGGTTCAGAAAGGTGACGATTTTGAAGCTACCTATCAGCGGCTGGAACACGAAGCAAAAACCGGTGGTGGACGTTAATCGCATCGAAATCTTTTGACGGATCAACGTCCACTTTGCTATTTTTCCTGGGAGATGTCTACACCTTCCAGAATGTATTTTCGATTTTCACTCTGGCCTTGATCCAGCTGAAAAGCCACTTTGGGATTGAAGGGGACTGCATAGGGCGGCCTTGTACCACCAATGGTAGCCAGTGGCTGATTAGGCAAATTAACAGTTGAATCAGCCGTAATAATATTCAAATTGTATGTTTTAGTACGCAGATCAATTTCAACGAAAACCGAATGTTCTTTTTTTAAATTAATCGGCCTACTAACCCTTCCCTCGTCAGTGGAAATGTCGCTGACATTCTTAACGCTGTCATTTCCGTAAAAATACAACCTCACCAAAACGATTCCGGCTCCGTTTGTAATATCGGTCTGGACAAATTCTTCCAGAAAACCGGTGTTGTGATACTGAGCGGCCCAGGAAAATAGCAGCTTCCTGTCTGAAGTTATTGGAATCCCTATAAATTCCACCCAACCAGTATGGCGTGTCGGTTGACCCGAAATTGGTATTTGAGATATATGCAAGGCTTTATCGCCAGCAATAACTGAGTTTTGAACCCGAATCCTGGGCGCCATAGACCTATCGTATCGAATCATATCCCCGACAGGATCGCCCGGCAGTGTGGTGTTGGGTTCAGCGCCTACGGAGTCATTTTCAAAGGTTGCTACCAGTACCTTGGTCCGGCCACAGGAACAGAGGATGAAAGCCGTCACAAGCAGCCAGAAAATATTGACTTTGTTCTTCATGACCCGAAAAAGTAAGTGTAGAGTAGATTGGTTCTGTTAATACGTACTGATCTTCTTCGCCAACTGATCGCCGTCTTCCCAGATGCGAGCCTGATTGACCGGAATAAGCTGGGTGTCCCTGTCGTCACCGGTTTTCTGTGTCAGGGTTTCGCCCGCCTGAAAGTTTACAATACCGCCCGGGCTGACCTCCCCCGATATGACATCCAGTGATTTGTACGCAATCCCGCCATCGATCCCGCTAACTTCCAGAAAAAGAGTAAACTTATTTCCTGATCCCGACAAAAAACCGCCTTTGCCGGTGCCCGTATCCGAACTGGCCGCGCTTTTGAAATCGACCTGAACCACATCGCCCTGCTGCTGGTAAAACCGGTATTTGTAGTTGGAAATAATCCGCCCCTTCCGGTAACTGTCTTTCTCACTGTAGGGACTCAACAACCGCTTCGGGCTGATTTCATAAACACCTTCGATGTTGGGTGGCGACGACCCTTCGTTAATGCTTATCCCCTTCGCTTTCAGGTCGTTCAGGGTTGCCTGCGGCACGATGGTCTGGATTTTAGCCGAAAGCCCACTGGTGGGTTCGGTGTCTTTTTTACAGGCTATTACGCTGAGAAACAGAGCAATCTTCAGAAAATGCAGACGAACTTTCATGGTAAAACCGGTTTTGAAAGGTGTGAATTGTGTTCATTATTTCTTCACAAACTCATAGAGTTTGCCCATTTCCTCCTTGTCGCAGGTGGTTAGTTTGGAAAGCGATTTGGTGTTGCTAATCAGCGCGAAAACCCGGTCTCCGACGTGTACCATACTTAAACCGCTTTCGGGATACGCGTCACACTCTTTGGGATACGGCAGCAGATTGGTTAGTTGAGGGGTTACTTTGAGCGGGTCCAGCGTCAGAACGATCGGCATCACACCATCCCGGTATTTCTGGCCCGTCCAGGTATTGTAGTCCACAATTTTATCACTGCTGAATCCGAGGGTTTTCGAACTGCTGCCCGCGCTGAGGTAATCCCGGGTGGATGCGGTTGTCCATTTGTCCGTTGCCGGGTCATACGAAAGCGTGGCTATCGGCTGACCCGGCTCAGAAGCTCCGATGACCAGCCCCTTGCCGTTTATACTGGCTCCGATAGAACCGCTTGATAAAGGACCGGTCAGATCGCCTTTCTGCGTCCATTTGTCGGATGAAATCGTGTATTCCCACACCTTCTTCACAAAACCGGCCGAACTGCTATGCCCCGCAAAATAGGCCTTGTCGCCAATCACGAAAGCCGCTGTTCCATAGGGATCGAATCCGGTAGGCAAAGCCCCTTTGACCGACCATTTGTTGGCAACCGGATCAAACTCATGGACGTTGGCTTTCACATCATTTGGTGTCGGACCAACCGCCGCCGGGAAAAAGATCTTTCCGTTGGCGACCAGGGGTCGAATGGGCGGAAAGAAAATCGCCGATTGCGTAAAAGTGGTTTTAGCTTTTTCCGTCCAGCGATTGCTGGCGGGATCATATTCCCAGGCATCATAATACCGTTGTGTAGTACTGTACCCTCCTAACAGGTAAACTTTATCGTTCACGGCTACTAACCAGAAATCATTGCGTGGATCGGTCGGAAATTTGGCCCGTTCGACCCAGGTTCCACTCAATTCACCGGTGGCTGCTGCTGCGGTACCGGTTTTCACCTGCGCCACCGCGCCGTAACCGGTTCCCTTGTCGTTGGTGGCGTAGGCCCGGGCGTAGTAGGTCGTGTTGGCGTCCAAACCGGTCAGCTTGCCCGTGATCGTCAGCGGAAACGGTCCGGCGGTGGCTCCGAGTTCGGTTTTGCTGTCGGCGGTAGTGGGCGTCTGGCTGGTTTTGCTGTAGACAAAACCGTGTTGACTGATGGCTGCCCCCCCGTTCCCATCGATCACGGCCGAGAGGGTGGCCGTGGTTGATGAAATACCGGACGTGGCCGGGGCCGTTGCGGTGGTGAGCGTCGGTGCGGTAGAGGTTCCCGTAACAGCGGTGTTGCTGCCGGGATTGGTCGAACCGCCGGGCGTCACGGGCTCAGGCGACTTTTTACATTGGAACAGGGTAAAAATAACTACGACCACTAGTGTGAGATACGTGAGCTGCTTCATGGCGGAATACAAGTCGGAAAGCGGTTTTTTGTTAAAACTTTCCCAAATGTAAGTGGACCTGGTACCCCCGTCAATCCCATGATGATGGGACTGGATAAACCCTTCCCGATCGCGTAGAATTACGTATTTTTGCGCGTGATAGATGGCTAACGCTCAGTTCTTTGTAGCTTGTCATTCCATTCAATTCACCATGAATCGCCCGATCGACTACCCCAGCCTGCGCGTATTTCTGGATGGCATGCTTTGCATGATGCTGGTCTACATCCTCATTTCGTACGTATGGCACCGCAAACCGCTTTATCTGTTGTATAGCGCCTACATTGTCAACCTGTTAGTGTATTTTCAGCTAAACGATCTGTGCCACTTTTATCTGGATACCAACGCTTCAACTGAGCAGATAAACCGGGCCTTGCTGATCGAAAGCGTTGTCCAGTGCGTTTCGTTCATTATTTACGGCCGGTTTGCCATTGTCTTGATGGATTTAAAGACCAACGATCGGGTTAGCGTCCGGCTGATCAACCTGATTGCCACCCTGGCCCTGGTGCTGATTGCCGCGGATGTGCTTGGTTTTCTGATCGGCACCACCGACAATCCGGTTCAGCAGGGTTTCCATACCGCGAGTCGGTATATCGTGTGTTTCTGTGCACTGGCCACCGTCCCCCGCATTCTTCGGTTGCGGAAACCCGTTGTTTCCTATTTTATCACCGGAACGCTGTTTTACGTGTCAGGCGCCTTGCTGGGGCTGGTCATGTACCATTTTGGCTGGGACAGCCGCCAGCCCGCTTTTCCGTTCACCTTCCCCATGATTCCGATGCAAACCGGGGTGGTTCTGGAAACCATCTGCATCACCATCGGAATTTCGCTGCTGAACCGGAAAACCGAGCAGGATAAAATTCAATTTCAGACTCAGTTGATTGAACAGCTGCGGGAAAACGAGCGGAAGCAACGCCAGCTCCAGCATATCCGCGATGACATTGCCCGCGACCTGCACGACGAAATTGGTTCCGACCTGAGTGGGATCAGCATTCTGAGTGAGGTGGCCGCCCGGCAAATCGACGACCAGCCCGACCGGGTCCGGGCAGCCCTGAACACCATTGGCGAAACCGCTCAGAACGTCATGTCGGCCATGCGCGAGATCATCTGGAGCCTGAACTCAACGCAGGATTCGATGGAACACCTGAGCCTGCGCCTGAAAGAAACCGCCTATACCTTGTTTGAATACACCCCGGTTGACGTGAAGCTGTCGTTTCAGAAGAACGTACCGCTTACTTTACTGGCGACCCGGCACCGGCGCGATTTTCTGCTCGCTTACAAGGAGATTCTGCACAACGTCATCCGGCACGCGCAGGCCCGTGAAGTGTCGATCAGTCTGCAAATCGTTGGTGAGACCCTCTGGCTGGTCGTTCGGGACGATGGCATTGGCTTTGACCCGCTGCTCCGGCGCTCCGGCAACGGTTTGACCAATCTGCACCAACGCATCTCGCAGCTGGGTGGCCAGCTTGGTGTTCAATCGCAACCAGGCCGGGGAACAACAATAACCGTACGGTGCCCGGTTTTTAGGGACGAACCTTCAGCGCCGGTAACGGGCGATAGCCTCCGTGACGGAATGAACGTGTAGTTTTTCGTAAATTCGTTTTACGTGGGTCCGCACCGTTTCAATGCTGATTCCGGCTTCAACCGCCACCAGTTTGTAGCTTAATCCTTCCGCCAGCAGCGAAAGCACCTGGGTTTCGCGTTTGGTGAGTTGGGCCATTTCTTCGGAAATCGCGGGTGGGCGCAGTGAGAGCAACACCCGCCGGGCAATGGCGGGCGACATCGGCGCTCCGCCGTTATACACTTCGCTGATCGCTTCCATGATGCGGGCGGGGGCGGTTTTCTTCAGCAAATACCCGGTTGCTCCGGCGCTCAACGCCTGAAAAACCCGCTCGTCGTCATCAAAAACCGTAAGCATCAACACATCCACCAGGGCAAACCGGCTGCGTATTTTCATCACCGCCTGAATACCATCCTGACCCGGCATTTCAATATCCATCAGCACCACATCGGGCGCGAGCTCACCGACCTGCTTTTCAACCTGGAGGGTATCTTCAAAAGCGCCAGCCAACACAAAACCGGGCGTGCTCTCCGTCAGAAAAGAAAGCGCTTCGCGCAACGTATGATTATCTTCATAAATCAGGACACGGATTGGCATAACGGCACGGGTCACAAGGTTTGCGGTGCAAAATAACCAAGGATGCAATACCGAACCACCCCATAATCATGGGAGATTGGCCGGCGCTGTTAGCAATCCAGTCCGTAATTATCCCAGTTCACGCAGTTCCTCGCGCCGGTTCCGGCCAAAGCGTCGTAAATTGAAGCGAAAAGTAAAACTCCAAACCGCTTTTCGTTTCTTCTCAGTCCGTTCCATTCAATCATGAAGCCGTTCTTAAGCTGCCTTTTTTATTTTCTTCTCGCCCTTTCGGCCCATAGCCAAACTGTATCGTTCACGTTCAAAGATTACCTGACCCTGCCGCGCAGCCGCAACCTGCACAACATTTCCGGTCTGGAATACGTCCCGGAGCGGCAGGAATGGCACCTGGCGGGCGACCGCGGACAGTACTTTCTGTTTCGGAACATCAACCAGCTGACGGACTGGGTTTGTCAGCCCGATTCCAGTTTTCAAACCGGGCTTGACCTCGAAGCCATCCGGTACGATGCCGCATCGGATACGTACTTCTTCGCGGTGGAAGACGACAACGAATCGTACGTCGGCTACCGAAAACACGTAATGCCGCGCCTGGGCGAGACCTTCGAACGGATACCGCTGCCCCGCCCCCTGCCGGTCGATCAGAACAAAGGTGTGGAAGCGCTGGCGCTGACGGCCAACTACCTCTGGATTGCGCCCGAAGCGGGATCAACCGACGAAGCGCGCATCGACAATCCGCTGATTCACTTTTACCGGTACAAAAAAATTAACGGTTCGGTGGTGTTCGACGCGGAGTTTACGTACGAAATGAACCGGAATCTTTGCCCCAGCGACCCCAAGGAAGCGCTCGGCGGCATCTCGGAACTCATTGCCATTCCGGGCGACGAAACCCGGCTGCTCGTGCTGGAGCGGTGTTACGAAACGAGCACCAAAGCGGTCACGGCCAAACTCTACGAAGCCCGCATCGACGAACCCAACCGGAAATTGATTAAGCTCCGGGAAAAACCGGCTTTCGATTTTAACAGCCGCAACGGTTTTCGCCCCGATAACCTCGAAGCGATGAGTTGGGGAGAGGACGTTGACGGCCGGAAAGTCCTGGTCGTCATGTCCGACGACAACACCGGAAAATCGCAGTGGACGCAACTTATTCTACTTGAAATGGAGATGAAATAATTGTTACCAACCGGTTAAAGCCTTTCTCCACCATTGGTTAGCTAACGTACTCCAAAACCGCTTACCGTCAGGTGCTTACCAGCTTCTCTACGACGAAAAACCGCTCAAAATCAAACCATTCCCTGTTTGTTACTACTATTCGAAAAACAGTAATTTGTTTGGACTTTTTAGTAAACGGTTCTATTTTTAAGAATCGAAACTTGACTTGACCTACTAATTTATGATTAGAAAAGTGCTCCTGACGGCGCTCTGCGTTGTCTCGTTTGGCATTGCTCAAGCCCATCGCCCGTTCAAAAGAAGCGTTAAAACGTCGGCGGCCAATCGGCCCGTCGCGGCTGACTCCACCAAGAACGAATCCGCTTTTTATGACCGGATTCCGCTGGTTCACGACCTTCTGGGCTACGCCAAAAAATACCTTTCTTCGCGGTATCGCTCCGGTGGCTCCTCCCCCCGCGGGTTCGACTGTTCCGGTTTTACCCGGTTTTGCTTCAGTAAATTCGGGATTACGCTGCCGCATTCCAGTGCGGCTCAGGGCAACGTCGGCGTCGAAATTGATCAGGAAGTGGCCCAGCCCGGCGACCTGATTTTCTTCAAAGGCCAAAGTTCGCAAAGCAAACATATTGGTCACGTCGGCATGATTGTCGAGATTGTCGGCGACCGCATCAAGTTCATTCACTCGGCCTGGAACGGCGGGGTTCGCTACGACTGGCTGCACGCGAGTTACTACCAACGGCGGTACGTCGGCATCCGGCGCATTGTGGGTCAGGTCGGCTGAGAACCGGTTCCGGCGCTCAAAACCGTACCCACTCCGCTCCCGCTGACGGCTTCGGTGACCTGGTTGGCGTGGCAGATGATGACCTTTTTAACGCCTTTTTTGAGCGCGCTGAAGGCATTGTCCAGCTTCGGAATCATGCCCTTGTTGATCACGCCCCGGTTTTTGTAGTCGGCGTAGCGTTCGGGCGTCAGTTCGGCAATCACACTGTCGTCATTCGCGGGGTCCGACAAAACGCCCTGCTTTTCAAAGCAGTACACCAGCGTTACCTCGTTGCGAATCGCCGTATCGACGGCAATGGCCGACGCCATCGTATCGGCATTCGTGTTCAGTAAACTTCCGGACGAATCGTAGGTCAGGGGCGCAAAAACCGGCACCAGATTCTGGCGAATAAAATACTGAATCTGACCGGAGTTCACTTCTTCAATGTCCCCCACAAAACCGTAATCAATCGCTCCCACGGCCCGCTTTTTCGACCGAACCGTGTTGGCATCCGCGCCGGTCAGCCCGATGGCATCAACGCCGATGGCCTGCAGTTGCGCGACAATCTGTTTGTTGACCAGCCCGCCGTATACCATCGTCACGACATCGAGCATGGGCTGGTCCGTAATCCGGCGACCTTCCACCATCGTCGTCGGTACGCCCAGCTTCTCGGCCACCTGCGTCGCAATTTTCCCTCCGCCGTGAACCAGAATTTTATGCCCCGGAATGCTGCGAAACGAGCCCAGAAACTGTTTCAGCGCGTCGGGATTGTCAATGACGTTGCCGCCTATTTTAATGATCGTCAGACTGTTCATAAACTTTGCAAAACGCCTTTCAAAACCGCCTGGGCCGACCATTCGCGATTGGCAGCCTGTTCAATCACAAGGGATTGCGGGCTATCCAGCACCTCGTCGGTTACCTTCATGTTGCGCCGGACGGGCAGGCAGTGCATAAATTTCCCGTTGTCGGTCAGCCGCATTTTGTCCAGGGTCACCATCCACGACGGGTCCTGCGTCAACACCTGTCCGTATTGTTCGTAGGAGGACCAGTTTTTCCCGTAAATAAAATCAGCACCTTCAAACGCTTCGTTCTGGTTGTGGCTGATGCGCGCGTTGCCGACAAAGTCCGGGGCCAGATCGTAGCCTTCGGGGTTGGCAATGACAAATTCCGCATCGGTGTGGTTGATCCACTCACAAAACGAATTGGCGACGGCCTGCGGCAGCGGTTTGAAGTGCGGCAGCCAGGTCAGCACGATTTTGGGGCGTTTCCGAACCTTAAATTCCTCGATGGTGATGCAGTCGGCCAGCGATTGCAGCGGGTGGCGGGTGGCCGATTCGAGGTTGATGATGGGCACGCCGGCGTACTTTTTGAACTGGTTCAAAACCACTTCCCGGTAATCCTGCTCCCGGTCTTTCAAGCCGGCAAACGCCCGAACGGCAACGATGTCGCAGTAGCGCCCCACAACGGCTGCGGCCTCTTTGACGTGCTCGGCCTTGTCGCCGTTCATGACCACGCCTTCTTCCATTTCCAGCCCCCAGCTATCCTGCCCCACGTTCATCATGATGGCGTTCATCCCCAGGTTCTGAGCCGCTTTCTGCGTACTCATGCGGGTCCGCAAACTGGAATTAAAGAAGATCAGGCCAATGGTTTTGTTCCGGCCCAGCGACTGATCGGCAAAAGGATTTTGTTTGGCATTCAGGGCTTCCTGAATAAGGGCATTCAAGTCAGGTACGTCGTCGTACGTTAAGAAATTGGTCATTTCCGGTCACAAAGGCGGGTTAAAGCGGTTAAGACACTACGCGAACTTCTTTGCTCAGGGCTTCCAGAAACACATCCACTTCCTCGCGGCCCAGCGCCAGCGAAGGCAGTAACCGAATGGTATTTTTCCCCGCAACACCCGTAAAGATGCGGTGTTCGAACAGCAGGCTGTTCCGGAGCGATTCAACCGGAAAATCGTATTCGATCCCGATCATCAGTCCGCGCCCGCGCAGGTCTTTATAACCGCCAATCTGCCGGACACCCTCCATGATGTAGTCGCCGATCCGGGCGGCATTTTCAATGAGGTTTTCTTCCTGCATGATATCCAGCACCGCAATACCGGCCGTACAGGCCAGGTGATTGCCGCCGAAGGTCGTGCCGAGTAAACCGTACGTTGCTTTGAATTTGGGCGAAATCAGGACCCCGCCAATCGGAAAACCGTTCCCCATGCCTTTCGCCATCGTAATCAGATCCGGCGCGATGCCGCTGAACTGGTGGGAGAAAAACTTGCCCGAACGACCGTAGCCGCACTGCACCCCGTCCAGAATCAAAACCGCACCGGTTTCGTCGCATTTTTTGCGCAGGGCTTGCAGAAATTCGCTGGTCGCAACCTGAATACCGCCCACGCCCTGAATGCCCTCGATGATGACGGCGCAGGTTTCGGTGGTAATGCCCGCCAGCGCGGCTTCGATGTCGTTGAACGGCAGGAAGGTTACGTGTTCGTTGAAGTTGATCGGCGCTACGATGGCCGGATTGTCCGTCGCGGCTACGGCCCCGGCGGTGCGCCCGTGGAACGACTTTTTGAAAGCAACGACGTTTTTACGACCCGTATGAAACGAGGCCAATTTCAGCGCATTCTCGTTGGCTTCCGCGCCGGAATTGCAGAGAAACAAGGCGTAATCCGGGTACCCCGACATCGCACCCAGTTTTTCCGACAGTTCTTCCTGCTGGCGAATCCGTACCGAATTGGAATAGAACGAAATCCGGCTCAACTGCTCCGTCAATGCCCTGACGTACCGTGGGTGGGTATGGCCAACCGAGATAACGGCATGACCACCGTATAAATCAAGATAACGGTCACCTTTGGTGTCCCACAGATAGCTGCCCTGCGCCCGAACGGGTTCGATGTCGTAGAGCGGATAGACGTTGAAAAGCATTTTGTTACTGGATTAAACGAATTACTAATTTCAGGGTACTGGATTTCAGCCTGCAATTTTACGCATTCTGACGGTAAATCTGCGTTAAAAATGTAAAAAGCAGACCGGCTGGTCTGCTTTTGGTCATCATCAAACGAACCCAGACGTTCAAAGCCGTCCCCCGGGTCGGCTGCCCGCCGTCAAAACCGCCGTTTGATCCGCCGAAAAAGGCGGTTCGAACAGGTCTTTCGATTCGTGGTAACACCGGAACAGGTCGGCGATGTAGTGAATCCGTTCGGGCAGATCGGCCCAATCGACCGCGCCGGTTTCGAGCAGGCTATTGGCCGTCGGGTCGATTTGCAGCAACAGATGGTGCAGATCCGGGTTGGTAACGATCCGCAATGTCGCCGGAAAATTAACCGTCAGATCCCGGCCCAGGCGCAGCCGCACGTTGGGCGGAAAGCTCATGGTCATCAGTTGTTCGGTCACGATCAGCCGAATCTGCCGGTGAACGCTGGCCACCAGCGCATCGATGGCCCGATCCAACGGCGAGGTCTGTCCCGTTAAATCCAGCAAAAACCGGCGGCTTTTTGAAAACCAGCTTTCGGGGGGATAAATCAAATCGAGCAATTGCTTTTTCAGGGCCGCCGGATCAATCGGTGCCATCGTGAGTGATTCGGCGATTTCGGGTTGCAGCCGGGTTTGTTCGTGAAAACCGATCTCCAGATTCGCCAGCAGCAATAGTTCCGCCTGTTGCTTTGGATCGTCTTCAAACCAGGCCCGGTAGTAGGACGTAAAAGCCTGACGAATATACTGTTGCCCGTCGGGTGGGTTACCCGGTTTCAGGCCTTGCAAAAACTGGTTGAGGTGTTCGGCGTTGTAGGTTGAATCGGAGCAGCAGAGGTTCATAAACCGGGCGAACTCCCGCCCGATCTCCACGAATACCTTGCGGTTTCCCCGGCTGACGGCTTCACTGGCGCGGTTCATGGCCTTCACGACCACACTATCCCAGATTAGCTTCCGAATGCGATCCGGTTTTTGTTGCGCGCCCAGCTTTCTGATCAGCTCGACGAGGAAAATAAGAGCCTCCCCGGCTTCCGACTGAATGCGCAACCGGGCTTCCAGCTCCCGAATGGCGTCCTCCTGTCGAATGGTTTGCCCCGCCTGTTTCGAAGCCCAGGTGGCAAAGGTGCACCAGTTGGCGCCGGTGCCCGTTCGTTCTCCGAACGCGGCCGATAATTCATGGTAGCAGTGGGTGATCTGTAAATTACGAACGACCGGGTCGCTTAGTGCCCCAATTCGCGCCACCTCTTCGACGGTGGGCAGGCGTTTCGTCCGTATTAAAGGATGGTTCATTAGGACTTCCGTCATGGATTTGTTGTTTCATTTTGCCCCAAAATACGGTAAACCGCACATCCTCAGCGGAATGATTTAGTATGCGGTTTTGTCCTGCCGGCGAGTTAACTCCCTCAATACCGCCCAAACAAAAAGCGGTTTCGAACTTTCGAAACCGCTTTCCACAGGTTTTAATACAATTATAAGATTCTGACTTTCAGGATCAAACGCCAGTGATAAAGTCTTGTACGGCTTTGTTTAGGTCCTCCGGCGTCTCGATCATACTCAGATGCCCGGCTTTTTCGAGCAGGACGGTTTTTGCATTCGGAACCTGTCCGAACAGCTCCTGGCTCTTATCAAACGGTATGATCTGATCTTCCTGTCCGGCCACGATCAAAACCGGAAAGGTTGCGTTTTGGAGAACCTGAACCCGGTCGGGTCGGGCCGCCATTGCCTTCACGCCCGCAATCAGGGCGTCGGCCGGAAGCTCTGAAAACCGCTCAACGGCCTGCTCAACGCGGTCGGAATGCTGCTCCGCGAACGTCTTTCCGACCATTTTAGGAAACGTCTCCTCGATAAAGGGCGCCGAACCCTTCTCCTGCAGGCTGGTAATGGCCTGCTGCCGCGCCTTCTTTTTTTCCTCATTGTCGGCAAAAGCCGTCGAATTGACCAGCACCAGCCCCCGCACCAGTTCGGGATGTTGTTCGGCAAAGGCCAGAGCGATGTAACCGCCCATCGAATGTCCGATCAGCACCACCGACGGGTCGGCGGCAGCCGGCAGAATGCTCAGTAGATCCTCGGCATAGGCATCGATCGTTTCGTGATTCGCCTGGGTCGAAAGATCCGGTTTGATAACGCTGTATTCAGTGGCTAACTGCTCATAAAGCGAATTCCAGATGGAGGCATCGACCCCATGGCCGTGAATCAAAACAATAACGGGTTTATTACGCATGTGTCAATGGCTTTGAATGTGTGTTCCTAGTAAACCAGGAAGTCCGAAAACAGTTTGGCGTAGTGACCAACCCCGGGGGCCGATCACTACGCCAATTGGTATCTTCTGCAAAAAGCAGGAAGTTCTAGCTGTATCCGACTAGGTATTGCTCAGGACATCGACCAGAATCAGGACGATACCACCAATGAGCATCAGAACACCCAATAGGCCCAATACGCCCCCAAACAGCAGCGCGAACAGCAAACCCACCACCCCGACGATGATCCCGGCCCGCAGCGTCCGGCTCATGGCTTTGGCTTCGTCCGGTGCCAGCGAGTTTTTAATTTTCTTGTCCAGTTTCTTCATCATCATCCGCTCGGCCAGATTCATCTTGTGCGTCGCGGTGGCCGTCGATGCCGTTGTTTTATCCGCCGTAGCCGCTTTCGTGCTCGCTTCGGCTAATAAATTCTGAACGCGGGCCATGCGTTTTTCCAGTCTTTTGTTGCCCACCAGTTTGTTATCATTCCGAGCAACGGCTTCCTGCATTTTTTGCTCAACATTTTTCAGGGCAGCAGCGGTGGTCAGCGGAGTAGCCGGTTCAGCAACCGCTACCGCCGGGGTTTCTACCGCTACGGCAGCAACTTCTTCCGCGGGCGTCGAAACGGCTTGCGGGGCTGCAACCTCCTGACGGCTCCCAAAGTGTTCAACCGGCATTTTCTGGTAGGTGGCATACGGACGGCTACAGGCACTGAACAAGGCTGAAGTCAGCAGTGAATACACTGCCAGTTTGGAGAGTGTTCTCATGAATTTGGAATGGAGATTAAATTAGTAATAGTGTATTCGTTGTAAAGCAGGGCAAAAAAGCAGAATGATTGGCAACCCTGCAAAACTTGGCCCTGTTTTTTGCAAAAAAGTCGATCGAGAACGACCTTTTCTTATTTACCGCGCCCGAAAAAGGCGGTTTTTTGCCCATTTTGAACGGTGCGGTTTTTCAAAACCGCACCGTTGTTCCCTACGTCGTCAGACAATCAGGCCGACCAGCAGGAGAATCAAACCGACCAGCAGCAGGGTGATGCCGATGCCGGTGGAGGTAGTCGCCAGCCACAAGATCAAGCCAACCAGCGCCACAAGTGCCCCAATCGTTACCACGATGTTGACGGCTTTGGGGGCGTTCGGATTTTGCGGAGCCAGCACCCGCTTAATTTTTTTATCCACGTTTTTCAGCATCAGCCGCTCCGCCAGGTTTGGCTTTTTTGCGGTTTTTACCTGCTCCGAAGTCTGGGTAGACTGCTTGGCCTCGGCTCCCAGCATCGACTGGATGCGGGCCATTCTTTTCTGCAGTTTGTTGGCGGTTGCTTTGTTTTCGGTGCTGGCCACGACCTGATCAATGGCCTGCTGGGCTTTGGCCAGCTCGGCGGCTGGTGCCGAAACCGCCACGGCCTGGGTCAGGGCCGGAGCTGGCGCCGTCTCTTCGTTAACGGACGCAGAAACCGTTTCGGCGGGTAAAGTGGGGGTCGTTTTTGATTTTTGGCTGGCAAAATGCTCAACCGGCATTTTTTGGTAGGTAGCGTACGGACGGCTACAGGCGCTGAACAGAAGGGTAGCGATCAGCGCGTAAAACACGTTTCTGGAAGAAGTTTTCATACGGGATAAAATTGAGGTTATGGTGAAGCATGAAGATTGCTTCGTATCCAAAACTGCTCAAAACCGTATTTGTTCGTTTCCTCAAAAAAAAACTAAATGGTCTGAATTTGGGGGGTCAAATTCAGACCATCGGATCAGGCGGCCGACCGCAGGACGTGCAGCGATGACTTGCCAAACTTCTCCCGGGCGTAATCGACCGTGATCGTCAGTTCTTTGACGTCATCTGCCGACGGCAATTCGTACATGGCGTCGGTAATGATTGACTCGCAGATGGACCGCAGCCCCCGGGCACCCAGGTTATAGACCATCGCCTGATCGACTACGTAGTCGAGGGCCGAATCATCCCAGGACAGGTGGATGTCTTCCATCTGAAACAGTTTGGCGTACTGCTTCGTGATGGCATTTTTAGGTTCGGTCAGAATCCGGCGCAGGGCTTCGGCGCTTAGTGGTTCGAGGTACGTCAAAACCGGCAGGCGGCCGATCAACTCCGGAATCAACCCAAATGATTTCAGATCCTGGGCCGAAACGTGCCGCATCAGGTTGGCGCGTTCCAGTGACAGGTTCAGCCGGCGATCGCCCGAAAAACCGATGGGCCGCGCATTGACGCGCTTTCCGATGTGCCGGTCGATGCCGTCAAACGCTCCTCCGCAGATGAACAGAATGTTTTCGGTATTGAGCGCAATCATGCGCTGGTCGGGGTGCTTGCGTCCGCCCTGGGGGGGCACGTTCACAATCGAGCCTTCGAGCAGTTTCAGCATGGCCTGCTGAACGCCCTCCCCGCTCACGTCGCGCGTGATGGACGGATTGTCGGACTTGCGGGCAATTTTGTCGATCTCGTCGATGTACACAATGCCCCGCTCGGCATTTTCAACGTTATAATCGGCGGCTTGCAGCAGGCGCGTCAGAATGGTTTCCACATCCTCGCCCACGTAACCGGCTTCGGTGATCACGGTCGCATCGGCGATGCAGAACGGAACCTGCAATATCTTGGCGATGGTGCGGGCCAGGTAGGTTTTCCCGGTTCCGGTATCGCCCACCATGACAATATTAGATTTTTCAATCTGGATCTCGTCCTCCGACGGCGGCTGCATCAGGCGTTTATAATGGTTATAGACGGCAACGGTCATCACCTTCTTGGCCTCGTCCTGCCCGATGATGTACTGATCGAGGTAGCTCTTCATCTCCATCGGTTTGATGAGATTGAAGTTCGGCCGGTCTTCGGGATTGGAGCGTTTGGGGCGGGTTTCTTCCAGCACAACCTGGTGTCCCTGCTCAATACAGAAATTACAAATGTGGGCATCGATGCCCGATAGCAGGAGTGTCACCTCGTTTTTCCGTCGTCCGCAGAACGAACAGCTCACTTGTGGCATATCAATATTTCTAAAACGATTCGGTAACTATTCGGCTTAACGTTGGAATCTGGCGGCCGGTTTCCGGCTTACTACAAAAAGCAGTCCAATTGGGGGAACAGGTTCGTACCAAGACAAATATACTAGAAATTTTGGTTGCGTGTTTTGGGGCCTGAGCAGCCGGATGCCGGCGAGGGCCAAAATCCGGGTTTTCCCCGTTCAGGATGAGCCGGTTGCCGCAAAAAATAAAAAACCGGGTGGGTTCGGCTTCGGCGCCGGGGCCCTACTCCTCCTGAACGACGCCCAGCCGCGCCCGCTCCGTAGTGACCCATTCCACCAGGTCGTTTTTCTGGGTTTCGTTCAATTTGGCTTCCTGGTGCATCAGCGTATACGCAGGCAGGGGCATGTGTCCTTCTTCCACTTCCTCCGCGAGTTCCTCCAGCTTGTGATCCATCCGCTTTTTGTCATACTGGGCGAAGTTGGAAAAATTAAGCTCGCGTTTGCCCTCGTCGATGTGATTGGCCAGCCACAAACTCACCGGGCTGATCTGGGCGTACCACGGGTAATCGGTGTGGTTGGAATGGCAATTGTAACAGGCGGTTTTTAAGGTGGTCATCACCGATTCCGGCACCTGCACAAAATGCGTAATGTCCTGGGGCGTGTCGGCGGCTCCTTCGTTCTTTTCCGGGCGAATGAACTGAATACCAATTAGAACGATGGCAAGGCCAAGAAAGAGTCTTTGTTTCATAAGAGGCATTAATAGAGATCGTAAGAAACTGACCAGAGAGTTTTGACCAGAGAAACCGGGATTGAGGCACGCCTTCCTCTTATCCCTTGTCTTCCCCTCTTTTGTCTTCTTAAAAATACGACTTTCCCTTTACAAAAAACGGGAACCGTCGACGACAGCTCCCGTTTTTTGTAAACCGCTTACCGGTTTTTATTTTTCCCGACGCAACACTTCGTCGATCAAACCGTATTCTTTCGCTTCTTCGGCCCGGAACCACTTATCGCGGTCGGAGTCTTTTTCGATCTGCTCTTTGGTTTTGCCGGAATGGGAAGCAATGATTTCGTACAATTCATCGCGGAGTTTCACGATTTCGCGGGCCGTGATCTCGATATCGACCGATTGTCCCTGCGCCCCACCCGACGGCTGGTGAATCATCACGCGGGCGTGGGGCAGCGCCGACCGTTTGCCGGCCGCTCCTCCGCACAGTAAAACCGCCCCCATCGACGCGGCCAGGCTCGTACAGACCGTGGCTACATCGGGACGAACGTACTGCATGGTGTCGTAAATCCCCAAACCGGCGTATACCGAACCGCCCGGGCTGTTGATGTACATCAGGATGTCTTTTTTCGGATCGGCCGATTCCAGAAAGAGCAACTGCGCCACGATGATGTTGGCAATGTTATCATCGACTCCCATTCCCATGAAGATGATCCGGTCGGCCATCAGCCGGGAAAATACATCGACTTCGCGGAAGTTCATCGGGCGTTCCTCGATGACGGAACGGGTCATGTTTTCAACGGTGTGGTTCATGTAGCCGTCGACCGTCAGTCCGTTCAGACCCATGTGGTGAACGGCAAATTTGCGGAATTCATTTCCTTGATTCATACTGATTATTCTGTCTGTTTTAGCGCAACGAAAATACAAACTTAACGGACTCCCGAAAACCGTCGGCAGGCTTTCCTCTTTTTTTCCTGACGAACCCGTTTTCGGCAGCAACGCTGCGGTTTGGAAACCAACTTCCCCACCGATCGTGTTATCTACAAAAATGAGAAATCAAACCCGGTTTTGATAGTCGGTTTGACTTATTATCTTGTCAGAATTACTTGAGATCCGATGACTATAGGCACCCAAATCCGTTTATTACGCCAACAGAAGGGCTATTCGCAGGAAAACATGGCCGATATGCTGGGCCTTTCCACCACCGCTTACGGCGACATTGAGCGGGGAAAAACCGACCTCACCATCTCGCGGCTGCAGCAGATTGCGACGGCCCTCGGCACCACCGCCCCCCAGCTGCTTTCGGGCGACGTGCAGCCCCAGCCGGAATTGTACCCGGCCGAAGTGGTGCATCAGGTCGAAACGCTGAAATCCGAGCAGGAACGCAAAGAACTCGAAATTGAAAAACTGCGGATGGAAGTGGTTTATTGGAAACGCAAAGCCGAAGAAACCGCCCTGGTGGAAGTGGTGCGGAATCTGGTGGTGCCCACCGAACGAAACCGGATCGGGTTTTAACTCACCTCCGGTTTAGGAAAGCGACTTAAAACCCGATCCGATTGACTCGCCTGCTGATTAGGCCTGGGGCTGACGGGCGCTCACCAGCTCTTTGAACTCGTCCACCGAAATGGTTTTTGGCTCCAGCGTCAGTTTGTCTTTGATCAGCTCGATTACCTTGTCGTCGGCAATGCGGTTATACATTTGCATGTAGTTGTTGCCTTTCTCGTCCATCAGGTATTGCTGGGCAATTTTGTCGATGCTTTGGTTCATCTGCTCATCGTCGCCGTAAAAACCAAACTGCTCGCGCACCATTCCGCGCGTGACGTTCAGCACATCTTCGTACGCTACGTTGATTTCGTTTTCGCTGGCAATTTTATTTTTGATCAATTGCAGCTTCACCGAACGGGCAAAGGCATCGTACTGCTCCTCGACTTCGGCTTCCGTCACTTTCCCTTCGTTGGTCGCCAGCAGCCATTGCTTCAGGAAGTCATCCGGCAGCGAGATGGTGATGGTGTCGAGCAGGGCCTGCTCAATATCAATGCGTTGCAGGGTGACGGATTCCCGGCCGTAATTTCCTTTGATGATTTCCAGGACTTTCTCCCGGAACTGCTCCTCGGTTTCAACGGCATCTTTGCCCAGCACTTTGTCGAAAAACTCCTGACCGATTTCGGCGGGTTCGTTGCGGGTGACATCTTCCACCGTAAACGTAAACTCCCCTTCCAGTTCGGCGGCTTCTTCGCCCTTCAGGCCCGTGGCCAGTCCGCGTGATTTTTCGTCCGGAAACGTTTTCTGAATGTCGAACGTAACCGTATCACCTTTTTTCAACCCGATGAATTGCGCCAGTTCGTCGGCGGCAATCTGCTTGGTAGGCAGGGCGGTTTTGGTTTCAAACGGTTCGCCGTCCTCTTTGGCCGGTTGTTTCAGCTCGCCGTAGATCATGTCGCCTTCCGCCGACTCCTCGGCGTGGGCGTGGCCGCTAAACCGGGTTTTCAATTCCTCAATGGTGTTGTTCAACTCGGTTTCGCCCGCTTCGATTTCGTAGGCCGGAACCGGGGGCAACGCACTGAAATCAACCTCGAAGTCGGACGCCAGCCCCAGGTTGTAGTTGAACTCAAATTCATTCTGGCTGTCCCAGTCGATCGCATCGGCTTGTTCGCGATCCGGCAGCGGGTCCCCAACGATCTGCAGCTTGTTGTCGCGGATGTAATTGTTTACCGTATTTTTCAACAACTCGTTGATTTCTTCCACCAGCACACTGCGCCCGTACATTTTCTGAATCAACGAAGCCGGCACTTTGCCCGGGCGAAAACCCTTGATGCTGGCCCGGCGGCCGTAATCCTTTAGTTTTTTATCGACTTCGGGCTGGTAATCGGTTTTGGTAAGCTTGATTTTCAGCGAAGCATTGGTTTCCGTTGATTTCTCTAATGCAATTTCCACGGGAAAATAAGGAGTGATTGAGTGAATGAACGAATGAGTGAATCAACGGAAGCGCCAATAGAAGAAGAATCTATTTCGCTCAATCGCTAATTCACTCATTCACAAGTAAAACTAGTACGGGCGGAGGGACTCGAACCCCCATGCCTTGCGGCACCAGATCCTAAGTCTGGCACGTCTACCAATTTCGCCACGCCCGCAAACGCGAATACAACTTCGTTCACGACCCGTCGTTATGGACTTCGTACTCCGTTGTGGAATTCAGAAGCCGCTCCTCTGGTTTGTGAACTTATTTTGGCCTGCAAAAGTACGAATGTTTTCGGTATCGTACAACCGCAAATTGCAGGAGGATTAATTTTTACAAGTATTCCTTTGGTTTGCTGAGTCCATTTTTTAAATTTAATGTATAGCCTGTACCTGGAAGCTATGCAGAGTCTCAGAGAAGGAGATCACACCCTTATGAATGTAATCGCGGAACCGGTCAATGAACTTGATCTGGAACGGAAGGAAATTTTGAAGCGGTATCGCCGGTTGTTGCGGGAAGCGAAACCGATGTTGAAAGATAACGACGCCAAGCTGATCAAAAAGGCGTTCAATACCTCGCTGGAAGCTCACCAGAGTATGCGCCGAAGGTCGGGCGAACCGTACATCTATCACCCGCTGGCCGTCGCCCAGATTGCCGTTGAAGAAATTGGACTGGGAACAACCTCGATTGTAGCCGCCCTGCTCCACGATGTGGTGGAAGATACCGAAATGACCATCGAGGACATCGACCGGCTTTTTGGTCCGAAAGTGGCCCGGATCATCGACGGTCTGACCAAGATTTCCGGCAAATTTGAATACGGCACCTCGCAGCAGGCCGAGAATTTCCGCAAAATGCTGCTGACGCTGTCGGACGATGTGCGGGTCATTCTGATCAAGCTGGCCGACCGGCTGCACAACATGCGGACGCTCGATTCGATGCCCCGCGACAAGCAGCTCAAGATTGCCTCCGAAACGATTTATATCTATGCGCCCCTTGCCCACCGGCTGGGTTTGTACGCCATTAAATCCGAACTGGAGGATTTGTATCTGAAATACGCCGAACCGGAAGCCTACAAGGATATTGCCCGCAAATTACGGGAAACCAAAACGTCACGGGATCGCTTCATCGCCAAGTTTATTGAACCGATTGAGGAAGATCTGAGAGAAATGGGGTATGATTTTGTGGTGAAAGGGCGCCCCAAGTCGATTTACTCCATTTATAATAAGCTCAGCAAGCAGAAAAAACCGTTCGAGGAAATCTTTGACCTGTTCGCGATCCGGATTATTCTGAAGGTTCCTCAGGACAGTGAAAAAGCCGGTTGCTGGCAGGCTTATTCCGTAGTTACCGACCATTACAAACCAAACCCCGACCGGCTGAAGGACTGGATCAGTACGCCCCGCGCCAATGGGTATGAATCCCTGCACACCACGGTGATGAGCAAAGCCGGGCAGTGGGTGGAAGTACAGATCCGGACGGCCCGCATGAACGAAATTGCCGAAAAAGGCTACGCGGCCCACTGGAAATACAAAGGCAACGAAACCCAGACCGGCCGGGGCATCGAGTCCTGGATCAGCCAGGTGCGCGAAATGCTGGAATCGGCCAACAACGAAAAAACCGCTGCCATTGAGTTTCTGGATGATTTCCGGAGCAATCTTTACAGCGAGGAAGTGTTTGTTTTTACGCCCAAAGGCGACCTGAAAGTCCTCCAGCGGGGCGCAACAGCCCTGGATTTTGCCTTCGACATTCACACCCAGATCGGGGCGCGGTGCATGGCCGCCAAGGTCAACACGACGCTGGTGCCGCTCAGCCACGTGCTGAACAACGGCGATCAGGTTGAAATCATTACGTCCAACAAGCAAAAGCCCAACGAGGACTGGCTGCGGTTTGTGGTGACGTCGAAGGCCAAGACCAAAATCAAGGACCTCATTAAAGAGGAAAACAAGCAGCACATTACGGACGGGCGCGAAGCCGTGGTCCGCAAGCTAAAAACACTGCGGCTGGAACTGACCAACGAAACCGTCAACCAGCTCCGGGCGTATTTCGGCTCCAAAACCGCCAATGATTTCTTTTACCGCGTTGGCAAGGGACACATCGACGTTCAGGAACTGAAACGGTTTAAGTCGGACAAGGATGCCAAGGAAAACCGCCAGAACAAACTCAATACCGACACGCTTCAGGATGGAAAGCAGTTTGAAAAAGAGCTGAAGAAAATCCACGGCGAACGGGCCGATGCCGACATGCTGCTGATCGGCGAGGACATGGACCGGATCGACTACACGCTGGCGAAATGTTGCAATCCGATTTCGGGCGACGACGTCTTCGGTTTTGTAACGGTAAACGAAGGCATTAAGATCCACCGGACCACCTGCCCCAACGCCGTCGAGCTGATGTCGAACCACGGCAACCGGATCATCAAAGCCAAATGGACCTCGCAACGGGATCTGGCGTTTCTGGCCGGGTTGCGCATTACGGGCACCGACCGGGTTGGGCTGGTTAACGACGTGACGAAGATCATCAGCAACGAGTTGCACATCAACATTCGTTCGATCATAATCGATTCGAAAGACGGAATATTTGAAGGCTCCCTGAAGTTATACGTTCATAACACCCGCCACCTCGAAGAGTTGATGAAAAAACTCGAAAAAGTCGATGGAGTCGTGAAAGTAGCCCGGTTTGATTAATTTTGTATTCCTTTACGCGTTCAGGGGTTGGGACGTTGGTGACTGGAACACTGACAGTCAGTACGCATTTTCGTCTAAACCAAGTACTCCCAAGCCCTGAGCCCATATCTGTGAAGTTATGCCAATAGCAAAACAAGCCAATCTTGATGCCGCAAAAAAAATTTTTACGGCTTATCTCGAAAGCAAAGCCCTCCGGAAAACGCCGGAACGCTTCGCAATTCTGGAAGAAATTTACAACCGCGAGGATCATTTTGATGTGGACGAACTCTACATCTCGATGAAAAATAAAAAATATCAGGTGAGTCGGGCAACGGTTTATAACACCCTGGATGTGCTCGTCGATTGTGATCTGGTGACCAAACACCAGTTTGGGAAAAACCTGGCGCAGTACGAAAAATCGTACGGCTACAAGCAGCACGACCACATTATCTGCACGGATTGTCACCACGTCATGGAGTTTTGCGATCCGCGCGTGCAGAACATTCAGTCGCTGGTGGGTGACATGCTGAAATTCAACGTTATGCACCACTCGCTGATTTTCTACGGAAGCTGCCAACGGGACAACTGCGAAAACCGTACGAAATCCGAAGAAGAAAAAGACCTTCAGGAACACGGCGGCCAGCCGCTGGTGTCATAGGGTAAAAACCGCCCGACCATTACGCTTCAACGACAAAGACCGATTGGATGAACGCAGTCTTTATCTTTAACTATTTATCATGGTAGATGTATTACTCGGCCTTCAATGGGGCGACGAGGGCAAGGGGAAAATTGTGGATGTACTGGCCCCGCAGTACGAAGTGGTCGCCCGGTTTCAGGGCGGGCCCAATGCTGGTCATACGCTGGAATTTGACGGTTTTAAGCACGTACTGCACCAGATTCCGTCGGGCATTTTCCGGGCTGACATCAAAAACATCATCGGCAACGGGGTCGTACTGGACCCGATTGTCTTCCGGAAAGAAATTGACGGTTTAGCCAAATTCAACCTCGACCTGACCCGCAATCTCTTCATTTCCAAAAAAGCGTCGATTATTTTGCCGACCCACCGCCTGCTGGATGCGGCTTACGAACAGGCCAAAGGCGACTCTAAAATTGGTTCGACGCTGCGCGGCATCGGCCCTACCTATCAGGACAAAGTAGCCCGCCAGGGTTTGCGCGTGGGTGATGTGCTGTCGCCGAATTTCCGGGACAAATACAACAAGCTGGTGGCCGCTCACAAAATTACGCTGGATCACCATCAGTTCGATTATCAGTCGGTTTTGCCGCAGGCTGAAACCGAGTTCTTTGATGCCGTGGAGTTCATGAAGCAATTCCAACTGGTTGAAAGTGAATACGAAGTAAACCAGGCGCTGCACAACAGCCAGAAAGTGCTGGCCGAAGGCGCGCAGGGTTCGCTGCTCGATATTGATTTTGGTTCCTACCCGTTCGTGACCAGTTCGAACACGATGACGGCGGGGGCCTGCACCGGTCTGGGCGTTGCGCCCCGGCAAATCGGCGAGGTCTTCGGGATTTTCAAGGCGTACTGCACCCGCGTTGGCAGCGGCCCCTTCCCCACCGAGCTGTCGGACGAAACCGGCGAACGGATGCGGGCGGAAGGCCGGGAGTTTGGTGCCACAACGGGCCGCCCACGCCGGTGCGGCTGGCTCGATTTGCCCGCCCTGAAATACACCATTATGATCAACGGCGTGTCGCAACTGATTATGATGAAAGTCGATGTGTTGAACATCTTCGACACCATCAAAATCTGTACGCATTACCAGCTCCCCGACGGCACGGTTTCGGAGCAACTGCCTTACGATCTGTGCGATACGGCCGTGACCCCGGTTTATAAAGAATTCAAAGGCTGGAAAACCGCCCTGACGGATTTTCACACCTATGAAGAGATTCCCGCGGAGCTGGCAGCCTACATCGACTTTCTGGAAACCGAACTGGGCCTGCCCATCAGCTTCATCTCGACCGGGCCGGATCGCGAAGCCATCATCCACCGCGAAGCCGTGGTGTAACGGATCGGCTGCGGTTTGCAATACAGAATTTATAGACCTGCCAGGATTTAGATCCCCGGCAGGTCTTTTTTTGTTACTTTTGATTCATTAAACCCACTCTTTTTCCGTTAAATGGAACAATCACCACTCTTCGACCGTCGTGGTTTTCTGAAAAAAAGTACCCTGGCCTCTATGGCCGGTATTTTAGGAGCCGAAATTGCCTTTGCCGAACGGATGCCCACGGGCTACGTACCGCTTGGTTTTGAGCCCAACCCCATGCTGGGCAAAAACAAAGACATGACGGTTTTGAACGATAAACCGTGGAACATCGAAACCCCGGCGCACCTGCTGGACGATGCCATCACGCCCGCCGACAAAATGTTTATTCGGAACAACGGCCTGATTCCGGAACGCATCGATGTTGCGACCTGGAAACTGACCATCAACGGTGAGTCGGTAAAAGCGCCTAAAACCTATTCGTTGGCCGATTTAAAAAAGAAATTCAAATCCTATACCTACCAGCTCGTCTTGGAGTGCGCCGGCAACGGGCGGGCGGGCTACGCACCCCAGGCCGCCGGAAACCAGTGGACGGATGGCGCGGTGAGTTGTGCCGAATGGACGGGCGTCCGGCTGAAGGATATTCTGGCGGATGTGGGCCTGAAAGACGATGCGGTTTACATTGGCTACTACGGCCAGGATTTACACGTCAGCAAGGACCCCACCAAAGCGGTTATTTCGCGGGGGGTGCCGATGAAAAAAGCGCTGGAAGACGAAACGCTGGTGGCCTGGGCCATGAACGGTCAGGATATTCCGCTGACGCACGGGCATCCGTTGCGGCTGGTGGTGGGCGGCTGGCCCGCTTCGACCTCGGGCAAATGGCTGCATACCATTGCGGTGCGCAACAAGGTTCATGACGGGGCCAAAATGACCGGAAAGAGCTACAAAGTACCGATCAATCCCGTTGCGCCGGGGGTCGATCCGCCGGAAGATCAATTCAAAATCATTGAATCCATGCCGGTGAAATCCCTCATTACGTTTCCCAAAACCGGCGCTACCGTACAAGTTGGCCAACCGATTCCGTTGCGCGGCCACGCCTGGGCGGGCGACCGGGCCGTTAAAATTATGCAGGTTTCGTTTGACTTTGGCAGCACCTGGCAGACCTGCAAATTACAGGCGCCCAAAAACCGGCTGGCCTGGCAGCAATGGACCCTCGACCTTAAATTGCCCCAAAAGGGCTATTACGAAATCTGGGCGAAAGCCATCGACGATGCCGGTGTTTCGCAACCGATGGTGATGCCGCAATGGAATCCGGAAGGCTATTGCAACAACGCCTGCCACCGGATTGCCGTGAAGGTGGTGTAACTTAAGATAATTTCAAATGTAAAATGAGTAACGCTAAATGTGAAAGTGGTTGGATGCTCCTCACTTTCACATTTAGCGTTACTCATTTTACATGTATCATTCAGCTTCTTTCACCGCGTAAACATTCCCACCCGCCGGGAATCCAGTTTCAGGAAGATAAACAGGAGAATCGAAAACGACCAGAGCGACGAACCGCCGTAGCTGAAAAACGGCAACGGAATCCCGATCACGGGCATCAGGCCGATTGTCATTCCGACGTTGATCATCAGGTGAAAAAAGATAATCCCCGCCAGCGAATACCCGTATACCCGCGCAAAGCGCGTTCGCTGCTTTTCGGCTAGCAGGACAATGCGGCACAGCAGTGTGACAAACAGAAACAGGACGAGTGTGCTTCCCAAAAAACCGTGTTCTTCGCCAATGGTGCAGAAAATGAAGTCGGTGCTTTGTTCAGGAACGAAGTCGAATTTGGTCTGAGTCCCTTCCAGAAACCCTTTGCCCTGCAACCGTCCGGAGCCAATCGCGATTTTGGCCTGGGTCACGTTCCAGCCCGCGCCCAGCGGATCAGCAGCCGGATTGATCAGGACCTTGATGCGGTTTTGCTGGTGTTTCTGCAGCACATTATTGACAAAGAAATCCACTCCTGCCACGATGGCAATCATCAGGAAGGCCGTGATGCCGATCACCATTACATTCTGAAACGACCGCTGGTAGCGCGGAGTCAGAAAGAACAGCAGCACGCCCAGCACCAGAATCGCCCCAAACAAATAAAGCTTCGGCACAATCAGCGTCAGGATAAAGAGCGTGATCACCACCACCGCAATCAGCGGATAAATGCCCGGCAACCCTTCCCGGTACAACATGATAATGAACGAGGCAAACACCAGCATCGAGCCGGTTTCGTTCGACGCGATGATGAGCAAGGCGGGCAGCGCAATGATTCCGGCACACCAGAGCTGGTCTTTCAGTTTGGTAAGGTTAACGTTGGGATAGTCGATGTAACGGGCCAGCGCCAGGGCCGTGCCCAGCTTGGCAAATTCGGCAGGCTGGATGGAAAAAGCGCCAAACTTAAACCAGGACCGCGATCCGTTGATGTTCGACCCCGCCACCAGCACCAGCAGCAGCAAGAGGATGGTGATGCCGTAAATCACGAAAGCAAAGGTGTCCCAAAACCGGTAGTTGATGACCAGAATGGCAATGATGAGCAAAACGGTCGTACCGATCCACATCAACTGCTTACCGGCGTTGGTCGACAGGTCGAACAGGCTCGTCTGGGTTTCGGGGCTGTAAACGGCGGCATACACATTCAACCAGCCCATTAACACACAGGCCATGTAGAGCATGAGCGTTACCCAGTCGATGTTTTGTGTAATTTGTGGTTCGCGGGAAACCAAAGGTAGAATGAATTATAAAGGATGAACGATGAATTAGTTTCCGTTGGTAGCCACCGGGCGGGCGGCCACTGACGGGGGCTCTACCACGGCGGGCGAAGTGGCCCGGGCGGGTATCGCTTTCACGATCAGCGGTTTGGCCGCGCTATCTTTCGGCGGTTCGGGCTTTTTGGGCGCAGGTTTGGGAGGTAGAATCACACCGGGCAGGTAGTTCGCTTCTTTGACTTTCTTGTCCAGCACGTGGTCGACGACCTGCCGTTTGATGTATTTTTCGATGACCAGCGAAGCCACCGAAGCCGCTGCGACCCCGCCCCAGCCCGCATTCTCGACAAAAACCGCAATGGCGATTTTCGGGTTTTCGCGCGGAGCAAACGCCACAAAGATGGAGTGATCCTTGCCTTTTTTATTCTGCGAAGTCCCGGTTTTTCCGCAAATCGTGATGTCCGGTATGGTAGCGGCCGCCGTCACTGTGCCGTGTTCAACCGCGCCCTGCATGCCTTCGGCCACGATTTCAAAATACCGGGGATCAATGCCAACGTCGTGTTTTTCAAGGTATTTCGGATCAATGCCCTGGCCCGGTGTGCCAATGCCGCTAACCAGGTGGGGCGTGTAATACCAGCCCCGGTTGGCAATGATTGCCGCCACATTCGCCATCTTCAGGGGCGTAATCAGCAATTCGCCCTCCCCGATGCTGAGCGAGTAGATCGTGGAAAATTTCCAGTGTTTCTCGCCGTACATGCGGTCGTAATAATCGGCATCGGGCAGGTTTCCTTTCCGTTCGCTGGGTAGATCGATGCCCAGTTTCTGCCCGATCCCGAATCTCGTCACCATGTTATGCCAATGGTGCAGGCCCATTGCCGACGCCTTGAAGGTGTTCCGCTCCGCGTTGTTGTACAATAACCGCCGGAAAACGTGGTAGAAGTACGGATTGCAGGAATACTGAACGGCCCCCGACAGGTTGAGACGCCCCGAACGGTTGCAGTGGCATTTCATCGGCACGCCCGCGTGGCTGAAGATCGAACTCGGAAAAATCGCTCCATCCTGCAAGGCCACCAGACTTTGAATCAGCTTGAACGTCGAACCCGGCCGGTAGCTGGCCATCACCGGGCGGTTGATGAGCGGCTTGTACGGATTCTTTGCCAGTTGGGCGTAACTTTTGGAGAAAAACCGGTTTGAAAGAATATTCGGATCGTAGGTCGGTGCCGACACCATCGCCAGAATCTGCCCCGTCGAAGGCTCAATGGCCACCACACTTCCGACCTTATTCTGCATCAGCGTATCGGCGTACTGCTGAATTTCGACGTCGATGCCCGTATGCAGGTTTTTGCCCGCAATGGCCAGCGAATCGAACGCACCGTTTTTCCAGGCACCCTTCGGTACGCCGTGGACGTTCTGCATGATAAACTTGATGCCGCGCTGCCCCCGCAAAACCGACTCGTAGTGTTCTTCCAGACCGCTGCGGCCAATGTAATCGCCCTGCCGGTAGTAGGGCGTTTCCTGCTCGTCCAGTTGCTTTTTACTTACTTCACTGACGTAGCCCAGGGTGTTCGCCAGCGTGCGGGCCGGGTAGGTTCGGTTGGAACTGGTGACGTGTTCAAAGCCTTTGTAATCGACCAGCGCATCCTGAATCCGGGCAAAATCTTCTTTCGACAACTGCCGCAGAAACAAAGACGGTTTTCGGGGCGAGTAGGTTTTGGCAGCCTCCATGATGCTGTCAAACTCGGAGCGCTCCAGGTTCATCAACTGACAAAACGCCAGCGTATCCGGAATGTATACTTTTTTAGGCGTAACGTAAAGATCGTAAACCGGCGTGTTGTAAACCAGCAGTTTTCCGTTCCGGTCGTACACCTGACCCCGATACGGAATCTCGATCACCCGTTTGATGGAATTGCTCGACGACTCCAGCGAATAGCTGTCATCCAGAACCTGCAGATAAAACAAACGCGACAGATAGACCAGCCCAACCAGACAGAAAACGCCGATGACAATGTATTTTCTGTTCTCAATCATAACTCTTTAACCCGTAAATCCTTACCTCACGATTCGTGCCAACGCAAACACAAATATAACGAGAGAAGGCGTAGGAGTGATGAGTTAGGCGGTAAGAATTATCGGTTATTTCTTTTCCGGGCAACGGCATTTTCCCGCGACCAGAGCCGGTTTCCTAAAGACCTTTCGCCAGGGTTTTCACCCGGATCAGGTACATATCCGCCGTGACGTAAAGCGTAGAACCGTCGTTCCCGAAAGCGCAGTTGGCCGTGGCGACCCCCGTTCGGATGCGGCCCAGGAGCTTGCCCGGTCCGTCGGGGCGGTCGGGGGCAATGATCAGGATACCGCCCGGTCCGCTCGACCAAACCGTACCGGTTTTATCTACTTTCAGGCCGTCGGGCAGGCCCGGCCAGTTTTGTTTGACGCCTTCCGTGGCATCGTAAAAAAGCCGCCCTTTGCCCACCGTTCCGTCGGCCTGCACGGGATACGCCATGATATACGGTTTTTCCGGGTCCGATTGGGCAATGTACAAGGTCTTTTCGTCGGGCGAAAAGGCAATGCCGTTGGGGCGGGTCAGGTTGTCGATCAGAAGCGTTACTTTGCCGTCGGGCGTCACCCGGTAAACCCCATGAATGGTCAATTCGCGGGTTTTGGTATCCTTTTCCCGCTCCGGTAACCCGTAGGGCGGGTCCGTAAAATAGACGCTCCCGTTCGAATGGGGAGCTACGTCGTTCGGGCTGTTGAAGCGTTTTCCGTTGTACTGATCGGCCAGCGTACGTTTCCCGCCCGAAACTCCGTCCAGCGCCAGCGCCGAAATGCGCCGATCGCCGTGTTCCGCCGAAATCAGCCGCCCTTTGCCGTCCAGCGCCAGCCCGTTGCTGCCGGGTTCTCCGCTGTACTTAGCAGCACCGGTATAGCCGGAGGGCTTCAGGAAGGGCTGACTACCTTCTTTTTCCGACCATTTATAGACCGTATTCTGCGGAACATCCGAAAAAAGGAGATAGCCTTCCGCATTCCCGGCGCCTTTGACCCAAACCGGCCCCTCCGACCAGTCAAAACCGCTGGCCAGCACTTCCAGTTTCGCATCTTTCGGAATCAGCGCATCCAGCTTCGGATCCAGGCGCTCAATCGAACCGATGGAAGGATAAGGCGTTTGGGCCAGCGTCAGGCAGCTACTTGCCATCAGCAGGGCCGCCAAAATAGGCATCTTCATGGAATTCATCAGGTATAGGTTTAGGGAGCAAAATACAAAAAACCGGTTTATTCAGCCTCCATACTATTTCGTTATTCGTTATTTGATATTCAATATTCGCTATTATCTCGACCTGCGCTAAATAGCGAATATTGAATATCAAATAACGAATGTCGAAGTAATGGCCTCACTTTACCTCAAGAACCGTCTTTCCAACGCCCGGCCGCCCATCGGTTGAGGCTCCTTCGGCGATGACGCGAATCGGGGCGCGGGCATCGGACGAAAAAAAACTGACCTGCGCTTTGCCATCGGCGTCGGTCTGGATCATCGGTGCCCAGTGCAGCGTCGGGCGGTAATCCGGCCGAACGTGTTCGGGTTTAGCCTCGTCGTAGCGGGGCGCGTAAAATTCGCGGGTCGCCCGGAAACCGGGTAAGGTCGTCACCAGTGTTCCGGGCGATTTTTCCTGCGCGAAATCGTAATTTGGTGAACCGCGTTTGGTGTAGACGGCAATGACTCCCCCGCTGGCCCGGCTGCCAAAAATGGCCGCATTCGCGCCTTTCAGGACATCAATGTAATCGACATCAAAAACCGGGATCGAGACGATGCTGGCTTTGTCGACGGGCACCCCGTCCAGCGTAAACAACGGTTCGACCACGCCCGAAAAGTTGACTGACCCGCGAATCTGCACCGTTGGATTCATGGCGCTGCCCGACACATTGACGCCCGGAATCCGGCCCCGCAGCAAATCAATCACGTTCATGCCCGCGCCCATCATTTTCTGATCGACCTTCAGCGTGTTGCTGGCCTGGCCGTAAATTTTCCGCGAGTCGGAGGGCGCTTCCCGTTTCTTCCGAACCGTCACCTCTTTCAGCAAAATTTCCCGGTTTTGCCGGATCTGCCGCTCAATCTCCAGGTATTCCTTCGCCCGTTTGAGGTAATCGGCCAGTTCATCGCGCTGAAACACAATGGGGTTATACGGAATCTGCGTCAGTTTGATGGTCGGACTGAAAAGCTCATCCAGCCGGACCTCCACATTCCGGTTGTTTTTGCCCATCACGGCCTGAATCAGCACCTTGGTCGAATCCAGATAATCCAGTCCCTGAACGCGAAACCGCCCGTTCTCGTCGGTTTCGCCCGCCAGCACATCGCGCGAGCTATCCGGCTGCATCACCATAAACGTCAGGTTGACCGTACCGGGCGTTTTCTGATTCGGTCGCAGCACCTGACCCGAGAAAACCAGCCCTTCCTCAATCGGGTGAGTGGTCGGCGGATACGTTTCCTGCAAAACGTCTTTCCAGACAAACCGGCGCCAGCCCTGCGTCATCATCAGAACATCCAGATCGTTCAGGCGTTCCTTATTGGCCGGGTTGAAGTAATAACCGGGTTGTTCGATGGTTCCCTTCAAGTCGGAATGGAGCAAAAGGTAGGACACCAGATCGGTCGGGTACGGTTCTTTCTCCAGCACCTGACCGGCATCCGTAGCCGCCAGCGAGAGATTGGCCCGAACCGGCGCTCCGGCGGCATCCGTGACGGAAATAGCCAATTGCACTTTTTCGCGCGGGCCAAACACCGGTTTCGACGGTTTCAGGCTGATCGTCAGCCGGTTATTTTTCTCGACAAAAACCAGTCGTTCGCAAACCGGCTGGTTGGTTTCGTCGAACAGGGTGAACTGCGAAATCCCGTCCGGAAACAACTGCCGGGGAATTTGCATCATCAGGGCTTTCTTGCCCACATCGCCCTGCGCCACCTGAATTTCTTTCCCGCGCGACTGGGCAATGAGCGTAAATTTCCCCTGAACGGTGGCCGGTTTGTTGTTCTTAATATACACCCGCACGTTATCGCGGTTGGTGATGTTGTCGACCAGCAACACGTATCCAGTCGGCTGGGCCTGCGGCAAGGGATAGGGATGCGTACTTCCGTCACTGAGTCTGACGAATGCCGTATAGGTCTGACCGGTTTCGGGCTTAAACGAGAAATAACCCATTCCCAGGTGCTTTTCCGAAAAACCGGTCACGGTGTCGCCGGCCGAACTCAACACAAAACCGGACGTTTCCAATCCTTTCCCGACCGGGCTCACCGCTTTAAAGGCCACCCGCCCTTCAATGCCGGTGACCAGTTGCCCCCCTTCCGGAAAAAACTGCACATCGGGCCGGGTGCTTTTCGGCGCAGGTACGGGGTCCTGACGGTTTTCGGCATCCGTTCGCAGAAGCGTCAGCGGTTTGGTAAAATAATAGTCTTCCGGGAAGTTCCGCATCCAGCCCGTATACGCCCGCAGCCAGTAACCGCCCGCGGCCAGTGAATCGCCCAGGGCAATATCTCCGCTGGCATATCCGTTTTCCACCCGCAGTATCCGGTGTACGACGACCTTTTTACTGGCAAGCTGCACCAGATCCACGTACAGGACCTTACTGACGGAATCGGCCAGGTGCTGGGGACCATCGAACAAATACCCCTTGATCCAGATCGTTTCCCCGACGGAGTAGTACGGTTTATCGGTTTGGACGTACACTTTTTCTTTCGGATAGGCGGTGTTGAAAGCGTGTAGTCGTTCGACCAGACGGGTCGGAAAGTCGGTATCCGCAAAGCCAAGTCCGAGGAGAATCGGCGCGGCCAGCACCCATCCGAATCGCCGGAATGCAGAAGGTAGTCGCTTCATTGAGTAGTTTTTCGAAAAAATATGGTAAAAAAACGAATACTCGCTTATAAATTAGCAATCTTATCGGTAACTAACCCAAAATGACCAGACCCGCTTCAAAGACTGCGCTCGTCGTTGGCGCAACCGGACTCATCGGCAACGTATTGACGCACCGCCTGGTGGATTCGGCAGCCTACGAAAAAGTAAAGGTGCTGGTTCGTCATTCGTTGGGTTGGCAACACCCCCGCTTACAGGAAATTCAGTATGACTTCGACCATCCGAACGGGTTGCTGGTTCAGGCCGACGACGTTTTCTGCTGCCTCGGCACCACCATGAAACAGGCGGGTTCGCGGGAAGCCTTTCAGAAAGTGGATTACCAATACCCCCTGGACGTGGCCAAACGGGCGCTGGTCAATCAGGCCAACCAGTTTTTGCTGGTTTCGTCGATGGGCGCCAATCCCGGCTCCACTTTTTTCTATAACCGCGTCAAGGGCGAACTCGAACGCGACATTACGGCCTTAAATTACCCGACTTTTTTGATTTTTCGACCTTCCCTCCTGCTGGGCGACCGGAAAGAGTTTCGGCTCGGCGAGCGCATTGGCGAAGGACTGATGAAGTTGCTCAATCCGCTGATTCCGGCCCGATACAAAGGCGTTCGCGCCGAAAGTGTCGCCAATGCGATGTGTAAAAAAGCCCAGGACCAACTGACCGGCAAACATATTTTTGAATCGGATCAGTTGCAGAATTACTAAACCACGATGCATTCACCTTCCCTGATTCGCTACGGCCAGCACGAGCCGCTGCCGGAACCCCGTGCCCTGCGCGCCGGGCCGCTTACCATGCTGTACGAGAACGGTTTTCTGCGGTACATCCGCCTGGGCGACCACGAAGTACTGCGCTTGATGTACCACGCGGTCCGCGATTCGAACTGGGCGACGGCAACGCACGAAATTCAGGACGAAACCGTTGATCAACAGGCCGATTCGTTTCGGATTCGTTATACCTGCATCTGCCGCAGTGAAACCATACACCTCCGCTGGCAGTGCGAAATCACCGGTGATCCCGACGGCACGATTCAATTCAACATCGACGGCGAGGCCCTGGCCGAGTTTCGGCGAAACCGGGCCGGATTCTGCATTCTGCACCCCATTCCGGAATGTGCCGGACAAGCCTGTACGCTCACGCATCCCGACGGCAGCCAGTCGGTTGCAACGTTTCCCGACACCATCAATCCGCATCAGCCTTTTTTCAACATCCGGGAAATGCAGTGGCCAACGGTCAACGGGGGCGCTGCGGTTTTGTGGTTTGTGGGCGATGTTTTTGAAACTGAAGACCAGCGCAACTGGACGGATGCGTCGTACAAAACGTACTGCACGCCCTTGTCGAAGCCCTTTCCGGTCACGCTTAAACCGGGTGACAAAATTCAGCAGTCGGTTGAGTTGCGTCTGATTGGTTCCGACGCCCGCCCTCTGGACCTGGAATCAACTTCCGAAACCCGCATTTCCGGTGGTTCCGCTCCCCTGCCACTTCCCGCAATTGGTCTGAGTGCCAATCACGAACCGCTGACGGATACGGTTGTGGCGCAACTTTGGAAAGCGCATTTTCAACACCTGCGGGTCGAGGTCGATTTTCAAAAACCGGATTGGCCCGCGACGTTTCGCCAGGCGGTTGACGACGCGACCCGGCTGGATGCAAGTCTGGAACTGGTTTTGATTTTCAACCAGCTGGCCAACTATGAGCTTTATACGTTTCTGAAAGAGCCCGTCGATGCCGCCCGCGTTTCGTCGGTATTGATTGTCAGTAATTTCGCCAAAACCACACCGGTTTCGCTGCTTGAGCAGGTTGTGCCGCCGATTCGGCAGGCTTTTCCCAATGCCCAGATCGGTGCCGGAACCAACGTTTTCTTCGTGGCGGTTAACCGGGAAACACCCCCGCTCACGGCCGTCGATTTTCTGAGCTATTCGATTAGTCCCCAGGCCCACGCGGTTGATCAGCTGACGCTGGTGGAAAACGCATCCGCCCAATCGGACACGGTTCGGGATGCCCGTCGCTGGATTCCGAACGTTCACGTTTCGCCCGTCACGCTCCGACCCCGTTTTAATCCCGATGCCACGGGCGACAAGCCGGCTCCCGATCCGAATCAGCTGCCGTTTTCCACCGATCCGCGGCAAATGTCGCTGCTTGGAGCCGCCTGGACCGTTGCCAGCCTGAAAAATCTGATTCAGGCCGGGGCCCGTTCGTTGACGTATTACGAAACCGTGGGCGAACAGGGCATCGTCCAGGGTGATTTCCCCTCGGCGTATCCCAACCGGTTTTTCGCGGAAGCGGGCACGGTTTTTCCCCTCTACTGGGTGTTCCGGTTTGTCAACCAATTCAGGGAGGGGCGGGTGGTGCCAGTCACCAGCAACCGGCCCTTCGACGTGGAGGCCCTGTGCCTGCAAAAGGACGAGAAAACCGCCTTCATTCTGGCGAATCTGACCGATTACCCGCAGGTGGTCAGGATTCCGGCCGAAAAACCGGTTTTCGTGCGTGTTCTGGACGAAACGAGCTTTCAGAACGCCTGCTCTTCACCCGATTCGTTCTGGGACGAAACCCCGCAAACCGTATCCCCCGACGACACGGGCACCCTGCGGTTTGAGTTAGCTCCTTTTGCAACGGTTTTCGCGGAGTACTAAAAACCGGTTTTTAGTACTCCGGGAGAGCTTTTTTACGAGCACCCGGTTTTTATTCGTAAACTCCGCAGGGAGCGACCTCTTATTTTGCTCAGGTCGCTCCTGCGGAGTTTGTTCTTTTTTGTCTTTTTCAGAAACGGTCCCCGCTGGGCGGTTTCGCTTGCTTTCAAAACGCATTCACAACTTCCTCCAGCGAAACGCCCAGCCACTGGCGGGCAATTTTGTCAAGCTGGGTTTCATCGCCCTGAATGTGCAGCGTCGTGTGCGTATGCGTCAACCGACCGCCGGGTTGCAGGGCGGCTGCGGGTGACGAACTTTCCAGTTCGTAAAATTTCCCCATTTGCGGCTGACCCGGTTTCATCGGACCGTCGTTGTACGAGTTGGCCACATCCCCGGCATAGGGGTCTTTCTGCATTTCCCAGGCCGAATTGACGTAATCCCGGTGGGCCGGATTGAACGTAAACGTGACCAGCGTCAGCGTTTGCGAACTCGGATCGTAACTCCCCAGGCGGTTTTTGGCGCGGCTGGGCGGCACCCCGATTTTACCGCGTTCGTTGGCATCCGCCCGAAAAAAGGCCACTTTATCCTTCTGGATCAGCCGGGACGCCGACACTTTCCCAAAATAACTGTCGTTGATCGCCGGACCCGTACCAGGCTCGAACGGCACAACAATCGTGGCTTCCGGCGACGCCTTGTACATTCCCAGAATCCAGACCGACAGCAGGCCTTTTTCCTTGACCCACGGTTCTTTTCCTTTGTTAACCAGCGTATTGACCGATTCGACGCCCACCATTTTCAGGGAGTCGCTCAGCGGCATACCCGCAGCGCCCAATGCCTGGCCGATCTGCTCCGGACGCAGCAGGTGAATGTCCCGCTCGACGCCTACGGTAAAGTTGGTACCCGAATAGTTCGTCAACTGAAACTCCTTCGTAAACCGGGCCGACCGATCGTCCTTCGAAGCCAGCGTAAAGGGTTCGGAGTCGATGGGCGCGGGGGTTTGCCAGTTATCGCCGTTAAATTCAGCGCCGGGTTTGAAATAAATCGCAAACTGTCCGCCCTCCGGCCCCAGCCAGAACCGGTCTTCACCACCGAACGCGTTCATGTGCGGCACCAGCTTCCCCGATTCGATCAGTTCCCGGTTGATCCAGCCGTAACTCGTTTGACCGTCGGCCGTGCTGGTCATGATCCGGCCCTGATAGGCCGGGCAGATTAAAACCTGGGCATCGCCGTCTTTTAAGGTTACTAAATCGGGATGATGTTTCTGGAGAAAATCCGCGTCGGAAGCAAACATAGTGGTTTGGGAGGTGTCGGTTTGGGTCGTTTTATCGTCGCTCGAAGAGTTCGACTGGCAGGCAACGGCAGCCGCGAGCAGGGCCAACGAAGGCCAGAAACTTATTTTTTTCATCATCGGGTTTAGGATTCATCAGAATTTCCCGAAATTTAACCACATCTTAGCCACTTCCCGAAACCTTACCTAATCTTTCTCCGACCATGACCGTTCCCGCCCACATTCGTCCGGCTGATTTTCAGGATGTTGGTTCGATTTATCGCTTCATTTGTGAACTGGAAGAATGCCAGCTGAATGCCGTGGCTTTCCGGGCGGTTTTTCAGCGAAACCTCACCGACCGCCGGGTGCACTACCTGGTGGCCGAAGTGGCGGGCGAAATAGTCGGTTTTATTAGTTGCCACGTCCAGTATCTGCTTCACCACACCGGCAAGGTCGGCGAAATCCAGGAATTATACGTGATGCCGGAATACCGGAATCAGCAGATCGGGCGGCAACTGGTAGCCGCGCTGGAAGAACTCGCCGAAACCCACGGTTTTGTCAATCTGGAAGTAACGGCCAATCAAAAACGCACGCACACCCACCGGTTTTATCAGCAACTGACGTTTCGGCCGTCGCACTTCAAATTTGTGAAGGAATTCCAGTAAGCCGTCACCCGCGTTTTGAGAAGTAGTCGTTCACGTCTTTATAGCCTTCTTTGACCGTTTTGATCCGCGTAGAAACGCCATACTGGCCGAAAAGCTCACCGTACTCGCGGGCAGCCTTCTGTCCGGCGGCATCGTTATCGAAGTAAAAGCAGATTTCAAACCGCCGGAACAATTTCATCCAGTCTTTTTTAAACATCGTCGCACTGCCCAGGCTCACGGCGGGCATCCCCTCCTGCATCAGCGTCATGCAGTCGAAAGCCCCTTCGGTGACGTACAGGGTCTGGCCGGTTTTCACAACATCCATCACATCGGCATTGAAAAGTTCGACCGGAACACCGCTCAGAAACTGATACCGGGAAACCGTATCGGACGGGTTGCCAATCACCCTCCCCTGCAAAAACAATAGGCGGTTTTTGCGGTAATACGGAATAATGATGGCGTGGCGGTAGAAAATCAGGTTGCCCTTTTCGTTGAACAGGCCGCTTTCCTGCAAATCCAGAACGTTGTACGTATTGCGCAAATGCGCCTGAACCGTGTGGTAATCGTTGACCGTAAAAATGTGAAATTTCCGCAAGGTCGATTCCGAAAAACCGCGGCTGGTCAGGTAATCCCACGCTTCTTTTCGGACGGAACCGGGTGGCTGCTGTTCGCAAAACCGCCGGAACTCTTCGTAAATCTCACTGTGCAGGGGTTTGTATTCGTACGTTTTGGTATCGGTTGGTAAGGCAATTCTTTCGGCTGGCGTTACGGCGGTTTTCTGTATCTTTTTCAGAGGGCTTCGTTTGTACAGTTCCGGTTTGTAGCCGGGCAAATAATTGAAGGCCAGTTCGTGCATGGCGGCTGCATATTCCAGCTGAGCCACTCCGGCGTAGAAGTTGATCACATCGCCGTGTTTGCCACACCCAAAGCAGTGGTAGGAGTTATTCTGCGGATAAATAACCAGCGAGGGCGTCTTTTCGGAATGAAACGGACAGATGATTTTGCGGTTTTCCTGCAACACGTACCCTAGATCCGTCACAACGCGGAGGATGTCGATGGTGCGGGTCTGGGCGAGTAAATCCATTTGAAGCGTTTAATAACGCATGATAACAAAAAAACCTGTCCGGTCTTGAAGACCGGACAGGTTTCCTTTGGATACATTCTCTTGATTTAGTTCAGAAAGCTCAACCGCAACTCGGCCAGTTGATTCCGGATTGACGCATCGATCTGCCGATCGTCGATCCGAAGAATGTAGCCACCGATCAGTTTCGGATCAATTTTTTCTTCCAGTTCAATCTTTTTGCCGGTGGATTTGGCAACGATGTCCGTGAATTCTTTCCGAAGTTCTTCCGTCAATGGCACCGTGGTTACCACCTGCACTTTCTGGATTCCTTTCAGGCTGTTGTACTGCCGGATATACTCGTCGGCAATCACGTCCATAATGCCTTCCCGGTTTTTCTTCGTAATGATATTGAAGATCGAAAAGGACAGGGGATCGACCCGTTTTTCAAAAATGGCCCGAAGGACGGCCAATTTCTTTTCGTGCCGCAAAATCGGACTTTTCAGGGCCAGCATCAGGTCACGGTTTTGACCAACCACCTGCCGAAAAAAAGTCATATCATTATAAACCTCTTCGACCTTCTGCTTTTCCTGAGCCAGGTCGATCAGGGATTTAGCGTATCGGAATGCAACTGTTGACTCTGCCATCTTGGAGTGATTGAGTTAAGAGCGGGCTCACGTATTGATAACTCTGAACTCGTAAGTCTTAATTCAAATGGGATTCGGCGACCAGACTTTTAACCAATTCTTCCTGCGATTTCTGGTCGCTCAGTTCTTTCCGCAGCACTTTCTCGGCGATTTCCAGCGACAGATCAATCACTTCGCGTTTTACCTGCGCAATCATGGCCTGACGCTCCGATTGCAGTTCTTCGCGGGCTTTCTCGATAATCTGTTTGCCTTCCTGCGTGGCTTTATCGCGGGATTCGGCGATCACCCGGTCGGCGGTTTCTTTGGCTCCCCGCAGAATGGCATCGCGTTCGGCGCGCGCTTCGGCCAGCAACTTCTGGTTGTCGGCTTGCAGTTTAGCCATTTCGATCCGGGTTTTCTCGGCCATATCCAGAGCTTTCTGGATATCGTCTTCCCGTTCTTTCAGGCTTTCCGTAATTGGTTTCCAGGCAAATTTTGAAAGGATGAAATACAGCAGCCCGAAAACGACCACCATCCAGAACAATAACCCAACATCAGGAATCAGCAGATCCATGGAAGTATGAAATTAGGATATATAAATACGTTGAATTTCCGTGTTTTTGAGAATTAGCCCGCCGGTTGACTAGCTCATACCGACGGACTTTTTCCAATTTTGGGGAGTCATGGGCCAACGCCTAATGCAATCGGCGACTCGAATGCGGATTTCCGGATTAACCCAGTGAAATCAGCAGACAGATAACGGCGGCAAACAGGGCCACGGCCTCGATCAAGGCTGCGATAATCAACATCGCAGTTTGGATACGACCAGCAGCTTCCGGCTGACGAGCGATACCTTCCATCGCTGAACCACCAATGCGGCCGATACCCAGACCAGCACCAATAGCTGCCAAACCAGCGCCGATTGCGGCACCCATTACTGCGAAGCTACCTGTAGCTTCCAAAAGAATAGAGAGCAACATTGCTAACATGCTCGATAAACAGATTTATAGTTAAACAAAAAGAATACAAACGAAAAATGGTTATTCGGTTTATAGTTTTCGGCCCGGTTACTGCTCCGGTTTTGCCACTAAAGCGGTAGCTCACCGTAAACCGTATACCGAGTACCGAATACTCAATGCCCGTGATCAGCTTCGTGGCTTTCTTCAATGGCGCTGCCGATGTACATCGACGAGAGCAGGGTAAAAATAAACGCCTGCAGGAACGCAACCAGCAATTCGATCAGGTTCATGAACAGCGAGAACACGATAATCAGCGGGCTAACCCCCCAACCCATGCCCGAACCGCCCAGATCCTTGGCAATGAAAATCAAACCCAGCAAGCTCAGGATGATGATGTGACCCGCCGTGATGTTGGCGAATAACCGGACCATCAGCGAGAACGGCTTCATGAACACGCCCACAATTTCGACGGGAATCATGATCGGCAGCAGGGCCACCGGAACGCCCGTCGGTTTGAAAAGGTGCGCCCAGTAATGCTTGTTGCCGCTCAGGTTAACAATCAGAAAAGTGATTACGGCCAGCGTCATCGTGATGGCGATGTTGCCAGTCAGGTTGGCGCCACCCGGCAGCAGCCCCAGCAGGTTGTTGAACAGAATAAAGAAAAACAACGTCAGCAGGAAGGGCAGATACCGTTCGTATTTCGGGCCGATGTTCGGCTTGGCAATTTCGTCGCGGACAAACAGAATGATCGGTTCCAGAAACGATTGCAATCCCTTCGGAGCCTTGCCCTTGTTTTTTTCATACCCGCTCCGAACGGAGAAAAAGACCAGCACCAGCAAAACCGCACTCAGCAGCAGGGAAGCTACGTTTTTGGTGATCGAGAAATCGTTTACCTTAATTGATTTATCCGGTTTGCCATCGGCGCCCGCCCGGTAAATTTTATTGTGTTCTTTGACGTACCCGTTGTAATTGGCTTCGTGGGCAAAATGCGATGATGAGAAGACCTCCAGACCGCGATCCTGGGTGTGCAGAATGACCGGCAAAGGCAATGTCAGACCGTGCGCAAATTCCCAGCCGTGATCATCTTTAATGTGGTGCATGATCATATCACCCACATTGAATTTTTTCTCACCTTCGGCAGCCGCATGATCGTGATGGTCTTCATGCTGGGCATGAACCGCCACCAACGTGCTCAGAAACAGAATGATACTTAAGAAAGCGTTACGAATCAGGAGACGAAACATATGAAGTAAATGGTATGTATCACAAACCGCGTCGCAAGTTACGATTCAAAATGTAGATTTCAAAGACTGTATAAAATATATATAGTGCAAGAAAGTCCAGAATAAACAGTTTTACGTCGCTGAGTCCGCGCCACAAAAACACCCCGACAAAGACCAGCGAAAGAATGAGCCGGGCCACGATCGTCGCCATGTAAAACGGCACGAATTTCTCGCGATTATTCTGAAAACCAACCTCCATGAGCCGGTGAATCAGGAAGGAAATGCTCAGAAAAAAAATCAGCATAAATTTCCAGTAGGGATGCAGCCAGGCCGTAGCGCCGTAGTATTCGGCTACAAAAAATACAATTGCCAGGAAAGCGGTAAACCCTATACCGGGAAGCATATCAAGGTTGTTTGGGTAAACTGCGAATGAACAGGTACAGGGACGAGCCGATGGCGAACAACGACAGCACCAGCGTCCAGATGGGTTTCTGATTTCCCTGCCATTCGTCGAGCCTGATGCCTCCCCAAACGCCCAGTCCAATTGTGGCGAGCATCTGAAAACCAATCGACGAATACTGCACAAACGCGTTGGTCCGGCGTGTGGCTTTCCCGAGCGGTTTTTCCGGGTCGTCGGACGGATGTTTATCGGATTCCATACGGCAAGTCTGCTAAATAGGTGTCAGTAATTTCGTATTTTTGTCTGAGTGGCACGTTTTTCGATACGGTTTTTACGCACACGACGTTACTAGTAGGGTTAGTCCTGCGAAGGTAAACAGCCTTCCGCCGGTTACCAAGAATCTGATCATTTTCCATGCAAAGCGGGTTTTCTAACCGATCTTTCTTTCCAACTGCGGTTTCCACCTGGTTTCGGGCCTGCTTGCCGTGGGTTGTCCTAACGATCGGGCTCAGTGGGTGTTCGCAATACAGCCAGAAAAAATTACCGGTCGCCTATCATAACCTGAACGCCCGCTACAACGCGTACCTCATCGCCCGCGACCGCATCCGGGAAGTGGAACGGTACCGGCTCCGGACGTACCAGGAAAATTATAACCAGCCGCTGCCGATTCTGTTGCCGCTCGATTCCACCAAGCTGGAACCCGTCAAGGCGCAACTCGACGATGCCATCAAAAAAGCGTCGCTGGTGGCCGAACGCCATCAGAACAGCAAGTGGCTCGACAACAGTTACATCCTGCTGGGTACGGCCCGGCTCTACCGGCAGGATTACGGCAACGCGATGGAAGTTTTCAAATACGTCAATACGAAGGGCGAAAGCGAAGACGAAAAGCACGAAGCCCTGATCGGTCTCATGCGCACCTACGTCGAAACCGGCGATTACACCAACGGCCTGAATGTGGCGGAATACCTCCGCGCTCAACCGCTCAACAAGATCAATACGCGGGATTATTACCTGACCAAAGCCCACTTGCACCAGAGACGTCAGGAATACGCGGTTTCGGCGGCTTTGCTGGATGCCACTTTTCCATTTCTGAAAAAAGGGGAAGCCACCGCGCGGCTGCACCTGATTGCCGGACAGATGTATGACCTGGTCGGAAAACCGGATCAGGCCATCGCGCACTACCAGCAGGTGCTGCGAAACCGTCCGAATTACGAACAATCATTCTACGCGACTATCTATTCCATTCAGGGTGGGCGAACCAGTAACGAACGATTCAGCCGCATGCTGAACGACCGGAAGAACAACGACCTGCGGGATAAAATCTACTATACGATGGGGTTGCTGGAAGCCCGCAGCGAGCGCTATCCCAAAGCCATCGAATACTGGAAGAAATCCATTCAGGAAACCACCACCAACACCACCCAGATTCCGTATACGTATATGGAGATGGGAAAGCTGTATTTCGAAAAATTGCAGAATTTCCCGACCGCCAAAGCGTATTACGATAGCGCCCTGGCCCTTCTGCCCCAGCAATCGGCCGATTACAAAGCCTTGGCGGACCGGAAAGTCTTCCTGGATGAATTTGTGCTGCATCAGCAGGCCATTCAAAAAGAAGACAGCCTGCAAAAGCTGGCGCAGCTGAATCCGGCGGCTCTCGACCGTCAGCTCAACGAAGCCATCGACCGCAAATTAAAACAGGAACAGGAGTTGATGGTTCAAGCGCAGGCCCTGGCCGCTCAGGCCGCTAACCGTCCGGCCACGCAGTCGGACATTCCGGCCGACCAGCGCTGGGTGCTCTACAATCCCCTCATGATGACCCAGGCCCGGGCGGAGTTTAGCCAGAAATGGGGAAACCGCCAGCTCGAAGACAACTGGCGCCGAAGCCAGAAAGAATCGTCGGCCCAGGCCCTCGCCAATGAATCGAATGTTCAGATCGGTACGGCCATTGCAGGCAACAGTCCCGACGCGGCAGCACCCGTTACCTTATCGGCCGAAGAGCGAAAGGCGCAGAAAGACGCGCTGTATGCTACCATTCCGTTCAGCCCGGACGCCCTGAAACAATCGAACCAGCGGCTGGAAGAAGCTTATTACCGCCTGGGTAAATTGTATAAGTTTCAGTTCAATCAGCCAACTCAGGCCATCCCGACCTTCGAAACCCTGCTGACCCGCTATCCGAACACGGTCGTAAAACCGGAGGTCTATTATTTGCTGATGATTTCCAATGATCAGTTAAACCGGACTTCGGGCTGGAAAGAAAAGCTGCTGGCCGAATTTCCGACCTCGTCCTACGCCCGCCAGGTTGGAAAAACCGGCTCCACTACGGCGCACACAGCCTCGGGCGAAAGCGAAGCCCAGCGAATTTACACTGAAATCTACGGCTTGTACCAGGCCAACAACCTGACCGAAGCCCTGAGCCGGGCCGAAGCCGCCCTGGGGTCGCTGACCGGCAGCCTGATCGAAGACAAACTGGCCGTGCTGCGCGTTATGCTGATTGGCAAAGTGCGGGGCGTCGATCCGTACCGGCAGGCGCTGGTCGAATTTGTGCGCGATTATCCCACCAGTTCCCTGCTGCCAAAAGTAAAAGAAATGCAGGTGGCGGCCGAGCAACCCACGGCCAAACGAAAGTAGCGTTTTGGGTTAAAATGTGTACTTTTGGCAAACGCCGAAGCGTTAACCAGTGTAAGTTTAAATCCCTGATTTTTGTATGTTCGAGTTCCAACCGGGTTTGTATCGACGCCTGATTGCAAGACTCTGGAAGTTGACCCTGGCCGGTGTTCTCCTGCTGATTCTGTATATCGTTGCGGTTAGTTTCAACTTTTTGTGGCTGTTTGGTGGCATGCCCAGTCTGAAAGCCCTCGAAAACCCGCAAAGCTACCAGGCGTCGGAAATCTATTCGGAAGACGGCGTTTTGCTCAGTAAATATTACATCGAAAACCGGACGCCGGTTGAGATCTCCCAGGTTTCGCCCAATGTCATCTCGGCCCTGCTGGCCACCGAAGACGCCCGGTTTGTGAAGCATTCCGGCATCGACGCCCGCAGTATCTTCCGCGCCATCAGCGGGGTTCTGACCGGTCGAAGCAGTTCGGGCGGGGGCAGTACGCTCACCCAGCAGGTCGCCAAAAACCTGTTCGAAACCCGCACCGAGAAATACCGGGGCGTGTTTGGCAGCATTCCTTATCTGCGGGTTCTCATTGATAAAACCAAGGAATGGATTCTGTCCGTCCGGCTGGAGCGGAATTATACCAAGCAGGAAATCCTGATGATGTACCTGAACACGGTTTCGTTCGGGAACAACACTTTCGGAATTAAAACGGCCGCCAAAACCTATTTCAACAAAGAGCCCTGGCAGCTGAACGTAGAAGAAGCGGCTTTGCTGGTCGGGATGCTGCAAAATCCGTCGCGGTTCAATCCCCGGCTGTACGAGGACCGTTCGCTGGTTCGCCGGAATGTCGTGCTGTCGCAAATGCGGAAATACGGTTTTCTGACCGACGACCAGTTTGCGGTGTATAAGCAAAAACCGATCAAACTCGATTTCAACATCGAAAACCACAATACCGGTCGGGCGGCCTACTTTCGTTCGGTTATCAAAGACGACATTCAGAAGTGGCTGGATGACTACAACGAAGCGAATCCGGACGACGAAAAAGATCTGAATACCAGCGGGTTACGCATCATCACCACCATTGATTCCCGGCTTCAGAAAGCTGCGGAAGAATCGGTTTACGAACACATGCGCGAACAGCAGCGGAAGTTCTACGAACACTGGCGGGGCCGCAATCCGTGGACGTATAAGGACAAAGGCGGGAAGTGGCGCGAAATGCCCGGCTATATTGAGAATGTAGCCAAACGCACCCCGCGGTACATCGCCTTGAAAAAGGAATACGGCGACGATGAAAAAGCCATCTGGGCCGAAATGCGGAAACCGGTAAAAATGAAGGTTTTCGTCTACGGAGGACGCCGGAATGAGAAAGATACGGTGATGAGTCCGCTGGATTCCATTAAGTATTACAAGCGGTTTTTGAACGTCGGTTTTATGTCGATGGACCCGCGCAATGGTCACGTCAAAGCCTGGGTGGGGGGCATTAACTTCAAGTATTTCAAATTCGACCACGTAAAACAGGGCAAGCGCCAGCCGGGTTCGACCTTTAAACCGTTCCTGTATCTGGCCGCGATCGACAAAAATTTTCTGACGCCCTGCGACCGCATCACCGACCAGCCCGTCCGTTTTGAGCCGTATGAAGATCACAACGGGCCCAGCGCCTGGGTACCGCACAACTCCAACGGAAAATGGAGCTACCAGCAACTGTCGCTGCGGCAGGCGCTGGGCCGTTCGATCAACTCGGTGAGTGCCCAATTGATCAAGCAGGCCAAATCGGCTTCCGTCGTTGAGTATGCGCACAAGCTCGGTATCGAAAGCAAACTGGCCGAAAATCCCACCTTGTGTCTGGGCACCAGCGATGTATCGGTGTTCGAGATGGTGGCGGCCTATTGCACCTTTGCCAATGCCGGATACCGGGTAAAACCGCTGACGGTTTTGCGCATTGAAGACAAAAACGGCAATGTGCTGACCAGCTTTTTTGCCGAAAACAAACTGGTGATCAACGCCAATACGGCGTACCAGATGTTGTATCTGATGCGTGGGGCGGTGGAAGATCCCGACGGAACCTCGCAGCGGCTCCGGACGCAGTATAAACTCCTGGAAGGCGGGAACGAAATTGCAGCCAAAACCGGAACCACCTCCAGCTACTCCGACGGCTGGTTTATGGGCATGACGCAGAACCTGGTTTCGGGACTGTGGGTGGGTGGTGACGACCGCAGCATTCACTTCCGCGATATGGCACTGGGGCAGGGTGCGCGCGTGGCCATGCCCGCCTGGGGTATGTACATGCAGAAGGTGTATGCCGATCCCACGCTGAAACGCCCCTACCCCAAGGTCCCGTTCCGAAAACCGGATGGCTTTAATTTATCGCTGGATTGTGGCGGTTACGCCATCGACTCCAGCCAGCGTTACATCCCGCCCAAGGTGGTGGAATCGGAAGAAGAAGAGATTCTGAATTGATGACTCGACGCAAGGTGCTCTTTACGCTCTTTCATGAAAATCCTGCTGGCTCCCGATAAATTCAAAGGTTCGCTGACCGCCCGTGAGGTGTGCGACGCCATGACGGAGGGCATTCGGCTGGCGTATCCCGAAGCTGACATCGTGGCCCTTCCGATGGCCGACGGTGGTGAGGGAACGGCGGAAGTGCTGACGCTGGCAACGGGCGGTAGGTGGGTGAGCATCCCGGTTCTTGATCCACTCGGGCGTACGGTTCAGGCTTCTTACGGTTTTTCGGCCGACCATCAGACGGCTTTCATCGAAATGTCGCAGGCATCGGGGCTTCGCCTGTTGCATTCCGACGAATACAATCCCCTAAAAGCCCATACATTCGGCACCGGCCAATTGATTCGCGATGCAATTGACCGGGGAATGACCCACCTTGTGCTGGGAATTGGCGGCAGTGCAACCAACGACGGCGGAACCGGGATGGCAGCCGCGCTGGGCTGGCGGTTTTTAAACGATCAAGGTGAAGTGATGCAACCATCCGGCGGAAACCTGGGCCAGATTCGCCGGATTATTCCCCCCGCCGACGCCTTGAACCTGGTGGTCGAGGTGGCTTGTGACGTTACCAATCCGCTGTACGGCCCCAACGGAGCCGCGGCTATTTACGGCCCGCAGAAAGGCGCTTCTGCCGCCGATGTTGAAAAACTGGATCAGGGATTGCGCCACCTGGCTGGCCTGATTCACGATCAGTTCGGAATTGATCTGGCGGAGGTGCCGGGTGCCGGAGCCGCCGGAGGAATGGGCGCCGGCGCATTGTTCTTCCTGAACGCGACCTTAAAAGAAGGCGTCAAGGTTGTGATGGAGCAAACCCGGTTTTTGGACCAGCTCAACGGAACGGACCTCGTGCTGACCGGTGAGGGCAAACTGGATCACCAGACTTTGCAAGGCAAACTTATCTTCGGCATTGCGCAGCAAGCCCGCGCAGCCGCCATACCGACCGTGGCCCTCTGCGGAACCCTGGAAGCAAAACCGGCGGATTTGATCGCATTGGGACTGACAGCCGCCTTCTCCGTACTGGATAAACCCCAATCGCTCCAAACCGCCCTGGCGTCGGCCTACGAAGCCGTTAGCCAGACAACTTTTCAGGTAATCCGCTTGTTTAGTAAAAGCACGGATTGAGCAGGTTAAAAAGACCAGAATTGATTTTTCCGTGTCATTCTCTTAACTCCGTTCAATCGCGTTCCCATCCAGAATTATGGCCGAGTTTGACTATAAAAAAGAATTAGCGAAAGTGCCGCACGAACCGGGGGTTTACCGGTATTTCGATGCCTCGGGCGAGGTGATTTACGTAGGAAAAGCCAAGGATTTAAAAAACCGGGTCAGCAGCTATTTTGTCAAATCGAACCAGCACGACCGCAAAACGCAGCGGCTGGTCAGTCAGATTCGTAAGATTGAATTTACGATTGTACACACCGAATTCGATGCCCTGCTGCTGGAAAACCAGTTGATCAAGCGGTTTCAGCCGCGTTACAACATCCTGCTTCGGGACGACAAAACGTATCCGTTTATCTGCGTGACCAACGAGCATTTTCCGCGTGTGCAGACAACCCGGCGGATTGATCGCAAAATGGGCACGTTTTACGGACCGTACGCTCAATTAAGGCCGATGTACGCCCTGCTGGAGATGTTTAGCCAGATTTTTACGCTGCGTACCTGCAACCTCAATCTGTCGCCGGAGAACATTGAAGCCAAAAAATTCAAAGTTTGCCTGGAATACCACATCGGAAACTGCAAAGGTCCCTGCGAAGGGCTGGTTGGTGAAGACGAGTATTTGAAGGATATCGATCAGGTTCATTCCATTCTGAAGGGCAACATTAGCCCGGCTCAGCACTATTTCAAGGAACGGATGGTTGAATCGGCGAATCAACTGGCGTTTGAGCAGGCGCAGCACTACAAGGAAAAACTGGGGGTATTGCATAATTTTCAAAGCAAATCGACCGTGGTCAATCCGAAAATTCTGGACGCGGATGTATTCACGATTGCGTCGGATGAATCGGCGGCTTACATCAACTTCATGAAGGTGGTGAACGGCACAATTACCCAGACGAATACGGTGGAAATCAAAAAGAAACTGGACGAAACCGACAGTGATTTACTGACGATGCTGATTGTCGAATTTCGGACGATGTACGGCAGCGAAGCGAAAGAGATCATTACCAACATCCCGCTGGAAGCCGATCTGAAAGCCGATATTACAGTTCCGCAAATTGGCGATAAAAAGAAGCTGCTCGATATGTCGCTGAAAAATGTGCTGTATTTCCGGCGCGAACGAGCCGAGCGCGCGGCCATTGAAGCAACTGGCAGCGCCAACCGGAAAGACCGGGTGTTGATTCGGCTGAAACAGGATTTGCAGTTAAAAACCCTGCCCAACCGCATCGAATGTTTCGATAACTCCAACATCCAGGGCACCAATCCGGTTTCGGCTATGGTTTGCTTCATCGACGGAAAACCGTCGCCCAAAAACTACCGCCATTTTTCCATTAAAACCGTCATTGGCCCCAATGATTTTGCCTCCATGCACGAAGTGGTTACCCGGCGCTACACCCGCGTGCTGGACGAACAAACCGGGTTGCCGGACCTGATCGTGATTGACGGCGGAAAAGGCCAGTTGAGTGCCGCCTGTGAAGCATTAAAAGAGCTGAATTTATACGGCCAGGTGCCCATCATCGGCATTGCCAAACGGCTGGAGGAAATCTACTTCCCGGAAGACAGTTTGCCGTTGTACATCGACAAGAAGTCCGAATCGCTGAAACTGATCCAGCGCATCCGCGATGAAGCGCACCGGTTCGCGATTACGTACCACCGCGACAAACGCAGCCGGAACAGCCTCATCAGTGAGTTGGAAAACATCGAGGGAATTGGTAAAAAAACAGCCGCCAAACTGCTGAAATACTTTAAAGGCGTGAAGAAAATCCGGGAAGCGCCAATTGAGGATGTTGCCTCGGTCGTTGGAAACGACAAAGCGCTGAAGATCAGAGAGTATTTTGCAACGATCAATCAGTGACACGAAAACCGCTAACAAAAAAGGGAAGCCGAAAGCTTCCCTTTTTTGTTATGCAACACGGATGGGTTAGTATTCCCACAAACCGTGTTCCTGTTCCATCAATTGCTGCTCGATCTGGTAGGATTTCATCAACCCTTCCCGCTCACTGCCGTACTGGCCGATCAAATCACGATCTTTCGGGTTGGACACTTTATAAATCCGTCCCCAGAATAACCGCAGGTCGAAAGCATCCGCCAGGTTTTTGTGTTGAGCCTGGTTCTGGAAGTTATACCAGATAAATTTCTTCGGATCGCTGCGGAACAGCTTATCGAGGTCTTTGTATTTGAAATACGCCACCGGCTGCTCCAGTCCTGACTGGGTTTTATCCGCCGGAATGATGATCCCTACCGTTTGAACGTCGTAGTACAAACGAGAACGCTTCCGGTCGAAAATCCAGTCTTCCTTGATGTCCAGAACGCTGTATTCGTCCGCAAACCGCTCGTTGGCACTGTTAAACGGCGACGCGGTTGCTTTCGCCATTGCCGAAGAGTCAACCTTCGGGACTTCCGGCACTACCGGAGCCGGTTTTGCGCCTTTTTTGCCTTTGGTGTTTTTGGCGGTTGCCTTTTTCTTGGGTGCGGGTGTTCCCCAACCATCGTCGGCGGGCTGCGCTTTGGCCGCTTTTGAAGGCGTTCCCCAACCGTCATCAGCCGGTTTTGCAGCGGCTTTTTTATCTTTGGGCGCATCTCCCCAACTATCGGTCGTCTTGGCCTCATCACCAAAACCGGCCGCTTTTTCCTCTGCCGTTAACGCAGAAGCCTGATCGGGAACAGCCAGCTTCTCAGCGAATTTGCCAACCTCCATTGGGGTAGCCACCGAATCGTTCGGATAAGCCACCAACACGCCTGCTTTCACGGCATCAATCAGGTATTTGGTGATCTGATTGTTCTTGGAAAACATGGGCTGGTTCTGCTTTTCGTTCAGATCGACCCGACGCCATAATGTTTTCTTCATCATGATATCGCCGTCGCTGATTTCCCGAACCGATAAAGGATTTGCTTTGGCGTTATCCTTTTCCTGCGCTTGTGCCACCCCGCCTGCCAGTACTGCCAATACCGCAGCTACTGCTACACTTCCCGCCTGTTTCATGACCTTGTGCTTTTTGCTTCTCTTGTTCTCCACAATAACGAATTGACTATCAGTTCTCGTACTGTTAATTCAAGTTAACTGGAAAAAATCTTTGAATTACAGGAACATCACTGATTTCCCCACGGAAATTCTGACGCTGAACGCCCTCTACTTCAATCACGTAACGCATTCCCGGCTGGGCTTCTGAGGCCAAATTACCGACGCTGCCCCCATTTGGACCTAATGAGATCGGGCCGGCAATTCGACGGCTACCCTGCGCAAGTGACACTGTTAAGCCTTTTACGCGGAACTTTGCATCATCCGGCATAAAGTTCTTGAAACTTTCGTCGGGAACTGCCTGAACTTGGATCGTACGGGCACTGGAAATAGTAGCGCCACGACGCTCGTCGTATTCTACACCACCAACCAATAACCTCAGAGTTGGGCGGGGTACCCGGTTTACTTTGAACTGGTTTGTTCCCAATAAACTACCGCCGTTGTTTACGTTCAGGCTAACCTGCGCCGAATTTGGAATAACCGTAATTTTTCCCCGCTCACCACTGGTTACCACCGCAGCCCCGTTTGCCGAGAATGTCGGATTCCACAAGGCGCCCAATTGCGGGCTTTGAATGCTCAGTTTGTTCGCACAGCCGAGATACAAAGGCGGCATCGAAGCCGTTTCAATTTCGTAGGAGGGCTTGGCAACGAAATATTCCTGGTTGAAATTCACGGTTTTCATTCCGTCCGGAGCTTGGTAGCTGATCGAACCGGTCAGAGCGCGCTTGGCCAGACCATTTTTGTCATAGGTACCACCCTGCGCCGTAAACTCGATGTTACCAACGCCATTATCAACGCGTACGGCACCACCGTTCAGGCTCATCCGGGGCGTAATTCCGCTCGACGAAGCCGCCAGGAACATCTGTCCTTTGAATTTCGTACCGGCAACGACCACTTTCGACTCCATACTGACCATCGCCAGAATTTTGTCAAACTTGATGTCCTGCGCACCTACTTTGCTCGCCAGAAAATCCAGTACTTCACCTTCCATCCGCCGAATATCGGACTGGCGCTGGCTCAAAACCGCCAGAGCGGCCGGAACCGGGGTTTGCTCAAAGTTCAACTCGGCAAAATCCTTGTTGCGTTGTTCTTTCGAGCGGCTGGCAATCGGATCATCTTTGGCATCGACGGCCAGCGGAGTAAACTTGGCGTTCGGATTGTACTTTTGCAGTTGCTGCGTATACTGGTTCAGCTTAGTCTGCAATTCATACGCTTTTCCGTTCTTGTTATTGCCAACCATTATGGCACCTACTTTGGTCTCTTCATTCGGGGTTTTGATGTTACCCTGCTCGTCAAGACCACCGCCTGCTTCCGTCACAATCTGTTCTTTCAGCGCATCCAGTTCATTCACCATACCGGACGTCAGTTCACGCACTTCCTGCGCCTGCTTTACAATAGCCAGGTCAGTGGCCCGATTTCCTGATTTGTCAACGGTGGCTTTAATATTATCAAGCGTAGACTGATTGATTCGATTCGCTGAACCCGTAGATGTTTCCAAACTATTGTTCAGCAGAATAAATTTTTCCAGCAATGCCGAGCTGACCTGCAAGGCCAGCATAGCGGTCAATACCAGATACATCATCCCGATCATTTTCTGCCGGGGTGTTTCTTTTCCTCCTGCCATTTGTGTATGGTAGTGTAAGCTCTTTTAAAGTTGAAGATTATTTCGCGCCGTTGCCCCGCATCGCAGTCAACATACTGCCGTATACGTTATTGAGGGAAGACAGGTTGTTGGTCAGTTTCGACAATTCGTTTTTGAATTGCTGCGTATCCCGGCTAGCTTCCGACATGTTTTCCATGGCGCTCGTTAGGTTGCTGTAGAAAGCGTTCATGGCTTTCAGGTGCTTGTTGGTATCCTGCAACTCCAGTTCATAGACGGCATTCAGGGCGCCCATGCTTTGGGTAATCTTCTGGAATTGCGTGCGGTATTCTTTAGCATCCTGCGTTGCGTCGGCCATCGCATTCATCGACGTTACGGCTACACCGTACGATTTGTTCATCTCATTGATTGAACTGGAAGCCTGACGCACGTTCTGGGCGTATTCGCTCGTGGCAACCGTTGCATCCGAAACATCGCGCATTTTACCAACCGTATCCGTAAAGCTCCGGAGGCCGGTTCCCAGTTTCTCGAAAATTTCCGGAGAAACCTTGGCATCAGCCAGCATTTTATCCATGTTGGCGGTCAAACCGTTGCTTTGCAAAGCCGGTCCCCGTTTGGGAAGTTCGCCTTTGTAATCATCCGCTAATTCCGGGTAAACCCGGGTCCAGTCCGGTTCCGCCTGGGAAGGCTGGAAGAAGGTCTGTAAGGCAAAGAGGGCGAAAATGGCGGCTTCCACCGACAAACCGATGGTCAGCATCGGTCCACCCCAATCGTAATGCTGAATTTTACCTAAAGCTCCGAGAACAACGACAGCTGCTCCGGCGCTATATACAGTCGGAAGAACCTTATCAAAAAAAACGCTAGAACCGTTACTTGCCATGATATTGAAGAAAAATTAACTTTTATTGTGTTAGAGAGAAGACTCAACTAAAAGAGTGGAATTTCAGCTTAACGACGGGCTCCTCTGGAAGCGGTTCTTCCCTGAAGGTTGTCCATTACACACCGGAAGCCGATGTACGACCGTTTGGTGTTTTCGTCCTCATAATACCGCGTTCCCGTTTCCAGGTAGTAAGCGATATCTTTCCAGGAACCACCCCGCACCACTTTCTTGGGTTCATCCGCATTCTGGTTGTCCGGGTTCATATCCCAAACGATGGCCGATGCATTTTCGGCGTAAGCATCGCGGGTCCACTCGGCCACGTTACCAGCCATGTTGTACAGACCGTAATCGTTGGGGTTGTAGGCGTTGGCAGGGGCTGTGTATGGGTATCCATCGGCATCAAAATTACCCCGCTGCGGTTTGAAGTTGGCCAGGTAACAGCCTTTGCCGTTGGCAACGTACGGGCCACCCCAGGGGTATTTCGCGGAGTTGTGCCCCCCGCGAGCCGCCCATTCCCATTCGGCTTCGGATGGCAGCCGGTAGCGGGGCGAAACAAATTGACCTTCTTTCGTGCGGTAATCGTTGTAAAGATTCGTCCGCCAGTTACAGAAGTACTGAGCCGCCTTCCAGCTTACGCCCACCACCGGATACGTATCAAAAGCCGGGTGCGAGAAGTAGTACTCCAGCATCGGGTCGCCGTTGTGGTAGGTGAAGTCATTTTTCCAGACGGTCGTATCCGGATAATACTTGGTCATGATTTCTTCTTCGCCCAACACCGAGACCGAATCCGTCAGCAGCGCATTGACAAACTGGCGGTATTCGTGGTTGGTAATTTCCGTATCATCCATGTAGAATGAACTGATCGTTACCCGCCGGTTCATGTTGGCCTGGCTGGCCGCCAGATCTTCGTCGGCCTGTCCCATCATAAACGAACCTGATGGAACCAGCACCATGCCGAATGGAGTCGTTTGTTTCCAGCCTTTCCGGCCGTTGGCGGTAATTTCCCCGTTGGTCACCCCAACGTCCTGGCCCTTTCCTCCGCCACCGCCAAATTTTGATTTGATAAACCCGCAACCCTGCATCAGCAGAATCGTTGCCACCACCATCACCCCTCGGGCTGCGTTGCCGGTAAACCACTTAATACTCATAGTTGTATGATACGTTAAAATCTGTTTCGCGTGCAAACCAGTCTTAGAACGAAAATAAAGCAATTTATTGTATACGTACATTTGAATTGATTGAATGCATTTATTATTCAGAAAAAGTGCAAACGAACATACGATCAGTCATATCATCCAGCTTACTGAATTTTTCAAAATTATTAGTTTGGCTCCAAACAGCCTAACAATAATTACGCCAATGTTAGTAATGGCCGGATCGGATAAACGATAGTAGCTTTCGTAGCGGTTTTTTCAATAGCGGAATCGGGGGGTTCGAATGATCGGTTTGCGCCCTGAGCGAGGTTCGGGAAGCGAATAAGACAAAAGGACTTCGTGAGACGTCGGGCTTTTGGCCGCGCGGTTGCCAACCACAAAATCAAAGGCATAGCCAAAGCGCAGCGCATTGTTCCGCAGCAGGCTAACGCCCGCCGTGGCGGTAAACGCATCGCCCTGCCGATATCCGAGACTCACCCAATGTCGCTTGTCATACATTCCCATTACGTTGAGTTCCAGCGACGAAAAAGTCCCGTTCGTGTTGAATTTATAAATTGCCGACGGCATAATATCGATGAGTTCATTCCAGCCATACCGGTACCCCGCCGTTAGGTAGGCCGTCCGGTAGAGTGCATTCAGATTCGTTTCGGAACTGAGTTTGAAATCCGGCTGCGTCAGGTGTTTCATGCTGGCGCCAACGTAGTAGGCATCGGTATTGTAATAAACACCCGCTCCGAAATCCGGCTGCATATGGTTAACGCGCCCGTTCTGAATCAGGGGATCTTCGGGATCGTTGGGCCGGAACCAGTCGTAGTTGATCGAATAGTTGTGCAACCCACCTTCGGCCCCAAACGAAAGCGTTCCTTTTTTCAGCGGCAGCCGAAACGCATACGCCAGCTGAACTTTTTGAAAACCCTGCGGACCGACGTTTTCATTGAGGGCGTATAACCCTACCCCACTCCGGATTTTAGACAACGGCATGTTGAACGAAAACAACTGGGTATTGAACGAACCACCGTCGTCAAAATTGCTCTGATACCCCATATACTGGGTCCGGTGCACCAACTGAAACCGGGCTACGCCCTCCGAGCCTACGGCAGCCGGGTTGTAGTAAACCGGGTTAAACATGTAAAAGCTAAACTGCGGGTCCTGATTTTGTGCTTCAACACCCGAAATTCCCATTAGGTAGCCCAGTATCAACAGGACAGCGTAGAACTTACGATTCATATAATCTCAGAACAATCACCAATGAATTTAGACACTCCCGAACGGTAAACGACTCGTTCCTAAATCTGTTCAGAAGTAAACCATGCTTTAGTGGCATGTTACCTATTAAACGGAGATTTTCCAAAAATATTGGTATAAAAAAGAGACTGTTTTAAACCGCAATTGCGCGCATGGAACGATGGGCATGAGTCACTGAAATTCATGTCTCCTCTCCTTCCATCCGCGCAATGGCAGATTCTACCTCCCTGTCTGTTAGTGGCTATTGGCTTTCTTCATGAAAAGCTCGAGCGCACCGGCCATCGACGGGGCATTCGGCAAAGGCGCTTCGATGTCCAGAATAAAGCCCGCTTCGGTAACAGCCCGTGCCGTGGTAGGTCCAAAAGCGGCCATCCGAATCCCGTTTTGCTTAAAATCCGGAAAATTATGCAGCAGCGAATTGACGCCCGACGGACTGAAAAAAGCAATAATATCAAACGAGTTGATGTCCAGGTCTGACAAATCGGCCGGTACGGTTTCGTACATCACCGCTTCGGCCAGGTGCAGCCCGCTGGTATCCATGAAGTCCGGAATGTCGTTGCCCCGGATGTTCGAGCAGGGAAACAGGAACTTCTCGTTCTTGTGTTTCCGGATCAGATCGAACAGGTCGGCGGCCGTTTTGTTGCCGGTGAATATTTTCCGCTTCCGGATCACGATGTATTTCTGCAGGTAGTTGGCCGTTTGTTCGGTGACGCAGAAGTACTTCATGTCGGCGGGCATTTCCAGCCGGGCTTCCTGACAAATCCGGAAAAAGTGATCGACGGCATTACGGCTGGTAAAAATAATGGCCGTATGGTCGAGAATATTGATCTTTTGCTTTCGGAAATCTTTGTAAGAAACGCCCTGAATCTGAATAAAAGGGCGAAAATCAATTTGCAGATTATACTTACTTGCAATCGCAAAATAAGGGGAACTGGTATCGGCAGGTCGGGCTTGGGTTACTAAAATGCTGGCAACCTTGGTTAGCCGTTCCTGGTCGTACTTCGCAGAAATCTCACTCATCGAATTCCTCGCGTTTTGTGTTTAAAGCTTGCGCAATGGCTACAGGGCGAACCGTACCCCAATGGTAAGGGGGATCAATTCTACGATGCAAAGGTATGAAAATAAATACAGATTTTTGATAACTGCCTTGTTGGCGATAACAACATAAAGCAACGCAAGCCGGATCACGTAAAAACCGACAAAGGGAATAATCAGCCACAGGCTCGGCCAGGTGCCGCCCGTGGGCGTGTTGGACGCAACAATGGCAACGGCAATGGCTCCGGCGGTGAAAAAGATGAGGGAAGACTGGATGGCCTTGAAAAAATGCAGGTTCACCACTTCCTCCAGTCGGTACAACCCGCCGATGGTTACAATAAAAATATATTTTGCCAGCAGCAGCAGAAAAGCCAGACCGCTCAGTTCGAAGAAAGTAAGGGTCAGATCGAGCAGCCCCTGCCCGCGCAGCAGCAGCGCCCGGGACAGAAACAGGTCAATATTCTTGCTTTGAATAATCAGGTACAAATAGGCGGTGATGAAACTCAGGTTCATCAAAAAGAGCAGGTTCGTGCGGCCCAGCGGCCGGTTCACCAGAAACAATTCGTCCCGCACCGTTACGGACAGCAGATCCGCCAGATTGAAAAACCGCAGATACGAGCGGTGGTGAAAATTGAACAGGTAGGCGTTGATGGCAACGATAAACAGCAGACTCAGCGTGAAGAAATTGGCATATACCGAAAGCCGGCGGGGTAAGATGCTCAGGCGCGTGTCGGTGGCGACGACGTTTTTTTGGGCCGCCGATTTCAGGTGGCCGATGAAGACCTGTTTATCATCAACGCCGACGCTCCCGTGCAGCGTCAGAAAAAGCTCCGGTTTTCGGTAGGCGCGGTATAAACTATCCAGGTTCATCACCGCCCACTCGTTGGCGTTCAGCTTGCGTTTGAGAGCCGCGTCGATAAACAAATAACCGGCCTGCTGGGTCGAAATCAGCAGACTGTACCGGCGATTGCTTTCAATGTCCAGGAAGAAACTGACGGAGCTAACCAGCGCGTGCTGCTCGTCAATGAAGGGCACGTAGGATTTGTAGGCCTGGTCATAGACCAGCCAGTCGTTGCGAAAGTCATGAACCGGAAAAAACTGCTGATTCGGCCCGACTCCCTGCGCCCAGCTTCCCAACGCCCACAGCATCAGTGTGGACACTATCAAACAAAACCGCACAAACGATATAATTATGAAGGATGAAGTATGAACGATGAATTCGTAACCGGTTCATACTTCATCCTTCATAATTCATCCTTCTTTTTAATTCTTTCCCAGCGCCTTCAGCATCGTTTCACCGATGTGGGCGGGTGATTCGACTACGTGAATGCCGCACTCGGACATGATGCGCATTTTGGCAGCCGCGGTATCGTCAGCGCCCCCGATGATGGCACCGGCGTGGCCCATCCGACGGCCTTTGGGAGCGGTTTGCCCGGCAATAAACCCGACAACCGGTTTTTTATTTCCATCGGCCTTGATCCAGCGGGCGGCTTCGGCTTCCATGCCCCCACCGATCTCACCAATCATCACGATCCCTTCCGTTTCCGGATCGTTCATGAGCAGTTCAACGGCTTCTTTCGTGGTAGTGCCGATGATCGGATCACCGCCGATACCGATGGCCGTCGTTTGGCCAAGTCCCACTTTGGAGAGCTGATCAACCGCTTCGTAGGTTAACGTACCGGATTTGGAAACAATGCCGATGGTACCTTTTTTAAAGATAAAACCGGGCATAATTCCAACTTTGCATTCTTCGGACGTCATCACGCCGGGGCAGTTTGGCCCGATTAGCCGAACGTCTTTGTCCTGCAGGTAGGATTTCGCCACCATCATATCTTTCGTCGGAATGCCCTCCGTAATGCAGATGATTACCTTGATACCGGCATCAGCGGCTTCCATGATCGCATCAGCGGCAAAAGCCGGCGGTACAAAGATAATGGAGACATCCGCCCCGGCTTTCTCAACGGCTTCCTTCACGGTATTGAAAACAGGGCGGTCGAGATGCGTCTGCCCGCCTTTGCCCGGTGTAACCCCGCCAACGACGTTTGTGCCATACTCGATCATCTGCTGAGCATGAAATGAACCTTCAGAGCCCGTAAAACCCTGTACGATAACCTTGGAATTCTTGTTAACTAATACGCTCATGATGAATGAAAAGCTATGCTGTGCGTGTGAAGGGATAAGCCTTTGGAACCGGCGCAAAAGTAGAGCGAAATGGGTAAAGAAAAAAATGGAAGGAGGAAAGGAGGAGAGGATAAGGGGAGAAAAGCGATGAAGTGCCCCCTTTCCTCCCTGCCGCCTTTTTCCCTCCTCCTTTCCTTTTTGCCTTTTTCTTTGAAAAATTGTTATTTCCAGCATGAACATATCAAATATGGTTTCTGATGCCGTGCTGGCATTTACGGGTATCTGGGTTTTTTGGCGGTATTTTCAGGGGTTGAGCTGGTACAACCGGATTTTATGGGGGCTTTTTCTCATCACCATTTCACTGACGGCGCTGATCGGGATTCTGGTGTTTGCGGGTATTCAGCAGGTGGTGCCGTTCCATCGCTCCCTGGAAACCCTGGCGGGTAGTCTGGGGGTCGTTTGTGTGATTGTGGGCGTTTACGGGGTCATTCTGAAGCAGCGCATCTCGCGAAACGGTTTTGTGGTCACGGTCGCCCTGGGGCTGGGCCTGTTTCTGGTTTTATTACTGAATCCGGTTGTGGGCGGATTCCGGGCGGTTGTCCCCTCGATGGGCATGGTGATCGTCTTGCTGACGGCTTTTCTGGGCGTGATCCGCCGGGACCCCCGAGCCTCCTGGATTGTACTTGCCGTCATGATTCTGGCCCTGGCCACCCGGGTGACCCAATTCACTAATTTACCGATCCATCCCATTGATTTCTACCACTATACGCTTTCATTATCCCTGCTTTGCTTCGGAAAATCAGTCAAAGGACTGCGGCAGTAACCGGAGCAAAAAGCGATTTTAATTTTGAGCAACCCGGTTTCAGACACACCGGCGCACGGTTTTTTTGGCTAACTTGCGGCCATGGATAACTTCGTTGTCTCGGCCCGAAAATACCGCCCGGCTACCTTCGATACCGTCGTCGGGCAGGCCCACATTACGACGACTCTCAAGAATGCAATTTTGACCAATCACCTGGCGCAGGCGTTTCTGTTTTGTGGGCCGCGCGGGGTTGGGAAAACCACCTGTGCCCGGATTCTGGCCAAAACCATCAATTGCCAGAATCTGAGTAAAATCAAATCGGCCGACGCCGTTGAACCCTGCGATCAGTGCGAATCCTGCGTCAGCTTCAACCAGAATGCCTCCTTCAACATTCATGAATTGGATGCGGCTTCCAACAACTCCGTGGAAGACATTCGGAACCTGATTGATCAGGTGCGGTATCCGCCCCAGTCGGGCAACTATAAAATTTACATCATTGACGAGGTTCACATGCTGTCGCAGGCGGCTTTCAACGCTTTCCTGAAAACGCTGGAAGAACCGCCCTCCTACGCCATTTTTATCCTGGCGACCACCGAGAAGCATAAAATCCTGCCGACGATTCTGTCGCGTTGCCAACTGTTCGACTTCAACCGGATTCAGCCGCGCGACATCAGCGATCACCTGGCGAACATCGCCCGGAAAGAAAATATCCAGACCGAACACGAGGCCCTGGAATTGATTGCCCAGAAAGCCGACGGCGGTTTGCGGGATGCGCTCTCGATGTTTGACCTGAATGTGACGTTCTCGGAAGATCGCACCCTGCGCTACAAAGAGGTGCTGGAAAACCTCCACATTCTCGATTATGATTACTATTTCCGGCTGACGGATCTGCTGCTGGCGGCTAACCTGCCGCAAAGTATGCTGCTGTTTGACGAAATTCTGCGGAAAGGATTCGACGGCCACCAGTTTATTGTCGGTCTGAGCGAGCACTTCCGGAACCTGCTGGTTTGCAAGGATACCGCCACGGTTCAGTTGCTGCAGGTCACCGAAAGCATTCAGCAAAAATACCTGCAACAGGCCGCCGAAGCGCCCCTGAGCTTTCTGCTCTCGGCGCTGAGCGTGGGCGCTCAATGCGATCTGAATTATAAAGCCGCTAAAAATCAGCGGCTTCACGTGGAGGTCTGCCTGATGAAGCTGGCCCATTTACCGAATGTGCTGGAGGTGTCCGCGATACCGGTTCTGGCCGGAGATTCGGATAGAAAAGCACCCCCGGAAATCGAGCGGGTCGAAAAAAAAAAGGACAGCTCAGCCGATCGTAACTCCCTGACGACTCCGGACGAGCCCGCCCTGATTCCGGCGCACACCAGCGAACCCACCAATGGCTATCATCCGCAGCCCAACGGCAACGGGTCGGTAAAAACCGCCCCCGAGCGCGCTCCGGTGGTGGCCGAAATTCCGAAACCGGTCGGCAGCCGGTTACGAACGACCGCCAATCTGGCGTCGATCAACCGGCCCGCGTCGGTTGCGGACTCTGCCAATGCCTCGGCGGTTTTGGAGGTTCCCGAATTACCTAAAATGGACAAACCGTTCATTTTTGAGCAATTAAAAGCCGCCTGGAGCACGTTTACACGCCTGCGCGATCAGCAGGGCGGTTCGCAAACGGAACAGGTGATGCTCAACCGGGAGTTTATTCTTGATGACAAAACCATCCACATTGCCCTCGACAATTCGTTGCAGGCTAACCTGCTCAATGATTTGCGGCAGGATTTACTGACCTATCTTCGGCAGGAGCTACAAAATAGCCATATTCAGCTGGAATCGACGGTTGCCGTGCAGGAAAGCCGCCGGATGATCTACACCCCGCAGGACAAATTCAATTACCTGGCCGAGAAAAACCCGGCGCTGCTGGAGTTGAAACGAACCTTGGGCCTGGACGTTGATTATTGAGTTCATCACTCACAGTTCGTCCCGCTTTATTCGAAAGGCTTCCGCCGGATTTTCGACCAGAATTTGCTTCCAGTCTTTTTTGGTGAAGCCTCTCCGGTTTAGCTCCGGCCTGAGTTGGGTAAACAAAACCGTGTAGTCGCGGCCAATCGGGCCACCAGCCGGCTGGGCCGGATCGTACCAACCGGCATCGTGGGAAAGCAGCGTCCGGTGGAGCAGCCGGTTTTCTTTCATTAGCAACAAATTTTCGACGTACTGCCCGACGTTGGTAGCGTCCAGACCGTCCAGACTCACCCAGGCTCCTTCGCGAACGGCGCGGGCATAATGCACCATGTTTTGTCCCTGCGCGTGCACCCACACGAAAGCCGCCGGATCGACGCCCTCCTGTTTCAGCACATCAAGCTGCTCAAAAGCCGGGACATACGGCCCCGTATGCGAGCAGATGGGCAGACCGGTCCGCTTGTGCGTTCGGGCAGCCGCCGTGATCAGTTTGCGGTGCAGTTCGGACAGCGGGCCGGGATTGACGCCAATTTTCAGAAAAGCGGGTCGGATGCCGGTTCCGGCAATACCGTGCTCAAACTCCGCCACCCAGCGGTCGGCCAGTTGGTCGGCGGTTTCGGTCAGGGCATGGGCGGGCAGGTATTTGTTGTTACTGGCACCGTAATACCCGGTATTGGTCAAAATCCGGATACCGGTTTTTTCGGATAACTCCTTCAGCAAAAACGGGTCCCGGCCCAAATACGCCGGTGTGCATTCCACCAGCGTCCGAACGCCCAGTTGGTGCAAGGTCTGCAAATACGGCAGCATTTTGGCCACCACGTCGGGGCGTTTCCAGCGGTCAGCATTACTTTTGTCGGCCCCAATGAAATCGACCAGTATGTGTTCGTGGATGAGCGTCAAACCCAGCGCCGATACCCGGACCGGTCCCGTAACCGTGTTGAGCAACGGTTTGGGCTTTACCAAAGGTCCAAAACCGGCGGCCAGCGAAGCTTTCAGGAAAGTCCGGCGTTTCACCTGATCAAGGGGTTAGGATTTAAGATAGGTCTTGGCCTCCCGGATGGTCGATTTGTAGCCGGCCACGCTCAACGCCTTTTTGTACATCGACTTCGCCCGGTTCCGGTCGCCGGTCTGGGCGGCAATCCGGGCCAGTCCGCTGTAGGCGTGGGCCACAAATTCTTTGGTAAAAACTTCGTCGTGCGGCATCCTGACGGCGTTCTGGTAATTCTCAGCCGCTGCTTTAAGGTTTCCGTTCAGCTTTTCTTCCGCCATTCCCTGCATCACCTTCACCGGCATCGCCAGAAACTTCTGGGGAAACTTCTCAAGCCGTTCGACGTAAAGCTGCGCTTCGCGGTAGCGGCCGGCCTGCATCAGCGATTCGGCGGTGCCGAGGTTGAAAAGGGGGTTCTGCGGGTATTTGTCCGCCAGCGGTTTCATCACGTTAGCGGCTTTGGCCGGTTGGCTTTCGTGTTCCAGGTAAATGTGTCCCAGGTAAATCGCCGTTTCGGTGCGGGTGAAAATCCCCCGCCGAATGGCGGTTTCCATCTGCCGGATGCCGAGCGCCATGTCGCCACTCTGGAAAAAAATCAGGAGCGGTTTGGCCATGGAATGGTCCATCGGATACCGCTCGATGTAATAATTGTACAGGCCGGTTGAGAAATAAAATTCCGGATTTTTTTCCATCAGTTTAAAGCCCTTCCGCAGGTAGCTGTAGGCTTTCTGCGCTTCGCCCACGGCCTTCATCATCTCGTTATCATAATGATACTTCATTGCCAGGTAGCCGTGCGACGCCAGCGAAAAAAAGACGCCTTCCGGATCGTTTTCATTCCGTTCCAGCAGCTTCTTCGACAACGCAATGCCCTGATTCAGGTAGCTCATATACTGGGTCGTAGCGGTCTTATTTTCGTGCAGGGGCAAATACTGCCAGTAAAGTTGAATGGCTTTCATAACCGGCACCACCGGATGCTGGGGGTATTTGGCTTTCACCGCCCGGATGTATTCCTCGGCTTCCTCGAATTCGTAATTGTAAATCTTGTCGGTCGCTTTTAAAATAACCTGCTGAATACCAGCATCGTCGAGAAGTTGCGCCCGTCCCAGCAGCGGGGCCAGAAGAAAGAGGAATACGCAGAATTTTTTCATGAGATGGTGTGTTGACAAGCAATGGGGAATGTTCCTTTTTGAAGAAAAGGATTTGACCCTTACTTTTGTTTGTTCTCAAAACGCCTAACGACACCCCCACCGAAAAAGTTTGCCATGATTCAATTTGAGCACTTTGTATTAGATAACGGCTTGAAGGTCTACGTTCACGAAGATCCGACCAGCCCGATGGCGACGGTCAATATTTTGTACAATGTCGGGTCGCGCGATGAAGATTCGGGAAAAACCGGCTTTGCGCACCTGTTCGAGCACCTGATGTTTGGTGGTTCTCAGAACATTCCGGTTTACGACGAACCGCTGCAAAAAGTGGGGGGCGAAAACAACGCGTTCACCTCGCCCGATATCACCAACTACTACATTACGCTGCCGTCGGCCAACCTGGAAACCGCCTTCTGGCTCGAATCGGACCGGATGCTCGGCCTGTCGTTCGACCCGACGGTGCTGGAGGTCCAGCAAAAAGTGGTGATTGAGGAATTTAAACAACGGTATCTCAACCAGCCCTACGGCGACGTCTGGCTCAAACTCCGTCCGCTGGCTTATACCGTGCATCCGTATCGGTGGGCCACCATTGGCAAAGACATCAGCCACATCGAAAACGCCACGCTCGACGACGTCCGGCACTTTTTTTATACGCATTACGTACCCAACAACGCCACCCTGGTCGTGGCCGGGAATGTCACGCTGGAGCAGGTCAAGCAATTGTGTAAAAAATGGTTTTCGCCCATTCCGATGGGAAAACCGCCGGTTCGCAACCTGCCCCAGGAACCCGTACAGACGGAAGCCCGGTTTCTGGAAACCGTCGCCGAGGTGCCGCTGAATGCGCTCTATAAAGTTTATCACATGCCGGGCCGTTTTACCGATGGGTATTACCAGGCCGATTTGCTGGGCGATGTGCTGGGCCGGGGTAAATCGTCCCGCTTGTACCAGAAGCTGTTGAAGGAACAGGCGCTTTTTACCGGTATTTCGGCGCATGTGAGCGGATCGCTCGACCCCGGTTTGCTCGTGGTGAGCGGATCGCTGAACCAGGGCGTGTCGCTGGAAGAGGCCGATGCAGCCATTGAATCCATTCTGGATGAGGTGATGAACCAACCAATGCCCGAAGAAGAACTGGCCAAAGTAAAGAATCAGGCCGAATCGACGCTGGCTTTCTCCGAAGTGGAATTGCTGAACCGCGCCATCAATCTGGCCTACGCTGCCAACGCGGGCAATGCCGACTGGGTGAATCAGGAAGCAGAACGTCTGCAGGCCGTAACGCCGGATGCGATTCAGGCGACGGCCCAGAACCTGCTCCGGAAAGAAAACCGTTCCACGTTGTACTATCGGGCCGCGTAGGTCGGGTCGCGTAAAACCGGAACTGTGTAATCAAACATTTATGAAAATCCGCGTAGGACAAGGATACGATGTGCATCAGTTGGTTGAAGGCCGGGAGTTCTGGCTCGGCGGCATTCTGATTCCGCACACGCACGGTGCCAAAGGCCATTCCGACGCCGATGTGGTGTGTCACGTCCTGTGTGATGCGCTGCTGGGCGCGGCCAATCTGCGCAACATCGGCTATCATTTTTCGGACAAAGACCCACGCTGGAAAGGCGTTGACAGCAAGCTCCTGCTGGCCGAAGTCATGAAGATGATTCGCGAAAAAGGCTATGAAGTCTCGAACGTCGATGTAACGGTGGTGTTGGAGGAACCGAAGCTGAATCCGCATATTCCGGCGATGAAAACCTGTTTATCGGGCGTCATGCAGGTGCCGGAAGACGATATTTCGATTAAAGCCACCACTTCCGAACACATGGGATTTGTGGGTCGTCAGGAAGGTATTGCGGCTTTTTGCGTTGCCCTGATCCATTCCTGACCAACGGAGTTAGTTTATTTTCAGTGCTTTATCTACTTAAATTATGATGGCATCTCTCCGAAATGCATCCTTTTTCGCGGGTTTTCTGCTGGCGCTGACTGCGGCCCACGCCCAACCCAAAGTGGCAACCGCCAACGGCCCGATTGATTTTGAAGAATACGAACCGGTTTCGACCCTCAAGACGCCGGAACACCACCTGAACCGCGCCAAATACCCCTTCATCGACGTTCACAACCACCAGTATAACATGGACGGCACCGATTTGCGGAAACTGGTTACGCAGATGGACAGCCTGAACATGGGCATCATGGTCAATCTGAGCGGCCGTGGTTTTACCTCGAACGTGGCCGAAAGCACCACGTTTCTGGATAAAGCACTCTCCAATATTCAGAAAACCGAACCGAAACGGCTGGCGATTTTCACCAACATCAATTTCGCGAATCTGGGCGAACCGGGCTGGACGGAACAGGCGGTAAAACTACTGGAAGAGGATGTGAAGAAAGGGGCGAAAGGGCTAAAGATTTACAAGAGTCTGGGATTCAACGTGAAGGATACCAAAGGCAACCGCGTTCGCGTCGACGATCCGCGCCTTGACCCGATCTGGGCCAAATGCGGCCAGTTGGGCATTCCGGTTTTGATTCATACGGCCGACCCTAAACCGTTCTGGGACCCGATGGACCGCTTCAACGAGCGCTGGCTCGAACTCAAAACCCACCCCGGCCGCAAACGCTCCGATACCAACCCGGTTTCGTTCGAACAACTGATTGCCGAACAACATAATGTGTTCCGGAAGCATCCGAAAACCGCATTCATCAATGCGCACATGGGGTGGTACCCGAACGATCTGGTTAAACTGGACAGCCTGATGACGGTTTTTCCCAACATGAACGTGGAGCTGGGTGCCGTCATTGCCGAACTCGGTCGCCAGCCCCGGGCGTCCCGGAAGTTCTTCGAAAAATACCAGGACCGGATTCTGTTCGGGAAAGACAGTTGGGTTCCGTCGGAATACGCCACTTATTTCCGCGTACTGGAAACCGACGACGAATATTTCCCGTACCACAAAAAATACCACGCGTTCTGGCGCATGTACGGCATGGCGCTGCCGGACGACGTTTTGAAAAAAGTTTATTACAAAAACGCCCTGCGGATCATTCCGGGTCTGGATAAATCGCAATTCCCGAACTGATGAACATCACCCGGATCGAGATTTTCAAGTACAACATTCCGCTCAAGGCTCCGATTGCGATTTCGCTGGGCACCATTGACAATGCCCGGAATCTGCTCATCCGGATTCATGCCGACGGACTGATCGGCTGGGGAGAAGGATCGCCGTTCTGGATGATTGTGGGCGAAACGCAGGAAACCGGTTTTGCGGCCGCTCAGGATTTTGCCCGGCTGCTCATCGGGCGAAATGCGCTGGATACGGAGGGAAATCTGAACCGGCTGGACGCTTACCTGCCCAATAATCCGACGATCAAAAGTGCGTTTGATATGGCGTTGTACGACCTGGCTTCCCAGGCAGCCCGGTTGCCGCTTTACGCTTTTCTGGGCGGGGAGCGGTTTTCACTGGTAACCGACGAAACGATTTATATCAACACGCCGGAACGCATGGCGACCGACGCGATTCGGATTAAGGAGCAGGGCGGTTTGGCGATCAAAGTCAAACTGGGCACCAACCAGCGCGACGACATCCGGCGCGTGGAAGCAATTCGGGAAGCGGTCGGCGATGCCATTCCGATCCGGACGGACGCCAACCAGGGCTGGGATTATGTTACCGCCCGTACCGTTCTGAAAACCATTCAGGACTGGAACATCGAATATTGCGAGCAACCGGTAAAACACTGGGCCATCGCCGATCTGAAGCGCCTGCGACAACACACCAGCGTGCCCATAATGGCTGACGAGTCGCTGTTCAGCCCCCGGGATGCCTTGCGCCTGGCCCAGGACGATGCCGTCGATTACTTCAACATCAAGCTTTCCAAAAGCGGAGGAATTTTTAACGCTCAGAAAATCAACGCCATTGCCGAAGCAGCCGGTATTCCGTGCATGATTGGCTGCATGTCGGAGTCGCGCCTGGCCATTACGGCCAAAGCGCATTTTGCCTCCGCCCGGCGCAACGTCCGGTTCTACGATCTGGATGCGCCCTTCGAACACGCCAGCAACCCGGTTTTGGGCGGAGTCACCTACCACGGTTACGAAATCGAACTACCCACTGAACCGGGCCTTGGGGCCACTGTGGACGAGAGCTATCTGGCCGGTCTGGAGAAGATGGAAATTCGGTGAGGTTAACCTCATTCCGGTCAGTTCCACAACGTACTTTACGTCCTTGCTCCTGAGTGAAGAAAGTGGCTCATCGTTACAATTTTTGTTTCTCCGTAACGCCCTAAAACCAATAAATCCTGATCGCCAGTAATCAAAAAATCAGCCTGACAGCCTGCACAGATTCCGAGTAGATAGTTATCATCTGCATCCCGAACAATCGTTGGTACAACGCCGATAGCCGTCTGTTTCAGAAATTGGAAGGCAATACTTTTAAACCGGTTGACGTGTCTGGGATTGACAAATTTCGTGAATTTGGGGCGATTGATAACCGCATCAAATTCGGCGATCCGTTCGGAAGAGTAATAAACTTGTAAATGAGGGCTTTTCAGAATTTCATACTAAACCGTCCGGCGTGATTTTCGGCTTATACAAGCCGAAATATACCAGTTTGCATCAAGAACGATTTTGAGCTTTTTGCCTTTTTTCATGCCGGTATGCGTTGATCTCTTCCTGAATTTCTTCGCTTGACAGCTCGCTATCAGGCATTTCAGCGTCAAGCTCATCAAAAAGGTCATCAAGCAACCGTACTTGCAGCTTCTTGGCTATGGCGAGTCGATCCTTTGCGGAAAAAGTTTCGAATGTTTTAATAAACTCGGTCTGTGTCATGATACTGCCCGCTTTTCAATTTCTCCTAACTTACGTAAAAAACCGTTACACTTCCTCGGCCTGCAACTGCTTCTCGTAGAGTTCGCGGTACACGCCGTTGGCCGCCAGCAAATCTTCGTGCGTTCCCTGCTCAACAATTTCGCCCTCATCCAGCACAATGATTTTATCCGCCAGCTTGGCCGACGACACCCGGTGCGAAATCACCACGGAAGTACGGTTTTCCATGATCCGGTGGAGGTTGTTCAGAATGATGTTCTCCGTGTTGGTATCCACCGCCGACAGACAGTCGTCCAGAATCAGGATTTTGGGATCGCGGGCAATGGCGCGGGCAATGGAAAGCCGTTGCTTCTGTCCGCCCGACAACGTCACCCCGCGCTCGCCAATCCGGGTTTCAAACTGCTCCGGAAAATTGAGAATGTTCTGGTACAAATCTGCATCTTTCACGGCCTGCTCCACTTTTTCCTGCGGCATTTCCGGCAGCCCGAATTTGACGTTGTTGCTGATGGACTCGGAAAACAGAAACACTTCCTGCGGCACGTAGCCCATCTGCTTCCGGACGCTCGTCAGGCTGTAATCTTTCAACGACAGGCCGTCGATCAGAATTTCGCCTTCCGTCGGATCGTACATCCGCGTGATCAGGTTCGCCAGCGTGCTTTTGCCCGATCCCGTAGTACCCAGAATCGCAACGGTTTCGCCCGCTTTGACGTTCAGGTTGAATTTTTTGATCGCGACAATGCCCGAATCCGGGTATATAAACCGCACGTTCCGGAATTCCACTTCGCCCTCAATTACCCGTTCGAGCGACTTTTCGGAAACCAGGTCGGTTTTGGCCGCCAGAAATTCGTTGATGCGTTGCTGCGAAGCGGCCGCCCGCTGGGTCTGGCTGGTCGTCCAGCCGAGCGCCATCACCGGCCAGGTCAGCATGTTGACGTACAGAATGAATTCCATGATGTTGCCCGGCGTCAGCCGGCCCGTCAGAATTTCCTGCCCCCCCACATACACCACCAGCACGTTGCTCAGCCCGACGAGCAGCATGATCAGCGGAAAAAACAGCGAATCGACCCGCGTCAGTTGCAGCGACTTGAACTTGTAAACATCACTTTCGACCGTGAAATTGGCCGCCGAATTTTCTTCGCGCACAAACGCTTTGAGCACCCGGATTCCCGAAAAAGCTTCCTGAACAAAGGTGGACAGATTGGAAAGACTCCGCTGAATCTCTTCCGAACGCTTGATAATGACGGTATTAACCACATAAATCGCCACCGACAAAACCGGCAACGGCAACAACACATACAAACTCAGCCGGACGTTGATCGACACCATGTAGGTGATCACCAGCACAAATAAGGTAATCAGATTCAAACCGTACATGATCGAGGGCCCCACGTACATTCGCACTTTGCTGACGTCTTCCGAAATCCGCGCCATCAGATCGCCGGTGTTATGCTGCCGGAAAAAGCTCAGCGGCAGGGTCTGGTAGTGCAGGTAAATCTCATTTTTCAGATCGTATTCGATGTGCCGCGACATCACGATCAGCGTTTGACGAACCAGAAACAGAAAAAAACCTTTCAGGAGCGCCATCGCCAGAATCAGCAGGCCGTAGAATAAAATGCTGAAGGCAAAAACATCGTACAACCGGCTCTGGAGACGGTTTCCGTTGTAGAGAAAATAAATATCGAGGGTCTCTTTGACCAGATCGAGCGAATACCGCACCAACTGGGCCGGAATAATGCCGAACAGGTTGGAAATGATCGTGAAAGCGGTGCCCCAGATGAGGTACCATTTGTATTTTAGCAGGTATTTATTGAGGTGGGCGAGTGCTTTCACAAATCAGGAGACGTCTTTCAGCTGTAAAAACCGGGTTTCTGGCTGGGTAACAGAAAACCGGCTGGAAAGGTTGCAACGCATGGAGCAGGGGCCGGAAAGCATAAGAGGAATGACCGGGCCGGTGGGGTTTCCTTCCCCCTTTCCGGCTCTCTTTCCTTGCCCACTCTCTTTTCTTCCCCTCCGGCTCTCCTTCCCTTTTCCCTTTATTTTCCGTACTTTTGTACCCAATTATCAATCTTCGAAATATCGAACCCAGTTCTTTGTTTCTTGCCGGACAGAATGTTAAACAGACGTTTATTACGGATTAAGGTCATGCAGGCTTATTACGCCCTGCGCCAATCCGAATTATCGAGTCGGCAGTTGGCCGTCGATGTGATTACCGAAACGTTTCAGCCGGACCTGAATTCGATGGAGGTGCAAAACCTTCAGCAATTGGAAGGATTCCGCCGGTTGGCAACGATTTTATTTGAAGAAGGACTGACGGTCGAAAAACCGGCGGAGGAAGAGGAAATACCGCACAGGGTGCGGGTAGCGGCCAACCAGGCGCTGGTTGATTACCGCAACAGTTTGACCCGGGAACGGCAACGGGTATTTCAGGCGCTGATTGATGATGTCCGGACCCTGGACAACTCGCTGATCCGGCTGTTGACGCTGCTGCTCGAACTGGCCCACGTGGCGCAGGTGGACCGGGAACGGGTTCGGAAATACGAAGATGTTGATGCCCGGACCATTGCCAAGGAATCGGGCCTGGACCGGAACCGGATCATTCAGGCCTTGCAGCAGTACAAACCGCTGGAAGTCGAGAAAATTCGCCGGAAAATCGAATGGGGCGATGATCGGCAAATGATTCGTTCGATCTACAACGACATTCTGAAAGAAGACGAGCTGTACCGCACCTACTGCGAAACCGCCGAGCATACCGCCGAGGAGGATCAGCAACTGGCGCAGCATATTCTGCGGAACGTGTTGCTGAAGCAGGATCCGGCCAAAAACTATTTTGAAGAAAGCGACCTGAGCTGGGCCGAAAACAGCGAGCTCGTTCGGAGCATGGCCATCAAAACGCTCAAATCCGTCCAGGGTCCGGAAGGCATCAAATTAACGGAACTGACTGACGATTGGGAAGAAGACCGGTTATTTCTGGAAACGCTGTATAAAAAAGCGTTGGAAAACGACGCCGAATACGAAGCCCTGCTGGCCGAACAATTGACCAACTGGGATGTTGAACGGGTAGCCCAGCTGGATAAGATCATTCTGAAACTGGCGCTGGCCGAGTTGCTGAATTTTCCGAACATTCCGGTGAAAGTGACCATCAACGAATATATTGAACTGGCAAAAGTGTACAGTACGCCAAAAAGTGGCAAATTTGTCAACGGCATTCTGGACAGTTTGTCGGAAAAATTGAAAACCACGGGCCAGCTTCGCAAAAGCGGCCGGGGTTTATTGGATAACAAATAACGTTTCTTGGCCCGAATTAGCTGAAAGAACAGGCGATCCGCCGGTTTTCCGGAGGCCGAAGTCTCTCAGACGATTCGGGGGCAACAACAAAACAAAACCATGAGCAGAACAAGCCAAACCTTGATCGCCTTTGTGACGGGCTGCGTAACCGGAACCGCTTTAGGATTATTGTATGCCCCGGAAAAAGGCGCCGTTACCCGCGACCGGCTGACGTATCGTTTGTCGAAATACCGCGAACAACTCCGTTCGCTGCTGGATGACGTGCTAAATTCGGACGCCCTGCCCGAGAGCTTTGCCAAAGCGGAAGGCCAACGGGTGGTGAACGACGCGCGCGAAAAAGCCGAAAAATTGCTGGAAGATGTCGACCGGCTGATGGCCCAAATTAAACAACAGGGTGCTTAAGCAGCCGTTGACGAATCCGATGCCTGACGATTTAGCGATAAAACGAATGAAAAACTTTGCCATCGGTCTGGCGCTCCTCCTTGGCGTCGTGGCCTGCAACCAGACTCAGAACGAGTCGACCAAAGAACTATCGGGCAAAATGCCCAAAATTGTTTTCACCGACACGGGTGTCTATGATTTTGGCGACATTGCCGAAGGCGATACCGTAGCGCGGAATTTCAAATTCAAAAACGAAGGTGAGTTTCCGCTGATCATCAACAACATCCAAACCTCCTGCGGTTGCACAACCCCCGAATGGCCCAAAAAACCGATTGAACCCGGTCAGGAAGGGTCGATCCGGGTGCTGTTCAACAGCCAGGGGAAACGGGGAGTTCAGAACAAAACCGTCACGGTTTACGCCAATACCGACCCGGCTTACACCGAACTGGCCTTTCGGGTGATGGTCAACCCGCGGGCCGACTCAGCCCGCACCAGCGCCGTCCAATAAGCCAACCCGGTTTTAGCGCTGCTTGCTGAACCATCAGACTTTACATTTTAACCCCTAGTTGTCAACATGACTTTCCTTTCTGTTTTAGTGCAGGCACCGGCTGGCTCGTCCAATTCCATGGTCTGGAACATTGTTTTGTGGGTCGGTATTTTTGTAGTGTTTTACTTTTTCATGATCCGTCCGCAGCAAAAGAAGCAGAAGGACCAGAAAAGTTTTATCGAGAACCTGAAGAAAGGAGACGGCGTGGTAACAATTGGTGGGTTACACGGAAAAATCTACGCCGTCGAAGGCAATACGGTTACGCTGGAAGTCGATAAAGGACTGAAACTAACGTTTGAAAAAACCGCCATTTCCCGCGAAGCCACGGTCAAAATCGCGTCCTAGTTCATTTAAACAAAATGATGAATGATGGAGGATGAACGATGACGGGTCCGCCCGCGGAGTTAATTGCGCGGCATCAGCTCATTCTTCGTTCATCCTCCATCATTCATCATTTATTTTTCTTGTGCCGTTAACCACTGCCCAATCCCGCCCTGTTCAACTGCCGACGCTGCTTTTGTGTCTGCTGGCGGCTGCTGTCATCTGGTTGCTGAACGCACTCAATAAAAACAACTATACCGTCAGCGTGCAGTATCCGATTGAATTCGTATACAACCAGAAGCTGTACGTCCCCACGTCTCCCTTGCCCAAAACCGTTACCGTCAGCATCTCCGGCAACGGCTGGAAACTCTTCCGGAAATCGTGGCTGCCCTTTCGGTCGCAACCCATTCATTACCCGGTCAATCGCCCGCTGCAAACCCGGTTTATCAATACCGCTTCGCTGGCGGCTTTGCTAACCGATCACGCCAAGGATGTGCGGGTCAATTTTGTGGCGGGTGATACGCTCGAGCTGAATTTTGACCGGCTGGCGGCTCAGGACGTTCCGGTGATTGTCGATAGCGCGGGTATTGATCTGGCCGAGCAGATGGTGGTGTCCAGCCTGATCAATGTGTCGCCCCGCACCATCCGGTTTGAAGGCCCGGCCCGCTTGCTGCGCGCGATGCCCGACACGATCAACGTCAAGATTCCGGCCCGGCGGCTGGCGCTCAGCTACGACGAAGAATTGCGGCTGCCCATCCCCCGTCACCCGCTCATTCGGGCGAGTGCCGACCAGGTTCTGGTTAGTTTCGAGGTCGCCGAATTGTTGCAGCCCCTTCCTCCGCCACCCGCTCCGACACCCGTGCAACCGGCCAACGTGGAAAAACCGGCTAAATCCGGCAAGAAATCCAAATCGTCCCGTAAAAAATGAATCAGTCGCTGAAAAAACCGCTGCTGATTGGCGTCACGGGCGGAATCGGTGCCGGCAAAACGACGGTTTGCCAACTATTTGAAGCCTTTGGTATTCCCGTTTATTTCGCCGACGAGCGCGCCAAATGGCTGGTTGACAACGACGCAATCCTGAAAGCCGATGTTACCCGCTTATTGGGTCCTGAAGCCTATGACCCGAGCGGACGGTATAATCGGTCGTGGGTAGCGGCTCAGGTGTTCAGCCAGCCGGACCTGCTGCATCAATTGAATGCCCTGATCCATCCCCGGGTCTACGCCGACACCGAACGTTGGGTTGCGGGCCACGCGGAAAAACCGTATGTCATTAAGGAAGCGGCTTTACTGCGGGCGGCTGGCGAAGAGGGGAACAGGCTCGACAAGCTCATTGTGGTTCATGCTCCGCTGGAACTCCGCATCCAGCGCATCCGGAAACGCGATCCGCACCGGACGGAACAGGAGATCAAAAACATCATCAGCCGGCAAATGAGCAACGAAGAGCGCCTTCAAATGGCCGATTATGTGGTGTATAACGACGAAACCCAGTTGCTGATTCCGCAGGTGGTGCACCTGCACGAACGCTTCCGCCAGCGGGCGTTGTAATTCCCCGGTTTTTTCCGTACCTACGAAAATGAAAAAACTGTTCCTTCCTGCCGCCTGCGCACTGAGTTTTCTGGCCGGCGCCTTCATCACCGACGACGAACCGAAAAAACCGCTGACGGCCGACCTGGTCGATGCGGCTTCCCGGGTTTTTGGCCTGGAATTCAGCCCGGCAGAACGCGATTCGATGCTGAGCAATCTAAACAACTACCGCAGCAATTACGAAGCGCTCCGAAAAATCGAACTGACAAACGACATTGCTCCGGCGCTGTATTTCAGCCCGTTACCATCCGGTTTTAAAGTGCCGCAGGGCGCGCCGTCCTTCAAAGCCAGCCCGGTTGGAAAAACGACCCTTCCGGCCGACCGCAACGCCCTGGCGTACTATTCGGTGGCTCAATTGGGCGAACTGATCCGGACGCGCCAGATCAGTTCGGTTGAGCTGACCAAATTTTTTCTCGAACGGCTGAAAACCTACAACGAGAAACTGCTGTGTGTCGTCACGCTGACCGACGAGCTGGCGTTGAAACAGGCGCAGCAGGCCGACGCCGAATTAAAAGCCGGGAAATACCGGGGACCACTGCACGGGATTCCCTACGGAGCCAAGGACTTGTTTGCCCGCAGAGGTTACAAAACCACCTGGGGCTCCGTGCCGTACAAAAATCAGACGCTGGATTACGACGCGACCATCGTCCAACGGCTCGAAAAAGCCGGGGCGGTTTTGTGCGCCAAGTTAACGATGGGCGAACTGGCGATGGGCGACGTCTGGTTTGGTGGCAAAACCCGGAATCCCTGGGACCCCTCCACCGGTTCCAGCGGATCGTCGGCGGGTTCGGGTTCGAGCGTATCGGCCGGGCTCCTGCCTTTTGCAATCGGCACCGAAACGCTGGGCTCCATCGTCTCACCTGCCACCGTCAATGGCGTCACCGGTTTGCGTCCCACCTACGGCCGGGTGAGCCGCTACGGTGCGATGGCGCTGAGCTGGTCGATGGACAAAATCGGGCCGATGTGCCGCTCGGTCGAAGATTGTGCCTTGGTTTTCAACGCGATTTACGGCCCCGACGGACTCGACCCAACGGTTTTTGCCGCTCCGTTTCGGTACGCTCCGCTGAGCTCGCTGAAAGGCGTCAGAATCGGGTATCTGAAAAAAGCGTTTGACGAAGACCGCCCGACCAAAGCCACCGACGAAGCCACCCTTAAAACCCTTCGCAAGCTGGGTGCGGAATTAATCCCGTTCGAGTTGCCCGACATTCCGGTGGGCCGGATGAATCTGATTCTGAGCGCCGAAGCCGCGGCTGCTTTTGATGAGCTGACCCGTTCGGGGCAGGACGATCAACTGGTGCGCCAGGTCAGGAGCGCCTGGCCGAATGCCTTCCGTTCGGCCCGGTTTATTCCCGCCGTTGAATACATTCAGGCCAACCGCATCCGGACCCGGCTGATCAACGAAATGGCGAAAACCATGAAAGGGTTTGATGTGTACATCACGCCCACGTTTGGCAACGCCAACCTGACCCTGACCAACCTGACCGGGCATCCGTGCGTGGCACTTCCGAACGGTTTTACGCCCAAAGGCCTGCCCACCAGCATTACGTTCATGGGTCAATTGTTCGACGAAGGGCGGCTGCTGGCGGTGGCCAAACACTATCAGGACGCGACGGAGTTTCACAAAAAACACCCTGCGCTTTAGTGCCTGGTTCAAAAGATTTACCGGATGCTTCCTCCCCAGTAGAATACCGGGTAATTTTGCAGCCAACGCACAACCACCGATGGACTATTACAACCAGCTTTTTGATGCCAGTGAAACCCCGCTCAATGCGTGGGTGGGGCACACTTTTGAACAATGCACGTTCCGAAAACTTAGTTTGCCCGAAGCGGTGTTTTCCGGCGCAAACTTGATCAATTGCCGGTTTGAAAACTGCGATCTGACGAGAATTGAATTAAAAAATACGCAGCTCCAGGACGTTCTGTTCGTCCACTGCAAACTGGCGTACGTTGATTTCGGCCCCTGTAATGCGTTCAGCTTCCACGCTGATTTTCAGAAATGCCAGCTCGACCATGCGGTTTTTCTGAATCGGAAGCTCAAAAAAGCCCAGTTCATCGACTGTTCGCTCAAGGAAACCCACTTCCTGAAATGCGACCTGCCCGGGGCTAAATTCAAAGAATGCAATCTGGAGCTGGCCCGGTTCGAAGACAACAACCTGGTTCAGGCCGATTTTTCTACTTCCTATAACCTGGAACTGAACCCGGACACGAACAAGATCAAAAAAGCAAAATTCTCGCTGCACAACCTGCCGGGGCTTTTGACCAAACACGATCTGGTCATCAGCCGGTAGCGCACGATCAGGTCCGGTTTTTTCGTTAAATTTGACGACACTTCAAGCAAACGGTTTTCATGACTCATCACCTTTCTTTATACCGCTTCGTCTTTTTCCTGGTTGTCCACACGGCGGTTTTTGCCCAACCGAAACAATCGTTTCAAAATTTGCAGCAGGCTCTGGCGGCCACCGGAAAACTGGCGGGATCGCAGGGGCCGGCCAGCGTCAACTGGATTGACGGCGGCACCCGGTTTTCGTTCATCGACAAAGGCGTGATCAAATCGTATTCGCCCAAAGACCAGCGCGAAGAAGTGGTTTTCAACGGGTCCACCCTGACGTTTCCCGGCACTGACCAGCCGTTCTCTTACGAATCCTTCCAGTGGTCGAAAGACTCCAAAAACCTCCTGTTTCAAAGCAACTTTCGCCCGGTCTGGCGCCGTTCGGGCCTTTCGGATTATTACGTCTATTCGGTAGCCGCCAAGAACCTGACGTTGGTGGCCAAAGATGCGCAAACCGCCGAACTGTCGCCCGACGGTTCCAAAATTGGTTACGAGCGGGGCGGCAACCTCTTTGTTTTTGATTTTGCGACCCAGAAAGAAACCCAACTGACGAACGACGCAGCTCCGTATTTCTACAACGGGCGGTTTGGCTGGGCTTACGAAGAAGAATTTGGCCTGGCGCAAGCCTGGGAATGGTCGCCCGACAGCAAGTTTATCGCGTTCTGGCAAATCGACGAGCGGCAGGTTCCGATTTACGCCATGACCGACTACAAGGGCTTTGATGAGGATTTTGTGAAACTCCCCTACCCGCGCGTGGGCGACAAAAACCCGACCGCCCGCATCGGCGTGGTGGAGCTGACCAACCCCAAAACCCAGTGGATGAAAATAGACCTGGGCGATGGGTACCTGCCGCGCATCTACTGGACCTCGCAGGAAGGCCAATTGGCGGTTGTTCACCTGAACCGCAAGCAAAACCACCTGAAGCTGTTTATGACCAACGCCCGCACCGGCGACGCGAAGCAGATCATGGAGGAAACGAACAAGGCCTGGGTGGATGTATTCGATTTTTTCGCCGGAATCATGCACTACTTTTATTTCCCGGCCAACTCGCAGGAATTTTTCTGGGTTTCGGAGCGCGATGGATTTGCCCATATCTACCGCTACGATTACACGGGCAAACTGGTCAACCAGGTAACGAAAGGCCGTTGGGAAGTGGTTTTTGTGCACAACGTCGACGCCAAAAACCGGAAAATCTACTACACCTCGACCGAACAATCACCCCTCGACCGGCAGTTGTACGTGGTTGATTTCGACGGCAAAAACAAACAGAAGCTGAGCCAGGCACCGGGGCGTCATAAAATTGATTTCTCGCCCGGGAGCCAGTATTACATCGACCGGTTTTCGAATGCCACGACGCCCTTGCGCGTGGAGTTGTTCGACACCAAAGGCAAATCGCTGAAAGTGTTGGAGGCAAACACCAGCGTAACGCAGTTTGTGGGCACGTATTCCTACTCCCCGAAGGAACTGAGCAACTTCACGACCTCTGACGGCCAGAAAATCGACATCTCGATCATCAAACCGATCCCGTTCGACGCCACGAAAAAACACCCGGTTTTAATTGACATTTACGGCGGACCCGGAGCACAATCGGTTTATAATGAGTTTAGTACGTCGGGATGGCATCAGTTTATGGCGCAGCAGGGCTACGTGGTTGTCAGTGTTAATAACCGGGGCAGCGGAGGCTACGGGTATGCATTCGAAAAAGTGGTCTACGAAAAGTTAGGCCAGTACGAAAGCCGGGATTTTGTGGAAACCGCCCGCCATTTGGCCACGCTGCCGTGGGTGGATGCGAGCCGGATGGCCATCAAAGGCCACAGCTACGGCGGTTACATGAGCAGCTACACGATGCTGGCCCATCCCGGTATTTTCAAAGTTTCGCTGGTGGGTGCTCCGGTCACCGACTGGCGGCTGTACGACAGCATTTACACGGAACGCTACATGGGTTTGTTGCCCGAAAACGAAGCGAAATATGGGCAAAGCGCGGTTTCGCCGAAGGCCAAGGATTTGCAGGGCAAGATGTTCGTGGCCCATTCCACGATGGACGAGAACGTGCACGTCCGGAACACCATGCAGCTGATGAATGCGCTGGAAGACGCCGGCAAAGACGCCGACCTGCGCATTTATCCACCGGGAGCCCACGGCGTCGCCTACAACGGCACCACCTCGCTCCTGCTGCACCAACAGTATACGGAATACCTGGAAAAGTACCTGAAAACCGGCACGACCAATTAATCGTCGATCCGCAGGAACGTGCCGTCCTTATCGAAATTCAGATCCAGTCCGTTCGATAGCTCCACGCTGTACCGGTCGCGGTCGTTTTTGTCCTTCTCCCAGCTCACGATGGTGTGCTGGGAGAAGTTCGTTTGGACGTAAGTGCGGATTTTGTCGGGGTTGATGACGGCATCGGGGATGGTTCTATTCTTTCCGTCCACCTGCGTACATTCGCCGGATCTGGTGAAATCCAGATCAAAACCGTTGCTCAGAATAACGTCGAAACTGGTCGTGAGTCCGTCGCGGTCTCTGACGACCTGCACAACGGTTTCCTGCGGAAAATGGGTGGTTATAAACGTTCTGGCATTTTGCGGCAACGATTCCGGCGCCACTAGGTTTTCCTGGTCACAGGCCGTTGTGGCCCACATCAGCATACCGGCAATCGCTGCGATTCTCGTTTTCATACAGTGTCAGTTGAGGTTATAGTCGTTTGAATCCAGACCCCTCAACGGACGCTTCCCCCTACGCCGGTTTGCTTTTTTCGCGCTACACCTCCATCTTCAGCACTTTGCCAACATCTTTCTGATGCAGACGCCCGATCGGGAGTTCCTGTCCGGCGACCTCGATGTGACTGGGCGACCAGGCTGAAATTTTGTCGACGGCCACAATGAAGGAGCGGTGAATGCGCAGAAAATCGCGACCCGGCAGCATGGATTCCACCGAACTGATGGCCTGTTTGACCACCAGCGGTTTGGCCGTGCCGGTGATGATTTTAATGTAATCTTTCAGGCTTTCGACGTACAGAATATCTTTCGTGTACACCTTCACCATTTTGCGGTCGGCCCGGAAATACAGAAAGGCATCGCGCTCCGATGGCACCAGTTCTTTCTCAGCCGGCGGCTGATCCGGCCCGGGAACCAGGGTGGAAACCGCCAGCGGCTCCAGGCGCATCACTTTGGAAACCGCCCGCAAAAACCGCTCGAACGGAACCGGTTTCAGCAGATAATCGACCACATCCAGATCAAACCCGTCGAGGGCGTATTCGCGGTAGGCCGTCGTAAAGATCACTTTGGGGGGATTTCGCAGGCTCCGCAGAAAATCGGTGCCGGTGAGCCGGGGCATTTTGATGTCCAGAAAAAGCAGATCGACCGGCGTCGATTGCAGCATACTGAAAGCCTGAACGGCATTGTGGCATTTGCCGACAATCTCCAGCCCATCGACCAGTTCGATGTAGGATTCGATGATTTCCAGCGCGTGGGGTTCGTCATCGATGAGTAAACAACGTAAGTTCATGTTCAAAGTCGTATTTGTTGTTGTATTAAACTGGCATTTCAGTGGCCGGCTGCGCCGGTTGTTTCGGAAGCAGCGAATTTGCCGGCAACCGCAACCGCAGATCGACCAGAAACGTTTCTGCTTCGGGCTGAATCTGTAATTCGTACTGGTTCGGATACAGCAATTCCAGTCGCTTTTTCACGTTCTGCAACCCAATGCCCCCGACGGAAGCCCCTCCTACCGCCGGTAACGGCAGCGCGTCCGCATCCCGGCTATTGACCAGCTTGAACGTCAGCACGTTGTCATCCACCGCCAGATCCAGAAAAATCCAGGCCTGTTCCAGCTGCTCACTGGTGCCGTGTTTGAACGCATTTTCCAGAAACGGAATCAGCAGCAGGGGCGAAATCTGTTTCCCCTGCAAATCACCGTGAAAATTGATGGAAACCTCCAGCCGGGTTCCGTAACGCAGTTGTTCCAGCCCGATGTAGTTTTTCATAAAGGCAATTTCCTTCTCCAGCAACACCTCCGACGCATTGCAGTCGTAGAGCATGTAGCTCAGCAGCTGCGACAATTTCAGCACCACCGCCGGGGACTGTTCCGATTTCCGCAAGGTCAGCGCGTACAGGTTATTCAGCGTATTGAACAGAAAATGCGGGTGAATCTGCGATTTAAGTAGCTGTAACTCCGCGTTGAACTTTTCCTTTTCGATTTGCCGGAAAGCCTGCTCTTTCAGGTACCAGATTTTCACCAGCTTGATTGCCGCCACAAAACCGGCCACCGTAATCCCGCCCCGCAAACCCGCCATCAGCAGGTAATTCAGATCGGCGCCACGCACCTGCGAATTTCCCATCCAGGCGTGAACGGGCGTAAGCACCCAGACCGACAGCCCAGCCGACGCAAAGGCGCTCAGAAACGAAAAGAAAACAACCCCGGCAACGATTCTCCAATACTGCCCCTTGTCTAAATACCGGGGAAACAAAACGTAGATAATGCCATAGGCCAGCACCATGTGCGCGGGCATGAAAAGGACCGAGCCAATCCCGGATATCAGAAAGCCCATCAGCAAAGCCACCGTCTCGCTGTAGCCCCGGTACAGAAAATCCTTAACCGGAAAAACACCGTACAAAACCGTGAAGTACAGCCAGACCACGCCCCAGAAGAGTCCGTGCCGGGCCAGCCGGTAGCGCGGCTGATTGGAAAAGATGAAGTTGCTGTCCGCCAGTTGCATACGATTACCGGATTACCGACCGAATATAGACAAACGACGTAAAAACCGCCATTTTTCCGGGCATTTGTAGACGAACGGTAGCCAATCGTCGCCAAATGACTTTTTTTAGCCGTCCAACTACACTCGTCGCCCGCCGGATGCTGTATCAAGGGCGGGCAAATCCATTGAGCGAAAAGTCAGGCAGCGGTTTTTTCCACGGTTTACTTTTGAAACACGTACCAGAATTAAACAGCAACTGCTAATGAACCGCTCCGGCGGTATGACAATGAAACGCTACTCACACCTTCGCCTGGCACTCGTTGCCCTGACTCTTTTTCTGTCGGTTGCCACCTTTGGCCAAAACCGCAAAACCAACACGGCCCGCAGCGGCTTCTGGGTGGTTGAATCACAACCCAAAAAACAGTGCACCGTTTATTTTTACACCGATGACAATCAGCTGGTCTATCAGGAAGTTCTGGCCAAGAAACAGCTCAACATCAAACGCGCCACCACCCGGGAAAGCCTGAACACGGTGCTGGAACAGGCTTTGCGTCAGTGGGCGCTGAACCAGCAATCGGGCCGCGAATCCATCCCGACCAATCAGCAATGGCTGGCGGCAGAATTTCAGAAATAGACCGGAGCGACCAGCCTAAAGACCCGTCCTTGAAGGAAGCAGCGCAGCCGTGTCCTGCGCTCGTCTGACTAGTCTCCCCGGTCTCAAAATAATAATTTGGTTAAATTGGTTTGAGTCCCCCGACTTGGGCAGCTTGCTCCGGGCCGGGGGCTTTTTGTGGTAATAATGCCTGGTCCGTGCTTGAACTGGCGGCCGTAATCCGTACTTTCGGACTTCGATCCAACCGTTTCGCTGCATGCAGACCGCCCCTCCGGCATCCATTCCCCGTACCGAAATTCTGGCGGGCATTTCCACCTTTCTGGCAACGATGTACATCATTGTGGTCAATCCGGCCATTTTGAGTCAGGCCGGTTTGCCGTTCAGCGGAGTCGTAACGGCAACGGTTTTGCTCTCCTTTGGATGCAGTCTGCTGATGGGGCTGTACGCCCGGAATCCGATGGTGGTCGCACCCGGCATGGGCCTCAATGCCTTTTTCACGTTCACGGCCGTCAAGGGCATGGGCATCCGCCCCGAAGTGGCGCTGGGGGCGGTTTTCTGGGCGGGCATCCTGTTTCTGGTTTTATCGATTTTCAACGTCCGCTCCACCCTGGTTAAAATCATCCCCAAACCGCTGCGATATGCGGTTTCGGCGGGTATTGGCTTATTTATCACCCTGATCGGTTTTGAAAACGCCCGGTTTATCGTGGCCAACCCGGCCACGCTGGTGAGCATCGCCAGCGTGAAAGATCCCATTATTCTGACCTTTGTTTTTGGCTTGCTGGTAACGGCAGTGCTCGTCGTTCGAAATTTCCCGGGCGCCATCATCATCGGTATTGTGCTGACCACGCTGGTGGCGCTGCCCATTGGCCGGTGGTGGGGGGATGCTTCGGCGGTTGCTTCCGGACAAAAAACGCTGGTCAATTTTCAGGGGATTCTGGCCGCGCCGGATTTCAGTTTGATTGGAAAACTCGATTTGATCAACTCGCTGCAATGGTCGCTCTGGCCGGTGATTTTTGCCTTTGTTTTCACGGACTTATTCGACAGCCTGTCCACCTTTGTGGGCGTTGCCGAAGCCGCCAACCTGTACGATGAAGACGGCAATCCGCGCAACCTGAACCGCTCGCTGACCGTCGATGCCGTGGCCACTACCGTAGCCGGTTTTTTAGGAACCAGCCCCGGCACGGCCTACGTCGAGTCGGCCGTCGGCATTGCGCAGGGCGGACGGACGGGTCTGACGGCCATCGTGGCCGGTGCGTTGTTTCTGCCGTTCCTGTTTCTGTCGCCCTTGCTGTCGGTTATTCCGGCCATCGCTACGGCCCCGGCCCTGGTGCTGGTTGGCGCGTTCATGATGAAACCGGTTACCCGAATCAACTGGGGTCAACTGGACGATGCGCTCCCGGCTTTTCTGGCGCTGGTGTTGATCCCGTTCAGCTACTCCATCACGCAGGGCATCATTTGGGGTTTTCTGAGCTGGACAGCCGTGAAACTGGCCAGTGGTAAAGCAAAGGAAGTTCCGCCCGGTTTGCTGCTTGTCGATGTGTTCTGCGTTCTGGCGCTTTTCTCCGGCCATTAAAATTGCTTTTTCACTTCATCCGGTTTTTTAATTCTGGTTCCAATGCCAAAAACGTCGCCCTCTTCCGGCCAACCCAGCCGCCTGTTAGTCCAATACACGTTGATTCTGTACCTGTTTGTCGGTTTTTTACCGGTAATCGGCCAACGCTATCAGCCCCAACCCATCACGGCCTTGCTCGGCGCCTTTGATGAAGAAGTGAAACTGGTCCAGCAATCGCTCCGGAATCCGAAACGTCAGACGCTCAACGGCATCCAATTCATGACCGGTCAGCTCAACGGGCGGGACGTAGTGGTGGCCGAAACCGGCATCGGCAAAGTGAATGCCGCCATGACGACGGCTTTTGTGCTGGCTCACTTTAAACCGGAACGGGTGCTTTTCACCGGTATCGCGGGCGGAGTCAACCCGAATCTCCAGCCCGGCGACATCGTTATCGCCCAAAAAACCGCCCACCATGATTACAGTTCCACCGGCTTTCAGCAGCAGAAAATCAGCCAGACCCGCAACGCCATCACGAAAGACCTGAATCCGGCCTATTTTCCCGGCGATTCGGGCTTGCTGCTGCTGGCGCAGGAGGCTGCCAAAACCGTTCGGTTCGAAAGCCTTCCGACCACCTCGCGGCCGCCATCCGTTATGGTTGGAACCGTGGTGACGGGCGATCAATTTATTTCGTCCGAAGAAAAAGTGGCCGGTTTGCGGGCGGAATTCAAAGCCGACGCCACCGAAATGGAAGGAGCCGCCGTAGCGCAGGTTTGTTACCAGCAGCAGGTGCCGTGCTTGGTCATCCGGAGCCTGAGTGACAAGGCCAATGCCAGCGCCCGGCAGGATATACGGACCTTCTATAAAATTGCCGCCCGGAATTCGGCCAATCTGGTGCTGGCGATTATAGAAAGATTGAAATGAAGCGGGAGTTGACAAAGTGAACTTTTGCACTTATCTTGGTACAAAAGTTCACTTGTATGATTACTGCATTCAAACTTTCTGCTTCTTCCGATCCTTCTCTCTTAACCGAGCAGGAAATTATTACCCGTAGCCGGCAGGGTTTGTTCCGTGCCGAGGCCGACCGTGTCGCTGGACTGGTTGGTTTAACCGACAAAGAAACGGCCTTGGCGCTCGGTTTATCGGCCTCTTACCTGCATCGACTCAAGCCTGATCAACGCATCAGTCAGGATGCCTCAGAACGGCTGCTGCTGCTGGAAAACCTCCTGCGACACGCGTTAGACACCTTTGAAGGAAAAACGGCAACGGTTTTAAATTGGCTTCGTTCTTCGCTTCGGGAGTTGAATTATCAAACCCCCATTCAAACCTTGGATACAGTAACGGGCTATACGGTGGTAGATCGGATTTTAGGACGGATTGATCACGGAATTTTTGGCTGACGATGGCGCTCATTTATCGGGTTGTCCGTCAGAAGTATGCAGACCGTCCACTGGATGTAACCGGCACACGGCTAAACGGCGGCCGCTGGAATCCGCCGGGCATTGGCATTCTGTATACGGCCGAACATCCGGCATTGGCCCTAGTGGAAATTCTGGTGCATATGCCACAAGTCCCCTACGCCGACCTGCCGTCCTTCCGGCTCTTTAGCCTACGAATACCCGACGACAGCCGACGCCTAATACGGGCTGACGAATCGCCTGCTTACTGGAACGAAAATAGGTATGCAAAAAGTCAGACCCTACTAACTGAATGGTTAACCAATCCGGATGTGCTGGCGTTGGGGGTACCTTCTTCGGTGATGCCGGATGGAATAAACTACTTGGTTCATCCGGCCCACGCAGCTTATCAACACCTTGAAATCATTGAAGAAAAACCGCTGATTAGTGATCCCCGGTTACGAAATTGATTAGAGCCCGAAAACCCTTTCACCGTGCGTAGATTTCTTCTCGGCTTCCTGTTCCTGATTGTTGGTTTGCTCCTGCTCGGTGCGGGCTACGGGTATTACAACAGCCGCGACCGCCATCCCGGTTATTCGCTCAACCTGACCATCAAAGCACCGGCAACGCCCCAACCATTGAAGGTCGGTTTTGCGGCCCTTAAAATCACGCCGTACCTGCCCGACCGCTGGACCGACAAAAACCGGGATGCGGCCTATAAACCGGCCGACGGCGACACCTATACCGATGGCAACCAGAACGGCGAATTTGATGCCTACTGGATGGCCGGTTTCAGCCAGAAACGGGCTGCCAACGGCGTTCACGACGACTTGTGGGCGCGCGCGATGGTGATCGACGACGGGCAAACCCGCCTGGCGATTGTCGCCGTGGATCTGCTCGGTTTTATGCACAAAAATGTCATCAACGTCCGAAAGGCGCTGCCCGCCAGTGCCGGCATTTCGTACGCCCTGATTTGCAGTACGCACACGCACGAAGCGCCCGATTTTCTGGGCATGTGGGGCGGCAGCGTGCTGAAAAGTGGCGTTAACAAATCCTACGAACAGTTTGTTGAACAACAGGTTACGCGGGCCATCGTGCTGGCCGCCAACAACCGCCAGCCGGCCCGGCTCCGGTTTGCCCAGGACCTGACCGGCGCGGATTCGCTTTTGATGGATACCCGAAAACCGCTCGTGAAAGATCCGGGGCTCTACCTGATGCAGGCGCTGGATGCGGTGAAAGACAGCACCCTGGGGACGTTGGTGGTATGGGGAAATCACCCCGAAACCCTGTGGAGCAAAAACACGCTGCTAACGTCGGACTTTCCGCATTACGTCCGGGAGTATCTGGAAAAAGGCATTACGCTGGGCGACTCGGTTATTCAGAAAGGATTGGGGGGCACGGTGGTGTATGCCTCGGGCTGCGTGGGCGGCCTGATGACCACATCGCCGAAAGTGACCATTCAGGACCCGCTGACCGGTGAGCGGTTCACGGAGCCGACGTTCGGGAAGGCCGATGCGCAGGGAAAGCAGCTGGCCCTGCTGATTTACAAAGCCTTGCAGCAGGATACGGTTTTTGTTCCGCAGGCCGGAATCGGATTACGGGCGCACACGCTGGACATTCCGCTGGATAATAAACTCTTTCAACTGGCCGTCGGCCTGGGTGTTCTGGATGCCGGTTTTAGCCGCTGGGGGAACTTACGGACCGAAATTGCGGCTTTTCGTATTGGTGACGCGACGTTTTTGGGAGTACCGGGCGAAATTTACCCCGAAATTGTCAACGGCGGAGTGGAAAATCCGGCGGGTGCGGATTTCCGGATGAACCCCTCCGAAACCCCGCCCCTGCGCCGTCTGATGAAAGGCAAATACCGGTTTGTGATCGGGTTGGCAAACGACGAACTGGGGTATATTATTCCGAAAAGTGAATGGGACACCGAAGCGCCTTATTCGTACAATGCAAAGGATAAACCGTATGGCGAAATCAACTCGACCGGTCCCGAAACCGCCCCGAAGTTATACCGCGCCATGGCCGACCTGTTGCGGGATTTATAGAAGATTTTAGGACTGACGTATGCAGATTTTAATTGTAGAAGACGAACAGGAAGTTGCTGCATTTATTAAAAGCGGACTGGAAGATTACGGTTTCAGCGCCGACATTGCCAATGATGCGTTACAGGCTCAGATGATGCTGGCGAATAGCGACTATACCACCATTATTCTGGATGTCAATTTGCCGGTTATCAACGGTTTTGAGTTGTGCAAAATCATCCGGAGCCGCTACGAAGACGTGTCCATTCTGATGTTAACGGCCCTGGGAAGCACCGAAAGTAAATTAAGCGGTTTTGATGCCGGTGCCGACGACTACCTCATCAAGCCCTTCGAATTCAGGGAGTTGATTGCCCGACTGCGCGCCCTGAACCGTCGGCGGGCTCTGCCTTCGTCCGATACGATTCTTAAAATCGCCGATCTGGAATTGAATCAGGAGAGCAAAACCGTCAAACGCGGCAATCAGAAAATTCTGCTAACGGCCCGTGAACTGGCGTTGCTGGAGTTCTTTATGAAAAACCAGAACAAGGCCCTGACCCGCAACGAGATTACCGAAAAAGTGTGGGATGTTAATTTCGATACCGGTACGAATGTCGTTGATGTGTACGTTAATTATCTGCGCAAAAAGATCGACAAGGATTTTTCGCCCAAGCTGATTCATACCATCAGCGGAATTGGATACATCATGCAGGAATCTGAAGATTAGTAAATGAAAATACGCGCCCGCATTTCCGTTACGTTCCTGGTGATTGTTGCCACCAACCTGGTACTTTTTTCGCTTGCCATTTATTTTATTTCTGAATATTTCCGGCAGCGTGATTTTTATTATCGCCTGACCGACAAAGCCCGCATCACCGCCCGCCTGTTGATTGAGGAAGAGGAAATTGATCCGGCCATTTTGCGGTTAATCGAACGCAACAACCTGACTTCGCTGCCGGAAGAACACATCGTTATCTACGATCAGCAGGACAAGCAGATTTACGCCAGCGCCGATACGGCCCACGAAATTGTGGGAAGGCACGACTTGCTGGATCGGGTGCGGCAGCAGAAACAGCTTTATCTGCGCCGAAGTAAAAAAGAAATTGTCGGACTAACGTATCCGCACAAGCAACAGGAGTACGTTGTTATTGCTACGGCCTACGACGAATCCGGTTTGACCGAAATGGGCCACCTCAGGAACATCCTCGGTTTTGGATTGGTTTTCAGCCTGTCGCTGGTGGGCATTTCGGGCTGGATGTTTGCCGGGCGGTTCCTGCAACCGATTTCCAACGTCATCCGGCAGGTGGACCAGATAACGGCCTCGAACCTGAACCTGCGGGTGGATGCCAGCAAAAACAGTGATGAGATTGCCCAGCTCGCCCACACGTTCAACTCCATGCTCGACCGGGTGCAGGAAGCGTTTGAAATTCAGCGCAATTTTGTGGCCAATGCGTCGCACGAGCTGCGTACACCCCTGACGATCATCACGGGGCAGATTGAAGTCACGCTGATCAAACAGCGAACCGTGGAGGAGCACGAAGCCAAGTGGAAAGCCGTGCTGGAAGTGATCAAGCGGTTGAATCTGCTGGCCAATAACCTGCTCGAACTGGCGCAGGTCAGCCTCGACGATGCACCCATCAAATTTCAGGAGGTAGCCCTCGACGAAGCGATTTATCAGGCCACCAAGATGCTGACCACCCGGCGCCCCGACTACCACGTCATCTTTTCGTTTGAAGAAGCTACCGAGTCCATGCAGTCGTCGTTAACGGTGCTGGGCAGTAACTCCTTACTGATTTCAGCCTTCCTGAACCTGATGGAAAACGGCTGTAAATTTTCCGCCAACAACCAGGTTGAAGTGATTCTGGGCGCCACCGAAAAGTGGGTCACCATCCAGTTTAAAGACCAGGGAATCGGAATCGACGAAGCCGACATCAAGCACATTTACGAACCTTTTTTTCGGGCCGAGAACGCCAAACGGATTCACGGTTACGGCATTGGCCTGCCCCTGACTTACCGGATTATTCAGCTTCACCGGGGTCAGATCAGCGTTTCGTCGCGCATCAACGAAGGAACCACTTTTATATTGAAATTTTCCAAAACCCTCTAATCGCTTTCTAATCACTTTATAATTCCCTTCTCATTAACTTCTAATAGGCTCTTAATTAAGCCATTATATTCTTGGGGTAACTTTGTACAAAGTCACACCAAAAGAATGTAACCAAATGGCAACGAACACGAACTTCAAAAAAAAGACAAACAATTTTGTCAACTGGGGAACGGTATGGGGGCTGATTTTTGCCGCCATTGCCCTTGATCTGTACATCAATTACAGCGAGAACAAGCAGGATAAAGAAACCTACCGCTCTCAATATGAGGCAAAAGCCTCGGAAGCGGATTCCCTGCGCGCCGTGAAAGGCGAACTGGAACGTCAGCTCTTCGAAATAAAAGCTGCGCGCTCTCAGGCCACCAGCGCCGTCTCTAATTCCGGACAACCGGCGTCCGAAGCCACGGACTTGGCATCTGTTTCCGCGAACTAATCACTCCGTCCAAAACCGGGTCAATCGGTCTATGTCGACGACCGAGAGCTGACAAGCCTGCTTGCAGCCCGCACCGTCGTGAGCAAACCGGAACGACCGTTACCATACAAGCTTGTCGCTGTTCTCCGCCGGATAAACCGGGAGAAACGACAAAACAAGAATCCAGCCATGCAAATGAATCTGAATAAAACAACCCATAAAAAGCCCTTCGGCCTCGATTTCAGCCATGCCGAAGGCGATATTCGAGGTGGTGTTGTTTCGTTTCTGGTCGCTGTTCCTCTCTGCCTGGGAATTGCGTTAGCCTCCGGAGCACCCCTCTTTTCGGGCATCATCGCCGGCATTGTCGGCGGACTGGTTGTCGGCATCTTCAGCCGTTCGGCGCTCAGCATTTCCGGTCCCGAAGCCGGTTTGATCGTGGTCACCCTGGCCGCCATCGAATCGCTCGGCACGTTTCCCGCCTTTCTGTTTGCCACCTGTCTGGCCGGTATTATCCAGATCGGACTGGGTTTCCTGCGGGCCGGCATCGTCAGCAATTTCTTCCCGACGTCCGTTATCAAAGGCATGCTGGCCGGTATCGGTGTCATTCTGATTATCAAACAAATACCGCACCTGGTTGGCTACGATGCCGATTCAGCCGAAGAAATTTCACTGTTCCAGCCCGAAGGTTTCAACATCGTGAGTCAGTTCCGGATGGCGCTGGAACAACTGAACAGCGTCGCCATTCTGATTGCCGCGCTGTCGATCTCGCTTTTGCTGCTGTGGGAGCGTCCATTTTTCAAACAACACAAGCTGCTGAAAAATATTCCGGCCGCGCTGGTGGTCGTCATTCTCGGTATTACCGTCAATGGTCTGGTGGGAGTGCTGGCTCCGGACTGGGTTCTGAAGGGCAACCACCTGGTCCAATTGCCGGTTGCCGATAGCGTGAGCGGTTTTTTAGGTCTTTTCACCTTTCCGGATTTCGATCAGTGGAACAATCCGCAGGTCTACGCAGCGGCCCTTTCCATTGCCCTGGTGGCCAGTCTGGAAGCCCTGTTGTCCATTGAGGCTACCGATCAGCTCGACCCGCAGAAACGCAAAACGTCGACCAACACCGAACTGAAAGCCCAGGGCATCGGCAACATCGTCAGCGGCCTGATTGGGGGCATTCCGCTGACGTCGGTCATCGTTCGGAGTTCGGTCAGCATCAATGCCGGGGCGCGTACCAAGCTGGCCGCGCTGGTTCACGGCACCTTGCTGCTGGTCTGCGTGATTGCCCTGCCGACGGTTCTGAACCAGATTCCCTGGGCGGCCCTGGCGTCTATTCTGCTCATTACCGGTTATAAATTAGCCCGGATCAGCATTTTCAAACAACTTTTCAGCGAAGGCCTTGACCGGTTTATTCCGTTCGTGGTTACGGTGGCTGCGATCCTGCTGACGGATCTGCTGACCGGAATCGCCGTCGGTATGCTGGTCGCCCTCTTTTTCATTCTGCGGGAAAACTACCGGAACGCCCACCGGACCCAAACGTTCCGGAACGGCGAGAAAGAATACATCCGGATCAGCATGGGCGATTACGTGTCGTTTCTGAGCAAAGCCAGCATCGTGAAACTGCTGACGTCCATCCCGGATAATGCCGTGGTTGAAATTGACAGCAGCAATTCGTCGTACATCGACAGCGATGTGATGAACACCATCCAGAACTTTAAAGAAACGGCGCGGCACCGCAACATCCAGCTGGTGTTTCTCAACGAACCGGTTGATTATAAAGCAAAACCGCCGGTGCCGGAATCAATCAGCGCCATGCGCAACCGCCATTTGCGCGAAATTCAACAACTCGAGTAGTAATTCATTCTTTGTGTGATAAATGTCGATTGAGACGGGCTGGAATTTGCGGCCCGTCTCATTTTTTTGTGGGCAGCCAGCAACCCACCGAAACCGTAAAACCATACATCGTTCCTTTCGGTACGGCCATTAAATAATGATGCAGACCGTGGTAGTAGCGAACATCCAGAAAAGAGATCAGCCCGCCCACCGGAACCTCAATACCGCCCCCGGCCCAGATCCCGGTTTCGATGCGGTTGTCGAAACGCAACCGATCGCTGAATACTTCGGCAGTTGCATTCCTGATCGTCAATCGCCCACCCAGCGCATAGCCGATGCCCGGCCCCACTAAACCGTAATAAGCCACCTGTTTATTAACCTGCTGGCGAAAGGAAACCAACAGCGGCAGTTCGGCCACCCCGTAGCGCAGGCTCATGGTGCCCGTTCCGCCCGGCTGCCCGTCATCGGTGGTGTAATCGACGCGGTCCCGCCAGCCTTTCTGAATAAACGAGGGTTCGGCCCGAATGGCCCAGCGCTCCGCAAACAAAAACTGCACCGGCAGGGCGGCTGCAAAACCGGGATTAAGGGTCGCCTGCGGGTAACGAATCGTGGACCCGTGCAGGCCCAGCCGCAGGCCAACCTGCACCTGCGCGAACAGGCTCACCGGCAAACTAATCAGCGCGACAAAGAAAAGCTTCTTCATGGATTCCAGCTTCTGGTTCTGTTCGATAAACGACAAACCGGTTTCTGTTCATCTGTTCTTTTCTAACTTTCTAACCAGCGGTTTTAACTATTTAGCATCACAGCGAGTTTAGGCAGTGATTTGAACCGCACCCAATGAATCTAGCAATTCTGGCCCAGGACGCTGCCAAAACCGCCAAGGCCGTTAAACTGACGTACATCAACGACTCCGCCCCCGGCATTCAACGCCAGCGTTCGGGCGATCATTTTGTTTATAAAGACCCTAAAGGCCAGCGCGTTGACGACGAGGCAACGCTGGAACGCATCAAAAAATTGGCCCTTCCACCCGCCTGGGAGAACGTCTGGATTTGCGCCAAACCCAACGGCCACCTTCAGGCCACCGGTTTTGATGCAAAAGGACGAAAGCAATACCGCTACCACGCCAACTGGAACGCCATCCGCAGCGAAACCAAGTTTTTTCGGATGGTGGCCTTTGGCGAACAATTGCCAAACTTGCGCACCCGCATCGAGAAAGATTTGAAGACCCGGGAGCTAACCAAAGAAAAAGTGATTGCGATTGCCCTCAGCGTGATGGAGCAAACCCTCATCCGGATCGGAAATGCGTCGTACGAAAAAGAATATGGCCACTACGGCCTGACCACCTTAAAGGATAAACACGTCAGCGTAGCCACCTCCGAAGTCCAGTTCCGGTTTAAAGGCAAAAAGGGGATTTACCACGATATTACCGTCCGCGACCGGCGGCTGACGCGGCTGGTCAAAGCCTGCCGCGATATTCCCGGCAAGGAATTGTTCCAGTATTACGACGAAACCGGCGAGCACCGGAGCATCGATTCCGGGATGGTTAATGAGTACCTGCGCGAATGCACGGGGGAAGAATTTTCGGCTAAAGATTTCCGGACCTGGGCCGGAACCGTCAATGCGCTGCGGCTGCTGGCCGAGCTGGAACCGTGTTCGACGGACAAGGAAGCAAAGAAAAACATCAATACGGTGATGGATGAAGTGGCGCACCGACTGGGCAACACGCGCACCGTCAGCCGGAAATATTACGTACATCCGCAGATCCTGGAAGCCTACGAATGCCAGGATCTGAATCCGTATCTGAAACGCAAAAACCAGTTTCGCCAGACGTCCAAATACGGTTTGGACCCCATCGAAAAGCTGCTGCTGCGGTTTTTGAAAGATCAGGTGAAACAATAAAAAAAAGCGTGGACCTGTAAGGTTTTGAAAACGGGGTCGCCTGAACCTTGCAGGTCTACAAACCCGGTTTTGATTACATTCTGTTAGTGCGTTTCAGGGAATCGACGGAGTTCGCTACCAGGTCATTCAGCACTTCGATCCGGATGTCTTCGAGTTTTTTGAAATAGACGCAACCCTGACCGGTTTTATGCTTGCCGAGTTGTTGCAGCAAGGCTTCTTTCTGCTCAAAGTCCGCAGCCAGATACAGCACAAGGGCTTCCTTTCTCGGCGAAAACCCGACCAGCGGAGCGTCTCCTTCCCGGCCGCTCTCATAGCGGTAGTGGTAACTGCCAAAACCGACAATACTACTTCCCCACAACACCGGCTCAAAACCGGTCTGCTCGTTCAGAAGCGCAGCCAGACGGAAACAATCCGTGCGCTTTTTCTCGTCCGCAACCGCATCCAGAAAATCGGTGACGCTGGTGGCCGTCTGGGTCGTTTTGTTTGTTGCCATGATGGTGCTCGGAAATCAGAAAGTAGACAAACCGCAGATTAACAGACTTCTCTAATTGCGCTACTCCTCAGCCTGCACCCACTCCTGGTGGTTACAGCGCGGGCAGGTTTCAATTGGTTTTTTGCCGTATTCGACCACCTGACCACAGTTACAACAGGCGAAATGACCGGTTTCGGTCAGGGTATCGACGGGAGCTTTGAGCTTATGGGGAAAAATGGGTAAGCCGCGTTTGCTTTCTTCGTCTTTAAACTGAAAAATACTGACTTCGCCGTTGTGTTCCAGAATGGCGGTTTCTACCTGACCGAGGTGCTTCACGCCCGCCATGCGCAGTTCAGCAAACAGTTCGTCGCGGCCCAGATCTTCGTCGTCGAAATTCTGCACCAGAATGCAGCCGTTTTCAATAACGTACACCGGTTTTCCTTCCAGCAGCTCCCGCATGGTTTTATTTTTGTCGGCCAGGCGGGTGAAAAATTTATAACTGCCCATCATCACCACAAACACCACCACAGCCGTCAGCAGCGGCACATCGTGGTAGAACATGGGGTCGCCAGCCGCCGATCCCAACCCGATTACCAGCACGAGTTCAAAAACCGACAATTGTTTAACCTCCCGCTTGCCCGAAATTTTCAGCGCGAGCAGTAAGATCAGAAACATCACAAAAGTCCGCAGCGCCACTTCACCGAGGTACCCCAGCGGAAAATCGTGGATAAACATCCGTTGCCAGTCGAACGGCCGGACCGGCTCTTCTTGGTTCATCTAGTCGGTTTTCAGGTGATTCAGGATGCTTTATTTTTCCGGATTTTCAGCTTCCGGCTGGTGGCCCAATCTTCGGCCCGCGAGGTCGCAATCGGAATCGCCCGGTCTTCGGGCATTCCTTCCTTCAACAACGCATTGGCAATTTCAATGGCCTTGTTGCGCACCGGCGCCATAAAATTCTTCAACGACACCGGATAATTTTCCTTCGTCCAGGGCATGAGCAGGTAAGAATTAAGAGCAAAGAGTTAGGAGTTGGCTGACGCATGCTCTTCCAGCAGAGCTTTTTAACGCTTAACTCTTCATTCATAACTCCTAACTCATTTGGTTTGTTGCAGAATCTGGCTGCTAAGTCGCAGAAGCTCGATTTCGGCGAGTTTCGTATTGAATTCGGCGTTGATCAGCCGGGTTTCGGCGGCCACGGCGTTACGCTGCACATCCCGGAATTCGACCGCCGTCGAGTTTCCGACCCGGTAGCGTTCAAAGGCAATATCGACGTTCTGATTGGCGATTTTAAAACTTTCGACTTCCAGATTGACCAGAATCAGGCTGTTCTGGTACTGCGAATACGTTTGTTCGAGAGCCTGCTGGAGCAACAGGCGCTGGTCAGCTTCCTGGTATTCCGTGATCAGGGCGTTCGTCTGGGCGTTAGCAATCAACCGACGTTGGTTAAAACCGGTAAAGATGGGGACGGTGGCCTGAATTCCGTACACCAGAGCGTCGTTCCGGGCGCTTTTTACCCCAAAACCGCCCTGGTTGTCGATGGCCGTAAAGTTATAGCCCCCCACCAGGTTGACCACCGGCAACCGCTGCGAACGGGCCAGCCGGACGTTCAGGTTCGCCACCCGGCGGTTCAGGGATGCGGAAATCAGCTGCGGGTTGTTGGTCGTTAGCGACTGCCGGAGCTGATCAAGTGAAATATCGGTTTTGACAATGATCGTATCCCGAACCGCAAACTCGGTGGCCGGGTCCCGGACAATGAGCGTGTTCAGCAACACTTTGGCGTTTCGCACATTCTGCTGCTGCGTCACCATCGCCGAACTATCGGTATTGTAATCGACCTGGGCGCTCAGGAAATCGACCCGCGAACGGGTGCCCACTTCAAAATTGGCGCGGGCCAGTTCCAGGCGGTCGCGCGAAATGTCAAGGGCCTGCCGCAGCGAAACCAGTTGCTGCAACTGCCGGATAACGTCGTAATAGGCCGTAGCCACATCGGCCACCGTCGCTTCGATGTTGGCGCGGGTGTTCACTTCACTGATCTTGACGACTTCGCCCAGCCGGTCGTAGGCGATGAAATTACCGAATCCGTTGAAAACCGTCCAGTTCAGCGCGACGCCCACCTGCGTGTTGCGGTTCGTAATGCCGTATAAATTCTGCGGGGGGCGGAGGCCGTCCAGAAACTCCTGACGCAGATTTTGTAAGTTGCTGTTGTTCGTGACGTTACCGGTCAAATTTGGAAAAAAACTGGCTTTGGCGGTGTTAAAATCCGTGCGGGCGATCTGTTCCTGCGATTTGAAAATCCGAATCTGGTAGCTTTTTTCAAGAGCCGCCGAAATGGCTTCCTGAAGCGTTAAAGTTGATCCTTCCTGAATAACCGGTGACGTACGACGCGTACGCGGGGCAAGGGGCTGAACAGGCTGAGACCAGGCGGTAAAAAATGAAATCAGGAGGATTAGGCTTAAAAAGAAGCGCATTCTGGGGTTATTTTTAGGTAATTGTCTTCAAAATTAAAAGATATTCTGTCATTCTTTGTATACCAGAATTAGATTTGGGGGATTTCTTCGCGGCCGAACGTTTTCGAATCCAATCGTTTGATCAAATGACAAAAATTGTCGTATGCCATACCGTTGCCTGATTGCCAGCCTATCCCTTCTGTTTCTGGCGGCCTGTTCTTCCAAAAAGCAAGCGGATTTTATCGTTCATAACGCGCTGGTGTATACGGCTGATTCCGCCTTTACTACGGCGCAGGCGTTTGCCGTGAAAGAAGGGAAGTTTCTGGCCGTCGGCTCTTCCGAAAGCATTCTGAACGATTACAAGGCCGATAGCGCGTTCGATTTACAGGCTCAGCCGGTTTACCCCGGTTTTTACGATCCGCACGCCCATTTCCTGGGACTGGGTCAGGTGCTCGATCAGGCCGATCTGGTGGGCACCACCTCCTTCGACGAGGTGGTTGAACGGCTGAAAGCCTTTCACAAAACCCACCCGACTGCGATCTGGCTCATAGGCCGGGGCTGGGATCAAAACGACTGGGCCGACAAACAATTTCCGACCAAAGAAAAACTGGATGCGGCTTTTCCGAACCTCCCGGTTTGCCTGACCCGCGTCGATGGACACGCGGTGGTAATCAATTCCAAGGCCATCCGGCTCGCCAGAATCACCGCCAACACCCAGATACCGGGGGGTGACGTGGTGCTGGCGAAGAACGAACCGACGGGTGTGCTGGTCGACAATGCGATGGGCCTTATCCGGCGTGTGATGCCTCAGCCCGACGCCCAGGATAAGGAACGCATGTTGCTGGCGGCCCAGAAAGTGTGCCTGTCGCTCGGTCTGACGACGGTTTCCGACGCCGGGCTGGATCGCAAAGACATTGAGCTGGTGGCGCAGTTGCACCAAAATGGCAGATTAAAAATCCGGGATTACGTGATGGTAAGCCTCGGCGAACCCAATCTGGAGTATTACCTCAAACGCGGCCCGTTCCAAACCGACCGGCTGACGGTGCGCTCCTTCAAACTGTATGCCGACGGCGCGCTGGGGTCACGCGGGGCCTGCCTGCGAAAACCGTATGCGGACCGTCCCGCAACCGGTGGTTTTCTGCTGCTGAGCCCCAGGGAGCTGGAACGGGCGCTGACCCTACTGGCCGGGAGCGGTTTTCAGGCCAACACGCACTGCATCGGTGATTCAGCCAATCATCTCATTCTGGATTTATACGGCAAACTGCTCACCAAACCTAACAATCGCCGGTGGCGCATCGAACACGCCCAGGTCGTTTCGCCGAATGATTTCTGGAAATTCAACCGGTATTCCGTCATTCCATCGGTACAACCGACACACGCGACTTCGGATATGTACTGGGCCGCCGACCGGCTAGGGCCGGTGCGGGTGAAGGGCGCCTATGCCTTCAGGGATTTAATGAAACAAAACGGTTTCATTGCGTTTGGGAGCGATTTTCCGGTCGAATCGCCGAATCCGCTCTATGGTTTTCACGCTGCCGTGGCCCGGGTCGATGCCAAGGGGTATCCGGCGGGCGGTTATCAGATTGAAAACGCCGTCGACCGGGCGTCCGCTCTCAAAGCCATGACGAGCTGGGCGGCTTACGCCAATTTTGAGGACCACCTCCGCGGCAGTATCGCGGCCGGAAAACAGGCCGACTTTGTGGTGTTGCGCCAGGATATTATGACCGTTCCGGCGGCCCGGCTTCGTGATGTCAAAGTCGCGCAGACCTGGATCGGCGGTGAACGCTTGTATTGATTACCACCGGTTTTTGGTTTACGGTGGCTGACGCATTCTTGTTCGTGCGTCAGCCACCGTAAACCAAAAACCGTATACCGTATACTGTAAACCGTATACCGTAAACTATTGCCCCTTGTACTTGGCGATGGCTTCCTTGATCCGGTCGATGCGATTATCCGGGTCCGGGTGGCTGCTCATGAATTCGGAAGGGCGGTTTGGCCCACCGGCGGCTTTCAGAACTTCCATGACATCGATCATCGCTTCGGGCTTGTAACCGCTCTCCACCATCCAGCGAACACCCAGTTGGTCGGACTCGATTTCGTCGTCACGGCCGTATTTCAGGCCAATCAGGTTTGCAACATACGCGGCAATGGCGGCATTGCGGCCCGGGGAGTTGGGATCTTCGGTGGCAATGGCAGCCGCCCCGGCCAGTCCCTGCGTCAGTTGCTGTTTAGCCATCTGCTCGGCGGAGTGCCGCCCGATGACGTGCGTAATTTCGTGACCCAGCACACCCGCCAGCTGGTCTTCACTTTTTAGTTTATCGAGCAGAGCCGCCGTAATAAAAATCTGTCCGCCCGGCACGGCAAAGGCGTTGACCGTCCGCTCGTCGGCCAGCACGTGAAAATCGAATTGGTACGGACTATTTTTTACGTCGGTCGAGTTCACCAGCTTCTGCCCCACCCGCTTCACCGACTGCTGCACTTTTTCGTCCGGATACAAACCACCGAATTCGCGGGCCATTTGCGGGGCGCTTTCCAACCCCAGTTGTACCTCCTGCTCGGGCGACATGTTGACGTGCTGCTTTTCGCCCGTCACCGGGTTTTCCTGCGTGTTTGTGAAGTAGGTAAAAAGGGCAACCAGGGCCATGACCAGACCAATGACAATGCGAGTGGCTCGTGAGCGCATGGGAGTAGAGAGTATGGAGGTTTTACGTTAATCGTATACTAAACCAAAAAGAAACGAAAAGTTCTTACGCTGCCCACAAAAACCGCCCTAACAACCTGACTTAAAACTACTTAATGAGTAGATCAAAGGATGACGCCGAAACCGAATCCACCCCAGAAGCGCCAGCGATCCAGAATCAATGGCGTCAGTTGCGCCTTTAGAAAACCGGTTGTGCGCTCCTGATTGAGCTTGAAATATTGCCGGACGCCCACCAGGGGTGAAGACCGAAAATCGCCTTTTTGCAACGGGCGAACAAATGCCAGCCCGCCCCAGCCCAATTCCAGAAACCAGAGCTTACGGAAACCAACGGGCGGTGGGCAGCGGCTTGATTTGGGGTTCAGCAGCAGATTGACCGTCAGGGAATGCGGCAAGGTCAGGAGGCTGTAGTGCGTAAACATGGACCCCACTCCGGCCCGGATCGTGAAGAAATGCGAGCGAAACCGGAGCGGTGTGTATTCGAGATTCAGCGCAAAAACCGGGCTCAGCCCGCCCAATTCTGCGGTTGCCGCCCACCGGCGCGGTTCTTCATAAGGCTTGAAAAGTTGCGCTTTAGCCTGAAAAATGACCAGAAAGGCCACGAGTAAAAACCGACTCCGCATCCATTTTTTCTACAGTAACGCAGGCTGATCGGATGAATTGTTGAAACCGGTTTTATTTGCTCACCTCCACCCGCCAGTCCGGTCCGCTGCTGATTTTGTATTTACCGGCAAAATTTCCCCGATTGACCGCGACCGAAAAATTGAGGAGGCTGTTGAAATAAGCCACATTTTCGTCTTCTTTCGCTTCACCAAATGTGTTCACGAGCAGCACCCGATCATCGAATGCCTTCTGGTCCTTATTGAAAATCCGAACCCGCACCTGTTCACCGGTTTTTGCCCCCAGCTGCGCGAAAAGCGCTTTCGGAATTGTACTCCAGACGTTTCCATACTGCACATCCAGGACCGGGATATTGCCTTTCACAACGCCTTTTTCAAAAACCGGTTTCTGGTACGGAATCCGGGTTACTTCAGGGAGTAGTTTTTTTCCAACCTGCGCAAACGTGATGAGGTTGGCCGCCAGCCGGGCTCCCGTATAGGCATACACGTCGCGGCCGTGAAAGGTGTATGATTCGCCGGAATTGCGCCGGCGGTTGACGGCTTCGTCGATTTCGCGCACTTCCTGAATGCCCAGCGTTTCGGCAATAAATGTAAGCGTGCCGTTATCGGGCGTTACCACATAATGCCCGGATCTGGTCAGCAGAACCACCGATTTACGGTCCGTTCCCACGCCCGGATCACAAACCGACACGAAAACTGTGCCTTTGGGATAATACGGAACGGTCTGCAACAGTCGATATGCCGCTTCCCAGATGTTATACGCCGGAATCTCGTGGGTTAAATCAAAGATTTTCAGGTTGGGTGACACCCCAATTGCCACGCCTTTCATGGCCGAAACCGCCCCATCTTTCACCCCAAAATCCGACTGAAAAACCAGTACGCCATTCTGGGCCAACAAGGCCGTAGTCATTAGCCAACCGTAAAGCAGCAGGAAGACGGTTTTGCGGTTCATTGCTCTTAAATGATGAGTTATGAACGATGAATGATGAATGAACGTATGCACTAATTCATCATCCATCATTCATCATTCATCCTTACTTATTCGTTCCCTTCAGCTGATCGACCAGCCAGGTTGTCATCCATTCCGTTTGCTCGGGATAGGTCCAGTGGCCGGTATCCTCGTATAAGCGCAACTCCTTAGGGGCCGCAATAACGTTATATGACGCGTACATCGACGTGGGTGGACAGGTTTCGTCGTTGAACCCCCACGAATAATAACCGGGTACTTTTACCAGCCGGGCAAAATTGACAACGTCGTAATAGGCCACGGTTTTGATTTTGGCGGGCGTGTTGTTAAACGCCAGCGCCTTGCCGGTAAACAAATGGGGCCAGCCCCCCGCCCGGCCTTTCAGATAACCGGTCATGTCGGCCAGCGCCGGGTAATAGGCACCGAGCCATTTCACGCGCTTGTCCAGTCCGGCCGTAATGATCGACAAAGCGCCCCCCTGGCTGCCACCCGTAACTGCCAGATTGCTGCCGTCGTACTGCGGCAAACTCACCAGAAAATCATTGGCCCGCACACAGCCCAGGTACACGCGCTTGTAGTAATACCGGTCGCGGTCGTCGAGGTTAAAATTCATGTAACCGCCCAGCGCACCGGCGCTCAGGTTCTGGTAAACCGCCGGATCGAGATCGACCGGAATGCCGTGGATGCCGATTTCCAGCGTAATGATGCCTTTTTCGGCATCGGCGATGTTGCCGCCGTAGGGCCGGATGCCCGCCCCCGGAACCCGCAGCAAAGCCGGGTATTTGCCTTCCTGTTTGGGCACGCACAAGATTCCGTACAACCGGGATTTTGCGTAGTTCTGGATGTTGACGTGATACACATTCACTTTTTCGGTGCAGCGTTCGGGCATCAGCGTCATGCGGGCGTCGAGCGGAACGCGGCTCAACTCGGCTTTTGAACTATCCCAGAAGACCTGAAAATCAGCCGGATTTTCGACGGTTGGCGCCACCTGCAAGGGATTAAAACCGGCCGTCGCCAGGTTTCGGTAGGTTTTGCCGTTGATTTCAGCGGTGGCGATGCAGCGCAAAAAACCGGGTGTTTTCATAGTGCCGCCGTCGATGGTAGTTGAGCCGTTGGCCAGCGTGACGGTTTCTTTTTTGGTCGGGTCCATTTTTTCCGGTCCAACTTCGTAGGCGACTTTGGCGCCTTTGACCGGGTTGCCGTTCTGCAACACCGTAATCGTAAACTTGACGGCTTCGCCGGGACGGTACTGCCAGCTGGTATGATCGGGCGCAACCACGATTTTGATGGGCCGTTCGGCGGGCTGGGCAAAGACCGAAATCGATACAAACAGGCACAAATAGACCAGCAGAGCGTATTTTTTCATAAGGGATCAGGCGTTTAAAAGTTCAGTCGATACTTTGTTGCTGGTAAGTAAAAAACCGGCGCGCTCTACCTATTGGGGCATAGTAACTTTCTTTATTTATAAGAATTGCAACCTTTGCAATTTCTTTTTATGTTTAAGAACTAGTATCAAAAATTTCTGACCCGCATAGGAGGTGGAAACATTTACCATTCATATTAAAACCGATGGGCGGCATCTAGCCGCATTCAAACGACTCGCGCAGGCTGTTGGAGCGACCATAACAACCGAAATCGCTGACCATAACCTGTCGCTGGAAAAAATCATTGGAGCGGGAGAAGACGCCATTCAGGCCGGTCAGGGCATTACATTGACCCCTGACGAATTAAAGGCTTTGGTAGGAAATGCCGCGTAACATTATCTTCTCTCCGTTTGCTTTTGATCAGCTTCAAAACTGGATTGTCACGAATCCGAAAATAGCCAAAAAGATTGGGGAACTGGTCGATGAATGCACCCGGACCCCATTTGAAGGCAAAGGAAAACCGGAAGGTTTGAAAGGGAATTTCTAGGGATACTGGTCACGACGGATCACCGATGAACATCGGCTTCTTTATAAAGTGGAAACTGATTCCATTTCAATTTTTTCCTGTCACGGCCATTATACGTAACAAGGCCCGGAGCTTCGCTCCGGGCCTTGTTGGGTCTGTGAAGAGCCTGCCTCTTATAACTTCCCCGTCGAACCGTCGGGCTTGACATAAATGAAGTTATTGTTGATCGGCGCGCCGAAATAATTGACTCCCAGCGCATCCAGCCGTTTTTTATGCACGTCCAGCCGCCGTTTGAACGCATCAAAATTCTTGTGCTCCTTCGGTGACCAGCCAATTTCGGCCATGGCGATGGCCCGGGGAAACAGCATGTATTCCATGTGTTCCGGCGTTTTGATGTATTCCGTCCAGAGGTTGGCCTGAACGCCAATGATGTGCTTCTGCTGTTCAGCCGACAAACTATCGGGCATGGGTTCGTAGGCGTACGTTTTTTCCAGCGGCAGTAAACCGCCAATGGAAACCGGCTGGCTAACGGTTTTTGGGTCAGCCTGGTAATAATCGAGGTAAAAGAACGTCGTCGGCGTCATGATGGCATCGTGGTTCTGCCGGGCCGCGGCAATTCCGCCGTTGACGCCCCGCCAGCTCATCACGGTGGCGTTAGGCGACAAACCGCCTTCCAGAATTTCGTCCCAACCGATCATCTTGCGACCTTTCGAGGTAATGAATTTGTCGATGCGCCGGATGAAATAGCTTTGCAGTTCGTGCTCGTCTTTCAGCCCTTCCTTTTTAATTAAATCCTGGCAAAACCGGCTTTGGATCCACTGCGTTTTCGGACATTCGTCCCCCCCAATGTGAATATACTGGCCAGGAAACAGGCCGATCACTTCCGTCAGCACCTCTTCCAGAAATTGAAACGTTTCTTCGCGCGGAAACAACACGTCCTCGTGCACTCCCCACTTGCCCGTCACCGGCACGATCTTGTCCGGACTGCTCCCCAGTTGCGGATAAGCCGCCAGGATCGCCATCGCGTGGCCGGGCATTTCGATTTCCGGAACGATCGTGATAAACCGGTCCTGGGCGTACTTGATCACTTCCCGGATTTGATCCTGCGTGTAAAAACCGCCGTAAGGTGTCTTGTCGTACTTATTATTCCGGTAATGGCCCAGCATCGTCTCTTTGCGCTTTGAGCCGATTTCGGTCAGTTTAGGGTGCTTTTTGATCTCGATCCGCCAGCCCTGATCGTCGGTCAGGTGCCAGTGAAACGTATTGATCTTGTGCATCGCCAGTTGATCGAGCAATTTTTTGACGGCCGGAACGGGGTAAAAATGGCGGCTCACGTCCAGCATGGTACCCCGATACCCGTAGCGCGGCTGGTCTTCGATTGCACAGCAGGGCACCGACCAATCGACATTGGGAGTAACCGCACTGCCGTATACCTCGGCGGGCAGCAGTTGCAGCAGCGATTGCAGGGCGTAGAAAAAACCGCTGGGCTCCTGGGCCGTCAGCGTAATGCGCCTGGGGGTTACGGTCAGAAAATAGCCTTCCTTGCCCAGTTTGGGGCTTTTAGCGGTCACCAACACAATGTCTCCGGTGTTGCCCGCCTTGAGGGTCGGGGTCCGGCCGGTCGATTTCGCCAGTTGGTCGGCCAGCATTCCGGCCACCCGGCGCACGTCCGCATTTCCGGCTCCAATGCCAATCACCAGTCTGGCCGGAAGTTTAAAACGGCCATTTTGCTCCGTTACCTGAACGGGTTGGGGAATAAGGGCATACTGGTTTGTCTGAGCGCCCGAAAACCGGATTGTCAGACAAAAAACCGCTAGACAGGAAAACAGAATTTTCATTCAGGAATGGAGTTGATTAGGGAATTTCCTCGTGATCGAGCAGGCAGTGAACCACATACGCCTGCGTGCCGCAGAGCTTGGCCATTTCGCCCAGCCGGGAAACCGTAATGACTAACTTATTCCGGAAGTCCGCCAGGCAATACTTGTCGATGGCCTGTTCGATGGGCCGGGTAATGAGTCGCTCGGCCTTGGCAACCACCCCATTGACAATGATCAGTTCGGGATTGAACAAATGAACGGCGATGGATAAGCCCTTGCCGAGTTCGCTGCCCACTTCGTTGAGCAGGTCGATGGCCAGTTCGTCGCCCGCTTTGGCTTTGTCGATGACCATCTCGACGTCAATATTTTCAAAATTCTCTTCGGCCAGCTTCGAAACCCGCCCTTCGCGCAACCCGGTTTTTACCCGGCGAATCAGCGACGATGCCGAGGTGAGTGTATCCAGACAGCCCACTTTTCCGCACGAGCACAACTCGCCGTCGGCCTGAAGCTGAATATGGCCTAACTCGCCCGCAAAACCGGCCAGTCCCTGCAAAATTTCGCCGTTAACGATCACACCCAGACCAACGCCCCAGTCGATGTTGATGGACAAAACGTGGTTTTTGCCTTTGGCCAGGCCAAAACGGTGTTCGCCCAGAATGGTCGCTTTGGTGTCGTTGATGAGGTAAACCGGCGCATCGAAACTGAAGGCCAGCAGTTGCTGCAATGACTGCTCGGGCCGGTTTAATTTTTTGTACGTGTAGTTGGTGCCGGTGCGGGGATCGACCAGGCCGGGCAGGGCACAGCCAACGCCAATCACGTTCAGTTGCTTTTCCTGAATCCGTTCGGCAATTTCTTCAATGGGCCCTTTTAACGCTTCCAGAAAAGCCGCCGAATCTTCCAGACGTAAATTGACATCCAGTCGATCCAGAACCTGATTGGTCAGGTCGAAAACCATGAGCTTGACATCATGAACGTTGATGTCAATGACGACAATAGCCTGATTACCAGATCGCAGACCAAATAAAGCCGGTTTTCGACCGTATTGTGCGGTACCAATTCCGATTTCCTGGACCCAGTTTTCGGACGCCAGTTCGTCGATGAGCATCGTGACCGACGGCACACTAGCGTGCAGTGCTTTTGCCAGCTGCGCCAAGGTTCGGGCGCCGAGCCGGTACATTTCTTTTAAAATACCGCGCTTTAAACGATTCTTTTTCTTGTCTACAATAGAGATGGTATCATTTGCCTCCATAAAAACGTATAACCGGTAAGGGAACTATGAGATAAAAAGGGAAAAGGGGCAAGCGGGAGAAGATTTTTAAAAAAATTTATTAATAGCGCGATTTTATTAAATAATTTACAAAATAACAAATTTTGTTACGCCTAATCCTTGAAAATCAATATATCCTGCATTAGGTCAGTACAGAAAGCGGCAGAAAACCCGGTATTTACTTATGGGCGACCGAATAAGTGCACAAATTGGTACTTTGGGGCAGGGCAGCAGGAAAACCCGGAAATCAACCTGAACGCTATGGCAAAGCGCAGGAAATTCACTGCCACCGACACGGTATTCGCCCAAATCCGTGGCGCCAGCCCGTCGGTCGGGCTAACAGAGCGAGCCAGTTTCAGCGCCGGTTCACATCACGCGGCCCGCAACGGGTACGCTCCGTTCCTCCATCCAGGTACGGATGATTTGGGTGAGTGGCTTGGTTTCGATCAGAAACCCGTCGTGTCCATACAGCGAATCGATTTCTTCGTAGCGGGCATCCGGAATGTGCCGGGTCAATGTCCGCTGTTCGGCGGGCGGAAAGAGAATATCGGATTTGATGCCGACGGCCAGGGTCGGCGAAGCAACCTGCTCCAGCGCCTTGCTGATGCTTCCCCGGTTTCGCCCAACGTTGTGGGAATCCATCATTTTCGACAAGGCCCAGTACGTATACGCGTTAAAGCGGCTCACCAGTTTCTCGCCCTGGTACTGCTGATAGCTGGACGCTTTGTACTGATCGAGCTGTTCGTTGTTGTCCAGCGCCTGGGTAAAACCGTACGTATCGTAATTTCGGTACGACAGCAAGGCAATGGACCGGGCCGCTTTCAGACCCGCACTGCCCGCATCATCCCGGTTTTCCTTCCAGGTGGGATCGGCGCTGATCGCCATGCGCTGGGATTCGTTGAAGGCAATTCCCCAGGGAGACATAACGGCGTTGGCGGCAATCAGAATCAGATTTTGAATCACGCCCGGCTGCTGAACCGCCCATTCCAGCGCCTGTTGCCCGCCCAGCGACCCACCGATGCAGGTTTGAATTTTTTCGATGCCCAACTCCTGCCGCAGCAGGTCCAGGGCTTTCACCACATCGTGAATCGTGATCAGCGGGAAATCGTGGTAATAAGGCTGCCGGGTTAACGGATTAACCGACAAGGGGCCGGTTGATCCGTAACAGGAGCCTAAGACGTTGGCACAGATGATAAAGTGATGAGCGGGGTCGTAGTATTTTCCCGGCCCCACCATGCCAGCCCACCAATCGCCCGGATCGGCACTTCCCGTCAGGGCATGACAAATCCAGACGACGTTGGAACGATCGTTGTTCAGGGTTCCACGGGTCGTATACGCCAGACGAAAACCCGCCAGGGTTACGCCCGCTTCTACGGCGAAAGTGTATTTGTAGTCGAAAAACCGGGTTTCCAATCGAGAAAAGAATTGTCGGTTTTGGGATACGGTTTTCGATTATTCAGCCCGAAGCGGTTTCTCCTCCTTCTGACCGGGCAATCCAAAAACCGTATTCCAAAAACCGTAAAGGAAAAACTATGTACTGATTGCGGCAAAAGCCCGTTCAAGGTCGGCTTTGATGTCGTCAATGTGTTCGGTACCCACCGACAACCGAAGCTGACCCGGTTGCACCCCGGCGCTCAGTTGTTCTTCGTCGCTCAACTGCTGGTGCGTGGTCGTGGCCGGGTGAATGATCAGCGTTTTCACGTCGCCGAGATTAGCTAAGTGACTGATCATCTGCAGGTTGTCAATAAACTTATCGGCAGCTTCCCGACCGGCTTTCAGCTTGAACGATAACACCCCGCCAAAACCGCGCTTGAGGTACTTCTTCGCCAGATCGTGGTACGGACTGCTTTCCAGCCCCGGATACAAAACCTTCTCGACCTGCTCGTGCTGTTCCAGCCACTGGGCAACCGCGAGGGCGTTCTGAACCGTGCGATCGACGCGGAGCGACAGGGTTTCAAGCCCCTGAAGAAACAAAAAGGAGTTGAACGGGCTCAGCGCCGGCCCCCAGTCGCGGAGCCCTTCGACCCGGGCGCGAATGATAAACTGGATGTTGCCAAAAGGCCCGCCAATGCCGAATACGTTGTTAAAAACCAGGCCATGATAGCCTTCGGAAGGTTCGCTAAATTGCAGGAATTTCCCGTTCCCCCAGTTGTAATTTCCGCTGTCGACAATTACGCCCCCAATGCTGGTTCCGTGGCCGCCGATCCACTTCGTAGCCGACTCCACCACCACAGCCGCGCCGTGTTCGATGGGGCGGAACAGGTAGCCTCCGGCGCCAAATGTATTATCGACGATCAGCGGCAGATCGTGTTTCTGGGCCAAAGCCGCAAACGCTTCAAAATCCGGAATATTGAATTCGGGATTGCCAATCGTTTCGAGGTAAATCGCCTTGGTTTTATCGTCGATCAGCTTTTCAAAACTGTCAACATCATTTCCCCCGGCAAAACGCGCGTCGATTCCCAGCCGTTTGAACGAAACCTTAAACTGGTTGTAGGTTCCGCCGTAGAGGTAGGATGTGGTAACAAAATTTTCACCCACGCTCAGAATGTTGTTGAGCGCCACGAACTGAGCCGCCTGGCCGGAGGCCACCGCCAGAGCCGCCACCCCGCCTTCCAGAGCCGCAATGCGCTTCTCGAAAACGTCGGTGGTTGGGTTCATGATCCGGGTGTAAATATTCCCAAATTGCTGTAAAGCAAAGAGTTGGGCGCCGTGTTCGGCGTTATCAAAAACGTAGGACGAGGTTTGATAAATGGGTACGGCCCGCGATTTGGTGGTGGGGTCGGGCTCCTGCCCTGCGTGCAATTGCAGGGTTTCAAAGTGCAATGGAGTTGCCATATTGCTGTGAATTAGGTACGATAACGAATAGGGATTCGAGTTGCTTCGGGTGGAACCCGGTTTTGCCGGACCACCGAAGCCAGGGATTGTAACGGATTGAAAAGGCAACAGCCAGCCTCAACGACGCTGTCGTTCAATCGTTCGCCGAAAGCCTCTCCCGGTTGTCGGTGTACTTGGAGTGTGTGAGAATAGTAGCCCGCCGACGGGCATACAGCATCGGATGTTAATCATGAGTCGATTCGATTTATATCTCCTATCGGCTTGCGTTCACAAACCGTAGGCGGGATGTAGCACCTTGCCACGCGGCAGGTTGCCAGAGGTTCACCGAGCCCGGTCTCTTGCCTCTTCTTTATAAACCAAGCGCAACAGGATGGTCTGCTGCAACGATCCGGCGTAGCTGAATGGGGCCGGAAACTTGATTTGAGCCGCAAGTATAGCGAACGGAGTCCGTTGCTGCAAATTTTTTGGCAGGAAACCGCCCCGACGCGCCGAAATGGTGCGCATCGTTTTCTTAAACGGTTGTCCGGTCCGCCAACAAAAAGCCTCCCGTCTTACAGCTTTTTAACCGTAAAACAGGAGGCTTCACCAACCGGCCGCTCTGGAAGACTGGCCGGGTAAATTCAATTATACGGGAAGCTTCCAGCCGTCGCGGTATTGCCGCGAAACAAACTGATTGGCTTCGTCGAAATTGGTAATTTTCATGTTTTTGCCATCCCAGGTCAGGCGTTGGCGACCGGGGTAGTTGAACCCTTTGCCGTCGGCCTTGGGAGTCCGGAGCATGTAGCTGCGAATTGCCAGGTTACCCATCAAAACCGACTCGGTCAGCGGACCGGCAAAGTCAAACGACGACGTGAGGCCTTTGTGTTCTTTGCTGTTAAAACCGGCTTTGCAGGCTTCGGTCCACAGGATCTGGTGACCATTTTCCGGCCAGGGTTTGCCATCGGCGGGTTTCGGTTTCGCCGGTGCCTCCATTTTCTGTCCGTCTTTGGTGTACAGCTTCGGATCGTCACCGTACATACCGCAGGCAATCAGGCCTTTATCACCGATCATGAACATTCCGTTCTGGCCCCCTTCGGGATAGGCTTCGCCAGCGGGCATGAAATTCGGCCGGAACGGGCGAAGACCGCCATCGGACCATACCAGTTTTACGTCGGACTTATTTTTAGCCGAAGCCGGGAATTTCAGTTCAACGTGTGATGCGGGCGGGCAGCCTTCCGGATTGTATTCCGCCGTCCAGTCTTTCAGGAATACCGAGCTGATACTGGCTTCCACTTCCGTGGGGTAGCCCAGTCCCAGCACCCGGAACGGAATGTCCATGATGTGGCAGCCGATGTCGCCGAGCGCACCCGCGCCGAAGTTCCACCAGCCGCGCCATTTGAACGGGTGATACGCCGGGGTGTAACCGACCTTTTGGGCAGGTCCGAGCCACAAATCCCAGTCCAAATCGGCTGATGGTTCGCCAGCCGGTTGCGGAACGGGTATTCCCTGCGGCCAAACCGGTCGGTCGGTCCAGATCTGAATTTCGTTTACTTTGCCGATCAGTCCTTTGTCGAACCATTCGACCATCGTTCTTTGCTGCGGATTCGACGAACCCTGGTTTCCCATCTGCGTCACCACTTTGTACTTACGAGCGGCTTCGGTCAGCATCCGGGCTTCGTAAATATTGTGCGTCAGCGGTTTCTGAACGTATACGTGTTTTCCGCGCTGCATGGCCGCCATGGCCACCACTGCGTGGGTGTGATCGGCGGTCGAAACCGTCACGGCGTCGATGGATTTGCCTTCTTTTTCGAGCATTTCACGGAAATCCTTATACCGTTTGGCGTTCGGGTGCTTCGTGAAATTTTCTTTGACGCGGGGAAGGCCCCAGTCGACGTCACACAGCGCGACGATGTTATTCGCACCGTTGTTAAACGCATTGTTGGTATCGCCAAACCCTTTTCCGCCAATACCAACACCGGCGATGTTCAGTTTATCACTCGGAGCAATAAATCCCCGACCCAGCACATGGCGGGGTACGATAAAGAAGCTACCAGCGGCTAATGCCCCGGCCTGAATAAATTTGCGACGCGATGTTTGCGACGGTTTTTCGGAAGATTGCATAAATCAGATAAGGACTATAGGTAAATCAATACAAATTAAGTCCAAAATCGGGAAAATTTATCAATCAAGGCGAAAAAATGGTTAAAGTAGAGGAGCTGAAAAAAGGACTGGCTGGCTAAAACCGACCCGTCGTTCTCCCATTCTTTTCAATCCTCCCGCCCTGCAACACCCGTTCCGGGCGCTAAAATTTTTCTGAGTCCCGCTTGCCATTCCTTCGGGTCGTTCGTTACCTTTGTAATAAGACACCGTTCCGTATGGCCCAATCCTATCGCTTTGACAAAGATAACGCGTCCCGGCGCGCGGGGGCGGTTGCCCTGAAAGATGCCATCGGGCAAATGTTGAAGTCGTACCAACTCCAAACCCGCTTCAACGAAACGTATCTGGAAGCCTTTTGGGAAAAAATGATGGGCAAAGCCATTGCCTCCCGCACCAATCGGCTCTACGTCAAAGACCGCAAACTGCACATCGAAATTAATTCCGCTCCGCTCCGCAGCGAATTGGTCATTGCCAAGCAAAAAATGATTCAGCTCATCAACCGCGAAATGGGGGCCGACGTGCTGGAAGATGTCATTTTCATCTGATTTACCTTGATACGTCCTCCTTTTTTACAAGCCGGCCAGCGCGTCGGACTCATGGCCATGGCCAGTCGCCTGGATTACGAAACGCTGGAACCGGCTTTCCGCATTCTGCGCGACGACTGGCAGCTCGAAGTGGTTGAAGGCGAATCGCTCCAAAGCAGTTATTACCAATTTGCGGGGGATGATTTTGTGCGCGGGCGCGATTTGCAGCAGATGCTCAACGACCCGAGCATCCGGGCGGTTTTTTCGGCCCGCGGAGGCTACGGCAGTTACCGGATTCTCGACCAGCTCGACTTCACGCAATTCCTCGACCACCCGAAATGGATTGTCGGCTTCAGCGACATTACGGTTTTGCACTGCCATTTGCACCGCCTGGGCGTTCAGAGTCTGCACGCCATTATGCCCAAACTTTTTGGCAACGAGGGAATAAAAGAGTCACTCCAAACGCTGCGTCAATGCCTGTTTGGCGAAACCGTTGCGCCGTATACGAGTCCGGCCAACGCGCTCAACCGGCCCGGAACCGCCACGGGGCCCTTGGTTGGCGGCAACCTCACACTGCTCACGCACACCCTGGCGACGCCCTCCGACATCGACCTGACCGGCAAACTGCTGTTCATCGAAGACATTGACGAAACGTATTACTCCACCGATCGCATGATGATTCAACTCCGGCGTTCCGGCCGTCTCCGCGGTTTGGCCGGTTTGATCGTGGGGCAGTTTACGGAAATGCGCATCAACGAGTCGGCGCCTTTTGGTAAAACCGTGTATGAAATCATTGCCGAGCAGGTGGCTGGTTTCGGCTTCCCGGTTTGCTTCGACTTCCCGATCGGCCACGTTGCCCGGAACCTCGCCCTGCCAATCGGGCAGGAAGCGGTGCTGGAGGTGACAGACGCGGGTGGGGTTTTGCGGTTTTAGCCGAAATGATCAATGTAGAAGTGACCGTTCTGCTTGGCAAACGTCTAACGCAGTAGAAGTTATCAATATCGAATAATGAATGTTGAATAGCGAATACTGAAAGAATGACCGAGCGGAAATTTGACCTGGAGGATCGACTTATCAATTTTTCGGCAGCGATAATAACCGCTGTGGAAGAACTACCGTTGACAAAAGCTTCGAGTCATCTTGGCGGGCAGCTTCTGCGATCAGGTACTGCTCCAGCCCTTCATTACGGCGAAGCCCAGAGCGCTGAATCGCAAAAAGATTTCGTTCACAAGATGAAAGGAGCGCTCAAGGAACTCCGCGAATCCCGCATCAATCTACGAATCCTCGAAAAAGTAAATTTATTAGGCCCGTCCGGTTTTCCCACGTTGACAGAGTGTAACGAACTGATACGGATTTTTAAGAAAAGCATCGACACCGCAGAACGCAGCCTGCAAAAATAGGCTGTTCTTCTAGAAAGATTCATTATTCATTATTCATTATTCATTATTCATTATTCATTATTCATTATTCATTATTCATTATTCATTATTCATTATTCATTATTCATTTTTTCTTCCCACTCGCCGTAGCGCCGGCTCCTTTCCACTGTTCCATATAATCCACCGTCAGGTGACAAAGTGATTTGACGCCCAGGCCAAAACCGCTTTCGTCGATGTGAAAATCCGGGGTGTGGTGCGGAGCGGCATTCTCCAGTTTCTGTCCTTTGGGCATCCCACCCAGGAAAAAGAAAAAACCGGGCACCTTCTGCTGGAAAAAGGAAAAGTCTTCGGCTCCGGTATCGAGCGGGCGGATAATTACCTTGTCTTTTCCGGCCACGGCTTCGAGCGTTGGCACCATCTGGTCGGTCAGGGCGGGGTCGTTGTAGGTTACCGGATACATCACGTCAATTTTAACATCGGCTTTGGCCCCGGCACTTTCCGACACATGCGTCGCAATTTCGTTGATCCGGCGGTGGATCGTTTGCTGCATTTCCGGCGTGAACGAACGGATGGTCCCGATCATGTTTACTTCTTCCGGAATGATGTTTTGCCGAATCCCGCCGTGCACCGCGCCAACCGTCACCACCGCCGGGTATTCCGTAATTGGCAGGTTCCGGCTGACGATGGTTTGTAGCCCCATCACGATCTGGGAAGACGTCACGATCGGATCGACCCCCGACCACGGAGCCGCCCCGTGCGTTTGTTTGCCTTTCACTTTGATGCTGTAAAAATCAACGGCGGCCATCGTGGCGCCCGGGCGGTATTTAATCGTTCCGACTTCGGTTTGGGAATTGATGTGCAGCCCAAAAATGGCATCGACTTTCGGATTTTCGAGCACGCCTTCTTTCACCATCAACTGGGCACCGCCCTCTTCCCCCGCCGGAGCGCCCTCTTCCGCCGGTTGGAAAATAAACTTGACGGTTCCTTTGAGATCGCCCTTCACACCTGCCAGGACCTCGGCAACGCCCATCATGATGGCAACGTGCGAATCGTGTCCGCACGCGTGCATGACGCCGGTTTTCTGGCCGTTGTATTCGGTCGTAACCGTCGATTTAAAGGCCAAATCACCCCGCTCGGTCACGGGCAAGCCATCCATATCGGCCCGCAGCGCCACGACCGGACCCGGTTTTCCGCCCTTCAAAATACCGACGACCCCAGTTTTGGCAACATTGGTTTTTACGTCGATTCCGAGCGAATGCAGGTGGGCGGCAATTTTGGCCGAGGTCTGAAATTCACGATTACCCAATTCCGGATTCTGGTGAATCTCCCGGCGCCAGGTCACCACCTTTTTCTCGACACCATCGGCCAGTTTATTCATCTGGGTTTTCAGGGGTCCTTGCGCGTAGGTAGCATACGACAAAAGGCAAAAAACACCAAAAAGTAAGCAAACTATTCCCGTAGTTATTTTCATAAGACCAATTCAAACAGATTTCCAGTGATTGTCAGAATTTTAGGTTTATAAGCAATGGTAAAACTTTTTTAATGAAATTTTAATACAACCGTATTGTAGAATCAATTTTTGAAGCATTTTTGCAAATAACCTAAACAAATATACAGATTTATGAAGAAATTCTTACCATTTCTATGGGTGTGGTCTGTCCTCTTGTCGCTACCTGGCTTGGCTCAGGACCGCACCATCACCGGCAAAATCACTTCATCCGACGACGGCTCTCCGCTCCCCGGCGTTAGCGTTCAACTCAAAGGTACCAGCCGGGGCACCAACAGCGACGGCGACGGCACTTACCGCCTGACCAACGTACCGTCCAATGCACGACTGGTCTTCAGCTTCATCGGTTTTTCTTCGCAAGAAGTCGAAGTCGGAAACCGTTCCAATGTAAATGTCACCCTCCAGATCGATGCCACCAGCCTCAGCGAGGTGGTGGTTGTGGGCTACGGGACCCAGAGTAAAAAGACAATAACCGGTGCCGTGTCATCAGTAGGCGGGGAAAGCATCGCCAACAAACCGGTTCAGAGTTTTGATCAGGCGTTGCAGGGGCGCGCGGCCGGGGTGAACATCATCACGCCCAACGGGGTCCTCAATAACGCGCCGGTGATCCGGGTACGCGGGGTTTCGTCCATCAACGGCAGTTCCTCTCCGCTGATCGTCATCGACGGGTTACCGATTAACTCCAATGACAACGTGTCGGCAGGCGGTTTTACGGTGAACAACCCGCTGGGCGACATCAATCCGTCGGATATTGAATCCCTGGAAATCCTGAAAGATGCCTCGGCCACGGCCATCTACGGTTCGCGCGCAGCCGCCGGGGTCATTCTGATCACCACCAAAAAAGGCAAGGAAGGCCGGGTTCAGGTAGCTTACGACGGCTGGGTCGGCGTCACCAAACCGTTCCGCCTGTTCAACATCCTGAATGCCCAGCAGTACATGGATTACAAGAATCTGGCCGCCCGCAACGCCGGTTTGCCGGACCAGTTCTTCCCCACCATCAATGCGGATGGCAGCGTAGCCGACACCGATTGGTACGACGTTATTTACCGCACCGGAACGGCTCACAACCACAACCTGAGCGTCAACGGCGGGACCAAAGACACCAAATACGCCTTCTCGGTGGGCTACACGAACCAGGAAGGGATGCTGAAACAGAATTCCTTTAACCGGATGACGGGCCGGATGAACATCTCGCACCAGTTGAACAAAGCCATTAAACTGGGTGCTAACATCACGCTGGCCAACAGCAACAACCAGGCGCCCAATACCGGCACAACGGGGGCCTTCAGCACGGGCGGTTTGGGCCGTCTGCCGCTGGTGCTGGCCCCGAACCTGGCTCCCCGCAACCCCGATGGTTCGTACAACATCAACCGCGCCGGTAACAACATGGGCCTGGGCAAAAACCTGGTGGGCGCCGGTGGCTATTACAACCCGCTGCCGGACCTCGAACTGAGCCGGTTTACATCGGAAAACAACCACCTGATCGGGAACATCTTCGCGGATGTTAACCTGTTCAAAGGGCTGTCGTTCCGGACTTCCTACGGAATTGATAACACGACCGTTGAAGACATCGACTTCCGCAACAGCATCCACGGCGAAGGCGGCACGGCGGGTGGTCAGGCGTTTAACATTTTCACCAACATCAAGCAGTGGAACTGGCAGAATTACTTTACGTACGATCTGCAACTGGGTAAAAACAATGCCGCCGTTGTGGTTGGTAACGAAGTACAGCAGTACACCATCAACCGCTGGGGCGGGGCGCGGCAGGGCCTGTCCGATCCGTTCTTTACGTCGTATCAGGGCAACTTCACGAGCAACCAGCCGCCGTCGGGCAATTTCCAGAGTCAGAACGGCCTGGTTTCCTATTTTGCCCGTCTTGATTACAATTACGACCAGAAATACCTGCTGACCTTCAATTTCCGCCGGGACGGGTATTCGGCCTACGCGCCCGGGCAGAAATACGGCAACTTTCCCGGTGGATCAATCGGGTGGCGGGTCTCGGAAGAGGATTTCTGGAAAAATTCCCTGGGCAAAGTAGTCAATGAATTCAAAATCCGGGCCAGCCTGGGCCGCGTCGGCAACGCCAGCATCAGTGATTTCGGCTCGTTAAGCCTGTTTAACTCCGGTTTGTACAGCACCGTGCCGACGTTCTTCTTCGCCCAGGCCGGAAACGCGGCTTTGCGGTGGGAAAGCAGCACCAGCACCGACGTCGGTATTGCCTTCGGCTTGTTCAGCGACCGGATTACGGGCGAGCTGACCTATTACAACAAAAACGTCACCGACCTCGTCTTGCCCGAGCCGCAGGCGCCCTCGCGCGGGATTCCGAACAATTTTATCCTGACGAACATTGGCTCGATGGTCAATTCCGGTATTGAACTGGCGCTGACGTCGAACAACCTGACGAAAGGAAAATTCAACTGGACGACCAGCTTCAACCTGTCGACGCTGAAAAATGAAGTGACCTCGCTGGCCAATAACAACGCCGACATTCTGGCCAATACCGGCGGTCTGGAAAGCTCCAACATTGTGCGGGTCAACGAGTCGATCGGCAGCATCTACGTGATCCGGACGGACGGCGTCAATCCCGCCAACGGTCGCCGGATTTTTATCAACGCCAAAGGCGAGCGTGTGCAGTATGACCACTCGGCTCCGGCGGCCAGCCGCTGGACGTATGTTGATAAGGACGGCAACGCGCCCGCTATTTCCGGCACGGACCGGGTGGTGGTGGGAGCCGCCCTGCCGAAATGGTACGGCGGTCTGGACAATACCTTCAGATACGGCAACCTGGAACTGGGTGTTTTTCTGCAATTCTCGGGCGGCAACGTGATTTACAACGGTACAAAAGCCGGTTTGCGCGATCAGCGTCCGTGGAACAACGACGTGGGGGTGCTGAACCACTGGAAACAGGCGGGTGATGTAACCGATGTGCCGCGCCCGGTTTTGAACGATAACATCTCCAACGGTTCGGCCAACCCGATTTCCGAAAATGTTGAAAAAGGTGATTTTGTCCGGGGCCGCAACATCCTGCTGGCGTATACCTTCCGGAACGACCTGCTGCGGAAAGCCAATCTGTCGTCGATTCGGGTGTACGGTCAAGTTCAGAACGCTTTCATTATCACGGGCTACACGGGCGCTGACCCCGAAATTTCGACCAACCGGAACTCCAACACGGCACCGGGTGTCGACCGGAACTCGGTACCGCAGGCGCGGACGTTCACCGCTGGTCTGAGCCTCAATTTCTAACCGACCGTTTAACGGACTACGGATCACTTTTAAACGGTTAACACGATTTTCCATGAAAAAACATACATCGTTTCCTTCCATAAACCGGCGGACCCTGCTGAAAACCGCTTTGTTTTCGGTGCTTCTGATGCCTGTTGTGACCTCGTGCAGCGAGGAAGACATCCTGAATCCCACCCCACTGACCAGTCTGGCCGACGTGGAAGCTTTTTCCAACCCTGACCGGGTATTGGCGCAGGTGAATGGCTTGTATGCCAGCGTCAAGAACGGTCAGTTTCTCGGCGGGCGGTATTTTGTTTACGTTGACGTTCGGGGGGAAGAATTTCTGAACGTGAGCAACAACGGGGTGACGGCGCTTCAGACCTGGAACCACACCAACAACTCCGGCTCGAACGAACCCACCAACCTCTGGAATCAGGCCTATCTGGCCATCAACCGGATGAACCTGTTTCTGGAAGGCATCGACGCCAATCCCAACGTGGTCGATGCGGCTTTGGCCAGCCAGTACAAGGGCGAAACCCGGTTTTTGCGGGGGCTGACTTACCTCTCGATGATTCAGTTGTACGCCCAGCCCTATACCAAGAACAACGGCAGCAGCCCCGGTTTGCCGCTGCGCTTAAAAGGCGAAGTGGGAACCGGAAACAATGATCTGGTTCGCAGTTCGGTGGCGGATGTGTATAAGCAGATTCTGGAGGATCTGACGTTTGCCGAGCAAAACCTGCCCGCTACCTACGCCAGTGCCGCGCTCAACACCACGCGCGCCCACAAAAACACGGCGATTGCGCTGAAAACCCGGGCGTATCTGGCGATGGGCCGTTATGCCGACGTGGTGACGGAAGCCGCCAAAATTGTTTCGGCCACGGCGCCGTACCGGGCCGCAACCGGGGTTGCTCACCAGTTGCAGGCATCGGTCGCGACGGTTTTTTCGAACTACACCACCACCGAATCCATTCTGTCGATGCCGATGAGCAGCAATGATTTGCCCGGCACGCAGAACGGTTTGGCCAGTTATTACATGCCCATTGTCGGCATTGGTGACTACAGCCTGAATCCCAACGCCATCCTGGCGAGCCCGGCTTTCACGGCGACCGATGCCCGGCGAACCAGTTTTGTGAAGAATGATTTTACGGGCGATGCGGGCCGCATCCGGCTCACCAAGTTCCCGACCGGGCCGCAGCACAGCGATTATGCCCCCGTTATCCGGTACGCCGAGGTGCTGCTCAACCTGGCCGAAGCCAAAGCCCGGCTGGCGGCTGGCGTCGATGCCGACGCGCTGGCGTTGCTCAACGCCGTCCGGGGTCGGTCGGCCCCGACGGCGGTTTATACGACCCTGGCCGATAAAACCGCCCTGGTTGATGCCATTTTGCTCGAACGCCGGATTGAATTGCTCGGCGAAGGTTTCCGCTCGAATGATTTGCTCCGCCTGAACCTACCGTTACCGGCGAAAGCCAACATTCAGGCCGTAACCGTTGATGCGTCGGTGTACATCTGGCCCATTCCGCAGGGTGAACTAAACGTCAATAAACTGGCCGAGCCGAATCCTTAATTTTGGATAAAATGGTCTGATTATTGGGCCAGCTCATTTTTAAAAGCCTTCCGGTAGCAAAGACGATTCGATGGTTTCGGATCAGAATTGCCGCCGGAAGGTTTGTTTTTTGCGAATAGAAAAGATTCTAATCAACAAATCGATAACTCCCTTGTAATCAAATATCTATTTGAAGGCTATCTTAAGTATGTCTAAAAAAAATAATGGAGAACTACTTATTTGGTTTATTTATTGCGGATATAAAAGTATTTTTGCAACCATTTTAATAGTTCATCCAAACAATAACCTATCTATGAGAAAACGTTTAGCTGGATTCTGGCTATTGTGCGTGCTTTTTGCCCTGCCCGCATTAGCTCAGGACCGGACGGTGACTGGTAAAGTCACCTCATCCGACGACGGCTCCTCCCTCCCCGGTGTGAGCATTCAATTGAAAGGTACCAGCCGCGGTACTACGACCGATTCAGACGGAAACTACAGTCTGCCCAATGTTCCCAACAACGCCCGTCTGGTGTTTAGCTTCATTGGAACCGCAACGCAGGAGATCGAAGTCGGCAGTCAGACCACGATCAATGTCCAGCTCAAATCCGATGCCAGTCAGTTGTCCGAAGTCGTCGTAACGGCCCAGGGTATCGAACGCGACCGCCGTTCACTTGGTTATTCCACCCAGGATGTTCGCGGTGAGCAACTGGCCCAGCGCTCGGAGCCTAACGTCCTGAACGCCCTGCAAGGGAAGCTGGCCGGGGTCAACATCACGCCTTCCAGCGGTGCACCCGGCGCGTCAACCAACATCAACATTCGCGGAATTACGTCGTTTAACGGAAGCAACCAGCCGCTGATCGTGGTCGATGGCGTTATTTTCAACAACGACGTCAACCGCAACCCGAACACGGACAACTCGCTTTTCAGCGCCCCGGCATCCAACCGTCTGGCCGATATCAACCCGGAAAGCATCGAGTCTATCAACGTGCTGAAAGGCCCCGCAGCCTCGGTTTTGTACGGTTCGCGGGCGTCGGCCGGCGCCATTGTCATCACGACCAAAACCGGTCGCAACCTGAAAGGCAAAACGGAAGTAACGGTTAATTCTTCCTTCAACATTCAGAATGTATACGGTTTACCGGCCCTGCAGAACGATTACGGACAGGGTACGCAGAACAACTTTGTCAACACGTCCGGGAACTCCTGGGGCCCTAAATTCGGCGGTAACTTAACTCAGGTTACCACGCTTCAAGGCGCTACAGTTCCGTATCAGGCGTATCCGGATAACGTGACCGATTTCTACAAACAAGGCAATGTCTGGCAAAACTCCATCAACATTGCTTCGGGTGACGAACGGCGGAATTACATCCTGACCGTTGGAAACACCCTGCAAAAAGGGATTGTACCCAACACCAAATTCGACCGGACCAACATCCAGGTCGGTGGTGAGTCACGACTGCAGAATGGTCTGAAACTGAGCAGCACGGTCACGTACGTCAAAACCGCCCAGAACGGAACTCCGGTCGGAAACGGCGGTAGCGCCTTTGGTCAGCTTACCCGGATTCCGCGGAGCTTTGACCTGATCGGTTCACCATACCAGGATGCGCAGGGAAAGAGTATTTACTACTCGACCACGCAAAACCACCCGCTCTGGAGTACCTACAACGAAACGATGCAAAGCCGGGTAGACCGGGTTTTCGGTAACTTCCAGGCTGGGTATGACATCACCAAGTGGTTGAATGTGTCGTACCGCGTCACGGCCGATACGTACACGGATCGTCGCAAAATGAGCTTTGCCATCGGATCAGCCCGGGGACCGGCCGGTCAGATTGTCGAAGATATGTTCTTCCGTTCGGAATTGAATGGTGACCTGCTGATCAACGCCCACCAGGATAATATCTTTCTGGAAGGCCTGAATGCTACGCTGTTACTGGGCAATAACATCAACCAGCGGAGAGATCAGAACACCACGCTGTCGGCTCAGCAATTAACCATTCCGGGCTTCTACAACGTTAGCAACGGGTCGGTTTTTACCGCCAGCCAGGAAAACAACACCCTGCGCCGGTTGGTCGGTTATTACGGTCAGCTGGCTTTGTCGTACCAGAACTACCTGTTTCTGGAACTCTCCGGCCGGGTTGACCAGTCGTCGACGCTGCCCAAATCGAGCAACACCTACTTCTATCCGGCAGCCTCGGTTAGCTTCGTGCCGACCGACGCCTTCAAAATCAACTCGGATGTGTTGTCGTACGCCAAAGTCCGTGCCAGCATTGCCCGGGTGGGGCGGGATGCCGATCCTTATTTGCTGAACTCGGTTTTTGTGGGTTCCAGCTACGGGAACAATGCCGCCAGCATTACCTTCCCGATTTCGGTGGGTGGTGCCAGCTTACCCGGTTTTGGCCCCAGCACCCGCATTGGTAACAACAACCTGACGCCCGAGTTTGTCCGTTCGTATGAATTTGGTCTGAACGTCGGTCTGTTCCGGAACCGGGCCAGCATCGATCTGGCCTACTTCGACACGCGCAGTACGAACCAGATTTTCAACGTTTCGGTTTCCAATTCAACCGGTTATGACACCCGCACGACCAACGTTGGTGCGCTCAGTAACAAGGGGATCGAATTGATTCTGAACACCACGCCGGTTCGTTTGCAGAACGGTTTCAAGTGGGATCTGCTGCTGAACTTTACCCGCATCCGCAACAAAGTGGAAGAAATTGCGCCGGGTGTTACGCAGTCGCCGATCACGGGCGGTGCCTTCACCGGGATCAACCCATCCATTGTGGTCGGACACCCGTATGGCGTCATTGTCGGAACGGCCAACGCCCGCAGCCCACAGGGTGACTACCTGATCAACCCCAACACGGGTTTGTTCGTACCGGGAATTGCCGGACAGGTTATCTCCAACCCGAACCCGAACTGGACCGCCGGTTTGAACAACACCTTCAGCTACAAAGGCTTGTCGCTGTCGGTTCTGTTTGACACGCGCCAGGGTGGTCAGTTGTACTCGTTCGGTGCGGTTGACTTACGGGGTCAGGGCCATTTGGCCGTCACCGGAGTTGACCGGGAACAGCCCCGCATCTTACCGGGTGTTATTGAAGTAACCAATGCCGACGGTTCGAAATCGTATACGCCGAACAACATTCAGGTTAGCTCGCAGAACTACTGGGCCAACCTCGGTGGTCTGGCTTCGGAAGCAGCCGTTTTCGACGCGACCGTTTACCGCCTGCGCGAAATCGCACTGAACTACAGCATTCCGGCCAACCTGATTGGTAAAACGCCATTCGGGGCTATTTCGGTAGGGGTCAGTGGCCGTAACCTGTGGTTCTATTCACCCAATTATTTCGGTGATCCCGAAACCAACACGCAAGGTGCCGGTAACATTCAGGGACTTGATTTGAACGGTATTCCCAACACGCGGAATTACGGGGTCAACCTGCGGTTTACGTTTTAATCACCTTCATCATTATTCTGACAATGAAGCTCATCCATTATAAAAAATTTCTGTTGGTGCCCCTACTGCTTTCCATGGGTGCCTGTAGCAACTACCTCGACGTCAACGTGACGCCGAACAACCCGACGGAGGTGACCCCCGCCGTTCTGCTGCCGTCGGCCCTGGCGGGCTCGGCTTTTGCCAACAATGGCGAACTCAACCGGTTTGCGTCGGTGGTGGTAAACTACCTGTCGGGTGCGGGTGGAAGCCCGGCTACCTGGGATCGGTTCAATACCAACGGTGCCGATTTTGGCAACCAGTGGCGTTTCGATATCTACGGCGGTGCGCTGGTGGGTTATCAGAAACTCATTGAATCTGCCGACCAGCGGAATGCGAAAATCTACACCGGTATCGCGAAAATCATGAAGGCGTATACCTTCAGCATGGCAACCGATATTTGGGGCGACATTCCGTATTCGCAGGCGTTGCAGGGCGAAGCGTTTATCCAGCCCCGGCTCGACAAGCAGGAAGATATCTACAAAGGCAATCAGTCGCTGGGCATTCAGAGTCTGTTTGATCTGGTCCGCGAAGGCATTAAAGACCTGGATGCGACTACCACCCCAAAACCGGGTGCTGAAGATATCGTTTACGCCGGGAACGTCGAAAACTGGAAACGCGCCGGTTATACGCTGATGCTGAAAATGGCCAACACGATTAGCGACAAAGAACCGGCGCTGGCGAAGCAGATCATCACGGAGGTCCTGACCACCAACCTATATATCACCACCAACGCGCAGGATCTGAACGTCAAATTTGGTAGCAGCGTCGGCAGTACGAGCGCCATCTGGAACCTGGCGGTTTTTGGCTCCTTCAGCAATGAACTGATTCTCAGCACGCGTTTCCTGAACGTGCTTCGTCCGAGTGCGACGGATGCGTCTAAAACCGACCCGCGTCTGCCGGTTTTCTTCACCAAACCGTCAACCGATTACGTAACCATCGACAACGGCTACAACGGGGTTCTACCCACGCCAACGACCACCTGGTCACGGTATGCGCCGTACATAACGGGTACGCAGGGCGAAGGGCCGGTCCGGTTGGTAACCAACTTCCAGCGGGCGTTCATTCTGGCCGAATCGGCGCTGATCCTCGGCACGCCGGGTGATCCGCAGACGCTATATACCGAAGGCATCACGGCCTCGATGAAGCTGGCCGGTATCACGGATGCCGCCATTGCGGCTTACCTGACCGCCAACCCGAACGTGGCGACCCTCACGGGAACAAACGAACAGAAACTTGAGCAGATTATCACGCAGAAATGGATTGCCTGGACGGGCAACGGCCTGGAGTCGTGGAACGACCTGCGCCGGACCGGTTATCCGCGTCTGACCGCTTCGCAAAACGCCGTAGGGGTTGATGGAACCCGTCCGGTGCGCGCGGCTTATATCACGCAGGAAATCGAGCGGAACCCTAATTTCCCCAATCCGGGTCCGCAATCCAACGTAAAACTGTGGTGGGATGTTGATTAATCGCTCATTCGTTAACTGACTATTATCATGAAAAAAATAGCGTTTCAATTTCTTTTGCTTTCCGTGATCGTGCTGGCCGGCGTTTCCTGTAAAGACGATTACGTTTACAGCGATCTGGTGCAGGACAACCGGCCGGACGTACCCGTGACCTACACGGGGGCCACTACCTACGGTTTTGATCCGTATTACGAAGTTTCGACGGCAGCCGGTGGTAACATCAAAGTCACGCTGTCGATTCCGGCTTCCAGCGGGCGGACCATCAAGGAAATCACCCGGGTAGCGGCTGGCGCCACCAGCATCAACGTAGCTACCTTGAACGCGGTTGCTACCAACTACATCGCGGCTCCGATTGCCGGAAGCGGTACGACAGTAGACTTCACCACCACGATCAAAGATTTTGCGGCAAAACGGCCCGCCGTGCCCATTACGCCAGCAACCCCGGTTCGGGAAATTGCGTTTATGTTCCTGGTCACACTGGACGATGGCTCCCAGATTGTTGCCCAGCCGGTTCGCATCCGGATTCTGGCATAAACCATTCTGCCTGTCATAAAAAAACCGCCCTTGATCGGGGCGGTTTTTTTATGCTTTTATTGCTATCGGATCTCGATTCTTTAAATCGGATGGATACATCCCGCTTGCTTCCGTTCTATTCCACCCCTTTCACCTGCATGTCAAGGGTATAAACCGACTCCGTGGCGGTGATGAACAGGGTCTTTCGGTCTTTACCGCCGAAGCAAATGTTCCCAACCCAGCGCGACGGCACCGGAATGTTCTGAAGTTTTTCGCCCGCCGGACTGTAAACCGTCACGCCCTTGCCACTCAGATAGATATTTCCCTGCTGATCGATTGTCATTCCGTCCGACCCCTGCTCCACGTACAACTGGCGATTGGTTAGAGAACCATCATCGTTGATCTGGTACTTGTACGTTTTGCTGGCCCGAATGTCGGCCACGTACAAAAATTTACCATCGGCCGTTCCCACAATCCCGTTGGGCTGCATCAGATCGCCATCGACCACCACCGGTTCTTTTTTCCCTTTGGGCAGATAATAAACCTTCTGGCCTTCGATATCCGGTTTTTTGCGCTCCCAGTAATCGCGTTGGTAATACGGATCGGTGAAATAAATACCGCCTTTCGGGTCAATCCACAAATCGTTGGGGCCGTTGAGTCGCTTGCCTTCAAAACCGGTCAGTAAAACCGTCACTTTCCCTTTCGGACTAATCGACCAGAGTTCGTCTTTCTCGTCGGCGCAGGCAATCAGATTGCCTTTTTTGTCAAAATACAGGCCGTTCGACCGACCGGTTTTGTCCATGTATAAGGATAGTTGGCCGTCGGTATCGTATTTCCAGATTTTATCGTTGGGCTGGTCGGTGAAATAGATGTCGCCTTTTTTGTTGACGGCCGGTCCTTCCGTAAATTTAAACTGACTGGAAATCTGCTTCGGTGTTGCTCCCGGCGCGGTTACTTTGACGGAATCGGCTCCACCCGCAACCAGCCCGCTGCTGAAACTTTGGAACGCACCCAGCATCAACGCGGCCAGAAGAAAACCGGTTTTTCGACTCAGATTCATGGAAATGGGATTAAGGTTCAGGAATACGCAAAGATAGCAGATTCCGTTTACCACGGCACCTCCCGTTTGTCTTTCCAGAACTTCCCGGTCTCGCTCAACGGAGCTTCCGTCGCCAGCCAAACGGCGGTTTCGGCGCCTTTTTCCAGCGATCGGTTGGCACCGGTGCCGCCCATAGCGGTTTTCACCCAGCCGGGATTGACGCAGCTCACGGCTATATTTTTCCCCACCAGCGCAGCCGAAAATTGTCTGGTCATTGCGTGTAAAGCGGTTTTGGAGAGACTGTAAGCCGGATACCCATCGCGCATGTTCGAGAGCGCACCCAGATCACTGGTCATGTTGATGATGCGACCGCCAATTTTGCTTTTTTCCAGAAACGGCAGAAAGTCCTGAATCACCATGATGGGTCCCAAGAGATTCGTTTTGAGCGTGCGCTCCAGTGATTCAATGTGCAGTTTGCAGATACTAACGTGCCGGTCGGATTCTTCCAGAATTGCGGCATTGTTGATGAGTACGTCTAAATGATCCGCTTTTTGGGAGAAGGCTCCGAAAGCGTTTTTGATGCTGACCGGATCGGTAACATCCATATGAAGGAAAACAGCCTCGTAGCCTTGTCCACATAATTCCTGAACGGCGTCCCGGCCTTTTTCTATATCGCGGGAGGCCATGAAAACCGCATAGCCCTGCTTACACAATTGTTGCGAAATTTCTTTCCCAAGTCCACGGTTGGCCCCGGTTACTAAAGCAACTTTCTCGTGATTGGTGTTCATAATTTCAATGATTGAATCATAAAACTGTCGTCGGTTTTCTGCTGTCGCATTACCCCATCAATTCTACAATTCAATCATCGAAATTGTTTAAAAAACGTCTTCTATTCCCGCGTTGGGCAACCGATTGATCAGTGCTTTATCAAAACCGCCCTGGTCCAGGAAACTGTCAACAAGGCGTTTAAGAATCTTTTCCGAGTGCTTTTACCGCTCCGTAGATCATGTCCGTCATCCGGCGGGAACTTTCATCGCCCAAAATTTCGGCATACCGACGCATTAAATTATCCCAGGCTTTCTTGATGTCGGGCAGCATTGCAATTCCTTTTTCGGTTGCATACACCAGCGTGTGTTTCCCTTCAATCTTCCGCTCCACCAGTTTCTTCAACTCCAGCTTTTCAATCAGTCGGGTGATGGTTGACGGCGTCAGGTGTAATTCTCCACTCAATTCCTTGGGTTGAATACCGGGGTTTTCGATGGCTTCTTTCAGCACAAAAGCGTGAGATGCCGTCAGGCCCAACCGGCCGAATTCATCATCAGAAATGTTGGTCATTACCCTCGCCAGGGCATTTGCCGTGAAATTCAGGCAATTACTGTACTTAGATACACGTTTTTTCTCTGCGATCATGATTGCTAGGGTTTAAAAAACACAAAAAGATTTTTGTAACCGATTTATAAATATAACGAACTTAGCTAAAATTAGTTTGTCAAAGCAATTGTTTTTTAGCCCGCCATTGGATTGCTGCCAACTTATTAACACAAATGACACTAGTTTATCAGAGAATTCAAAAAGCCGAAATAGTTGTTGATACAATTAAATTATTAAACGGTATATTAGATTCAATCTAATCGGGAATTTATCCTATTTTTCGGAGATTATCTGATACTATTCAATTCGTGAAAGGACCCGGTTTTTTCACATGATTTTACGTTTATATTATCGAATTATAATCTGATCGGCATCATTCTTTACTGGGTAAATGGATTTCGGCCATCATGCAGCGCGCCGACCCACCTCCGTGTCCTTCGATCGTCGACAGGTCAAAATGGAACAAGGTAGCAAAATCATCCAACTCATCGCGTTGCCGGGCCGTCAGTGCCTGAAAAGCCTGCGTTGACATAATAAGCAGTTTTTGTCCCTTCCGAGTCATGACCAGCAACATGTTTCCCGCAAAGTGCGCCATCTGATCCAGCGTGATGTCGATCACGTGTTTTCCGCTGTTCACCAGCGACTGCCGAATCATCAGCCGCTCGTCGGGGTCAGCAATGGCCGCCAGACACACAATCGCAAAAACATCGCCAATGCACATCACGACGTTGGTGTGGTAAACCGGGATTCCGGCCCCATCGACCGCCGAAAATGTAACCACCTTATAACCGGTCCGGTTGCTGAATTCGGCCAGCACATCGGCGTTGGTCCGGGGCGATAAACAGGCGTAAGCGACCCGTTTCATGCGGTCGAGCACCAGGCTGCCGGTTCCTTCGAGGTATTTGCCTTCCTGCTCAAACTGCGTCAGGTCGATGATCTTGGCAACCTGGTATTTTTGGGCGAGGTCATCGACAATATCCAACCGCCGTTCGAGCCGGCGGTTGGGGGCCTGCATCGGGTACAACACCACCGTACCGCTGTAATGGAACGATACCCAGTTGTTGGGAAAAATAGAATCCGGCGTATACGGTTCGGGCGTATCTTCGTAAACAATGACGTTGACGCCGGCCGCGGTCAGCTGCCGGGCCATTTCATCAAACTCCCGAAGCGCGTTGTCCTGCGCAAGCTGCCGGTTTTCCCTCGCCAGCGCGCTGTTCTGAAACGCATTGCTCTCGGCGGTTTGCTCATTAAAACCAAACCTGACCGGCCTGATCATGAGTAGATTCGATGTCGTCTGTGATTGCATAGGGTTAGGCTAGTTAGTTTATATCTCGGCCCGTAACAAGGGCAAACTCATGCAGTGGGAACCGCCCCGCGCCCGCGACAATTCTGCCGAGGGCAAGAGAATAAAGGTATTTTCGAGCGTTTCCGGATCGGCCTCTCCGCGCTCAAACCGTTCCAGCAAATCGACCGCCTGAACCGTCTCAAAACCGGCCTGCCGAAAGGCTTCGAGGGTTTTATCGTTTCGGTCGTACCCGATCACCACGCCGTCTTTCAACGCCAGCAGATTACACGAGTCCGTCCACTGTTCGCGGGCGCCAAACGGAAACTCATTGTTGCCGGAATAGATAAACCGCACGGGTTCGGTACACCCCAGATCGTCCCGGCTAATGGCCGCCAGCAAATCCTCCAGGTTTTCAAACGAAACCGGTTTGTGCTCCGCCCCTTTGGTAAACTGAATAATCCGCAGATCTTCCGACGCATCTTTCGGCGCCAGAAAATGCAGCAGATCCCGTTTCCTGGCTTCATCGCCCGTGCGGCCCAGCGACCCCAGCAACACCCAGACGTTGCGTTTGACCTGCGTAAAAATCGTGTCGATGTGCATGTAATCCCGTTTTTTGGGAATCTGGATAATCGTCACTTTTTCCACGACTTCTTTTTCAAACAGCAACCGGATCACCTGCTGGGCGGCATAGAGCGTTGTTCGTTCACTGCACCCGATCAGCAAATGGTTTTGGGCAACCATCATCACATCACCGCCTTCGAGTGTCGAGCGCGTGAGGTCGTGGCTGCTGTCGTTGTCGGACAGCAGAAAATGATGTTCGTTGTCCGGAATTTCGATGATTTTATCCCGGTAGCGGCTGAACAAGGGGTGATAGAAAAAAATATACTGCGCCAGAAGCGCTTCCCGGGTTCGGGCCAGCTTGGCCGGTTTATTCAGCAGAATATGGCTGTTGATCACAATGCCAATGTCGCGCGTGAAGATGAAATTCGGCAAGGGCGCAAACAACATCGCCCGGTTGGGCAATGATCCGGAAATGAGAATCTTGGATAATTCGACCGGTTCAAAGGTATACAACTGATTCTGAATGTGAAAGCTACAGCGCTCCACGGCGCAAATGCCCGAAATCAGCCGGGTTCGGATGACCTCATCTTCCAGAATCTCGGTCAGCAGGAACTGGAGGTCGATCACGGCATCGGAACGGAAATAGGCCGGATGGTCCGGTTTGAAAAAGTTTCGTTCAGCATCCCCGGTGATTTCGGCGAGCTTGCCGCGAATTTTATCCGGGTCCAGAAAATAGAGCAGAATCTTTACGTAGTAATCATATTCGTCTTTGCGCATCGTCTCCAGATGCACGATGTCCTCAAAAAGCCAGTCCTGCGCTTTGGAAGGAATGACTTTTCCCAGCCCCCGGTCGGGGCTGTGAATCAGCAGGCGTTTCAATGCCCCCACTTCCGATGTCACCCTGATTTCCTGCGTGCGAGCCTGCTGAGTACCATTTTGCATAGAACCAATGACCAAAACGTGTTTACTTCTTCGAATTGCAAGGTAAGGCTTTGGGTAGTGAAAAAAAAAGCCGGATCGAATACGCAAACGAAATCCGGTGAGCGTCAACTTTTAACGACTCTAAATTGTTATCAGATCGTGTAGCTTACACGACATCTCATTACCTTTGCGGTTTAATTAAAAGAGTAATCATCCTTCCGTTATGCTAACTATTAGCAATTTACAAGCATCCATTGGCAGTAAAGAGATATTAAAGGGTATTAATCTGGACGTCAAAGCCGGTGAAGTACACGCGATTATGGGGCCGAATGGTTCCGGCAAAAGTACGCTGGCGTCGGTGCTGGCCGGTCGTGAAGACTACGACGTAACCGGCGGAAGCGTCACTTTTGGCGGGAAAGATCTGCTGGAAATGGGCCCGGAAGAACGGGCGGCTGAAGGCATTTTTCTGGCGTTTCAGTATCCGGTTGAAATTCCGGGGGTCAGCACGACCAACTTCCTGAAAACCGCCATGAACGAAATTCGGAAATACCGGGGTCTGGAACCGCTGGATGCCGTTCAGTTTCTGAAGCTGATGAAAGAAAAGATGAAGCTCGTCAACATCGACCAGTCTTTGCTGAGCCGGTCATTGAACGAAGGGTTTTCGGGTGGGGAGAAAAAACGGAACGAAATCTTCCAGATGGCCATGCTCGAACCGAAACTGGCGATCCTGGACGAAACCGACTCGGGCCTGGACATTGATGCGTTGCGGATTGTGGCCGAAGGCGTCAATCAACTGCGTTCGCCGGAGCGGGCCACCATCGTGGTCACCCACTACCAGCGCCTGCTCGACTACATCGTTCCCGACTACGTTCACGTTCTGTACAAAGGTCGTATCGTAAAATCCGGCCCGAAAGAACTGGCGCTGGAGCTGGAAGAAAAAGGCTACGACTGGATCAAAGCCGAAGTAGAAACGGTTTAATTTTATAAGTATGGATGCTGCGTGATGGATTGACTGGCCAACGCTGACAAGTTTCAATTCATACTGCCTCATTCATAACTCCTCATTCACGAATGACTAATCAGCCCAATAACGATCTCAAATCCAAGCTGTTGGCCGATTTTCGGACCTCCGAAGAACGGATGAACGGGGCCAGCAAGTCGGCTTTGCACCAGGTTCGGCGCGAAGCCCTCAACCAGTTCGACCGTCTGGGTTTTCCGACTGTTAAGCACGAAGAATGGAAATACACGAATGTCAACAGTTTAATTAAAGAGGTCTTTGAATTCAACGCGGCCTCGCAAATTACTGCCGACGATCTGGCCCAACTGGAAGCATCGCGCCTGGAGGGGAATGTGCTGTATTTTGTGAATGGCCGGTATCAGCCCGAACTTTCGAAAATTGTCAGTCCGGCGGAGCAGCTTTCGATCACCCCGTTGACGGAGGCCATGAAAACCATGCCGGATGTGCTCGGCCAGTATTTTGCTAAATATGCGGACTACCAGGATAATGCCTTTACGGCCCTGAACACGGCTTTTGCTGATGAAGGCGTTGTGATTCAGGTTCCGGCCAACACCACCGTGGAAGCGCCGACCATTCTGCGCTTCATTTCCGATGCCCGGCAGATGAACGTAGCTTCGCAACCGCGTAACCTGTTCATTGTCAACAGCAACGCGGAGGTCAAAGTTGCCGAATCGTTCCGGACGCTCGGCGATCAGGCCAGTTTTACCAACGTAGTGACGGAAATTGTGCTGGCTGAGGAGGCCCGGATGGAGTATTACAAAATCCAGAACGAATCGGACATGGCCTACCACATCGGCACAACGCAGGTGGATCAGAAAGACAACAGCCATTTTTATTCGGCGACGGTAACGCTGGATGGCGGTTTTATTCGCAACAACCTGAACATCACCCTCGACGGTTCGAACTGCGAAGCGCACATGTACGGTTTATATTTCCCGAACGGCCGCCAGCACATCGACAACCACACGCTGGTGGATCACCAGAAACCGAATTCGCACAGCAACGAATTGTATAAAGGGATTCTGGAAGACCGGTCAACGGGGGTTTTCAATGGCAAGATTTTCGTCCGGCAGGACGCCCAGAAAACCAACGCCTATCAGTCGTGCAAAAACGTGGTGCTTTCGAACGAAGCCACGATGAACACCAAACCGCAACTGGAAATCTTTGCCGACGACGTCAAATGTTCGCACGGTACCACCACCGGCAAGCTGAACGAAGAAGCCCTGTTTTACATGCGTTCGCGCGGGATTCCGAAGGAAGAGGCCCAGTCGCTACTGATGTACGCCTTTGCGGAGGATGTCATCCAGAAAATCAAAATCAACGCCCTGCGCGAGCAGATCGAGCGCCGGATTCAGGCCAAGCTGGCCCGGTAGAAAATATCGACGAACAGACGTTGCCTAACGAATATCGAAACGAAACTTCAGTATTTGTTAGGCAACGTCTATTTGTCGATATTCCTTTTTCTAAGCACCATTTCCCGCCATTTCGTGTTATTCTTTGACAGATTATCCTGATTTTATGCAAATCGCCCCACACGAAATTCTGAATATACAAGCCATTCGCCAGGAGTTCCCGATTCTCGATCAGGTTGTGAACGGTCGGCAACTGGTGTATTTTGATAACGCGGCTACAACGCAAAAACCGCTGCCGGTTCTTAACGCGCTGGCCCGGTATTACGAGGGCTACAACGCGAATATTCACCGCGGCATTCATACGCTGGCCGAGAAGGCCACGTCGGCGTTTGAAGCGTCGCGCCGGGCCATTCAGCAGTTTCTGAATGCGGCTCACGGCGAAGAGATCATCTTCACGTACGGCACCACGGACGGTATTAATCTGGTGGCGCAAACGTACGGTCGGCGGTTTTTACAGGAAGGCGATGAGATCATCATCACCACCATGGAACACCACTCGAACATCGTGCCGTGGCAGATGCTGTGCGAAGAAAAAGGCTGTGTGCTCAAGGTGATTCCGATCGACGACAACGGCGATCTGATTCTGGAAGAATACGAAAAGTTGCTTTCCGAACGAACCAAATTCGTCTCGGTGGTACACGTTTCGAACGCCATGGGCATCATCAACCCGGTGAAAACCATCATTGAAAAAGCCCACGCCGTCGGTGCGAAAGTGCTGTTGGATGGCGCGCAGGCCAGTTCCCACATCGACATCGACGTTCAGGAGCTGGATACCGATTTCTACGTCTTCTCGGCGCATAAGCTCTACGGCCCGACGGGCATGGGCGTGTTGTACGGCAAACGGGATGTGCTGAATTCGATGCCGCCCTGGCGCGGTGGTGGCGAAATGATCAAGGAAGTGACCTTTGAAAAAACCACCTACAATGATCTGCCGTATAAATTCGAAGCCGGAACGCCAAACATTGCCGACGTTATCGCGGTGTATGCCGCGCTGGAATTCATCGACCGGTTGGGTAAGAAAAAAGTGGCGACTTACGAACACAGCCTGCTCGAATACGCCACCGACGCCCTGAAAAGCATCGATGGTTTGCGGATTATTGGTCAGGGACAGGAAAAAATCAGCGTAGTTTCGTTTGTTTTGGAGGGGATTCACCACCAGGACACCGGCGTCATTCTCGATCAGCAGGGCATCGCCGTCCGGACGGGACACCATTGCGCCCAGCCGTTGATGCGCCGGTTTAACATTACGGGAACCACCCGGGCCTCCTTTGCGGTTTACAACACAAAAGAAGAGATCGACCGGCTGGTGCAGGGGTTACACCGGGTTCAGAAAATGATGCTGTAATCGTAATCCGAACCATCCATCCTTACGACAACCACGATCCTTGAAGCTTTTCAGAACCTTCCGCCGAAAATCTCACGGGATGAAGCAAAAGAAGAATTTCAGGATGCCTTGCAGTACGATTCCACCCCACTTTAGGCTATGCCGAACAGTGGGTTGATGGATTAGACAGGAAATTGACGCTTTGGGTTACTGGTCCCGAAATGGGTCGGATTGTGCCGGAGAAAGGCACCGGTTTTTTTCGTAAAAGCGTAGTCGGAAAGTACAGAGTACTGTACCTTTATCTGCACAATAAAATGACAATCCTAGCCATCAGGCATTCCGCCGGTGAGCTAGACCAAATAGAATGACAATCAACGAAAAACAGGACGAAATTATCGAGGAGTTCGATCTTTTTGACGATCAGCTCGATAAGACGCAATACATCATTGATCTGGGCAAAAAATTACCACCCATGCCGGGACAATACCAAATGGATGCCAACCTGATCCGGGGTTGCCAGTCGAAAGTATGGTTGCATTCCGAGATGCAGGACAACACGGTACATTTTGAAGCCGACAGCGAACCAACGGCCCAGATCAGCAAAGGTTTGGTGAGTTTGTTGATCCGGATTCTGTCGGGCGAAAAACCGGAAGCCGTTGCCCAGGCCGACCTGTATTTCATTGAGCGAATCGGATTGAGTACCTTAGTAACGTCCCGACGCGCCGGTGGGCTGGCTTCGATGATTCAACAGATGAAACAATTTGCCGGCGCACAAGCGGGCCAAAACCAGACTGCCAGGCAGTCAACGCTTTAATGGAAACTGTCATGAACGAGTCCGAACTGAAAGAAGAAGTCGTCAAAGCCCTGAAAGAAGTGTACGATCCGGAAATTCCGGTCGACGTTTACGAACTGGGGCTGATTTACGAAATCAAAATATTTCCGATCAACAACGTTTACATTCTGATGACGCTCACCTCGCCCTCCTGCCCGTCCGCCGGAACGATTCCGGGCGAGATCGAAGCCAAAGTCCGTGGCATTGAAGGCGTCAATGATGTAAGCGTTGAATTAACGTTCGATCCGCCTTACACGACCGAAATGATGTCGGAAGTCGCGAAACTGGAATTAGGATTTATGTAAAATGAACGATTGAATGGTTAAAAACGGTTTTACCGGTTGAATGGCCCGTCTGGTTCAAGGATCGAAAACCATCCAGCCAATTTTCACCATTCATCCATCAAACCATTTTTACCAATCCAGCCATTTAACATTAACCATTTACTGTACACTTTAATCGTAATACAATGTATCCTCCACATTTGGTTGCCCCGATGAAAGATGAGCTGCTCAGCGTCGGGTTCGAGGACCTCAATACGGCTGAGAAAGTTGATGAGGTCATGGAAAACGCCGAAGGCACCATGCTGGTCGTGGTTAATTCGGTTTGCGGCTGCGCGGCCGGTGCGGCTCGCCCGGGCGTAAAAGCGGCTCTTGCCCTGAGCGACCTCAAGCCGGATAAACTGGTAACCGTTTTTGCCGGGGTCGATTTTGACGCAACAACCCGGATGCGCGAATATCTGCTGCCTTATCCGCCGTCATCGCCCTCCATCGGTATTTTCAAGGATGGCGAGTTGGTCCACTTCATCGAGCGGCACCACATCGAAGGTCGTTCGGCGCAGATGATTGCGCAACACCTGGAAATGGCGTTCGAAGAGTTTTGCGAAAAAGCCTAAGTAATACGTATTCAGGCAAAAACCGGTAAAGCCACTTTACCGGTTTTTTGTTTTTTATCGGACGCCGGTACCTAGTAATTCAGAAAAGCCCGGTAGGATTCTTCTTCGTACGCTTTTCCCAACTCAAGATCCTGTTTTTCAACCCGTCCTGCCGTGGAAATCAGCTGACGGCTCGTGTTGTCGAAAAGCAAATGGCGATGCGGTTGAACGACGCCGAAACCGTTATTGAAGGCAAAAAAAGCAAACGGCCGGTTTTGAGCATTCAGCAAATCGCGACTCCAGGTAAACGCCCGGGCATCCCACTGTAATTGATGCAGCAAGGTCGCGGCCAGGTCGGTCTGGGAGCCAATCCGATCGATCACCTGCGGTTTGGCCTTCAACGCGCCCCCCAGCCACAGCATCGGAATGTGGAAATCCCGCATCCGGTCGCCCGCCAGCACCGGCAGCTGATGACCATGGTCGGCCGTGATAATGAGGAGTGTATTGTTCCACCAGGGTTGTTTCTTAGCCTCCGCAATAAATGCCCCCAGACTGCGGTCGGCGTAATGCAACGAATTCAAAAATAGGGATTCTTCATCATCGTCCGGCATTACCGCAGGCATCGGCACCTCGAAAGGCTCGTGGCTGCTCAGCGTAAACAAGGTGGTAAAGAAGGGCGGTTTGGCGTCGTTCAGATCCGACAGGAGCCGGTTGTACACCACATGGTCGTGCGCGCCCCACTTCGAATTCCACTGGCTGGGCAGAAAGTCGGTTTTGGCAACAATCCGATCATATTGATTGTGGTAGAGATACGATTTGATGTTGGCAAATTCGGTTTCACCGCCGTAGTAAAAGGCCGTTTGATAGCCCGCTTTCTTGAAGCACCGGCCCAGGGCCGGAAGTTTGGCCGCTTTGGTCGGCAGCGTCATAATGGAGGCCGTGGCCTGCGCCGGAAAACCGCTCAGCAGCGCAATCAGCCCTTTTTCGCTGCGGTCACCACTGGCGTAAACCTGCCGGAACAACAGCCCTTCCTTCGTCAGTTTTTCAAACTCCGGCGTAACCCCCGATCGCCCGCCCAGAGCCGCAACGGCTTTGGCGGTCAGGCTTTCCCAGACAATCACAACCACATTCGGATTGGGCGTTGAAAGCAGCGCCCGGTTGTTGCCGTCGGGCTGATTCAGTGCCTGTAACGTGCGCTGGGCCTGACCATCCGGAAAAAACCGGTACGGATTGGAAGCGTACTTCTGCTGCTCCAGACAAGCCTGCATGAAATTCCACGGGGGTGTTACGGCGGCACTGTTTGCAAAGGCAAGCGGGGAAAAATAAACCGTACTGACGTTCATCGGAGCCAGATGGTTGCCACCGCGAATGGGAATAACCAGAGCCGCCGTGGCCGCCAGCAGCACGGGCGTCGCCTTCCGGCGTTGAACCGGCCGCAGTTGAACCGTCAGCCGTTGCAGCAGGCGATTAAAATAATAATCACCGGTAAGAACCAGCGCAATCCACAAAAAAACCAGCAACAGCAAGGGCGAGGACGCCACCGAAGCGGCTGCCTCGCGCGGTGTTTTTAGATAATGCAGGGGCGTACTATCCAGGTGAAATCCCCAGGCCCGAAAGACTTCCAGATCGGCCACGGTAATCAGCGACACCACGATCAGCTCGATCAACAAAATGATCCGGAGGAATCGGGCCAGCTTCTTCAGGGATAAACCGGGTAATAACGCAACCAGAAAAGCCGGTACCACCGTCAGATAACCGGCGGTGGAAAGATCCATGCGCAGGCCGTTGGCAAAAATCCCCAGAATGGTGGACGCGTCTAACTGACTGGTTTGCGGTTGGTAGACCAAAAAAAGAACGCGGCAGACCAGCAGCCAACAGGTCCAGCCGATCAGGCAGGCCACACTGATGAGCAACCGACTTTTCATACAGCACAAGTAGTTAACGGTTTTGTACCTGCGAAGTCGTCAGGCAACGCGCGAAACTTCGTAGTCCACGAAATTATCCGCCCGGCCGGTTGCCCGTGTGCATCCCCGAAACGGCGCGACGAAAATGGCGTTTGGACCGCTCAAAGAGTGGAATGAAAGGATGAAATAACGAGTAGTACAAGGAAACAGCGGGCAAAAACCGGCCGGCTACGGGCTGACCCGGGCCTGCTCCAGCACCCGCAGCAAATTGCCGCCCCAGATTTTGGCGATGTCTTTCTCCGAATAGCCTTTGCGAACCAACTCCAGCGTCAGGGCTTCAATCTGGCTGACATCTTCCAGCCCCGTCACGCTCCCGCCCCCGTCGAAATCGCTGCCAATACCGACGTGATCGATTCCGACCAGCCGGACAATGTGGTCAATATGTTTGACAATATCGGCAACACTGGCGCGTTCGTAGGCATACCGGTTCTGGATCGAGTCCTCCCTGGCGTCCAGCCGGGCCCGCATCTCCGGCGTAACCACGCGCCCAACGCCCGACATCCGGACGCTGTTCAGGGCCTGGCGGTGTTCGTCCGACGGTTTTCGGAGGTAATCGCTCACGAAATTGACCTGAATGACGCCCCCTTTCCGGGCCAGCGCCTGAATCATCTCGTCGGTCATGTTTCGCGGAAAATTACACAGCGCGCGGGCGTTGGAGTGCGACGCAATCAGCGGTGCTTTCGACAGCTCCAAGGCGTCATAAAACGATTTGTCGGACCCATGCGAAATATCGATCAAAATGCCCAGTCGGTTCATTTCCTGCACAACCTGACGCCCGAACGGACTCAAACCGTTGTGCTGGGGGCCATCCGGGTCGGTGGCCGAATCGCAGATGGCATTATTGGCAAAGTGCGAAAGCGTGATATACCGGCAGCCCAGATCGTAGTACGTTTTCAGGAGCGACAGGTCTTCGCCCACCGGATACCCATTTTCCATGCCGATAAAAACCGCCCGTTTTCCGGCTTTTTCAATGCGGTAGGCGTCGGCGGCTGTCGTGGCCAGTTCGGCCTGATCGGGGTGTTTCTTCAGGGCTTCGTGAATGCGTTGAAAAATCCGGAGCGCTCTGGCTTTCGCTTCGGCATGGCCTTCCGGCGTGCGCGGACCCTGGGCCATATAAACCGCAAAAAACATGGCGTCCATGCCGCCTTCCTTCATGCGGGGAAAATCGATCTGCGACTTGTCGCGCACCCGATCGTGCCGCTCGCCAACGTCAAAACCGTCTTTCACCATGTTGATCGGGGCGTCGGCGTGCGTATCGAGCGTCAGGATGCGCTGGTGGATTTTATGCGCTTTCCGGCTCAGCCGATCCGAAGGCGTCAGGAAGATAACTAGTAGTAGAAGAAACGAAAAAATGAAATTCATCAACAAAGAGTCTATCGCCCAAGTTAGAAAAGAATCGTTGAAATAGTGGTATTATAGCCGCTTAATTCCTTACCCAAGCCGGTATGGCTTTACTTTGTCCAATTTTTCGAACATTACGTTCTTAATTACTCAAATTCTCATGAACCCAACAGCCTTCATCACCGGTGCAACTTCCGGCATCGGTCTGGCCATTGCCAATGCGTTTGCCAAACTCAATTACCGCCTGATTTTGTGCGGACGGCGGCAGGAACGGTTGGCTGAATTGCAGGAAATGCTCAGCCAGCAATCGGACTGCTACACCCTTGCATTCGATGTTCGCGACCGGGCTGCCGTCGAAACCGCCGTTGCATCACTGCCTGAGGAGTGGAAAGCCATCGATATTTTGATCAACAACGCCGGAAACGCCCACGGCATGGGCCCGATTCACGAAGGCGATGCGAACGACTGGGATGCCATGATCGATGGCAATGTGAAAGGCTTACTGTATGTCACCAAAGCCGTTTCGCCGGGCATGGTCGAACGCGGACGCGGCCATATTGTCAACATCAGTTCCATTGCCGGCAAACAAACCTACGCCAATGGTGGGGTCTACTGTGCCTCAAAAGCCGCCGTCGAAGCGCTGAGCGAAGGCCTGCGACTGGACCTGACCCAATACGGCGTCAAAATCACGAACGTAGCGCCCGGTGCCGTCGAAACCGAGTTTTCGCTGGTGCGGTTCAAAGGCGACGAAGCCCGGGCCGCCAAAGTATACGAAGGATTTACGCCCCTGACCGCCAGCGACATCGCCGACGCCGTGGTGTACGCCGTGACCGCGCCCCCCCACGTCACCATCGCCGACCTGACCATCCTGGCGTCCGCTCAGGCAGCCGCCACTACTATTTATAGGAAGTAGGTGGAGAAAAGGAGGAAGGAAAGGAAGAGAGGAGGAAGGACAAGGCGGTTTTCCTTTCTTCCTCTCTCCTTTCCTCCCTTCCTCCTTTTATTTCAAAATCATACAGGTTGAAGTCGCGTGGGCGTAGAGCTTGCCCTGATCGTCTTCGACGCGCGCTTCGGCGGTGGCCACGCTGCGGCCCACATGAATGACGGTTCCGGTACAGACCAGCCGGCCGGTTTTGGCCGTCACGGGCCGGACCAGATTGACTTTCAGCTCCAAGGTGGTGTAGCCCACGCCCGCATCCAGCTTGGTATGAATGGCGCAGCCCATCGCCGAGTCGCAGAGGGTGCTCAACAAGCCGCCGTGCACAACGCCAATGGGATTATAATGAAATTCGGAAGGAATCACGGAAAAAACCGCCTTGCCGTCTTCCATCGCCACCGGATCAAAGTCCAGCGTCTGGCAGATGGGCGGCAGCGGATTTTCACCGTCCAGAATACTTTGTAAATACGCCAGGCCCGACATATTTTTGGCGGCCTGTGCGCCCTGCATCGGGTCTTCCCAGTTATACGACCGTTCTCGTTCTATTGCCATCAGTATATTGAAGTTTGGGGCTAAATTAACGCATTAAAATGCAAACTCCATGTGCTGAACAACCCGGTTTTTAGCAAAACTTTCAGCTTTTAGACGCAACGTGCTCCGCCAACACCCCTTCTTTCAAAGAATACGTGGAAACCCGAATCTGTTGAATCCTGTAGGTACGCAGCAGGTAGTCGATCAGGCAAACGCCGACCACAATCATATCCACCCGCAACTCAATCATGCCCGGCAGTTGCATCCGTCCGGCCTGATTGCGGACCAGCAGCAATTCATAAAACCGGTAGAAGGCTTTCAGAGGCAATGCAAACGCGGTCTGGCCGGCGTCGGGCCAGTGGCCTTTTTCGTGCATGAACTGCATATCGATCAGCGTATCGAACGAACCCGACGAACCCACCAGCACCGCGGGGGCATACTGATGAACCGCATTGGTGAGCGGCAACAGTTGTTCCTGAAAATACCGGTTCATGCGGCCCACCGCCGTCGGACTGATCGGGTCGGTTTCCATAAACCGCTCCAGCAGCCGCTGGCCGCCGATTTCAAAACTCTGTTTCCAGTAAATGCGTTGCTCCGTACCCAAGATGAACTCGACGCTCCCGCCCCCAATGTCAACCACGAGCGCCATCTGTTCGTCCAGCGTTCCGGCCGCCCGCACCCCGGCGTAGATGTAAGCGGCCTCCTGGTCGCCCGAGATCGAGCGAATCACGATGCCGGTTTCCCGCCGAACCCATTCGATAAATTCCGCCTGATTGCCCGCGCTCCGGATGGCGCTGGTGCCAATGGCAACTGCCTGGTCCGCCGGGATTTGATGCTGATCGAGAACCTCGCGAAAATACCGCAACACCACCAGAGCCCGCTCGGTGGCTTCGTCGGTAATAAAGCCCTGATTAATCCCGGATTTTCCAATTTTAGCGGGGCGGCTTTCCCGGAAAAGCGTCTGTCCCGCATCCGTAATCATCAAATGAAAGGTATTTGTTCCGAGGTCAATAACGGCCTGTTTCATGCAGTAAATGGCTGGATGGTTGAAATGATTGAATGGTTGAAAAATGGTTAAACCAGTTGGATGGCTTTAACCGATCAGGTCTTTCGCCTACAGCTAGAGGCCTCTCCTGATGAACTGGTATAATCATTTATGCTATTCCAACATTTTTACCCCTCCAACCGTTAATCATTTCGCACAAAACTATTGGTTTTTTCTTGCCGGACATCTATCTTTGCAATCCGTTTGATATCAGAAAATTAACGAATAGCAGGATATGCTTATCATAAACGTCAAAGAAAACGAGTCAATTGACAAAGCCCTCAAGCGCTTTAAGAAGAAATTTGAAAAAACCGGCGTATTGCGCGCCCTGCGTTCCCGGACTGCTTTCCAGAAACCGTCGATCAAACGTCGTCAGGAGATCCTGAAAGCAGTTTACCGCGAGAAAATGTACGGCAGCAACAGCGAAGCATAGTCTCCCGTTACCGTCGTCTGGCGGCAACATCGACACCTGCATGGGTTGGCAGTAGGCATAGGCTTACTGCTTTTTTTATTTTATCTTGTCCTAAATTCTTCCGTTTTGCCTTATGGTTTCGCTTTTTCTCGAACACATCCGCTACGAAAAACGCCTGAGCCACCACACGCTGACGGCCTATCGAATTGACATCGAGCAATTTCAGGGGTATCTGAAAAGCGACTACGAGCTGGAACAACCCGAACAGGCCACGTTTCACCAGATTCGTTCGTGGATTGTGAGCCTGGTGGAGTCGGGCCTGGACAAAACCTCCGTGAACCGGAAAATTGCCACCCTGCGGAGTTTTTACGGTTTTCTGCTTCGTCGGAAAGCCATTGCCGCCGATCCGATGCTGAAAGTATCGGCGCTCAAAACCAGCAAAAAAATCCCGGTTTTTGTGGAAGAAAAACCGATGGAAACCCTGCTGGACGAAGTCGATTTTCCGGAGGATTTTAAGGGATTGCGCGACAAGCTGGTGCTCGAACTGCTGTATGGCACCGGCATCCGGCTGGCCGAACTCGTCGGTCTGAAAAGGGCCGATGTGAATCTCTACGAAAAAACGATTACGGTTTTGGGTAAACGGAACAAACACCGGATCATTCCCGTTCCCGGTCCGCTGTTCGACCTGATTCAGCGTTACCAGCAAACGAAAGAAACCGAATTTGGGGCCAAAGCCGACCCGGTTTTTCTGATCCTGAGCGACCAGGGCGTCAAGGCGTATCCGGTTCTGATTCAGCGGATTGTAAAACGGTATCTCGAACTAGTGACAACCCTGGAAAAGAAAAGTCCGCACGTCCTGCGGCATACCTACGCCACCCATTTGCTCAACCGGGGCGCTGATCTGAACGCCATCAAGGATTTGCTCGGACACAGTAGTTTGGCCGCGACGCAAATCTACACCCACACGACCATCGACAAGCTCAAGAAAGCCTACAACCAGGCGCATCCGAAAGCCGGGTGAGTTGGCCGGCGTTGATCTGCTTGCTACCTTTACGGCATGAATGCATCTGCGCTTTCCAACGCCCTCCTCGACCTGATTCAACGGCAACCCCAGGCCGAAAAAGCCGTTACGTACCTCACTGAACAGGCTGACAGTTACCAGAAAACACCCACACCGGCGGTTTTCTACCGCGTTTTTACGACCATTCCGCGCTTTGTTGGAAAGCAGGCGATTGAGCTACCGCCCGCAACGGCGCAGGAAATCCAGAATCTTCGACCCGGTTTTACGGTCGATGGCTGGTCACTCGACCGGCTGGCGCGCGTCTGGTGGTTGTTGCAGCTTCCCGCCGATGATCAGACGACCTACTTCAGCACCCTCGAAAATCTGTTCAAGGCTGCGGAGATAAACGAACTGGTGGCCCTGTATTCGGCCCTGCCGGTTTTGCAGTTTCCGGAACATTGGCGGTTTCTGGCGACGGAGGCCGTGCGGAGCAACATGGGCCCGGTGCAGGAAGCAATCATGCTTCACAACCCGTTTCCGGGCGAGCAGCTGGACGAACCCGCCTGGAATCAATTGATTATGAAGGCGTTCTTCAGTGACAAACCCGTTGAACAGATCACCGGTTTTCGGGACCGGACCAACGAAAAGCTGGCCCGCATCGCCATTGATTACGCCCGGGAACGCCGGGCCGCCGGTCGCAGCATTCACCCCGAACTCTGGACGCTGGTGCACCCCTTCGTCACCGAAGAAAACCGGGTCGAACTCGAAGGCCTCTTCCAGATTCAAGGGCCGGCGGGCGGCCCCGTTTAGCCCGGGTGAGTGGGGCCTAAATCGCTCGAAGTGGCCAAAAACACGGGCTACCGTTTGTGGATGCGGTTAGAGCCACCGATACGACAAACCGGCGGACAGCAAAAGGTTGGTGCTGTTGTTCAGCTCGTTGTATTTAAAAAATACATTCTGATACTGCGCCTGCACTTCCCCCCCGAAGTTGTTGCCTTTGCCAAACTGAAACTTTGCTCCAATGGCCGGAGCCAGCGCCCCCCGGATGCCGGTTTTCTGATCGCTCAAGGTGCCGTAATACTTCGTATAATCGACGTAAGCACCCCCGGCACCGATTTGAAGGTAGGGCCGAAAGGTGGCCTGGATGTCGTTCAGATAAACCGATCCGATGGCCATCAGCGGCACGATGGTCAGCGTGCGGGTCTGAACGGCGGAAATGTCGGAACCATCGTCAAACGAATAAACCTGACGCGGCAGGCGCTGGCTGAAATACTGCTGTCCAATGCGCCCGCCGACCGAAAACCGCCCCGGAAACATCGCTTCGATTGCTACCGCAAAATTGCGGCTACCGGTTTTGTCAATATAATTCGACTGACTGCCAATGGGCAGGGCGGCTCCGTAAAAAACCGTTACCCGGCCCGACACGTAATCGGTATAGAGGTTCGTCGAAAAGCTGCGCTTCGAATCGTCCGGGTCGGTGGAAAGCTGCGCCATGACCCCGATGGACCAGAGCATTCCTATCAAACTGAAAATGAGTTTTCTGTTCATGATTTTCGGCGGCTAAAGACCGGAAAAGCGAGCCTTGGGAAATGAAGCTTTCTTCTCTCGTCTTGCATCGTTGTTCAAAAGTTTCATTGATTAACCCGCAAATAGGCCGATTGCTCGAACACCCGGGTCAGCATGGAATCGATGGAAGCGGCATCAAAAATACCGCTGCCCCGAATCTGGGCCTGCCAGATAACGTTCAGCTCCTGGTCGGTTGTATTCGGGCTTTTCAAATCGATTAACTGAATCATCCAGTACGATTCACTGACTTCGTACAGCGAATAATAGTTTGGGTAATAGGGACTGTAACCGCCCCAGCCGCCTAAACCGCCGTATCCCCAGTAATCCAGGTAATAGGACGAAAACGGCATCGAATTTACACCCACGTAACTGTTGTTGATCCGCATAACGGCCACGCCCAAGTCCGTGCTGTCCCTCCGCTCAACGCGCTGAAAACCCCGGCTGGTCAGTTCCTGCGCCAGACGGCTCAGAAAGGGCGGTTCCAGCCCGGTCATCGAAAGCTGCGCCTGATCGTTGGAAATTTCAAGCACCGAATCCGGCAAACTGAACGTTTTATAACTGGCGAAATTGATCGAACGGTCGCGGTTCGTAATAAACACCTGACTGTCTTCCGGTGTCAGGTCGCTGATGGGGTCGGGGCGGCAGGAGCTGATTCCACTTCCCATTCCTCCGCATATCCCCAACCAAAGCAGAATCTGAAATTTACTTTTCATAGTTCCTTCGCAAATGGTGTAACGTAACTTGATCAGCCGATGCCCGGGGCACCATCTATTTAACTAACGATTCAGGCTGCGGTTTTGATAAAACTTAATCGTTTTTTCATCAATTCGCCCGGCCATCGGTTATCGTGTTGCTTGCAACTCGGTTGCGGGCCAACTACCTTTGCTTTTTCCATACGCCGATTAAAATCATGAGTTTTTTAGAGACCATACGGGGCATGAAGTTCTTCGACATGCACGTGCACATGACATCCCGCACCACCGATGATTACCAGGCGATGGCCGACGCGGGCATCGTTGCGCTGATCGAACCGGCTTTCTGGCTGGGGCAGCCGCGGACGGGCGTTGACTCGTTCCGCGATTATTTTGCCAGTCTGGTGGGTTGGGAGCGGTTTCGGGCGTCGCAGTTCGGCATCCGGCACTATTGCACCATTGGCCTGAATTCCAAGGAAGCCAATAACGAAGCCCTGGCCGAGCAGGTGATGGAAATTCTGCCGTTGTTCATCTATAAGGAAGGCGTTGTCGGCGTGGGCGAAATCGGTTTCGACGACCAGACTCCGCTGGAAGAAAAATACTACCGGGCGCAGCTCGAACTGGCGAAAGAAGCCAATCTGCCCGTTCAGATTCATACGCCCCACCGCGATAAAAAACAAGGCACCAGCCGCAGCATGGACATCGCTTTGGAGCACGGGCTGGACCCCGGCCTGGTGATTGTCGACCACAACAACGAAGAAACCGTCAAGGAAGTCCTGGATCGCGGCTTCTGGGCCGGTTTTACGATTTACCCGTTTACCAAAATGGGCAACGAGCGCATGGTGGAAGTGGTCAGGCAATACGGTCCGGAGCGCATCATGATCAACTCGGCCGCCGACTGGGGCATCAGTGATCCGCTGGCGCTGCCCAAAACCGCAGCCCTGATGAAAGAACGCGGTATTTCCGACGAAACCATCCGCCTGGTAACCTTCCAGAACGCCGTTACGGCTTTTGCCCAGAGCGGCCAGCTCGCCATCGAGGACCTCGACCAACCCATCGACATCGACCAGAGCCAGCGCTACAACGGCAGTTCCGTGCTCCGCGGAGGTCAGGCCCCGCGCGTGGACAAATCCTCAACGATCATAAAATAAATGATGAGTTATGAATAATGAACGATGAACTAAGCCGACGCCGACAATTCATCGTTCATCGTTTATCCTTCATCATTCTCAATCATGTTTCTTCCGCTTCTTCGTTTAACCCGCCCGGCCAACCTGATCACTGCCGTTGCCGATGTGATGGCCGGGATGGCCATTGCCGGCTATTACCTGATTTTGGATGCCGATCCGGCACCGGTGGGCTGGTTGTGCCTGTCGACGGTAGGGCTGTACGGGGGCGGAGTCGTGTTCAATGATGTTTTCGATGCCGAACTGGATGCCGTTGAACGGCCGGAGCGGCCCATTCCGAGCGGACAGGTGAGTTTGGGAGCCGCAACGTCCCTGGCCCTTTTCCTGTTTGCGGTTGGCATTGGAGCCGCCTGGCTGGTGAATCCAACGGCGGGGTGGCTGGCCATCGCCATTGCCATTGCCTCGGTGGTGTATGACAAATTCGGGAAGCACAACGCCATCGTCGGGCCGTTGAACATGGGCTTGTGCCGGGGACTCAATCTGGTGCTGGGCATCAGCATTCTACCCGATCAGGTGCCGGTTTGGGCGTCGCTGGGCGTCATTCCGATTGTCTACATTGCGGCCATTACGATGATTAGCCGGGGCGAGGTGCACGGTGGCAATGCCGGTATTCTGCGAATAGCCGGTTTGCTCTACGGCCTGGTTATCGGCTGCATTGGCGCCATTGCCCAGCAACAAAACCAACTGGGAACCGCCATTCCTTTTCTCATCCTGTTCGGCTACTTTATTTTTCCGCCCCTCTGGCAGGCCATCCGTGAGCCGACGGGCCGCAACATCGGCATGGCCGTCAAAGCCGGCGTTTTGTCCCTGATCGTGATGAATGCCGCCTGGGTGGCCGCTTTCGCGTCGTTTCCGCTGGCGATGCTGGTGATTTGTCTACTGCCGTTGTCGCGGCTACTGGCCAACGTTTTTGCGGTCACCTAACCGAACGGTTCCGTTTCATTGCGTGTTCTTAAAGACGAACCGTCGGGTTTGTTTTTTAAGTACCTTTACAGTTTATCAACATCATTGCGAGGAATGAATACCCTTCACCAATCGTTCAGCGTCCGGTTTACGTACGAGGTCTATTTTTCCGACCGGCTGTTTGAACCAACGAACTCTGCCCTACTTGATTTCCTGAAAAAGCACCATTCAGAAGGCTTTCGCAAAAAACTTTTATTTATTGTGGATGAAGGCGTTACGGCCAGTCATTCCGATTTACTCACCAAGATAAAGTCGTATTTCTCCACGACCACGCTTGTCGACCTTATCCCGGATTTAATCGTCATTCCCGGTGGTGAAGGAGCCAAAAATGATCCGGCGCTGGTCGATCAGCTGATCGACGCCGTGGATCGCTACGGCATCGACCGGCATTCGTACGTGGTTGCCATCGGGGGCGGTTCGGTGCTCGATCTGGTGGGCTACGTAGCCGCCATTTCACACCGGGGCATCCGGCACATCCGGATTCCGACGACGGTTTTATCCCAGAACGACTCGGGCATCGGCGTCAAAAACGGGGTCAATTACCACGGCAAGAAGAACTTTCTGGGCTCGTTTGCGCCACCGGTTGCGGTTTTTAACGACCTTCAGTTTTTGACAACCCTCGACGACCGCGACTGGCGGGCGGGCATTTCCGAAGCCATCAAAGTCGCCCTGATCAAAGACCGGCCTTTCTTTGAGTGGCTCGAAGCCAACGCCCAAAAACTGGCCGCCCGCGATCTGGAGGCCATGCACTACCTGGTTCACCGCTGCGCCGAATTGCACCTGAACCACATCGCCGGTGGGGACCCGTTCGAAATGGGGTCGTCGCGGCCCCTGGACTTTGGCCACTGGAGCGCCCACAAACTCGAACAACTCACTGATTTTGAGATTCGTCACGGTGAAGCCGTCGCCATCGGCATTGCCCTCGACAGCCTGTATTCGCAGCGCATCGGCTGGCTCAGCGAAGCCGACGCCAACCGCATTCTGAACCTGGAACGGGCACTCGGTTTTTCGTTGTTCCACCCGGCGCTGGAAGGCGACGACATACTGAAAGGATTGAATGAATTCCGGGAACACCTGGGCGGGCAACTGACCATTATGCTGCTGACCGCCATCGGAACGGGCGTTGAGGTTCACACCATGGACCAAAACCGCATTCGCGAAGCGATCAGTATTTTAAAGGAAACCGAAATCCAGCCCGCATGAAGACTCCGCTCGGACATTTAGGTTATTGCACCAACATTCATGCCGGTGAGCACTGGGCCGAACACTTTATTGCGCTGCAACAGGCCATTCCGGCGCTGAAACAAAAGCTCTCGCCCGATGCACCTTTCGGCATTGGGTTGCGGTTGTCGAACATTGCCAGTCAGGAACTGGCGCAACCCGGACGCCTGCGGGAGTTTCAACAGTGGCTGACCGACAACGACAGCTACGTCTTCACGATGAACGGTTTTCCGTACGGCGGTTTCCACCGGACCCGCGTCAAGGATCAGGTTCACGCCCCCGACTGGCGCACGCCCGAACGGGTCGATTACACCATCCGGCTTTTCCGTTTGCTGACGGCCCTGTTGCCCATTCGCACGTCGGGCGGCATCACCGAAGCCGGTATTTCGACCTCGCCCCTCTCCTACCGCTACTGGTTTCAGTGGGGGAATCCGGACCAGCGCGATCTGGCTTTTGAAGCGACGACCCAACGCCTGTTGACGGTGGTGGAAGAACTGGTGCGGATCAAGCAGCAGGAAGGCATCAGCCTCCACCTCGACCTCGAACCCGAACCCGACGGATTGTTGGAAACCGCCGACGAATTCATCGAATGGTTCAACCTGTATTTGCTGCCGATCGGCATCGAACGGCTGAACGATGAGTTTGGCTTTTCGGCGGGTGAATGCGAAGCTGCTCTGCGCGAACACGTCCAGCTGTGTTACGACATTTGCCATTTTGCCGTCGGTTACGAACGCCCGGAAGAGGTCCTGAAAAAATTGCAGGATAACGACCTGAACGTCGGAAAAATTCAGATCAGCGCGGCTTTGAAAGCCACATTTCCGGTGGAACGAAACAGCCGGGAAGCGGTTCTCGATCAATTCAGGCAGTTCAACGAACCGACGTACCTGCATCAGGTCGTGGCCCGAAATGAAACCGGCGAGTTGCTGCGGTTTCCGGATTTACCGGAAGCTCTGCTGGCTTTTAACAAAACGCACGTCGAATGGCGGTCGCATTTTCACGTACCGCTGTTCGTCAACGACTACGGTTTGCTGCAATCGACGCAGGACGATATTCTCGAAGTCCTCCGTTTGCAGCGTGAAAAACCATTTACGGAGCAGCTGGAAGTGGAAACCTACACCTGGGAAGTGTTACCCGAAGACTTGAAAATGCGGTTGAATGATTCAATCGGGCGGGAATTAGGCTGGGTATTAGACAAAATAGCGAATAATGAATAACGAGTATTGAATGTCGAAGTGGCTGCGTGCGCCTTTAAACTTCTACATTTATTAGTCGCTATTGATCAATCGCTCTTCAACAACCATTATAAACCGCAAGGCGGGCCGCCGGAGCGATCGCAGGGACCTTGCAGGTTTTGTTCTTCATTACACTCTGTTATGAAAAAAACCGTAGTAATCGATGTGGTGGGTTTATCGTCCTCGCTGATTGGTGAGCATACGCCCTTCCTGAAACAGTGGGTGTCGGATAAGCAACTTTCGTCCATCGAACCGATGCTGCCTGCCGTCACCACGGCGGTTCAATCCACGTATGTGACGGGTAAATGGCCCACCGAAACCGGAATCGTCGGAAACGGCTGGTACGACCGGGTCGATTGCGAGGTTAAATTCTGGAAGCAGTCGAACAAACTGGTGGGTGGCGAGAAAATCTGGGAACGCGCCCGGCAACTCGATCCGTCCTTTACGGTTTCCAAGATGTTCTGGTGGTACAATATGTATTCCTCGGCCGATTTTTCGGTAACACCGCGCCCCCAGTACCACGCCGACGGTGTGAAAGCGCCCGACTGCTACAGCCACCCGTCCGATCTGCGCGACCGGCTTCAGGATGCGCTGGGCACCTTTCCGCTGTTCAGTTTCTGGGGCCCCAACGCCAACATCAAATCGACCCGCTGGATTGCCGACGCGTCGCTGCTCGTGGACCGCTGGCATAACCCGACGCTGACGCTGATTTATCTGCCGCATCTGGATTATTGCCTGCAAAAATTCGGCCCGGATCTGGGCCGGATCTCGAAAGAACTGAACGAAATTGACGACGTGCTTCGGGATCTGATCCAGCACTACGAACGGCAAAACGCCGAAATTATCATTCTGTCGGAATACGGGATTACGAACGTCAGCAAGCCCATTCACCTGAACCGCCTGTTCCGGGAAGCCGGGCTGATCAATGTTCGGGTGGAACAGGGGCTGGAACTGCTCGACGCGGGCGCGTCGCGGGCTTTTGCCGTCGCCGACCATCAGGTGGCCCATATTTACATCAACGACCCGTCCTGTGCCGCCCAGGTTCGGGCGATTCTGGAAAAAACCGCCGGCATTGACCGGATTCTGGACGAAGCGGGCAAACGGCAGTACCACATTGACCATGAACGTTCCGGTGAGCTGGTTGTGATGGCCGACGCTGAAAGCTGGTTTACGTACTATTACTGGACCGACGATGCGAAAGCGCCGGATTACGCCCGGCTGGTGGATATTCACCGCAAACCGGGGTACGATCCGGTCGAAATGTTTATGGACCCGGCCAATCCGATGATCAAATTGAAAGCCGGTTACAAACTGATTCGCAAGAAACTGGGCTTCCGGTATTTGATGAACGTCATTCCGCTGGACGCTACGCTGATCAAAGGATCGCACGGGCGCGTCGGCACGCCAACGGCTTACCACCCGGTTTTTGTGGCGTCGCGCAAAGAATTTTCGTCCCAAAAACCGTTGCAGGCCGTTGAGGTGTATGACAAAATCTGGGCAGCGCTGACGGCGGACGTACCCCAAAAAACCGCCTGATTTTAGCTGCTTCTCTTTCTGGAAAACCGCACGCTGGCCAGCGTGCGGTTTTTTATTGGCCCATTAAATAATAGAATTCGGCCGAAACCGCAGCGATTGGGTTGTTTAAACAGAGACAGGAAAGGTGAAGGGCTGGGGGTAGCGATGTAACGAAATCCTTGTTTTGTCTTGCCTCCTTCATCTCCTCTCCCTGGTCTAAAAGCAACTTTCTGGTTTACTCAACACACAACTGAACGGTATGGAAACGAAGATTCCGCCCCAGCACCAGGACGTGCAGCCGGGTTTGGAAAGCGAACTGGACCCGCAGCCGAAAGTAATTCGGTATACGTATGTTGGTTCGGGGAAATTGAAGGGCAAAGTGGCCCTGATTACGGGTGGAGACAGTGGCATTGGCCGGGCCGTCGCGGTGCATTTCGCGCGGGAAGGCGCCGATGTTGCCATTGCGTATACCCAACGCGAGGAAGGTGATGCGCAGCGAACGCGGGAACTCGTGCAGGACGAAGGCCGGCAGTGCCTGCTTCTGCCGGGCGACCTGCGCAATCCGGCGTATTGCGAGCAACTGGTGGAAGATACCGTCCGGCGGTTTGGCAAACTGAACATTCTGGTGAACAACGCCGGTCTGCAACTGGCGCACGAGCGGTTTGAAGACATGACCGACGATGATCTGGTGAACACGTTTGAAATCAATATTTATTCGTTTTTCCGGGTTACGCGGGCGGCTGTGAAACACCTGCACGAAGGCGACAGCATCATCAACACCACGTCGGTAACCGCTTATCAGGGCCGGGCCGATCTGCCGGAATATTCGGCGACCAAAGGAGCCATCATGAGTTTCACGCGGGCTTTGTCGTCCAACCTGGCCGAAAAGAAAATCCGGGTCAATGGGGTAGCACCCGGTCCGATCTGGACGCCCCTGAATCCGGCTTCGGTGGATGCAAAACAAGTGGCCCAGTTTGGCAAAGACGTACCGATGAAGCGTCCCGGCCAGCCCAGCGAGGTAGCTCCGGCCTACGTGTATCTGGCGTCTGACGATTCTACCTACGTGACCGGTCAGACCCTCCACCCCAACGGCGGAACGATTATTAACGCCTGAAAACCGTACATGACGATGAACTTAGAATTGGACACACCGCCCCAGCACCAGGACGAGCAGCCGGGGCTGGAGAAGCTGATGCATCCGCAACCGATCTACATCCGGGACGACTACAAAGGAAGCGGCAGGTTACAGGACAAAATTGCCCTGATTACGGGTGGAGACAGCGGCATTGGCCGGGCCGTCGCGGTGCATTTTGCGCGGGAAGGCGCCGACCTGGCAATCGTGTACCTTCCCCGCGAACAGGACGATGCCGAGAAAACCAAAGCGCTGGTCGAAGCCGAAGGACGGCGCTGCCTGCTCCTTGCCGGAGATCTGCGAAATGCCTCGTTTATCAGACAAGCAGTTGATCAGGTAATCGGCGAGTACCATCACCTCAATATTCTGGTCAACAACGCGGCCAACCACGTTGAACAAAAGGAGTTTACGGACATCACGGATCAGCAGTTGACCGAAACGTTCGAGCTCAACATTCTGGCCATGTTTCGGCTGGTCAAGCAGGCTTTGCCGCACATGGGGGCCTACGACTGCATCATTAACACAACTTCCGTGGTATCGTACCGGGGCAGCAAGGCGCTGATCGATTATGCCTCCACGAAAGGAGCGGTCACGGCCTTCACGCGCTCCTTATCGCAGCATCTGGTGGAACGCAGCATTCGGGTTAACGCGGTGGCGCCCGGTCCGATCTGGACACCCCTGATCGTGTCCACCAAAACCGAAAAAGAAGTGGCCGAATTCGGAAAAGATACGCCCCTGGGGCGCGTCGGGCAACCCGCCGAGGTGGCGCCGGCCTTTGTTTTCCTGGCTTCCGAAGACGCTTCCTACACGACGGGGCAAGTGATGCACGTCAACGGCGGTGAAGTCGTAAACACCTGAAAACCGGTTAAAAGCAGACCCAAAACCGTAAATTTCCGGATTTATCAGATTCTGGAATTAGATAATAAGAAGAACTTTCACAACCGTGCGAATACCAATTGGTACGATAAATGACGGTTTTGAATTGTGAGGTAACATTCGCATAAAATTGGACAATCCCCTAAGTTGGATATTTCGGGCAGGCTCTTGCTTCTGTCAATTGATTTTTGAAACTTAGGTAGTCCGTGGGTTCTTTGTTTAACTTTAAACCATGTGACACGTATGAGAATTCAAGTTCATTGCGTCCATTTTTCCGCAGACCAAAGTTTGCTGGACTTCATTCAGAAGAAGCTTAACAAATTAGACACCTTCAACGACCGGATTGTGAGTGGCGAAGTTTATTTGAGGTTGGAGGGAAGCGATACCAGTAAAATTAAACAGAAGATTTTCGAGGTTAAACTGTTCTTACCGGGTGATTCCATCTTTGTCCGCCAGCAAGGCACCACGTTTGAAGAAGCGACGGATATGGTGGTTGACACCCTGAAAAACAAGTTGAAGCGTCATAAAGATAAACAGCGCAATATTTCTGCCCAGCAGATTAAGGAATCGAAGGAGTTGGTGGAAGCCGACGTTGTCAATGAGGACATCGATTTTTAGTCAACCCGATTCCAACAAAAAAACCGTCTCGAAAAGACGGTTTTTTTGTTTTATACCCACGGACTTTAATCCGCAGACCGTTATAAACCAAACGCTTCTTTTACCTGATCAACGTAGTCGAGTTTTTCCCACGTAAACAACTCAACCTCTACTTCTTTTGTACTCCCGTTGGTGCCAAACACTTTTTTCACCACCTGGTTCTGACGGCCCATATGGCCATAGGCTGCGGTTTCGGAGTAAATCGGGTTGCGGAGTTTCAGACGTTGCTCGATGGCGTACGGACGCATGTCGAACAATTCTTCAATTTTGGCCGCAATCTCACCGTCGGTTAAGTCTACTTTAGCCGAATTGTAGGTATTTACGTACAAACCGCACGGTTTGGCAACACCGATGGCGTAGGAAACCTGCACAAGCACCTGGTCGCAAAGACCGGCAGCCACGAGGTTTTTGGCAATGTGCCGCGTGGCATAGGCCGCCGAACGGTCTACTTTTGAGGGATCTTTGCCCGAGAAAGCACCACCGCCGTGTGCACCCTTCCCACCGTAAGTATCAACAATAATTTTGCGACCCGTTAAACCCGTATCGCCGTGCGGTCCGCCGATGACGAATTTGCCCGTCGGGTTGATGTAATACGTAATATCGCCGGTAAATAGGGACTGCAATTCGGGTTTCAGCTTTGCTTTTACGCGCGGGATGACAATGTTGATGACATCTTCACGAATCCGTTCGAGCATTACGGCGTCCGTACCGAAATCGTCGTGCTGCGTAGAAACCACAATGGTATCAATGCGAACCGGCTTATCGTCGTCGCTGTATTCAATGGTTACCTGTGACTTGGCATCCGGGCGGAGGTAGGTCAGAATATCGTTCTCGTGGTTCCGGATATACGACATTTCCTGCAGAATCTTATGGGCCAGATCGAGCGGCAACGGCATAAAATTGTCGGTTTCGTTGGTCGCGTAGCCAAACATCATGCCCTGGTCACCCGCGCCCTGATCTTCCGGATTCGCGCGTTCTACGCCCTGATTGATATCAGCCGACTGATCGTGGATCGCGGACAGAATACCGCAGGAGTCGGCTTCAAACATGTATTCACTTTTGGTGTAACCAATCCGCCGGATAACTTCCCGGGCAATTTTCTGAACATCGAGGTAGGTAGTCGTTTTCACCTCACCCGCCAACACCACCTGACCGGTTGTAACCAGGGTCTCGCAGGCGACCTTGCTGGAGGGATCATAGGCCAGAAAATGATCGATCAATGCATCGGAAATTTGATCCGCAACTTTATCAGGATGTCCTTCAGAGACAGACTCTGACGTAAATAGATAGGGCATTATACGTACGATTTAAGACCAAAATTGTTGCAAAGCTACTGGAATTTTACAACAGGTCAAATGCTAAATTTAGGCTCGACCCAAAGCGCGGTCAAACTACCCAGGATGAGCAGCAGCCAGATCCAGTCCGGAATTTTGGCGGGCTGGGCGGGTTGCGCCCCGGTTTTTGTCCCGGTTACCGAACGGGCGCGCAGGTACCTGCTGATTAACTGGTTTCCGTAACCCGCCTGCTGATCACTGACGTAAAGGGCCAGCGAATCCTGAAACGGCTGCCAGCCGGCCCGGCCGAACGCGTAGGTTGCCTCCGCCGACAAACCGTTGATGGCCGAATACGTCAGGTTGACGCTTTCTTTCCCAATCCGAACCGCAACGGGCCTGGAAGACAGGTTGTTGAACCGGATGGCGGATCGGATTCCCGGAAAAACCGGGGCGTCCAGGTGGATGTTGTCGTTAAAAACCGGCTGTAACTGAGAGAGAATAGACGTCCAGACCCGGTCATACCCCAGGCTGTCTCCGCCCAGTTTCAACGGAAACGTTTCGCTCACCAGACTCAACCCGATCTTGGCGGTCGTTTTCTGAACGGCAACCGGATACCCTTTGACCCGAAACTGATTGCCCGCGTCCCTGAACTGGTACGGCAGCCCCTGAATACCGGTTCCGAGCGAAACCGTGGCTTCGTTGGAAATTTTCTTCACGCTCCAGGTCGTCCCCACCGCCTGATTAATGGCTTTTGCCACCAGTTCCGGCTCCTGAACGTTCATGAACAAAACCGGCTTTCCCTGCGTAATGGCTTTTTTAACCAGCGGATTCGCGGCATTTTCCGGACTGGTAATGAGCACATCCGGTGCCTTTGCCCGGTTGATGTTCACCTGATTCCGGATGTCTTTGGCGATCGTTGAAAGCAACTCCACCGAATACCCTTTTTTTCCCAGCCAGTCGGCCAGCGTTTTACTTTCAAAATCTGGGCTATCCAGAATAAATTGATAGGAAATCGGCGCCGGTTTCCGGGCAAAAAAGCGAATGGTATCCAGCGGTTTTTGGTTCAGCACTAGCTCGACGGCCGTTCGGCCCTGCGAAAAAACCGGAAACTCAAGCCGAAAGGTGTTCGGTCCGACCGGCAGCTCCAGGCTATCCAGGGTCTGATTGCCAAAGCGAGCCTTAATCACCTGTTTCTCGCCTAATTGGATGCGACCACTGATCGTTTGTAACTCCCCCTGGCGGATAATTCCCTGCCACCGAAGCTGCTGGAGCTGGCCCTCCGGCGCATACGGAATCCAGCTCAACGTTTGCCGACTCAACTGTCCCAGCATATCCGGCGTAAAGTCAGAGCCCACCAGCGTCACGGCGTCCACGGTTCCGTCGGCCAGTTGGGTGCGAAAAACCGGTGTTTTAAAATCGCTCACCCGGGCGGTTTCCGCTATTTTCAGACTGTCTTGCAGGCGGTTTACGTACGCATCCGGCACACTGGAGTCCGCCAGGATAAGGGATTGATTATCACCCTTCCGAACCCAGCTTATTTCCAGAAAATAACCGACCAGAATCAGCCATAGCAGACTATTTAAACCCAGCCGAACCCCTTTTCTTTGTGCCGTCAAGGCCTGATTTTTAACAACCAGCCAAATCTGGATCAGCAGGAGTATCGCTAACACGACCGCGATGATCCAGTCAAGCAGTTCGGACGAATTAAAAGAAAGCGTAATGCGATCAAATCCACTCATTTTAAATGACGCCAATAGGATTGCTCCAGTTTTCGTTCACTGGCATACGACCCGGTTTTGAGTTGCCGGTTATTGCGGGATGCCGCTTCGGTCAGCGCGTATAATTTTGTTTTTAACTCCTGTTTTTCTTTTGGGGAAAGGGCCTTCCCCGACCCTAGTTTCTGCAAACCCGTAATGACCGACCAGTTGGCTAATCGACTATTGATAATTTCGTTGGTGAGCGATGAACCAAGGGTTTGAACAACAATTCGCTGGCGGGAATCTAAGGTTTTTAATTCGAGAAAACCCAGCACCTTACCCACGGCCTCTTCCCGCTGAAACGAGTCATCTATTCGCGTTTGTTTAAAAGCAGTATTGACCTTTTTCAACTCACCGGTCAGCCGGGTTTCCTTCTCTTTGATGGGTGGCGGATCATAGCCGCTTTTCTTCACAAACGTCCGCGCTTTGTGCTGCGCGGCTTTCAAATAAATCAAGGCTTTATTTTCAAAAGGCAGGGCTTTTTCCGGTTCGTATAACCGCAGATGAAGCTCGGATTGCCACATTTGCTCCAGCGCCATTTTCAACAAACTGCGCGTCGATTGTTCGTAAAAAGTGTTGGCTTCCCCGTCGTCGTGCGCGTGAATATACTGCTCCATTAAAGCCGCAACCGGATCTTTATTTTCGTTCGCCGAAGCCTTTGTTTCGTGATCGTGTCCGTGCGGATCGGGAGCGGGAACTTCCTTTTTTTGCGATTCCTCCGCTTTTTCAATCATCTTGAACGCAAACGATTTCGGGGCATCCTTTTCCGCTTCCGTATCGTGCTTGTGAATAAAACCTTCCAGCACATTTCCGTCCGGCGCTAAATCATGCCCGCCAATCGAATTTTCAAACTCTTCGCCCAGGTACTGACCATACCGCAACCGCAGCACTTTCTGGTCAAAGCCAATTTCGTTGGACGTGCTTTTAAACGCTTTTGCCGGTAATTTTTTCCGTCTGGCAATCAGCTTTTCGGTATCGATAATAATCTGCCGCTGACTCCGGAAATACTCCGGCATAATATTGACCGCCATCGTCGCCAGCTCGGCTTCTTCTACCCGGGCCGTATCTTTGTAGACGACAAAATACGTGTCTGACTTCGCAAAATTGGCTTCCGGTTTTTTGTTATCAATAGCGGCCCAGTAATAATAAAGCTCGTCGCCGGGTGCAAAATGGAGGGCTTTCAAATCAATGATTTTGCTCAGCCGCGCATCTTTGAAGTTGGTTTGCGGCAACGGAAACTTCAGCTCACGAAACTTTACATTCTCGCCCGAACCACGCGCTAGGGTGGCGACGATAAACGTCTGCTGTACTTTAAAATCGTCCGATATCCGGGCCGAAATCCGCAAGTTTTTATCATCTTTCAGAAAATGGAACCGGTATACTTCTTTAGAATCCGGCTGGATTTTCGGGGCCAGATCGGCCTGCGCTTCCAGGCGATAAAAGTCAGACTGGTAAACCAGCGAATCTTTGCCGGTTGACCATTTCCAGTACGCTTTCACCGCATAAACACCGGAGCTAACCAGCCGGTCCTGGCGCTCAAAAAAACCGCCTGTTTTAGTAAAAGCCAGTTCCTCTCCCCGACTATTGACCAAAAAAACCGCCAGCTGCTTGTGTTCACTGAACTTCACCCGCCATTTTAACTGGGACCCACTGACGGCCACTGCGTTCAGATCCGGTCCTTCTTTTGTCGGCAAATCCGTATAAGCCGGCGGTTTTACCTGCAACGAGGCTGACTGAAAAACCGGGGCAACGGGTTGGTTATTTTCACCCATCGCGGGAAGGGAGTGGGCACGTTTTTTCGGATCATTCGGGATCGGTTGCAGCCGGGGATACCCGTAATAAATCAGCCCTAAAAACAAGATTGGTAAACTGTATAAGCCGGTTTTTGAAAAGACAAGCGAAATAACTTGTTTCGCCGGCATCGGAACGACTTGAATGCGTTCGTTTAACCGGGCGACCTGAAGCTGTTCGGCAATGTTTAATTCCGTTTTATCCAGTAGGGGTAAACTGTATTCAGCGTCACCAACCGTGCGGTGAAAAATAGCAATCGCCTGCTGTTTTTTGTTGTCAAAAAGCCGGGATAGCCAGGCTCCCAAACCGAAGCCAAGCAAGCCCGAAAAAACCGCTATCGGCAGCGAAAAACCGGCGATTCGTGCGCCAAAACCAAGTGCAATTGCCAGCAACAAACTCTTCAGCAGGGCGTTGGCAACCAACTGGTATCGAATGACCGATAAAGTGCGCTTCAGTTCGTTCATGCGTTTCTCTTCAATGCCATCCAGCGTTCTGCACCAATCACTAAAACAAACGCCAGCAGCAATCCTTTCCGGCTTGGTTCCGACGGCTTCGACTCGGGCTGGGCGGTGGTTATAAACACGGTTTTAAGCTCTTCCGGGCTCAGCGGAAATGAGCCTGATTTAAGATTAAAATGCCGAACAAAAAGCTCTCCCAACCATTCCGGTAGTTGCCCGGTCCGGGCCATTTCGGTCGTCTGAATACTAAATTTATCGCCCGCATAAATTACATTGCCAGTCGTCGGTACCTGCAACTTTTGCGTAATAACGTAGAGGGTTTGCGGAAACCGTTTGTCTATTTCCCCATCCGTTAAAATCCAATCAACGCGCTGAGTGGGTTTTCCGTCGGTACGAATTTCCAAATCGAGCGCATACACTTCCGAAAATGCACGGAGAGCGGCTAAAACCGTCTGCTGCTCCGCCTTATCTCGAAAGGTAACCCAGGCTTTTATACGACCCGAATGAACCGGAACCGGCTGGAGCCCTTTATCAGACACGACCACAGGCCGATTCACCAGCTTATTCGAAGGATCAATGAATACGTTTTTCGCTTCTGAAACTGCGATATACTTTCCTGGTTCCCGGCGGATTGAATCAACGATGGTGTGCAATTGATACGTAGCCGGAACGCGAATAAACGGTGCCTCGGCTAAGCGTTGATCGTTCAGTAAATACAGGTGAAGCTCGGTATTTTTATTTAAAAAGGCGTTGATTGACGCTTGCAATAAAACCGAATTAAATTGTTTCTGACTGGCCCGTTGAACCAGATTATTAAGTGGTTCCGGCACGGCCTTAATCCAGTAAACCGCTTCGCCTTTCTTCAGCGCTTCGGTCAGTTCAAACCGGAAATTATCAGCAACAAATTGATCCGGCTGAACCAAGTGAATTTTCTGCACCTTGGACGATCCTGACAACTCTTTGATCCGCAGCTGACTCAGCAAAACCGCGAGTAAAATCACCAGCAGACACCGCAGAATCAAGACCAGCAAATTGTCGAGCCGGATGCCCCGCTGTAGCTGCTGATCGTTCTCCTGCAACCAGCGCATGGCCGCCCACGCCCATTCCTGGCCCTTTTTCTGATGCCAGAAATGAATGATCACCGGGATGATTACCGCCCCGATTCCCCACAGCATGGATGGTTGCAACAACTCCATTATACGCGTCTTCTGGTCAGAAAATTCTTCAGGACTCCGGCAACCGGTTCGCTGAGCGATACCCGAATTAAATGTACGTGCGGAAGCCGTAATTCATCCTCCAGTTTTTTAAGGTAGTCCGCAACCGATTGACGAAATGTTTCCTGAATTGCTTCGGCCCGGACTTCCCTATCTTTACCCGTTTCCAGGTCTTTAAAACGGTAAAAACCGCTCAGGTTAAAATTCAATTCCTGCTCTCCCAGCACTTGAAAAATGACGATTTCCCGGCGCGGGCTGGCAACACTTTTAATAAGAGTCAGCCATTCGTCTTCCACTTGCAGGAAGTCGGAAACCATGATCAAGAGCTCTTTTTGTCTCTGGTGAAACTCGGGAAACCGCGCCTGGGTTGGCAACCACGGTCCGGCGGCTTCGGCTTTTTGCAGGGCAAACAAGATCCGTTGAAAAACCTGTTTACCAGACAGAACCAAAGTCTGCAAATAACCCTTTTGCAAGCCATACAAACTCATCTGATCGTTCTGCCGGTACCCCAGATAAGCCAGTGAGGCCAGGAGGATTTTTGCGTAATCCAACCGGCTCACGCTCTGTTCGCTGTAGTTCATGGAGCCGGATAAATCCAGCAAAAACCGGACTTGCAGGTTGCTTTCCGTCGCCGATTCGCGCACCAGATGTTTCTCCGTCCGGGCAAACAGTTTCCAGTCAATGCGCCGGGGATCGTCGCCGGATTCGTAATGCCGGTATTGCTCGAACTCGGTCCCCATGCCCGACCGTTTACTGGCGTGGATTCCCAGCAAGACCTCCTCACTCACCAGTTTCCCGGCGAGTTGCAGGTTGTTGAGTTTGATGAGATCCGTGGCTAGCATAGAGAAGCATTGTTTCGCGGAGTTCAGCGGAGTGAAAAAGAGTTAAGCGGAGTTCTTATAATAATGTTCGTCTAACTCTTTCACACTCCGTGCAACCGCTATTTTTTCAATAATTCACCAATTACCTGATCCGTTGTCACGTTTTCGGCTTCGGCGCGGAAATTCAGGGCGATGCGGTGGCGCAGGATCGGATACGCCAGCGTCTGAATATCTTCCGGAATCACCGAAAACCGCTCGTGCAAAACCGCCCGGGCTTTGGAACACAGCACCAGCGCCTGCCCGGCCCGGGGGCCCGCGCCCCAATCGCACCACTGTTTTACAAACGCCGACGAGCTACTTTCGGGTCGCGTCGCGCGAACCAGTTTATTGATGGACCCGATCAGTTCGTCGCTGATGTGCACCTGCCGCGTCAGGGTCTGCAAATCCGTGATTTCCTGATCGCTCAGAACGGTTTTCAATTCCGGACGGGCGGTTCCCGTCGTGCTTTTCAGCACGTTGAGTTCTTCCTGCTCAGTCGGGTAGCTGAGCCTGATGAACAGCAAAAACCGGTCGAGCTGCGCTTCCGGCAACGGATAGGTTCCGGCCTGCTCAATGGGATTTTGCGTGGCAATGATCAGAAAAGGCCGGGGCAGTTCGTAGTCGGTGCCGGCATACGTCACCTTGTATTCCTGCATGGCTTCCAGCAAAGCGGCCTGGGTTTTAGGCGGAGTCCGGTTGATTTCGTCGGCCAGCACCACGTTGGCAAAGATCGGCCCCCGGTTGAACTTGAAAAATTTCCGGCCCGTCTGGTGATCTTCTTCCAGAATTTCCGTACCGACAATATCGCCCGGCATCAAATCCGGTGTAAACTGAATCCGTTTGAAGTTCATTTCCAGCGCATCGGCCATGGTCTTCACCATCAGCGTTTTGGCCAGCCCCGGCACCCCTTCCAGCAGGCAATGCCCGCCCGCCAGCAGGGCAATCAAAATTTCATCAATGGCTTTGTGCTGTCCGACAATCACTTTCCCAATCTCTTTCTTCAGGCGCGGAAGCTTGGCTACGAGTGTTTTATAGTGCGTCAGTTCGTTGGTTTCCAATCGTCAGGCGGTTAATGCGTAGGTAACAATATTGACCCCGAATTTGGTGTTATCTTCGGCCAGAAAGCGTTTGTTGCGAAAGTCGTAATCCCATTCGCAACCGTAATCCTTATTGCTGTAGAGAACGCCGATGCGTCCGTTGATCGAGATGGCTTTGAGGTAATCGTGGACCAGGTCATCGCCCCAGCCGTTCAGTTCGAAGGTTGTGGTGGGCGGGCCTTCGTCAAAGGTAAAAAAGCTGTGGTAAATCGGGTGCGTATTCGGAATTTTCCGCAACGCTTTCGGGCTAAACGTCCGGACCATTTCCTGCTCGAACGACTTGGCAAACAGACCGTCGATGTCGTGGTTGCAATCGTCCACGAACACAAAACCGCCATTCTGCACGTAGCGCCTGAAATGGTCCCGCTCCTGCGCCGAAAACTCAACCAGTTTGTGGCCGCTCAGGTAGCAAAACGGGCTTTTAAAGATTTCGTTGCTCGTCAGTTGCACCACTTTTTCCTTTTCATCGACCGGAATGGTGGTGTACTCAACCAGTGAATGCAGCAGATTGGAGGGCATTCGCTGGTCCGTATCCCAATCGCCGGAGGTATACTGGATGCGCGTGAAAAAGAATGGTTTCAAAATGCGATGATGAAGTTAAAAAGTTGTTTCGCGGAGTTAAGCAGAGCGAATCAGAGGTCAGCAGAGGCTCTGCTTTACTCCCTAAAACTCCGCTCAACTCCGCGAAATACGCTCTTTACACCGCGTCCGAAAGCGAGCTGAACGTAAATTCCCGGATTTTCATGGGTGGGATCAGGTAGTTGGCGTCCGATTCGGTGCTGACCACCCGCTCCGGTTTACCCAGGGATTCCAGGTTGTTGAGCATGATCACCGGGCTTTCGTTGAAGCGGAAGTTCTTAACCGGGTGCTTGATTTTGCCGTTTTCAATGTAAAACGTACCGTCGCGGGTCAGGCCGGTGAGCAGCAGCGTCTGCGGATCAACCGAGCGAATGTACCAGAGTTTGGTCACCAGAATCCCGCGCTGGGTGCTTTTGATCATGTCCTCAAGCGAGGCTGTTCCGCCCGCCATGATGACGTTGTTTGGAAAAGGCACGGCTTTGACGCCCTTCTTCTGCGCCCAAAACCGGGAATAAGCCATGTTTTTGACCACGCCTTTTTCAATCCAGTTGACTTTTTCCTGCGCCCGGCCATCACCCGACCACGGAGCGGCCGGTAAATCGGGATTGGTGGGATCCGAGTAAATCGTCACCCGCTCGTCGACAATCTTTTCGCCCAGCTTGGTTTTACCACCCGGTTTACTCAGAAACGACCGGCCTTCGTCGGCGCTGCGGGCGTCCATGCTGAAAAAGATGTTTTCGAGCAAAACCGCAGCCGCCGTCGGTTCCAGAATCACCGTGTATTTTCCCGGTTCGAGCGCCCTGGCGCCCACCGAACCCTGGCATTTCTGAACCGCAATTTTGGAAGCCGCAGCCGTGTCCAGTTTCGAAAAATCGCTGAAACCGCGAATCACGTAGCCCGACCCGGTGCCGTCGTCGGTCCGGACAGTCAGCGAAAAGTTTACATTGGTACTGGGGTAATAGGCAAACAGGCCTTTGGAATTCATCATGGCCGAATAGCCCCGGTTGTCTTCCAAAAAACCGGCCGCCGTCAGCTTCTGATTACCGGATGTTTCCAGGCTTTTGGCGACGGCTTCGGCCCGGGCCGCGGGCGTAATTTTCGCCGTTGCTTCAAAAAAACCGGTTGATTTCAGGTATTGCTGCGGTTCCAGCACGCCCATATATTCCGGGTTTTCGGGCGCCAGTTGCGCCAGTTCTTCCGACCGGCGAACTACTTTTTCCAGCGAAGCGTCGTCGAATTCGTCGATGGTCGCAACGCCCACTTTTTTGCCAAACGACGACTGAACCTGCAAATTCTGGTTCGTCATGGCGCCACTCGTCGAAACTTCATTGCGGGCGTAGCGGATATTGCCCCGCTCTCCGCCCGACAGATTCACCTCGCACTCGTCGGCTTTTGAATACTTGAGCACTTTCTGAAGCAAGGCTTTAGCGTCTGCTTCGGACAATAGAACTGCCATATTAGTACGGTTTTCGGTTCACGGTTTTGGGTTTACGGTTTTCGCCGGGCCGTCGCTACGGCTAGCTGACGCATTCTCAGCTAACGCATTAAAATCGGGCGCCAGCCAACCCTAGACCCAAAACCGTATCCTGTAAACTAGATTTTTCTTGCTGTATTAATCACATTCACACCGTTGAAACGGGCGGTGGAGCTGCCGTGCGACACTGCGCTGACCTGCATCGGCTGGCCCTTGCCATCAAAGAACGAACCGCCCAGACGGTAATCTTTCTCGTCGCAAATCTGCACGCAGGAGTTCCAGAATTCCTGCGTGTTCGACTGATAGGCCACATCTTTCAGCATACCCGCAATCTTCCCGTCCTTGATTTCGTAGAACAACTGCCCGCCAAACTGAAAGTTGTAGCGTTGCTGATCAATCGAGAACGAACCGTCGCCGATGATGTAAATGCCCTTTTTGACGTCTTTGATCATCTCTTCTACCGACAACGGCGTTTTACCGGCCGCCAGCGAGACGTTCGCCATGCGCTGAAACTGCACGGTGCCCCAGCTATCGGCGTAGCAACAGCCCTGCGATTCATTTTCGCCGAGGATGTGCACCTGATCGCGAATGGCCTGGTAATTCACCAGCGTACCATCCTTCACCAGATCCCATTTTTTACAGGCCACGCCCTCATCGTCCCACCCCACGGCGCCCAGCGAACCAACCTGCGTTTTGTCGGCAAAAAGATTGACCGGTTTGCTGCCGTAATTAAAGGTTTTGGTTTTCCACTTGTCCAGCGTGGCGAAGGACGTTCCGGCAAAATTGGCTTCGTAGCCCAGCACGCGGTCCAGTTCGAGCGGGTGACCCACCGACTCGTGGATCGTTAGCCAGAGGTGCGACGGGTCCAGCACCAGGTCGTATTTTCCGGCTTCGACCGACTTGGCCGTCAGCTTTTGTTTGGCCTGTTTGGCAGCCGCCGTGATGTCTTCCAGCATGTCGTAGCCCTTGTTGTAGCGGGTGGTAATGCCGGTTATTTTGTCGCCGGGATTGGTCTGTAAGTAATCGTATCCCATGCCCATTGGCGCGCTTAATTCGCCCCGGGTTTCAAACTTGCCGGTTTTCGGATCAATCGCCGTCACCTGAAACGTGGGCCAAATCCGGTGAATATCCTGGTCGATGTACGAACCATCCGTGGAAGCGAAATACTTCTGTTCGTTGACCATGAATAACACCGAGTTGACGTAATTGGCGCCGTTTTTCAGGGCCGCGTCGTTGGCCGACAGCAGCAGATCCACTTTTTCCTTGATCGGAACTTCAAACGCGTTTTTTTTGATGGGCGCTTTCCAGCTTACTTCCCCAAAGCCCTTTTGCGGAGCCAGTTGCACGGGTTGTTTCAGCAAGCGGGCGTTGGCTTTGGCAATGGCGACGGCTTCTTCGGCCGCTTTGGCCGTTTGGGCTTCATTTTTGGCGTCCACCACCGACGCAAATCCCCAGCAGCCATCGGCAATGACCCGCACGCCCACGCCGTAGGACTCGGTGTTGACAATGTTCTGCACCTTGTCTTCGCGGGTGGTTACAAACTGCTGCAAATACCGGCCAATCCGAACGTCGGTATAGGTGGCCCCTTTGGATTTGGCGGCATTCAGAGCCGCGTCGGCCAGCCGTTTTTTGACGGCCACGTCCACACCGGGTTCCAGCAACGCTTCCGGCGCGACGGAACGACCGAAAACCGAGCCACCGGGTAAAAGCAAGGCGCCGGCCCCCAAGCCGCTTAGTTGAATAAAATCTCGACGGTTCAAAGTCTGTCTGTTAATAAAGTGATACGGTAAAAAGGAAACGAAATCCGAAACCGTTTTCTGTAACGATTCGGCCAGAAAAGCAATTCATGTCTTTTGGCTTGCCTAAGATACAATCGATTAGCCGGTTTTCGATGGTCGATAAAAATGCGAAATAAGTGTCCGCTCACCTTCCCCCAATCTGGAGGATATTTAATGATACAGGCCGATCAGTTATTTACACCGCATCCGACAGCGAACTGAACGTAAAATCGCGGATCTTCATCGGCGGAATCAGAACGCCACCCGCCCGCACGGGTTTGCCCAAAGCCTCCACATTGTTGAGCATAATCACCGGACTTTCGTTGAACCGGAAATTTTTGACCGGATGCTTGATCTTCCCGTTTTCAATCAGAAACGTGCCGTCGCGGGTCAGGCCGGTATACAGCAGCGTTTGCGGATCGACGGCGCGGATGTACCAAAACCGGGTTACCAGAATGCCTTTTTGGGTACTTTTAATTAAATCGATCAGCGACTGATTTCCGCCCTGCATGATGAACCCGCTGGAGGGCGGCACCGCTTTGACGCCCGCTTTTTGCGCCCAATACCGGGAGTAGCTCATGTTTTTGATGATGCCGTTTTCGACCCACAGCGTTTTTTCCTGCGGTCGTCCATCGACTCCCCCACCGCCAAACCGGCCACCACCCCCGCCCACAAAAGGCGAACCCGGAATTTCGACATTCGCCGGATCGGAATAAATCGTGATGCGTTCGTCAAAGAACTTCTCGCCCAGCCGCGTTCCGCCCCCTTTGCGGCTCAGAAAACTCCGGCCTTCTTCGGCATTCCGGGCGTCCAGGCTATTCATCATCAGGCCAATGAGGTCACCGGCTGCCGTTGGCTCCAGAATCACCGTGTATTTCCCCGGTTCCAGGGCTTTGGCGTTGACCGAAGCCAGCGCCTTCTGCATGGCGATTTCCGTCGCTTCTTTCGTACTCAGTTTCGACACATCGTTCACATCCCGGGCTGCGTAACCCGATCCGGTGCCATCGGCCGTTCGGGTGGTTACCGAAAAATCGACGGATGTAAACGGATTGTACCCAAACAAGCCTTTGTTGTTTGCAATGGCCGAAAAACCGGTGGTATCTTCCATGTAACCGGCAGCCGTCAGGTTCTTTTTGCTGCACGGTTCAATGCTGTCAAAAGCCGCCTGTGCGCGAAATTCCGGATTGATTTTGGCCGTACTCCCGGCGTAGGACGCGGTTTCAATGTATTTCTGCGGCCCGAGCATTGGCACGTACTCCGGGTTTTCGGGGGCCAACCGGGCAATCTCCTCCGCCCGCCGGACGGTTTTTTCCAGCGATTGATCGTCAAATTCGTTGATGGTCGCCGAGCCTACTTTTTTGCCAAACACGGCGGTGACCGCCAGCGCCAGGTTGTCGGTTTCGCCACTCGTCGAGACGGTATTGCGGGCATAGCGGATGTTACCGGTCCGGTTTCCGCTCAGACTCACGCTCGTTTCGTCCGCCTTGGAATACCCCAGCACTTTATCCAGTATTTTTTTTGCTTCTTCTTTCGTTAGGATCGCCATTATCTTTAAAGTTTACGGTTTACGGTTTGGGGTTTACGGTTAGCTGACTCCTGCATCTTCTCGCGTCAACTTCCGAAAACTGAAAACCGCAGACCGATGTCAAATCTTCCGACCGGTATTGATGACATTGACGCCGTTGAAGCGCGTGGTGGGGCACCCGTGCGAGACGGCGCTGATCTGCGAAGGTTGTCCTTTGCCGTCGAAGAACGAACCAAATGTCCGGTAATCGTCTTTGTCGCAAAGCTGCGCGCAGGAATTCCAGAACTCCTGCGTGTTCGACTGGTACGCCACGTCGTCGAGCATACCGGCAAGCTGCCCATTTTTGATTTCGTAAAATACCTGCCCGCCGAACTGGAAGTTGTACCGCTGCTGATCAATCGAATACGAACCCCGCCCCAGAATGTAGATGCCTTTGTCCACGCCCTTGATCATGTCGGACACCGAACGTTTTTCGGTGCTCGGTTTGAGCGACACGTTCGGCATCCGCTGAAACTGGATCGAATCCCAGTTGTCGGCGTAGCAACAGCCGTTCGATTCGGTGCCGCCCAGTATTTTAACCTGATCGCGGATGGCCTGATAATTCACCAGAATACCGTCTTTAATTAAATTCCATTCCTTCGCCGGAACGCCTTCGTCGTCGTAGCCCACGGTTCCGAGCGTATAGGGCTGCGTTTTATCGGCCACAATGTTGACGAGCTTGCTGCCGTAGTTGAAGGTTTTGGTTTTCCACTTGTCCAGCGTGGCAAAACTGGTGCCGGCATAATTGGCTTCGTAGCCCAGTACACGATCCAGTTCTGTGGCGTGTCCGACCGATTCGTGAATGGTCAGCCCGAGGTGATTGGGGTCCAGCACCAGGTCGTATTTCCCGGGCGGAATCGACCTGGCCGTTAGCTTTTCCTTCGCCTGTTGGGCCGCGACGGTGGCATCCTCCACCATGTCGTAGGAATTCCGGTAGCTGATCAGGCCGTTCGGACCGGCGATTTTATCCGTCGCCGAGCCGTCCAGGTATTCGTAGCCCATGCCCATCGGTGAGCTGAGCGCATCGCGGGTTTTGAACTTTCCGGCCTGGCGATCCACGGCGGTTACCGTAAACGTCGGCCAGATGCGGTGAATGTCCTGATCGATGTACGAGCCATCCGTGGAAGCAAAGTACTTTTGTTCGTTGATAAAGAACAGGTTGGACGTTACAAAACCGGCTCCGTTTTTCAGCGCGGCATCGTTTACCTTTAACAACAAATCGATTTTTTCCTGCACCGGCACCTCAAAGGCATTTTTCTTCAGGGGCGTTTTCCAGCTCACCTCGCCAACTCCCTTTTGCGGAGCCAGATCGACGGGTTCTTTCTGGATTTTGGCGTTGGCTTTGGCGATGGCCACGGCGGTTTCGGCGCATTTGGCAATGGCTTCGGGCCGTACGTCGCTGGTGGCCGAAAAGCCCCAGGTACCGTTGGCAATCACCCGAATGCCCACGCCGTACGACTCCGCGTTGGTGATGTTCTGCACCTTCAATTCCCGCGTAAACAGAAACTGCTGCAAATACCGCCCGATCCGTACATCGGCGTAGGTCGCGCCTTTACTTTTGGCCGCATTCAGGCCAACGTCGGCCAGCGTTTTCTTCAGGGCGGCATCGGCACGGGTCTCCAGAAGTTGGGCTAGCGGAACGGAGTTGCCTAAAACCGGGATCGAACTGCCCATCAGAGCGCCCATTCCCAGGCCAGAGAGTTGGATAAAATCCCGTCTTCTCATTGGTTTGTTGATGGAGTTAGTAAAGTCGAAAGTTAGAAAAGCCTGCGGATTTATCATGCGCATTCCGCTAAAAAGCACAATGCTATTGGCAAATTGCTACAATTTAAGCCTACGGAAAGGGTTAAAAATAGCTCAAAGGTCAAACAGTGGTCCGGTTTTAACCATGACGGCAATTTCCCATTTCAGCCTTCATCGGAGCGCCCCTCCTGCCCCAAACCTGCAAGGCTTGACTGTGAATAACCGTACGCCGTGCGGGGAAGCAGGCCGGGGAACTCGCCCCAGTAGCAAGGCGTCCAACCTCGCATCCCAGGATGCCCCGCACCCCAGTCAACCCGCCCGGGGTTGCCGGAGATAGTGGAAAAAATGGAGACTATTTTTCCAATTTCCCGATGACCAGGAGCTGGCTGGCATAGCCGGCATTTTCGGCATACCGGCGCGGGTCCGTGATCGTCTGGTTGCGTTTCTGGAGGATGGCGGCTTTGTCCAGCGGTTCGGGCGAAACCGTCAGGGTAATGGTGTGCGTCCGGTCGTCCAGCGTTGGCAGGAAGAAATAATGCGAACGGTAGTAGGTTGCGAAGCTGTCAAACCGGGGCTGCAACGCACCCGGCTGGCCGTCGATCGTCACGGCATACTGCCCGCATCCCGGGCCGATGACGTCGTAAAGGCCCGCGACGGTGCCTTTGAATTTCACCTGAATCGACGCGCCCGGCTGGTTTGATTTAATCAGGTACGGAAAGCGGTTTTTCAACTGCCGGGCCACGGTATCGGTGGTGGGCGTTAGCACCTGCCAGTCGCCCTGTCGGGGTAACGTTTGAACGGAAATCATCTGCGCATTCTCCCAATTGTCCGACACAAACGGCTTCGGAACGGCATGTGCACCGGGCTTTCCGGCGGTGGCGATTTGCGGCATTGCTGTGGTCAGGGCTTCCGTATACAGCCGGTGGCCGGTATCGGAATACGGGTGCGTTTTATCGGGGGCAAAAACCGTCTTATCCGGATGCTCCTCTTTTTTACCTCCCCAAACCAGCTTTCCCTGCCGATCCAACCGAATCACTTCCAGGCCCATATGCACCGACGGAATGCCGTAGTGACCGGCAATCTGTTCCATCGCCCGCACGGAATTGGGCATCCGGCGTTCCAGCATAACCGGGGCCATCGGAGCGTTCAGCGTGTAGACAAAGCAGATGTCGGTGCGCCGGTTTTTCCGCCAGATTTGCCGGACAATCCCTTCCATCGCCTTGTGAATCTTTTCCGGCTGCTGCCCGCTATCGTTGACGGCAAATTCGACGAATACCAGATCCGGTTTGTGCACCAGCACGTGTTGCTGCAACCGGAAAACCCCCAGATCGGAGCCGGTTCCGCCGATGGCCGCGTTGATGTGCGTCAGGCTGGCTTTCGGGTATTGCTGCTGAAACCACCGGAGCGATTGTTCCCGCCAGCCGTTGCCGGCTTCCGTAATGCTGCCCCCAAAATACGCGATGGAAACCGGCCCGCCCTTTTGCAGCTTCCCGAAGAAATTGGGCAACCCATTCCGCCCCAGAAACGCCCGGTTTTCGGACAAGCTATCGGTCTGCGCCTGAACAAAACCGGACAGGCCGGTCAGCGCAATCGAAAAAATAACAACGAAAATGAAACGCATACACAAAGGGATCTGGACAAAAAAGGTCATTCCGACGGTTTTTTACTCCGTAGAACACCCTTTTTACACCACCAGCCTATGATGAAATGGCCAATTGAGAGCCCGGATTTTGCTTCATGCCGGAATGGGCACTGGTTTCATACTCGAGGAGGTCATCTGCCGGATGTCGCCCCAGAACCAGAAAATGTTCATAATGAACCGGTTTGAAATACCAGCTGACTGCCCAGGAACTCCTGATCACCCCGAAAACCGTAGCCGCACACAGGAGCAAAGGGCTGACGTCTCTCGGGAAGGCGCTGCGATAGCCTGCGGTTCGGTATGCCGGAAATCGACTACGGTTTTTTCTCGTGCCGGGCCACCATCTCGTCAAATTCCTGCGCCACTTCCGAGTCCAACCGGGCTTTGTTTTTCCAGGCCGCCGATCCATACACCCCCGCCTGGCTGTAATCAAACGGTTTGAAGCCAATCCGTTGCACCACCTCGGTATTCTGCAAGCGAAAATCGTAGCCTTCCGGATTGACAAAACCCGGATCCGCCACAATCGAATGCTGGTCCTTGCCCTCCTGTTGCCATTCCTGCACGGCCAGTTTTCCGAATTTCAGGTCTTTTTTTGAGCGTTGATCCCAGTAACAATTCTGGTCGGACGCCAGATTGAACTTGTTCCAGTTGCTGCTCAGCAGGGTGCCCCTGGTGAAGTACACGATGTTGTTGGTGAACGAAAACGAGCGGTGCGGCTCGGCGCGGGTGCCCTGCAACTGCGCCTTGAGGTTGTCGGCAAAAATGTTGTTGCGGATGATGTTGTCTTTGCCGTAATGCTGGTGAAAACCGGAGCTTTTGCAGGCATACACCAGGTTGTTTTCCATCACAATGTCCGTCGAACCCTCATCGGTATACAAGCCCCAGCCGCCGTAATCGAAGGCGTAAATGTGGTGAATGACGTTGTTCGACACCACAGTCCCTTCCGACACACCGAGCGTATAAACCCCGCCCATGTCGCTCAAAACGCCCCAGCCCAGATGGTGGATGTGGTTGTATTCGACCTGGTTTCGTTTCGACGGACTGAAAGCGTAGCCCCACACCCAGCCGACCGACACGCCGGAATACCGGAAATCGGCCACTTCATTGTGTGTCAGGGCGTTATCGCGACCGTGGAAAATCACCAGCGCCACAGCACAGGGGAAAACGTGGCCGCCCGACCGCAGAATGTTGTTATCGACCGTGATGTGGTGCGTCAGTTCCGACGAATCGGGCCGGATGACGGTTTCGCCAATTTTGACCCCGCCCGCACCCAGGTCGTGCAGGTAACAGCGCTCCACCCGCCCGTTGGCGCAGGCGCGTCGGAACCAGACGGCGTTGCCGCCCGTATGCGCAATTTCGCAGTCGACCAGGCTGACCCGGTCCGCAAAATCCAGTTGAATGCCCGCTTCGACCGGAGCCGCGGCCTGTACGGGTTCTACCCCAAACGGTGACATTTGGTACCCCGCCACCTGAAACGACAGGTTTTCAAACCGGATGTTTTTCACCCGCTTCCCGTTTTTTTCGTCCCCTTTGACGATCACAAATTTCTCATTGACGGGCGCAAAACAAGTCAGCTTGTCGATGGTTTCGCCGGGGCGGGGAGAGTAATACAGCGTGCCGGTCGGTTCCAGAAACCATTCACCCGGTGCATCCAAGGCGGTTTTCAGGTTTTCAAGTACAAATAAAGAATGCTTCGAAATCGGATTCCAGGGCTTCATGCCCTCGCCCGTAATGTAGAGGGCCGTGTCCGCCGGGCTGATCGAAAGAACGGGTTTGCGGGTGTTGTCCCAGTTATGGTAAAAGGTTACCACCGTGCGGTTCACCTCCGCTTCGGTCAGGTTGTCAAAACCGGATAAACTTTCCAGCGGCACCGTGATTTTCTGCGCGGCAAAATCGGACGCCCGCCCGGTTCCTTTGTTCAAAACCGTTTCGGTGATGGCTTTCGGCTGAAAAAAACCGTCGTTGGGCGTCTTGGCGCGCGTGGCCCGCTGCCCGTTGACATACAACTGCTCGAACAGCCAGCCATACCGACGGACTTCCGGCACCTCGGTTTTCCAGAGCCTGTCCGACACTTTGACAAAACCGCTCAGGCGCATTCCGCCGTAAAAAACCGGCCTGCTGCCCGCTTCGCCCCTGAACACCAGCGGGGCGGTTTCCGAACCCGAATCCTCGGGCGTCAGCAGTAACGGTTCATTGAGCAGGTACTCGCCTTTCCGAACCACAATTTCGAGGGGTTTCACGGGCGGTTTCTGCTGCCGCAACAGCCGGGCGCGGTTTCGGGCCCCCGCCAGGGTGGCCAGCGGTTTTTGCAGCGTACCGGGATTTTTGTCATGACCGGAAGGCGCCACGTACAGCGTTTGAGCACTGGATTCAGCGGCCAGCAGCCAGAGTCCGGCCAGCAGGAAAAGGGGAACGGTTTTGCGCATGGTTCAGGAATGTCCTGGGCATAAAAGCGGCTCAAACCGGTATTTTACTAGCGCATCGACCGCAAATCCCCGGGAAACCTTCACCGGTTTGCTTTTTCAATCTGATTGCCTTCCACAAAGGCCAGGCCACCCACCACCAGGGGTTGCAGCGCCAGAAACAAAACGCCCCAGGAGGTTGCCCAGGTCCAATGCAGGAAAAACAGCACCACGCTGATGACCGCCCACGTCCAGTTGGCACCGACCAGAACCGTAAGCAACCGAACGGACGTTGGTTTTTGCCGCACCAGCACAAAAGCGACCACTGCATAGCCGAATGTGATGCTGGAAATGCCCAGAATCAGGGACGTCGAAAACCCTAAAAAACGGGTCAGGGATGAAGCAAAGAGCAAGCCGATCAGGCCCGTTGAACCGCCCAGAAGCGCATCCAGCCACAACACTTTTTTCAGAAACCGCTCATTTCGGATCAACCTGTTCATGGATGCGTGGTTATGCGGTTTTTAAAACCGGATGCGTCGATTTGCGAATCACCAGCGCGGTATCCAGCGTTTGCGTTTCGGGCACAAAAGCGGCTCCTTCGGCAATTTGCCGGAACAACAAGCGGGCGGCCACGCGACCAATTTCGTTGGTCGGCTGCACCACCGCCGTCATCGGGGGCGTCACAAAAGCACTGTGGGGCGCGTTGGAAAAACCAACCAGCGACATATCGCCCGGAATCGCCAGGCCATTCTCCTGAATGCACACCAGCGCTTCGATGGCCGTCGGGTCGTTGACGGCAAAAACCGCATCGGGCCGGGCGGGCAGGTCCAGCAGTTGCTGGGTGTAAAACCGGGCTTTGCCTTCCACAAAATCCGAATGCATGATGATGGTTTCGTCGATCGGAAACCGGTGGGCTTTCAAGGCGTCGATGTAGCCGTTCAGGCGGTTTCGGCTCATCGTCAGGTTTTCGGGACCGGCCAGGTGCGCAATCCGGCGGCAGCCCGTCCGGATCAGGTGTTCGACCGCCCGAAACGCCCCCCGATAATCATCCACCAGCACTTTGGAACCGGGCAACTCATCGACAATCCGGTTGAAAAACACCACTGGCAGACCCTTGCGCTGGGCCGCCAGAATGTGCTCATATTCGGTAGTTTCCCGCGTAATGGCCATGATCAGTCCATCGACCCGGCTCGACAGCATGGCCTGCAAATTGTGCTTTTCGATTTCCAGTGACTCGTTTGACTGGCCGATCATGACCTTGTACCCGGCGGCATTCGCCACTTCCTGCACACCCAGAATCACGCTGGGGAAATAGGCGTGCACAAACTCCGGCACCAGCACACCGATGATGTCGGTTTTGTTTTTCCGCAAACTGGTGGCAATCGTATTGGGTTGGTAGTCCAGCGCGTGGGCCAGATCGAGCACGGCTTTTTTGGTTTCCGGATTAATGTCCGGTGCATTCCGCAACGCCCGCGAAACGGTCGAAATGGACACGTTCAGTTTGATGGCGATATCCCAGATGGTGGGTTGTTTACTTCGCATACGGTTCAGGAATTCTTCACTTTTTAAAGATAACCACCGGGAGCTTACCCCGCCCGGTTTTACCGGTTTTTCTCCGGGCCGCTCTTCCCCGGTACGGCTACTTTCAGGACAGACCCGGTTTCACTTTTCGTAGTTTCCGATGCAGAGCCCCTGTCGTTCCTTCTCGGAACGGTTTTAACGCACGGGTTTCTTTCTTTTCGTTTTCGGCAACGTTTCCGGTAACGTTTTTTCGGAAAACCGGTCTCGCGAATGGCGTTTTGATTTCGCAGTCTGCGATTCCTTCACTTAAATTCGGAAATAATTCAATTAAAACGGACGGATGGGCAACTGGTCCGTAAAGGACCGAGTCCCCCAAACCCGAACCAAGAATTCCAAAAATTTGCACTATTCCAACCCGGTTACTACAATGAAAATACCTTTAAAAACGGCAAGGTGGTTGCTTGTTGCGCTCCTGCTCTCATCCGCCGTCCGGCACCCGTTGCTGGCCCGAAAACCGGCTTTCTCCACCGCCAACCCCCGTGCGCTGCTGATTAAGGGAACGGTTGCTTCCGAAACCGGCGAAACGCTGCCGGGGGTTACCATTGCCGTGAAAGGCACCACGCTCGGTACCACCACCAACGAATCGGGTCAGTACAGCCTGAGCGTTCCCGACGAAAAAGCCGTACTGGTGTTCAGTTCCGTGGGCTATGAAAAACAGGAAATGCCCGTTGGCAACCGCAGCACGATCAACGTGACGCTGAAAGCCGACACCAAAGCCCTGGGCGAAATCGTGGTGGTTGGCTACGGCACGCAGCAGCGCCGGGACCTGACCGGTTCGGTGGCGTCGGTAAAAGGCAAAGACCTCGAAAACCTGCCCGTGGCGGGTCCCGTCGAAGCCTTGCAGGGCCGGGTGGCCGGGGTCGAAATTGTGCAGAACAGCGGTTCGCCGGGCGGTGGCTCTACCGTCAAAGTACGCGGCATCACGTCCCTGAACGCCGGAAACAGCCCGTTGTACATCGTTGACGGCGTGCCCATTACGGGCAACATCAACGTGGTGAATCCCAACGACATTCAGTCGATGGAAGTGCTGAAAGATGCCTCGGCTTCGGCCATCTACGGCGCGCGCGGGGCCAACGGCGTCATCATCATCACGACCAAGCGCGGCAAGGCGGGCAAAACGTCCGTCAACTTCAATGCGTACACCGGTTTTGCGGAAGTCCGCAAACAGATTCCGATGCTGAATGCCGCGCAGGAACGCGATTACATCCTGAACGCGGTGCAAAACGCGGGCGTGGCCGAAGTCCGGCTGGGGCTGGATACGCTGTTCAACGGCAACGCGCCGGTTTACGATACGAACTGGCAAAACGAACTGTTCCGCACCGCCCCGGTTTCCAACTACGAACTCTCACTGCGGGGCGGCAACGACAAAACCACTTACGCGGCCAGTCTGGGGCTCTACGATCAGAAAGGCGTGGTCATCAGTTCCGGCTACCGAACCTACCGCGGGCGGTTCAGCATCGACCACCAGGCGTCGTCGCGCTTCAAAACCGGTGCAAATATTCTGGTATCCACCGCCAAGCGCGACCGCGTTCCGGAGGGCGACGACAACAATGCGGTGTTGACCAATGCGCTCCGGATGCTGCCTTTCTCGCCCGTTTACAACCGCGACGGTTCGTATACATTCGTCGATCAGATTCAGCGCCCGAATCCGGTCGCGCTGGCGACGCAGAGCGTTTCGTTTGCGGTCGTGAACCGGCTGCTCGGCAACGTTTACGCCGACTATGAAATCCTGAAAAACCTGACGTTCCGCACCACGCTGAACATCGATTATTCGGGCACCCGCGACGAAAATTTCATCCCCAGCACCATTCAGGGCGGGGCCGCCCGGCCCGCAACGGCTTCCTACGGCGACGGTTTTAGCTGGATCAGTGAGAACACGCTGAACTACAACCGGGCGTTCGGGCAGCACAACCTATCGGGGCTGGTGGGCTACAGCGTGCAGGAAACGCGCTCGTTCAACCTGTCGGCAGCGGCCAATCAGGGCGCCACCGACAACATTCCGACCCTGAACGCAGCCGCCACCGCCACGGGCGCGTCCAGCAGCAAATCGGCCTGGGGACTGGTGTCGTATTATGCCCGCGTGAACTACAGCTACAACGATAAATACTTGCTGGCGGCCACCCTGCGCCGGGACGGGTCGTCGCGCTTCGGGGCTGATAATCAATACGGTTTGTTCCCCTCGGTTTCGGCGGGCTGGCGGCTTTCGCAGGAACCATTCATGCAGGGACTGCCTTTCATCAACGATCTGAAGGTGCGGGCCAGCATCGGCGTGGTGGGCAACCAGTCCATCAGCGATTACGGGGCGCAGGGCCTGTACAGCACCGGGCGCAATTACATCGGCAAGTCCGGAATTGCCCTGTCGGCGGTGCCGAATCCGTCGCTGAGCTGGGAATCGACCACGCAGTCGGACATCGGGATTGACGTTTCATTTCTGAACGACCGCATCGCGTTCACCGCCGACGCCTACCTGAAAAAGACGAACGATCTGCTGCTGTCGGTGAATTTACCCACGACCTCCGGTTTCAGTTCGGCGCTGCAAAACGTGGGCAATACGCAAAACAAAGGACTGGAATTCAGCATCTTCAGCCAGAATTTCACCGGATCGGCAGGCGGTTTTAAATGGAGCACGAATTTCAACCTGTCGTTCAACCGGAACAAGATCGTCACGCTCTCCAACAACAACGCCGACATTATTCAGGCCAGCGCCGATGCGGTTTATTTCAGCGAACGGCCCGTCGGCATCGGGCGCGTGGGCGAACCGATCGGCATCTTCTACGGCCTGGTTTATACGGGTCGGGTCTACGCGACTTCGGAGGAAGCCAAAGCCGCCAACCTGCGCGACGGCAGCAAAACCGGGCCGCTCTACGAAGCCGGCGACATGATTTACGTGGACCTGAACGGCGACGGGGTGATCAACGCCGACGACCGCACCATCATCGGTAACGCCAACCCGAAATTCACCGGCGGACTGACCAACAGCTTCTCGTTCAGAGGCTTTGATTTGTCGGTTTTCATGCAGTGGTCGTACGGCAACGACATTTACAACCAGACCCGGCAGGCATCCAACCGCAGTTTCGTGTACAACGCGGCCACCACCGAAGTGCTGCGGAGCTGGCGGAAACAGGGCGACATCACGGACGTGCCGCGCGGCACACCCAGCACCATCGCCCGCAACGGCGTACCGTCCAGCCGCTGGATTGAGGACGGTTCGTACCTGCGCATCAAAACCGCTACCCTGGGCTACAGCGTCCCCTCGGCCCTGCTGAAACGCATCAAAGCCGAAAGCCTGCGGGTGTACGTTTCCGGCCAGAACCTGTTCACGTTCACGAACTACCTCGGCTTAGACCCCGAAGTAAACTTCCGCAACAGCCTGCCCCTGCTGCAGGGCATCGACCTGGGCACCTACCCGCAGGTTCGCACCTTCACATTTGGCGTCAATCTGGGCTTTTAACCAACCCTCGACCATGAAAAAATTCCTCTATCCCCTAGTGACCACCGGCTTGCTGAGTCTGGCGGGCGGTTGTTCCGGCGTGCTCGATCAGGTGCCGCCCAGCGCCCTGACCTCGGGCTCCTTTTTCCAGAATGCCGCCGATGCCGAAGCCGCCATCCTTGCCGCCTACGACGCCCTGCAGGGCGACGACACGCGCCGGGTGGTCTGGGGTGATGCCCGCGCCGACAACCTCAAAGTGCCCGTTGAAACCATCGGCGTGACCGATCCGGGTGTGCTGGACTTTCAGAACGATAACATCAGCAACAGCAGCGGTTTTGCGACCTGGGGCAGCTTTTACGTAGGCATCAACCGGGTGAACAACGTGCTGGCGCAGGTGCCCACCATCCAGAGTCCGTCCATCACCAGCGTTAAAAACCGGATCATGGGCGAAGCGTATTTTCTGCGGGCGTTCAACTACTTCTTTCTGGTCCGGCTGTGGGGTGCGGTGCCGCTCGTGCTCGAACCCACCAATTCGCTCGACAAGGATTTGCAATTGCCCCGCACGCCCGCCGACAAGATCCAGGATCAGATCATCAGCGATTTGACGGAAGCGGAGAAAATGCTGCCGGTTTCGTATGCGTCGGCCGTCGAAACCCGGGGCCGGGCCACGCAGGGAGCCGCGCAGGCGCTGTTGAGCAAAGTCTATCTGTGGCGGAGTTCGTACAACCAGACCAACGAGTGGCAACTGGCCGCCGATTATGCCGCCAAAGTGCTCGCCAATCCGACCTATTCGCTGGTGTCGGGAGCCAATTACGGTACGCTGTTTACGACGAAAAACACGACCGAATCCATTTTTGAATTGCAGTACAGCAACGCCAATCAGGAAACCAACGGGTTGTCGGCCTACTTCCTGCCCCGCAGCAGCAAGGTTCAGACCGGTGGCAACCAGACGCTGATTCCGTCGCCTAAACTGGTGGACGCTTTCGAACCGGGCGACGTGCGGAAAGCCGCCAGCTTTTTTCTGAGCAATCCGCAAACCGACCAGTTTCCGAACCTGCCGACGGTGGCCAAATACCCGGGAACGGTGGTCGGCAACGCCCGCTTTGGCGACAGCAACTACCTGTTCCTGCGGCTGGCCGACGTGATGCTGATGCAGGCCGAAGCCCTGGCCCAACTGGGCAAAACCGCCGAAGCCGTGGCGCTGGTGAACCGCATCCGAAACCGGGCCGGGCTGCCCAATACGACGGCCACCGCCAGCGATGCGGTTTTGCTGGCCATTGAGCAGGAACGCTTCGTGGAATTGTGCTTCGAAGGGCACCGCTGGTATGACCTGCTCCGAACGGGCCGGGCCAAAACCGTGCTGGGCGTCGATAAAAAACCGTTGTTGCCCGTGCCCATCACCGAGATTATGCTCAATCCCAATCTACTGCCCCAGAATCCGGGCTACTGATCCGCCGGCAGCCGCGCAGCGGTAGGCTAAGCGGGCGGCTGTCTTTTTCTTAAAATTGTGAAACCATGTTTCTGAATCTGAAAAATAGTATCCTGTTCCTAAGTCTGTGTCTGGCCGTAACCCCTTCATTGCTGACGCAGGATTGGCGGGATATCAAAACCGGGACGGTGATTCCCGACGAAACCTACAGCGATCAGCCGTACATCGTCAAAACCAGCGACGGCGCGTGGCTGTGCGTGCTCACCACCGGCACCGGCCACGAAGGCGCGTCGGGGCAACACCTCATCACGCAACGCAGCCTCGACCAGGGCAAAACCTGGATTGACAAACGCGACGTGGAACCCGGCGACGGTCCGGAAGCTTCCTACGCCGTGTTACTGAAAGCGCCGTCGGGGCGGGTTTTTGTTTTCTACAACCACAATACCGACAACATCCGGGCGGTCAAGGGCGACGATCCGCCGTATAAGGACGGTTTGGTGAAGCGCGTGGACAGCCAGGGGTATTTTGTCTTCAAGTATTCCGACGACAACGGCAAAACCTGGTCGGCCAACCGCGTCACCATTCCGATGCGGAATTTTCAGATTGACCGGAAAAACCCGTATCAGGGCAAAATCCAGTATTTCTGGAACGTCGGCAAGGCGTTTGCCGACAGACAGTCGGCCTACGTGCCGGTTCACAAAGTTGGCGGTTTTGGCGACGGTTTTTTCACCACCAGCGAAGGTGCCCTGCTCCAGAGTCCGGATTTGCTGACGGTCAGCGATCCGGCGAAAGCGAAATGGAACACCCTGCCCGACGGCGAAATCGGCCTGCGAACGCCCACCAAAGACGGCGGCCCCATTGCGGAAGAACAGAGTTTTGCCATTCTGAGCGACGGTTCGTTCTACTGCGTGTACCGGACCATCGACGGCCACCCGGCCTATACCTACAGCCGCGACGGCGGGCACACCTGGGACACGCCCCAGTACTTACGCTACGCCAACGGCCAGTTGTTCAAACACCCGCGCGCGGCCAACTTTGTCTGGAAATGCGAGAACGGCAAGTTTCTTTACTGGTTTCACAACCACGGCGGGCGGTTTATCCGGGAGCATCCCCGGCGCCGGAGCATCGCCTACGAAGACCGCAATCCGGCCTGGGTGTCGGGGGGGGTGGAAGCCGATTCGCCGAAAGGAAAGATCATCCGGTGGACGCAGCCGGAAATTCTGCTCTACGACGAAGACCCGCTGATCCGGATGAGCTACCCCGACCTGGTGGAAGATAAAGGCGCGTATTTCATCACGGAAACGCAGAAAGACATCGCCCGCGTGCATAAAATTGACGAAAAACTGCTGAGCGGTTTGTGGAACCAGTTTGACAACCGGACGAAAACGGAAGCCGGTCTGGTGACCAGCTGGACGTACCAGTCCGGGACTTTTCCGCAAACCGTGGCCGCACCAACGCTGCCCGAATTTTACAAACGCGACACGAAAAAGCTCGAACAGCCGGGCATGAACGTGCCGAACGGTTTTACGATTGACCTCGTCTTCAACCTCACCAGCTTGTCCGACAACCAGATTCTGCTCGACGCCCGCGACTCCACCGGCAAAGGCTGGTTCGTCCGCACGACGGACAAAAAAACCGTGGAACTCGCGATGAACGACGGGCGGACGCAAGCGGCCTGGGCCTGCGACGAAAATTGGCTTAAACCCAACCAGAACCACCACCTCAGCATCGTGGTCGATGGCGGTCCGCACATCATCGCCTTCGTGGTCGATGGCGTGCTGAACGACGGGGGCGACACCCGGCAATTTGGCTGGGGGCGGTTTAATCCGTACCTGAAATCGGTGGCGGGGGCCGCGCAAATCCGCATCGGTGCTACGATCAAAGGACAAATCCGCCAACTCGCGATCTACGACCGGGCCCTGCGCATTTCGGAAGCCGTCGGGAATTACAACGCGCGGAGGAAAACCCCATAAAATCAGTTCAAAATTCAGTTCGGCCCGTCCACTTCCCCGGTTTTACCCGGGGGCCGGGATTCCTGTCTCAACGATTTTCTACTACGTCAAACCACAACCTCATTTTACTGATCATCATGAACTTGAAACGCTCCATAGTGAACGCCAGCATCGCTACGGCCCAGGAAGTTATTGCCCATTTCGGGATGCACCTCCCGCCCTTTGCCCACTGGACGGTGGACCAGTGGCGGGCCGCCGGTTCCGAGTACGACGAAATCCGCGATTGCATGCTTGGCTGGGACGTTACCGATTTTGGCAGCAAGGATTTTCACACCATCGGCCGAACGTTGTTTACGGTTCGCAACGGCCGGACGAACCACCCGAATTACCCCAAGCAATACGCCGAAAAGTGGCTGATTGATCCGGAAAACCAACGCGCTCCGGCCCATTTTCACCGCTCGAAACGCGAAGACATCATTTGCCGCGCGGGCGGTAACGTGCTGGTTCAACTTACCAAAGCCGATGCCGACGGCAATCCGTCCAACGAAACCTTTCTGACGCAGGTGGACGGCTGCACCCGGCGGCTGGGGCCGGGCGAAATCGTGCGCTTGCGACCGGGCGAAAGCCTGACGATTCACCCCCGCACGATTCACCAGTTCTGGGGCGAAGAAGGCACCGGCTGGCCGATCGACGGCGTGGGCTACACGCTCAGCGCCGAGATTTCCAGCGTTTGCGACGACCACAACGACAATGTTTTTCTGGTCGATTACGGCGTACGGTTTCCGGAAATCGAGGAGGACGAAGCCCGAAACTATTTCCTCTGCCATGAGTATCCCGCAGCCGCGGTTGAACTTCTTAATGCGTAATTCCTAAAACCGGGGCGCCCGTTTCCCAAAACCGCATTCTGGCCACCTTTAACCTTTACCTGTATGCCCCCTCGCCTGTCGATTCTCCTGCTGGCTGTGTCGGGTCTGGCGTTTGCCGGATCGGCGGTTTTGTATTCATCTGATAACCAGACGCTCACCGGACCGGCTCTGATGGTCGCGCTGGTGCTGCTGGCCCTGGGCTTTCGCGGTTTTGCCCAGCTCAGGGGCTTTTCCTACACGGTCTGGATTCTGGCGGCCGTCACCGTGGCGATGTTTTATCCCGCTTATTTCTTCACCGTCGGCGGTTTTGAGCTTAAGCGACTGATCGTACCCTTCGTGCAACTGACCATGTTCGGCATGGGCTCGCACATGAGTTTTGATGATTTCAAGGGCGTCGTCCGAATGCCAAAAGGGGTGCTGATTGGCATTTGCTGCCACTTTATGGTGATGCCGCTGGTCGGTTTTGGTTTGTCGCACCTGTTCGACTTTGAGCCCGAAATTGCCGGGGGTGTCATCCTGATTGGCTGCGTCTCCAGCGCCATGGCGTCCAATGTCATGTCGTATCTGTCGGGCGCGAATCTGGCGCTGGCCGTAACCATCGGGGCCTGTTCCACCATCCTGTCGCCGTTCATTACGCCTTTTCTGATGAAATGGCTGGGCGGTCAGTACGTCGAAATCGACATTGCCCACATGATGATCGACATCACCAACATGATCATCATTCCCGTCGTGGCCGGTTTTATTTTCAACCTGTTCTACTTCGGCAACGAAACCAACCGGGCGAAACCCGTTCAACTCCTGGCGTTTGCCGGGGTCATTCTGGTAACCAATGTGGTGATGATGTTCGTTACCAAAGTCGGTTTTTCGGGCTTTCTGACGGCCTTGCTCACATCGGCCTTCTGGTTTTACCTGCTGCCCATGATTAGCGCCATGCTGTTGAAAAAGGCAAAAACCATCGACCGGCCGATGATCGAAAGCGCCCTGTCGTTTGTCGCCATGCTGGGCATTGTCATCAACACCGTCATCATTACGGCATCCGGGCGCGACAACCTGCTGCAAGTAGGCGGTTTGCTGATCGTTACCTGTTTGCTGCACAACCTCATTGGCCTGAGCGTCGGTTATGGCACGGCGCTGCTGCTGGGTTTGCCCGAACGCGACCGCCGGACCATTGCCTTTGAAGTCGGGATGCAGAACGGCGGAGTGGCCACCGGTTTGGCCCTGAAAATGGGAAAAGTAGCCACCCTCGGGCTGGCGTCGGCCATCTTCGGTCCGCTCCAAAACGTAACGGGTTCGGCGCTGGCCAACTGGTTCCGCAAACGCCCGACCGGCCCCGCTACCGACCCCAATCCATCCGCCACCCCACAACCCGTCAACGACTTGGCAATAGCCCGAAAGGTTTAACCCGGATAACCCCGGATGCAATCCGGGGTCAGAGGGCCGGGGACAGAGTCGAGGTCAGGGGATGAACGCAAGCATCGCAGCCACGCCGAGGCTATAGAGCAGCTTGACCCGCAACACCCGCAGGCATTTGCTGATGTGAAACTCGACGGTTTTTTCGGCCAGTCCGAGTTGCTCGGCAATCTCTTTATTGGCCAGCCCGCTGCGGCTGAGTTCAAACACTTCGCGGCTTTTTTCGGGCAGGTTTTTCAATTCGCGCAAGTACACTTCCTGCACTTCCCGAACCTGAATCCAGTCCTGCACCAGATTGGCCGCGTGCGAAACCGTTGCCTCCGAAAACACCTCGTCCAGCGGCACCGACTGACGCAGCAATTGCTTCCGCAGGTGAGAGATAACCCGGTTTTTCAGGGCCGAAAACAGGTAAACCTGAACGCTTTTGTCGATAAAAAGCGTTTCGCGCTGCACCCAGAGCGTCACGAACAAATCCTGCACCAGATCTTCCGACGCATCGCTGTCGCCGGTTTTCCGGTACGCCAGCGCGTAGAGTTTTTCCGCAAAACGCGCGTGCAATTCCGCAAAGGCCGTCGAATCGGCCTCCAGCTTCACCAACTGCCACAGCGCATTGGCGTCTTGATTGCGGTACGGGTTGTGCATCAAATTCTAAAAGCAGGTCAAATGCAAGTATACTAAGCTTTCGGATAGTATTTTATTTATTATACATTTTCTTCAAATCCCACCAGGGTTAGCGGTTTTTCGTGCGTCTTGTTAGTAGCGGCCGAAACCTGACCCGACGACCCGATGAGCCAACCTGCCATTTCACCCGAGCTGTTGAAAAAATACCTGGAAGGAACCTGCACGGCGGAAGAAGCCGAGCGGGTGGAGCAGTGGTACGCGGCTTTAAACGAAGGCGAAGCCCGGCTGAATGAATTTGACCAGCCCCGGCATCTCAAAAAAATTCAGGCCATCGTCAGCCGCCGGCAATCGGACGAAAAGCCCGCCGAACCGATCAATCCCGTACGTCCGCTCTGGTCTACGGCCGGCCGGTGGGCAGCGGCAGCGGTGGTGCTGCTGGTGGGCGGTCTGGGCCTTTACTTTTACGCAACAACCCAAAAACCGGCTCCGGAACGGGCCGCCAACGCGGTATCGGTTCTCAACCGCCAAAAGCAGGTGATCCGGCACCAGTTGCCCGATGGCAGCAAAGTCTGGCTCAATCCGGATGCGAAAATCGAGTATGCAGCCGGGGCATTTTCGGAAACGTCGCGCACGGTTACCATTGAAGGTGAAGCGTTTTTCGACGTTACGAAAGACCCCTCCCGGCCTTTTTACGTCAAAAGTAACTCCCTGCTGGTGAAGGTGTTGGGCACGAGCTTTAACGTAAAATCCAATCCGGATCGTTCGCGATACGAGGTGTCGGTGGTCACGGGAAAAGTCTCGGTATCGGCCCCGGATCACGAAGGGAAAGAAAAATCCGTGCTCTTGCTGCCCCGGCAGCAGGCGGTTTTTGAGGTGGCGTCGGGCCTGCTCACCGCGACCGAGTTTTCGAAATTCCGGGAAAAAGTGGAAACCTGGCAACCCGTTTCGCTCACGTTTGAAGACGAAAAACTGTCAGAAATCGCCATCCGGCTCCAGAAAAAATACGGAATCAAAGTCCAGCTGGCGAATGCCCGACTGGCCAACTGCCGCCTGAAAGCCACCTTCGACCACAACCGCTTATCGGAAATTCTGGACATTACGACCCAAATGGTGGAAGCCAGCTACGAAATGCGGGGCGACACGATTGTGATCGACGGGGAAGGCTGCGGAAACGTCGAATAAATCAGAAAGACCATCACTAAACCCTATAAACGCTCTTCTATGCCCCAACGACCCTCCCTCCTCCGGCCCGGCTTATAAAGGAAATCAGGAGTGATTGCTGCACTCCTGACTCTGAACAAGCGCTCCAAAACCTCATCACCCCGAAGGTGATGAACGGCTTCTTATTGTTCAATTTAACCACCCAAACCTATGCATTTTTTTCTAGAAAGCAAGACAGCCTATGCCATTATGCGGTTATCGGTGCTCCAGCTTCTGCTCATCGGGTTCATCACGGCCGTTGCCTACGCCCGCGAAACCGACGCGCAGGATCTTCTCAAACGAAACATTAGCCTGAAGGCGGAAAATATATCCCTGCAAAAGGCCCTTTCCGAAATCGAAACCCGGGCCAGCGTGCGGTTTGCCTACAGCCGCAGCCTGATTCCGGTCGACGAAAAAGTAAGCATTTCGGCCCAGAACGAGCCGCTTTCGACGGTGCTCGACCGGCTGCTGCTGCCGCTGCAAATCGAATACAAATCCACCAACGAACAGATTATCCTCAAGCGAAACCGAAAAAAAACCACCTTTCTGAGCGCACCCGAGCTCTTCCGGGAAATCACGCCCATGCCCATTCAGCCCCCCGCCGACCTGACGGTTTCGGGCAACGTACGCGACGAAAAGAACGAACCGCTGCCGGGCGTGAGCGTGGTCATCAAAGGGTCGCAGCGCGGCACCACCACCAACGCCGAGGGCCGTTATACGCTCGTGGTGCCCGACGAAACCGCGACGCTCGTCTTCTCGTTTGTGGGCTACCTGCCGCAGGAAGTGGTGGTCGGTAAGCAATCGACGGTCGATGTTTTGCTGAAAACCGACACGAAGGCACTGGCCGAAGTGGTGGTGGTCGGCTACGGCACGCAGCAGAAGGAAGACATTACCGGCGCGATTTCGACCATCTCGGAAAAGCAGTTGAAAGACGCCCCCGTGGCGCAGGTGGGGCAAATGCTCCAGGGCAAACTGAGCGGAGTGCGCATCGACCAGACCTCCGGCCGGCCCGGCGAGGGCATGAACATCAAAATCCGGGGGGCGGTTTCGATCACGGCTGGGGCCGATCCGCTGTATGTGGTCGACGGCATGCCCATTTCCGGCAACATCAACACCATAAATCCCGCGGAAATTGAAAGCATTACGGTTTTGAAAGATGCCGCAGCCTCCTCGCTCTACGGGTCACGGGCGGCCAACGGCGTGGTGCTGATCCAGACCAAATCGGCCATTCCCGGCAAAACGCAGATTGATTTCGATGCCTATTACGGTTTTGAAGAAATTCCGAAATCGCGCCGGCTTACGATGATGAACGCGCAGGAGTACGCCCAGTTTCAGAAGGAAATTGCCGCCGAAAACGGTCGCCCGGTCAATGCGGTTTTTCAGAATCCCGAACAATACGCCGGAAAAGGCACCGACTGGTACGACGCCATTACCCAGACGGCGGCCATCCAGAGCTACAACCTGACGGTCAACGCGGCCTTGAAAAACTTCAGTACGTCGGTCACGGGCGGTTATTTCAGTCAGGAAGGCACCATCGTCGGAACGGGTTATCAACGGCTTTCGCTGCGCGTCAACTCCCTTTTTACGCCCGGCGAAAAAATCCGGATCGGGTTCAATCTGGCTCCGAATTACGCGACCAACACCAATTTTGCCACCGATGGCGGCCCCTACGGTTCCGAAAACATCGTTTCGGCGGCCCTGGCCACCACGCCCCTGGCGAGTCCCTATAATCCCGACGGCAGCCTGACCTTAACGGCCTCGGACCCGGCCACGTTTGGCAACCCCAACTGGCTGCGGGTCGCCAAAGAGAAAGTGTATTCCGGCAAAAACCTGCAACTGCTGGCCAACGCTTTTGTCGAATACCGGATTCTGAAGGGGCTGACGGCCAAAACGACGGTGAATGTGCAAACGGGCAATTCCAATGTGTTTCAGTTCAATCCGTCCACCATTGGCGTGATGTTTACGCCCCCGCCCCGCATACCGTTCGGCTCCGACAATACCGGCCGGTCCTACAACTGGGTGAACGAGAACTCCCTGACGTACCAGACCGAAATCAACGGCCACAACATCGACGCGCTGGTGGATTTTACGGCGCAGCGCTACCGGGGCGAAAGCACCCTGGTAACCGCCAGCAATTATGCCGACGACAAGATTCAGGCCGTCAGTGCCGCCGGCCGGGTGGTGGTCACGAGCGGGGTGCAGGAGTGGGCGCTCCTCTCCTACCTGGCCCGCCTGAATTACAATTACAAAAGCAAGTACCTGCTGACGGCTTCGGTTCGGCGGGATGGCTCGTCGCGGTTTGGACCCGACAACCGCTGGGGGAATTTCCCCTCGGCGTCCGTGGGCTGGATTGTGTCGAAAGAGGATTTCTGGACGTTCAAGCCGGTTTCCTTTCTGAAACTGCGCGCCAGCTACGGCACCACCGGCAACTTCGACATCGGAAACTACACGTTTCGCTCCACCGTCAGCCCGGTTTTTTACGCCTTCAACAACGGACTGTTTCAGGGTCGGGCCACCACCAACCTGGGCGACAACGCGCTGGGCTGGGAGCGCAAGAAACAATTCAACCTCGGGGCCGATGTGTATTTCCTGAACGACCGCATTCAGCTGACCTATAATTACTACTCCACGCGCTCGAGCGACTTGCTTTTCAACGTGGCCGTTCCGCAATCCTCCGGTTTCAGCAACATCCAGACGAACATCGGGGATCTGAAGTTTTGGGGCCACGAAATCGGCATCAACACCTACAACATCAACACGAACCGGTTTTCCTGGAACACCAACTTCAACCTTTCCTTCGACCGCAACGAAACGGTCAGCCTGTCCACGCAACAAACCACGGCCCTGTTCCACGGCATCAGCAGCTACGGTTTTTTCAGCCACCGTTCGCAGGTGGGCCACCCCATCGGCATGTTCTACGGGGCCGTTCAGGATGGTGTGTACGTCAATCAGGCCGACTTCGACAACTCGCCCAAATACGCGGATTCCCAGGTTGGCACCATCAAGTTCCGGGATTTGAACGGCGACGGAAAAATCACCTTTCCCGAAGATTACACCGACATCGGCAACCCCTGGCCAACGTTTATTTTTGGGATGACCAACACCGTCAGCTACGGTAATTTCGACGGCTCGCTCACCCTCACCGGCACCTACGGCAACGACATTCTGACGCATTATGAAAACTGGACTACCAACCTGGACGGTGTTTTTAACGTGTTGCAGGAGGTGAAAGACCGCTGGAAATCGCCCGAAGATCCCGGCGCGGGCAAATACGGCAGCACCAAACAGGGAACCACCTACCTCGAACGCGACCGCTGGCACACGCGGTACATCAAAGACGGCAGTTTTCTGTCGGTCAAAAACATCACGGTCGGCTACACGCTACCGCTGAAAAACACCGGCCCGGTTCGCCGGCTGCGGGTGTACGCCAGCGCCCAGAACGCCTTTATTTTCACCAGGTATCCCGGCCCGAACCCGGAGGTGAACACCCGGAATTCGACCAGTGGCAGTTCGCCGGGCATCGACGAAAACTCGTATCCGGTTCCCCGAACCGTCACCCTGGGCGTCAACGTCGGTTTTTAATCCCTAACCCGAATTTACTATGAAAAATAAAGCCTTACTCGCGGGAATTCTGCTGCTGACCGCCAGCGCCTGCACCGATTTTCTGGAGGTGGTTCCCGAAACCGTGTTGACCCCGGCCAGTTTTTACCAGTCGAAGGCGGATTTCGAGCAGGCCGTCGGCGGTATTTACGCCCCTTTGCAGGGCCTTTACAACCAGGATTGGGTGCTGAACGAAATGCGGTCCGACAACACGCACTTTGTGTTCAACATCGCCCAGCGCGGCCCCAAACCGGAGGAAGACCCTTCGACTTTTACGATTGAAAACAACAACCGCAATACCGCCGGAAAATGGACGAACGATTACCTGATTATTGCCCGCGCCAATCAGGTTCTGAGCACCATCGACGCCGTGGAGTTCGATCAGCCTTCCAAAGACAACCTGAAAGGTCAGGCGTATTTTCTGCGGGCGTTTGCCTACTTCGATCTGCTGAAAAACTTCGGGGGTGTTCCCCTTTTTCTGGAGCCGGCCACCTCCTACCAGGGCACGTTCAAACCCCGCTCGGAAAGTGCGGAGGTCTACAAACAGATCATCGCCGATGCCGAGCAGGCCGCCAAACTGCTGCCCGCCAAAGCCGCCCAGACGGCGGGCCGGATGGCGTCGGGGGCGGCTTACACGCTGCTCGGGGACGTGTACATCAACCAGAAGCGCTGGGCCGAAGCCGAAACCGCCTTGAAACAGGTAACCGCACAGGGCTACGCGCTGCTGCCGGAATACGCGGACATCTATAAACCGTCGAACAAGACAAACAACGAGATCATTTTCGATGTGCAGTACGCCGAAGGAACCTCCCAGGCGGTGAGCAATTACCTGCCGTACCGGTTTTTGCCGGTCCTGGCGGACCCTTCCGTCATTACGGGCGTGAAACCGTCGGCGTCCAACACGGACGGCTGTTACAACACCCCGACGCCGGATTTGCTAGCGGCTTACGAAGATCCCGTCAAGGACAGGCGCTATGCCGCTTCGATCGGTTTTTACTCCGGTCCGTCGCCCCTGATCGGCATCACGTACAAAGACACGCCCTACATCAAAAAATACCAGCACCCGCACGCGCGCTACGGCGAAACCGGCGTCAACTGGCCCGTTTACCGCTACGCCGAAGTGGTGCTGATGTTGGCCGAAGCCGCCAATGAACAGGGAAAACCGGCCGATGCCGCCGGTTTTCTAAACCAGGTCCGGACGCGGGCGGGCCTGCCCGCCACCACCGCCACCAGCCAGACGGCCCTGCGCGACGCCCTCTGGCGCGAACGCCGGATTGAGCTGGCTTTTGAGAACAAACGCTGGCACGATCTGGTCCGCAGTGGGCTGGCGGTCAAGACGATGAGCGAGTACGGCGCGCGCATCAAGGCCAACCCGCAGAAATATTACTACCCGGCGGGTAGCGGACCAGCCGCGACGGCTTTTAACGTTACAGATCGGGATTTGCTGTATCCGATTCCCATTGGCGAAATCATTATCAATCCGGAGTTAAAGCAAAATCCGGGGTATTAAAGACCTGCTTTTTTTAAACCTTGTGAGCCAACGATTTACGTATGACCTTTCCCCAACTCTTCGGTACGGGTTTCCGTTTCTCCGGTTTCCGCCACTGGTTACCGCTCTTTTTCGGCTTGGCGGTTTTTGGTGGCCACGCCCAAGCCCGGCTTGACAAAACGTTCTTCAATGGCCGGGATTTAACCGGCTGGTCGGCGGTGGATAAACCGTACTGGTCGGTGAAAAACGGCGCCATCGTGGGCCACGCGACGCAGAACGTTGCCAGGAACAAATTCCTCTGGTCGGCGGTCAAAGTAGCTGATTTTTACCTCAGTATCGATGTCAAACTCGAACCGGACGACCGCAATGCCGGGATTCAGTTCCGCTCCCGGAAATCCGACGAAACCGGACAGGCGCTGGGCTATCAGGCCGATATGGGTCAGGATGTCTGGGGCCGGCTGTACCACGAACACGGTCGGCAGAAACTCGACTGGTCGGACCGGGGCGAGAAAGCCGTCCGGCGCGGCCAGTGGAACCACTACGAAATCTTGGCGGTAGGCGACCGCATCTGGACGGCCATCAACGGAAAACTGGCCGTTGCCGTCAAAGACCCCGGTGGCGATGCGTCGGGCTACATCGCGCTCCAGATTCACAGCGGAGAACCGCAGACCGTTACCTACAGGATTAACAAGTTGATCCACAATCCAGAAGTCGCGCTGGCCGGGCTGACGGAAACCCAACTGAACAGTCAGTTGAAACGGCCGGAGGACAAACGCCAGACTCAGGTTTCACCCGGGTTCAGGTCGGGCGACATCCTGGCGTTTGCGGGCGGGGCCAACATGGCCGCCATGCGCAAAGACGGGATTCTGGAAACGCGGCTGCTGGCGGCTTACCCGACCACCCAACTCCACATCTGGAATCTGGCGTGGGACGGCGACACGGTTTTTGAGCAATTCCGGGATGTCGGTTTTGGCAGTTGGGGGCGGAATCTGGACAGCCTCGGCGTCAACACGGTTTTTGTGCAATTCGGGCAAATGGAATCGCTGGCGGGTGAAAAAGCCATTCCGCAGTTTGCGGCAGCCTACCGGAAATTGCTGGCCGGTATTCGGAAAACCGGCCGGCGCGTGGTGCTGCTTTCGCCCGTTCCGTTTGAACCCGGGCGCTTACCCCGTACCCCACTGGGAAAAGCCAGCAGTCCGTTAGGCACGGCGCCCGTCGAACGGTATACCGCAGCCATCCAGGAACTGGCCGAAGCTGAAGGATACGATTTTGTTGATCTGTTTCATCCGCTCCGGGCCGCTGCGTCGTCCGGTTCGCTGACCACCGACGGTTTGCACTTAAACCCCGACGGGCAGCAGCTGGTGGCGACCCAGATTCTCAAACACCTGAATCCGCCGGGGCAACCCCAGCCGAAACTGGAAGCGCTCCACGCGGAAGTTCAGAAGAAAAATGTCCTGTGGTTCAACTACTGGCGGCCGAGCAACTGGGCTTTTCTGAACGGCGACCGGGTTACCGTGCCGTTCAGCCACGACTGGAAAGACAAAACCCGCCGGATTTTTCCCGAAGAAATGAAAGCCTTTGAACCGCTGATCCGGGAAGCCGAGCAGCGAATTGAGGAAGAACAAAAAAAGCTGGCGCCGGTGCGATAAATCCGGTTTTTGCCGACCGAACGATTTCCTATTCCCTGACTTTGTGGCTGATGACTCCTGTTCCGAAAACCGTCCGTACGCTTACCGTAACCTTTCTGCTTTTTGTCGGTCAACTCACGTTTTGCCGGGCCCAGACGATCAACCCCATGTCGGTGTCACCGGCGGAATCGGACAACTCGGTGGCCGCCGAACTCAACTCGTTCCAACTGGCCGACGGCTACAAAATTGAGCTGTTTGCCTCCGAAGAACTCGGCATTGCCGATCCCTGCGCCATGCGGTGGGACGAAAAAGGGCGGCTCTGGGTGCTGACCATCCCGTCGTATCCGCAATTGACGGCCGGCCAAAAACCATCCGACAAACTCGTTATTCTCGAAGACCGCAACGGCGACGGCAAAGCCGAAACGTCTTCTGTTTTCGCGGACGGTTTGATGATGCCCCTCGGTTTTGAACTCGGCCACGGCGGGGTTTATCTGGGCGAACAAACCGAACTGGTGCTTCTGAAAGACACCGACGGCGACGGCAAGGCCGACTCGCGGGAGGTGCTGATGTCGGGTTTTGGCACGCACGATTCACACCAGACCATCAACTCGTTTCTCTGGAGTCCGGGCGGGGAGTTGTTCTTTTCGCAGGGCCACAGCATCTACAGCCGGGTAGAAACCGCCTGGGGCATCGAAAAAGCCGACCGGGCGGCCATCTGGCGGTATCGGCCGCTGCGTCGGCAACTCGACAATTTTCTGGACGGTTCGATGGCCAGCGTCAATCCGTGGGGCATGAACTTCGGCGAATGGGGCGAGATGTTCCACAAAGCCAACGACCCCGAATTGTTTTATACCGTGCCGGGCCTGGTCAAAACCGCCCACCGGGCCCTGCTCCCCCCCATTGGCAAGCTGGTCATCAAAGGCTCGATCATCGAAATTATCCGCACCAAACACCTGCCCGACGATCTGAAAGGCGATTTTGTCATTGCCGGGTATTACAACAACAAAATCGAACGAATGCGGGTCGCGGGTGATTCGTCGGGTTATACGGCCCGCTTGCTGGACCCGATTCTGAGTTCGAGCAGCCGCAGTTTCCGACCCATCGACATCAAAGTGGGACCCGACGGCGCGCTGTATGTGCTGGACTGGTACAACCCGATTATCGGACACTATCAGGCATCCATGCGCCACCCCGACCGCGACAAAACCCACGGACGCATCTGGCGGATTTCGGCCACCGGCCGGCCGCTCGTTCAGGCCCCGAAACTGGCCGGACAGCCGGTGGCGGCTTTGCTGGATCAGCTCAAATCCGACGAACACTGGGTGCGGTACCAAGTCAAACGCCTGCTGGCCGAAAAGCCGCTTACCGACGTGCAGCCCGCCCTGATGGAGTGGGTTGAAAAACTAAAACCGGGTGATCCGAACGACGAACACCACCGGATGGAAGCCCTCGGTGTGTTTGAAAGCCACGAACTCGTCCACGAACCCCTGCTGCGGCAACTGGCAAATGGGAAAGAACCGGGTGCGCGGGCCTACGCTGCCCACGTTGCCGGGCGCTGGTCCGACCGGCTGGCGAACCCGCTGGCGGTGCTGGAGCCGCTGCTCAATGACGAACAGGCGCGGGTGCGGCTAGAAGCACTGGTGGCCGTCAGCACGGTGCAAACGCCCGAAGCCATGACGCTGGCCACGCAGGTGCTGGACCATCCGATGGACAAATTTCTGCGGTACGCGCTGAACAAAACCGCTTATGCGTTGCAGGAAGCCTGGGAACCGGCCTTAAAAACCGGCGAGCTGAGGTTTAAAAATCCGGCGCATCTGGCCTGGCTGATCAGCGTTTTACCGCCTTCGTGGTACCCTTCCGAGCAGTACCGGAAATTGATCGGCATCGGGACTCTGAGCCCGGAAATTCGGCGCAGCCTGTTGCTGAGTCTGGCCAAAACCGGAAAAACCGCCGACCTCGAATTGGTGTTCCGTCAGCCATCGGCCCAGACCGATGCGGTTTTGCTCGAAAGCCTGAGTAAACTGGAAACCAAAACCGCATCGCCGGTAACGGTTTCTTCCCTGAAAAACAGCCTGACGCTCTCGAAATCGGCGGAGGTCAACATGGCCGCTATTCACCTGGCGAGAGCCTGGAAAATCGGGCCGGTGGTGCCGATGATCAACACCCTTTCCATGAACCGCCAGACCGATCAGCGGGTCCGGGCGGAAGGGCTGAAGGCGCTGGTGGAACTGCGGGGCCGGGCAGTTTTGCCTTTGCTGCAAAACCTGGCGGGCGCGTCCGAAACGCCCCGGCTGCTCCGGCTGGCTGCGTTGCAGGGCTTGAGTGAACTGGATGTGGCCCTGGCCGCCCGGGCGACCCTGAAGGAAATGCAGCGGACCGACCCGACGGCCGACGCCATGCGCGAGGTCCTTACGCCCCTGATCGACCAGCGGGGTGGCCTGAAGGCTTTATCGGCCGAAGTGGCGAAAACCGCCCTGTCAAAACCGCAGGCCCGGCTGGTGCTGGAAGCCCTGGCGATCAAAGGCATCAACGCGCCCGAACTCAGCAACCGGCTGAACAGCATGGCCGAAGAACGGACGGTGGCTTCCCGGCAGTACAATCCGGAGTACGTTGAGAAGCTGGCCAGAGCCGTCAAAGAGCAGGGCAATGCCAAACGCGGGGCGCTGATTTATCAGGCCAATCCGAGCTGCTCGGCCTGCCACGCCCTGAACGGCAAGGGCGGCACCATCGGCCCGAACCTGTCGGCCATTGGCCGGGGCCTGTCGTCGCGGGAAATCATTACGGAGGTGCTGTGGCCCAATCAGAACATCAAGGAAGGCTACAACCGGGTGCAGGTGGAAACCAAAAAAGGCGAGATCATTCAGGGCATCAAGGTGTTCGAAACCGCCGAGGTGATCCACATCAAAACTACGGGTTCTTCCAAAAACCGCATCCTTACCAAAAAGGAACTGGCGAGCCAGACCGAAAGCGGTTCGCTGATGCCGACCGGCCTGATGGACGCCTATTCGGAGGACGATGTGCGGGATCTGATCCGGTATTTAAGCGAACTGGGGAGTAATTGAAAAACCGGAAATAAGTGATTCAGACCGGAGAAAAACCGGATCGATTCAGGCAACCGGCAAGCGAATCGAAATAGTGGTTCCTTCGCCCACGGTTGACTGCGCCCTGATCAGGCCAGCGTGGTTGCGAATGATTTTGCGGCAATACGCCAGCCCGAAGCCTTCGCCGATCCGGTCTTTATTCGTCGGCAACTGGGCGAACAGATCAAAGATTTTTTCCAACTGATTGTGCTCAATGCCAATGCCATTGTCTTCAATCTGGATCTGCACAAACCGGACTTCGGCCCCGGTCGGTAGCTGCTCCTGGCGCTGGGCCGGGCTCAGTTCCTGGTGGGTAATGGTGATAAGCGGCAAAACGCCACTTTTGGAAAATTTGATCGCGTTGCTGATCAAATGGTAAAACAGTTGTTCGATCTGCGACGGGATGGCCTGAACGGTTGGCAGTTCGGCAGCGTGAATCGTTGCCTTTTTCTCGTTTAGCTGCGGCCGTAAGCGCGTACTGACGTCGGCGACGACTTTATTGAGGTCCACCTGCTCAAAGAAAATTTCGTCGTCGTCTAACACCGAAAAATCAGTTAAGCCTTTGATCATCAGAGAAAATTTCTGCGCGCTGGAATTAACTTTTGACGCCAGACCCTTCATCTGATCAACATCTTTTCGATCGGTGGCGTCAACCAGCATTTCGCTAAAAATCCGGATTTTCCGAAGCGGCTCCTGCAAATGATGACTGGAAAGCCGTTGATATTGCCGGTTTTCGTCGATCGAATCCGTGAGTTGCTGGCTTAAATTCTGGACCACAAACTGAGTCCGGTCCAGCAAATCCAGTTGCTGAATATGAAAGGAAATCAAATCCGCGAACAGACTAAACAGGCCCACCACCTTTGAATTATTGAGCTGAGCAGGCCGGGGATCAATCGCGCAAAGGGTACCGAAAAATTCGCCATTTTTCAGAATAATCGGAAAGGAAATATAGCTTTGAAACCCATACATCAACGGCGTATGGTGGTTACAAAATGCCACGCTCTCCTGTACGTGGTCGATAATGACGGCTTCCCGGTTCCCCTGAATTTCGTTGCAAATGGTGGTTTCGATTTTTAACTCGTCCCCCGGGACCAGCCCAAACCGGATATCATCCTGAACGCTACAGGCAATCCAGCGCTCCGGCGTGACCCGGGCAACGGCCGCAAATCCCATCCCGGTCGTCTCGCAGATAACATCCAGGATGGTGGGGACAATCGGAATTTGTCTAATCCGTTCAAGATCCTTCGATAAATCGCCGTCTGTATACATCGTTCACCAAACCGTATTCGAATCAAAGGTAATCATTTGTTTCCATTGGAGTACCAGCCGTCGCCACCGGATAGAGTCCGCCCTTACCAAAACCGCCCGGCAGTTGTCCCGCCAACAAGCTGATTCTGATTAGTGTACAAGCGCATTTCCGCACAGCCGTTTTCATCGGTTCTTTTGGAGAATGGCGGTTCTCCTATCAATACATGAGCAGATTTTAGGATAGCAACGAACTCACCTAATTCCCTAGAAATTCTACTTATCCCCATATAATAACTTAATAGTAACTTTTGGTTCGTATAAATAAAAAATAATTGATATTTGTTCAATCAATTTACACATAATAAGTCCCTAGGTGAGCATAAAAGCTGGCCAAAGGCTTAGTTTTTTGCCTTAAAGTGCCAGTAAATGCCTTTGAGGGTTTCCTGTACGAATTTACTGTACTATTTGTTAGTAATGTCCAGCGTTTATGTACAATAGATTTTTATCTTTCTGAGCCCATGCGAAAAAACTATTTCCTTCCTGCACTGCTTATTCTCTGTACATTTACTTATCTGCCAGGTATGGCCCAGAGTGGCTCCAAGGCCACGGAAAAAAGCTCAAAAGATGACGAAAATCGCGTTGATATCTCTGATAACGAGCGCCTTTCTGCTCTCTTTATCACGATAATGGCCCTGTTTGGTATAAGTAAAAACACTCCCCAAACTGCCAAAAACCACCCTTCTGGTAAAAATGGAGGAAATGCCCGACCTGCCACCCTGGCAGCGGCATCGCCCAAAATGGTAGGGACAACACCGAAAGCGGGGGACCTGTCTTCAGCCAGGGGCAATAGCGGCCCCAATTTCAGAACGGCCGCCAATTCTTCGACGCAACCCAACTCTTCGTTACAACACAACTCTCCGGCCCAGACCAGCTCTGGCTCTCCGGGACAACACAACACTTCGTCCCAGACCAGTTCTTCGACGCAAACCAGATCTTCGTCGAATAAAGGTACGGGAAGTCTGGCAGGCAGCGGGAGCAAAACGTTCAAGAGTGCGGGTAATTTCACGGCGTCCAGCGACCAAAAAAATGCCGGATCTGGTAAAAACTATTCATCGTCTACCTGGGAAAAAAACGGTAAGACGAACGAAAGGCACGCTTCGGCGGGAAGCAGTGAGAATTCCAAGCCGTCCAAAAGCTATTCTTCAGCCAACGGCCCAGGAAGTGCCGGTTCTGGTTCTGCCGGAGCATCACCTGCTAATGGACAAAGTGGCTCCGCCGATCCCGGACCACGCGGTTCAGGAAATGGCGGAACGGGCGGAACGGGCGGGACGGGTTCCGAAAACCTTGCCTCCAATGGCCCCGCAAGCCCACCAGCGGGTTCAGGCTCTTCAGTTGACGGTCCTTCCAACAACCTGGAAATGCCGTCCTATCCGGATGCCGGCGGTTTTCCTGATTCTAAAACGGGTGCCAACGCTCCCCTAGACGGTGGCGTAAGCATTCTGCTACTGGCAGGAGCCGCAGCCGGCATTAAAAAGGCCTATCAAAAAAGAAAAGAAGCAGCCAATAAAGAGACTCAAAACTAAGCTGAACCCCTTCGTTGCACCGTGCTAACGGCCTCATTTTCCCCGCATCCTACATGCTAAAAAATTTAAACAACAGCTTACTGAAATACCTGGACATCGCCTATTTCAGTAAGCTGTTTGTCTTGTTTGCCGTTTTATACTATTTCAATCTTTTTTACTGGGGCCTGACGGATCCCAGAAATTACTACAGTTATTTCCTGGACCACTATCTGAATTACATCGACTGGTTTGGCCTGTCCATCCTGCATACGGCCCGTCTTTTTACGACTGTTTTTGGATTCAGTGCGACCGTCGTTCCTCCCCAAATTCTGAAAACCGCCAGCGGAGCGAACGTCATTTTATCATTTAGCTGTTTAGGCTTCGGAATTCTCAGCTTCTGGGTTGCTTTCATCCTGGCGTATGCGGGTCACTGGCAGCGAAAACTGCGCTGGGGCGTAGCCGGGGTTGTTTTTATCTGGTTTATCAATTGCTGCCGCATAACCCTTCTGTTAGCGGCTCTGGAAAAGGAATGGAAGACCGTTTATCTGAACCACCACGACCTGTTTAATCTGGCTTCGTACGCCATCGTTCTGGCTTTAATCTATTCCTACACCCGGGAATCTACCGTGAAGGTCGGCGCAACCCACTGACCGCGTAGCTTTTCCCGGCGGCATTCTTGACCCGTTACGTCCTTTCTTCATCCTCCTATTACGCCGGATTTCCGGCTTCTTCCAGCCCAGGAATCGTCCTTCTTTGGCCAATCAACGCAACTTCCCGGCCTACTTACAGCCGGCGTTAACGTGGTTTTAATCCGCTTTAATACGAATTAAACTTCCGTTAATAATCTCACAGTCAGCACGTTTTCATTGACAAAGGATCTACTTTTGTATCGTCACGTAACACAAGCCATCTCGCGTCTTTGAAAGAATGGCGCTGCATTTAACCAAAACCTACCATGAAAAAGTTACTATTCTCTCTCCTGCTTATCGTCATCGCTATTGTTTGCACCGTCGTCGTCAGCCCGGCGTCCATCCGGGATACCTTGACCACCATCGGTAGTTTTGAGCTGATGGGCATCGGCGTCATTGCCTGGATGATCAATTCGTCGTCAACGATCGTAAGTGAAGAATACTGTTAAGTGAGCCCAACCGCCAGATATCCCTGAAAACCGTAACTGATTTTAACCTATAGTAGCAAATCTCTATTAATCTCCTTAAGAATGACAGCGGGGCCCAGGCCCCGCTGTCGGTTTTTGGGCCCCTCACAAAGAATGCGGTTTGGCTTTTCAACGACCTTCAGCAGACCGTACGTTCTGTCAAAAATTAACAAAACCGCCCCTTTGGTTTCATTTTTTTGCTTCCGCCTGATTTCTACGTTCATGGCTTTCCGCAGCGTCAAGGACTGCGTTTTCCGCAGTCTTTACCTGGGCATTACGCTTCGTCTGTGTTCTACCGAGGTGCGATATAATCAGCGAATGTCCGAATAAACCGCCTGGTGCGCGGGCAACTGAAAGAACCGGAACCCGGCAAAAGGCAACACCCGGAAGGGTGTACCAGTACGCGGTTTTTCAACCAGCGCCCGGGGCCGGACTATCCGGCCTGCGGAGCGGTCAATTTCAGTGCAGCTTGCCGGATGGCGTCCAGCGCTTCGACCTGATCGGTACGGGGCGAATTGGCAACTAGGGTTTCACTCGCCTGGAGGATGGCCTGAGCCGCGTATCGGGACTTAATTTTTTCCTGACGGGCGAATTGCAGACTTTGCCGGCTTTTTTCTAATTCTTCCCGGACCTTTCTCAATTCAAACTCGCCCGCCACCCACTTAGCCAGGGCTTTTAGGGACGCGATCTGATTTTCGGTGAGGGTCCGCGGGCGTTTGTCAATCACACAGAGCGAGCCCAGCGGATAGCCATTGGGATTAACCAAAGGAACCCCGGCGTAAAAAACCACATGGGGATCGCCCGTGGTCAAGGGGTTGTCGTGGAAACGTTCATCCTGCCGGGCATCCGTAACAATAAAAACCTCCTCCGGATTCAGGATGGCGTGGGCGCAAAAAGACTCTTCCCGTGCGGTTTCGTCGCCCTTCAGCCCCTGTTTGGCTTTGAACCACTGCCGGTTTTGATCGACCAGACTAATCAGCGAAATGGGGGTGCGGCAAATTTCCGAAGCCAGTCGGATAATGTCTTCAAAGACGGGCTCGGGCAGGCTGTCCAGCAGGTTATAATCCGCCAAAGCCTGCAAGCGCGCAGCTTCGTCGGGAGGTAATGGCGCCGGTTTCATAGAAAAAAGTTCATAACGTTAAGCAAACGGCATTCGGCGACAGAAAGTCGTCGATAAATATAAGATTTTAACGGATTAAGTGAAACCCAAACGAAAATCAGGATGAAGCAGAAAGCGCCGTGCCGGATACCAGACCGGTGTTCGCAATGACAAGGCATGATCAAAAAAGGCTAACCCACTCCTGATGAGATTCTACGCTCCGAGCCTGATCAGCATTGATTCAAAAAACGTGCCTCCCGCGGTGGGTGGACCTCTTTTCAACATCAGCCGTTCTTTTCAGAAAACCGGAAAATAATCCTACAGCAGCTTGTCGGGTGTAATGGGCAATTGCCGGATGCGCTTGCCAGTCGCGTTGAAAACCGCATTGGCCACGGCGGCTGCCACCCCCACAATGCCTACCTCCCCAATGCCCTTTACGCCCAGGCTGTTCACGATTTTATCGTCTTCCCGGATGAAAAGCGCTTCGAGCGAACCAATGTCCAGGTTGGCCGGAACATGATAGTCCGCCAGGGAGCGGGTGACGAAGTTGCCCCAGCGGGGATCGACCACCGATTCTTCGGTCAGGGCCATGCCAATGCCCCAGACGCACCCGCCCAGGATCTGCGAACGGGCGGTTTTGGGGTTCAGGATGGTACCCGCACCGGTAACGGCCAGAAACCGGGTCACCCGCACCATCCCGGTCGCTTTATTGACCCGTACTTCGGCAAAATTGGCGTTAAAACTATGGCACGAATACGCTTCGGCACTCGCGGGCGGTTTGGAATCAACCCGGGTCTGAAAATCCACTACATTTTCAGAAACCATCAGTTGCCCCGCCGTTGGGCGAACAAAAAACTGTTTGCCGGATTTGGCAATTAGCTCATCCGTAATTTTGACGCAGGCATCCTGCACGGCGTTGGCATAACTGGCTGCGCCCACGGAACCCACCGCGCCCGCGGCCGGAGGCAGGGAGGAATCGCCAATCCGGACGGTGATGTTTGCAAGGGGCAGACTCAGCGCATCGGCCGCCGTTTGGGCCAGGATGGTATGCGTTCCCGTTCCCAGATCGGCAGCCGCCAGTTCGACGGTTGCCGTTACGTCACGATCTTTCCGTTGCAGTTTAACCCGTGCCGACGTGGGGCGCTGGTGAGCCGGATAGGTGCCGCAGGCTACCCCGTAGCCGACCAGGTAGTCTCCCTGCTGGTTCTGTCCCGGTTCCGGTTTGCGTTTTTCCCACCCGAAGGCTTTAGCGCCTTCCTGCAAACAACGTACGGTGGACCGCGATGACCAGGGTTTCCCGTTGGAGGGGTCGCGCTCCGGCTCATTTTTCAATCGAAGCTCGATGGGGTCGATTTTCAGCTGGTAAGCCAGTTCGTCCATAGCCGATTCCAGGGCAAAACTACCCGTGGATTTCCCCGGTCCCCGGGTGTAAGTGGGCAAAATCAGGTTCATCGGAACCACCCGGTAGGTAATCAGCGAATTGGGAACGTCGTACATGAGCTTGGAGCAGTCTCCGCAGGGTTCAACAAATTCGTTGTCAATCGCGCAGTGCGTTGTCGTCTCGTGCAGAAGAGCCGTCAGCTTACCGTCTTGCGTGGCCGCCAGACTCACCTTCTGATCATTTCGCTGCCGCAACCCCACCGAGGTAAAAAGCTGCTGGCGGGTCAACGCCAGTTTTACCGGACGATTTACTTGTTTAGCCGCCACGGCTGTCAGCACCAGATTGGCCCACTGACCACCTTTGGAGCCAAACCCGCCACCGATGTAGGGCGAAACAATGCGAACCTGTTCGGGTTGGAGGTGCAGCGTTTTGGCCGCTGCGGTTTGCGCTCCGTTTACGATTTGGGAACTGTTATAGAGCGTCAGCTGGTCACCGGTCCACTCGGCGATGGTCGCATGAGGTTCCATCGGGTGGTGGTGCTCGATTGGCGTTGTGTACAGGGCTTCGACCTTTATGTTGGCACTCTGAAGAGCCGACGGCGCGTCCCCGCGTTTGGCATCGGCCCTTTCTTTATCTTTTGGCCGAACGGCTTTGTCCGCCAGCTTGTCAAAATCAATTTTAGCCCCGGTTTTTTCGTAGGCGACCTTCACCAGACGCGTAGCGTGCCGGGCCTGCTCGAAGGTTTCGGCCACCACCAGGCCAATATGCTGTCCGTAGAACTCAATAACGGGGCTTTGCAGCAATGCACCTCCCCGAATGCCGCCCTCGGTATCAAGCTTCGGGGCATTCTGGTGGGTGATCACGGCTAAGACGCCCGGGGCTTTTTCGGCCGCGGCCGTGTCGATCGACCGGATTTTGCCGGCCGCAATTGTGCTCTTGAACACAACGGCGTAAGCCATATTCTTTACCGGATAATCCGTTGAATAAGCGGCTTTTCCCGTTACTTTCAGAATTCCGTCGATCCGGTTCACCGGCGTACCGGTTAGTTTACTCTTCTCCTGCATGGACGTATTGCTTAAACATTAGGACCGGTTTGGGTTCATTGCCATCTGTAATGCCCGAACGATGCTGCGGTTTCCCAGTTCCACCTTGAATTGGTTATGTTCCAGCGGTTTGGCCTGGGCCATTTCGGCCTCAGCAGCGCGTTTGAAAGCGGCTTCCGTGGCTTGCTGACCGACGAGCATTTTTTCGGCCGTGTAGGCCCGCCAGGGCTTGTGGGCCACCCCACCCAGCGCAATTCGGACCTGTGAAATGCGGTCGCCTTCCAGTTCCAGGGCGGCTGCGACCGACACCAGTGCGAACGCGTAGGAAGCGCGGTCCCGGACTTTGAGGTAGTAAGAGTGGCCGGCAACGTTATTTTTCGGCAACTCGATGGCGGTGATCAGTTCACCCGGATTCAGGTTGGTGTCTTTTTCGGGTTGTTCGGCGGGCAATCGGTGGAAATCCGGAAAGGCAATCAGGCGTTCCTGGCCCTGCGCATTCCGGACCTTGACGACGGCATCCAGCGCGGCCAGCGCAACCGCCATGTCCGAAGGATAGACGGCGACGCACTGCTCCGACCAGCCAAAAATTGCGTGCATGCGGTTGATCCCTTCCCGGGCGCCACAACCGGTTCCCGGTTCGCGTTTGTTACAGGGCATCGACACCTCATAAAAATAGGGACAGCGGGTCCGTTGCATGAGGTTACCACCATTGGTGGCCATGTTTCGGATTTGTCCGGAGGCCCCCGCCAGAATGGCCTGGGTGAGTAGCGGGTAGTTTTGGCGGATCAGCGGATGATTGGCCAGATCAACGTTTTTTCCCAGCCCACCGATGGCCAGACCGCCTTTGCGGTTTCCACTGGCGATGACTGTAATCCGGGCCAGATCGAGACGACTGATGTCGATCAGCTCGGTCGGGCGCTCCACGTCTTCTTTCATCAGGTCCAGCAGGTTGGTGCCGCCCGCCAGAAGTCTGGCATTGGGATTGGCCGCCAATTGTTTCAGGGCCGAGTTCAGGTCATTGGCACGGGTAAATTTAAAGGGTCTCATAAAGCAGTGAGTAAGGGTAGGTTAACCGACAATCTGCCAGGTTTGCTCCACGGGTTTTCCGCTGTGCACTTCCTGAATAGCCGCCACGATATTCGGATAGGCACCACACCGGCACAGGTTGCCCGACATGCGCTCCCGGATTTCCTCCGGGGACAGAGATACGGGACCCGGTTTGCTGCGGAGGCTGGTCGTTACGTAACTGGCCTCACCTTTTTGGGCTTCCTCCAGCAGGGCGACGGCGGAGCAGATCTGACCGGGGGTACAAAAACCGCATTGAAACCCGTCGTGTTTCAGGAAAGCCGCCTGCAGGGGGTGGAGTTGGTTGCCCCGGGCCAGGCCCTCAATGGTTTGCACGGACTGCCCTTCACAGCTAGCGGCCAGTGTCAGACAGGATAACACCCGGCGCCCGTCGATCAGGACCGTGCAGGCCCCGCATTGCCCGTGATCACAGCCTTTTTTGGACCCCGTCAGGCCCAGCCGTTCGCGCAGCATATCAAGCAGGGTCATGCGGGAATCAACCAGCAACTGGTGCCTGGTGCGATTGACTGTGCAGGAAACACTGACCCCGTTCTCAACGGATAACGCGGAGGCATCTAGCGGGAGCGCGCTTAGGGGGCGGGTCAGTACCTGTTCGGCCAGGACGGGTGTACTGGCTGCCACGCCCCCGCTGATCAGCGCCACGAGCTTCAGAAAATGCCGCCGGTTCAGGCCGGTATCCAGAATTTCAGCGAGATCTTCGGGCATCAGCTGTTCGAACAACTGCTTTTCGTCCTCCGAGAGGGGGACCGATTCGTTTTCTTCCATACGGCAAAGGATAAGGCGTAACGTAATGACCCGGCGAGGGAAACGGCTCCGTCGAACCTGAAGGATCAGTCAGGCTATAAACGCTTTTGGAGGAATTAAGTTAGGCGGTTGCCCGAATTCATAGAAACCGGGTTGACCAACCGCTTGCCTTCGCTTTTTTTAACGAGCTGGCTGGCCCCGGCAAACCCGTTTACAAGCGTTTTTGAATCATTGTGGGTCGTCTTTCACCAATCTGTAAGGAAGGTTGTACCTACCCGGAAACGCCCACGCATTGGCTCAGATTAAGGCCAATGCGTGGGCTGGATAGAAGAAAGGGCGGATCCCTGAATGGAAACCGGCTGGTAGTCGTCCGCCCGGGCAAGTGGGATTTGCTGATTCCGGTTTTATTCTCTTTTTAACGAATTCACCGGATTTGACAGGGCCGCTTTCAGGCTTTGGTAACTCACGGTCACCACCGCTATGCCGACGGCAAACACGCCCGCCAGGGCAAAGATCCACCAGTCCAGGGTGATTTTATAGGCAAAATCCTGGAGCCACCGGTTCATACCGTAGTAGGCCACGGGCGAAGCAATGAGAATGGCCACCAGAACCAGTTTGAGAAAATCCCGGCTGAGCAGGCCCAGAACGCTGGCAACCGAAGCGCCCAGCAGTTTACGAATGCCAATTTCTTTGGTGCGTTGCTCGGCCGTAAAGGTCGCCAGGCCAAACAACCCCAGACCAGAAATCAGGATCGCCAACGCAGCAAACCAGCCAAACACCTGTCCCGTGCGGGTTTCTGACTGGTACGTGCGATTGAAGGTGTCATCCAAGAAAGCGTACACAAACGGCTTGTCGGGAAATTGCGTTTGCCAAAGTTTTTGGAGCTGCGGCAGGGTGGCCGGAATTCGATCTGCCCGCAGGCGAAGGGCCAGCTGACCTTCCCAGCCGTCGTTCAGTGAGATCAATAAAGGAGCCACGCTTTGTTTGAGCGAACCATAGTTATAATCTTCAATAACGCCGACCACTTCCCCGCGCTGGGGGACTTCCCGGTACACACCGGGCTGGGCTGGATCATAGGCGTAGGAATAATAACCCGTCTGTTTCCCCTCAATCGTCTTCCAGCCAAAGTATTTCAGGGCCGACTGATTGATCAGAAAGGCCCCTTTGTCGGCCGGTCGGTTGGGGTCGAGCGGGCGGCCCGTCAGCAATTTAATTCCAAACGTTTTTAAATAATCCCCATCGGCGGTTAAGCGGTTGATCGTGCCGGTTTGCGCGCCTTTGGGAACATACTCGCTGACTAGTTTTTCGCCCCGCACAAAATTACTGCCGGGCAAGCCAAAGGCGCGCGTGGCGGCTTCGACGCCCGGTAGCCGCGTTACCTGCTGCTTGAATTGTTCCTTGGCTTCATTCGATCCATCGCGCAGATCCATCGTCAGCACTTGTTCACGCTGATAACCGAGGTTTTTCGTTTGAATAAACCGGAGCTGGTAAAAAACGACCAGGGTTGCAACGATCATGACCACGGAGACGGCAAATTGACTGACAACCAGAATCTGGCGCAACCAGAACCGGCCGCCCACGGCCCCGCTCCTACCCTTGAGAGCAACGGCCGGTCGGAAGGACGACAGCACAAAGGCCGGGTAGCTGCCCGCCAGCAGCGTTACGACCAGCAAACCCGCCGTCAGCCCACCCAACTGCCTACCTGTCAGGAGTGTTTGCAAAGACAACTGCTTTCCGGAAACCGCATTGAACAGGGGTAACATTAACCAGGTCGCCACGGCCGCTACGAAAACGGCTACCAGAAGTATAATCCCGGTTTCGCCCAGAAACTGGGCCCACAACTGACCAGGGGATGAGCCCATCACTTTCCGAACGCCCACCTCTTTCGCCCGTCGGGTGGCGCGGGCGGTGGCCAGGTTCACGTAATTAAAGCAAGCCAGACCCAGAATCAACACGGCGACCCCGGATAAATACCCAGACGTAGGTGATCCGGCGCGGACCGGTTAAGTTGGTGCGCAGGTAAATGTCGGTCAGGGGCACCAAATCCAGTTTCCAGATGGCGGCATTGGGGTCCCCCAGTTGACGAATGTAAGCCGGGAATTGCGCTTTCAGGTCGGCCAAAACCGCCCCCGGAGCCAGCAGCAGGTACGTCCAGGTATCGCCACCACCCCAGTAATTGGTGGTGACATCGTATCCAGCCAGCTCATTGGCGTTCGCATACGGAACCAGAAAATCAATTTTAAGATGAGACGCAGCGGGCAAATCCCCGAGCACCCCCGTGACGTGAAGCGTAACCTTGTTGTTGAAGCGGAGAAAACGGCCCAGCGGGTTCGTTTGTCCGAAGTATTTGCGAGCCATCGTCTGCGAAATCACGACGCTATACCGTTCGATAAGGGCCGTCGTGGGGCTTCCCTTGCTCAGGGGCAACGTGAATACCTTGAAAATACGGGAATCGGCCAGCCAGAAATTAGGCTCATAGAACGCGGCTTGTTGAGAAGTGACCAATGGATTCAGTCGCGTCAACCGAACGGCCTCATCTACCTGGCTAAAGCGGTTTTTAAGATCCGTGGCAAACTGTCCTCCGCTCGCGGGTGAGTTCGCATTTTGTTGAAACAGCACAATCCGGTCGGCCCGTTGGTGAAAACGGTCGTAAGCCAGTTCATCCCATACGTAAGCAGAAATAAGAAAACAGCAGGTCAGGCCCAGCGTCAATCCCGCCACATTAATCAGGGTCGTTACCTTATGGGTGACGGCGTGGCGCCAGGCAATTTTGAGGTACGTCTGTAGCATAGCTGTGGCCAGGTTATTTTCTCGGTTCAACGCGAAGACGATTGATCGCGTTGAACATTACAATCCGAATAAAATAACCGGCCCGGCGTTGTCATCACCACACCGGCTAAACCGGCAATCCAGATCCCCAACAGCGCCACCGTGTACCGTTTGCTAGTGAATGCCGGTTTTGACTCCCCTAAAGCAATCAAAAGGCTGGCTCCGTAGTGGGCCAGCCTTTCGGTGAATAGAGTCGGATTTGTTGGTCCGGTTTTCATCAGAAGCAGTGCGCTCACTGAACCGCCACCAGGCGGGGAGCTACCACCGCTGGCTGGGTGGCCAGCGTCACTTCTTTGGTCGTCGTCTCCACCCCGTTGCTGATGGACACCTGGTAGACGCCGTCGGGCAGGTTGCTCACATCAAATTTGTACCGGATGGCGTCCTGGCGTTTGCCAATCTTCTGATAATAGACCGCGTTGCCTTTCTGGTCCAGCAACTGCACCATCACCGTACTGGTGGTTTCCTTCTGAACGGCAATCTGGAGTTTACCGTCGATGGTCGTGAAGATGCCACTCTGAAAGGCGGCTGCTTTTTTGGGTTCTTTCGGGCTGGCCACAGCGGCATTGAAACTGGCCGCGGTCAAGGTCAGGGCGACGAGCAGGGTGTTGAAGATGGTTTTCATGGCGTATCTTGTTTAGAGCGTTTTTGTGTCTGTTTGGATAGATCAAAGGTCGGCACGCGGGCACTGAAAGCCTGTCACAAATGGGTCAACTCCTGCTACTTTTGGGAAAACCGTAATTACTTTGCCAAGGCAACGCTAGAAAAACCGGTACGCTATTATGAATATCCGGATCACCTGCCTCTAAAAGCACTGAAAACCGCTCAGGGTTCTGGAATGCAGTTATCGCTTATTCAGCAGTTCCTTCGCGAACTGAATAAATTGGTAGGCATCGGCAAAATTGGAGATATAGCCAAAGGAGATGCGTACTGCGCCCCGGCGTTTTCCAATCGTTTCAATCAGGTCAAAATAATCTTTCTTACCGTCTTTGCTAAAGTATTTTTTCAATTCAGCTTCCTCCAGCGCGTGGTTGGTCTCGTCGATTCCCGGGTTGCAGAAGCAGCCCGTTCGCAAGGAAATGTTTCGGGAGTTGGCCCGCTTTTCAATCTGGGTAAATTCGTACAGACGTCCCGCTTCGTCATAGAAATTCATGGCAATCGTGCCGCCCCGCCGGTCGGTATTCTGCGGCCCATAGACTTTAATCAGGGGTTGCCCATTCGGGTGCCGGAGCTGATGGAGCTGCTCGAGCGTCCAGCCGGTCAGGCATTCGACGCGTTTGCGAATGCTGTCGATGCCTACCGCTTTTAGATGCCGCAACCCGGTTTCGACGGCCGGAATTCCCAGGTAGTTAATCGTTCCATCCTCAAACATGGCGTGGTCGCGGTCGTAGTAATACCCATCGCCCTGCACCGAAACGATGGTGATGGTACCGCCCGCAAACCAGGGTCTGCGCAACTTTTCAAAGGCCTTCCGCCGAACCAGCAGGCAACCCAGCCCCGTCGGATACCCAAACATTTTGTAAAATGAGAGGGTCACAAAGTCGGGCTGGTAGCGACTCAGGTCCAGCTGGTTGGTCGGAACGAAGGCGGCCGCATCGAGCAACACATCCCAGCCCTGCTGCTGGGCAACCGCGATCCACGCCAAATCGTGCTTTACGCCCGACACATTCGATTGGGCCGGAAAGGCCAGCAGCTTGTTGGGACCGGCAACCGGCTGAGCCAGATTTTCCAGCAGTTTCTCCTGGTTGATCCGGAGGTCGGTTTTCTGAATCGGGCTGTAGGTAAAATCGGCTCCTTTCGTTCGGGCAAACTCCCGGATGCCATTGACCGAGTTATGATTGTCGAAGGTCAGCAGCAACTGATCGCCGGGTTGAAAGGGGTAGGATTCGCCCAGCAGTTTGAGCGCTCCGCTGGCGTTCTGCGTAAAAATACAGACGTACTCTTCCCGGCTGGTGTTCAGATACCGCAGGACGTAATCCCGGGCGGATTCGGTAACGGCGGTGGCGTGGTTGGAGGTGGGGTTGGTGGAATGGGGGTTGCCAAAAACATGGCGATTCAACTGTTCGGTATGGTGGGCAACCTGCTGCCGGGTATACAGCCCACCCCCCGTAAAATCCAGGTAAATGTGGCCCTGCTCATCGAGCCGCCTGAATTCCCGGTTGCGCAGGGCATCCAAATGAGCGGTGCTTTTAAAAACCGGGTAGGTGTTCAGAAAACCGGCATAGGCGTCGGCAAAGGCTTCATCGCCCTGTTCTTTTTTGCTTTTGAAAAAGGAGGTCAGCCGCGTTTTCAGGGGACCCATTGTAAAACCGGCAGCGAATCTGGCCTTGCTGGGGACGCTGCGAATTTGGGTTAAGGGGATCATAGGGCGTTCTGGAATAAGTCCTGATTGTTTGGCAAAAATCGGACAACCAAAAAGCCGGTACTTGTAAAAAATCGTTTTTTACGGAAAGCGTTTGAAGGTTTCGGGTGACTCGCCCGTGTAGAGTTTGAAGTCCTTGCTGAAATGAGCCTGATCGAAGAAGTTATTCTCAAAACAGATGTCCATCAGCGACCGGGAGCTGGTTAACTGGTCCAGAACGGTATTAAACCGCACAATGGAAGCAAACTTTTTGGGAGTGGTTCCGACCAGCTTTCGGAACCGTTTTTCGAAAGGACTTTGACTGATCGTCAGCTCCTGATTGAGCTGGCGAATCCGGATGGTCCCTTTCGTCTGGCGAATCCGCTGGACAGCCTGTAGAATGAGTCGATCGGCCGGGGCCTCTTTTAGGTGAAAAAGAAAAAATTGCTCAATCAGGCGGATTCGCTGTCGGTCGGTATCGGCAGCGGCCAACTGTTCTTCCGTATCGCGAATTTTCTGTCTCTCAAACAACTCATCGAGGGACACGCTCACATCAAAGAGTTCATGGGCCGGACAGCTCGTAAAATGAGCCAGGCCCAGTTCGGTAAAATAGACCAGAACGGTGCCAATGGGACCTGAATTGGAGAATAGTTTGACCTGATCGGCAATGCCGGAAATACCGGCGGTATCCAGAGCGGTTTCGATTCCGTTTCTGCTGGTTTTCAGTTTTCCACCGTATTGAAAACCGATCACCAGACTGGTCGTAGGAAATACTTTATAAACACTTTCCTGCGTTTTTTCGGAAATGACAAAGTGGCTGATGAAGGGCTTCAGCCGATCAACCGGGAGGATTTTGTCAAAGCGCGTAGAAAGCTCCATGGCTGGTCGTAAAGATACAAATTCAGCGCTTATTTCTGAGTTGGGAGAGCACTGAAGTCCAATTCAGTCCTCAGAGGACGAGACCCCTTACCCACCGTTTTGCCGGCTCGAGTCCGGTGGCTTTGCAGAAGACTTCCGCGGAAACCGTCTTTTGGGACCACTCCTTCTGTACCTTCCTCCCGCTAGGGCTTTGCGCGCCCCCTTTGAGGCCCACAATTCTCAGCCTACAACCCTGAAATTCTTGTTTTCGCCCGGTAATGCTGAGCACTCTGGCCTCGAAAAAGGCTCTATCGGGGTATTTTCAGCGGTAGCTCCATCCACGCCAGCCCAATACTGCGGTGCATATGGCTGGTGCTGGTCCCTTCAGCGGCATCATACAGCAGGGCCAGTCGGTTGCCCACCTGGATCACCGTTGGCATTCCAATGGCCCCTTTTGCCCAGGTCGAATTTTCCGCATCCAGAACAACCGCTTTATCCTCCGACCGCCAGCGGTTGATGTCCTTCGTCCAGTACACCCATATAGCGTCCGTGTATTCACCGACCCCGGTTTTCAGACCGATGTGGTTGGTGAAAAGAAACCAGGTTTGGGTTTGCGCATCAAAAAACAGGGAGGAGTTTTCAATTTGTTCGTCTAAGGGGAAAAGCGGTTTTTCGTCGATTTTCCAGGAAGCATTCAGGTCGCGGGTCCGGGCAATCCCTAACGTTCGTTTAATAACCTTCCCCTCCTGCGTGGCCCCGCTAAAGAATTGCAGGTATTCATCGCCCTGTCTGACGATAAAACCGGGGCTGGAGGTTACGGTATAATAGCTGTTTTCTTTGGGGGGCAGGGCCACCACGTCATATTGTTTTTCCCAGGGGCCGGCCAGCGAGGACGACCGCGCTTTCATGGTCAGGTAAGGGAAGGCCGGAATTCGGTACGGGGGCGGTGTGGTGTTGGGCGTACCCACGTAAAACATATGCCAGGTGTTGTTCTGCTTGATTACCCAGGGCGATGAAGCGCTTTTAGCGTCATTACTTCCCGGTTTGCCCAGTTCCAGCAACAAGCCCCGCTTGGTCCAGTTTCTCAGATCCTGACTTACCGCCAGGCAGGCAATCCAGCCCGCTTTTCCGGCTCCGTCATAGAACAGGTAATAGCGACCGCCCTCCTGATTAACCACGGCTTCGCGGGCGCCATACGTATCGCAGCTATCCGGACCATCGCCATAGCGCATCACCATTCCTTCGTCCCGGCAGGCCATCCGAAGTGTTGCCACCGGTCGTCCATCCGGGTAGCCAGGCTGCGCATTCACGGTGGCTGTAATCAGTAACAGGGCGGCTACAATTCGCATCCGGATGGATTGGTAAACAAATGAAGGCATGGGATATTAGTTTCAGGTTAAGGGTGACGACCGGCGTTGCCGCCGGTCGTTTGTTTTAAGTCCGGTAGCCGGGTTAACTTCCCGGAACCTAAGATAGCTGCGAAACAGCCTCAAAAGCAAATGGCCATGACGCTGGCCGTCGTCAGGGGCTTCAACAAAGGGTGTCTGGCAGGAGAAATTCGAAAGGGAACGGATGCGGGCCGTAAACGAAAAAGCCCGGCGGCCCGGTTGGAATGAGCCGTGCCCACCCCTTGCCGCCGGTATGGAATTGAAGAATCCAGCGCCGAGAACCCATCGGCTGGCATAGATCCGGAAAGATAAAGAAACGAGTTGGCGGGCGGTTTTTAGGTAGCCGGGAAAACTAAAAACCGGAGCCGAAAACCGGGTTGGTGCTTCAGGTCGAAGGATGAAGCTGCTTACTCAAATGGGCCAGTCGTCGGCGAACCGTTTCGGCGGTTCGTAAATCTTTTAAACTGATTCTGGCCCGATCCCGCAGCACTTTACTGGCGTAGAACTGATCCGTCGCCGTATGCAATAAGAACGCCAGCATCTGGGCTTCACTTTCGGTTAGTTCAAGGGCAATTTGCTTTTTCATGGTATCTGTTGTCAATTTAAAGAACGAAACGGACTCCCGCTTCCGGCTACCTGGCCTTAAAATTAACCAGAGAACAAGCCACAAACTGGGTATAACGGAGAAAGACCAATTCTACTAATAGAACAAAACAAATGGGCAAAAAAGTCCATAAAAAGCCCCTTATTCCACTAATAATACAAGTTAAATACGGACAAACCGGATGAAACACAGGAGGGAATTGGACGGTCGTATCGTTTTTCGGTCGTCACAACTTATCTTAGCCGGCATACAACAAAACACACGGATCATTCCAGCGTATTAACCCCTTGAACTGTGACTTCAGTAGAATCTTTCATGACCCGGATTATCGCTCGGAATCCGGGCGAAAATGAATTCCATCAGGCCGTCCACGAGGTCGCCGAAACCATTATTCCCTTTCTGGCGGATAAACCGCATTATCAGCAAGCCCGAATTCTGGAGCGGATCGCCGAGCCCGAGCGGGTCATTATTTTTAGGGTTCCCTGGATGAATGAGCGGGGCGAAGTAGAAATCAACCGGGGTTACCGGGTGCAAATGAACAGTGCGATTGGCCCTTACAAGGGCGGTCTGCGTTTTCATCCGTCGGTAAACCTGAGCACGCTCAAGTTCCTGGCATTCGAGCAAATTTTCAAAAACAGCCTCACCCAGCTTCCGATGGGGGGTGGTAAGGGCGGAGCCGATTTTGACCCCAAAGGGCGTTCCGACCGCGATGTCATGGTTTTTTGCCAAAGTTTTATGACGGAGCTGTTTCGCCACATCAGTTCGGACAATGACGTGCCCGCCGGCGATATCGGGGTAGGCGCCCGGGAAATCGGCTACCTGTTTGGGCAATACAAGCGGCTCAAAAACGAGTTCACCGGTGTTTTGACGGGCAAAGGGGCGAGCTACGGCGGCAGTTTGATTCGTCCGGAAGCAACGGGGTACGGCGTTGTTTACTTTGTCGAGCAAATGCTGAACCAACGGCGCGACAGCATCAAAGGCAAACGGGTGGTCATTTCGGGCTCCGGAAATGTGGCGCAGTATACGCTGGAAAAGTGCATCGAACTGGGTGCGAAGGTGGTTACGCTCTCCGACTCATCAGGCTATATTTACGATGAGAACGGGATTGATACCGAGAAGCTGGCCTACGTCATGCATTTAAAAAATGAAGCGCGGGGCCGGATTAATGCGTATGTCGACACGTTCGGCGGTGACTTTGTGGCCGGAAAAACACCGTGGGAAGTTCCCTGCGATATTGCCTTACCGAACGCGACCCAAAATGAGTTGACTGGGGATGATGCCCGCCTGTTGGTCCGGAACGGCTGTTTCTGCGTAGCCGAGGGAGCGAATATGCCCTGTACCCCGGAAACCATTGAAGTATTTGAAAACAACGATATCCTGTATGCTCCCGGAAAGGCGGCCAATGCGGGTGGCGTGGCCGTTTCAGGTCTTGAAATGTCGCAAAACTCACTGCGTATGTCCTGGTCGCGCGAGGAAGTAGATAAAAAATTGCAGGAAATTATGCTGACGATCCACGCGACCTGTCTGCGCTATGGCCAAAAACCGGATGGGCGAATGAGCTACATGCAGGGTGCCAACATCGGGGGCTTTGTCCGGGTGGCCGATGCCATGGTGGCGCAGGGGCTGGTGTAATTTTAAGCACCCCGCTCAGTTCATGCTTCGCCCGGAGAAAATAGTTTAAACACGGTGACCGGTTCTGAGTTTGAGAGGTATCGACCTTCATACGCCATCATGATCACCCATATCTATCAATCCGGCAGCCATGAAAACTGGTATCTGGTGCTGCCCGTCAACAGCGAAGATGATTTCTCCCAGGTCCCGGCGGAAGTTCAGGCCGAGCTGGGATCGTTAGTAAAAATACAATCCGCCGAGGTAGGGGCGGGATCGTTAGGCATTGATTTGCTACAGGCGAAAACGGATTTTGACCTTCAGGGCTATCACGTCGCCAAAACCGTCAAAGCCTAAAAAACCGCTAAATAAATAGCCGGAACCAACCCGTCCCGGCTATTTATTCATTGATGCTGCTGCTTTCAAACTGATCTCCTATTGACCCTGATGTGAATCGGAGTCCGCTATTTCATCGACATGGTCAATTCGGTGATCGCCGGAATGTTTGAATTGTTTTTGCCGCTGATGTACAGCTTTTGCCCGTTGGAGAACAGGTTGCCGTAGCTGGGCACATTTTCCAGTTTAATGGGAGCCGCGGCCCAGGTGTCTTTGTTTAAGTCATAGACGTAAACGGACTGATTTTGCAGCAAATACAAGTAATCCCCCAAAACCGCTGAAAAGACATTCTGGTAACTGCTGGCCACCTCAAAGGGAAGATCTTTCAGCGCCGTCCAGGTGTTGGTGACCGTCGAGAAGGTGGCCATTTTCTGTTTGGCCCCCTGCCCACCGAGGGCGTATATTTTTTCTTTATAAGCGACTAATTCACTGCTAGTGGTGGCGAAGAGATAATTGGGAACCGTGAACCATTTATCCTGGCTGATGCTGTAATATTTGAACAGCGTGCTGGGCGTCCGCCCGCCCAGAAAATAAATGTTGCCGTTGTAATAGGTTACGCCAGCTTCTCCGGCATTATCCTTTGCCGTTGTGGGATACGTAATGTTTTGCCAGGTGTTCGACGATGCGGTGTATTTGGTGGCATCATTGGCAATGAAAAAGATGTTGGTCCCATCCGACACCAGTTTACTGGAGTAGCCACAGCCACAGACATTCGTGGATTTAGCCAGCGCCGAAGAAAACGCATTGGTTCCCAGGTCGTAGCGAACGAAAAACTGCGGTTTGGCCGTGTTGGAATAATTTCCAAAATAGATCGCGTTACCAACCAGCACAGATTGAAGGGGATAACCGCCGACATCATAGGTACTGAGCGGCATACTCAGTTGTTTTGCCGTCAGCAGCACATCATCGACGGTTTTTTCCGGTTCAGCCGAACCTTTGTCGTTGCTTTTGCAACTCCCCACCAGAATGAGTAAAAGGCAGAAAAAGAATGGTTTCATGGGCCTATATCAGTAAGGTTAATGTGTATTGCTACCTGAAGGTAACCCGGATCAAAAGGCGGTTTTAGCGTAGAAATACGGATTTTAGTCTGCGGTTCAGGTAGCGGATTCAGAACACCAGAGAAAATACCGGATTGAACAGATAGGGCTTCCCCGGAGCCGGGAAAAGCGGTTTGAAATAACCGGAAAGGTTCTTACCTTCCATGCCTGGATACCGTGGCCGGCTTATCGCTGCTTTCCGGTGGTGTTATGAATCCTTTCCTGGACGTACTGACGCAGTTTACCCCTTTGTCCCAACAAAGTCAGAATGCCTTACTCGGTGTCTGTCGGCGGCTCCCGCTGGACAAAGGGAAGGTGCTGATTGCCGGCAATACCGTCAGTGAATGTATTTATTTTATCGAAAGCGGTCTGGCCCGTACCTATTACTACAAAGACGGCCGGGACGTTACCGATTGGCTCAGTGCCGAACATGAATTTGTCGGCTCCATCGTCAGTTTCCTCAGCCGAAAGCCCGACCGGCGAATCGTCCAGTTGCTGGAGCCCTCCGTTCTCTGGGCGGTTTCTTACCGGAATCTGGAAGATTTATATCAACGCCATCACGACCTGGAACGGCTGGGCCGCTTGCTGGTGAGCCACGGTTTGCTGCTGGTGCAGCAGCGGTTTGACGACTTGCACATGGCCACGGCGCTGGAACGCTATCAACATTTAATGACCACCCGGCCGACCCTCATCCAGCGCGTTCCGCTGGGCATGATTGCTTCTTACCTGGGAATGACCGCTGAAACCTTAAGCCGGATTCGGGGGCAGGTTTGATTTTTTGATAAATGTCAAAGGATGCCAGGCCGGCAGCCGCCATTTTTGCCCATGCAACAACCGGTAAAAAAATGGTGAATCTACTGCTGTGGCTGGGTCAGGCTTTCTTAGCAATCATCTTTCTGTATTCGGGCCTGATGAAATCCACCAAAACCGAACGGGAGTTGGTCGCAATGGGCCAAACCGGGGTCGAACACCTGCCGTTGGCCTTGATTCGGTTCATCGGCCTGGCGGAACTGCTGGGCGTTGTGGGTCTATTCGTACCCCTCTTGGTCAACCGGTATACTGGCCTGGCTTCCCTGGCTGCCATCGGTCTGGGATTGATTATGATTCCCGCAGCCCTGATTCATTACCGACGTGGGGAGAAGAAAACCGCCTGCCTCAATGGCCTCATCTTCCTGATTTGCCTCTTGGTGGCTTACGGACGCGGCAGCGGAGTAATTTAGCTGCGTATCAAGTAATTCCTTTAAAATCTCAACTTTTACCGACATTCATTCCATCCGGTATGCCCTTCCTTTGAAACCGTAATCGGACCAAGGAAGCAATGGAACCCCAGAATATAATCAGGCAAGCCTACCAGGCTTTTAATGACCGAACTATTGATGCCGTGCTGGCCTTGTTGACTCCGGAGGTGCAGTGGCCCAATGGCTGGGAAGGCGGCTATGTGATCGGGACGGATCAGGTACGGGCCTACTGGCTCCGGCAATGGCAGGAGCTGGACCCGATCGTCCAGCCGGTTTCAATGCAGGAAACGGCGGATGGACAGGTTGACGTAAAGGATCACCAGGTCGTTAAAGATCGTTCAGGTCAACTGATTTTCGATGGATTCGTCCGGCATGTTTATACGTTTGAAGGCGGGAAAATAAGCCGCATGGCTATTGTCGAGGACTAGCCAGGCTTCAGCCCCGGCCCGATCGCAAGGCGCGGTTGGCAAACGGACCAAAAAGCAATTCCGGGTATTGTACGCGCTGATAAGAAAAGCCCCTTATCAATACCCCTTTAGCCTGGAAAAACCGCGCAGAAAAAGCCAGTACAGCCCCAGAGCCAGCGGAACTAAAACCAGAACATTAGGGGTGATAAATTTGGCCACCAGTGCGACGGCAATGGCGGCACTCAGGATGCTGAACAGGTATTTAGCCCAGGGAAGCTTTGACATGAGAAATCGATTTTACGGGTGAAGGTCTGCATGATAAAAAACGTAGAGGCAAAAGATAACGGAATACCGTTTCAATAACCGCCACTTTTCAAATAACTTCTTTTAAAGAATCTAGTATAGCAAAAAACCGGCTAAAGATTCAACCGGCAGGATCACTGCGCATTCGTCTCGCTACCGGGCTCCTTCTTTATACGTAATGGTGTAGGTGAAGAGGCCCATGGCGCCAACCGGAGCGACCCGTTGGAGGGGGAATCCGGCTTCGTTGGTTCGTTGCGTTTCACTTCTCAACGTGCCGGTCTGGCAACCAGATAAGCCGGTGCAATGCCTGATGGTGCGGTATTGCAGGTTGTTCGAGGTGAGTGCGTTATCCAGGCCAACCAGACCCGTTGCGGCCGCTACACTCCGGTTGAAAGTAGCCAGTAATGCCGCCAGAATCTGGTATTCTTTACTCCCGGCGAATACATTTTGGTCCTGATCATACCGCTGATCAAGCACTTCATAAAAGTTATCGGGATTCCGGGCCTTGCTGTTTCGTGATTCGGCCTCGCTGTCCAGATGGCCCCGGCTGTCCAGAATGAGTCGGCCCAGTTGAACATTGGTTTTCTGGGGAAAGCCTTCCTGATCCAACGCAAAGCTGGCCTTTTTGATTTCCTGATTAGCAATCACCAGGCGAGCCTGCAGGATTTGCCCCTCGTAAGCCAGGTCAAAGCGGGCGGACTTATCGCGGCTGTACGCCGTCGAATCCAGATCGTTTGATAGGGCGCTAAGGCTGATGGTCGTTAAGCGGTTATTCAGGTACGAAAACTGTGCCCAGGGGATCGTCGGTTTATTCGTAGTTGAAACGGCCAGTAACGAGTCGCGAACCGACTCCAGTTGATTGGCCGCATTATAAGCAAACTGGGATCGGTAGATCAGATGAGAAAGGCTTCCATCGGCATGGTAGTCAATGAAGGCCGGAAGAGTCCGCACCTTTGATTCTTGCGGAGCAACCCCTGTACCCGGTTGGCAAGCGGTACTCAGCATACCAACGGCACTCAGGAGAAACAGGCAGGAGAAACGAGAAAAAGTCATCGGAAACAGGAATAGGACGGGTTCGTGGGCGAAGATAAAACCGGATGGGCGAACTTACCAGAAATAAAGGTACAACCAGCTTCCTGATCCGGACTACCGAATTATTAATTTACTAGATATACCTGACTTCACATAAAAGTACTATCATATAATCTAAAAATCGGTCCAAAACAAAACCCGGCCGACGGACCGGGTCTGTAATAAACCTCTGTGTACTTGGATTATCGTATCAATACACAAACAAATCCAGTGAGCGACTGGATGAAAAAGTGAGTAGGCGGAACCTCCTATAAAGGGGGTTAAGAACAGAAGCGAATCTTTCGCAATAAATCCCGCTTCTGGTAGACCATCGTGGAAACACTTTGGCATTGATGGAATGCCCTAACAAATGCTGATTTGATCTACAGCTTTGCCAAGAGAACTTCTCTTTGCTCCCAGCTATCATCCCTCAGCGTGTCGGGCAATTCAACGTATAGCGTTTGATGAGCAGCAGATCCGCCTGCTGTGGTCTTTTTACGTAATCAACTTTGTAGACAAGCCCGTTTGCTTCGTAGAGAAAATACACCTGCACATCGGCGGTTTCTCCGTTCTGATCCTGACTCTGGTAGGCGGTCAGCAGATTGGCATCCGACTTGCCATTGAACGGATAGATGGCCGGAATCGGATTGGGTTTGGTGATGTCAAATTTATAGTCATAAACCCGGTAACTGCTCCCGGCGTAATAAGGCCCTTCGACGAATTTGACCACATTGCCGTTCGACACCGTGTAATTCTGAATATAGTTATCGAAACGACGTTCGACAACAAAGCCATTGGCGTAGGTTACTTTCGGGTCGGTCACCAGACCATCGCCCGTCAGTTGCAAGGTTCTGACCAGGGTGTCCGGCTTGGGTCGAACCGGCAGATCCTGGATATTGGTGACGATGATCTCACCGGTTTCGTAGCGGTATTCATTGTAAAACGTCGCCCCAGAAAAGGCGCGGGGAGTCCGGTTAACGGTTTTTTTCACCCGCCCCTGCGAATCGTATTCGTAGGTGGTGATCGCATCCGGCCCACCAACGGCGTAGGAGTCGTTCCCCACCTTGATGATCCCCAACACGGGCCAGGTGTACAAACGCCCGGTTACTACCTGGCCAACCGTAACGGCTTCGCCGGGTGCCAGCTTATAATAATCGAGGCCGTCCAGAAATTCAGTAACCTGACAGGAGCCGGGCTGCGGTTCCAAATGATCCTGCACCGAGCAGGACCCAAACAGAAGAACAAGACCCAGGGATAGGAAAAAACAGAGAGATTTTGTCATCATTTGCACGGGTTAAAGGCTTGAGAAGGAGCGTATTCGAATCCAAAATAAAAGACACTGTAAACTTAAAAAAGGTTGGAAGCCTGCAAAAAGAAAATGCCTACCGAGGGCACGCCAGGAGTTCTGGCAAAGATTACGGTGTAATACAACAGAAATGCCTGATTGCGCACGTAGTAAGGAGCGCGCTTTTCGACACTAAGGTTTAGCACGGCACGATCAAAGAAGAAGGGTTATAGCTACAATTCAATCCCCTGATTCCGCAATTGATCCCCTATCCGGTTGATTACGGAAGCCGACCTGTCTAGTTTGGTGCCGTAAACAACAAGTAACAATGCAACTCACTCGATTTATTCCCCTGATGTTACTCCTGGGGCTGCTGTCCTGCCAAAAACCAACCGACACGCTCCAGCCGCACGAACCCACCAAACCTGATGCGCCAGCGACAACACCAGCTCCCGCGGGGGAAGTCTATGAAAAAGGCACACCGATAGGCCAGGCAGTTCAGAAAACAATCGGTCCCGAAGGCGGTACGTTACTCTCGGCCGATGGTACCTTAAGGATGACGGTTCCCGCCGGCGCTGTTGCCCAGGCAACGACCTTTACCATGCAGCCCGTGACACCCACCCTGCCAGGACTGATCGGACAGCAGTCGTACCGACTTCTACCCGAAGGACAGACCTTCGCCCAACCCGTTACCCTTCGCTTTAAGTACCAGGCTGATCGTCTGGACGGCACCTCGGCACAACTCCTTTTTATGGCTTACCAGGGCAGTGATGGGTACTGGAAGGCCCTGCCCGATACGGAACTGGACGAAACCGCCCAGACGCTGACCGTTAACACCAAGCACTTCAGTGATTGGGGGGCGTTTGCCGAATTTGAATTGAAGACGAATCGAGACGTGCTCGCCCCGGGCGAATCTACCGAACTGACCTTGCAAGGGTACCGGGATCTGACGGTTGAATTAACCAAGGAAACCACCGAAATTGCTTTGGGCAAAGTGGATGTCTTGTTGGATACCCAAAACATTAAAAACTGGCACGTGATCGGCAAAGGCAGCCTGACGGTAGAAAAGTCCCAAACGCTTGCTACCTATTCGGCGGTGGGTGCCGGGGCCGGTAGTTCGGCGTTGGTATCGGTCGATGTCTACAATTTCATTCCCCCCAATCGGCGCCCCCGCCCGGGAGCTTCAGGCAAGGCGGTAATCTTAAAGAAGATCCGGATTGAAGGCGCCTATTTTGAAGCCACTATTGATGGAAAAACGTACAACTTGCGGCCCGGTGCCCTAGTGGACCACCACGGCATTATGCTTTATGGGGGCTTTAGCAACACCAATTCATTCACGGTTCAAATTCGCGGCCGAAGTGTAAAGCCCTTTTCGACCATTCTCTATGGCGTTCCGACTGGGGAGTCGGATGGCTACGCCGTTGTCAGTCTAACAGACGGCAGCCCCTGGCCCTGGTTCAGCTGGGCGCCCACCTGCGAGGGACATGAATACATCAAATCCCCCGGCGGTATTTACATCGAATCCTATGATCTGGTGAATGGAAGGCGCTTTATACGGGGCTCGCTGACGGCTACGGTATACGGGAGTCCGGATAATTGCTACAATGTAAAATCGAAAAAAGTCAGTGCCAAATTCAACCTCCCCCTGGCAGAGTAGTAAGGCAGGCCGGACAGTAAACGGGGTGCTGACAGAATATATTCTCACCCTTTAGCCCCTCACTCCGAGGGGGTTTTGTTGCCCATAAAAATAGCCAGGCAGTTGTCCGCCTGGCTATTTAAACGTATACACTATTTGATACAACTCCTCAATCAATCACACAGCGACATAACAGCATCGCGTCTAAAGTGTTGTTTTTTTGAGCATTTGGCCTGGGGTTGGATTCAGTGCCGAGTTTGCCCGAACTGAAAAATCTGCGGCTGATTCCTAATCAATCGTATTGGTAAGGGTATATTTCTATTGTTAACTAATACCTCTGGCTTCGTTATGGTCGGGGATTTGTTATTACTATTCGAGGAATCCCCTAAGTAGGCTTTCTGAAAACCATAGAATTATTAGAGCCCGGCTGTAAAACCAAAAGGCTAACCCATTACTGGGTTAGCCTTAAAGTTGGATAGAGTCGGATTTGTTGGTCCGGTTTTCATCTGAAGCAGTGCGCTCACTGAACCGCCACCAGGCGGGGAGCTACCACCGCTGGCTGGGTGGCCAGCGTCACTTCTTTGGTCGTCGTCTCCACCCCGTTGCTGATGGACACCTGGTAAACGCCGTCGGGCAGGTTGCTCACATCAAATTTGTACCGGATGGCGTCCTGGCGTTTGCCGATTTTCTGATGATAGACCGCGTTGCCTTTCTGATCCAGCAACTGCACCATCACCGCACTGGTGGTTTCCTTCTGAACGGCAATCTGGAGTTTACCGTCGATGGTCGTGAAGATGCCACTCTGAAAGGCGGCTGCTTTTTTGGGTTCTTTCGGATTGGCCACAGCGGCATTGAAACTGGCAGCGGTCAAGGTCAGGGCGACGAGCAGGGTGTTGAAGATGGTTTTCATGGCGTTTATTATTTAGAGCGTTTTTGTGTCTGTTTGGATAGATCAAAGGTCGGCACGCGGGCGCTGAGAGCCTGTCACAAATGGGTCAACTCCTGCTACTTTTGGGAAAACCGTATTGATCCCAGTGAAACAATCGGATAAAGGGTCTGGTATTTAATTCAGTAGCAACGGCTTACAAGAGACTTTCGGTAACATAACCGCTTTCTCACATGGAAAAGAAAAGTATTCGACCCATCGAAGAGTGGACCGACCAGCCCGAATCGCTGTGGGCAAAAGTGGGTGTGAGCCTGAACCATCCGGTCCTCCGGGATGTGATTGCATTTTCTGATTTGAATGACCGCGTTCAGTACTGCCGGAACTTTTACTAGCAGGAGTTGGAGTCATTAACCCGGAAACTGGGGGCAGATTTGATAAGGCATAAGTTCAACGCACCCTTCCGACCAGGCCAATGATGATTTGACCCTAAAAGACCCTATTTCTCCACGGCTGTTTGGATTAGGAATATAGGGAAGGATTGAAATAAATTCAAGTAAAGAAGACCTCAAGTTGTAGTCTGATGCGGCTGTCGGAGCCAGATCAGGAACAGACAGCCAAAGAATAGATCTGCGCTCCCCCCTACCACCACAATCAAAGGCAGATCACCGACCCACCAGAAGCCCGCCAAGGTTACAAAGAAGCTCAATTTACCCGCTGCGCCAACCCCCACAAACAGCCGAGGGGCATGGGCTCGCCAAGCACAGTAGCCATAAGCTAAGCCAAAGATGAAAATGAATTCGCTAACGATCCACAAATAGAGGGGATGAACTTCAGCAGGGAGATTGACGAATTGACGGATGAAGGGAAAACCAGGCAGAAAAGTAAGGGCGCCCAATAAGTTCATGAAGGCTGTGGTCCATAAGGCGACTCGCATCCAGGGGGGGAGCATAGTGTCTTATTTAGGAGGTGAATGGATGTTACTACCAAGAAGGTCAAAGGGTAGCCAGCTCTACTTAGAAAATTAGTTTTATCTTCTAGATTTTATAAAGCAGTTGGCTATGGGCCGTACAGCAGAATCCATCCCGTAAACAAACAGCGCATTCACAAATCATTCGATACGTTACCCGTTTGCTTTGGTTTTCAATAGCACATAGTGGATAACACCCAAAACCAGAAAAACCCCACCTATTAAAAAAAGTCCTATTTCAACTTCACCCCGCTCGACATAATTAATGACGACCACCCAAAAGCATAAAAGTGCCATAAGTACCGGCAGAATAAGGGCTACTTTTTTTAAGAATGAATATTTTATCATGACCGAAGCGGTTTCGTGTACTTGCGAAGATACGGGTACAACTCTATTCGTCCGTATTGATTAAGGTTCTTTAACGTTTAAAGCACACTACCCTAACCGGCCAAACCTCTAGTAATTGCTAAAACCAATTCCCTCCTCGGCCTAGTCTGAATGGGGGTTAACTATCCTTACCAATAGAAAGCACATCTTTTCGGACCAACATACCATTTAGTAAGTACCGTTGAGTTACTATTTAGGTAGTAATAAAAGCAATGTCCTTGCCCCGTTTAGTAAGCCAGTTTTGATTGGAATTCAAGCCGCTTGTCGGTACTCAACCGGCGTCATAAACCTTAAGGCTTGATGAGGCCGGTCGGTGTTGTATTCTTCCAACCACTCATCCACAATGCACCTTACCTGCCTAATACTGGTAAAGATATATGCATCCAAAACCTCCCGTCGAAACGTGCCGCACGGATTTCCATGGTTTATGCAAGTAAGGGGACATAATTTTTGTCATATTTCTGCTGGCGTTGGACGACCGAGCAGACTCGATGAATCAGCCGCGTGGGCGGTCCCATTATTGCGAACGGCATTGAGAACGAGCATCCGCGCGGGCGGCCCCGTTGTTTTTGCCTTCGGCCACTTTACGTCGATAATAATCCTGGAGTTCGCCCTTCATGCGGATGGCTGACATAGCTCGGCACAGGCCGCCCTGCTAAGTGGAAGAGCGATTTCAACCGTTTTCGGGCATGTTGGCTGACGCTGGTTTTGCCTCGAACACTGCTCCCTGACTTATATCGCACGGGCGACCCCGTCAAAGGGAGCAACTCCGGCATGACAGTCGGACGGCCGATGCCGCCAGTTTTTTAGGGTCAGTGAGCTGTTTGAATTCGTCCGTGGCGACCAGCACTTCGGTGGCGGTCGCACTACCAATACCGGGAACCGAGCTCATCCAGTCGACTAATTCTTTCAGGCGGTCATCGCTCTGAATGAGGTGGGCGATTTGTTGGTCAACCTTTTGTAGATCGGCATTGAGCGCTTTGAGTGAAGCCTAACAGCTTTGCATCAACTGTTTTTGGAGAGCCTTGTCGATGAAGCCCTGCTGTTCAGTAATCGGTTGCTGAAGTTGTTGGCGTACCTGCAACAGGCGTTGCCGCAAGGCACTAAGTGCCGCCAGTTTTTGTAAAATGGGGCGCGGAGGTTGCCAAAGCCGTATCTGATCGCGGAAGCGGAACGGGGCCGCCCGCGCGGGCATATTGGGCAATGCGAACGGCATCAATTGCATCCGTTTTGCCGCGTTGCAAACCGCCTGCTTTCTTAATCTGTAAGCTGCTTTCGAGCCAAATAGGCAGTTTGATTTTGTGTAAATGCGTTAGCAGGTGGGCGTTGTAAATGCCGGTATGCTCCATACAGCACACCGACTTGGTCCATTTAAAACCAGGCAGTACTTTGATGAGTTTGAGGGTCGCTTTAATGGCGATTTCGGAATTGGCCGACTGACATTGCAAGACGACCGTTTGGCCATTAAAGACCGCCCAGTCTAAGGTAGCTTTCGAGATATCAACCCCAATGAACGGGGCCGCCCGCGCGGTACTGAATGTCCATGAGAAATGATAATTTAGGGTTCCAACAAGTTCCTTGCTTTACTGCTCAATCCCTTGCTAATGGGGCTGCATCCCCGAATTTCCATCGCTCCGGCGACCCGGCTGAGCCAAAAGCAAGTAAAAACAGAGCGGGACCTGACCGCGACGGCGGACCGTTCCGCGCCTAGAGCTCCTACTCTGCGACCCCATAGGAAACCCGCTCTGTTCACTTGTTGGCAAGCTACCAAATCTTGGTTTCTTACCAACTCTCAAACCTAAAGGATTTCTATGGATTATACAAGGGGTGAAGAATAGTTTTTGTCATATTTCTGGCCTCGTCTGACGACTGCATAGACGCGATGAATGATCTTATTTCGAACCGCATTCAGGACCAACATCTTATTCTTGCCTTCGGCTACTTTCCTCTGATAGTAATCCTGTAATTCTCCTTTCCAACGAATGACTGACATAGCTGCCAAGTGAAACAGAGATTTAAGTCGTTTCCGTGCCTGATGACTTACTCGGGTTTTACCCCGTATACTAGTACCCGAGCGGTACTCAAAAGGCGCAACGCCAGAATGGCAAGCCATTTTCTTTGGCGCGGTAATGACCGTCATTTCATTGGTAGTAATTATAAGTTCAGTAGCTGTAGCGGGGCCGATTCCCGGTACGGAAACCATCCATTCAAAGAGTTCTTTGAGCCGAGCATCGTTTTGGATAAGTTCACTAATCTGCCGGTCAATATCTTTTTGCTCAGCCCTGAGTGTCAGTAGAGACTTCTTTGAATTGCGTTGAAGCTTTTTCTGCAAACTGGGACTGACGAATGATTCTTGCTCGGCCAATGGTCCAGCCAGTAAATTATAAGCCTGGTTAAGCCGCTGACGAGCTGCACTTAAAAAAGCAAGCTCTTGAATTATCTGGCGAGGTGGTTGCCAAAGCCGCATCTGGTCACGAAAACGGAAAGCATATTCGGCAATGCGTTGTGCATCAATCGAATCGTTTTTGCCGCGTTGCATGCCACCCGCCTGCTTGATCTGTAAGGAAGATTCCAGCCAAATAGGCAACTCTGATTGATGCAGCATTTGCAGCAAATGGGCATTATAAATTCCCGTATGTTCCATACAAAATACGGTATGCTTTGGATGCCAATGGGGTAACTTTTTTAGATGCTGAAGGACTACTTTAATGCCGTCAACCGTATTCGAAGTCTGAGTCCGTAGCTGAATACCTGATGGCGTGTATACCGCCCAGTCGAGAGTCGATTTGGCAATATCAATACCGATATAATAGCGAATTTCCATAAAAGGATTTAGTTTAGTGATCAGTCAACCGACTTGCTACTGCTCAAACCCTTGTAATGGGCCGCGAACCCTAATTTCTATTTGAGCCTAGGCAAGTCAACAGAGTGAGGTCCTAAATCGGAGCATAGGTCTTTCCTCGGCGACCCGTTAGGTTACCTCTCTCTGGTTGACTGCTGGCAAGCTACCAATTCTTGGTTTCTTACCATCACCCAAACCTAAAGGGCGGCCCGGTTCAAGCTGATGCTCATTGGCTATCTAGAGAATATTACTTCTGACAGAAAGCTGGTCGAGCACTGCGCCATGCGGTTGGATATGTTGTATTTCTTGGGTTATAACCTGGACGAGCCATTACCTTGGCATTCCACCCTGAGCCGGACCCGTCAACTTTACCCAGAAGCACTTTTTGAGTTACTATTTGACAAAGTATTCAGCCTATGCGTGGCCAACAACATGGTAGCCGGTCGGCGGGTCGCTATCGACTCGGCTCCTGTCAAAGCGAACGCGTCGATGGAAACACTCTTGGAAAAACAACCCCAAAGACCTGGGCCCAGGTTGCTATCCCAGGCTGAGGACCAGAATGGCCCAGTAGACTCGATCCCCAAACTCAGCCCCCGTCAGGCGGCCTCGGTAATCACTGCCGCTGATCATCAGTTAAGACAGTTGAAAAAGCGCCAGCAAAATTTGCAAAGTGCTCCGACCACTCTAGGAGCTGGCATCGAAAAGGCAAAGTTACTGAGCAACAAGACTCATTACAGCCCTACCGACCCTGATGCGCGCATCTCTATCAAGCCGGGCAAAGCCCGCAAACTTAACTACAATTGTAGCTTGGCGGTTGACACCGCCGAAGGGGTTATTAGCCATGTGCAGGCCGATTTTGCTGACGGTCGGGACAGCCAGTCACTACCCGATATTACGCTGAAGCTTCAGCAGCGGTTAGCATACAACGAGTTGCGTTTAGAAGAGCTGCTGGCCGACACAGCCGGGGCGCCGGGGCGACTACTCCAACGGGGGTAACTACGCCTTGCTAGAGCAGTGGAAAATTACGGGGTGGATACCCGCCTTTGGCCAGTATAAACCCCAAATCGAAGGCTTTCCCTATGATTCTGAAGCCGATCACTTTACCTGCTCGGAAGGTAAGCGTTTACCGTTTAAGACGTATGACAGGAACGCGGACGGAGGCTGGCTAAAAGTCTATCGGGCGGATTATCAAGACTGCAAACAGTGTCCGCTCAAACCAACGTGTGTTCCTAAAAGTCAATGCCGATAGATTATTCGGACGGCCTATGATCCGTTCTATCGTCGAGCATTGGAACGTCAACAAAGTCGGCGGGGCAAACGCATGAAACGACTCCGTCAACGAACGGTGGAACCAGTCTTAGGCAGTCTAGTTGATTATTATGGGTTGCGAAAGATCAATGTACGGGGCAAAGATGGGGCTCACAAGGTGATGCTGATGGCAGCTATTGCCTTCAATCTGAAGAAGTATATGAAGTTCACGACGAAATTTACCCTCAGTCAGACGATAGGCCTAAAAGTGGAGTGGTCATTGGCTTATGGAGACGCTTTTTTGAGCTTTACTATGCTTTTTCTCAGCTGAGATGGGGTGACGAGGTCAGTAAATCTGACTAGCATGAAAACCGATATAAAAAGCAGAGTTGCGCAACAGCCACGCCCGGTTTTTGCGACTGGTAACCCCTTAAGATGAGTTGTCATATACATATGAAAAGTGGGGATATCCCCCTCTGAATTTTGCACGTATTCACGAATGATTAGACTAGCAGTTGTGATTTCCGATTAGGCCAGAGAACTGGCATGCCCCTCCCTATCCGTTTCAAACCTCAACTAAATAAATTACTTCTAGTGTCATCTTTCACTATCTTTTAGGCTAATTTGCCTTTCAAGGTTATTCCATTGATTCGTATTCTATTCACCTGTGACCTATCCTGAAATGGCTAAGAAGAAAAATAGCATTTGTCATCCTCCAGACGTTGATATTTTTTTATGATAAGTTGTGGATTGTTAAACTGATTGGTGTAAGCATTTCGAATACTGTGAGCCATATAATAGCATTGCTGGTCGAGGTTAGCCGCAGTCTGTTTTACGGTCAGGGGATGGGCCGCTACGCTATCAAACATCGGTCGGCACTGTGTCCCAAATTGCATTGCTGAAATAAACTGTTGACGCGGGCGCGGGGCACCTATGTCAATACCCTTAATGGGACAGATAACCGCCCTCAACTCCTGCGATTGGATGGGAGTTTCAACAGTAGTTTTACCTAGTTAATTACTTTCACCTTGTAATCCGGATCCAGCTTTCCGGAGAAGACGCACACCTGTGCTGGCCGCTATTACAGTACGTTGTTTTGACCTTATTTGTTATGAGGTCGATTTAGCTAAGCGCGGAAGAATCACCATTGTTCTACCGATTGATCAGGTCTGATTGGGTTGCTCTTTTGTGTTTACTATGCATGTGAGTCTGAAATAATTATCTTAAACTCCTATCCCATCTATGATTCCTTCTCTACCGTTTCGACCCTTTGGCCGACACTATTCCTATGGGTCTAGTAAGTTATTCCGCGTTCGTGTAGCCCCCCACTGGTGGCTGGTTTGTTTACTCTTAACAGGACTCAGCACCGTAAGTTGGGGGCAGTGCTTCAATAGCGAAACATACGTATCCGTTGGTTATCACCCCCTTTCGGTTGCCGTGGGCGACTTCAACAGCGATGGCCTACCTGACGTAGCGACAGCAAACTCGGGTTCAAATGACGTCTCGGTGCTGCTGGCGAATGGCAGTGGCGGATTTGGGGAAGCTACTAACTTTCCCGCCGATAACCAACCCGATGCGATAGCGGTAGGTGACTTCAACGGCGACGGTCGGGATGATCTGGTGGTAGCGAATATAAGTTCAAATAACGTCTCGGTGCTGTTGGGGAATGGCAGTGGCGGCTTTGGGGAAGCTACTAACATTCCCGTCGGTATTGCTCCCAGTTCGGTTGCCGTGGGCGACTTCAACGGCGACGGTCGGGCTGATCTGGCTATCGCCATAGCGTATGAGAACGTCGCGGTACTGCTGGGGAATGGCAGTGGGGGCTTTGGGGCACCTGCTACCTTTTCTATCGGTACTACTGCCAATTCGGTTACAGTGGGCGACTTCAACGGCGACGGTCGGGCTGATCTGGTTGTCGCGAACTTCCCAAATTCAGGTACCATCTCGGTGCTACTGGGGAATGGCAATGGGGACTTTGGGGCCGCCACTAGATTTCGCGTTAGTGCTGTCCCCGAATCGGTGGCGGTGGGCGATTTAAATGGCGATGGCCGACTTGACCTGGTCACCGCGAACAATAATTCAGGTACCATCTCGGTACTGCTGGGTGATGGTAGTGGCGGATTTGGGGAAGCTACTCTCTATTTCATCGGTAACGCCGATGAGATAGTGATAGGCGACTTCAATGGCGATGGCCGGCCTGACCTGGCCGGAGCGAACTCGGGGGGCCACACTATCTCGGTGCTGATGGCTAATGCCTATGGGGGCTTTAGGGCACCTAAACACTTTCCCGTCACTGGCAGTCCCCGTTCGATAGTGAAGGGCGACTTCAATGGGGATGGTTGGGTTGACCTGGCGACTGCGAATACCATCTCTAACGTCGTCTCGGTGCTGATTAACTGCGGCTCCAATCGGTCACCGGTAGTGACCGGCACCCAGGTTACCATTCCTCAATCGGCTACGGTATCGGTGCCCTTCAGCGTTTCTGTGGCCTCCGCCGTCACCGACCCCGACGGCGATGTGCTCACCTTCTCAGCAGAGGGCTTGCCCCCTGGGCTCAGCATCGACCCGGTTTCGGGCATTGTCTCGGGCACACCTTCCACCACCGTGGGCAGTCCCTTCACGGTGACCCTGAGGGCCACAGACCCGCAGGGTGCCTCCATAAGCCTTACTGGACGGTTCCCCGTAGTAAATCCCTCCGGGGGTGCGGCCCGGCTGAGTGTGAACTTAGAACCGGCACATAGACTACAGGTCAACCTACTGGGTAACCCGGTAAGGCAGGCCATCGAGGTTGAGGTAACAGGAGTCGAAACCAGCTTGCTACAACTGTCATTAACCGATATGACGGGGCGTATCATTGGCCAAAGATGCACTGAGCGAGCGGGCCCCAGTGAACAATATCGGTTTGATGTGTCAACCATACCCCCCGGCATCCTCTTCCTGAGGGCCAGTAGTGGGGTACAGTCCCAAACTGTCAGGATTCTGAAAGTGAATTAATTCCGGTATTAGTAAGGCAATCCAAGGGTCCCGGTTGGTAGTCGGGGCCCTTGGGCTATTTGAAGTTACGAAAACGTTTAGTTCGTTGTTTGGGTCCGCTTTGGTTTAGATTCGTGCCGCCTTCACGCTGTAGACTTCAGTGAACTTTATGACTGAAGAAGTTCAAATAAGTCACTATAGGAAGAACTGACGTCCCCCCGCAAAACGAGACATGTGATAATTAGAGATTTTCGGTGACAAAACCAGGTCAAAAACGTAAATTTTCACGATGAAAAAGACGGCAGCGGCCGACCGTCAAATTCACCGAAGCACAACGGGGTGGCCCGAGCCATTGCCTTTGCCTTGCGGCAATCAGAGACCGGCACACGGGTCGAAGAGATATGCCGTCAGATGGGCGTTTCCCAAGCTACCTTTTTCAACTGGAACCGGGCCGCCGGGGCGGAAAAAGTATGCAGGAATGGGCGTTTCCGAGCTACGTAAGTTGCGACAGTTGGAACCAGGCCGCCGGAGCGGAAGAGAACGCCCAACTTAAAAAACTTGTAGCAGACTTAAGTCTCGATAAGCAAATGCTTCAGGATGTAATAAAAAAGTTGTGAAGCCTCCCTACAAAAAGGAAATGGCCAATTGGCTGGTGACCAACTATCGAGTCTCAATCCAACGGGCCTGCCAGTGTGTGAGATTAATTCGATCGATGTATTATTATAAGCAGCATCGTCGTGATGAAACTCTATTGAGCATGCGAATGAAGGAGATCGCAACTACCAGGGTAAGGTATGGTTTCTGGCGGCTTTTTGTGCTGCTGAGGAGAGAAGGCTTCCGCGACAAGTGCACCGGCACCCCGGCACAAACGCATGTATCGTATCTACAAAACGCATGGGCTGAATTTACGGACTAAGCGGCCCAGACGGAACCGAAGTGCCGAACACCGGTTGGAGCGACTGGATATTCAAGGAATAAACAAGGTCTGGAACGGTCCGCCGTAGCGGCATGGATTTTGTGCAAGATGCCCTTTATAACGGTGAGCGGTTTAGGGTGTTAACTGTAGTGGATAATTGTACGGGGCCGCCCGAGCGGTAAAATCTGCCACGGATTACTACTAGGCAAATCACTGAAAGGGACCGATGTCGTTGCTGAATTAAACCGGATATGCTTAGTAGAAGGCTGCTTTCCGGAACGCATACAATGCGACAACGGGAGTGAGTTTATTTCAAAAGAAATGGATTTGTGGGCTTATTCGAATGGTGTAACCCTGGATTTCTCAAGGCCGGGAAAGCCCACAGATAACCCATATGTGGACGGGGCTGCCCGAGCAGTCATTCAATGGAAAGTTCCGAGATGAGTGTCTTTCGGTCAATTGGTTTTTGTCGCTGGATGACGCTCAAGAAAAAATTGAGGATTTTCGATGGGAATACAACCACTTCAGACCCCATAGCGCCCTAAATGATTTAACCCCGAAAGAATTTGTTAACTGACAACAAGAAGAACCGAAAACTCTACTAATTACCGTCTGAAAATCTGGGAGGACCTCACTTTATCAAACCGTATCATTACCGACAAGGCTTAATAAAGAAAAAAGGGCTAATCAGTTGATTTTGAGCCTTTACACTCGAAAACTGATTAACCCTGATTCAAAAAATGAGCCTCCTACGGGAGTTGAACTTCTCTAATTAAATTATTAATAACCAGCACCTTACAGCAAACCCATAAATTAAGGTGACGGATTTAGTGACGTATTGAAAAAAATGATCATCCTCGGACTCGATTCGAATAACTGTAGCTTACCGATTAATTAATTTGGTCAGAGTCGTCTTGGTCCAATTAAATTCATTTACGCAAATCATGCTAGATCCAGGGGCAGATGTAGGTACTGTCTGTTTGATATTTTGAATTATATTAGCTTTACTATCAACAGAAAAAATAGAAAATCATAGGCTAATTGAAAGCCAGGGGGCCTTATCCAAAATTCTGGACGGTCGTTATTTTGGGAACCGGACGTTGTGACCTTAGCTCAAATCTTGGACAGTCAAAGTTGGAGAATCGGGCTTGTATTCCCCTTCTTTTTCACGACCGGGTAAGCCAACTGATAATGTATTTATTGACGGGGCTGCCCGCGCAGTCGTTTAATGGGAGCTTGCGGGATGAGTGTTTATCAACTCATAGGTTTTTATCGATCGAAGATGCTCAGGAAAAAGTTGACTGTTGGCGTCAAGAATACAATCAGTTCCGACCGCATAGTGCATTAAATGGGCTGACGCCTGAGGAGTTAATTATAAGAGAAAAAAACAAATGAATGCCCGATCCTCAACTTTTGTACCGTCCAAGATTCGAGTGGACCTCAGCCGCAACAAAAGAAAGCTTCGATTATTTTAAATTTATCGGGTATATAGCGATCCTTTCGCAATGGTCGATTCATATTCTCCACTTATAGTTTCAATAAACTTACCCGTGACCCAGCCAATATCTGAATTCCGAACAAAAACGAAGCGTTTAGTGGCTGCCGTATTTGAGTAACGCTTCATAATTGCGTCCAGCCATAGGGCGCCAGCAATAAGTTGTTTCTCACTTAACCGGCTCCGGCTTGTGTTAATATCAGACTCGGCTTTCTGGCGCACAACTGGGTCGGCAATATCATTCAGGTTAGGCCGAATCAGCTCGTTGTAGTCACTCAAGACCTTGCTTTTAAACAGTTCAATTTCTTTTAAGGAGATAGGAATTGCAGAAATACCGGCCTTTTCGGGATGTAAGTACGCCATCAAGGCTAGCGTAATGTCACCTCCCAGACCGATAATCTTTCGTTGGTCCAGTCCCGGATCATTTAATTTTGAAGAGAGTGTCGTTTCCAGAATGCCATTAATAACTCTTTGTGCTTCCTTTTTGTAGGCTTCTCCATTCAGCGATCGCTTATTTTCAATCTGGCTAACCAGTGTATTGATGCCAAATGGCAAAGTGAGCGCGTGAAATGTTTTTTTTCGACTACTGGGTTCGAGATCAAAGTAGCCACCGACAGTACTTTCATTACTAATGGCCAAAGCAGAGGTATTTGGCCAAACTTTTCGAGGTATGGTTCCAGCTGTAAATAACTCCGCTTCCCGTTTATCGGTAAGAGTAGTATCGATTTTAAAATTGATATTAGGCAGTTCGCGTAACAGGCGTTCGTATAATCTCTTTCTATTTTCCGGCGTTCTGGATAATTCCGTACTGAAAGCAATAAAAACCCGTTCGCCAGGTATGTTATAATGCTGTATGGAATCTAAACACACTTTTATTGCATCGGGGCCGGGCCCTGATTTCTTGGATGCATCGGCAACTAAAATCGTGTTGGGAATGTTGAATGTCGTTTTAATTTCTTTTTCGTAAAAATCAGTTTCGTACTTTGTTTTGAAAATAGCCAGTTTAACGTCCGAATCGCCAACCTGAATACCGGCATAAAAATTCTTTCCGGAAATATCTCGAACCAATTCATTTACCGCCCACGCACTAGCAACATATTTCAATTTGTGGTACCTGGAGCGGGCTATCTCCAGATGATAAAGGGCTTTGACGCTATCTCCCTGATCTTTAAAGGAAAGCCCCAACAATTCGTACGCAACAGCCGTCCAGTAAGTATCATTTTGTCGAACGGTTGGCAAAGCACGTTCCAAAAGGTCAATGGATTCCGGCGATTTATTCAATTCCCGAAGCGTATTTGCTAATTTAATAAAATGAATGGCCTGTGTGACATTTCGGGCTTTTTGAGCAAGTCCCGGGGTTGTCCAGCACCCAATCAGGAAAATCAGAACCAGAGAAATTTTCATTATGCCAAAGTGTTTATATATATAAAGTTTTAGTACGATTTTGTTGTTGATCAGATTGGTTTTTGCACTAATTTCCTGTTTAAGCATTCAGAATACTATTTCAGTTTTAATGAAAAGTCAACAGTATTTATCAGTTATGTAGTTAGTAACTGTATTGGCTTTAATGTAGATGAGAAAAAACATTTTTCACATAAACAAAATTAAACTATTCCTATATGCATTAAGCGACAACTATTTGCTTTCACACTGAGGATGAGTCAAAAAACAGTGGGCAAATCCAGCAAAAATGAAAGAATGGTTCTTCGAGAAAGGTAGAATGACGTCAGAATAATAAAAATCCATCTTATAAGGATTGGGGGTATACCACTCAATAAATTATTAGAATAGGACAAATAGTGAACTAAAACATTCTAATTTTGGTATAACCCTATTAAGCAAATCCAGTTGGAGCATTTCTATCCAGCAAGAGCGCTCGCTACAATTCAAGTTGGCAATTCTTGAATCTATTCAATTAATTAAGTATAAAGTCAAATAAAAAGATTAGTAGTATTTTTGACAGTCAATAGTTGTACAAATCTATGTGTTTACTGAGTGGTCATCTTCCATTTCTATAAAGCCCTCTACTAATTAACAGACAAAAATAAGCTACAAAAATTCGTCTTTTTATTATTTAAAGTGGATTTCACAAGACTACCTACTCAATAACCAGACAAGCGAAAATGTCTCATTCTTTAAAAAATATTACCCTCATATTTTTAGAGATAGATATTATAGAACTACGCTTTTCCAGTTAGGTTAACTATAGGTAAATTCACTATAATAATCGAGATGCTCTTTAACTGGTCAGCACCGCGTTAGTGACCTAATCCATCAGCAATGTATGTTTGATAATCTTGTTTTTTATTGCAACCCGTTTTTACAGGCTTCCGATTTATTTGTTGTATTACTTACCGAAATTGGTAAGCTTTCATAAAGAAAATGCCAGGATAAATATAACAGGACTCTCCGCATCAAATATATCCGCTATAGGGTTTGGCAATGCATCCTCAATACAGGTTAGCAAATTAAAAATGCAATAATATTCATATGATTTTTCTTGTTGCATCAACTGCAACTTCCCTCCTTTCGTAGCCATCAACACACTTTGATACTAAAACAATGCCGAATAACGGATACGCTTATACGAATTACCAGGTGTATGAGGCTAAAACACCAACCTTTAAAGCGATGCTGATACCATATCTGAAATACTGGTACTGGTTCGTACTTTGCCTAGGAGTAGCCCTAAGCCTGGCTTATATTTATCTGTTATACCAGCCACCGATATATAAAATTGAGGCTCGGTTGCTGATAAAAGATGATAAGAAAGGACTTGGACAGGTCAGTGCACTCAAGGAAATGGATGTATATGCACCTAAGAAAGTACTTGAGAATGAAATCGAAATCCTGAAATCCTACATCATGGTGGATCAGGTCATTACAAATCTTGGACTTGAGATACAATACTTCAGGTCAACCACCTGGGGGAAGCGGGAAATGTATCCTGATGTGCCGATCCGCTTGGTGGTGGAACAACCCAACCCGCTTATTTATCAGCAGGAATTGATTCTGAAAGTCATCAATGCGAAAACCGTCCGCGTTAATGAACGAAATTATCCCGTTAACCAGAGCATTAAAACCCCTTACGGACGGCTCCGGTTTTTTGCCCGCCAGCCGCTCAGCCCGGCAACCGAACTGATTACCGTGCGCGTGTTGCCCCACGCTCAGGTGGTTGAAGATTATCTGCAACGTTTAAAGATTGAACCAACCAGCAAAACATCGACGGTATTACAACTGACGCTGGAGGATGCCGTGCCTGCCAAGGCCAAAGCGGTCGTGACTCAGTTGATCGATACGTACAACAAAGCATCTGTCATCGATAAAAACCAGATCGCAAACGCTACACATGATTTTATTGAAAAACGTCTCCGGCTGATTTCCGGCGAATTAATGGCGGTCGAAAAAGATGTGGAATCGTATAAGTCAACGCAGGGCATTACCGATCTAAGCAATCAGGCTGCTGGTTTTTTACAAACTGCCCAGCAGAATGACGCCCAGCTTAACCAAGTCACTATTCAACTAACTGCTTTACAGGAAGTGGAACGGTATGTAAACAGCAAAGCCAATACGCGTAGCACAACTCCGTCCACCCTTGGAATAAGCGATCCGGTAATGCTGTCACTGATCGCTAAGCTGACCGAACTGGAATTGCAATACGATGAGCGTAGTCTGGTAACGTCCAGCAAAAACCCGATGCTGCAATCCCTGGAGAACCAGATAAAAGCAACCCGGAACAGTATTTCAGAGAATATCCAGACAATGGGCCAAATGTTAAATGGAACACGTCAGCAACTGCAGGCCACAAACCAGCACTTGGAAGGCATGATTCGCACCATTCCGGGAAAGGAGCGCACTTTGCTGAATAAAACCCGCCAGCAGGCGATCAAAAACAACCTGTATACCTATTTATTAGAAAAACGCGAAGAAACCGCTATCTCCTACGCATCAACGATTTCGGACAGTCGGGTTGTGGACCCCGCCCGTGGGGGTGCCGTACCGGTTAAGCCCGTGAAACGCATGGTTTATATTTTGTTCGGACTGGTTGGTTTCCTTCTACCCGTGTTCGCTATTGCCGGACGCAGTATTCTAAATGACCGAATCGGTAACCGTTCCGATGTAGAGGAAGCCACGACGGCTCCGATCCTTGGAGAAATCATGCAAAACCGGCAAAAGAAAGCGCTGATCATGACGTCTCGGAATCACTCTCCCATTGCCGAACAGATCCGGGTACTGCGTACGAATCTCCAGCACCTGCGCAAAAATTCCACCGACAGCCAGGTGATTTTATTTACCTCCAGCATCAGTGGCGAAGGAAAATCGTTTCTGTCCCTGAATTTGGGCGCCAGTCTAGCGCTGTTGCATCAGCCAACGGTTATTCTGGACATCGATTTGCGCAATCCGAAATTGCATAAATCACTTGGAATGATCAATACGATCGGGATTAGTGAGTATCTGACCGGAGAAGCCAGTCTCGAAGAAGTGTTGCAACCGGTACCCGGCTATCCGCATTATTTCATTATAACAAGTGGAGCGCTACCAGACAATCCGGCGGAACTGCTGGCGGGTAATCGACTGGCCGAACTCTTTCGCGAATTGCGCGACCGATTTACGTTTATTCTGGCTGACTCACCACCTGTTGGGCTCATGACCGACGCGCTGCTGATTGCCCCCTTTACCGATATTACGCTGTATCCGGTTCGGCATGACTTGACGCCCAAAGCCCGGCTGCGGATGATTGATCACCTGCACCGGGAGCAACGGTTCAACCAATTGTGCTTGATTATAAATTCTGTGAACAATGATCAATCCTATTTCTACACGACGAGCAAATATGGATACCAACGGCCAAATGCCAGTTTTCTGCGCCGATTAGGTGGTCGGCCAAAATGAACCACCTTTTATATATGCTGTACACCTATGGATGAAGTTGAATTCTAAATTTATTATCCTCATGATTAACTATACACTTATAACTTCCCAAAAAAGAAGGCAACTGAAACGGGTAAAATTTGTCATTAAAAATCCTGTCAGTAACGCGTATCTACATTGGGGCAAGCGCCTATTTGACCTGATTTTCGCCGGTTTTATAACCTTCAGCTTGTTGATCTGGCTAGTACCAATTTTCGGACTGGCCATCCGTTTGGAATCGCCGGGCCCGGTTTTATTCGTGCAGACGCGATCAGGGCGCAACGGGCGGCATTTTCCTTGTCTGAAATTCCGAACCATGACCTTCGACCGCCGGGCCCGGTTCCAACAGGCTACATTTAATGATTATAGAGTAACACGCCTGGGTCGGTTCCTGCGCCGGACCAATCTTGATGAATTGCCGCAATTTCTGAATGTACTGGCCGGTCACATGAGCGTTGTTGGACCGCGCCCTCATCCGCTCCCCCTGGATATTCTCTATTGGCACAAATTGTCCAGCTATCCAAACCGGTATTGCGTGCGACCCGGCATCACCGGTCTGGCTCAGGTCCGGGGGGCACGGGGCGAAACCCAAGAAGCTTACAAAATGAGCCAGCGAATTCGGTATGATCACTTGTACATCCGTCGGCAAACACCCTGGCTGGATGTTAAAATCTGCTGGTACACGGTTAAATCAATGCTGAAAGGGAATACAAACGCCTGGTAAGTGCTCAATCCGAATAACGAATATGATTAACAAAAATATAGTCAAATCGCCACCCGTCCTTTTAGGATCAATCTTCCGGCGATTTGTGGTTAATATGGCTTCGCTTTTCAGCATTCAGGTGTCCAACTTCCTGCTGCCGCTGTTGACGGTGCCGTACGTCGTGCGGATTATTGGCCCCGAACGCTTGGGTTTGCTAAACTTCTCGCTGGCATACATTGCGTATTTCAACCTGATTGTCAATTACGGTTTCGACATGGCCGCCGTTCGTAGTATTGCCGCCAACCGGAACGACAGGGATTTAATTAACCGGGTTTATAGCGAAGTGATTGCCGGTAAGTTTCTGCTCTGGATTGTCTCAACAATTGCCTTCACGCTGATCACGTTGGGCAATCCCGAATTCAAAGCGCACCTGTGGCTCCACGTCTGCACCTATACGGCCTGTCTGGGCATGGTTCTATCACCTTTCTGGCTCTATCAGGCTATGGAAGATCTGAGCCGGGTTGCGGTTTTCAACTTAGCTGTCAAGATCGTTTTCACGCTTTCCATCTTTCTGCTGATCCAACAGGCTGACGATTATCTCTATCAAAATCTGGCACTTGGCGTTTCTCAGCTCCTGGTCAATATCGTCGCGCTCTGGCTGGCGATGCGCCGATTTCAGGTGCGGTTTACCTGGCCGAATTTCAGGCAGTTACGGAACCGGTTTCGGGACGACAGCACCTTGTTTTTTTCTTCGGTCATGATAACATTATACGCCGGTTCCAATCTGTTTTTCCTAGGTCTTTTCAGCTCGACTTATTACGTTGGCATTTTCGCGGCAGGAACCCGGCTGGAGGGAATCACACGTTCTTTCATGGTCCTGGGACTCAATCAAGCCTTTTTCCCCATTGTGGTTCATGCCTTTGGCCAAAGCCGGGAACAGGGTCTGGCGATGATTCGAAAAGTCATTTTTCCATTGACCATTGCGCTGAGTCTCCTCTCAATCGGACTTTGGGTCATTGCGCCTTATTTCATCCCTTTGTTCTACGGACCCCAGTTTCAGGACGCGATCCCAATCCTCCGGATTATCTCCCTCTTACCGGTCATCATCGGCATTAGCAACTTGTTGGGAATCCACACCATGCTGAATCTGCGGATGGATAAAGCCTTTTTTGCCATTACGGCTTTAGGATCGGTGCTGGGTCTTTCATTAAATCTACTGATGATTCAGCGCTATAATCATCTGGGTGCGGCCTATTCGTGGGTCATTACAGAAGCCGTCGTGATGCTGGCCATGGGAATCTATTTATATACGAAAGGCGTGACGGTTTTCCGGGTGGAAAATATAGGGGACGCCTTCCGTTTTGGCAAAGGCAAAGTGCTTTCATTTTTAATACGGTAATATGGAAACGGTAGCAGCAGTCGTAGTGACATACAACCGGCTTGGCGATCTGAAAAAATGCCTCTTCAGTCTGGAACAACAAACGCGAAAACCGGATACTATTCTGGTTATTAACAACGGAAGTACGGATGGAACCGCCGAATGGCTGGCCACCCAATCCGCGCTGACTGTTATTAACCAGTCTAATTCCGGTGGTGCGGGTGGTTTTGCCACGGGCATCGAAGCCGCCTACAAAGCCGGTTTTACTTGGCTGTGGTGCATGGATGACGATTGTCTGGCCACGCCCGATTCACTCGAAAAACTGATGAGTGCGCCCAACATCGGCCCCTGTATTAAGAACGCGGTTTCGGTCAGTAATCAGGATAGGACGGAGTTGGCCTTTTTTGTAGATCGTCCGAATAAATCGTATCGAAAAGTTGCCGATATGGCACCGTATGACCTGATTTATGGAGTGGCGTTCTTTTTCAACGGCACCCTGATTCATACAGATGTGGTCAAAGCTGTCGGTCTGCCCGACAGCCGGTTATTTATCTGGGGCGACGAAGTGGAATACATGACTCGGGCACAGAAAATGGGCTTTCCAGTGGTGACGGTTCCCAAAAGCATCTTTCATCACCCGCCGTCCTTCGACCGGAACGGTATTCCATGGCCCGGTGCCTGGAAACAATATTACGCCGTCCGAAACCAGCGCCGGATTTTCCAGAATCTGCACGGTTCCAACTATGGGGTTATGGTTTTCTTCAAATGGTCACTGCGCGTTATTCTGGAGCAAATCGTCTCGAAACGGCGCCATCGGCTGTACAATTTCCTGATCTACAGCGAAGCCGCTTTGGATAGTTTATTCAACAATTTCCGGAAACGGCCTGACGGCATTCTTACCGTTCGGTTATACCGCTTCATGAACAAATGATCCGCTTTCCAAAACCGCACGCATGAGAATTCTATTGGTTTCTTCGATGACGCCGGGTTCAAAAACGGGTGTTACGGCGCACAACAACCGGCTGCTGGCTAATATGTCCAAGATCGTAACTTCCGTGGAGTTAATAACCCCGGACGACGCGCCGGTTTTAATCCGGAAAGCGCTGAGTCTTCTGGGAAAAATAGCTGATTTACTGGGAAAAAACAGCCCGATTCTATTCCGGGAAGCTTCCAACTTCATTAGTATCTGGATTGCCGTGCGCAAACATGCCAACCGGGAAATCGACCTAATTCATGCCCAGGATGTCAACTCCGGCGCGGCTGCCTCCACCGGTTTGGGGAAGGAAATTCCGACGGTGGTGACCTGCCACTTCAATACAGACCCGATTACGGAATATGATCTGCACTACGGACTTAGCGCCTGGGGGCGTAAAAAACTACTAGCGTGGTATACGCACCTGTTCAGGCAGCACAGGACGTTTATCACGGTTTCGAATTATACCAGAAAGACTTCGGCTTTTCTGCGGCCCGAAGGGGCGGTTTGCGAAGTGATTCACAACGGGGTTGTCTTTCCCGATCAGAATTCAAAACCCACTGCCCTAGGATTGCCGTTGAATATTGTCAATATCGGTACGCTCGAACATCGTAAAAACCAACTGTTGCTGATTGAAACCGCCCACCAGTTACGAACGCTCGGATTTCGCAACTTTAAAATGTGGCTGGTTGGCGATGGGCCAAAACGGTACGAATGGGAAAAAGTTGTGGCCGAAAAAACATTGCAGGAATTCGTTTGTTTTGCAGGTTTTCAGTCCGATGTATCGCCTTATTTAGCTCAAGCTGATCTGTACGTACACACCGCCACCGAGGAATCCTGGGGCTACGCCATTACCGAGGCAATTGCTTCCGGCACGCCGGTTCTGGCGCTGGCGACGGGTGGAATTCCGGAACAATTCGATGCGCACCAGCCGGGGCTTCTCCCAAAAGATGCGACACCCGCTGAATTGGCAACCCTTATTCAAAGCCATCAGAGTCCTGAAAAACGAAAGCAGCTGGCTCAAGAGCAATTCCGTTTTGCGCGCGACAACTTCACGCTGGACGCGATGATTGACAAACACCTGATTTTTTACCAGGCCATACTTGCAGACCAGCCGTACACAGAACTTTCCACTAAAACCGCCTTAACACCATGAATGTTCTTTGGCTCGCGGCTGCGCCCCATCCATCGATAAGTGGACATCCCACACCTTGGATAACGTCTCTGGCGAACAGTCTGGTGGCTACAGGTGACGTTACCATTACAATCGTGAGTTACAACCATCGGATTGAACAGGACGAGGAACTGGTCAAAGACGGTGTCCGGTACATCTATCTGAAGGTTCGGGACGACAAATGGGATTTGCTTTCCGGCTATTCGAGCCGGATTAAGCGTGTTAGAAACTATCTGGAAGGCATTGTGAATCAGTATGATCTGATGCACATCCACGGTACGGAGCAACAGTATCAGGTAATGGGTGGTTCGCTGAAAATTCCGAAAGTGCTGTCGGCGCAGGGGTTTGTTACTAAATATTACAAGTATCTGCCAGCCCGACCGCAGTTTCAACATGTTTCGTGGGCCATTGCCGGTTATTACGAAAAACGGTATACCGAAACCGTCCGACATTTTATCTGCCGAACGCATTGGGACAAAGCCGTTATTCGCGAGCTACAACCCCAGGCGGTTATTCACCACAACTGGGAATTGATCCGGCCGGAGTTTTACAAGCCCATTACGCCATCGCCGACAAAACCCGGCAACGCGCTGCTGTTTGTGGGCGGGGTAAATTCGATCAAGGGAATCCGGGAAGCGCTTTGCGCATTGAATTTGCTTGTTCCGGGAATACCGGTTCGGATGATTGTCACCGGTTATGGTACGAAAGCCGATTTAGTAGGCCTGATTTCTTCACTTTCCCTCCAGAACATTCGGGGAGAGGACATTGAGCACCGGGGGATGCTGAACGCAGCGCAGTTATGGAACACCTACGAAGAAGCATTTTGCCTTCTTCATCCCTCCTACATCGACAACAGCCCCAACAGTGTGTGTGAAGCGCAACTAGCTGGTTTACCAGTTATTGCCACCAATGTCGGTGGGGTTCCTTCCCTCATCGAGAACTACGAAACGGGCCTGCTGACCTCTCTGAACAGTCAGGAAATAGCCCAGGCAGTGCAAACGTTGTGGGAGCGCCCTACACTTCGCCAGCGACTGGCGGCAAAAGCGCGGGAAGTTTCCTTGCAACGGTACGACGTTCGAACAATTACCGACACCACCAAAACTATTTATCGGGCGGTTTTAGCAGATTCTGACTAGTCCTGAATCATATTCCAATTCGTATGCCTGTCCTTCTAAAAATCTGGCTTTATCGAGCAATCCTGTTTATCCTCTTATTTGGGATTAGTCCCCTGAGTTACGGGGGCGAACAGGAGCATCCGCTTTTCGTGATGGTTTTCAATCTGGTAGCCCTGGCTGGGATGACGCTGGTGATGGCTTTTTATTTTACCTATCCGGTTTCGTATAAAGCCGTAGCTTGGCTGGTTACGCTGGGGTCGATCTTTCTGGTTCTAGAGTCATTACACAGTTACCAGGAATATGTGTATTCGTTTTTTGTACTTAAACGCTTCTCTTATTGCGGTTTAGCCTTGATTACGTTCTATGCCATGAGCCAACTCAGGGTCTTAAAATTGAATCATATTGTCAATCTCATATTCTTCTTTTACGTCATCAATCAACTGGTGATTGGCCGGATATTCAGCTATTCATTCACCTCAGAAACCCGGACGACATCCGCTCCTGAGGCATTGTATCTTGTCATTCCATTCCTGCACTTTCTGGTTACTTACCTGAAGGAACCGAAAAAAATAATACTATTAAAAGCCCTTACCACTTTTGCTCTGATTGTTATTCTGCTGCACCGTTCAGTTATGTCAACGGCGGTAATTACAGCTCTGATTCTGGGCGGTTTATCAATTCGAAAAAGAGTTTTGATCGGCGATTTAAAATTTGGGCAAACACTGGCGGTATTTGCGATCTTGTTGGTGGTTTCAACTCCTTTTCTGGGGGCCTTATCCCCCACTAAAACAGCGGCATTTTTCGAAAATATTGCCGGTATATTTTCGCCAACCGAAGATGAAACCGGAAGTTGGCGTTACGAGCAATCGCTGTATTACTGGGATGGAATTCAGGAAAGGCCACTACTCGGATGGCGCTATGATGGCTATGATAAAGGTGAAATTATGGAAAATGAAGATTTTCCAACCAAAGGCACCATTATCCATTCACATTACGTCGATCTGCTCTATAATTATGGTCTTATCGGACTCGGTATTCATTTATTGGTGATCTGTTTTACCCTTCTATTTATTTACTACCGCAACGAGACGTTTTCTACCGAGCAGACGGTTTTATTCTGCTTCATTGCCGGTGGCCTGTTATTCGGCATATCGTACCAGCTTCCGGCCTATTACTGGAGTTTCGTTGGCCTGGGCATGTATTACGGCTCGATCCGGCCAATACCGACAGACGATGAGGCTGATTTTGAAGCAATAGACTTTCCTGATTCCGAACAGCGAAATGCTGATAAATCCATTATTCTAACTGAAAGATAATCATGATCAGTATAGTCATTCCGGTCCATAACCGCCGGGACCTTACCCGTCAATGTTTGAACTGTTTAATCGCGCAGACCTTCCCAAATTTCAGAGTGATTGTCATCGATGACGGCTCGACGGATGGAACCGCCGAGATGATCCGGATCGAATTTCCGGAGGTCATTGTTTTGCAGGGTGATGGAAATTTGTGGTGGACGGAAGCCACCAACTGGGGCATTCGGTATGCACAGGCTTATGCAGTTCCCAATGAGGAAAATTTTGTATTAACACTAAATGACGATACCGAAGTCAAGAAAGATTATTTGCAGACGCTACTGACAGCTTATCATAAATATAAGCCCTGTTTAATTGGGTCAGTCAGCGTCGATATCGATAACCCCAACAGGCTTCAATTTGCCGGAACGCAACATGAATTGTACTTCGCGAGTGGAAAACTGCTGGCCGAAAAGTACAACAATGATTTTAAAGAATTGGTTAAAACTGCCACTTACATTGAATCTGATTCATTACCGGGCCGGGGAACATTAATACCGCTTCCAATTTTTGAGAAAATTGGCCTGTATGATTCCCGGCATTTTGCCCATTACATGTCAGATATCGAATTTTCTGTACGGGCGCACAAAGCCGGTTATAGGCTAATTGTCAATCCGGGTAGTGTGGTTTATGAATACGTGAAAGCGACCGGCTTATTCATCAATAAAAAAGTTAGCTGGGGGGAGTTTATAAATAGTCTCACATCCATTAAATCGCCAACAAATCTTAAAATACGGTATCACTTCGCCATTATCCATTCAAAGACAAAATACCTCTATTTCCTCATCGATGTTTCCAGAATCTGTGTTGGTTTTCTTATGCGCAAAATCAGACTTATTAAAACCGTATCCTAACCATGAAAAAAGTCTTGCTATCGGCCTATGCCTGCCTGCCCAATCATGGTTCAGAAGAAGGAAATGGCTGGAATTATGCCGTGCTGTTGAGCCGGGAAGGTTACGAAATTCATTGTTTCACGCAGGAAAAATGGAAATCCAGAATTGAATTGGCGCTTGCTGCCGGTTCGTACCCTAACCTCGTTTTTCATTACGTTGGGATGCCCGACTGGCTGGAAAAGCGGTATTATTCGCTCATTGGCTTGTACGTTCATTACCTCTACTGGCAATGGAAAGCCGCTGATCTGGCGCGTCAACTCGATCAAACGCTGTCATTCGACCTGGTACATCATGTTACCTACAGCAGTATTCAACTGGGTAGTTTTATGTATAAGGTCGGAAAACCGTTCATTTTTGGTCCGGTTGGCGGTGGGCAAACTGCACCAAAAGTATTAAAGTCCTATTTCGGGCGGTATTGGTCCCGAGAAAAGATCAGGAACTGGGTTAGTTTATTCCTGCAACATACCAATCCGGGCTATTTTCACACGCTGAAAGTAGCCGACCGAGTCCTGATTTCGAACGCTGATACACTGCCTCTAGCCCGGCATTTACGGCCCGACAAGCCCATCAACTATGTGCTGGATGCGGGTCTCAGTGCTTCTTTTATGCCCTCCACGCCCATCGAACGAAAACCGGGTAAAACTTTGAAACTGCTTTGGGTGGGTCGTATGCTGCCTCGTAAAGCTTTGGAACTAAGTATCCACGCTTTCAGCAAAGTCAATCCAGACTTGCCAATCATCCTAACTATCGTGGGCGGAGAAGGCGAAATGAGCAATCAGGTGAATCAGTATATTCAACACTATAATGCTGGCGACCGGGTGCAGTGGGTGGGCGGTGTATCGTATCAGGAAGTAAAGCAGTATTACAAACAATCTGATTTATTCTTCTTCACCAGTTTACGAGACTCCTGCCCCATGCAGATCATGGAAGCCATGGCGTACTCCTTGCCTGTGGTCACGCTGAAGCTACACGGTCAAAACGAGCTGGTTACCAAAGAACGGGGAATCAAAATACCAGTAATGACTCAGGAGCAGGTCCTTAAGGATTTAGCCAAGGCTGTGGAATGGATGTATTTCCACCCGGAAGAACGGATTTTGATGGGCAGAAAAGCCTACGAGTTTGCTCAATCACAGGTTTGGGAACACAAAATAAGACAGTACGTCGATGAAATTTACCCTTCCTTACTATCATGGGATCCAGTTACAAGTTAGCAAACGGAAATGTATTAAGTGCGGGAATTATGTTTATTCTGATATCTGGCCTGACCATTTCGCTCTATTTTAAAGAAAGATGGCTCTGGATGGATGAGATCCTGAGTTATCTCCTAATTTCTGACCCGTCGCTTGCGCATGTAAACAATGCTGTCGTCAGTGGACTAGATGCAAACCCACCTTTTTTTGCCAATCTATACTGGCTGATTGGGCATTTTATTAGCCTTAATCCGTTCTTTTTAAAAACCGTATCGATCCTTTTATTTTCGGCTACTATTGCGCTTTTTTTTAGATTCGTTACGTCGCTGGTTGGAAATGCAGTTTCCAACTTTATCCTGATTACGCTGGTGGTTAGTTTAACGTATTTAAATTATACACTTTCGACTCAAATCCGTGGATATACGCTATTCTTAGCAATAAGTTGTGTTTATTTTATCATATCCCACAAACTAATTATTACACCTAATAAAATCAATTTATTAGTAAGCTACTTTCTATGTGGCTCCCTGCTGACTCTGACCCATAATTTTGGCCTCTTTTATGTAGCGGCTTCGGTTGCTTTTTTTGGTCTGTTGTTTTTTTGGTCAAAGCAAAAGAATTATTTATTCGTTTTGCTCACTCATGGTTTCATTATCAGTATATGGCTGGTGATCTGGTATGCCAGCTTTAAAATTCAATCGAACGCTGGAAAACCGCATTCTTGGATTCCTCTGCCTACCTTTATTTCCTTTTTCCAAACCATTGGCGAATCAATCCCAACGCTTTCCTCGCAACTGGAACGATCCAGCATTCTTTTGTTTTTGCCAATCTTGCGAGTTGCGCTCTTATCGGGATGTTTTATTTACATCTCTCAGAAAAAGCTAAGAACGGGATTCGAGGAAGTTATAAAGGATAAAGCCTTTTTGTTTTACCTGTTAGCTGGTTTCTTAAGCACTACCGTTATTTTTGTCGCGCTTTTGGTTTCTTTTCTGCACACTTCCGTCTTTTTAAGCCGGTATTTCTGGCCCAATAATTTACTGGTTGCTTTTCAGATTATCTACCTATATTATTATTTTATCCCTTCGTATTACTCAGCAAAACTAGTGAGATTTCTGCCACTATATGGTCTTTTATTAGCAGTCTTTATGTTTTATCAGAATAAAAAAACTGCCCTGTTTCCAAGTGGAATTTTAGCACATTTACCTAAGGTTAACTATAGATATCCGATTTTTTTTGAATCCGCCGACTATTTTTTACCTATCTGGTTTTACAATAAAAGCCTTAAAATTAATTACCTGTTGGATTGGGAGGCTGCCAACAAAGAAGGCAATTTATTGAACGCTACAACGGATTATAACATCCTAAAGTCAGTCAATGAAAAATATAATGTGAAGAATATTATCAGGACCGATGAGTTTACTAACGCCAATTTTCCGCACTTCTATGTTATCGATGAATCCAGCCGGTATCAAATAGAGCGTTACGTCGAGAACCGGAAAGTTAAAGTACTGGCCGTTATACCGGTTTCAATTGAAGGACACCAGATTCTGGAATGTTCTTTTGAAGCTAACAATAAACAGCAGAACCATGAATGATCAAAAAAGTGGCAAACGAAACGGGACAATTAGTCACCAGTCGCCGGTGCAACGGGATGTTGAACATTGGCCTGCCGAAATGATTCAGTTTACGCAAAATTCCGGGTTGATTTCGGCTGATCAAACGTTGATTTTACCCGAAACGCGGCCTGGTGAATACGGTTATTTAATTCTGACGATTGGCTCGCTAGAGAGTGACGCAACACTGATGTTAAAAACTGATGCGCCGAATTATTTTCAATTAGCCACAGATCAGCGACCTGCCTTTAAACCGAGCCTGACCCTTCAGCCCGTTATCAAACAGACGCACGTACACATTCGGTATTCACCTGACAGCGTGGGGCGACATAGCGCTAATCTGACTGTACAAACGTCCGAAACAATGACTGCAATTCAGATCGTGGGTAAGAGCCCCCGAACGTGGGCGTCCAGTTACTGGCTTGCCGTGCCGTTTTTATTGCTGATTGGGGGTTTGGCATATACCTTTTATAACCGTTCTGGTCAAATCGCACTGGTCGACAACCAACAATCAACAGACTCCGTTACGGAGCAAAGTACCGGAAATATGCCAATTTTGTCGGAAAAAAATTGGCCTTCCATTTCGTTACCTGCGCTTAAAAAACCGGATTCTCACCTGTCGTCTACAGCGCCAATTGTGAAAAAAAAGGCCCCAGTCGAAGCATCTGTTAAAGCCATTTCAAAGCACAAATCGGAAGGCGTTCAAAATGAGCCGGAAAAGGAAGAGCGCCAACCTGAGATTCAGCCGCTCTCAGCCATTTCCGTGGTTGCTACCGACCCAGAAGAAAGTGAACTGGAACGTGAATTGAACAAAAAAGTGCGTAAAAAACAATAGCATTGCTGCATTGCTTCATCAGAATCTAAGTTTGTATTGCCTTTTTCAGTATGCCAATTTATCAACATGTTTTGCGTCCGGTTATTGAACTTGGGAAAGAATTTTCGGGCTCATTGTTAAAGGTGTGTGGAATCGATCTGTTAAGTAAGTCAGCCACGGAAACGTATCTGAAAAAAAATCAGCTTTTTGCATCGGCAGCAGGCCAGATCACACTGCGTAAAGTAGGTAGTTTTCCAGACAGAAACGCGGCTTTTTTTTCCGAAGAATCAGTCGATATTCGGCCGGTTTACGTATGGAAATATGAAAACCGGACCATTCCGGCTGAACAGTTACGATGTGGCAGTATCCGAATTGGCAAAACTGTCTTGAATACTGATTTCGGCAACCAATCCTTTTTAAATGACTTGTTTCGCCTGAAAAAACGCCCGGTTTTCCAGGCTGAAACCCTCGTTGCACCCTGGAGTCATTACTGGGGCGGCTACTACGATTTGCTGGTTTCCATTGGCCCTAAATTATGCCGGATTGAACAGGCTTTACCGGACAAAACGTTCAATGAAGCCTTGATCTCCTATCCATTGCTCAATACGCCCTTTGAGCTTGAACTTCTGCAACTTCTTGGCTACAAACTATCGTCGATTCTTGATAGCCGGATTCATTCCGTAAAATTTAATACGGTCCTTACCGGCAATAGTTCGGACTGGTTTTACCCGCATTCTGACGACATCATGCGGTTTAAAAACCGGATCGAAAACCGTATACCCCTTATCCCCGCCGAACCTAAACGCATTTATATCCGCCGGGCAGGACGGCGTCGGGTTCTAAACGAAGAACAATTGATTACTCTGCTACTGAAATACGATTTTGAAATCATTGAAGATCAGCCCGGAACCATTGCGGATCAGGTTGCGCTTTACCACAATGCTTCTTTCATCATCGGACCACACGGAGCTTCCTTTGCCAATATTCTCTGGTGCAAACCCGGCACGCGTCTTCTGGAACTGTTTTCCAAGCATTACGTTCCGGACTACTACCGGTATCTGGCCCAGTTACTGGATCTCGACTATTTTGCGTATGCCCACGACCCGGTCGCGGGTCGTGGGCACCGGCATGTCAACGAAGACATAACGGTTTCGATTGTCGAAATTGAAAAAGCTTTGGACCTGATTCTGGAGAAAAGTTCTGTGTGAGCCTGTTCCGCTTTATTTTACACTCCAGATAATTTTAATGTTATCCGTACCAGCGGGTGGAGCCGTGCTATATACGACGACAATATTTGTTTTATCTACCATCCGGTATTGAATTTCGGAAGCATCCACACTTCCGGATTCGGCGCTGAAAAAAACCGGTATGTCGTCCAGACCGTGGGGAATTACAAACTGGGTTTTGACCCCATCGCCCGAAAATTGCTTGGTTCCACTGGTATTCGATACCGCCATCCGCGCTGAACCCGAACCGACGTTGAGCGGGTTCCCATTTCGGTCATAGTTATTGTACAATTTATGAGGTATCGTGTTGTATTCGCCCGTCAGATCGCCGCTTATTTTATCCAGAATATTGTTTATGAAAACGTTATTCTTCGCCATTGAACCGTCCGCCCAAAGGAGTTTCCAGAGCGAAGTACTGGTGGCTTTAATCGTGTTACAGGTAAAGCGGTTTTGCGGCCCCGCTACTTTAAAGGCAATGTCCTTTTTCCCCAGAATAAACGTATTCCCTTCAAACAAGCCTTCTTTCGTATCCTTACCAATGATTACCTCTCCGCTGATATTCAGATAATTATTAATAAACTGCGTTGAGCCTGCTCCCGTTAGCTCAAGCCGCGAATTGACAAGTCCGACGGTTTGATTGCCAGAAATGAAATAGCCCGAACCGGTTCCAAAATCGCCGTCGTTATACTGGTCCGTACTGCTCCAGTTGGCTACAAACAGCGAGCCATTAAACGTGCCCTCGAACCGGTTGTTCGTGAGCCGGGAATTCCGGAGCGCACCGGCATACTCAATGCCGTAGGTGGGGCAGTTTTTCAGGTAGTTCTGGTCCGTTTCAACCAGGTCAAAAGTGCCGGAAATACTGATTCCGTAATCGCAGCTTTCGAGAGTATTCCGGTTGGCTTTGATGTTCTTGGCCGTATACTGGCCGTTATTGTTCTGATTCAGGATTTCGAACCCCATCCGGGCGCCCGTCACCGAATTGTTTTCAAACGTTATGGTATTGGCCGACTTGCCCGCGCTCACCTTGATGAAAGCAAAGTTTACTTTGGCGGTTTTTGAGGTGTGCACACTACGGCAATTGCGGATGATAATATTTTGCGTATTCGGCCCGTCGATGGTAATAGGACCGTAGCTGCCATTTACGGTTTTGTTTGAGGTCAAAGCCCAGCTCAACCCATCGATCAGGATGTTTTCCAGACGGCTTTCGTTCCAGACGTGATTTAAGGAAATATAATCGCCGGGCAACTTAATTGTTGCCTTTCCCGGATGGGCGCGAATGGTGATGTTGCTCCGCAGATTTACCTTCGTAAGCTGGGTATAAGTTCCGTCCGCAATAAACAGGTCACTTACGGTATTCACGGCCGTCTGAAGTTCAGGGCCAATGTCATTGTCGTCGGGTCGGATATCAAACCAAACGGCAAGGGCCGGGCCGGAAAATTCGCGCTGAAAGTAAAAGCCTTCCGGCCCCGGTAGAACAATCGCCCCAAAACCAGGTGTTGAAGGTGCCACCGTACCCGGCTTTTTTACCCAATCGTTTCCATCATACCATACCTTCGAATCGCTGATTAAGACAAAAACGGCTGGTTTGTTCAGGATTCGAATTGATGCACAAGTCGGCCGGAAATTCAAAAAACAAGCGCCGAATAAACCACATACTACCAAGCTCCATTTCATAATTCAGCACAAATTAAGTTTTATTTTCTCTTCATTTTAGGGGTAATTAGACCGCTTTCAAAACATCTATATTTTTGAAAAAGCCTTATAGCTGATCGGAAGACAAGAATTGATAGACAAATTGTTTATTCATTCGATTATATAATCCAGCAAAACGCTATCCAGAATGCGGTTCTATTCGTAAATCGGCTGATTTACCAGACTAATTTATTTTCTGGTATCATAACGGCTAGAGTATTTTTTAGCGCTAATCCTTCTATCGTATTGATTATTAGCGAATAAAAATCCATTTAATATCTCTCCCTAATCGAGGTAGGACTTCCTACCTTTTCAAATCTGGATTTGGTACGCTTGTTGACCTTAATACAATGCCTGCCTGAATTGGGCCATTTACCTCGTGATTTTCCCCAATGAATGCTTTTTTTTACACCCGACGGATTCCCCTTTTGATTGCAGTTTTACTGGAATTAACCAGTTTGCCGTTATGGTCCCAAACTGTAAGCTCCATCTGGCAAAAGACCCTGGGTGGTCGGCGATACGAAAATATCTACGCAACGGTTGAAACCGATGGTGGCGGTTCGGCGATTGCCGGCGTTACTTTTTCTATTGACAAGCAAATCAGCACTTGTCAGAGCAGCGCCGATTTCTGGGTAGTCCGGTTTGATGAAAACGGAGGTGTGCGCTGGCAACAAACGCTGGGAGGCAGCCAAGACGAGCATGCCCGCGCGCTGGTTTACACGCCCGATGGCGGTTTTGGGGTTGCGGGCTTTACGTATTCCAACGACGGACAGGTAACCGGCAATCATGGAAAGGCAGACTTCTGGGTTGTTAAACTCAATTCGACTGGCGAAATGAGCTGGCAACGTACCTTGGGCGGCACTAAAAACGATCTGGCCTCCGTCCTGACTTCCGCCGCTGACGGAGGATTTTTGGTAGCCGGCTCCTCTGAATCCAACGACGGACAGGTGACAGGTAATCACGGGAACACCGATGGATGGGTAGTGCGATTGAACCGGGACGGTGAAATCGTGTGGCAACAATCGCTGGGTGGGAGTGGCAAAGAGACGATTACGGCGCTGGCTCCAACTGCCGACGGCGGTTTTTTGCTGGCCGGTTCCACCGAATCCAACGACGGTCAAGTCAGTGGCAATCACGGAAAAGCGGATTATTGGATCATCAAAATCGATCAAACGGGCCGGCTGCTCTGGCAACGGACGCTGGGTGGCAGTGACGATGATCTGGCAACGGCTTTGGCTTCCACACCCGATGGCGGCTATGTTGTTGCGGGAAACACCCGCTCCGTCGATGGGCAGGTAACGGCCCTTCATGGCCAGCGGGATTACTGGGTAGTCCGTCTCGACGAATTGGGGCAACTGATCTGGCAACAATCGTTGGGCGGTAGTCAGGACGACTTTGCGACGGCGATAACGCCCACGCCGGATAACAGTTTTCTGGTAGCGGGTTATAGCCATTCTAGTGACAATCAAGTAATTGGGAGCCGCGGCCGGGAAGACGGCTGGCTGGTAAAGCTCGATAAAACCGGGCGGATGGTCTGGCAACAGCCTGTTGGCGGGCAATGGGAAGACCGAATTTATAGCCTGATGCCGACAGCGAACGGCGACATTCTGGCCGCCGGTTACACCCGATCCAATAGTCTGACGACCGGCACCATCCACGGCTTGGCCGATGGATGGTTGATGAAATTATCCCTTCCGGACAACGAAAAACTCCTGATCAAGTCGGCCGAAAAGAATGTCTGGCGGGTTATCCTGTTGGAAAACCCGGTGCAGGACGGGCGGATTTCGGTAGAAGTGCGCGGTGTATATGGTCAACAGATGCATCTACAAGTGACTGATCCGCAAGGTTATCTTGTCGCTGAACGCCGAATTACTCTGATGCGGGAGGTGGAATGGCACCGGTTTGAAGTAAAAAACCGCCCACCCGGCCTGTTCCTCTTGCGGGCAAGCAGTCCCGAACGGGTGCAGACGCTGAAAATTTTGTCTCAATAAGGAAAGAACGGTTGTTATGGAATCAGATTACCTGCTTCGTCGTAGTTCATACTTGCTTTATAACTTCCGCCCAGCATCGCTTCGTGATAGAGCCCACCGCTCCCTTTCCGTAGTTTATTGTTAGAAAGTGTGTTGTTCGTTGCTTTACTACCGTAAGCCATGAAAGTGGCGCGATTGGCGGGAGAACCCTGATTTGATATCGTATTGTTCGTGAAGGTGTTATCCGGAGAGTTGTCACAAATCACAGCTTTATCGGCCAGACTTTCGATCACATTATCGGTAAATATCCCTCCTTTGGTGGAATGGGCCAGTTCCAGCATGCCGGTCATTGAAAAGTTGTTTTTCGTAAACGACACGGCTCCGGCATTAAAAAGCTGGACACCGCCTTTGCACATCCCAACCGTAACATTGCCTGAAATCAGCATACCGCCCGTGATCGTTCCGTTGCCCCCTCCATCATTGGAACCCTCCAGAAATTTGTCGAACGTACCTTCAAATTTATTGTTCGTAATGCGGGTATTCCGGGCGGCACCGGCAATTTCAATACCGTATAAACTACAATCTTTCAAGTAGTTACTATCAACGATAAGACTATCTAAAGGTCCGGACAGCGAAATTCCGAATTCACAATTATGAAAATAATTATTAGTAACCACAATGTTCTTTCCGGCGTAGCTATTGTAATTGTCGTGATTAAAAATTTCACAACCCATCCGTTTCGCCTGTACTGAATTGTTTTTAACCGTGATCGCATTCGCAGTTTTTCCCGCCTGAATTTTTAACGTCAACCAGTTCGTATTGGCCTTTGCGGTTTGGTCATTACTGCTGCAATTCTGAATCAGCAAGTTGTCAACCGAAGGGCCATCAATGGTGATAGGTCCGTACGTTGCGTCCTGACTCGACGTCACACTCCACGACAACCCATCGAGGACAATGTTTTTTAACGATAGTGCTCGATCTTCGCCATTCACTAATGACACATAACTTTTGGGGAGATTGATCATTACCTTACCGGCGTTTCCTTTAATATGCAGATCACTCCTGATTTTTACCTCTGTCAATTGGGTATACGTACCATCTGGAATCGACAACTTATTTTCGGAATCAACGGCCAGTTGCAGTTCCGGCCCGATGTCGTTATCGGTAGTTTCTACCCCAAACCAGGCAACGTTAGCGTCTCCGGTAAATTCTCGTTTATACCTTTTCCCGTTGGCAGTCACCAAAATAACGCCCATATTATCCGCACGGGTGCTAGTTTGATCGAATTTAAATAAACCCGCTTTACCAGCGTCAATTATATATATCGCACCGGGAATAGAAGTCGTATTTATCGCGCGTGTCTCCGCAATTGTTAAGGTATCCGTATCCATCAACCGAACTTCCGAAGGAAGATCAGAATCTTTGCATTTAATCAGAAAAAGCGTACATATTATCAGGCATCCTATACGGATCAGGTCATTCATGCAGTGTGTGTTAATAAGTTAAAGTGTTATAGGAAGCTTTCCATCTGCATCGAATCAGATGACTGATTGGTTATATACCTAAGTTCGTCCGCCATACTGATTGTTCTATCGGCCTTATCAATCTGATCGTGCAATCTAAGGCATGACAGAACTATGATTATGCTAATTATGATGAAAACACTCATAAGCGCCAAGAATATAAACAGAGTCGGGTTATTTGAATACGGGATGGCTACCAGATCAAAGGAAAAATAGTCTTTCATAAAGCCAGGATTTATCAGGTTGATGAATGAAGCGTACTTACTATTATCGTAAACCAGCATACGTTTTTAATTTATTAAAAACCCGGACGACAACACTGTAACGCTGCGCCGTTTTTCGATGGTAATACTCAGTAATTCTAACCGGATTGGAGAGTTTAAACACGCGCTGCTCGCCAGTATCCAGGGCGGTTTTGTACCGGTTAAAAATGTTAGTATGGGTAGCATCCTCTCCAAAACCAATATTCTGAACTTTCGATACAGTTGGATAAATCGTTAAGCCGTCCGCCTTGAACTGGGCGTAACAAAACCGGATGCACCATGCGTCGCTTTTCCCTTCCATCTGGTCTTGTAGCATGCGAACCAGATCGGCACCACCCTGCGCAAACGCATCTTTACGCGCCTTATTGGCCATAAAATCGGCATGATCAGCCACCGACCAGTCAACGGTTTTCCAGCGGTTGGCCCAGGTTGCCCAGCCCCACGGACTGTGCCGGGCGATGCAATACGAATCCGGTCCATAGTCGGCCGGGCGGGCAAAGGGGAATGTGTACCCTGCAACGGAATAAACTTTCGGATTGTTGGCGTATTGCTGGAGCGACTGGTTCATAAAGTCCAGAAAGTTGGGGGCCGTAATCAGGTCATCTTCCACGATAATGGCTGAAGGATGGCGTTCCAGTACGTAGGAAATGCCCTGAATTACCGAGTCGGCACAACCAATATTGGTTTGGGCGTATTGGCGGTAGACCGTTCGAAAACCGCTTACCTCGTCCAGGAGTTGCTTTACCTTGGCAACTTTGGGGACATCTTCGGGTCGTTTTGCAGCATCCACAAAAATGTATAAATCGCTATTAGAAGCTAAATGATTCTTCTGTAAAGCGGTAAGCGTCAATTCGAGTTCTTTGGGTCGCTTGAAGGCAAATAAAACAATAGGAGCGTTCATGGGATGGACAGCTTGAAATGATTGGATACGAAGATGATTTCAGAAACTTTGCTTTTTTTGGGCAGACTGGAGGACCTGAGCCGCCAGATACCAGATATAGCGGGAATTGACAGTCAGGTAGCGTTTTAACAGTCGCCGGGGTTCCTGCCCCAACCGGTAGACCCATTCCATACCGGCCGTTCGAACCCAGAGCGGAGCTCGGCTGATCGAACCGGCCAGAAGCGGCAGGGCGGCACCAATTCCCAGCATAACCGCCGGAATTCGGCCCTGCATCCGGGCCATCCAAAGCTCCTGCTTTGGGCATCCCAGGGCCACGAAAACCAGGCCCGCTCCCGAAGTGCTAATCCGATCGGCACTTTCCTGTTCCTCCTGGGGTGTTAGCGATCGAAACGGTGGCGATTCGGTGCCGGCAATGATCAGACCCGGAAACTGCTGGCGGCATTTTTTTGCCGTTTGCTCCAGTACTTCGGGGGTCGATCCATAGAAGAACACCGACAGATTTTCTTCAGCGGCCCGCTGAAGAAGAGAAGGCATCAAGTCCATACCTGCTATCCGCTCCTGCTCGATGTGATGCAAGCCCCGCAGAGCCCAGATGAGCGGTACGCCATCGACGGCTACCCACGCGGAGTCATTTACCGCCTGTGCAATTTTGTGATTTCGCCTGGCTTCCACGATCATGTGGGCATTAGCAAAACAGATGCGTTTTGATTGTCTCCGGCAGGCTGCCTCAATGATTACTTCCTGAAAATGAGCATAATCACCAATGGAAAGATCAAGACTAATTACCCGGGCTCGTCGAATTTCCTCCGTGTGATAGCCCGGGTTCTGGTGTGCAGAAGTATAATTTACCATAAACTTCAATCAGTTAACAGATTGAATTAAAATGTTACGATGATGAAGTTACCACAAGAAATCCTACTGAGAATGAGGGTCTTTTTTGCACATTAAATTGCCTAGATGTGTTTGTTTGACTATTAAAAGCAGGGCTCTTACATCGCTGTCTGGTAATCCATTGAAACGAAGGGTGAAAGAGACTTTGAAGCCATTTACCCTGAAAATAAATAGGGTTCAAAAACCGGATTCGTCTCCAATCAGCCGATTCTAACCTGACTATTAACTGCGTACGTATAGAGATACAGTACACGTAAAAAGCCTTGTTCGTTTATTATATAGTATAACTGTAGGTTAGGCAGATAACCACTCAATAAACACTTACTATAATTCAATCTTTAGCAATAAAAAGACAATTTTTTGCTTTTATACGGATATCCATTCAGAATTATCTACCTAATTAATAGGCAGTTATCAAATCTAACAATCCGTATCTATCGTATATGTTTACGTTGATAAAATTGAAGTTAGGGTGCTATTCTACCTAACCGCATTACCAGATCGAATGCACCCAGTTTGTAATGCTCTGTTCAACGTTGTAGGACTAACCATGATGACTTTCTTGAGAACCGCTTTCTTTTCAATTCCCGATGAAAAGTCGGCAAACTGGTCCGTAATCCGGCGAGATGTTAGGACCACGAGTACTTTATCGCCCGATATTACAAGCTTGATCTATCTGGAAGCAGAGGCTAACTATACCTGGCAATATTGGCTCGGCGGACACCGTACTCTTACCTCTAGAACATTGAAGTACCACCAGGATCGGTTACCGGCACAACAGTTTGTCCGGCTCAATCGAATGCAATTAATTAATCATCGATTTATCGAGCGGATCGAACGCATCAGCAGCGGTTATAAAATTTTTTTATCCACAGGAAAATCTTTCATGGTTTCCCGTCGGCGGTGGCAAAACGTCAGGCAAAATCTGTTGGAACGCTGGAATGAAAATCTCTTTTGCAACAACGAACGGGATAGTATTCTTTTGATAGAGGATAATGAAGATCAGCAGATCCTCATGAAATATTTGCTTAAGAAACAGCTTCAGGAAGTAATAACGGTTGGAGCAAATACATCTGGACAGGCTTTAGATTACCTGGAAAAGTGCCGAGTTGGAAAACAAGATTTCCCCAAATTAATTCTATTAGATCTTCACCTTCCTAAACGGGAAGATGGGTGGGAATTGCTGCGGCATTTGCGAAATCATTCATCGTATAAACACATTCCTGTGGTGATTGTTAGTTATTCAAGAGATCTAAGAGATGTGGAAGAATCTTACTATTGGGGCGCCAGTTCCTATTTAGTTAAACCAGTATTTGGTGAGGATTGGTCAGACCATATAAAATCTGTATGGCACCAATGGAAAAATATTACCTATCAGGCTCAAAATGAGAACAGCTATTTGGGGTAATTACCAAATCGGTCCAAATATCAAATTGAGCCCTGTAGTTACTCTTTTTCAGTTGTTGCCTAACATGTAAGCTTCTCCAAAAGTGATCGGTCGGAAAATGGAGCCTTTCCATTATCTTTTGACAAAGGGGAAGAAAAATGGAAGCAAACCGCTCCTTCGGCCTGGCAGAATTCATTAGTACATTATTAACGGAATGGTGTGAGATGAAAAAAAACAGGTTAAACTGGATTCAACCGGAAAAACCCACCGCAGCAGCGGCCGCTCAAAATGCGTTTATAGAGCGGTTCAACGCGGGGATACCCGTGCGGGACTTTTCGCCGAGAAGTATTGAACGCTTATTTGTCGCTTTGGCGATCCGATTCGTAACTTAGCTTGAGTTTGGTTGATAGTTAAAGGCTGGCTATAAAATTATAATTAGAAAGGCTCCCATCATGCGCTTGGCTTTATGCTACCAATTGAGTCTAAACAAGTGGGATAGGCTTATCCAAAATAGGGTACACACGCATATCTATCAGTCCCGCAGCTATGAAAACTGGTATCTGGTTCTTCCCGCCAACCGGGAGGATGACTTTTCTCAAGTTCCGGCACAGACCCAAGCAGAACTCGGGGAGCTAGTAAAAATTCAGTCGGCGGAGGTAGGTCCGGGATCTTTAGGCATTGATCTGCTGCAGGCCAAAACGGATTTTAACGTTCTGGGTTATCACATCGCTAAAACGATGGCAGAATAGTCCGCAGCTTGAGGAGGTGGATATGTATTGTTCTGAGCCGGAGCCAGGCTTACTAAAGTTGGATGGTAAACCGGCGGGCTATCGGAATCTCTTCACCCGTCGTCAGTAAGATAAACCTGCCCTGCTTTTGAGTCTTACGAATCTGATCGACATACGCAGGATTAACCAGGTGCGACTTATGCACCCGCCAGAAGCCCGGCAGTCGCTGACTTACTTTCAGTAATGTAACCGCAATCAGATACTCCTGCCCCATCTGGGTATGAATCCGGCTGTAATTGCCCTCGCCCTGGATCCGAACGATCTGATTGATCGGCACCCAATCCGTGTGGGCGCCAATCGTCAGCGTCAGGGCACCCGGCCGGTTTTGACCGGGTGTCTGTTGGTTTTGGAATGTACCCATTTCCTATGCGATTCGGGCGTATACCTCACGGACGGCGGCTTCTACCTGGACATCCGCATAAAAGTTGATCATCGTATCGGTCGAGTGCCCCATCAACCGGCTGGCCGCTTTGCTCGACAGACCGGACCGATTGCGCCAGTAGTGGGCAAAGGTTTTGCGGGCCACGTAGGAGGTCAAATGCTTGGTGATCCCGGCCAACTGAGCGACGCTTCGAATGTAAATGTTTAAATCGTTGTTATCAATTTTTTTGGGCATTCCAGATACCCCACCGTACAGAGTTAGCAGCCGCTGGGCCTCCAGTGATAACGGTACAGCGAATGACACCTTACTTTTCTGTCGGGCACCAATCAGCCACTTTTCATCCGGATTGACTTTATAGCGAATATCGCGCGGCAAATCCAGATCTCTTAGGGGCTTTATCCAGTCGTCCTGCATGCGCAGGTAATCACAGTAGGACATCCCCGTCTCACACAGAAACAAAAAGACATCCGCAGCCTTTCGAGTCTTTTCGTCAGTGATTGAAGCGCTGCGAAACCGATCCAGTTCATCATCGGTCAGGTAAGTCTTATTAGGCTTCCAATCGCTGGCATCAACCTTGTAGACCCTGATGGGATTTTGCTGAACGTAATCCCGGCGTTGGGCAAAATCCATCACATTCACCAGAAACATAACCTGCTGTTTAAGCGTCAGTACCGCCATGCCCTTGCGGTTTCCACGCTGGGTAATGTAGCGATCTCGGAAGTATTCTTCCATGTCCTCCACAAAAGCGTTATTGACTTCGTGCAGGGTCAGGTTGTTGCGTTTGAGAATTAGCTCGACGTAATGCGTCAGGTTGTTGAAGCGGGCTTTGTAATGCTGAAAGGTTACTTTCGTAATCCGGCGTCCTACTTTTTTTTCAAGCGCCTCCAGCATTTCCTGGGCAACAATGAGTAAGAAACGGGCTGGTTTGTTCGTATTCAGCAGATCGTTCAACAGCATTGTACCAGTGGCGGGAATGTTTAACTGTTCATAGCGGGCATTCATCTGGCCAATGTGTTCTTCCAGTTTGCGAATCCGTTGAGTGACCTCGGCCGGAGCAGAACCAGCATCCCAATTGTCCGCCGAACAGTAGACGCCTGTTCGGGCATCATTAGATCGCACCCCGTTGGCGATAATATAAAACATCACCGGGGCCTGGCCGAAATGAGTGCCCTTACGCTTGGCAACCCGCTGGCGACGGAGCCAAAAATTAACTTTAACATCATTGAGGACCATAATGCCCTCCTTTCTGAATGGGCATCGGCCCTGTTTTACTGTTTTTCACGATGATTGATTGTTTAGAATGGAAGGGATAAACGACTGCCATCGAAAAGTGGATTTCAAGCGCCGTCCCATCAGGCCGCCTGCCCGCGAGGCTGCAGCGGGGCTGCGTTGCTGGCGATGGTAAACTCGTGACTGTTAACAATGGCGTAAACCTTTTCCAGGATACCCAGACGTTCACACAACTCCAGGTAACTTTCATCCTTGGCCTTGTGATGAGCCGTCACGCTGATGCCGTAGAGGTAGTATAGTCGGTTGTAAATGAAGGCGTACACCTGGTCCTGAAACTCGCCGGTTTTACGGCAGCGGCTGTTAACGATCTGTCGTATACGTGAGCGCATGGTCTGCTGCGGTGGCTGCTGTCCGCCCGTCGACAGACCCAGCGTCTGCAGGGCTGATTGCTGGCCGATGGCCACGATCTGGCTGACGGTGGTTGTTGTCTCCGTTAGACGCTGCTCCTGATCGACCAACAGCTGCGCCTGCTGTAACAGGAGTTGAGCCATCTGCAACATCAGGGTGGCAGCTGAGGGAAGTTGAGTGGATTCGGTAGGCAAAGTGCTGTCCAGATCGGATCGCGGCTCCGCAGCGGTATCGCTGGGTTGATCCGTCTGGTGAACAACCTCCTGTTGTTGCGGCAAAGAATCGTCACCTGCCGGGGCATCTTCCCGGTTTGATTCATCAACCTCACCGGTCTGGTGTTCGATGGGTGGGGATGACGCTTCAGACGTGGGGTTATTGTCAAACAATTTAACCTGAGCACTCGGTGATCCACTGGTGTCCGGATCAGGCTGCACAGCGGGCTTCAGGCCAATGAAATCGGCTAAACTGCCCTTGGTCGACAGGCGCTGTTTGGCCAACTCTTTCCGGAATCCAATCAGGTACTGACTGATGTGCTGGCCTTTGCCTTTCGCTTCGTTCTCCGCAATGGCAATGGCCGCATCGATACTGACAATATAGCCCGTGGTTCCCCGGCGGTGGCCCGCTGTGGGTGGCTCGTTGTATTCCACGTAATGCTTGCCCAGCACAAAGCCCAGCTTGTTGATGTGGTACAGAAACCACTGCGGCATACGCGTCTCCGTTTGGGGATTCCAGAGTTTAAACAGATCCAGCACGTTGACCGCGGCCCGGCCTTCGATTTGCAGAACCGGCACAATAGCCGCTGAAGCCCTGGAGATCGCCGGCGCCGGGCTGGGGTCAGTTAGATTAGGTAGTTCGGCCTTAAACTCCGCCAGATGATCCGGAAGCTGAAAGCCTTGCTGTTTTAACGCATCCATCAGGGCGTAAATAACCTGCTGCTGTTCCCGCAACGCTTTAAACCGGCCAATGCCCAGCAGTTGAATCAGCGCTGGAAAAGTTACGATGTGTTTTTTGGTCTGCCCTTCTTTGTGAAGCTGGTAATGCTGGCCTTCCACCAGTTCCAACTCTTGGATACGGCTGCTGACCCAGTGGCGGTACAGTTCAAAGGAGACGCCGATGGTCGGCAGATAGACTCTCAGATTAACGGCGGCTTGCTGACCGTCCTGTAAAACATAAGCGGGTAAGTTCATGGTGTTGAACCGGTTTTGGAGGCTGAGAAGAAAAACAGAAAAGTAGGGGCCCGGCCGGTGATGGGGCCGGGAGTAATGAGAATCCAATAGCGAAAGGGGTTACGATTTATTCGTAGAAGGTATCCGGCAGAATACGGTTAAAATCGTAAGGCCGGTTATCATCGTACTGGTCTTCGGGCCGTAGGATTTGCCGCTGCTCTTTTTCATCGACCGGTGGCCAGGTGCCGCCTGTGTAATAGGGATTGTTGGCGGCGATGTAGGAAAACTCCCCCGTGGGTGAGATACGGATGTGATCGATCAGTTTCAGGTACAGATCCGGAGCGGCATACCGCTCAAACTCTTTAGGCATATCCCAGGAGGCCGAGTCGACACTGTCATCGATCGGCGTGTGATCGTTGTCGGCGTGGGCTGAAATGACAATCATCGCATCAGCCCCCAGATACTGGTTCCAGCGGTAGGCTTCCACCACCGGGGAGTCCGCAATGTCATTGTAGGACCAGCCGACGAATTTGATGCCCAGCAGCTTTCCCTGACACATCAAGAGCAGAAACAGCTGACATTCGTAGTTTCCACCCGGAATGGGGTAGCTGCCCTCGTAGATTGGCCGGAAAAGCCGGATTACATCGTTAGGGCAGGTGATGGCCAGGGGCGGTTGCTGGTGCCGGGGGCACTCGTACTGAATGTGGTAGGAAAGCACCGTTTTGAGTGCTACAATCGGTCCCTGCCGGTCAAACAGTTCGTCGACGGTTTGCAGGGCGCCACGGCTTTGGCCGCAGGCAGAGTTAGGTTGCCCGGCATCGGTTGCAATGCTGGCTGAGGAACTGTACTTTTGTTCCGTGTTCATTTGATCGATCAGGTTAATTGTGGCACATGACCCCTTCGCTAAAGTTGTCCAGACGTGAGCGTTGGGGTTTTTTGTTGGGTGTTGGCTTCAATCGTACAGTCCAGCGGGCAACCTCATCGGTACTATACCGCCTTTTCTGATCTCTGCCGATTCCTTATTTCAAAAGTAACAAAAGTATCAATATATTCAAACTTTTTGGGTAAAAAAAATTACTTAGTTTTAAATGCTAAGTTAATAGTTAGATCAGCGCCTAGTGCATCAGCGATACGCTGCAAAGTATCAACTGTAAAATTACTCCTGCCCTTTTCATATGAGACAACTGAAGACTTCTTAATCCCCAATTTTTCACCCAATTCTGTTTGGGTCATATTTCTCTGTTTCCGGAGTTGTTTTATTAATTGACCGATCTCTTCGGGCGTCTGCGGCATCTGGCTAATCATTTTGCATTAAAGATAAGTGGTGAGGACTAAATCTATGCAAATGGGGCCAAAAACAACGGAAGGGTTGATTCAATGGTCATAGTTGTGAGTGATCGGCTACTATTTCCCACCATAAACTTCCTTAAATTTCATCGGTCAACTTTTTGATCTTCTGCAGCGCCATTTCCATCAGATTCTGTCCGTGTTTTCGATGAGTTGTTGCTGCCCCTGTATAAGCATATTGTAGTCGCTGTTGGTAAGTGAGGAAAATAGACGAACTTAGTTAGATGATATAACCCGTTGGGCTGCTGCTGTCTAGCAAACTATGGGGAGAATGGTCCTCAATAAAGCCTTAGTAATGTGTGACTGCATGTTGGTTAATTTATAGGTGATTTTAATAGATTCTAATAGCACGTACTGTAAATCGATCTATTTAAAATTTCGTATGAATGGTAACACCCGGGTCAACTTTCGATAGGTAACTCCGGGTGTTAAAGTTTGAATTAGTTTATATAAGATATTCACTTTACAAAATCATATCATTATTACCTTAAGCGACGATTAACTCTTGCTTCAAGGTCTTCACGCTGCGCTTCCCTTTCATATTCGTTGGCCATCGAATTAAGAATTGTTGAAGCCACAAAAGGGTGAGAAAATTCCAAGGCTTTAGCCCATTTTCGATACATCGAAGATATACTACGCTCCTGATCTCCGCCCTCTCCACGCCAGTGAGTGCCACGAGAATTGTAAAGACCAAGGGTGATTCCCCGTGAGATATCTTCAGATTGTATTTGCTCCAAAACCTGACGTACTGGTTCGCAAGGCCAAACACCATCTGCTCCTTTTGGCGACTCTGCAAATAATTTACCTAAAGAGCGATCTCCCGTTTCCTGACGACCAAGTTCAGCGCAAGATTTACGAACAATATTAACCCAACCCAAGAGTTGATCTTCATCAATATCGCCCTGTTTGTTTCGACCTGGTATGCGTTGTAATCCTTCAATAAGTTTATAAGCAATTCCCGCTCGATTTTCAATATACTCGGATTTCTCCAGTTGCAATTCTTCAGGGTCTGTACCGCCATCTGCACGCTTATAAAGCCATGCAACTACTTGAGCAAAAAATTCAGGATTTTTATCAATATATGTTTCAAGGTTAGGGATTCCGTGATTTGTTCTATCGCCCCAATAGCGTGCTAGAACATCAATGTAAGAAAGTTCCAGACCTGCCATTTGCTCAATTGAGAAAGAATCGCTTGCATCCAGTAGCTCAAATGCTTTTTTTACATCCCAAGATTCAAACTTAAAATAATCATCAAGTTCATCTTTGACAGTTACGAGACCTTCCATTAATTTAAATAACAAAGCTGGCCTAAGTTTTTCAATCGATAAGCGAACGCAACTGAAAGCCGCATGGGGTCGTTTGGCAGACAGAAGCTGGTTTACTATTTCGTTCAGTTCATCTTTGTTTTGGCCTTCCCAATTTGGCTGGACCGTTGCCCAATACTCTTTTTCATGCGTCTCACCCATTTCTTTAATTAGAGACCATGTAGCTGTTCGAAAAGGTGCTAATTCGAGAAGTCTTGTTAATTTCTCTGAAGGCAGAAGGCCTCCTATCGTTTTTAACAGTTCATTTCTTTTCGAATCATCCTGTATTGCCCAAATAGATCCTTTAATAAGGTTTCTGTATATCCATGAATCTGACTTTTCTCCTGACTTGAATAACGTCAAAATAAAAGGTGTGACCTCATCATCAGGGAGTATTTTGGAAACCAATAGCGCTCCAATTTGAAGAGAAGTTTCTCCCATTTCTGCCAGCCTTAAAACCCCTGTAATCCCTTGCTCACTTATAATCTCCTGGAGCGCATCAACTCTCATTTTCGTTATGCGCTCCTCTCGCTTATAAATATCTAGATCATCATTGTGCATTTCATCGAAGGACTCTTCTATCCATTGTTTGCGGAATAACCATTCATGTTTGTTCACAATATCACTTGGCTCCAAGGCGGCAAAAGCAGCTTTGGCAGCATCTGGCTTCCGTCCTTTCACGTTCCTATTCTGAATAACTCCTCTCTTTGATATAGTGCTCACACGAACCTTTTCTCGCACCCATGCCTTGTCTAGATCGTTGGCTGTATCGGCCCACTTCGTCACAATATTCCACACATCTTTTTGGAGATTATCGTCTAAAGAATGAAGTCGTTCAATGAGATCACCAATTGCTGATTTATCATACTCCTCCCAACTTAAAGCCATTTTGACTACTTCAATAACGAATTCTTCCATCTCCCCAACCGTCACCGGATCGCCATGTCCTTGGGCATCGTTCCGCCAGTGAGGTTTATGGTTATAGGTGCCCATGCGGTGAATTTGTCCGAACTGTTCCATGCATATTGCCCATGCGATTTTTGGGTAATGCTTTGCAAGCGATTTTAGAGCATTTATTCGGTCCCTTATACTTGCAGCGGTCTGTGGCATCCAGCAGCGAAAGATGGCATTGAGCGATGAAATCGGTTTGTTAATTAAATTATCTTCAATTTTGATTTCGGCAAGCTTCGCCAATATTAAAACTGCCCTTAAAAGAGTTTTTGGAGACCATGCCAGATTCTCCAAAGCCCAAAGCAAGCCTGTCCGAGAACTCCCACCGAAGATACCTATGCCAGCGGGACGCATAAGATTCAAACTGGCTGGCGCAGCAGTTTTTAGATCTTTCTCCAGTATTCTTAGGAATTCGTCAGGTGCAACTTCAGCATACGTTGGCAAATCGCGGTCATGCATTTCCAAAGTTCGAGTTGTCAGCGGATCGCCAAGCAATTCTCTAATCAATCGAACAGCCATGGCTTCAACATTAACCCCTAATTTTTTATAAAATAACTCATTCCCATGCACTGCCAATAATACAAGCGTTTCACAAATACCTTTACGCAGAGCACCAGTAATTTGACGAGTCTTGCCATAAAATCCAGCTAGCCATCGCTTATCTTCTGGGAGTTCTAGAATTGGATCTTCTTCTGCAATAACATACTTAGCTACCTCAAAATACGTTTCTAACTCCTTGCGAGTGATTGTACCACTGAGAGCAAATAGAAGATCAATTTTAGAGATTACGCCACGATATTCGCCTATCGACCATACCGGAGCATCATTAAGTTGGGTGAATTCCTGAAGCTTTTTTTCCAGGTTTTCGAAAGGGGTATTGTCAGCGAAAGAGGATAATATAATTTGATCCCACGGATTAGTCGAACTCCAAGCTCCTGCTAATAGGAATGGGGTCAAATCTGCTGCTTTCTCATTGCTAACTGCCCACTCTGGTTTTTTTATTGCCGGTATATCTGAAAGCTGTCTACGTAGAACGGTGAGGGACCGACCTGATTTGCGATCAAGCCTATCAATCTCATCTCGTTTATAACCCGCATTCTCAAGTGCAGAGCTAAAAGCTTCATAATTTAACGGCTCCAGTAAAATGTGAGGTTCAGCACTGATCGCATTTCTCGGGTAAACAATTATTGTATGAATAGAGCGACTATAAGGCCCAAGCTCCCGTTCAACATCTCGCGAAGTAGTTACAGCAATAAAGTTTGAAGAACCGGCAGCGATCTTAGGCAATACATTAGGTCTGTCGAAAACGATAACGCGATCTCGAAACGATGCTAGTTCTTCATCAGATCCACTAAATAATACAGCTAGGAAAGCAACAGCTTCTTCGGTTGAATCGGCTGCAATAATAATCGGCTGCTCTGCTGGCTTCGATAAGTAGGCGGAAATCATATCCTTGCTGCTTAGCACGGTGGTTGTAAATAAATCACCTGTTAAAGGTGGATTAGCAACCCCAGACCAGTCAAGCCAGCATTTATCCAACGATCGTGTTCCATCAGAAGCACGCTGCGTTTCACTAGAAAACCAAGTTTGGCCGGCTACTGATTGTTCCAACCACTGTTCCAGATCACTTGCGTCATAGGCACGAACATCTTTCCAATTGCCTTCCGATTTACGTTCGTTCGCCCACTTTGTTTTCCCTAGCCAATGACGTGGTGTGATAAAAATGAACGTTATACTGGCCCTGCTTGATTTATTGACAGCATTAACGCTTTTTGCATAATCCTTATCCGCTTTTTCTTTAGGATTTTGGTTACAGCCAAACTCCCACCCAGACTGCCCTTCTGGAATCCATGGTGTTCCTTCGTTAGCTTCTATCCAGCCGTCCCAGCCTGGCCGTTCAGCATCGTTATTTCCTGGGAAATCAACTTTAGTTAGACTAACTCCTGTAGAATTAACAAGAATGCGTAGAAAGACAGATAAACGTGAACGCGCACCAATACTGGAAGCCCATGTCTCGATTTCATTGGCAATAATATTAAGAAATGGAGGCACATAGGCTTTTGTATTTGAAGGTGATCCCTTCGCTTTTGCTTGTAGCGCATCAAATAAAGCCTGAAGCTCATGAAGCTTTTGCGTAGGTATACCAAAAGCTCGCTCAATTCGAGACGCCATCTCTGGCGACAAGGAGGCATTACCGTTCAAAAAATTTGAAAAGGCTGGTCTGCCAATACCCAATATTTTTGCCGCTTCTGTTACCGACATCTTTTTGGGCAGTAGAACCTTTTCTCGAACATATCCACCTGGTGTTTGATTGTTGGCTGCACTACCGCTAATTGTTCTTAATTTCATTTTTTAGTTTTGTATTGTGTAGCGTTATACAATACAAAACTATTGAATGTAATTGACAAATAAAGTACTAAGTTTATTAAACATTTATTTATAGCAGTAATATATATGACACTATTTAGATAGAACTATTTAATGCCCGTCGTATTCCCGAGAAAACACTTGGTAGTCCTTGGGCAGAGTCAGTTCATTCTTGCCCACCAACGAATCGATCTCCTCCAGCTTCCAGTCCGACCCATCCACCCCGGCGCAGTCCCGGTAAAAGAAACCGGCGATGTCGTCTTCGTAGGTCTTGTGCCGGATAACCTCCCGGGTAGCAGCCGTCACAAAAGTCCAGTGGGTTAAACTGGCCACGTACCGCCTACTGCCTTTTTGCCGGATCTCCCGGGTTTCGCCCAAATAGACTTTTACCTTGTAGTGTCTCATCCGTTTCGATTTAGTTGCAATAAGAAAGAGCCCCAAGCCTTGCCTGTGATCCACCGGGTAACCGGGAGCGGCCTTGGGGGCTTATCGTCTAGTTAGGATCGGCGCGGTAAATGGTAGCGTTTGTTAAAATATTCCGTGCGGTTTTGTCCCTGTTGAATAAAGTTGTGGAATCCGTCCTCGTCGATGATCGTCTGGTGAACCGACTGCTTGGCCAGTGCCGCGGTCATGGCTTTTTCCACCCCTTTTTCGGTTAGGCCGGTACTAACCACAATCGGCGGCTGAGGGAACCGGCTTTCGTGCAAGCCTTTCAGCGTGGCCCGGTCCAAAAGCATCTGCTGCTCGGCCTGTTGCCGTACTTCCTGCTGTTTCCAGCTTCGGAGCAACTGATCCGTGTCGGAGGCTTTCAGGATCGTGTCCCCGGCTTTGGTGTCAATCACCGTTGGCTTATCGACCAGCGTGGCTGAATCGCCCCTGAGCCACAGCTCCGGCCCAGCTTCCCCGGCCAGGGCCAGACCCGAATACGAATCAGAGGCCTTTTTACCCTCCTTGTAAGCGGGCAGCGGCTTGGAAATAATCACTGCCGCCTGGGCTACCCCGTTGGCCAGGGCCAGATAGAATAAGGGGTTCAGGGGGGTGTATTTGGAGGCATTGACTGCCGTGTTGATGGCCACATCAAACAGCGCCTGATTGCGGTCGGCCAGCGCTTGTTTACGGCGGATGGCCCGCTCTTTTTTCTCGAATACCTCGTTGATCCGCTGCTGGGCTTCTTTGTTTTCGCCCGCAATAGCCAGTTCCCGTTCTTTTTTATCTTCCAGTTCGGCCAAGGCCTGGTTGCGGTAAGCCCGGTCAATTTCGAATAAAGCACCCGCAACCGTGGTCATCGTTTCACCCACGCCTTCAATGATTTGCCGCCTTTTTTGATATTCCTCTTCGGTGATTTTAACGTTTTTATCAGAAGTGGCCTGGTTGATGGCCGTAACGGAATCGCCCTGTTGTTTTACATTGGCGAGTTCTTCCTTGCGTTTGTTAGCCGCCTGCTGGGCTTCCAGATCCCTGATTACGTTGGCCGCTTCTGCTTTTTCGGCTTCGGTGCGGCCGGCCACCTCGGCCCATTTTTTAACGGCCTGGATTTTGGCGTCAATCAACTGATCGGTTAGCTTGATGTCCTGTCCGTAGAAATGGGACTGAATAGCGGCCACGTCTTTATAGTAAGCAACTTGATTTTCGAACAATTGCCGGTAGCCGTCCTCTTCGGTAAGCTGCCGTTTGGCCATTGCCTGCCGAATGCGCAGTTCTTCGGCTTCATATTCCCCGTTTCGCCCGGTCAAGGCGCGTTCCATCGATTCCCGAACTTCCGAATCGATGTCCTTTATTCCCTCCCTAACATTGTCCACCATGACTTTCAGACTCTGTTTGGCGGCATCGGTGCGGGCCTTGAGGAAATCGGCGCCCGCATCGCTGATGACTTTGTTTTCTTCCCGTAGCCCATCCTCAGCCGCTTTCTTTACCTCTTTAAAATCGGATTGGGCAGCTTTCAGTAGGATTTTATGCCGCTCCATGGCCCCTTTGATAATCTCATCGTACTTCTCTTTGGCAAAATCAGCATCCGACAGACTTCCGTCTTCATGGCGGGCTTGCAGTCCTTTTACCTGGGTTTGGGTATTGTCCCGGCTGGTATCCAATCGGGTGCGCAGTTTATCCACCGCATCGGCGGAGGCTTGTCGTTCGGCTTTAGCCTGGGCCGCATCGCGCTTTTTCTTACCTTCTTCCCATTCCATGGCTTTCTGGGCGGCTGCTTCTTTTTTCAACTGTTCGCCGGTAATGGCTTCCTGCTTCAAGGCCGCGGCATTGATTTCCTGCATCCGCAAAAGCTTCCGGTCGTACAGCGCAATCTGATTCTCCAGGGTTTTGATGAGGCTTTTCTGCTTGATGTCCTCAATCTGGCTGGTGGGCCGAACCTGTTTGGCCTGGTCCAGCCTGGCCTGTAAAGCGGACTGACGATCAATAAACTCCGACCGCCGAGCCGCCCGGGCTTCGGGGGTCAGGGCTTTGTACGCCTGCTCATCGCCGTAATTTGCTTTTCGGCGCTGGACGTACTCGTTGACCTCCTGGTTGTAGCCCGTCAGATCGGTAGCCAGTTTGAGAATCAGGCCCCAGTCTTTGCTTTGCAACACCAGGCGCACCTTCTCCAGCCGATTTGAAAGAATGTTAATAAAGCCCGCTACCGGACCGGTCGCCCCCTCTTCCTCATTGAGCATTTTAAGAAACAGCGCCACTTCGGTGTTGAGAATATTCCACTGCGCCCCGAATTTGTCAATGTTTTTCTGAGCCGAAGGACCATAAACGCGGTCGAGTTCGGTAGCCAGTTTGGGCAACACGTCGCGGGCGTACAGCTTGCCGTCTTCAACCAGTTTATTGAGCTTCATCTCCGAAACGCCCAAGGCCGTAGCCAGTAGTCGCATGGCCCCCGGCATGCGTTCGCCCAGTTGCTGGCGCAGTTCTTCCATCGAAACCTTGCCTTTGCTGACCATCTGGGAAATGGCGTACAAAGACCCCTCGACTTCTTCGTTCGATAACTGGAGCGTGGCGCCGGCTTCAATGACGCCTTTAAAAATCTGCTGGGTTACTTTTCCTTCCAGCGACGTTTCGCGCGTGGCGGCGGCCAGTCCCTTGTAGGTTTTGGTCAGTAAGAGATAGTTTTGGCCCAGATCCTTGGAGAGAGAAATCAAAAACTGCTGGGTCTGGTTAAAGTCCTCGTTGTCGCGGGTAACGGCCCGTAAAGCGGCGTCCATTCGTTCCATTTCGGTCATGATGCCAAAGGCCTGCTTTAAGCCGCTCAAACCAGCCTCAATCGAGATATAGCTTGCCCCAAAATTTAGCAGGTGCCCCTTCAGTCCCGAGAGCGCCGACGCATAATTACCGACGTTGCGCTGGTGGTTGCCCATTGAAGCATCCATTTTCTTCAATGCCGCATCCGATTTTTCAATCTGACGCTGCAGATCGACCGCGGCCCGGTTGTGTTGGTTGATGGCGCCCGTTGACTGGTTCCAGGCGTCGGGCATTGCCCGCAGCTTGGTTTTCATGTCGACCACCTGGCGCGACAGTCGATCGTAGGACCCCTCCGCGGCATCAATGGCTTGCTTGGCTTGCTTCAGGGCGGTGTCGTGGGCCTTGATAACGGCGGTTACCTGTTTGGTCTCGGCGGCAATCTGCCGTTTCTTGGCCAGGTAGCCCTTTTGGGTCGAGTCCAGGGCCTTGAACTGCCGGTCCAGCTCCTGCAAGCGGTCCTGGTAGAGTTTGACCGACTCACGCTGGGCCTGCTGGGCCTCGTTTAAGCTGACGATGTTTTTCTGGGCCGTCTGGTAGAGCAGGCCCAACCGCTGGACCTGCTGGCCGTACTCGGCCACTTTTTGGGAAGCGTCCGGATGGATCGGACTGATTTTGGCGATCTTCTCCGTCAACTGGTGCATGGCCGTGAAGGCCGACTGGGCTTGCTGACGGATGCGGGTGAGTTGTTTTTCGAAGGAGTTTCCCAGGCCCTCGGCGGAGGCTTCCAACTTGGCCAGTTCGGAATACCAGCGGGGGAAATTGACAAACTCTTCGGGCTGAAGCGCGGACATAGCAAATAAGGGCGTTACGGTGAGCGCCGTTACTTGCTGACGAGAGGCTAAAGATAGCCAATCGCTTTCACACCCCCTAACCTTTTCCCCCAAAAGTTGAGGCCGGCGCCGGCGAATCAGTACTGGGCAATCCGGTTCATTTCCTCCCGGGCCCGGTCGACCTGTTGCTGGTGCTGCTCGGGGGTTAAGCGGCCCATTGCCAATTCGTGGTCGGCCCATTGCATCGACGTCTGGACCCCGCTAACCAGAAATCCTTTGGCCCTTTCAATAATCTGCTGTTTGAGGGCGATCACCTGTTCCAAACTCCTGGCGGCCGGTTTGGCCTTCTGCTTTTTGTTTTTCTTCATGGGATTGGTTCTCATTTTGCTTTCTGCTCCGTCTAATCCTGTTCGATGCCGCCCCCGCTGCTTTGTTTGAGGTAGCGGGCACCGTAGCGGCTGGCGTCCAAGGCGTGGTTGAAGGCATCAATCGGAAGGTTGGTCGCGGCCCCGCCTTCCATAATCCACTCATACCGATTTAACTCATTTTGCAGGTTGTGGCTCTTTTCGGTCACAAACAAATCGAAGGTCCGTACCGTGTCAATTCCCGCGTTCAAACTGCCCGGTCCTTTGATGGCCCGCACAATGGTAAAGCCCTCTTGCCGTAAATCGCTGATGGTCCGTGGTTCGGCGCTGTCGGCAACAATCGTGTCACCGTAGCGAATGCCGGCGCTCCGGAGTTCTTTGGCCAGTAGCTTGGTGGTCAGCCCCTTTTTATAGAGTTTTTCTTCCAGGTAGAGCTTGGTCCGTATCTGACCGATTTTAACCAGGGCGGATGGGTCATTGGAGAAACCAAAGTCGAGCCCATACACCACCCGTTCGCAGTTTTTGGGAAATTCGGGCACCGTTGACCAGTGGGGATACACCAACGCTTCGGGGGAGGGTTTGGGGTCCTGCTGGTAGAGGCTGTTGAACGTAATGACATTATGGGTTTTAATCCGCTCCAGTTTTTCCCGTGAGTGGCGATCGGGCCAGAGCGCCTCACCCGGCTGCCGGGGGTCAAAAGAGGTGCCGTCGTTGGTTTTCAGTCCGGGGAAGGAGATGACCTGCCAGCCGTTGGGATTATCCAAACTCCAAACCCCGTCCCGCTCCAAAAGCCGCCCCGCCGGGTCGTCCTGATGCCAGCGGGTCATGATCAGCACCTGGGCCGAATTATTGTGCAGGCGGGTTTCAAACACGTCCGTATACCAATTCCAGGTGCTTTCACGGACGGTCAGGGATTGGGCTTCCTGGCGGTCTTTAATCGGATCGTCGATGATGCCCAGATCGACGGGCGTTCCCGTTAGCGAGCCGCCAACGCCCACCGTTTTAACAAAGCCGCGCTTGCCAACGATTTCAAAGAGCTCATGGTTGCGCAGCGCATGCTGGTTGCTGCCCAGTCCCACCCGGCTCTGGCTGAGTCTCGTATCCGGAAACAGGACGCGGTAGCGGTCATCGTCCATTCTGCGCTGAATATCGCGGTTAAAGCTGCTGGCCAGCGTGGCCGAGTAGGAACAAATCGCAATTTTGGTGTCGGGGGACTGGCCCAGCGTCCAGGCCGGAAAGCTCCGGGTCGACACCTCCGATTTGCCGTGCTGCGGCGGCAAAAACAACATGAGCTTTTTAGTCTCCCGCCGGTGCACCTGCTGAAGTTTGACCGCCATGACCCGGTGAAACCATTGGGGCGAGTAGTCGGTGCGGATGTAGGGAATAAAGTCGCTCAGGTTATTGCGGGCCAGTTGCCGCCGGCGTAATTCGAGCTTCAAGTTCAGCAACCTGTTGGCGGAGTTGGTCATCACTTAACTGGGTTAAATCTTCCAGGGGAATCGGGCCACCGTTGGGGCCGGAGTGTTCTACTTTTTTGATGTACTTGCCGTGGTACTGCAGCATCTTGTCGATGGAGTCTTTGGGGTCGACAATCTCGATTTCGGTGCTGATGATGTCGGCCACCGGCTCACCTTCAAAGTTCCGCTCGACGCGCACGGTCTGTTTGACTTTGCGCAGCAGATCCTGATTGTTCAGGGCACTTTCACTGGTCAGGTCGATCAGTCCCCGGTCGTTTAGAAAGGGCCTTAGGCTGCCGCGTCCGTAACGGGTGAGCCGGACGGCGGCCTCCTCGGTGGACATGGTCAGGTGCGAGAGCCGGGCTTCAATGGCGGCTGAAATCTCAACCTTTCTCAACAATCGGTAGCCGATGGTGGCCGCGGAGGCTTCATTGGCCGAGTAGCCGGCCCGGATGGCGGCCTGGGTGGCGTTGAAGTCCACGCCGTATTCCTCCACAAAGCGTTGCTGCTTATCGGTTAAATCGGAGCCGGTATCCTCCTGGGGGTCATTGGTGTACGGTGGTGTATCTTGCATAGTCGGGATAAAAATTACGGGTGCAGTTGGGTGAAGGTGGTGCTATCGATCGTATAGGGTTTGCCGATAGAAAAGTCTTCAAAGACCAGCCGTTGAACAAAGAGGGCCTGGGGTTTGAGTTGGGCTTCCTGCTGGCGGGTGATGAACCGGGTTTCTTTGGCTCCGGTGCCGTCAGTGATGGTTACTTCAAGGGTATTGGCGGCCTGATCTTCGAGGATAAGCAAATGCAGGCAGGTGAGCTTGTTCTTTTTCAGATACGCTTGCAAACGCTCTGGTCGATTACGGGCTAAGTCAGCCAGCATTTGCCGGTCAAAGGTGGGGTCCAGTAGTTGTTTCTCATCAACCAGGTCTACATAGTGCTGGGTGATCAGACCGGGTTTGGGCTTTTCGGATTGGGACTTTTGTTTTTCGAGTGCCATGATCAATGGGGTTTGAACGTTGGTGGGTTTAAAATTCGGCTTTCGCCAAAGGTTGATACTGGAAGGTTCCTTGCGGCGGTGGTTCGAATTGGAGTTGGTTGCGGTAATCCACCAGGCGGTTCGTGGCCGCATCGACGTAGGTGTAAGCGGTACCCACCCGGCCATTGCGGTTTTTGCAGACGATCAGGTCCAGTTGGTGGTCAAGGGTGACTTCAACGCCCAGTTCTTCGGCCTTCTGCAGTTTGTAGTAGTCGTCCCGGTAAAGCAGAATAACCACCGAAGCGTCCTGTTCGAGCTGGCCCGTCGAGCGCAGTCCCGAGATTTGCGGGCGCTTATCATCCTTCTTTTCATTATCCCGGTTGAGTTGCGCCAACTCGATCAGCGGAATGTTAATCCGGCGCTGCAGTTTCTTGAGCTTTTTGCTGACCTGGCTGGCTACTTCGTACTCGCCCCGCTGGGTCCGATCTTCAATGAGTTGCACGTAGTCGATGATGGCCAGTTCGATGTGATGCCGACGGCGCCAGTCGATTAGCAAATTCCGGATGTCTTCGATATCGCGGGGCTCATCATCGTAAAAATGGATGGGCAATTGTTCCATCTCCCCGGCCAGCCGGTGAATCTGGGCAAACTGGGCCTGAGTGATTTTGCCCGTCAGGATGTTTTCGTAGGGGATCAACAGGCTTTCGGCAAAGGCCCGAATGATCAGCTCGGCGGCATCGACTTCCAGACTAACGTAACCGACCGGCTTTCCGGCGCGGGCGGCCGACAGGGCGGCAAACAAACCGACAATGGTTTTGCCCATGCCGGGCCGGCCTGCAATCAGAATGATCCCATTCTGCCAGCCGCCGAAGTGGCTGTTGAGCTTCTTCAGACCCGTGTCGATGCCGGATATGCCGTCGGGTTTGTTCATGGCGGATTCGATCCGTTGCAGGGCTTCCGAAATGAATTGCTTCGTCGACTTCTCCCGGCTGATGGTCATGCCCGACGTAACCGTATCGGCCAGTAGGTTGACTTTGGCCGACAACGCATCAATTGACTCACCGCCGGCGTAAGCCGCAGTCAGAATGCTTTGGGTACCCAGAATGGTTTCGCGTTTGAGCCACAATTCCCTGAGGTGGTAACAATCCTGCTGGCTTTCCAAAAGCTGGCCTTCCTGGTCCAGACCGTCCAACAGGTCCGAATAAGCCGCCAGTTTTTTGAAATCTCCGGATTGCTTGAGGGCCTTGAGCACGGTTCCCATTCTGACTTTCTGTCCGCTGAGAAAAAGCGCATGCATCGTCTGCACCAGGAGTTTGTAACCCTCGTGGGTAAAGACTTCGCCTTGCAACAGGATCGCCCAGTGGTCGTTGAATAGTTTAGGCTTTGCGAACAGAGCGGCTACCACGGCGCGTTCGGTAGTTTCTTCTTTGGGTAGCGAGGCTAATGCTTTTGTGTTCATGACTTTCGAAGTTGATTGAGTTCCAGTTTGAGTCGTTCCGTTTCCGCTTCTTCTGGATCGACAAAAGTTGCGTCAGGAGGAAGAAAACAGGCCGTGGTTTTGAGCCTACTGACCTGGCGCCTTTCAAAACCCGATTGATAATCCCGAGACTTATAAACCCAAGCTCCATTGGGAAGCTGGACAGCATCGGACGGGATGCGGGCTATCTTAGGAAAATGTTTCATTTGATTTCGTTGGGTGATCGCCGGATGGGCTGACTAGTTTGTGACACTGAAGATCTTCTTCTGATTTGGTTAACAATCTTGTTAAAATTCGTATTGAAGCTGGCCATATCTTGAAAATGGTAATAAGGCCCCAGCGTTTCTGATTCAGCAAAAATCCATTTGAGGGTATCGATACTTTCTGAATCAGTTGGATCGCGGCTCAGACGATTTTTAGCGACTGTTTGGAGTTTTACGCCACACTTTTTAGCGTGGGCCCCATCTTTAGCATCCCAGTAATAATCCGGATACTTTTCCTCAATGGCCAGCCGGATTTTATGAGTCAGCGTATAGTCCTTTTGAGGCTTATCTTTTCCCGAAGAAGAACAATTAGTCGCATCAGCGACAGAAGAAGTATTATCTTCTTTTTTTTCCTTTTCTTTTCTTTGTGTACTTTCTGTGACAGAATCCGGAGTTTCTGTGACAGAAACCCTTTCTTTGGCTTGTTGAGCCGCTATTCGAGCCCGATTCCGTTTCTCAAAAACCTGCTCTAAACCTTTGTTTAGGTCCGTACAAATCAGATGTCCGGTAGTATTTCGGGCAAAAAGGCTGATTCTTTCCGCAAACTGTAGCAAACTGCGGATATCTGTGACAGAAACCCCCAAATCACCAGCCAGCAGATCAAGTTCCAAATCGTCGGTATTCAACTGGGTGAATTCAGCGTCCGTTAGAACTTCCATGAGCATCATCAGGATTCCATAACCGCTCACACCAAACTGAGCCCGGATCGCTTTGACGCGCCGGTCATTTCGGAAATCTGCGTTATGGGGGAAGTAGTCCGCGTTATTACGGGATGGGCGGGCCATAGCGATTACGAATATTCAGATGAGAAATAAATCCAGAAATTTTTCGTAAATTCGCCCTGATCTTCAAGCACATCGACGGAGTAGCTATTGGGTTGCAGTCTCATGGCTATTCCGTTTTTTGTTGCTGTATTGCCTGAATTAGCTGCAATTCTTCGGCAATTGGCCAGACATATTTCATGCAGCTTTGAATCGCCGAGATTCTTTAAGAGCAGCCAACACATCCGCTTTGCGATAGCGAACCCGTCCATTAATTTTAAGCGGAATTAGGACAGCTGGTCTATCATCGGTATCCTTCGCCCAATCATGGAGAGTAGTTAGTGAAACCTGTAGCTTTTCGGATGCTTGTTTACGTGTTAGCAGGTCAGGGAGGTTAGAATCTGCTGGGGTGGCTGGAGTAAAGTTAGCCAGTTCCTGACGAACGGCCCCTCTGACCAATTCTGTAAGTTGATCAGGGGTGACTTGGATTTGAGTGACTGTGCCATACATGGCTGTAGCAGGTTTGGTTACAGCTCAAAATAGGCGAGTTTTTATCAGATGATAGTTCCAGTGGAAGGAAGGTGGAATAAATTTTATGAAGAAGCCGCTCGTTCGTTAACCAAATCAAATAAAGTTTTGGTGAATGTATTTCCATCCTTAGTCACCTTATAAGTTCTCATTCTACCTTTCATTAGTCCGGTGACATCGATTGATATTCCAAGTCCTGACTCGATAAGACTGGATAGCTTTTCTTGAGTTATAGCTTGACCGCTTTCTGTGTCACTAATTCGTTCCGACTTTGCTAAAGCCCAAATCAATTCGGCCAAATCAGTTTTATTCCCTATCCATTTGAACAAAATATCGGGCTTGACAACAGTCTTTACAAAATTCTTAGCCAGTGGGGGTTCTTCTTCTGTAAAATTTATTTCATATTTAAATGCTTCTTTATAAATCGAAGACAAGGTGCTGCCAAAGCAAGAAGGGAGAGCAATTGCTGCAATATGATAAAAACTAAATGCAAGTGATTTCCCTTCAAACTCGGTAGATGCCGTTTTTATGAAGCTAGCTTGCTCAATAATTAGATCGCGAACTTGATTAACCCGTTTTGGTAACTTATCCAATTTTTTAAGATATCTTAAACGATTTGGCTCATCGCTGATACTGAAAATATTATCCTCAATCTCAATTTGGAATAATGCTATATTTGAATCAAAATCTTCACGAATTGAGATAAGTTGTTGTCTCCAATTATTCAAATCGATATCAATTTCTCTTCCCATTTGTTTAAATAATAGATCTGATTCCACACAAGCAACGATCTGTATCCACTCTTCAATCCATTGTTCATATAGATTAAGAAACTTGGTTTCTATGGTCCTTTTAGTGGGCTGCTGAGAATTGTTATAATCAGTCATTATTGCTAATTTTAGGTCTATTGGAAGATATAATTTTCACTCATTTAGTGGTCTAGAAAAGTGCGGATGCTCCAGCATCAACAAAGCATTTTGCTCCGAAGAAATTTTGATATAGCGAAGGAATACTGCCTCCGATTTATGACCGGTGATCTTCATGATCGAGACCGTGGGTACCTTAGCCAGAAATGCATTGGTAGCAAATGAACGCCGGGCCGTGTGGGTCGTCACCAGTTCCCATTTTTCCAGGTACCTCGTCTGTTTCAAACCACCCTTGGTCCTGCTTACTTCAATCCGTTCAGTCAGCCCAGCCCGCTGGCAAAGCTCTTTGACATAATCATTCATCTTTTGATTGCTGATCGTCTGGGGCGGGATTCCTTCGTATTTTGCCAGAATAGCCAGCACATTAGAATTCAGTGGGATCGAAACCCGCTCAGAGGTCTTGAGCGTCTTACGTGTTAGGATACGGCCATTGTGGGTAATGTTCTCCGGCCGAAGCTCGGAAAAGTCAGAAAACCGCAGACCGGTATACGCACCGATTAGAAACAGATCCCGAATACGGTCGAGCCGTACATTGCCGGATAAATCCAGCGTAAACAGCCGCGTCAACTCTTCATCGGATAAATACACATTATCGACGTCCTCGACCAGCTTCTTAAAATCCTTGTGCATGTAAACCGTATTGGTGTGCATGCCATCGGCGTGGGACTGTTTCAACATCACCTTCAGATCTTTCAAAAGCGTACCTACGTAATTCAGGGTAAGTCCCCTCCCCGTAAGCCAGAGTTTGAAATGATGGTAATAATCAAGCGTGAAGGACTCGAAAGCGGTTCGATTTCCCGTGTCAGTTTGGTACCGGTCCAGAATACGTTTCAATTTCATGTAACCTTCCAGCGTATACCTAGCATAGTGAATACTTTTTGAATTGAGCCTTTTTCCGGATTTAGCCTCCTTTACAAACCGGTCGATATAGTCAGGCAGCGTTTCAGGCTTTAGTTCTTCAATTTTTGCTTTTCTGGTGCGCCCCAGTGCATTATCGAGATGTTGGCTGATTGATTCGTTAGAAAAAGAAATCTGTGCCAGCTGCAGCGAATTTAGAACTTTCAGCAAAACGGAGCGCTGGCGTTCTAGGTGAGCATTAATTGTTTCGTTGGATTGACGCTGCTGACGATTCTTCATGTCCGTACGGGCCCGCTGATTTTCAGCATCCCACTCGGATGGGATAATAGTCTGCCCCGTTGAGGTTAGAAATCGTTTGTTGTCGTAGCGAAAAACAAGGTAGATAGTAGTCGGAAGATCAGCATTCGCCTTGTTCAACATCAACTTTACCGACTTCTCGGTAATCGTTTTCATGGATAGTACCGGGTTTGGTCACTACCAAGATACGAATAATAACAATACGTGGTGACGGATTTGGTGACGGATGAGCTTTATCAAACCGTATTATTAGTGATAAGGATTGATAAAGAAAAAGGGCTAATCAGTTGATTTTGAGCTTTTATACTCGAAAACTGATTAACCCTGATTCAAAAAATGAGCCTCCTACGGGATTCGAACCTGCGACCTACGCATTACGAATGCGTCGCTCTACCAGCTGAGCTAAGGAGGCAAAATGAAAGTATTCCTCATTTTTGTGGGTGCAAATATAACGGGTTCTTGACAAATCATGCAAGCAAACGCGGCAAAAATGCGTAAATTCGCGCCATGATTTCTCTTACCAACCTGTCTTATTACCTCGGAAGCCGGGCACTCTACGAAAATGCGTCGATGCACATCAAGCCCGGTCAGAAAATTGGTCTTATCGGCCTCAACGGAACCGGAAAATCAACGCTGCTGCGGCTGATCATCGGCGAATACCAACTCGACGGCGGGGTGATCTCCAAAGCGGGCGACGTTACCATCGGTTTTTTGAACCAGGATTTGCTGTCCTACCAAACCGACGACTCGATTCTGTCGGTGGCCATGCAGGCTTTCGAACGCCAGAACCACCTGCAAAAGCGCATCGATGCCCTGCTGCACGAAATGGAAGTCAATTACACCGACGCCCTGATCGACAAGCTGGCCCGCGCTCAGGACGAATTTGCGGCTCTGGACGGTTACACCATTCAGTCGAAGGCGGAAGAAATCCTGGAAGGACTCGGTTTTACGACGGACGACCTGCACAAACCGCTCCGGCAATTTTCGGGGGGCTGGCGGATGCGGGTCATGCTGGCGAAACTGCTGCTGCAAAAACCGTCTTTGCTGATGCTCGATGAACCCACCAACCACCTGGACTTACCCTCCATTCAGTGGGTTGAAAAATACATCCAGAACTACGAAGGAGCGGTGATTGTGGTTTCCCACGACCGCGAATTTCTGGACAATGTGGTTGACAGCATTGTGGAAGTTTCGGGCGCGAAGCTGAACTACTACGCCGGAAATTATTCGTTTTACGTCGAAGAGAAGGCGCTGCGTAACGAAATCCAGCAGGGCGCCTACGAAAACCAGCAGGCCAAAATCCGCCAGACCGAGCGGTTTATTGAGCGGTTTAAGGCCAAAGCGACGAAGGCCAAACAGGCCCAAAGCCGGGTGAAAATGCTTGAGAAGATGGAACTGGTCGATGCGGTCATCGACGAAAACGCCCGCGTCAACTTCCGGTTTAACTTCTCGACGCAACCCGGTCGGCACATCCTGCACCTGGATGATGTCACCAAAAACTACAGCGAGAAAAAGATTCTGACGCATACCACCGCCCGGCTGGAACGCGGAGACCACGTGGCGCTGATCGGTGCCAACGGAAAAGGAAAATCGACGCTACTGCGGATCATTGCCGGCACCGAACCAACCAGCAAAGGCGAACGGCGGCTCGGCCACAACGTTTCGTTTAGCTTTTATGCCCAGCACCAGCTGGAGTCGCTGAACGTGGACGACAACATGCTCGAAGAACTGAAATCGGCCAACCCGAACAAATCCGAAGCGGAACTCCGGACGGTTTTGGGTTGCTTTCTGTTCTCGGGCGACGATGTATTCAAGAAGATTAAAGTGCTTTCCGGAGGTGAAAAATCGCGGGTGGCCCTGGCGAAAGTGCTGCTGTCGCAGGCCAACTTCCTGCTGCTCGATGAGCCGACCAACCACTTGGATATGCAGTCGGTGAACATCCTGATCCAGGCGCTGGAGCAGTACGAAGGAACCTACGTGATCGTTTCTCACGACCGGTATTTTGTGTCGCAGATTGCCAATAAAATTTGGTACATCGAAGACGAGCAGGTGAAAGAATACCCCGGCACCTACGACGAGTACGAGTGGTGGATGGAAGAGCGCAAATTGAAGGGGGGCGAAACCAAAGCCAGCCCGGCCCCGGTTGCCGCCCCGGCCAAACCCAAACCGGCCGCCAACGATGACGAGCGCCGGGAACTGCAACGGGCTTTGAAAAAAGTGACGCAGCAGGCCGACGAGTTCGAGCAGAAAATTGCGGGGCTGGAAAAACAGAAAAAACAGTTGGAAACGGAACTGGCGACCCCGGCGGTGGTATCGGATGGCAAAAAGCTTCAGGCCAAAACCGCCGACTACCAGCACCTGAAAAACCAGCTTGACAGCGTACAGGAGCAATGGGAAGAAGCCATGCTCGAAGCCGAAGAACTGGAAAAGAAACTCGCCTGATCAAAAACCGGTGGCAACGCCGGTTTTTTTGTCAAAAGCCATACTGGATGTAAAACCGGATAGCCTGCGACGAAAGCAGCACCCAAACGCCCAGCGCCAGCAAAGAAGCCAGCAGCGTGACCAGAAACTTGACGGGGCGGTGGTAATTCATGAACTGGTAATAGCCAATGGGCAGGTAAATGAGTTGAAAGACAAGCTGCTGCTCGTTGATGGTGGAGATGTAGCGGTCAAACAGGCTCAGGATCACCGTGACGACAACGGCCACCAGCTGGAAGTAGCCCGCAAAGAATACGTTGGCCACCAGGTGTTCGGCGTAGTTGATGCCCGACCGAAAGAAGAAAAGCCAGAAAATCAGCGTAAAAATCGGAATGGCCGCAAAAGCAATCAGGTTGGCCCGTTTGTTCAACAGCGTCGCAATGTTTTCTTTTCGCTGCTGGATGGCGTCGGCCGGGGAGGCACTGCCCGGTTGAGCGTGGGCGCTTGCCGACGGCTTTGCGTTGTCGCCCCGGAAATACGGTTTGAAGTACGAATTGACAAAAACCGCCAGACCGAGCACCAGCAGCAGAAACGTAAACGGATTAAAATACTTTTTTCGCTTGCCCTCCAGAATGTATTCGCGGGCCACCACCCCCGGTTTCAGCGTCAGGCTTTTCACCAGGTACAAAACGCCCTTGTCGGCATGCGTAAAGGCGTGGAAAATCTCGTGAAAAATATGCGGCAGGTTAAACCGGTGAAGGTGCGCACTTTGCCCGCAGTTTGGGCAGTAATGAAACGGTTTTTCCAGACCAGCCGAACAGTTCGGGCATTCGTTTACCGCAGTCAGACTCATGGTGTTAGGCTAAGATGAAGCTGCCCGCAAAGTAGCGGTTTCGGGCCAGAACCGCAACTCAGGAACGCCCGGAAGCCGCCGGAACGGGCGGGGCCGCCAGCGGTACGAGTTGCTGCACCGAGTTGCGGATGTTTTTGCAAATGGTTTCGGCGGGCAAATCGTTGGAATCGGTGCCAAACGGGTCTTCAATCTCTTCCGCAATCACCTCCAGACTGGCCAGCACGTAAAAAATAAACACCACAAACGGAATGACCAGGTAATGCAGGTTAAAAACGTAGCCCAGCGGCAGCGTAATGCAGTAAATCGTGATGAATTTTTTCAGAAACGAACTGTAGGAATACGGAATCGGCGTTTTGTGAATCCGTTCGCAGGCCCCGCAAATGTCCATGAAACTCAGGAGTTCGGGGTTCAGAAATAACAGGTGTTCGGGCAGTAAAACACCCCGGCGCTGAAGGTCATAAACTTTGCGGAGAATGGCCGCCGAAATCTGCGCCGGAATGTGGCCGTCCGGTTTCAGATCCGTCAGCCGAAACAAGGCGGTTTCGGTGAATTCGTTTTCGATAAAACCGGCGCGAAGGTGATTTTTCATCGCGTAGGCAAAATTGGGAATCATCGTCCGGAAAAAATCCCGCTCGTCGCGGTTTGCTCCGTCCAGCAGCGGTTCCAGCTTCAGGGCCAGATTCCGGCTGTTGTTGACCAGCGCGCCCCACTGCCGGCGCCCCTCCCACCAGCGGTCATACGCCGTATTGGTCCTGAAAACCAGCAACATCGAAATCACAAACCCCAGCAGCGAGTGCATCAGGGAAATATTTTTCAAATCCGAATTGTCTTTCAGGTGAAAGATTTCCAGAATAATAAAGGCAATGATGAACGAATAAACCGCCATGCCGCCCATGAACGGCAACAGCTTGCGAACCGTATCGGCTTTGGGGAAGTTGATCAAAAACCGCAACCACTCTTTCGGGTTATAATTGACCATTGCTTCCGGATTGGTATCTTTCTTTCTCAAAATGATCGTTGGATTTTTTGTATAACTCTGCGTCCGAAATTTCGTTCATACTCATGAGAATTTAGCTGTATTATGCAATTATTTCGATTCCTCCTGCTCCTCAGTGTCCTGATAAACCGATCAGCCGCGGCCCAAAACCTGCCGACGGAAGACCGTATTTTTGAAAATGCCATCAAAACCGTATTGCTCTACCCGGTGCTGGGCAACGACCCCGGCGACCCGGCCCAGACCCTCAACCCGCCCGTGATCGACCAGGGCGTCGGGACCTCACTGCTGCTGGAATTTGACGACCTGACGGCCAACTACCGCCCGTTTCGCGCCAAATTTGTGCATTGCAACGCCGACTGGAAGCAGTCGATTCTGAACGACATTGAATTCACTTATGAATACAACGACTTCCCGATTCAGGATTACCAGATTTCGCTCAACACCAAAATACCGTATTACCACTACCGGTTTCCAATCCCGAAAATGAAGCTGCCGGGCAATTATGTGCTGGTGGTGTACAACGAGCGGAACCCGCGACAGATCTATTTCAGCCGCCGGTTTATTGCTTACGTCAACCGCGTCAGTGTGGCGGCAACGGTGCAGTTTGCCAACGATCCCCAATTGCGGTTTACCGACCAGCAGATCAATTTTGACATCAGTTACCGGGGCTATCCGCTCATTTCTCCGCAGGACGATCTGAAGATTGTCATCCGGCAGAATTACCGCGACGACCGGGTCGTTACGGGCCTGCGACCCACCAACGTGCGGGTGTTCGACAACTTGCTGGAATACCGCCTGTTTGATTTGAAAAATACCTTTCCCGGCGGCAATGAATACCGGTATTTCGACACCCGGACGGTTTTATCGCGCGGAAACTACATCGAACGGGTGGAGCGGAAGGACGATAAAAACACGGCTTTTGTCCAAACCGACGGCCCGCGCTCCGTGGGCGCGTACGTGCAGACCGACGACTTCAACGGGCAATACGTGATCGATCAGCTGGAAACCAAAATCGGAGCGACGCAGTCCGATTACATCACGACGGTTTTTACGCTGCGGCTGGATGAACTGGCCAACGCCGAGGTCTACGTCAACAGTGCGTTCAATTTCTGGCGGCTGGACGAGCTCAACCGGATGCATTACGTTCCGGAACTCCGGGCGTATCAGGCCGAAATTCCGTTGAAGCAGGGCGTCTACAACTACAATTACTCCGTTAAGGGCATTCCGCCCCCCGTGACGCGCTCCGGCATGAACCTGACCGGCAATGAAATCCTGATCGAGGGCACGTATTCGGACACCGAAAATGATTACGAACTCTTCATCTACCACCGCCCCCCGGCTGCGCGGGCCGATCAACTCATCGGGTACCGCCGACTGGGTTACAACAAGCGGAAATAACTCCTTTCAACCGCGAGGCCCGCACTATTTCCCGGGTTGACGCTTGCCAGGATTGGCAAGGCGCCGGCTTGCCGTTTCCGGTCGCGAATATAAAATCCGCAGCGGTTTTCTTCAGAACCGCAAATTTTGATTAGCAGATTTTTGTCCGATAAAAACCGCACAGCCTGCCAGGACCGGCTTTTGTTTTGATCAGAAAAATAGAAGATCGGTGCGGATCGGGCCGGGCAATTCGCCCTGAAACCACGACACAAATCAAAATCTACGGCTACCTTTGAACCGCCATCTTCGACTGACCCCGTATGCCCGAGCAACTCATCCGGCACTTTGCAAAATTTGTCGCCATCCAGGACGACGATAAACCGGCCATATCGGCTTTTTTCAAGCCCATTCACCTGAAAAAGAAAGAAAATCTGGTGGAAGCAGGTCAGGGCTGCCGGTCCAATTATTTCGTGCTGAACGGCTGCCTTCGGATGTTTTTCGTGAATGAAAAAGGCGTGGAGCAAACCACCCAGTTTGCGATTGAAAACTGGTGGATGACCGATTACATGGCGTTTCAAAACCAGCAGCCCACCGATTTTTTTATTCAGGCCGTTGAAAACTGCGACCTTGTAGCCATTGATTTCCAGTCGCAGGAACAGCTGCTGGCGCAATTTCCCCAGCTGGAGCGGTATTTCCGCCTAATCTACCAGAAAGCCTACGCGGCCGCCCAACTGCGCATCAAATACCTCTACGATTACTCGCGGGAGGAGCTATACGGCCAGTTCGCGGACAAATACCCCGCCTTTATTCAGCGCATTCCGCAGTACCTGCTGGCGTCCTTTCTCGGGTTTACGCCGGAATACCTGAGTGAAATCCGCCGGAAAAAGCGTTCTTAAACCAGTTTAAGTTTTCCCCGCAATCCAGTGCCTAGTTTTGTCCCACCATCAAAACAGAAGAGCCATGGAAAAGCGAATCAATATCCAACAGACGGAACCTCAGGCCTTTAAAGCCATGTTTGCGCTGGAAGGTTACCTACAAACCGCCCAGCTAAGCCGGTCGCACAAGCACCTGATCAAGATACGGGCCTCCCAACTCAATGGGTGCGCCTACTGCATCGACATGCACACGCAGGAAGCCCTGCAATCCGGCGAAACCGCCCGGCGAATTTTTCTGCTCAATGCCTGGCGGGAGACCGATCTGTATACCGCCGAAGAAAAAACCATTCTGGCCCTGACGGAAGCGATTACCTTGATTCATCAGGGCGGTTTGTCCGACAAAATCTACCAGGAAGCCGAGCAGTTGTTTGGCAGTACGTATCTGGCCCAGCTCATCATGGCCGTCGTCACCATCAATGCCTGGAACCGCATTGCGATCAGTACGCACCTGGAATTTGGGAAATAAAAAGCCCGTCCGCGAAAACCGCCCGGTTTTGCCTAACCCCGCGAAGGCCGGTTTCTGGCGCTGCTTCAGGCGTTTGTGCTGCTGGCTGGCTACGATTTCCGGACCCGTTCGCCCAACCAGTAGCGCATCCGATCTCATTCCGCCAGCCCATCGGGGCGGTTTTCCTGCCGGTATCGTTCCAGAACATCCTGCATCAGCCGCAGTTCCTGGGGAAAATCCAGACCGTATTTTTTTGAAAGTGCCTTTCCCATCGCATGGCGCAGCAGGAACAGGGGCTCGCTGTATTTTTTATTTTCCTGGTCTATTTTAAAGGCCGCCGTCAGCATGTCATCGTACGTCAGAAACGTAAAATGGGTTTCCGGTTCGGGAGCAGGCTCCTGAAAGCGGGCCTGCATCTGCTGTTCATTGGCCAGTTGCAGTTTCACCATGCTGACAAATTCGCCCCGGTACCCCGGATTTTGGTATACGTCGTCCACCAGTTGCTGGTGGGCGGCCAGAATCCGCTGAACCACCTCATCGGCTGCTAAATCCCAGAACCACCATTGGGTCAACCTGCCTTTTTCCAGCGCATAGCGTCGTTGGTAAGCGATTTTAAACAAATGCAGTTGCAGGAGGTAAGCGCTGTCGAGTTCATCTTCGGGCGTGATAAAAACCCGGTTGACTCGCAGCCGATCGGTTTTCAGGAAATAAACGGCGGCATCGGTCGGTTCCAGCCCGCTAGCCGCAATTGCCCGCTCAATATCGGCATCGACCGGTTTTGCGTGGTGCACCAGCGAAGTCAGATCCAGTAACTGATTCTTTTTGCGCTCCTTATCCAACGGACTGAACGAAGCCCGCAAATCCGCATCGGAAAGGACTCCCTGCCCGAATCGGACGATCGCAATTTCCTCTTCCAGACTCATTTTCTCGCGCACGTCGGTAACGGTTTTGTACTTTAAAAACTAAATTTATGCTTTTTGTACGAAATAACCGTTCACCCTAAAAAGTAACCCGCCGGTTTTCGATGCTTTTGGTTTCAAATCGTTAGCCAATCATGCAGATTATTATAACGGGCGGAGCGGGCTTTCTCGGCCAGCGGCTGGCCAAAGCGCTCCTGAAGAGTTCGCTGGTTTTTGACGAGCTTCTTCTAGTCGACCTCGTTGCTCCTCCCCTTCCGGCGAATGACGGGCGGATCCGCTGCCAGCAACTTGATCTGTCGGAAGCGGGGGTTGCCCAGCGCATCATTACGCCAAAAACCGGCGTTGTTTTTCACCTGGCTGCCGTGGTGAGCAGCCAGGCCGAGCAGGAGTTCGATCTGGGCTGGACCGTCAACCTCGGCATTTCCCGCCACCTGCTGGAAGCCTGCCGTCACCAGCGTCCGGGCATCCGGTTTGTGTTCGCCAGCGGTTTTGCCGTTTATGGCGGAACGCTGCCCGCCGTCGTTGACGAAACCACCGTCGTGACGCCCCGCTCGTCCTACGGAATCCAGAAAGCCGTGGTGGAGTTGCTGGTCAACGATTACAGCCGGAAAGGGTTTGTCGATGGGCGGGTCTTGCGCCCGCCGACGATCTGCGTCCGGCCCGGCCGGCCGAATCAGGCGGCTTCGTCGTTTGTCAGCAGCATCATCCGGGAGCCCCTCGGGGGCGAGTCGGTAGTTTGTCCGGTTTCTCCGGACCTGACGGTTCTGGTGTCCAGTCCGGACACGGTCATTCAGAACCTCATCAAGGGGGCCACGCTGGATTCGGCGGTTTTGGGCGACTGGCGCACGGTCAACCTCCCCGGCATTGCCGTGACCATCCGGGCGATGCTCGACGCCCTCGAACGGCTGACGAATCGGGAAACGCGCGACCGGGTTCAGTTTCGGCCCGACCCGGCCATCGACGCCATTGTCAGCAGCTGGCCCACAGCCGTCGACAACAGCCGGGCGCTCCGGCTTGGCTTTTCGGTCGATGGCCCGTTCGACACGTTCATCCGGCAATTTCTCGCGCCGGAAAAACCGTAGTTGTCTTCGGGAGCCTGACTCCCCTGCTCCTATTTCTTCTTTTTCTTCCGGCGGTTTTGTTCAAACTCCTCGGCTTCCTTCATCAGCGCCTTCAGGTCAAACTGCGCGTCCTGACTGGCATCAACGGTTTCGGTATAGGTTCCGTTGTCGATCTGAACAACCCGGATGGGCTTCGTTAGATACTGCTCAATTTCGGCCAGAATCGGTTTTTCTTCCGGGCTGCAAAATGAAAAAGCCTGCCCTTTCTGCGTGCCCCGACCCGTTCGGCCCACGCGGTGCACGTAGTTTTCTGGCTGCTCCGGCAGGTCGTAATTGACCACGTAGTCAACATTGGCAATGTCAATCCCGCGCGCGCTGACATCCGTAGCAATCAGCACCTTAACGCTTCCATTCCGAAACTGATTCAGCACCTGCAAGCGGTCGCGCTGCTCTTTGTCGCCGTGGATGGTCTGGCTCGGGATGTTCACCCGCTCGAGTGCTTTCAGGACCCGCTCGGCCCGCACTTTGGTCCGCACAAACACGAGAATTTTACTTTCGGGATGCTCGCTGATCAGCCGTTCCAGAAAAAACCGCTTATCGTCCATGCCCACGAAAGCCACGGAATGGTCGATGTTTTTGGCGACCGGATCTTTGGGCGAAACCTGAATCCGGATGGCGTTGTGCACCAGCGAGTACGCCAGTTTCTTGATCTTTTCGTTGATCGTCGCTGAGAAAAATAAGGTCTGCCGTTTTTTGGGCAAAAACCGCATCAGGTCCTGAATGTCCTTGATAAAGCCCAGATCGAGCATGTGGTCGGCTTCGTCCAGAATCAGGATTTCAACCCGTTGCAGCCGGATATGGCCCTGACTCACCAGATCGAACATCCGGCCCGGCGTTGCCACCAGAATGTCGATGCCATTTTCCAGGCGCGCGATCTGCGGCCCCTGCTCCACCCCGCCAAAAACCGAAAAGGCCTTCAGGTTCGTATAGCGGGCAATTTTCTCGAACACGCCCGTGATCTGAATCGCCAGTTCGCGGGTCGGCACCATCACCAGACACTTGATGCCCTCGGTCCGGCGCGACCGGTTGCGTTCGTAGAGCATACTGACCACCGGAATGGCAAAAGCCGCCGTTTTTCCGGTGCCGGTCTGGGCAATCGCCAGCACGTCTTCCCCCTTCAGAATCGGCGGAATCGACTTGAACTGAATGTCCGTCGGCTTTTTAAAATCCAGCCCTTCCAGATTCCGCTTGATTTCGGGGGCAATGTGATAATCGTCAAATTTCATAGGAATGCAGTCGGTTCGGCTCCGTGGTCCTGCGAAGTAACGGGAATATTCCCAGAAACCGTTCCCCAAAACAAAAAACCACCCCGGGTCCGGGGTGGTTTTGCAGGGGATCAAACCCGACACGTTATTCGGCCGGACTGTTCAGCAGCACCTGACGCTCGGGCGATGCCACCGGTTTGGTAGCCACGTTCACCTGTTTGCGAATGGTGCCCTGGGCCGATTTAAATTCCAGTTCGTACGCGCCATCGGTCAGGTTTTTCATGTCCAGTTTGGCCGCGTATTTCAATTCTTTTTTGGTGATCATTTCCTGAAAAAGGATTTCCTTTTTCTCGTTGCGCAACAGCACCATGACGGTTTCCGGTGACGACTTTTCGACGGCGAACCGAACCTTGTTTTCGCTCGTGACGTAGGCACTCACTTCGAATGGCAGGGCTTTCGGCGCCTTGATTTCACCACCATTCAGGGATGCGCTTACCAGCGCCGTACAGATCAGATTACTCAGCAGATTTAACATGACTTTTTACGTTTAGTATTTGTTGTTGTTTGATTACTTACGATTCACGATTTGTTGTTTACCGGTTCGGCTACCCAAAAACCAAATGCCGTGCCAATTACCTAATTACCTACCATTCAGCACTTTAAAAATAAACTTCCGGTTTTTACCTGTACGATCCCGGACATTTGTTGTTCGCTGGCGGACAAAAGAGCTGGCTGCGTTGGACGATACAAAGATGACCGAAAACCGGCCTGTGAATCAATATTGTAGCGACTGAAATCGCAAAAATTCGGGATGAAGTGACGGGTCCGGTGTTTCAAACCGCCGGGCGGTTTTCAGGGCGGTTTTTAAAAGCCGGTTTTCCAGCTTCCTGATTGTAAAGCATTTGCCTTTCGCGGTGCGATTCTGTAGATTTGATTACTCCAATCAATGCGCTCCTTATGAAAGTACCCATTAGTCTGCTGGTATCGACCCTGTTGCTGACTGCTCCCGGGCTGGTAAACGGGCAATCCCCGGCGGATAACCCATTTTTCAGTGCCTATAAAACCCCCTTTGGGGTTCCGGATTTTGACAAAATCAAGACCGAACACTTCGAACCGGCTTTTGACGAAGGCATCAAGCAGCAAGCCGCGGAACTCCTGAAGATTACCAGTCAGCGGCAGGCCCCGACGTTCGCCAACACCATCGAAGCGCTGGAAGTGGGCGGTGACCTGCTGAACCGGGTCAATGCGGTATTTGCGAATCTCAACAGCGCCAACACCAGCGAAGCGCTCCAGAAAATTGCGCAGAATGTGGCGCCGAAGCTGGCTAAAAACCGGGATGACGTTGCCCTGAATCCGCTTTTGTTCAAGCGGGTCAAAACCGTCTACGACCAGCGGAATAAACTCAAACTGACGGGCGAACAACAACAGCTGCTCGAAAAAACCTATAAAGGTTTCGTGCGGGGCGGGGCCGCCCTGTCGGCCGAAAAGCAGGAGCGTTTGCGGAAAATCAACGGAGAACTGTCGGTATTAACCTTGAAATTCGGACAAAATCTGCTGGCCGAAAACAACGCCTATACGCTGGTGATCGACAAACCGGCCGACCTCAGCGGTTTACCGGCTTCGCTGGTGAGCGCGGCTGCCGACGAAGCGAAGAAGCGGAATCAGGCGGGTCAGAAGTGGATCTTTACGCTGCAAAACCCGAGCATCATGCCGTTTTTGCAGTATGCCGACAACCGGGCGCTTCGCGAACAGATTCTGAAGGCCTATCTCGAACGCGGCAATCACAACGACGCCAACGATAACAAGGTCATTATGGCCCGCATGGTGGCCCTGCGCGCCGAAAAAGCCCAGCTGCTGGGGTATGAGAACCACGCGGCTTTCGTGCTCGAAGAAAGCATGGCCTCCACCCCGGCCAAAGTAAGCGATCTGCTGAATCAGCTCTGGGCCGCAGCGCAGCCCGTCACCAAACAGGAAGCCGCCGAGTTGCAGGCCATGATGGATAAGGAAGGCAAAAACGAGAAGCTGGCCAGCTGGGACTGGCGGTATTACGCCGAAAAGCTGCGCGCGGAAAAATATGCGCTGAATACCGAAGAGCTAAAACCGTATTTCTCGCTCGAAAACGTCCGCGAGGGCATTTTCATGCTGACCAATCGGCTGTATGGTTTGCGGTTTGAGCTTAAAAAAGAGTTGCCGGTTTACCACGAAGAAGTGCAGGGTTACGAAGTGAAAGAAGCTGACGGCCGGCACGTCGGCATCCTGTACATGGATTTTCACCCCCGCGCCAGCAAGCGCGGAGGAGCCTGGATGACCAGTTTCCGGCAGCAGGAAGTGAAAAATGGCCAGAAAATCAGTCCGGTGGTTTCCATTGTCTGCAATTTCGCGCGACCAGCGGGCGACGCCCCGGCGCTGCTCAGTATGGACGAAACCCGGACGTTCTTCCACGAATTTGGACACGCGCTGCACGGTCTGCTTTCCAATGTTACCTACGGCAGGCTATCGGGCACGTCGGTTCCGCGTGATTTCGTCGAACTGCCCTCGCAGATCATGGAAAACTGGTCGCAGGAGGCCCAGATGCTGAAATTGTACGCCAAGCATTACAAAACCGGTGCCGTCATTCCGGATGCCATGATCGAGAAAATCAACAAAAGCAGCCTGTTTAATCAGGGTTTCGAAACCACCGAATACCTGGCCGCGTCGCTGCTCGACATGGATTACCACACGCTCAAGCCCGACCAGACGCCCACCGATGTGCTGGCGTTCGAGAAGCAGTCGATGGACAAAATTGGCCTGATCGAGCAGATTCCCCCGCGTTACCGGAGCACGTATTTTCAGCACATTTTCGCGGGCGGTTATTCGGCCGGTTATTACAGTTACATCTGGTCGGCCGTGCTCGACGCCGATGCCTTTGAGGTATTCAAACAGAAAGGTTTGTTCGATCAGAAATCGGCCCAGTCGTTCCGCAAAAACGTGCTCGAACGGGGCGGCACCGACGAGCCCATGACGCTGTACAAAAACTTCCGGGGCGCCGAGCCCGACATCAAACCGCTCCTCCGTCGGCGCGGCTTGCTAAAGGCGTTGTAAGAACCGGTTTTCGGGATACGGTTTTCAGTTTTCGGGATACGGTTTTTGGCGGGTCGACGTTTCGGGTGTTGATCGGGACCACACCGAAAACCGTATCCCAAAAACCGTAAACCCCAAGACACCTAAACCCCAGAAAAATGACGAAAGCCCTCCTTGCCCTGCTCCTGACGTTTTCCCTGCTTGCCTGGACGGTTGACGACGTTCCGCAGGCGCCGATCAGCAACGGTTCCGTGAAAGCGACCCTGTATTTGCCCGACACCGCAGCCGGGTACTACCGGGGCACGCGCTTCGACTGGGCGGGGGTCATTGCCAGTCTGGAATACAAAGGCCATTCGTATTTCGGCCAATGGTTCGAACGTTACGATCCGTTTCTGCACGATGCCATCACTGGGCCGGTGGAAGCCTTCGACCCGCTGGGGTACGAGCAGGCCAAACCCGGTGAGCTGTTTGTCAAGATCGGCGTGGGCAGCCTGCGGAAAATCGACAACGAACCCTATAAGTTCGTGGCGCCGTATCAGCACGTGGACAAGGGCCGGTGGACCGTCCGGAAAAAAGCCGATCAGGTCCGGTTTACGCATCGTTTGCAGGAGGCCGCCGGGTATTCATACCAGTACGAAAAAACCGTTAAACTCACCCAGGGCAAGTCCGAACTGGTGCTGGAACACCGGCTCAAAAACACCGGCCAGCAACGCATTCAAACCGCCGTTTACAACCACAATTTTCTGGTCATCGACCAGCAGCCGTCCGGACCCGGTTTTCGGGTTCAGTTTCCGTTTGCCATCAAACCCACCGGCGATCTGAAGGACATTCTGGCGAGCACCAGCCACGAGCTGCGCTTTTTGCGCCCGCTCCAGAACCGGGAAAGCATCTACACGCTGGTGGAAGGCTACGGGGCCACCGCCACGGATTACGACATCCGGGTCGAAAACACCAAAACCGGCGCGGGCGTCCGGATTCGGAGCGACCGGCCCATCGCCAAACTGGCCTTCTGGTCGAACCCCAAAAACTTGTCGCCCGAACCGTATACGGCCATTGATGTGGCACCGGGTCAGGAATTTACGTGGAAAATCAGCTATGAATTCTACACGATGGAACGCTGATACCGTTCGATAATTCGTTTTAATCGCCGACCGTTTTTCCGCCTACCTTGGTATCCTTGCGCAACGGGTATCCCATCCGCTGCGCCATTCCTCTTCCTCTATCCTTTACTACCATGCGTTATTCGGCAATTCAGTCGGTCGAGAAAGCTTTCCGGGAAACGGGAGGCAATGGAGAATATTCGCTCAAGCCCATTTCGGTGCCGGTTCCGGGCGAGCCGCTCCGCTTGCAGGGGCTGCTGTGCACGCCCAAAAACCGGTCGGGCTACTACCACGACGTGCAGCATCCCAAACAGCGGATCGTGCTGCATTTCACCGCCGGCAACCTGCGCGGGGATCTGTCGGCGCTCACCCGCAACGATTTTCACGTCTCCGTGCCGTTCCTGATCGCCCGCGACGGCACCATCTACCAGCTTTTTTCGTCCCGGTTCTGGTCGGGGCATTTGGGCAAGGGCGCCGTGGGCAACGTCGGTAACGCGCAGGACAAAGTAACCATCGGCATCGAACTATCGAATTACGGTTTTCTGAAACCGCAGGGCAGTAACCTCGAAACGTATTATTCCCGCCAGAAAAACGCCAGCGGCCAGCCCGGCCCGGTCGATGTGTACTGCGCTCTGACCGAACAGGAAGCCTACCAGAAACTGGCGGTGCCGTTTCGACAGCAACTCTATTACGCCACTTATACCGACGCGCAGTACGACAGTTTGATTGTGCTGTTGCGGTATCTGACCGCCCAATACCAGATTCCACGCCAGTTTTTGCCGGAACCGACGCGCTACGAAACTACCCCGTCGCTGCTGAATTTCAAGGGAATCGTTTCGCACATCAACTACCGCATCGACGGCAAATGGGATCTTGGACAGGCTTTCGACTGGGCCAAAGTGATCGCGGGCGTGCAGGCGCCCCAGTTTAGCCCGGCCGCCCAGCGCTCCGGTTCGCTGATTCCCGCCGAACTGGCCGCAACGGAAGCGCCCATCCCGTCGGAAGAAGCCCTGGAACCGCTGCTGCCCGCACCCAAAAGTGCCGCTCGGGAAGACGAACCGTACGAAGACTTTGAAAGCAAATCGGGCCTGGAAACCGGGCAGCCCGAAGCCGCAGTGGCTCCGGCCGATCTGGCCCGGAAGCCGAAACTCTACGCGCTGCTGGTGGGCATCAACGACTACCGGGGCGATTTGCTGTTGCAGGGACAGGTGACGTTTCCGGCCCTGAACGGCTGCGTAGCCGACGCCCGGAAAGTAAAGCAGTATTTGCAGACCGACCCGGCTTTTGAGCCGCATATTCTTTTTTTACAGGACGAAGAAGCCGACAAAGCCAGCGTGGTCCGGGCCTTTCAGGAGCACCTGGGACAGGCCCGGGAAGGCGATGTCGCCCTGTTCTATTTCTCCGGCCACGGCACCCAGGAATGGGCCGACACCACCGTCTGGAAACACGAAACCGACGGGCGGCTGGAATGCATTGCCTGCCATTACGACGAAGAAACCGCCGACAACTTCCTGCTGTCGGACAAGGAGTTGCGGTATTTGATTCACGGATTAACGACCCAAAAACCGCACGTCGTCACCATCTTCGACTGCTGCCACTCGGGCGACGTGACCCGCAACGGCGCGATGGTGCAGACGGTTTTCAAGGAAGAGGCACCCCGGGAAAAACGGATTCCGTTCGCCTTTGCCAAACGCCCCTGGAACAACTTCGTTTTCGGACCAGCGATCAGTGCCGACACCGTTCGGCAGCTGGGCGATGCGGTGGCCTTGCCCGAAGGAACGCACGTGCAATTGTCGGCCTGCGAGTCCGACGAATCGGCGATGGAAGTGGGGGGCGAGGGCGTGTTCACCAAAACCTTGCTGAACGTGCTGCGTAACGCAGCGGGTGACCTGAGCTACTATACCCTGCGGAGCCGCGTGCGGCAATACCTGCGGAATGTGTTCGAGCAAAAACCGCGGATTTACGTGGCCAACGGCGACGATGCACTGCTCTATTCAACCTTCCTCAACCGGCCCGGCCAGCGCGGTCAGTCGGCGATTGGCGAAGTGACCTACAACCCGAAAACCGGCTGGCAATTGAGTCTGGGCGCGATTCACGGCATTACGTCCGACACCCAAACCCTGACGGTTTTCAACCCCGACGATCCGGCCACGCAATACCCGGCCAAAATTGGCATTATCCGGGTCGATTCCACGCAGCTGCGCTTCGATGCGTCCGTTAACCTGAACCAAAACGCGGTTTTTCAGGCGCTGATCGACGATCTGATGACGCTGCCCCTGCCCATTACGATTGAGAGCAAAGGCGGTTTGCCGGAAGAACAGGAACAGCTATTGAACCGGCTTTCTTCCGAAACGGGCGGTCAGGTCGTGCCGGAAGAACAGGAAATCCGGGCGAAGTATGTGGTTCACCATCAGGAGGGGTACTACCACATCGCCTACCCCGGCAACCCTTACCGCCCGCTGACGAAGGTCATCGAAGCCGCCACCCACACCGCCGTTCCGGAGCTGGTGAGCCAGTTGAAGCACCTGGCGCGCTGGGAGTTTATGAATGCCCTGAACAACACCGGCCTGAACCGGCTGCCGGGGAATCCGCTCACCGTCGAATTTGCGCGAATCGATGCCAACGGCCAAACCGTGCCGGTGACCCCGGACGAGGACGGTACCCTGCCCATCGACTACGAGCAACAGGCCACCGGAAAATGGAAAAGCCAGATTCAGGTGAAAATCACGAATCCGGCCAGCAACAAAACCAGCCTGTACTGCGCGGCCTTGTACCTGTCGTCCACCTTCGAATCGTTCACCGGTTTTCTGAATCCCAAAGCGTATTTGCTGGAACCGGGCAACTCGGTTTTTCTGGGCCTGAACGGCAAAGATTACCTGCCCGCGACCCTGCCCAAAGCCTTGAGCCTCTACAACTGGCCGTCGCGGCTCGAGCACATCAAGCTGATTGTCAGCAGCGACGAGTTCGATCCGCAGGCGCTGGCGCTGCCCACCCTGCCCGATCCGCCGATGCCCGGCGATGCGGACCGGGATGCGGTCAAACGGGGCGGTTTTGACACGGACGAGGCATCGGAACGGGAGGTCAAACTGACCGGCTGGACCACGCAGTCGTACACCCTGAAACTGATCAATCCGGAGCCGAACGTCATTGCCGAAGACGACCTGAACGCAATGCTGCACGATCCGGTGATTACGCCGTTCGCGCTGGGCCTTTATTTTGACGTTGAAACGGGTCCCAACTGGCAGCCGGATTACAAGCTGAAACCCGGAATTCAGCTCCGGCAGGCGGGTCCGGGCGAAAAGGGACTGTTGCAGGACTGGGGCATCGGCCTGGCCAATGCGCTGGCCCGCCGACGCCGAAACCGCCACTACGAAAAGGTCATCAAACAGTTTCCGGACCGCATCCGGCTCGTTTCGGAAGGCGATTCGTGGTTTCAGCACCCGCTGGTGACCGACACCATCGACCATTTATCGCGGGCTTTTGCGGTGTATTGCGTGGCGGCTGCGGGCGACACGCTGCGGAACTACCAGAAAACCGGGGAGTACCTCGACGCGCTCGACGACCATACACCCGCTGTCTTTCTCATCAGCGGGGGTGGCAACGACATTCTGGGCGAACAATTCCGCACGTTCCTCAACGACAGGCCCGATATGAGCGAGGAACCGGGAGAAAATCCGCAGCGGTTTTTCAACAAAAAACTCTTTGACGAACTGGATTCGCTGCGCGACATTTACCGGGCGATGTTCGGCCACCTGAAGGTGCACAAACCGAAATTACAAATTCTGGTGCACGGGTACGATTACGTTATTCCGCTGAGTGTCACCAACAAAGGCTGGCTGGGGCGCTACATGATCGAGAAAGGCATCAACCGCCAGGCAGACCGGTTCGCGGCCATTCAGTATATCCTGAATCAGTTTAATGACCGCCTTAAAGAAGTAGCCAGCGAGTTTGGAAACGTTTCCTACATCAACGTGCGGAAGATCGTGCGGGATGATCAGTGGTACGACGAAATCCACCCGAACAGCGACGGTTTTCAGCAGGTGGCCATGAAATTCATGGAACGCATCAACGAGATCGTGTCCAAAAATCCCGACATCGTGCAGCCCTTAAAACCGGGCCAGTCCAAAGGCGCGGCTCCTTCTGGCGATAAAAAACCGCGTACGGGTGACCGCAGATTCGTGATTATTGCGGACAATGTTGAGTATGAACGAGGTCCGACCCGAAGCAGTGCGCACGAATCGTGGGGGCCACCCCGCTCCGGCGTCAGTTTCGGCGGTGCGACCCAACCCGCCCAGGTCGCTGCTCCGCCCGCTCCGGCGGCCCAACCGGCCGTCCGCGAAGGCCAGCTCGATTACGACATTCCCGGTTCCATGAAGGTCAACGAGACGACGGCCTGTACCGTCCGGATCGCGGGCAAAGACGTATCGGCGGAACTGCTGAAAATCAGTGAAGGCAGTGTCCACCAGGACATTACCATTGGCAGCGAAATGAGCGTGCGGCTGATCGACGGTTCGGGCGGAGAGAGTTTTAAGATCACGTCCGTCAGCACCGAGCGGCAGGAAATCTGGGAGGGTGACAAAACGCAGTGGAAGTTTTTTGTCAAACCGCTGAAAGCCGGGCGGCACCCCTTGCTCCTCCAGGTGACGGTTCACCTCGGCGACCGCGCCCGGGACCTGGACGTGCTGGAAAAGGAAATTCTCATCAGCAGCGACGAAACCGGGGCGGCTCCGGCCAATGCCAACGGCTGGAAACGGATTCTGTTCCTGTCGGCCAATCCGACCACCGAGCAACCGCTGCGACTGGGGGCCGAAGCCCGCGAAATTCAGGCAGAACTGCGGGGCAGCGAGGGCGTCCTGTTTTCGACGAGTCTGGCCGTGACGCCCCGCACCCTGACGCGCTCCATTTTGCAGGAAAAACCGACCATCGTGCATTTTTCGGGCCACGGCACCGACGAAGGGCTGTGTCTGGAAACCGAGAGCGGGCAACTGAAACTGGTGGGCGCCGATGCGCTGGGCCGGCTGTTTGCGGTTTTTGATGATTCGGTGCAATGCGTGTTGCTGAATGCCTGCTACTCCGAAAGCCAGGCGCGGGCGATCGGTCAGCACATTCCGTACGTAATTGGTATGCAGCGCTCGATTGGCGACGAAGCCGCCATTGCCTTCTCGGCGACGTTTTATCAGGCACTCGGTTCGGGGCTGTCCATTGTCGATGCCTACGACCTGGCCGTGGCCGGCATGGGGCTGGAAGACAACCGGCAGGCCGACATTCCGGTGTTGCTGCGGAAAAGCTGAGAAGATACAATCCGCCAAACGAATCAAAGCAGCTATTTCACCGGCACTGGAAACGAATGTTAAATGTAAAATAGTGAATGCTGAATGTAGAAGTGAACGCGACTGGAAACACGTTTACATTCAGCATTCATTATTTTACATTTAGCTTTCCTACCTTCCATTTTTTATCTGACTCCTCCTCAACCCGGGTCGCCCGGCTTATTCGCTCAATAACGCAATTTTGCCGTCCATCGTCGTCACCAGCACCCGCCGGTTTTTCAGGGGCCAGACGCGGTTAAGCATGGCATTCGACAGTTTGTGCGACCACAGCAGCCGCCGGTTTTCGCGGTCGATGGTATACAACACGCCCTCGTCGGTGGGCACGTAAATGCGGTTTTCGCGTTCGGTCAGCGGTCCCGGACTGATTTCGTAGCCGTACTGGCAATTGACGTACCAGGCGCCTTTTCCGTCCGGCGAGCTCGTCGGAATGGCCCAGACCGAATCCTGCATGCACTTGACGTAAACCAGCGAACGGTCGGCCGAAACGCCCATCGACTCGAAGCCTTTGTGCTGGTTGGTTTTCCAGATTTCCCGCCCGGTTTCGGTTTCGAGGGCCGTTACGGTGCGGTCGGGGGTTTGGATGAAAAGGCGGTTTTTGACCAGCACCGGCACGCAGGCTGCAGGCGAGAAATTGCGCACTTTGTGGTTGGTCCACCGCCAGACCGAATCGCCCGTTTTTTTGTTCAGCGCGTACAGCGACGAACCCCAGGAACCGAAATAAACCCGCTTTTTATCCGCCACCGCGACCGATTCCACAAACCCCCTGACGGAACTGAACGTCCATTGCACCGCCCCGTCGGCCAGCGACAAGGCCCGGAATTTACCTTCGGAGCTGCCGATAAAAACCGTGTTGCGATCAATCAGCGGGGAGGCCACAATGGGTTTGCCGGTCTGCTGTTTCCAGAGCAGTCGGCCGGTTCGTTTGTCGAGGCAGTAAACCGTCCCGTCGGTCGAAGCCACCACGACCCGGTTTTTCCGCACCGCCGGTGTTGAATAGACTTTGCCGCCCGTGCCAAACCGCCAGCGCACCCGTCCGTCGGCCGTCGCCAGCGCCACGATTTGCCCGCTGGTGTTCGGATAAATACAAAAACCGTCGCTTTCGACAAGGCCCGCGCCGATGTCGCTGCTGTCCTGTTTCGTCCAAACCGGTTTGATGGTTGCGTACTGCTCATTCATTTGGTACGAAGGCCGGGGATAGCTCGTCGTTTGCTGGCTGAACCGATGATTCTGCAGCGGAATGGTCCGCCAGACCGGTTTTGTGCCGACGCCGGGCGTTCGTTCGGCAAACGTCAGGGTGTCGTTCCGGATGGTCACGAGGTTGTAGCCGCCGATTTCGTCTTTGGCCCGCAGGTTGGAGCGCCCCATCGTGCCCGGAATGCCTTCAAAATTCAGGTCACGGTTGGCGTGGCCGTGGCCGCAAAAAACCGCCTGCACGTTGGTTTTCTTCAGTTCGTCGATCAGCAGGTACCAGTTTTCGAGCGATTCGTCGAGCGGGTAATGGTTCATGAAAATCACCGGCTGGTCGGAGCCTTTCAGCTTTTCGACTTCGGCTTGCAGCCACAGCACGTCCTCGCGGGCCACCAACCCCGGCGCCATCCGCATGTTCGGGCCGCTGCCGCAACCGATAAAGCGGTATTTCCCGAAAGTGAACGCAAACCGTTCGGCCCCAAACACGTTTCGGAAGCTGTTGCAGCCGTTTTCCGACCATTTGGTGTCGTGGTTGCCGGGAAAAACGTACCATTTCTTGTTCAACCCATCGAGAATGCGCTTGGCCGTGGCGAATTCATCGTCCGATCCAAAGTCGGTTACATCACCCGTAAAAACCGCAAAATCAAGGTCCGTTTGTGCATTGATGTCGTTTACCGTGCGTTGCAGGTCTTCGACGGCGGTGGCGGGTGCGCCCACGTGCGTATCGGTCACGAAAGCAAACCGGATGGGTTGCGCGACGAGGGCGTGGAAGCCCAGCAGGCTGAAAAGCAGAAAAGGCAGATGCTTCATGGTGCAAAGTACAAAAACCGCCCAAAAGGCCCCGGGAACGGGCGGTTGAAAAGATAAGTTATGGGAAGTAGCCGCCGATTTCCTATCTTTTGGTTTCAAATCACTGTTGCATGGATTGCCTGAGCGCCCTGAAAAAGAATCCGAACTTTCAGCATGTGCCGGAGGAGCAACTGCACTGGCTGGTCGACCGCTCCGAGTGCTGCGACTACCCGGCGGAAACCATTCTCTATAAACCCGGCGATCCCACCGATCATTTTCTGATTGTGCTGGCGGGCCGGATTCGGTATTACCTCATCCAGCAGGGCCAGCAGCAGGAAATCCGTATCGCGGAAGAAAACTCGCTGGAGGGCGTTTTGCCGTTTTCGCGCATGGTCGAATCGCTGGCGTATTGGGAAACCACCGAGCCGACGGCCCTGCTGTCGTTGCACCGCGACCATTTTCGCGACCTGATTCAGACCCAGTATGAGCTGGCGCAGACGCTGGTGCAGGTGATGACGACGCGGGTGCGGGAAACGACGAAAACGCTGCAACAAAATGATAAGATGATGGCGCTGGGACGCATGTCGGCCGGTTTGGCGCACGAACTGAACAACCCGGTTTCGGCCATTGTCCGGAGTTCCGACACGCTGAAATCCCATTTGCGCAACACCCCGCAGCGGTTCAAGGACGTGATGGCCCTGCGCGTCACCGACGAGATGGTGGATCGGGTCAGTGCCTTGTTATTTTCCAAAATGAGCAACCAGTCGGACCAAAACCGGTTATCGTTGCTGGAACGCAGCCGGCTGGAAGATGAATTTCTCGACTGGTTCGACGACAACCAGGTGTCGGACAGCGACGACCTGACCGAATCGCTGATCGATTTCGGGTTTACGATCGACGATCTGGAAATCCTGCTGGTGGATGTGGCGCCGGAAAACCGGGCCACGGTGCTGAACTGGCTGGTCAATAACCTGGTGACGGAACGGCTGGTGAACGACATTGAAGAAGCGTCCAAACGCATTGCGTTGCTGGTCAACGCCATCAAATCGTACACGCACATGGACCGCGGAACGGGTCGGGAGTGCATTCGGGTCCGCGAGGGCATCGACAGTACGCTGGTATTGCTCAAACATAAACTGAAAGAAAAAAATATTCAGGTTGACGTGACGATTCCGGACGATTTGCCGCCAATCGACGCTTTTGCCAGTGAGCTGAATCAGGTCTGGACCAACCTGATCGACAATGCCATCGACGCCATGAACGCGAGCGGCCAGTTGCAGATTACGGGCGAAGTGGATCACCAGTTTGTGCTGATCCGCGTCATCGACAACGGTTCGGGCATTCCGGCCGACAGCGTCGATCACATTTTCGACCCGTTTTTCACCACCAAAACCATCGGTCAGGGCACCGGACTGGGCCTGGACATTGTGCAGGGCATCGTCCGGCATCACAACGGCAAAATTTACGTCAATTCAAAACCGGGCAAAACCGAATTTAAAGTTTGTTTACCGATTCAAAATGGGGGAAGAGAGGAAGGAAAAGAGGAGAGGAAGAAGGGAGAAGAGGACTAAAAATCCGGCCGAACTCCTTTCCTCTCCTTTATTCCCTTCCTGCTCTCCCACCTTTCCTCTCAAAAAAATGAAACCACCCATCATCCTGGCCATCGACGACGACCGGGCGGTTTTGCAGGCCATCCAGCGGGATCTAAGGCAGCAATACCGGAAAAATTACAAGATTCTGACGACCACCTCGGCCAACGAAGCGCTCGAAACCCTGGTGGAGCTGAAGAAGCAGAACGAGGAAGTGGCGCTGTTTCTGTCCGACCAGCGGATGCCCGATATGCTCGGGGTCGATTTTCTGCTAAAGGCCCGAAAAACGTACCCTAACGCCAAAACCGTGCTGCTGACGGCCTATTCCGACATTGAAGCCGCGATTCGGGCCATCAACGACGTGCAGCTGGATTATTACCTGAACAAACCCTGGGACCCGCCGACGGAAAAACTGTACCCGGTTCTGGATGAACTGCTGACCGACTGGCAATCGAGCTACCGCGCGCCCTTTGAAGGACTGACGCTCATCGGGTACCAGTTTTCGCCCCAGACGCACGACCTGAAGGATTTTCTGGCGGGCAACCTGTTTCCGTACCAGTGGCTGGACATGGAAACGAATCCGGAAGCCCGGAAGCTGGCCGAGCTGCATGCCATCGATGCCAAAGATCTGCCCATCGTTTTGATGGAAGACGGTACGGTTTTGAAACAGCCGTCGATGCAGGACGTTGGCAAGAAGTTGGGCCTCAGTCCGAAAGCCGCCCAATCGCTGTACGACCTGGCGATTGTTGGCGCGGGCCCGGCGGGGCTGGCAGCCGCGGTTTATGCCGGTTCGGAAGGGCTGCGTACCATTCTGATCGACAAGCGCGCACCGGGTGGTCAGGCCGGAACCAGCTCACGGATTGAGAATTACCTTGGTTTTCCGTCGGGCCTGAGCGGGGCCGAACTCACCCGGCGCGCCATTACGCAGGCCACCCGCTTCGGCGTCGAATTTCTGGCTCCGCAGGAGGTGGTGGCCATCAAACCGAAAGGGCAGTACAAGCACATCGAATTCAGCGACGGCACCGAGGTGGTGGCCCGGAGTATTCTGCTGAGCACGGGCGTCTCCTACCACCAGCTGGATTGCCCCGGCCTGGAGCGACTGACCGGCGCGGGCGTTTATTACGGAGCGGCCACCACCGAAGCGTACGCGTTCAAGGAAAAACCGGTTTACATCGTAGGCGGAGGAAATTCGGCGGGTCAGGGCGCCATGTATCTTTCGCGAACGGCTTCCGAGGTGTACATCCTCATCCGGCGGCCCGACCTGACGGCTACCATGTCGCAGTACCTGATTGATCAGATTGAAAACACGCCGAACATCCACGTTTTGCCCTGCACCAGCGTGGTGGAAGGGCTGGGCGAGTCGCACCTCGAATGCCTGGTGTTGCAGGATCTGAACACCCGCGAAAACCGGAAAGTCCAGGCCAGCGCCCTGTTTATTTTCATCGGCACCAAACCGTATACCGACTGGATTGAGGTAAACATCATCAAAGACGGCAAAGGCTTTATCGAAACCGGGCGTGATCTGGCGAAATACAGCGACTATAAAGAATTTTGGAAATTAGACCGCGATCCGTTTTTGCTCGAAACGTGCAGCGCCGGTATTTTTGCCGCCGGTGACGTGCGGGCCGGGGCCATGAACCGCGTCGCTTCGGCGGTTGGTGAGGGCGCGATGGCGGTTAGTTTTGTTCACAAATACCTGGCGGAAACCTAAAAAAGCGATGCTGAAACGAAAAAGTTGTGCCCACCTGAATGAGGTTGAAACCGTGAAGCTACCCGATCAACCGGCGGTGTGCGAAGAATGCATCAAAACCGGCGCTGCGTGGGTGCACCTGCGGACCTGCCAGACCTGCGGAAAAACCCACTGCTGCGACACTTCCGTCAACCAGCACGCAACGCAGCATTTCCACCAGACCGGCCACCCGGTGATTGCCTCGGCCGAAGCCGGCGAAAACTGGCTGTGGTGTTACGTCGATGCGTTGATTACGCCCTATTCGGTTTGACCGAAGGCGGCTGTTGACGAGCTTTAGTTCATTCTTCCGAAGCAAAACGACAGATTGGCGCCCCCGTAGGAATGCCCGTTGTTGACAGCACCATAAATCGTTAAGCCCAGGCTAAATCCTTGAAAGGGAAAGATATAGCGCGCTTCGATTGGGATGCCGGGTTTTGAATCCGTCAGTTTTTCGTACGAATTTCCGGAGAGAAGGCCATGTGGATCGGGGCCCAAAAGAAACCGCCGGAAGTCCGGGTGGATGATATTGACTGATGACCGGACCAACCCCTGCGCTGATCCAATAGCGATGGTGTCCTTTTTGGGAGTTAGACAGACTATCCTGCGCATAAACTGCGGTACTGAAACCAATCAGCAGCCACAAGCCAATCACGTTTCCGCTCTTTATTCCTGCGCTTCTGACCAAGAATTTTATTGGATCGACGGTTCCCATACCGATGCCTTTCTTTTCTATCGCGGCTGTTCACGACTTGAAACCGTGAGTCGCTTACTTCGGAGCCGCGATGGTCGTGTTCAGCGGCAGCGGGTCGCCAAACTGCGGCATGCCGTCGGCGGTCCAGGTAAACTTCTGCGCCCGTGGGGAGCGGTTTCCGCCACAACCCTGCCCCGTTTCCGGATTGGCGTGGTACAGAATCCAGTCTTCGGTGCCGTCGGGCGACTTGAAAAAGGAGTTATGCCCGGCTGCGTGCGTTCCCGACACGTTGCTGGCCTTAAAAACCGGTTTTTCGAGCTTCGTCCAGTTTTGGGACTTCATTAGGTCTTTGTCGCCATCGACATAAATCATCCCCAGCGCGTAGCTATCCGTCCAGCATCCACTCGCCGAAAAAACCACAAACAGGCGGTTGCCTTTTACCAGCGGCTGCGGCCCTTCGTTGACCAGCACCACGGGTTTGTCGTCCGGACCCGGTTTGGGAATCTTGCCATCAACTTCCCAGGCGTAGGTCGGTGAGGAGATTTTGACGCGCTGACCAACGGCGGTCCACGGGTTTTCCAACTGGCAGAGGTAGATGTCCTGCTCGCCGTTTTCGTCGCCCTCCCAGCCCGACCAGACCAGATAAAGCTGGCCTTTGTACTCGAACACGGAACCGTCGATGGCCCATTTATCGTCGGGCGTTTTAATCTGGCCTTTCATGGTCCAGGTGCCCTGCAACGGGTCGGCGGCTTCGTTTTCGAGCACCCAGAGCCGGTGGTTGCGGTTTCGGCCGTCGTCAGCCGCAAAAATCAGGTACCATTTTCCGTTGATGAAATGCAGTTCGGGCGCCCAGATATTCCTGGAATAGGGACCCGTCGGGGGCGGTGTCCAGACCACTTTCGTTTCGGCGGTTTTCAGATCAGCCAGCGATTGGGTTTTCCAGAGGGTCAGGTTCCGGCCCGTCGAATTGGTGTAGTAATAAAAACCGTCTTTGTGAATACTCCACGGGTCGGCGCCGGAGGGCAGCAACGGATTCGTTAAGGTTTGGCCGAAACACACCGAAGTGCAGAGCAGCAGCCACAGGAAGAGTTTTTTCATATCAGTACCCTTTTGCCAGATCAACCTGATTTTCAAGCGGTTTTTCGGCCCGAAACCGCTCCAGGTTTTGCAGAAACAAATCCATTTTGCCCTGATCTTCGGTAGCCTGTCCCCCGCCCGTATGCTGGGTCAGAATGACGTTAGACATGGTCCACAGCGGATTATCAACCGGCAGCGGTTCCACTTCGGTAACGTCCAGAACCGCCCCGGCCAGATGACCGCGTTCCAGGGCCACAATCAGGGCTTTTTCGTCGGTGGTGCTGCCCCGGCCAATGTTAGCGTACAGACTACCCGGTTTCATGGCGTCGATCAGTTCAGCGGAAAAAAAGCCTTTCGCCGTTCCCGGTAAACAATTGACCACCAGATCCGTTTCGGGCAAGGCGGCTTTTAATTCGTCGGGCGTGTGGAGTTCGGCTTCCGGATTGGTCCGGGCCAGAAATTTCACGTTACACTGAAAACCGGTCAGCATTTGCCGAACCGCCTGCCCGATGGTTCCCGACCCCAGAATCACCACTTTTTTGTTTTTGAGTAGCCCCAGTTTGAACCGCAGCGGCACACCCACCCATTTTTTCTGGGTTTGCAAAACCGCCAGTCCGTGAATGTCGCGGTAAAAACCGATGATGCCGGCCACGATGGTTTCGGCGCAGGGCCAGGCGAAATAATCGCCCATATTGGTCACCGGAACGCTCAGGTGAAGATTTTTGTAGCCATCAAAACCCGCCGAATCCAGCTGCCACCATTTCAGGCTGTTGCCTTCCGCAAACCAGGCCGCGGGCGGATTACCCAGCACCAGGTCGGCGCGCCGAAAAGCGGCCGGCTGCTCGTTTTCGGGAAGGTCTTTTTTGAAGATCACCTCGTACTCCGCCGGTAATTTTTCGCGGAAATAGGCTTTGTCAGGACCGGTTAAGGGCGTATTTACAAAAACAAGCATACGATGTTTGATGTAGCGATGGGCAAAAGTAATGAATCACCCGCTCTTATTTCGACAGGAGAACTTTCTGGTATCGAACGGGCTGACCGTCGCGCAGCAATCGCACCAGGTAAACCCCGACCGACAAGCCTCCCAGGTCAATCGTGGCTTCGGTATGCGCCTGCACACTGAGCGGGCTTGTCACGGATTGCCCGTGCAGATTCACCACCTGGACCACGCCGTTGTTGGGCGATTTGACCCGTAAAAACCGGTCGGTCGGGCTGGGATACACCCACGGTTTTTTCGTTTTTTCTTCCGTGCCCGTCACGAGCACTTTTTCCGAAGTATTCCGCAGGTAGCGAACCCCGCCGGCACTGGTTCCGGCCAGCACGTCGGCCAGTCCATCGCCGTCCAGATCGGCCGCCGTAAGCGCCAGATTGCTGCCGGGGCTGGCCTGATCCGCCGTTTGGGTCAACGCATTGATCACCAGCGTCGAATCGAGCACCAGCATCCTGTCGCCGGGTTGCTCGGGCAGTTGGTAGAGTTTCAGCAGGCCGTCGCGGGTGCCGGTCAGCAGTTCGGGGCGTAGATCGCCGTTGAAATCAGTCACCACAATCGACGGACTGCTCGAACCGCCCGTGATCTGTCCGTAATTCTGCTGCTGCAACTCGTATTTGGGTGCGGTCGCCGTGCCCGTATTGCGGTGATATTCGATGGAACCGCTTTGTTTACCGATCAGCAAATCGGTTTTTCCGTCGCGATCGACATCATACCAGGCTGGCATGTCGAGAATGCCCAGCCGGTCGGGAGTCGGGAATTGCTGCACCCGGCCCGCATCGAGCTGAAAAGCCGCGCCCCGGGCGGCCGTATTCAGAAGGTAACGGATTTCGGGCGCGCGGTTGATGGAGTTCCCGGTAAAAACCAGGTCAAGGCTGCCGTTCCCGTCGATGTCGGCAACGGCAAGTTTTAATTCGGTTAGCTGAAATTTTTCGGAAAGTTTCAGGTAATCCGTGGTGCGGAGTTCAAACGCCGGTTTTGCTTTCGTGCCCGTATTTTCGAACTGCGCAATGCTGGCCCGGTAACCGGTCGTTCCGCGGACGCCCGCGTTGCCAACCAGCAGATCCAGGTCGCCGTCGCCGTCGAGATCCACCAAAACCGGGGTGGCTCCTTCACCCAGGTCGATCATATCTTCCTGCAAAAAGCTTTTGGTCCCGAACTGAAAATTGGGCAGTTTGTCTGTACCGGCATTCCGGTAAAACCAGTTGGATGCCCGGAAGTCGATCAGGTTGCCTTCGTTGCCGTAGGTGTTAGGCGAGGCAACGAGGTCTTTAACGCCGTCAAAGTCAAGGTCTTCGGAGTAGAGCGCCGGAAAAACATCGAACGAAATCGGGTTCGTGGCCGGAAACCGGCTTGTAAAATTGGTAAACCGGGTCGCAGCGCCATTGCCGCCGACGTTGGGCAGCAGCGAAACACTCGGACAGGTGACGTGGGCCGTCAGCAGGTCTTTGTTGCCGTCGCCGTCGATATCGATCACCAGCATGGAATTCCCGTTGTGCATCACCCGCGCGCCCGAATTATTGCCTTCCGGTTCCGTTCCGTTGCCGACGTAGACGCAATCCAGCCCAAACAGAAATTCGTCGCAATGGTCGTCGCTTTTGAAATTCCCCCAGCAAAAACCGATGCGTTTGAAATCCAGCCCGTTCGGGTCTTTTTTCCGCTCGACGCTCATGTTCTGGTAGAGGTTCGCCGTTCCGCCGTTGATGTCGTAGGTCAGAATATCGATGTCGCCGTCGCCGTCGGCATCCAGAATCGCCGGAATATCCACCGAATTGATATAGAGGTTCAGCGTGCCGGAAAGCCCTTCGTGATAAACCGGGTCGGCGATGGTTTTCCAGGACAAACGGCCGTTCGTGCCGGTATTCTGCAAAATCCGCAGGCCGCCGTTGGTGTGCGTAAAAAGGTCTTTTTTTCCGTCGTGGTCAAAATCGACCAGCAGCATCCAGGTGCCGAAGGTGATGGCCGGAAACTGCTCTTCGTACTGCGGGGCATACCGCCAGCCGTAGCGCGCATCGGCCTGTTTTTCAGCCACAAACGTCATGATTCGGCTGGTTTGCCGGTCGTAGGCAACCAGATCGGGAATGGTGTCGGTATTGAGGTGAATCGTGGAATATTGCACCCCGTTGAGACCGCCCGCCCACGGATTGCTCAGCTCCCGACCGGCGATCCGAACGGGGGCTCCGGCTTCGTACCGAAACGAAAACGTTCCGGTGCCGGTTTGGGCCTGGGCGCGGTGAAGAATCAGGAAACAAAGTATGGTAAACAGCTTTTTCATGTAACTTTGGCCAATTAACTGCCGTCTGCCAACCGAACTTTTAGATGACGTGCGGTTAATGGATAACGAACAGATTCATAACGTTGGTTTACTTCCTGCCGGAAAATGGTGATTTCCATTCCTGAATTATACGATCGCTACCGCGAATGCACGGGCGTTTCGACCGATACCCGTAAAATTACAGAAGGTTGTCTGTATGTTGCGCTGAAGGGCGATAAGTTCGACGGAAATTTATTTGCCAACGACGCACTGGAAAAGGGAGCGCGGTACGCCATCGTCGACAACCCGGATGTGGCCACCGACAGCCGGTTTTTGCCGGTCCAAGACGGCCTGACGGCTTTGCAGGAGCTGGCCCGCTTCCACCGAAACCGCCTTGCCATCCCCGTCATCGGTCTGACCGGATCGAACGGAAAAACCACCACCAAAGAACTCATTCTGAATGTCTTGTCCAGAAAATTCCGGACGTATGCCACGCTGGGTAATCTCAACAACCACATTGGCGTGCCGCTGACTTTGCTGGCGATTGACGATTCCTACGAACTGGCGGTGGTGGAAATGGGCGCCAACCACCAGGGTGAAATCCGGCTGCTGTGTTCGCTGGCCCAACCCACGCACGGCCTGATTACGAACGTCGGAAAAGCGCACCTGGAAGGCTTCGGTGGCGTCGAAGGCGTCCGAAAAGGCAAGGGCGAGCTGTTTGATTTTCTGGCTGAAACGGGCGGTACGGTTTTCGTCAATGCCCAGAGTCCGGTTTTGGTGGACATGCAGCGGGAGCGGCTTTTCCGCGAAGCGGTTTTTTACCAGCTAACCGACCAGTACGAAATCATCGCCGAAAATCCGGCGGTGGTTTTTAAAGACGAAGCCGGGCAGGTAGTAACAACGCATCTGGCGGGGCAGTATAATTTTGACAACATTGCGGCTGCGCTCTGCCTCGGGAAGTTTTTCGGCGTTCCGGCGGAGGACGCCAACGAAGCCGTGGCGGCTTATAACCCGACCAATAACCGCTCGCAGGTCGTGCAGAAAGGCAGCAACACGCTGTGGATGGACGCTTACAACGCCAATCCGAGTTCGATGGCTGCGGCCCTCCGGAATTTCACGAAGCTGGAGGCAGCCCGCAAGGTGGTGATTCTGGGCGATATGTACGAACTCGGCGATGAAAGCCCCGCCGAGCACGCGGCCCTGGGCGAACTGATTGCGCAGGGCCTGTTCGACACCGTCATTCTGGCCGGACAGGACATGCGGTATGCGCTGGGGGCGCTGCCGAAAGCGTATTATTTCCCCGACAAGTTTTCGTTGCACAACTGGATCATGGATCACCCGTTTGAAAACACGGCAATTTTGATCAAAGGCTCGCGCGGTATGGGGCTGGAGTCGGTTGTGCAGTTTTTGTGACCCATTCTTACGAAAAAGAATATGCAGTTAATCAGTAAAAAATCCGTCGGTCAATGGCTCTTACGGAGTCTGTTAGCCGAACAACGTGAGCTGCTCGAACGCGAGCAACAGCTTCAGTTGAAATACGGCTTAAGTTTCGACGGTTTTCAACAGAACCTTCATCAGCAGGAAAGGAAGTTTTTGGTCAGTGGGAGGAGTTCATCGAATGGCAATCCATCCGTACCGCCCTGGCCGAGCTCCGGACTAAAAGTGAGGATGTAGAAATGGAGCTATTCGAGTGGTTGACTGATACGCGGGTCGTCAGTCCGAATGATGTGCTTGCTTTCCACCGGACCGAGTCCAGTCTCTATTACAAACTGGGAATTCACCTCACGAATGACACGTTGCTATATGCGAGCGAATACCCGGACAAACAGACCCGGACGTACTCGTTTCATTGGCAACATAGCGACGGCACCTTGATTCGGCGCTGGGACAACGCTCCTCACGTCAAACAGCTTGCCAGCTATCCGCATCATGTTCATACAGGCCCATTAAACGGCGTCATCGAAAGTCATGACATCGGGATAACCGAAGTCGTGCATTCATTTTATCAACCCTAGCACCTGATTCCCAATGAGAAAACGCCTGCCCTTCCTCCTACTCGTTGCGATCCCGTTTGTTTCCGTTGCCCAGCAAGCCGTTCCGTTTGAAAATGAAATCAAGGCGTTTGAGGAGCAGGACAAAACCACGCCCCCGCCCAAAGACGCCATTCTGTTCACGGGCAGTTCGTCTATCCGGCTCTGGGAAAGCCTGAAAACCGACTTTCCGGACAAAGTGATCCTGAACCGTGGTTTCGGCGGCTCCAAACTGCCCGATGTGATTCACTTTGCCGACCGGGCCATCATCCCCTACAAACCGAAACAAATCATTATTTACGTGGGCGAAAACGACGTGGCCAGCGGAACCGCCACCGCCCAGGAAGTGTGCGACCGCTTCGTGACGCTGTTTACCACCATCCGGAAATCGCTGCCCAGAACGCCGGTGGTGTTTATTTCGATGAAACCCAGCCCGTCGCGCCGGAAATTCCTGCCGGTGACGATGGAGGCCAATCAACTCATCAGGAATTACCTGGCCAAACAGTCGCGGGCGGAATACCTGGATGTTTATACCCCCATGCTCGATGCGAGCGGGCAGATTCGGGGCGAGTTGTTCCGCGCCGATAGCTTGCACATGACCCCAAAAGGATACGAGGTCTGGACCGAAAAACTCAAACCGTTGTTGAAATAAAACGGATACGGTTTTCGGATTTCGTTCGACAACTCTGTAAACCGTATCCCGAAAACCGTATTTCGAAAACCATACCCCTATGACCCAACCGGTCAAAAACAGATCGATTGACGAAATTTTTGACGCGTTTACTGCGCTGCGGGTGCTGATTGTTGGCGACGTGATGCTCGACTCCTACGTCTGGGGCCGGGTGGAACGGATTTCGCCGGAAGCACCGGTGCCGGTGGTAACCGTCCAACGGCGGGAATTGCGGCTGGGCGGAGCCGGAAACGTGATTCTCAATGTGCAGGCACTCGGCGCCGAACCCATCATCTGCTCCGTCATCGGCACCGACGAACCGGGCGACCGGCTGGCGGGCCAACTGACAGATCGCGGGCTGAACTGCGACGGTTTGATCCGGAGCGACTCCCGCATCACCACCATCAAGGAACGGATTATGGCCGGATCGCAGCAGGTGGTTCGGGTCGATACGGAAACGGATAAGTTCATTACCGGGCAGGAACGCAACCTTTTGATTGCCAAAGCGAAGGAATTGATCCCGACCTGCCAGGTGATTATTTTTCAGGATTACGACAAGGGCGTGCTAAGTCCCGAAGCCATCGCCGACATCACGGCTTTTGCCAACGAGCAGGGCGTTCCGACGGTGGTTGATCCCAAAAAACGCAACTTTCTGGCTTATCACAACGCAACGCTTTTCAAACCCAATCTAAAGGAACTCCGGGAAGGGTTGAAAATTGATTTTGACGTTTCGCAGCCCGGTGAGCTTCAGGCCGCCATCGACCAGTTAAAAGCCCGGCTGAGTCTTCAGGGTGCATTGATCACCCTCTCGGAACAGGGCGTTTTCATTGATTTTCAGGGCGAAAAGCACCGCTGTCCGGCCCACATCCGGCAGATTTCGGACGTGTCGGGCGCGGGCGATACCGTTATCAGCGTGGCGGCCTGTTGCGTGGCCCTCGGGTTGTCGCCCCGCTTCATTGCCGGTTTATCGAACCTGGCGGGCGGTTTGGTGTGCGAATCCCTGGGTGTCGTACCCATCGATAGACAACGGCTGAAAGACGAAGCTATTCAGGAACACTTACTGTAACCTCATGGACGTACAACAGGGCAATTACACCATTTCGACCGACCCGGCCCGCCTGCAATTTGATGTGATTCACGATTTTCTGTCCAATCACTCCTACTGGGCCACCGGTATCAGCCGCGAAACGCTGCAAAGACAGATCGACCATTCGACCCTGCATTTTGGGGTGTACGAAGGGGAAAAACAGATCGGTTATGCGCAGGTGCTGACCAACTTTACGTCTTTTGCGTACCTCGGCAACGTGTTCGTGCTGGATGCATACCGGGGTCAGGGCTTATCGAAGTGGCTCATGGAAACCATCATGGAACACCCCGACCTGCAGGTGATCCGGCGCTGGCTGCTGGCCACCCGCGACGCCCACGGCCTGTACCGGCAATTCGGTTTTACGGAGCTGGCAAATCCGGAAACCATCATGGAAAAATTCAACGACAACGCCATTCGGTACTAGCCCGGTTTCCACCAGAACCTCAGGATTTCGATTCCGCTTTCAGTTTTTCCTTCGTTTCCTTGATCGCTTCTTCCACCGAATGCGATTTGCGCAGGTCGCTGGCACGTTTCGTAATTTCGGCCATCGTGCAATAGTGCTGGTAGAGAACCGCCAGCTCTTCTTCGCTCAGGTCTTCGCTGTCGATCAGGCGGTTACTGGCGCCCTGGGTGGCCGCAATTAGCTCATTCAATTTCAGTTGAACGGACATCGATTCCTTGTTCTGCGCTTTCTGAATGACAAATACCATCAGAAACGTCACAATGGTGGTGCCGGTATTGATCACCAGTTGCCAGCCCGCGGAGTAACCAAACAGCGGCCCGCACAGCGCCCAGATCAGGACGGTGGCCAGCGCCATGACAAACGCTATCGAAGTCCCGGTCGCTTTTGCCACCGTGGTGGAAAACCGTTCAAAAAATCCTTTGTTGCTGGAGCCTTTCTTAAACTTTTTCATACACGTCGTCTGGGTTTAGACACAAACGGAACTCCCTGGCGGAGTTTCTGTTTATATACCCAAACGACCCGGTTTTTGTTTAAAAAGCTGGCGGCTAAGCAGTTCGGTCCGGGTCACAAAGCCCGTTTCCGGCTTTCCTTGATGTAATCGTCGGTATAAACCTTGCCCCGGTTGTTGTGGTACCGCCAGACCACTTTATGATTGACCGTTACCGCAATGGGCTGGATTTCCTTGCTGTTCAGGCCCTTTTCCATAAATTGAATGGCTTCTTCCGCCGTATCGAAATAGACGATTTCGGCTTCGGCATGCCGGTTGAACAAGGCCTCTACTTTTTTGGTCGAATCGCTCATGCCCTGTAATCTTTGACGGTTTCGATAAAATACCGCACCTTTTGCGGGTCCGTGTCCGGATACACGCCGTGGCCCAGGTTGGCGATATACCGCTGTGTGCCAAAGGCCTGGAGCATTTTTTTCACCTCCACTTTAATCTGGTCGTAATCGGCATAGAGCACACACGGATCGAGGTTCCCCTGCAAGGTTTTGCCGGGAATCAGCTGCCGCGATTCGGCCGCGTCCATGTTCCAGTCCAGCCCCACCACCGAGCAGTTTAACTGGCCGATTTCCTGCCGCGCAAAAAAGGCACCTTTGGCAAAAACCGTCACCGGCACGCCTGTGGCTTCCGCAACGGCATCGCAAATCTGCCGGATGTACGGCAGGGAAAACGTGCGGTATTGATCGGGCGACAGAATGCCGGCCCACGAATCGAAAATCTGGACCAGATCGGCGCCCGCCCGCACCTGCGCTTTCAGGTACGCAATCGTGCTGTCGGTGATTTTTTGCAGCAGCGTGTGCGAAAAAACCGGGTCGGCATACAGCAGTTTCTTGGCTACCGAGAACGTCTTGGAGCCTTTTCCTTCGGTCATGTAACAGAAAATCGTGAACGGCGCCCCCGCAAAACCGATCAGCGGAACACGGTTGTTGAGCTCTTTTTTCACCAGCTTGATCGCTTCCAGCACATACGCCAGATCGCTTTCGGCATCGGCGGTTTTGATGCGTTTCAGTTGCTGCTGATTCCGGACCGTTTCCGGAAAAACCGGCCCGCGCTGCTCGATCATTTCGTAGGGCAGTCCCATCGCTTCCGGCACCACCAGAATGTCCGAAAAAATAATGGCCGCATCAACACCCAGAATATCAACGGGTTGAATGGTTACTTCGGCCGCCAGCTCCGGCGTCGTTGCCAGTTTGATAAAGCTGCCGGCTTGCTCGCGAACGGCCCGGTATTCGGCCAGAATCCGGCCGGCCTGCCGCATCAGCCAGATGGGGACACGTTCTACGTTTTCGCCACGGGCCGCCCGCAGCAACAGGTCATTTTGTAAAGTCATGCTGCAAAGATAATTCGTCTTGAACTCGGATTACACGGATTAAAGGATTCACTAGGATATAAAAGATTAAAAATGATTCCGGAGCCATCCTGGTTAGGCCCGCTCCGGCGGCCCGGCTGAATCGGCGTAATCCGGGTTCAGGCCGTTTTTATCAAACAAACGTTTGGTAAAATCAATTTATCACTTTAGCTTTGCGCCATGCCCATCCAGAAAATCACGCGGGAAGAGATTCTGAAGAAGGCGCTGCTTGTGTTTAAACGGCAGGGCTACCACCGGACCACGATGGATGATCTGGCGCGGGCCTGCGGTTTGCTGAAGGGCAGTTTCTACCATTATTTCAGCAGCAAGGAAGTGTTGATGAAAGAGGTTCTTCTCTACGCCAATGAGGTTAACCGGAAGCATCTTTTTTCAATTGCTTACGATGAAATGAAACCGCCCCAACAACGTCTGGAGCAGTTGCTCGATACGTTGTTCAGCACCGTTACGGAATCGGAGGGCGGTTGTCTGATGGGGAACACGGTTCTGGAAACCGCACTGGTAACGGAGGAGTTCAAAGAACCGCTGCGTGTTCATTTCAACAACGCGATCACGGCACTGGCGCACCTTTACCAAACCAATCATTCGGAACAAAAAGCGCAGGAACTGGCGCAGCAGGCAACTGCCGAAATCCAGGGGTCGTTGCTGCTGACTAAATTGTTTGGCACTGGCCAGCTCCTGACCGACTGCCGAAACCGAACCATCGAACGATTCGCTTAACTTTTAACGATACCCTAATGACGGCCTAAAACCGTCCTACCCCATGAAAAGAGTTGTTGTGACCGGATTGGGCGCCCTGACGCCGATCGGCAATACCGTCGAAGCATACTGGACCGGGCTGGTGCAAGGCCGCAGCGGTGCCGCCCTGATCACCAAGTTTGATACCACCCACTTCAAAACCAAATTTGCCTGTGAGGTTAAAGGTTTCGATGTGCTACAGTTTCTCGATAAGAAAGAGGCCCGCAAAATGGACGAATACAGCCAGTATGCGCTGGTGGTGGCCGACGAAGCCGTGAAGGATGCGCATTTGGTCGGCGACCAGGTGGATCCGAACCGCGTGGGCGTGATCTGGGCGTCGGGCATCGGCGGGATGTACAGCTTTCAGGAAGAGGTGCTTGCCTACGGCGCCAACGACCGCCATCCGCGCTTCAATCCGTTTTTTATCACCAAAATGATTGCCAACATGGCGTCCGGCCTGATTTCGATCCGGTACGGTTTTCGGGGGGTTAATTTTGCGCCGGTTTCGGCCTGTGCCTCCGCCACCCACGCGCTGATCGACGCCTTCAACTACATCCGGCTGGGCAAGGCCGACGCCATCATTGCCGGTGGTTCGGAAGCCGTCGTCAACGAAGTCGCCGTGGGCGGTTTTAACGCCATGAAAGCCTTGTCCGAGCGCAACGACGACCCGGCCACGGCTTCCCGGCCATTCGACGCCGACCGCGACGGGTTTGTACTCGGTGAGGGCGCAGCCGCCATCGTGCTGGAAGAATACGAACACGCCAAAGCGCGGGGGGCCAAAATCTACGCCGAGCTGGTCGGCACGGGGGCTACCGCCGACGCCTACCACGTGACGGCCACCCACCCGGAAGGTCTGGGCGCGACGCTGGCCATGACCGAAGCCCTGCGCGAAGCCAATCTAAAACCGGAAGAGGTTGATTACCTGAACGTTCACGCGACGTCTACGCCGATTGGCGATCTCAGCGAATCCCAAGCCATCCAGAAAATATTCGGTGAAAATCCCGAACGGCTGCACCTCAGCGCCACCAAGTCGATGACGGGGCACCTGCTCGGGGCTGCCGGAGCCATCGAAGCCGTAGCCGGTATTCTGGCGATCCAGAACAACACGATTCCGCCGACGATCAATCTGCAAAACCGGGATGAACGCATCAGTCCGAACCTGAACCTGACGCCGAATGTACCGGTTCAAAAACCGGTCAACGTGGTGATGAGCAATACGTTCGGTTTTGGCGGCCATAACGCGATTGTGGCGTTTCAGCGGGTGTAACTCCTGTAAAACGCGGAAGTCAATACTAAAAAACGTGCAAGGTCTTGAAGACCTTGCACGTTTTTTATTTCCTAATATGTCCTAATTTTGGTGAAATTAGGACATATTAGGAAATGCCCGCAGCCATCGAAAAAGACCTCAAGAAAGAAATTCTGAAATTACCGGCGAACGAAAAAGACAAGCTCCTGTTGCGGCTGGTTGCCAAAGACAAAGCCCTGGTCGAGCGGCTGCACTTTGTCCTGATCGAAGGAGAAACGACCACCGAGGAACGGCGGCAGGCCGTGAAAGAGAAAATTGCCGAAACCGCCAACGGGCATTACAACCACCCCGACGGCTGGATGCTCAAGGCCATGCGAACGTTGAGTTCGGCCATTACGCACCATGTCAAGATTACCAAAGACAAATACGGCGAAGTGGAACTGAGCCTGTACATGCTGACGGCTTTCTTCGCGATGCAGCCGAGCCAGTTTGCGTATTTAAACCACCACAACCAGAATACCTGCGCGTTTGTCGCCAAAAAAGCGGATTCGATTTTGAAGAAACTCCCGAAAATCGACCCGGATTATTACATCGAATTTGAAACCGATGTCAACCAGGCGCTGGAATTTATTCATTCGCACGGGTCGGGGCTCTACGCCCGGCAACTCGGTTTGCCGAAACAATGGAATCCGTAACCCTCCGACCCTCAGCCATTTGCCACCAGTGCGGTCTTGACTTTCCGGCTATGAGCCAGCATGATCAGGCCGGTCAGAATAGCCGGAATGCTCAACAGTTGTCCCATGTTGAGCGCCAGACCGTTCTCGAAAGTCTCCTGATTGGTTTTTAAAAATTCCACCAGAAACCGGAAGCTGAACAGCAAAACAAGGAACAAACCGGCTATAAAACCGTCCGCCAGTTGACGCCGTTTGCGCTGCCACAACCCGAACGTCAGCGCCAGCAGAAACAAACAGAACAGCGATTCGTACAACTGGGTCGGATGCCGGGGCACGAGGGGCAGCAACGCCGGGTCGGTTTCGCGGACAAACACAAAACCCCAGGGCAAAGCGGTCGGTTTTCCGTAAATTTCGGAATTGAACAGATTACCCAGCCGAATCAGGCCCCCCGCCAGACTAACGACAATCACCACCCGGTCGACCACCCACAGAAAAGGTTGATCGCGCTTTTTGCGGCTGTACAGAACCAGGGCCAGCAAAATTCCGATGGTGGCTCCGTGGCTGGCCAGGCCCTCGAACGGTAACCGCAGCATCGAGCGGAGCCAGTGCCCGGGAGCAGCCAGCAGCAGCTCCCATTCGTAGAACAGATAATGCCCCAGGCGCGCCCCTACCACCGTTGCCAGCACGACATACAGCGTCAGGATTTCTACATCGGCAGCCGGTTTTTGCTCCCGGCGATACAGATACAGCATCAGGTACTGACCGGCCAAAAAGCCCCCAGCAAACAAAAAACCGTACCAGGTAATCGGCCACTCGGCCCCGAAAAGATGCAGCGTGTGAATGCGGGAATCAATATCCCAGATGATAAAAGCCAGCATACGTTAATTCCTGATTAACAACCTGATGTAATTCCCAACAGCAAAAAACCCACGCAGAAGTTGAGCGCAGCGTGTTGATACGGTTTGTACCACGGATAGCGAAGCGGAGCGGTTTTGACCAGCTCCAACAGTTCGTCATCGCTCCACGCGGCCCGTTCGCCCACCCGGTTTTTGTAGGCGTTCCAGAGCGGTTTTAAGTCGTCGCCATTCATAGCAGTTCTTTCTTTAGCAGTTTGCCAAGCCGGGTTTTGATCCGGTTAATTTTGGTACTCACGTTAGTGCGGCTCAAGCCTAAAATAAGCGCCATTTCGTCGTAACTGTGTTCTTCCAGATACAACAAAATCAGCGCCTTGTCCACATCCGGCAATTGACTGATGGCCCAGTACAGCTCCTGGGTCGCTTCCTTTCCGTCCTCGGCCGGACTCGGAATGTCGTGCGTCTGTTCCGAATACCGCTCCTTTTCAGGCCGCGATTTGTCGGTGCGGATGCGGGCAAAAACCGTGTTGAGCGCAACGCGGTAAATCCAGGTGCTGACTTTTGATTGGTGTTGAAACGTCGGGTACGACTTCCAGAGTTGCAGTACGATTTCCTGAAACAGATCTTTTCGATCCTCCGGCAGCGGGTAATAGAGGCTGCAAAGGCTGTGGATCAGCTTTTGGTGAAGTGCGATGAGCTGCACAAACTGGTTTTGTAGAGATTCCCTGGCCACGGACGAAACACGGATGGATTCAAGGGGATTAGTTACCAAAAACCGGTGAAAGTCACAGCTGCGCTACAATATTTTTGTAATCTCCTTTCGGAAAGCCTTCCAAACCCGCCAGAACCTGACTGATACGGTTCTCATCGGCGCTGATTTCCAGGCGCTTGTGCGGATTGGTAAAACCGGCCGTAATTTCAATGGCTGATCTGGCCAGTCCAAACTGCCGCGCCAGAAACTCGACCAGATACGCATTGGCTTTGCCATCCTGCGCCGGGGCTTTGATTTTGGCGTTTACCTGGCCCGCAGCATCGTAAAACAGCTTATCCACCTTACTGCCCGGTTTGACTTTCACATGCAGCGTCATTTCGGTTTTCAGTTTTCGGTATATGGTTTACGGTGTGGAAAGTCGCCGAAGCAATCCAGACCCGTATTGACGCCTTCAGCGTTCAACATTCGTCATTCATTATTCGATATTATGACTATCTGCGTCGGCCCGGCGAAAACCGAAAGCTGAAAACCGTATCCTTCTACACATCAATTTTGTAGGAAAGCGACACTTCATCGCCGGTTTTGCCCCGGAAGCCCCAGTTGTAGGCCGGACTTTCCAGAATGCAGATTTCAATGTCATTGACCGACAGGCCGATCTGTTCGCTGATTCGCTCAAAAAGCAGGTTGATCAGTTTCTTTTTCGTTTCCACGGTTCGGCCTTCGATCATTAAAAATTCGAGGATTACGTAGTTTTCCGAACGGCCTTCGGGCATGAAAAAATCCTCCGGTTTGAGGTACAAAAACCGGTGGGCGCGTTTGTTCTGCGGAAATTGCAATGCCTCGACCACACACGCATGAATCACGTCCGACAGTCGATTCCGAATGGCCCGCAAGGGTTCGTTAACGCCGTAAATTTTGACCTGACTCATGGTGGAGAATGAGAGAAGAGATTTGAGACAAGAGACGGTTTGCAGGTAGTTAATACACAAACGTCCCGACTTCACTCTGAACGGTTACCCGCTTGCCTTCGAACGCTTCGACGTGGCCAATCACCCGGCCTTCAATGCCGAACTGGCCGGCAAGGTCGATGACGCGCTGGGAATTTTCTTCGGACAGATAGATTTCGAGCCGGTGGCCCATGTTGAACACCTTGTACATTTCCTGCCAGTCCGTGCCGCTTTCCCGCTGAATCAGCTCAAACAAGGGCGGGATCGGAAACAGATTATTTTTGACAACATGCAGGTTATCAATGAAGTGCAGCACTTTGGTTTGCGCCCCCCCGCTGCAATGCACCATGCCGTGAATCTGGCTCCGCAACTCGTCCAGCAACACCCTGGCCACGGGCGCGTACGTCCGCGTGGGCGAAAGAATGAGCTGACCAACGTTTAAACCGGTCGGTGAAACCGGGTCGGTGAGTTTTTTGGAACCGCTGTACACCAGACTGCGGTCCACGGCCGGGTCGAAACTTTCGGCGTATTGGTCGGCCAGATAATGCCCCAGAACGTCGTGCCGGGCCGAGGTCAGCCCGTTGCTGCCCATGCCGCCGTTGTAGGTTTTTTCGTAGGTCGCCTGGCCGAACGACGCCAGCCCGACCACCACATCGCCGGCCTGAATCCGGTCGTTGCTGATTACATCGGCCCGGCGCATCCGGGCAATCACCGTGCTGTCGACAATCACCGTCCGGACCAGATCACCCACGTCGGCGGTTTCGCCCCCGGTGCTGGAAATGTTGATGCCGTGTTGCCGCAGCATGGCGAGCACTTCCTCGGTTCCGTCGATGATTTCGGCAATGACTTCGCCCGGAATCAGGTTTTTATTGCGGCCAATGGTGGACGAAAGCAGCATCGGTCCCACCGAACCCACGCAAATCAGGTCGTCGGTGTTCATCACCACGGCATCCTGCGCAATGCCCCGCCAGACCGACAAATCGCCGGTTTCTTTCCAGTAGAGATAGGCCAGCGACGACTTGGTGCCCGCCCCATCGGCGTGCATGATGGTGCAGTAGGCCGGGTCACCCGCCAGCGCATCGGGTACAATTTTACAGAAGGCTTTGGGAAACAGCCCCTTATCCAGTTTCGCAATGGCGTTGTGAACGTCTTCTTTCGACGCCGAAACACCCCGCTGCGCGTAACGATCAGTTGATTGATTCATTCCTGTGAAAGCGCGACCAGCCGGTTTTCCGGCCCGATCCCGGTCATTTATTTCAAAACTTCGACGGTATTCAACTCCGGCCCACCGCCGTGGTTCGCCGATCCGGCCACGATGTAAATGTGGTTTTTGTAGACCACGGCCTGCGTCCCGTGCCGACCTTCCTTCAGTTTCGGTCCGGAAGTCCAGCGGTTGGTTTTCGGGTCCAGAACTTCGGCTTCGCTGTGCGATTTCAATTGCTCGCTTTCGCCCCCGATCACCCACACTTTATTGTCTTTGGTCACCGCCGTGCTGCCCGCCCGCAAGGTCGGGAAATTGCTCTCGGTCGGCAGGGTTTCCCATTTGCCGGTTTTAAAATCGTACACGTCCACTTCCGGCATGGTCGTATCGATCACCTTCCCGGTTTTGGCCGACGACCGGCGTCCGCCCGCCAGGTACATTTTGGTGCCCACCACGGCCGCGCTGATGTGGTCGCGGGAGCGGGGGGCATCGGCCAGCTGTTTCCAGGTGTTGGTTTTGGGATCGTATTCGTCCAGGCGCGAAACGTGGCCGTCGTAATGGCCGTCGATGATGCCGCACACCACGTAAATCTTGTCGTTGTAGACCACCACGCCCGCCGAACCGCGCTGGATTTCCTTTGGAATTTCCGGTCCTTTCCGCCAGACGCCGGTTTTTGGACTATAAATATAGATGTTCGGAATCGGCGTTTCGTGCGGGTATTTGCCTTCGAAGGCCGCAATCACGTAAACGTCATCTTTGTAGTTAATCGCCTGAAAGTGATTCATTTCCACCGGTGGCGTCGGCAGCTTTTTCCACATCAGGGTTTTCAGATTCAGCGCTTCCAGCGGTTTCATGCCCCGGCCACCGATCGCGTACAGGCTGTCGCCAACGAGGGCAGCCGCGTTTTCGTGCCGCTTTTCGCACTCGTTTTTATACTCGACCGATTCCCAGGTTTGAGCAATGACCGGCGAATAACCGAAAACCGCCAAGGCAAGATAGGTAAGGAGTTTTTTGTTCATAACAATTGGTATCAATTTTAACGATTCGGAGGGCGGTTCAATCAATTTGGTAGCAATCGTAGACCAAATGTACGGCATCGCGGGTTATAGACAAGAAACCGTCCTATTTTTGCCTATGATCTATTGGAGAATCTGCCTTCTTTTGTGCCTGTTTTTACCGGTCAGCGGGATTGGCCAAACCGTGAAACCCGATACCCTAAAAACCGTGATCCCCGCCGATACGGCAGCCGCAACCGACTCGACCGCCCGGCTGAAAAAGGAAGAAGCCGCCAAAGCCGCCCCCGTAGCGGCCAGCGATCCGACCGGTTTTCACTACAAAATCACCGCCGACGGCACCATCACCGCCGGGAACGTCAACCGGGCGCTCATCCAGGTCGGCGGTTCGTTCGACTGGGCGGTGAGCCGACTCTTCCGGTTTGCCAGTACGCCCTCGTTTGCCTACGGCCGCCAGAACCAGATGCTGAATGAACGGGAATTTCTGGGCGATTTCCGGGCTTCCTACCTCCACGAAAGGCGGTTTTATTACCTGGGTTTTGGAGCCATCGAAATCAGCAACCTGCGTAAAATCCGAAACCGGCTCACCGGCGGAGCGGGCGTGGGCTACAAACTGCTGAGCCGCAAAAACGCTTATCTTTCCGTCACCAACGTGCTGTTGTACGAATACACGGATTTCACCACCAATACCGCCGAAGTGCAGGATGTCAATGTGCTGCGGAATTCGACGCGGGTGTTCGGCGAATACCAGTGGGACGACGGGCGGTATTCGGTTTCGCACACGGCGTTTCTGCAACCGGCTCTCAACCGGCCCAACCTGCGGTGGAACGGCAGCGTATCGTTTCAGATGCGGCTGACGGCCCTGATCAGCGTGCGGACCATGGTGCAGAACTCCTACGAAAGCGTGGTGGCGGTGGGGCGCAAAAACAATGATTTCCGCTGGACAATGGGTCTGGTGCTCGAAGTGAAATAAACGATTTTTGGGAAGCCCGCGAAAACGCACTATCTTTTCGGCATCCTATCTTACTCAACGTAACCGTTCCATGCACACTAACCAATCGTATGCCGATTATTTGCAGCGAATTTCGGTTTCGGCGCGGCCCGCTCCGGCCGCCAGTCTCGAATTTCTGCTGCTCGACCGGGCGCTGGACCGTCACCATCAGCGCGAACTGGCGAAGTTGTCCCAATTCACCACCGCGTTCGACTGGCAACTGACCCGCAACTACGAAAAAGCCCTGCGCGATGGTTTTACGCTTATTGTTGCCAATACGGCCCAATCCATTTTGTGGGTGAGTCACCGGTTTTTTGCCATGACGGGTTATACATCCCGGGAAGCCGTTGGGCAGACGCCCCGGTTTTTGCAAGGCCCCGGCACCGATCCGGCGCAGGTCCGGCTCCTGTCGGACGCCCTGGCTCAGGCCCACCACACCCCGGTGGCGCACCCCATTCATCACCAGCTGGTCAATTACCGCAAAGACCGAACGCCCTACCTCTGTGATATCGAAATCGACCCGATCCGGAACCGGCAGGGCGAACTGTCGCATTTTATTGCCGTCGAGAAAGCGATTTGAGCAGAATACGGTTTTCAGTATACGGTTTACGGAATCTGATCGGGACTGGATAGCTGGCGTCAGCTACCGAAACCCCAAAACTGTAAACTGAAAACCGTATCCTTTAAATCTTCTCCAGCAAATTCAGGAACTCCTGTTTCTTGTTTCGCGAAACCGGGATGTTTTTGTTGTTCTCCATGATGACCTCGCCCCCATCGCCCCGGATGTAGCGCTGCACGTAGCGCAGGTTAATCAGGTAGCCGTGGTGAACGCGGCAGAAGCCCTTGGTTTCCAGCACATCCTCCACTTCTTTCAGCGTTTTGGAAATCAGGACAATCTTGCCGTTGGTCAGGAAAAACCGGGTGTAGCCCCCGTCGGATTCGCAGTAGTAAATCTCTTCGCTGTTGATAATCTGCAGGCCTTCGAGCGTCGGAAGGGCAATGCGGTCGCCGGTTTTCTGGCGGTGGAGGTATTCGATAAAACTATCCACTTTGGCCGACGAGCGGGTCTGCCGTTCCTGTTCGGCCTTCTGAACGGCCTGCACCAGTTCGTCTTTGTCGATGGGTTTCAGGATGTAATCGAGCGCATTGTGCCGAATGGCCTTGATCGCGTATTCGTTGTAGGCCGTCGTAAAGATGACATCAAATTTCGTAAACCGGCAGGCTTCCAGCATGTCGAAACCGCTCATGCCCGGCATTTCGATGTCTAAAAAAACCAGATCAGGATGATGCATTTCAACGGCCTGGTAGCCTTCGGTTCCGTCGACGCAGGACGCGAGTAGTTGGACCTGCGGGCAATACCGTTGCAGCAACAAGGCGAGCACGTCGCGGCAGTGTTTTTCGTCATCGACAATAATGGCAGTCATGGTTGTTTGAGTTTCATGGTAAACGTAACACAGGTACCGGCGGGTGCGCCCGCCGAATCGACCAGATCGGCCACATCGATCCGGGCATCGACACCGTAAATTTCATTGACGATCTGCAACCGTTCTTCCGCAATCCGGCTGCCGTGGGCTTTGTGCGCCATCAGGCCATTGCTTTGCGCCCGTTGCGAAGCCTCCCGACCAATGCCGTTATCGGCAATACAAACCACCAGAAAACCGGCCGCCTGCTGGCAGTCGATCTGCAAAACCGGCTTTTCGGTTTTCTGCGGCAGCAAACCGTGCCGGATGGCGTTTTCGATGTACGGCTGCATCAGCAGGGGCGGCACATGAACCGTGTCCTGATTGAGGGTGTTGCTGACAGTCAGCGAAAATTCAAAGTGGTGGTCGCTCCGCAACTGCTCCAGTTCGATGTAGGTTTGCAGGGCTTTCAATTCATTGCGCAACGAAACCCACTCGGTTTGGGTGTTGTCGATCATCTGCCGCATCAGCCGCGAAAACTTGGTCAGGTACAGCGACGCTTCATCGACGTCATTTTGCAGCACGAACTTGTTGATCGCGTTCAGGCTGTTGAACACAAAGTGCGGGTTCATCTGCATCCGCAGCGCCATCAACTTGGTTTCGGCAATCCGTTTGTTGTTTTCGAGCAATTGCCGCTCGGTTTGCTGATACGCCTGTTCGATCTGAACCCGCCGGATTTTCTGGGCACACAGCCGGGCGATGCTCGTCAGAATGAGCAGGTGCCGGGGCTGGAAAAAGTCTTTTTCGGGATGTTCGGCGTCGATGATGCCCATCACCCGGCCATCCAGCACAATCGGCACCGTGATTTCCGAATACCGCATTTCGTCATCCTGAATATAGCGGGGGTCTTTCGACGTATCCCCGATGATTTCGGCCACTCCGCTCAGCATCACCGAGCCGACAATACCCTGACCGATTGGGATTTCAATGGGTTGGAGAATTTCGTAGGACCGGGGATTTTTGGGGCCGTGGGCCGCTTTCTGCACCAGTACGTTCCGTTTCTCATCCAGCAAATACACCACGCAGTCCACAAAGTTGAGCCGGGCAATGCAGTTTTTGGCCACATCCCACAACACCTCTTCGACGGTGGTTTGATCAATGAGTGAAATCGCAAAAAAATTAATGGCCCGTTCGGTTTCGAGCTCTTCTTCTAACGCCTTTCGGTCCTGATCCGCCGGTTTATGTTCCCCATTTATTAACACATTTAGTCTGGTTGAAGTCGTAATCGATGCACTTGGATTCGTTTCTTTAAAAATAGCGGGAATTGCGTTCTTTTAAAAGACCAAATGAACAACGGGTGGTTTTTGGGCAACAACGCGCAGAAAACGACGGGTAAGTGGCAGTGCCTTTTACGAAGCGGTAAAAAAAACGCCCGGCCAGAGCCGGGCGTTTTAAGAACTACTGGAATACACACTACTTATACCCAAATACATAGGTTTCTTTCAAGGTCTGACTCGCCGTGTTCCGGGTGTTTTCCCGCTCGGTGATAAAACCGTCATTATTCATTTTGTACTTGAAATACACCTGATCCAGGTTCACATTGGAAACCGCATCGTCGTACTCCAGCTTCCATACCAGGTGCTTGTTAAATTTGCCGTAAATAGGCAGAAACTCGTCAACCTGATCGTAATGCGGCATCCACAGCGGACTCAGGTGGTTTTTGTCCACAATGGCGGCCTGACCCGGATAGTCATAATAATAGGTCGTCCTTTGGGTAACATTCGTATTGTAGTGCTTCACCTGCCGCAAATTGCCGTCGGGATTGTACTGAAACAGGTCATACCGTTTGCTGTTGTCCTGGTCCGCGATTTTCTCCAACTGGTTTTTGGCATTATAGAAATAATCATACCGTTTGGTCGACGACGTCACCTGCCCGTTCTCAATGCCGTAGGTGATGTTAAACGACTGCTTGCACCGGCCTTTGGTATCAAACAAGATCAGCGTTTTGCGGGTCATTTTGCCACCGCTCTGCTCCAGAATGGTCATGCCGGTGCCGTTGGACGCCCGGCTGTAATCCCGGAACAACGTAGGATCAGCCGTCGACTGCATCTGCACCAGATCTCCCTTCGCATCGTAGCTCAGGTTCCAGTGGGCGTATTTGACCAGCGTGTATTTTGGAGTCACCACAATCACCCCGCCGGGGCCCGTCGTCGGAATACCGGGCTTGGGCGTTGTTTCAATCGGCCGTGGCGTGTTGTTGGCCGAACTCTGTCCCTCGTCCGGGCGGATCATATCTGCACTTTTTTCGCAGGAAACCAGTCCCATCGAAACAACCAAAGTAACGGCGGCAATTGTACTTTTTGAAGGCAATTTCATTGTAATTTGTTGTGTTGTTTGGTGTGAATGTTGAATTAACAACACAAAAGTAGCGGACTGAAAACCGCCCCTTGCATCCGAATCAACAACGGGGGCCATCGGGTTAATAGTTACCAGTCCTGAATGGGTAAGTGGTCGGTTTGACCGAAAACCGCCCTGCCAATCTTGTTACCAGAATGCAGGCTTGTTAAACTTTAACGACTTTCTTTTGTCCAAGGAGCCATGAGAGCGCAGGTTAACAACCAACATCTGTTCTGGCGGGCCGGTTTTGGCGCAACGCCCGAACAACTTCGCAAAGCCGGACACCAGCCGCTGCCGAAAGTTGTCCGGGCGTTGTTCACCGACAGCCAATCCTTCATTCCGCTGGCCAGTGCCGACGGTGCTCCGCCAGCCAAAAGAGAACTGAGAAGCTTGTTTAAGGAAGGCAAGCTGGATCGCGATCGTCTGAAAGACCGCATTCGCGAAAACCGGGAGGCCATCCGCGATCTGAATGTCCGCTGGGTGCAGCAAATGGCATCGGGTCGGGGGGCGCTCCGCGAAAAGATGGCGCTGTTCTGGCACGGTCATTTTGCCTGCCGCAACCAGAACAACGTTCGGATGGTTCAGCAGTATACGAACGTGATTCGGGAACACGCGCTCGGCAAGTTCAGCGATCTGCTGATGGCCGTCTCAAAATCTCCCGCCATGCTGCAATTTTTAAATAACCAGCAAAACCGCCGGAACGCGCCCAACGAAAACTTCGCCCGCGAGGTAATGGAGTTGTTTACGCTCGGCCGCGCCAATTACACCGAACACGACATCAAAGAAGCCGCCCGCGCCTTCACCGGCTGGAGTTTCAATCCGGAGGGAACGTTTGTGTTCCGCCGGAATGTCCACGACGAGGGGACAAAAACCGTGTTTGGCAAAACCGGGAATTTTCAGGGCGAAGACATCATCAAGCTCCTCCTGGAGCGGAAGGAAACCGCCACCTTCGTAACGGCCAAACTGTACCGCTTTCTGGTGACGGACGAAATCCCTGCCGGTTCAGCGGATCAGCAGCGAATTACGCAACTGGCCGACCAATTTTACCGCAGCGACTACGACATCGGCGGTTTGCTGGAAACGATCTTGACAAGCGACTGGTTTTACGACCCGGCGTATATCGGTGCGCGCATTAAATCGCCGGTGGAACTGCTGGCGGGAATGCAACACAGCCTGGGGATTCAGTTCGAACAAAAACAACCGGTTTTATACATTCAGCGGACGCTGGGGCAGGTATTGCTTTATCCGCCAAACGTTGCGGGCTGGCCGGGCGGGCGCAGCTGGATCGACAGTTCGAGCCTGCTGTTTCGGATGAAACTCCCTGATCTGATGCTGAAAGCCGGGGAAGTGACGATCCGGCCCAAAGACGACGGCGACGTGAACACCGAACTGCTGGCCCGAAACGTAAACCGGCTTTTTGCCACCACCGTCGCCTGGGCAACCTTTGAAAAAGCGTTCCGGGACGTCGGCGATGAACGGCTGGTAGACGAATTGGCGCTGTATTTTTTGCCACAAGCACTCACCGGTTTTCAACGAAATCTTTTGCTCAATCAGGTTCGGAGCGAGCACACCCGCAGCGAAAAGATTCGGAATCTGACAGTGGCCCTTATGACTTTACCCGAATATCAATTGTGCTGAACCGGCTGGTTTTAGTGGTTGAACCCTTGATCGGACGGGCAGCCATCAAGTTATCCAATCATCACCACTATCATCCTTTATCCAGCGAAGCGGCCAGTGGTCCTTTCGTTGCTGGTTTCTCCCACTCCCCTGTATAATCAGGATGACTAAGTTCCTTTAGAGGGAATGGGGAAGAAAACCGTTAAAATCATTCGAACCAACTTTTTAAATCGTATTCCAAATTAGATCCAGTATGAGACGTCGGGGTTTTATTAAAAATTCGGCTTTTACAACCGTGGGAACCTTACTGATTCCCGGTTTTTTAAAAGCGTACGAAACCGCTGCGTTTCCCGGAAAGGCATCGGCGGGAAAGACGCTCGTCATTGTTCAGTTGTCCGGAGGAAACGACGGCCTGAACACCGTAGTGCCGTTCCGCAATGACATTTACTACCGCGAACGGCCAACGATCGGTATTGCGCCGGAGAAAGTGTTGAAACTAAACGACGAAATCGGTTTCAATCCGGCACTCGAAGCCTTGAAAAATCTGTACGACGACGGTTTGGTGACGGTGATCAACAACGTTGGCTACCCCAATCCCGACCGTTCGCACTTTCGGTCGATGGACATCTGGCAAACCGCCAGTGATTCGGACAAGTACCTGAACACGGGTTGGTTGGGCCGGTACCTGGATTCGAACTGCCACGGAAACGATTGCAGTGCGCACCGGGCCATTGAAGTAGACGACACGCTGAGCCTGGCCCTGAAAGGCCAGGAACTGAACGGATTGGCATTGCTCGACCCGAAAAAACTTTATAACCAGACCCGCAGCGGCTTGGTGAGCGAATTGGCGAAAGCACCGCCGAACGACAGGCCTTCAAACGTCTCCTACCTGTATAAAACGCTGGCCGAAACCGCTTCGTCGGCCAACTCACTTTACAACAAATCGAAGGTTACGCGATCTCAAACCGCTTATCCGGCCAGCGAATTGGGAAACCGCCTGAAAACCGTCTCGGAATTGATTGCGTCGGGCGTCACTACGAACGTGTATTACATTTCCATTTCGGGATTCGATACGCACATCAACCAGCCGGGCCAGCAGGAACGGCTACTGCGCCAATACGCCGAAGCCGTGGCGGCTTTTACCAAAGACCTCAAGGCGAACGGGCAACTGAACGATGTTCTGCTGATGACGTTTTCGGAATTTGGTCGCCGGGTGAAGCAGAACGCCAGCAACGGCACCGACCACGGCACGGCCAACAACCTGTTTCTGGTTGGTGGTGGATTGAGACCAGGGCGGGTTTTTAATGAAGCGCCGAATCTGACCAGCCTCGATGAAGGTGATTTGAAATACTCCGTCGATTTCCGCAACATCTACGCAAGCCTGCTCCGCGACTGGCTGAAGGTCGACGAGGTGGCGGTTCTGGGCAGGAAATTTGAAACGTTGAATTTTGTGTAGAGGGAACCCTCAGTTCGCAGAGTTAAGCAGAGAAAAGAGGATTTTTGCAGAGCTTTTCTCTGACTACCGCTCATTTTCTCTGGTTAACTCTGCGAAATAACCCTTTTATTTCTGCCACTCCCCATCCACCAACCGGTGAATCCCCAGCGGATTATCGGCTTTCAGGGCATCGGGCAGCAAGGCATCCGGGAAATTCTGGTAACACACCGGCCGCGCAAACCGCCGGATGGCGTTCGTACCGACCGAGGTTGACCGCACGTCGGTAGTCGCCGGAAACGGGCCGCCGTGGTTCATCGCGTGACTCACCTCAACACCCGTCGGAAAACCGTTGATCAGCACCCGTCCTACTTTCTGTTCCAGCACTTCCAGCAAGTCGGCGTATTCCAGCAACTCGTCGGGCGTTCCGTACACCGTCGCCGTCAGGTGGCCTTCCAGCCCATTCGCCACCGCCAGCATTTCCTCTTTCGTGTCGGCCGTAACCATCAGACTACTCGGCCCGAACACTTCTTCCGCCAGCTCGGGATGGTCCGCCAGCACATCAGCCGTGGTCGACAGCAGCGTCGGTTGGGCCGACGCGTAACTTTCCACGACGGTTTCGGACTTGCTGGCAATCAAAACCCGCGAAAACGAATTCAGTTTTTCGATCCCGCTGGTGTAAGCCTGGTAAATTCCTTTCGTCAGCATCGGCACCGGCTGCGTTTGCGACATCGCCAGCCGGGCCTGACTGATGAAGGCGTCTCCCCCGTCAGATTGCTTGACAATGGCCAGACCGGGATTGGTACAAAACTGACCAACGCCCAGCGTCACCGAATCAACATAGGCTTTCGCCAGGTCCAAACCCTTTTGTTTCAGGATGGCAGGCAGGAAAAAAACCGGGTTTGTGCTGCCCATTTCGGCATAGACCGGAATGGGTTCCGGCCGGCGAACGGCGGCATCGTAAATGGCCTTTCCGCCCCGAAACGAGCCCGTAAAACCAATGGCCTTGATCAGCGGGCTTTCGACAATCGCCATGCCGACTTCCACGGTGGTGCCGTGAACCAGTTGAAAAACCCCTTCGGGTAAACCGCAGGCTTCCACCGCTTTCCGAATGGCTTTACCCACCAGATCCGAGGTACCGGGATGGGCCGGATGGGCTTTGACCACCACCGGGCAACCAGCCGCCAGCGCCGAAGCGGTGTCGCCACCCGCTACCGAGAAGGCCAGCGGAAAGTTACTCGCGCCGAAAATGCCGACGGGTCCCAGCGGAATCAGCATTTGCCGCAAATCCGGACGCGGCAGGGGCTGCCGGTCGGGCTGGGCGCTGTCGATGCGGGCATCCAGCCAGGAACCTTCGCGGAGGTACTGCGCAAACAGCCGCAACTGGCTCGTTGTCCGGCCCCGCTCGCCCGTTAGCCGGCCCATGGGCAGGGCGGTTTCGAGGTTGGCACGTTCGAGCAGTTCGGGTCCCAGCGCCATAATTTCGTCGGCGATGCGCTCCAGCAGCTGGGCTTTGGCTTCGCCGGATTGTTTGCGATAAATGTGAAACGCAGCGGCTGCCTGCCAGCAGGCGTGGGCCACTTCTTCGGGAGTTGATTCTTCGAATGTACCGGCCAGTTCTTCGCCGGTGGCTGGGTTAATGGCTGTAAAACTCATGCTTCTAGTTTTGTACGGTATTGATTAACGTACCGATTCCTTCAATCGAAATACGCACTTCATCACCGGCTGTGAGCGTAAAATCATCGCCCGGAACAATGCCGGTGCCGGTCATTAGATAACAGCCGTGCGGGAAAGTAGTTTCGCGAAACAGGAAAGAAACCAGTTCGTCGTGTTTCCGCTTCATGCGGTTGATGGCAATTTTTTCGTTAAAAACCGCCGTTCCGTCGCGCCGGATTTCAAGCCGGATTTCGGTATCGGACGAGATCGGTTCGCCGGGCACATACAGACACGGGCCGATGCCAGCCGAGCCATCATAGGTTTTGGCCTGCGGCAGATACAGCGGATTTTCGCCTTCGATGCTCCGCGAGCTCATGTCGTTGCCGACGGTGTAGCCCACAATTTTGCCGTTCGAGGTGATGAACAGCGTCAGCTCCGGTTCCGGCACATTCCAGGTCGAATCCTTCCGAATCCGCACGGCATCCCCCGACCCCACGGCGCGGGCGGCCGTTGACTTGAAAAACAACTCGGGGCGCTCGGCATCGTAGACGCGCTCGTAAAAATCACCGCCCCCGGCATCTTTTGATTCTTCCATGCGGGCGTTGCGGCTCCGCAGGTAGGTCACGCCCGACGCCCAGATTTCCTGCTGGCTGATGGGGGGCAGAAGCTGCGTTTCGGTCCAGGACCGGTATTCGTCGGAGGCTGCCGTTGACGGAACTTCCTGCTGAAGAAATTGATACAGATTGTCCTGATTGACGAGGTAATCCCAATCGTCGCTTGGTGCGCGGTGGAAGCGGTTTTCGTGTTCGACGACGATGCCCTGACGGGTGCGGTAGAGTTTCATGAAGGATTGAGGAATTGAACGTTAACTAAAGTCCGCAAAAATGGACATTTTTACGCAGGATTTCAGCAAATTTTGGTTTGAAAATCGCGCAAAAGGCGTTAAATTAGGAAGCTGTTGCTTGTTTCGAACAACGCAACGGCTTTGCTTTAGTACTCCTTCTGGCTACTTTCATACTAGCCGCTTCTGATTTTTCACGAAAAAAAATGCTTCACAAAACCCGGGGAATCGTTCTGAGTTATTTGCGTTACCGCGAAACATCGATCATCGTGCGCGTCTATACCGAAGAGTTCGGTCTGCAAAGTTATCTGGTCAACGGCGTGCGGTCGGCCAAGAGTAAAACCAACCGGATTGCCTTTTTCCAGCCGCTGACGCTGCTTGACATGGTGGTGTATTACAAACCGGACAAAGATTTGCACCGGCTTTCGGAGGTAAAAATTGCGCAACCGTTTCAGCACATTCCGTTCGACATTGCCAAGTCGAGCATGGCTTTGTTCGTGAGCGAGATGCTGACGAAAACGCTGAAAGAAGAAGCCAGTAACCCGAGTTTATACCATTTTCTGGTCGACAGCGTCCTGCATCTGGAAGAGGCAGAAACCGGCTACGAGAATTTTCACATCGCCTTTTTATTGAAGCTCGCTTTTTTTCTGGGGTTCGGCCCGGCCAGCGCCCGCGAGTTTGAAGGCCAGTTGCAGGAGCAAAAGTACCCGTTTCTGCCCGACGAAGCGGCTGAAAAGGCCCTCAACGTTATTTTACGCCAACGCCTGGGTGCGCCGGTAAAGATTACCCGTCAGACCCGCGCCGAATTGCTGGACGCACTGGTGGCCTTTTACCGGATTCACATCGATAGTCTGGGGGAAATTAAGTCGCTTACGGTTTTGCGGGAGGTGTTGAGTTAGGGTTTAAATTGTTTCGCGGACGGTGCCGCCCGCGAAACGACCTTTCTGCTAAAACTCTTTTCGTTTCAACTCGAAATTCTGCCCCAGATACACCCGCCGAACCTGTTCGTCGCTGGCCAGATCTTCGGCGGTTCCCTGCTTCAGAATTTTGCCTTCGAACAGCAAGTAGGCGCGGTCGGTGATCGAAAGCGTTTCGTTGACGTTGTGGTCGGTAATCAGAATGCCAATGTTCCGGTGTTTGAGCTGAGCCACAATGCTTTGGATGTCTTCCACGGCAATCGGGTCAACGCCGGCAAATGGTTCGTCGAGCAGAATAAAGCTGGGGTCAACGGCCAGACTCCGGGCAATTTCGGTGCGTCGGCGCTCCCCACCCGACAACACTTTGCCCTTGTTTTTTCGAACGTGCGTCAGGCTGAACTCTTCGAGCAACTGCTCTACTTTTTCTTTTTGGGCCTGCCGCGACATACTGGTCATTTCCAGCACCGCCAGCACGTTTTCTTCGACCGTCAAATCCCGAAAAACCGATGCTTCCTGCGCCAGATAGCCCACGCCCAGACGCGCCCGCTTGTACATGGGCAAATCCGTAACATCCTGGTTGTCAATATATACTTTGCCGCTGTTCGGTTTAATCAATCCGACGGCCATGTAGAACGAAGTGGTTTTACCCGCGCCATTGGGGCCGAGCAAACCGACGATTTCTCCCTGCTCCACCTGGTACGATACATGATCGTTGACCAGCCGGGAGCCGTATTTTTTAACTAAATTTTCGGTTCGAAGAATCATGTTGTGCTTCCGCCTGACGTTGTTTTCCGGACAAGCGGAGTGGGTCGCTTACTGCTCAGCGCCGATCGTCGCCTTTATATCTTTCAAATATAACTGCAACGATTTATTCCCGTTATAATTATTCTCTTCCACCTGATAACAAATCGCAAACGGCTGATCGCGCCGGAGGAAAAGCGCATGGTGGGCCATGTTAAACCCAATCGCCGTAAACCGTTGGTACGAACCGGCCTGCTGCACGGTTATTTTCAGGTGTTTTTCCTTCATGATATACGGTTCGCCCACCAGATACACTTCGCTGGTTGAAAAAACCGGGGCCATGTTTTGCGGCCCAAAAGGCGACATTTGCTTTAGAACGTTGTAAAATTTCTGGTCGATGGCATCCAGATCCAGCGGCAGGTCAAGTTCAATCATCGGAATGAGTTGCTCCTCCTGAATCCGCCGGGTCACCACTTCCTCGAACTTCTGCTGAAACGCCTTGATATTTTCCAGTTTCAGCGTCAAACCGGCGGCAAAGGTGTGCCCGCCAAATTGTTCAAGCAGGTCGGAACATTCTTCAATGGCTTCATAAACGTCGAAACCCGGCACCGACCGCGCCGAGCCAGCCGCCCGATTGTGCGATTCGGTCAGAATGATGGTGGGCCGGTGGTACTTTTCGATGCAGCGCGAAGCTACAATCCCGATCACGCCCTTGTGCCACGTATTGTTGAATAAAACCGTACTTTTCGCGTTCAGCAACCATTCATCGCCCTGAATCATGGCCAGCGCCTGTTCGGTAATGCTGGTGTCGTATTGCCGCCGGCTGTTGTTGTGTTCGTTAATTTCAAACGCAAAATCGGTCGCGGCTTCTTCGGTTTCGGCCAGCAGCAACTGCACGGCGGCTTTGGCGTGTTTGATCCGACCCGCGGCATTGATGCGCGGCCCCAGACCAAACACCACGTTGGTCACATCCAGTGCCGACTGAAAACCGGCAATTTTGATCAGCGCCTGAACTCCAAACCGGGGTGATGCGTTCAGTCTTTTCAGGCCATAATAAGCCAGAACGCGGTTTTCGCCGGTGATCGGCACAATGTCCGCTGCAATGCTGATCACCAGCAAATCCAGGTACTCGAACAATTGTTCAAGTGGAATGCCTTTGAAAAGACAAAAGGCGTGTAGCAGCTTAAAACCGACTCCACAGCCGGTCAAGTCCTTGCACGGATAGTCGCAATCCTGGCGTTTAGGGTCCAGCACGGCTGCGGCTTTCGGAATTTCGGCGCCGGGCCGGTGGTGATCGCAGATGATAAAATCAATGTCCTTCTCCCAGGCTTCGGCAACCCGCTCCACGGACTTGATGCCGCAGTCCAGGCTTACAATCAGGGAAAAACCGTTCTCGGCCGCCCACTCAATTCCCTGGGAAGAAATGCCGTATCCTTCTTTGTACCGGTCGGGGATGTAGTAATCGAGGTTGTCGTAGATGGTTTTCATAAACCCGTAGAACAACGCCACGGAGGTCGTACCGTCTACATCATAATCGCCATAGACCAGAATCTTTTCACCGCGAATCAGGGCCATTTGCAGACGCTCAACCGCCTTTTCCATATCGCGCATCAGAAAAGGATCGTGCAGGTGAGAAAGCTCAGGGCGGAAATAGGTCCGGGCCTGATCAAACGTATAGACGCCCCGTTGCACGAGCAGCATGGCCATGAACGGATTTACTTTCAGATCACGGGTCAAATTTTCAACCGCCTGCAACTCCTCGGGCAACTCCGGTATCGGCCGGTATATCCAGCGTTTCTCGCTCATACCGCAATTTAAAAAAGAAAAAGGTAGGACGAAAACAGAAAACCTGCAAGTGCATCCGGTCCTTCTTGTCCAAACCGAGCCGGTTTTGTTACCGTTTTTCCCAAAACCGGTTTACTGAACCACAAACCGGATGATGCGTCGCCGGTTTTGCTGCCCGACACTGATCAAATATAAGCCTGGCTGTAAGGCATTTGTGGGGCGGATCAGCCAGTCAGATTCGGTTTGTTGAACAAGCCGGAACGGCAGCGATTGGCCCGAATTTGTCTGGACCCGCAGACTGCCGGGGTCGGCGTTCGAAGCTTTAAGCCGAATTTCATGACCGGACGTTGGATTTTCGCAAACGGCCAGCGGCTCCTCGGCCCGATTCACAAAAATAATTTTAGAAACCTGCGCTCTGCCGTCGGTATCGACTTGCCGAAGCCGGTAATAACTTGTTCCGGCCAACGGTTCGCCATCCGTCAAGTGATACAGGCGGTTGGTGGTCGAGTTCCCGGCGGATTGTACCTGTCCCATATCGATGAAGGTTTGCGCATCAGCACTTCGCTCCACAATAAAATGGCTGGAATGTCGCTCCCAGGCGGTTTCCCAGGTCAGTTGATTGCTATTTTCCCCGGCAGTACCCCGAAAATAAATCAGGTCAACCGGCAGCGAGCGGTTTTCGCTCACCGTAAAATCATCAATGCGAAAGGAAGTTGCGCAGGCCGTACTGGTATTGGCCGGTAGCGTATACCGAAACCGGAATGTCAGACTGGACTGGTTCTCAGCGGCTGTCGGCAACGTAAAAACCGATAGGCTCCAGGTGGTGGTAGCCACGCTCGAAACATCGGACGAAATGTTGGTCCAGGTGGTGCCGCCGTTGGTACTGAATTCAAAAATGACGACTTGCGGCCCGAACGCAGCCGTTTTCCGGCGACCAAAACCAACCATGATGTCCGTTCTTCCGACGGTGCTGATAGCGGGAGAAACAACCGTATGCTGCGTATTTCCTCCGCACTCGCCCAAGGACAGATTATTTCCCCCCGAGGCCGCAATCGGCGACGAATAACCGGTGCTTGCAGAGGTGTTGTTAACGACAATGGCGGTTGTGCTACTGGGCGTCCAGCCGTCCAAACCGGACTAAAAGTTCTGGGTGTAAAAGGTTTGCGCGGTAGCTGGCCGAACGGCTGCCAAAAAGAGAATGATTACGCCGAGCGATTGTAAAATGTGTTTCATTAGTATGAACGTATAAAAGCCGCTTAAACACCATTTTAGTAGACAGCGACCTGAACGGCATCAACACCGCTGGCGCCTATCACATACCGTCCCGGAGTCAGCGGAATGAGCGGTTCCAGCAGAACCTGCCCGGAATCGGTTTCTGTCAGCCGGAACCGGAATCGGCGGCCGCTCAGATCGGTGAGTTGCAGCGAATTCAGGTCGATCTCGTTGAATTGCAGGTAAATCCGGCGGCCATCCGACGGATTGGGATACACCGCCAAGCCCCGCAAATAGACGTCGTGCCGAACGGAAATAATTTTAGAATACCGTTTTGAGCCATCTTTATCGACTTGCAGCAAGCGGTAATAATTCGTGGTGCGGTGGGCCTGATCATCGGCAAAGGCGTACAATTGACGCTGGGTGGCATCACCGGCGGCCCGAACCCGGCCAATGGGCCTGAAATTATTCAGGTCGAGGCTGTGCTCAATCGTAAAATAGTCGGCGTTGCGTTCAAACGTTGTTTCCCAGGAAAGCTGGACGATACTGCCGATTGGTTTGGCCCGGAAATACGAAAACTCGACCGGCAACACGACGCCCGACCAGTTCATATCCCCAATCGTAAATCCCTGGCCATTGGGAGAAGGCCCCGCCAGTGGGCCGTTGCCAAATACAATCGTAACGGTTTTTACTTTGGTCGGGAAAAACACATTATTGACGTTCGATGCATCGGTCGAAGTCGCCAGAATTTCGTTGCCATTGACGCTATACCCACTTCCGGCCGGAATAACCGGCGTTACAGCGTTGCCGGATTCATCCGTGGCGATGATGATAATTTTGTCCTGGTAATTATGGTCGGTGTTACCGAAAGTTCTGTATTGAAGCGCCGTTAACGCAAACTCCAGGCCCGTAACGGGATCGCCAAAGGTGAAGCTGTAACTCCGGGTTTCGCTGGAATTATTGAATTTCCAGTTGGGCGTCGACAAACCGGTTCCGGCTCGTTCGGGTGAGGGAATGGAAGCGGTCCCGGATCCACTGATGCTGAGGTTCACATTAACCGAGGGCGTGCCAATGCCAACATACGAGTGCGTTGCTGCCCCCGCCGGATACAGCGGGGCCGTTGTCGCAAAATCTAAATCCTGAGCAGTGGCCGTTTGAAAAGCCAGCGTGGCAACAAGTAGAAAACCGTATTTCATATCCCAGCGATTTAGTCGTTCGAAATCCGAGCACTAATCTCTCTGAGACGTATGGTTTCTGAAAAAGTAATGAATGCTGTTAAAAAAACCTTACAGAATTGACAAAAAGCACTTTACTTATAACCGTATCTGCTTTTAAGTAAACTGTTTGGCTTCCTGCCAGTACACTTCCATTTCTTCCAGCGTCATGTCTTTTAATTGACGACCCTGACGCCGGGCCTGCTCTTCCAGGTACTGAAACCGTTTGATGAATTTTTTATTGGTGCGTTCCAGCGCGGTTTCGGGATTGATATCGATAAACCGGGCGTAGTTGACCAATGAAAACAGCACGTCACCAAATTCCTTTTCGGCCCGTTCTCCATCGATGACCTCATCCGTTTCGGCATTGAACTCGGCTTTAAATTCCTGCATTTCCTCCTCCACCTTCTCCCAAACCTGCTGTTTTTCCTCCCAATCGAAGCCCGCGCCCCGGGCTTTCTCCTGAATCCGCATGGCTTTCACCAACGCCGGCAACGAGCCCGGAACCCCGGCCAGCACGGACTTATTGCCTTCTTTCAGCTTCAGTTGCTCCCAATTTTGCTTGACCTTTTCTTCCGTATCCGCCACGACCGTCTGGCCGTTGGCATCGCCGTAAATATGTGGATGGCGCGCAATCAGCTTATCACAGACGCTGTTCAGCACGTCGCCAATGTCAAACGCAGCCCCCGACTGCGGTTCGGAAGCAATGCGGGCGTAAAAAACCAGGTGCAGCATAACGTCGCCCAGCTCCTTCCGGATTTCAGGCAGGTCTTTTTCCAGAATGGCGTCGGACAATTCGTACGTTTCTTCGATGGTCAGGTGGCGGAGCGTATCCATCGTCTGCTTGCGGTCCCAGGGGCACTGCTCGCGCAATTCGTCCATAATCGTCAGCAGGCGATCGAACGCCAGCAATTGTTCCTGCCGCCGGGGCGCCATCGTTTCCAGGTGTTGATTCAGGTTGGTCGTCATCCGAACTATTTTTTGACAAAGGTACACCTTTCAGGCTCGGCAGAAAGCGGTCCTGTCAAATACCGGCTGGCAACCCGCCCGCAGCCGTTCCGTTCCATTCCTAAATATTTTCACCTATTCCCTTGATCCGCATTGCTTCAATGTGCTACTTTGTAAATCAAAGTTCTTTTATGCTATGCTGAACAGAATACTGGCTGTCTACCGCTCCGGCGAAGGTTTACGAATGCTGATTATGCTATCGGTCATGAGCATCGCCATGGTCGTTGTTCGTTTCAATCCGTTCTTTTTCAGAATGCTGAGCTGGAATTTATTTCTGGCTTGGATTCCGCTCATCGCAGCGCTCGTGCTGCGCGAAGGGCTGGAAAACCGCCAGTTGCCCCGGTGGGCGCTGTGGCCGGGCCTGGCGTTCTGGCTGCTGTTTCTCCCCAATTCGCCCTACATCATCACCGATCTGTTTCACGTTCGCAGCGTTTCGGAAGAAACCGTGTGGTTCGATACGATGATGATTTTCATGTGCGCGCTGACCGGTTTGCTGACGGGCCTGTACTCTCAACTGCTGATTCACCGGATGCTCCAGCCACGGCTCGGTCACCGGCAAACCTGGGCGGTGATGATCGGGTGCCTGTTGCTGACCAGTTTCGGCGTTTACCTGGGCCGTTACATCCGGCTCAATAGCTGGGACTTGTTCACCAATCCGCTGGATCTGGCCCAACTCATCGGCCAAAGTCTGGTGAACTCGTTTGCCTTAAAGCTCACACTTTCGTATACTTTTGCGCTGGTGACCCTGTATACCGGCTTTACGCAGTACGTTCAACGCCGTACGCATGAGCCGCTGGATTGACGTTCGGAAGAATTTGCGGAGTTTCCGGTTTGCCGTGGAGGGCGTTCTGACCTTATTCCGGTTTGAAAATAACGCTAAAATTCATTTATTGGCGGCCACGGCGGTTTTGATCGCCGGTTTCTGGCTCCAGCTCGACCGGATCGAATGGGCGTTGGTGCTCACCCAGGTGGCGCTGGTCTGGGCCGCTGAAGCGTTCAATACCGCCATTGAAAAACTCGCGGATGTCGTTTCGCCGGAACGTCACCCGCAGATCAAAGCCGTCAAGGATTTGGCCGCCGGGGCGGTTTTGCTGGTCGTCATTCTGGCCGTTGTCGTTGGTATTTTGATTCTAGGAAATAAATTAATTGATAAACTCGGATGGTTTTAATGGAAAAGACGGTTTTTACTAGCTGAATGATTCCTGATCCGGAAGACAACCCGTTCGGTCGAGAATCGAAACCATGTTACCAGTAAACCCTTTCGCCAGCAAAACCATAAAAAAGCCATCTTAACCCTTCAACTGTCAACTTTCGATGTCCGAATCGCGTGAACATTTACAAACTCTGACGGAAATCCGGAGCCTGATGGAACGCTCATCGAAGTTCCTGTCCCTGAGCGGACTATCGGGCGTCTCCGCGGGCGTGGTTGCCCTGATTGGCGCGGGTGCGGCCTACGCCCGGCTGCAAAGAAACAACCTGAGCCTGCTCAGCTACGAGCGCATGAGCCGCCTGAACGGTCCCGACCGGCGCGACATGGTCGATTTTCTGATCCTGGATGGCTCCATTGTGCTCGCTGCGGCTTTGCTCCTGGGCGTTTTTTTTACGGTTCGCCAGGCCCGGCGACAGGGACTTGGCGTCTGGAACAGCACCTCGAAACGTTTGCTGTGGGCGTTGTCCATCCCGCTGGTTACGGGCGGTATTTTCTGCCTGGCGCTGATCCGATTCAACCTGATCTGGCTGACCTTTCCGAGCACCCTGATTTTTTACGGCATGGCGCTCTACAGCGGCAGTAAATACACCGTCCGCGATGTCGAATACCTGGGCTTATCGGAAATTCTGCTGGGTTTGCTGGCCTTGTTCTGGACCGGTTTTTCGTTGCTGACGTGGGCGGTTGGATTTGGGGTGCTGCATATTGTGTACGGCACTGTCATGTATTTAAAGTATGAACGAGACGAACCGAAGCGCTGATGCGAGAGTTCCTGATAGGATTTAATAAAGCATTTGAGAGTAAAGCCCGCTTAGGCATCATGTCGGTTCTGATGGTAAACGAAGCCCTGAGTTTCAATACCCTGAAAGAACTGCTGGAGATGACCGACGGGAACCTGGCGACGCACCTGCGGGCGCTGGAAGAACAGAGCTATATCTCTGTCAAAAAACAATTTGTCGGGCGCAAACCCAACACCACCTATTCGGCCACGTCCACCGGCCGCCAGGCCTTCACGGATCACCTGAACGCCCTCGAAGATTTCATTCGCAATTCAGCATAAAAAAGCGGTCAATTGGTGAATTGACCGCCCGCGTATTCCGCTTTCCCGAAATTTTAAAACAAATTCTGAATTTCGACCCGGCGTTGGAAATACTGCCCTTCCTTAAACGGCAGGTTCACCACCACGTGGCCGTGCTCCTGAACGGCTTCAATGTGTTCAGCATCCACAAAATCCGGAATGTCGATTACCCGCAAAAACATCGGTACGGCCAACGCCTGACCTTCGCCCGGATTTTTTTGTTGCAGTAATGTATATAGAACCAGTTTTTTGCCGTCAATCAAAACATTGAACGCATCCGGGCCGACGCCGGGCGCCGACAGCTTAATGATCAAACGGTCAAACTCTTGCTCGCTTTCCATTCGGGTCATACTCGAACCGCCATACAAAGTGTTCAGCAAATCGAATTGCCCGCCCATGCCTTGCAGCGTATTTTCTATCGCTTTCATAGTCGTACCTGTTGGTTGTTGTTTACTGATAATCAAATTGCGTACCTAAGTTCAACCGCGTATTTTTAGCGCCAGAATGGCCGAAGAACACCGTTAGGCCGAAAATAAGCTGTCAATTGGTCAGGAATTTATTATATAACGTAATTTATCCTGATTTTTGGTCCCGTAAAACCATAAATTATTTATGATTTGGCTGGTTGCCATGCTGTTGGCGGTGGGGTTGGTGTGGTATTTTTTCCGCACTTCACGGGCGTTGCCTGTGTTAATGTTCCACAAAATTGATCCCGAACGTCAGGATTCGCTCACGGTTTCGGTCCGGCAGTTCGAGCAACAGGTGCAGTGGCTTCATTCGCATCAGTACCAAACCATTACCCTTCAGGAGCTTAGCAAAGCGGTGGCGCAAAATCAGCCGCTGCCCGCCCGCCCGGTTTTGATTACCTTCGACGACGCGTACGTCAACAACCTGACGTATGCCCTGCCGGTGTTGCAACGTTTTCAAATGAAAGCCGTGCTCTTTGTTCCGACGGCATTTGTCGGCCAGTGCAATGAATGGGACGGCTGCACCGATTCTCTACTGTCCCGCGAACAGCTTCAGCAACTGCTCCCGACTTTCGAGCTGGCGTTGCATTCGCACCGGCACTTAAATTACAAACATCTGAACACCAACGACATTCAGGCGGATATTCGGCAAAACATAACGGCTTTTGAAACGCTGGACATCCCGTATGTCCGCGCTTTTGCGTATCCGTACGGCGGGCGACCTAAAGACGCCTGTGCCCGACGGGCGATGCAGGATGTGTTACAGCAGTCGGGCGTTCAGCTGGCGTTTCGGATCGGAAACCGCCTGAATCGCTTCCCGGCAAAAAACCGGTTTGAGCTGCAACGGCTCGACATCCGGGGCACCGATTCGCCCGCCCGGTTTGCCCGCAAAGTGCGCTGGGGAAAACTATTCTGACGGAATGAAGATATTGATCGATACCGAACGGCTTCGGGATTTTAACAGCGGATTGGGGCAGTTTTGCCGGCACCTGGGCCAGGAGCTGGTGCGGCAAAAACCGCCTTCCGCCGAACTGACCTTTCTGGTTCCGGAAGCGCAACTGGGCGTTTTCGGAACCGATGTGTCGTACAAAACCGCCGTCTGGTGGCGCAAATGGTACAAGCCGGGCGCTTACGATGTCTGGCATTGCACCCACCAGGATTCTGCGTTCTGGCCCGCGTCATACCAAACCCCTACGGTTTTTACGATTCACGACCTGAATTTTCTGGAACGCACGGAGTATAGCGAAGCCAAAAAGGCCCAGAAGCTGGCGGTTTTACAGCGCAAGGTCAACCGGTCGGCGGCTTTGGTCACCATCTCGGAATATACCGCTTCCGTCGTTCGTGAACACCTCAACGTTGCTGATAAACCGGTGTCGGTGATCCATAACGGCAATTCAGCCCCCAACGGCCCGAGTCGGCCGGCAGACCTTCAGGCACCGACTGCGATTGCGAGTCCGTTTTTCCTGTTCGTCGGCGTCATTCACCCCAAGAAAAATCTTCATACGCTCCTGCCGCTGCTCGAAGCGTTTCCGGAATGGCAGCTGGTGCTGGCGGGTTCCGACACCCATCCGTATGCCGATCACCTGCGGCAGCAGGCGCAGCAACTCGGCATCGGCGAGCGGCTGATCATGCCGGGAGCGGTGGACGAAAACACGAAAAAGTGGCTGTATGAACACTGCGACGGCTTTTTGTTTCCGTCGGTTTCCGAGGGATTTGGCTTGCCCGTCGTCGAAGCCATGAGTTTCGGAAAGCCGGTTTTTCTGTCCAGACTAACGAGTTTGCCCGAAATTGGCGGCAAGGACGCGTATTATTTTGAGTCGTTTGAACCGGAAGCAATGGCCGAAACCGTCTTTGCGGGCCTGAACGACTTTCGGGCCAATCCGTTTCGCGCCGAGCGGCTTCGTCAGCAAGCCGCCCGGTTTAGCTGGGAACGAGCCGCCGGGCAGTATTGGGAATTGTACGCCAAGCTATCAAAAGGTTAATCCGATATTCGGTGTTCGATATTCAGTGTTCGATATTCGTTATTCAGCGTTCGGTATTCAATATTCAAAAGTTCAAAATAGCGAATACTGAATGTTGAATAGCGAATAGCGAACAATAAACCCTCAGCCTCATGTCGCTTAGTTCGACGCTGTATCTGTTTTTTTTGCTCCTGGTTTTTCTGGTGTATTACGCGCTTCCGCACCGGTTTCGCTGGATCTGGCTGCTGTTGACCGGTTATTTCTTTTATTTTACCTGGCAACCGTTGTTTGTCCTGCTGCTCCTGCTGTCAACCAGCGTTGCCTACGGTTTTGGGCGGCTGGTCAGCCAATCCCGGTCGCGCTATCCGCTCTGGATCGGAATCGGTCTGTTGTTACTCCCTTTGCTTTTCTTTAAATACTACGCTTTTCTCAACCGGAATCTGGCAACGCTGCTGGGCTGGTGGGGCGCGGTGAGTCCGTTTCCGTCCTGGCTGCCGGTGGTGCCGGTCGGTATTTCGTTTTATACGTTCCAGGCCATTAGTTACCTGATCGACATTCGCCGGACGTACCTGAAACCGGTGCGGCATTTTGGCCATTTTGCCACCTATCTGGCGTTTTTTCCGACCTTATCGGCGGGACCCATCGAACGGGCCAAGCGAGTCTTGACGCAATTGCAGACTCCCCAGCCGTTCCGCTACGAAAACGCCGTGGCCGGTTTGCAGCTCATTGCCTGGGGGTTGTTCAAAAAAGTGGTGATTGCCAACCAGACCGCCGTTCTGATCGAGCCGGTTTTTGCCCAGCCCGGCACCCCGTCGGGCGGATTGTTGTACCTGGCGCTGATTCTCGCGCCGTTCCAGATTTTCTGTGATTTTTCGGGCTATTCCGACATCGCCCTGGGTTCGGCCCGGATGCTGGGCATCCGGCTCATGCGCAACTTCGACGACCGGGTGTATGCCTCCACCTCCCGCATTGAGTTCTGGAAAGGCTGGCACATCAGCCTCACGTCCTGGTTCCGGGATTACGTATATTTCCCGCTGAGCAAAAGCCTCCGCTCCCGCAACGGCCTGTATCTGAACCTGATGGTGGTGTATTTTCTGACCGGCCTCTGGCACGGCGCGACCTGGGGGTACATTTTGTGGGGGCTGCTCAACGGGCTCTGGCTGGTGGCCGAACACGCGACCAAAGAGCAACGGCAGGTCTTTTTCCGCCGGTTCTGGCCCGACCTGAACGCGCCCACGCACCGGTTTTTGTCGACCCTGCTGGTGTTTCACGCCGGGGCATTGATCGGGGTGTTTCTGCGGGCGCCCTCGATGAATGCCGCCGGATCGTTTTTAACCGGACTCTTTTCGATAAACCGCTGGCACGGGGCCGATGCAGGCAGCCTGAAACCGTTCCTGCCGGTGATTCTGGCGCTGGTGTTGATGGACCTCATCAACCGGCGAATCAAAAACCGGGAGTTGCCCGAGCTGCTGGCGTCGTACGGCAGCCTGAGCCGGTGGAGTTTTTACCTGATCGTTTGTGTGTTGATTCTCAGCTTCGGGCGCCTGAGCGACAGCCCCTTTTTCTACTACCAGTTCTGACACCGATGGTCAAAATCCTTCTGAAACTGCTGGCGTTGGCGACGGTGATTCTGGCTCTCAAAGTCGGAATCTGGGCCTATTTACACACGTACCAGGTGAAGCGGGCCGACGAAATCAGCTACAAACTCGATTCGCTGCTGACGCCCATCCGGCACCAGGTCAATACGGTTTTTATTGGTTCCAGCCGAACAGCCCACAGTTTCAATCCGGCGGTTTTCGACTCCGTTACGCACCAGCAAACCCGATCGTTTAACCACGGCATCAACGCCCTGTTTGCGCCCAATACGTTTGCCGAATGCCGAAAACTCCTGAACGTGGAGGGCTTACCCCTGAAAACCATCTTTCTGGAGCTGTCTTTTCCGCCGACGAAAGCCTACGACGACCCATTTAGCCGGGACGATCTTTTCGCCGAAATTGCGTTAAAAAACAGCGATTTTCTGCGGCAATCGCATTCCGACCCGGCAAGCGTCCAACGCGGAACCACGCTCTACGATTCGTACCTGACGCAGTTTTTTATGCTGCGCAACGCGGTGCACGTGCTGGCTTCGGCGCTGGTGCGGGGGCCCCAACCCGACTACAACATGACCGCTGCCGGTTACCGCTATTTTGCCCCCGGTTCGTTGTCAAACCGCCCGCCCGCCGGTGGCCGCTCAACTTCCGCGCCCGACACCGCAACCCGGCCCGTTCAGTTCACCCAACGGGAGCAGTTTTACGTCGATCAGCTCATGGAACTGGTTCGGGCTTGTGCGGAAAAACACGTTGCGATTTACTTTTTTTTGCCCAACCGCCTGATGGAGGAAGAAAAGGCGTTGCTGCCGAACGTTTATGCCGCCCTCCCCGATCAGAACCGCATCGCCGTGCCTTTCCGGCGCGAATATACGCCCCCGTTTCCCGCCGACTGTTCCGATGATACGCAGCATTTGAACCCCAAATCCGCCACGCTGTACACCCGGTTTTTCGCCCGGGCGTTTTTGCAAAAGCGTAAAACGGCGAAGGCGCAGTAAAAATTGTTTCGATCCGGCATTGATTTTTCCATCAGCTTGATAGCCGGGTTTACTTTGGCTACCTTTGCGGCTTATTGAACCTATTTGAAGAGTATGCTTCGGACTCACAGCTGCGGAGAAATTCGCATCGAACACGTTACTACACAAGTTGTCCTCTGCGGCTGGGTGCAGCGCATCCGCGACAAAGGCGGTTTGGTCTGGATCGATTTGCGCGACCGCTACGGCCTGACCCAACTGCTGCTGGAAGAAGGAAAAACCGACCCGACCATCCTGGAAACGGCCCGTTCGCTGGGGCGCGAGTTTGTGGTGAAAGCGTCGGGCGAAGTGATCGAGCGCAAATCCAAAAATCCCAATTTGCCAACGGGTGATGTGGAAGTCCGGCTGGAAGCCCTGGAAATCCTGAATCCGGCCAAACTGCCCCCGTTTCTGATCGAAGACGAAACGGACGGCGGGGACGACCTGCGGATGAAATACCGCTACCTCGATTTGCGCCGGAATTCGGTTCGGAAGAACCTCGAACTGCGGCACAAAATGGCGCAGCAGACCAGGATTTACATGGACGGCCAGCAGTTTATCGAAGTCGAAACGCCGGTTTTGATCAAATCGACGCCGGAGGGCGCCCGCGATTTTGTGGTGCCGAGCCGCATGAATCCCGGCGAGTTTTACGCCCTGCCGCAGTCTCCGCAGACGTTCAAGCAACTGCTGATGGTCTCCGGTTTTGACCGTTATTACCAGATTGTCAAGTGCTTCCGCGATGAAGACCTGCGCGCCGACCGCCAGCCGGAGTTTACGCAGATCGACTGTGAAATGTCGTTCATCGAGCAGGAAGACATTCTGCAAATGTTTGAAGGACTGGTGCGGCACCTGTTCAAAACCGTCAAAGGCATCGACCTGGCCGAAGTGCCCCGGATGACCTACGCCGATGCGATGCGGCTGTACGGTTCCGACAAACCGGATACGCGCTTCGGCATGGAGTTTGTCGAACTGAAGGGCCTTTTCGATACGGTCGATCTGACCTCGGGCAAGAATTTTGTCGTGTTCGACTCGGCGGAGCTGGTCATTGGCATCAACGCCAAAGGGTGCGCCGACTACACCCGCAAGCAGATCGACGAACTGACCGAGTACGTTAAACGGCCGCAAATCGGCGCCAAGGGTCTGATTTACGTGCGTTACAATACCGATGGAACGATTAAATCATCGGTCGATAAATTTTATTCGGAAGACGATCTGAAACACTGGGTAGTTCAGTTTCAGGCCGAACCGGGTGACTTGCTGCTGATTATGGCCGGTGAAGCCCCCAAAGCCCGGAAACAGCTGAACGAGTTGCGGCTTGAAATGGGCTCGCGGCTGGGTCTGCGCGACCCGAACCAGTTCAGTGCGTTGTGGGTGCTGGATTTTCCGCTGCTCGAATGGGGCGAAGAAGAAAACCGCTGGTTTGCGATGCACCACCCGTTTACGTCACCGAAACCGGAAGACATTGCCCTGCTGGAAACCGATCCAGGCAATGTGCGGGCCAATGCCTACGATATGGTCATCAACGGCACCGAAGTGGGGGGCGGTTCCATCCGGATTTTCCAGCGGGAATTGCAGTCCAGGATGTTTGATTTTCTGGGCTTTACGCCCGACGAAGCCAAGGCGCAGTTCGGCTTTTTGCTGGATGCCTTCGAGTTTGGCGCACCACCCCACGGCGGGATTGCCTTCGGTTTCGACCGGCTGTGTTCGATCTTCGGCGGGGCCGACTCGATCCGCGACTTTATTGCGTTCCCGAAAAACAATTCGGGCCGCGACGTCATGATCGATTCTCCCTCCACCATTGCCCAGGCGCAACTGAACGAGTTGCAAATTGCAGTAGCAAAAAAATAATGATGAATGATGAACGATGAATGAAATGTGGCAGCCCATTCATCGTTCCTCGTTTATCATTCATCATTCCTTAAAACAGTTTCTCATTCGGCGGTTTAACGCCTTTCATCCGGATGTAAATCGTGGTTTGGCCCCGGTGGTGCGTCTGGTGCTCGAAGGCTTTGGCAAACACGGTTTCGCGGGATAGCTCGCGCGGCCCCATCTTCACGTTTTCGGCCAGTTGTGCGTCGCTCAACCCCTTGATGGATTCCAGCACAAAATCGTAGCTATCCAGGACAGCTTTCGTCAGGGCCGCTTTTGTCTTGAATTCCTCCATCGTCTCCATTTTTTTGCCCTGCATCGGGTTGGCTTTGCCGGTGGCACCCGCAGCAAAATTGTAGTTGGCATTGGCCAGGTGCAGCATCTGTTCGGCAAAACTCCGGATTTCGGGCGTCGGCTTGTAATTGACCCCGTCCTCCGGCATGGCATCCAGGTATTCTTTCGTGTACTCTTTGGCGCGCTGCCATTCTGTTGTCATCTGGCTGATGGTGGCCAGCCGGGTTGAGAAACTGCTGATGGCGATCCCAAGCAGGAGCGTTAGAATCGTAAATCCGAATTTTTGTTTCATGACGAAAAGCTAATGATTTGAGTACCAAAGTTAAAATAGCAGAGCAGGTTTCCAAGTTCGGTCCCTGGATTTCTACTCAGTGCCGGACGTAAAATAAAAATCGCTGCGGAAATGTATTTTGGATCGCTTTTTCGTTTAAAATGTAGTGCAGTATTTCAACAACAAAGCCCGTTATGCTCCGACCCGCCGAATACGCCCGCTACGAAAAACACCTGAACCTGCCGGAAATCGGCGTTGAAGGCCAACTGAAACTGAAACAGGCGCGTGTCCTGGTGGTGGGCGCAGGGGGATTGGGCTGCCCGGTTTTGCTGTACCTGACCGCAGCCGGCGTCGGCACAATTGGGGTAATTGATCCGGATACCGTCGATGTGAGTAATCTGCAACGGCAGGTACTTTATACTACGGAACAGGTCGGAAAACCGAAGGCCACGATAGCCGTAAATTCACTCAAAAAAATCAACCCGGAAATCAGTTTCAATTCTTACGCCTACGCCCTTGACCGGTCGAACGCACGCACGCTGATCGAGGAGTATGATCTGGTGGTCGATTGCACCGATAATTTCACGGTCCGGTACCTGGTCAACGACGTTTGCGTCATGCAGGAAAAACCGTTCGTCTACGGAGCCATCCACCGGTTTGAAGGTCAGGTGGCCGTGTTGAACGCCCGGCTGGCAGCTTCCGAACTCCAGCCCGAAGAAATCCGGCGCGGACCGACCTACCGCTGTCTGTTCCCGGAGTTTCCGAACCAGATGGAGATTCCGAACTGCGCCGAAACCGGCGTCATCGGCGTTCTACCGGGCGTTATTGGCACCTACCAGGCCACCGAAGTCATCAAATTGATTACCGGGATCGGGCAGCCGCTCAACGAAGAATTGCTGATGATCGATTTGCTGGCGATGTCGTTTCAGAAAATCCGGGTGCGTCGGCGGCTCGATGCCGAAACAGCCGCCCAGAACGGCTGGGAAGAAGGCCAGCGGGTGCCGGTCAAAACCGACATTCGCCAGAGCATTACGGCCCAGGAGCTGGCCGGGCGACTGGCGAACGACGAGGATGTGTTCCTGCTTGACGTCCGCGAACGGCCCGAATACAACATCTGCCACCTCGACAATGCGGTTTTGATTCCGGTCAACATCATCGCCAACAATGTCAAACGCATCCCGACCGACCGGCCCGTGGTGGTCTACTGTCACCACGGCATTCGCAGCCAGTACGTAGTCGATTACCTCCAGAAAGAATTTGGGCTCACCAACCTCATGAACCTGCAGGGGGGCATCAACAGCTGGGCGCGCGATGTGCAGCCGGAGATGGAAATGTATTGATTCGTAGGCACTTACAAAAACCGGGTCTGTGTTTTCACAGACCTTTTTAATGCCTTTGTAGTTGGCCGATTGAGGTTTTTGAACCGGTTTTGGGAAATTCTCAACGAATCCCGTTATCTTTATGCCGTTAAAACCGCCCCCTATACTCCATGTGAGAGCTAAGTAAAACGATGGTTGCCCGCCATCGCGCGTTCCGGCCCAACGGACCATTCTGACAGTATCCTTGTCAACTCACCAAGTGCATCACCTTCCGATGTCTTGATCAGTACGTCGCCATCATGTAATCTTACTTTCCGAAACGGGCAGCCCTTGCTCCCACTGTGCCGTGACCACCACCGGTATGCGGTTCCACCTGCGCAGGCTTGTTCAACAAGTCGCGTCCCTTCTGTTTGTTACACCTTCCAGCCATTCCAATATGAGTATTGTTGTAAACTCCCTTTCCTACCGGCATCCGGATCGGGAAACCCTGTTTCAAAATCTAACGTTTTCGATCGCTACGGGCGAAAAGGCCGCCCTGGTCGGTCATAACGGCACCGGAAAATCCACCCTATTGCAGATCATTGCCGGTCGGCTGGCCCCCACAACCGGCGAAATTATCCTGCCCGAAAAACCGTATTACGTTCCTCAGCATCTGGGTCAATACGATGCCCGCTCCGTTGCTCAGGTATTGGGCATTGAACAGAAAATCAAGGCTTTGCACGCCATTCTGGAGGGCGATGCGGCTGCGGCTCATTTCACCAACCTGAATGAAGACTGGGAGATTGAGGAGCGCGTTCAGGCAGCTCTTGCCTATTGGCATTTGCAGCCGGTCGATCTGGCGCAGCCCCTGCAATTGTTGAGCGGTGGGGAGAAAACCAAGGTTTTTCTGGCCGGCATCCTCATCCATTCGCCCGGCATCATTCTGCTGGACGAACCGTCTAACCATCTGGATGCGGAAAGCCGGGAACGGCTGGCCGGTTTTATCAGAAAAAATAAAGGAACGGTTTTGATGGTCAGCCACGACCGGTCCCTGTTAAACCTGCTGGACACCACGCTGGAACTGACCAAAACCGGTGCGGAGCTGTTTGGCGGCAACTATGATTTTTACAAAGAGCAGAAAGAAGAAAAGCGGAATGCGCTGCAATCGCAGGCCGACGAGCGCGAAAAAAGCCTGAAACAGGCCCAGCAAAAAGCCCGGGAGCTGGTGGAACAGCGCCAGAAAAAGGAAGTTCGGGGAAAGGCCCAGGGTCAGAAGCAGGCGCTGCCCCGGATCATCGCCGGTGGTCGAAAAAACCAGGCCGAGCTAAGCACCGCGAAACAGAAGGACGTTCAGAGTGAGAAGATTCATGAGCTGGCCGATACGCTGAAACACATCAGAACCCAGCTCCAGGCCTATCAGGTTTTGAAAATAGACCTGCAAAAATCCGGTATTCACACCGGAAAGATTCTGTTGGAGGCTCAGGCGATCAATTTCACGTATGGCGACCACGCCCTCTGGCCGGTTCCGCTGAGTTTTCAGGTCCGTTCCGGCGACCGCATCCGGGTCCAGGGGAACAATGGCTCCGGCAAAACAACCCTGCTTGGCCTCCTGACCGGGCGGTTACAGCCATCGGCGGGGCGTATTTTCAGCGCCGACTTCCGCGCGGTATACATCGATCAGGAATACACGATCCTGGACGGCCAGCTTTCTGTTTTTGAGCAGGTTCAGAAGTTCAACACGCGCCAACTGCTGGAACACGAACTGAAGATGCTGCTGCATTATTATCAATTTCCCCGCGAGCTCTGGGACCGGAAAAGCGCCAGTCTGAGCGGAGGAGAAAAGATGAAATTGACGCTTTGCTGTCTGGCGATTGGTACGAACGCCCCCGATTTGTTGATTCTGGATGAACCGACCAATAATCTGGATCTTCAAAGTCAGGAAGTGCTGACGAATGCCGTGAGAGATTTTGCCGGTTCAGTGCTGGTGATTTCGCACGACCCTTATTTTATTGACGAAATAAAGATCGACTCCACCCTTAAGCTGTAGAAAGACCAGCCAACGGTCCTTCTGCCTCAGTCCGTCATAAACCGCCACGTCACCTTCCCGACTGTGTCCGGTTTGCCTTTTTCAGCCGCCGAAATCCGGCCTTTCAGGCGACCGTTTTTTTGCTTTTCAACCTGAATCAGCCGCCAGCTAAACTCGCCTTTTTCGTAATCGAAGGTTTCGCCATCGTCGTCGTAAAGCCGGTACTGGGCCGGTTTCTCCCCGTAATGCCGGATTTCCAGATCAACTTTCTGGCCCGGTTTAGGCGCGTGCAAAAGCGGAGGCATCAGCGGAATAATGCCGCCATCTTTTACAAAAACCGGAATCCGGTCCAGCCCCGGCCTTACCGTAATCACCTCACCCTCACCGACAAACCGCCCCGTGTAAAAATCATACCACTTGCCTTTCGGCAGAATGACTTGCCGCGACGATTGACCGGTAAACATTGGCGCGACGAGCAACTGATCGCCCGCCATGTACTGATCCTTGATTTCTTTCGTGATGGCTTCCAGGTACGGATTCTCGCCCAGGTTCGTCACGGCGGTTTGCTTTTCCACCCTCTCCACAAAACCGTCTTCCAGATTCAGCGCCCGGAACGGGGGGGTGCCGTCAAAATGGTAGTTGGCAAACGCGGTGTACCAGTACGGCATCATCTGCATCCGAAGCTGGGCCACGGCTTTCACCGGTTCGGCCACGTCGGGAAACGACCACGGTTTGGTGCCGTCGGCCCAGGCGTTGATCATTGCCATCGGCGAAAAACAAACCGACTGAAACCGGCGCAGCCATTCCTCCCCGGTTTTTGACGCCCGCACTTCCGGTGTCCACAAAACTCCGGCAAAACCGCTGTTAATCAATCCCGTAATAAAATCCTGGTGGCTGTAATTGTCGTTGTAGATCACGTACGGAAACGATGAACCACCCGCGTTCGACGCCCGCACCAAACCGTAGGTCCGCGAGTTGCGCTGGTGGTACAGCTCCGTGCTTTGCTTCTGCACCAGCAAACCGTACGTCTGCCGCATCTGCTCGGCGCTGGTGCCCGACGGAAACGTCGCCACATCGGGCCACAGCCACGAATCATAGCCATCAACCTCGTCAATTTTGTAACCGCTGACGCCAATGCCGACGTGGTCTTTGTCAAATTGCCGCCAGTAAATGTCCCGCGCCTGCGGAATGGTCAGGTCCGGCACCGCACCCACCCAAACCGTGTGCGAGCCCGCGAAAGGTTTGATCTGGGCGTAAATCGAGGCATCGGGCGAAACGTACGGATTGGTCCAGAGGTTGATGCGGATGTTTTTGGTGCGCATATCGTTCACAAAACCGGCCGGATCGGGAAACCGGGTTTTGTCCCACTCGAACGTGCAGGGATAGGATTTGGACTGCCAGCCGGGTTCCAGGCCAATGAAATCCAGCGGGTAGTTGCGGGCTTCGAACTCGGCGGCTTCTTTGCGGACGCTGTCCGCCGTGTAGAGCCGGTGGACCCGCTGCGTAAAACCAAGGCCCCAGCGCGGGGGCAAACACCCTCCGCCGTTGAACAGGTTAAAGCGCCGGACGGCTTCCATCGGTTTTGGGCCGCCAAACACGTAAATTTCAACGCCTTCCGCCGGAACCAGCACCTCCACCGCGTCGGAATACGGGCTTGCCGACCAGGTTTTGTCGGTATTCCGATCCTGCGCGACGGGCGGATTTTTGCTTTCCAACCGGGCCGCCGACCCGGCATATACGGTAAGGTACCGGGCCGAATTGATAAAGACCCCGTAGCCGCTGGACGAAACGTAAAACGGCGTCGGCGCGTGGGTGCGGCCATTGTCGCGGTTGCCGTAATGATCCATGTGCAGGTTCAGAATTTTGCCGCGCTGGTGCACGGTCTGAAAATTCAGGCCAAAACCGTAAAGCTGCTCCCCGCGTTCGAGCGGAAACCGCAGGTAGGTCTTTCCATCCACCACCTTCACGGAAATGTCCTCCTTAGGCAGCGGAAAGGCGGTTTTCCCCAATTTCGCCAGCGCGCTCACATTGGGTTGAACCCCGGCGGCCGTCAGCAGGTTATAGGCTTCCGGTTTGCCCACCGCCAGCTTCCAGACGCCAGGGGCGGTTTCGGTCCAGGTGGATTGGGCGCGCAGAAGGAAACCGGTAGTCAGAAAAACCGTTAACAGCGTGATTCGGAGCAGTCGCATGGGAGCAGGAATGGGTTGTTGGTGAAAGAAAAACCATTTTACCGATTTCTACTCTCCCGCTGATCGGGATTTCGGTTCCGATTCGGTCCGGTGCGCATTGGTAAACCGGGCGGTTTTCCTTACTGAAAAGAAAACTCATCAAAACCGATGGCATAAAAGGCATTAAAGCGAAAGACCTAAGCTTTGAATTTTGTAAGTTTGCCTGATGTCAAAGACCGAAACACTCGAAGATCTTTACCAGATCAAATTCAACTGGCAGCCCGATAATCTGCAACAGGACATTGGGCATTTCAACGTATTCCGGCTGGAAGACTGCATCGGCCAGGGCAAGGAACCGATCAAATACAGCCGCCGGGATTATTACAAAATCACGCTGATCCGGGGCCGGAACCTCTACCATTACGCCGATAAAAGTCTGGAAGTCAACGGCACGGCGCTTATTTTCTTCAACCCGCAGGTACCCTACAACTGGGAGCCGTTGTCCGGCGATCAGGCCGGTTTTTTCTGCATTTTCAAGGATGCCTTCTTCACCGAAAAGATTCGGGGCGGTTTAGGCGAACTGCCGATGTTTGTGGTCGGTGGTAAGCCCGCTTACGTGCTGACCGACGCGCAGGATGAACAGGTGAGCCAGTTGTTCCAAAAAATGCTGGCTGAAATCGGCTCCGATTATCCGTATAAATATGACCTGCTGCGGAATTACGTCACGGAGCTGATTCATTTTGCGCTGAAAACCCAGCCCACGGAAACGCTCTACCAGCACACGGACGCTAAGTCCCGGATTACGGCCGTTTTCACGGAGCTGCTGGAGCGGCAGTTTCCGATTGAATCGCCCGCGCAGCGGTTTAAAATGCGGTCGGCGCGGGATTTTGCCGACCAGCTTTCGGTGCACGTCAACCATTTGAACCGCTCGATTCGGGAAACCACCGGCAAAACCACCACCGAACACATTGCCGAACGGATGGCCAGCGAAGCCAAGGCGTTGCTCAAACACACCAACTGGAACATTGCCGAAATCAGCTACACCCTCGGTTTTGAAGAACCGGCCCATTTCAATAATTTTTTCAAGAAACAGACGCACCAGACACCCTCTGCTTACCGCGCTGTTTGAATTTTGCAAGCATCGGTTTGAAAACCGCAAGAGCGGGCTCGCCCGGCTCCCCTACTTTTGCTTCCATGAAAACAGACAAAAGTATGGACACGCAAAAAGTATGGTTTGTCACCGGAGCCTCGAAGGGCCTGGGACTTTCGCTGGTGAAACAATTGTTGCAGGGTGGCTACCGGGTGGCGGCAACCTCCCGGAATGCCGATGAGCTGCGTCAGGCGGTTGGCATCACGACCGACGATTTTCTGCCCCTGGCGGTGGATCTGACCACCGAAGCCAGCGTTGCCGACGCGATTGAGCAAACCGTCGGTCATTTCGGGCAAATTGATGTGGTGGTCAACAACGCCGGATACGGTTTGCTGGGCAGCGTTGAGGAGTTGAGCGACGCGGAAGCGCGCGTCAATTTTGAGGTGAACGTATTCGGCTCGCTGAACGTCATCCGGCAAGCGCTGCCGCATTTGCGCGCCCGGCAATCCGGTCAGATTTTCAACCTTTCCTCGATCGGCGGTTTTACGGGCCACTTCCCCGGTTTCGGCATCTATTGCGCCACCAAGTTCGCCGTCGAAGGCTTCTCGGAATCGCTGGCTACGGAAGTGAAAGCGTTCGGCATCAACGTCACCATTGTGGAACCCGGTTATTTTCGCACGGATTTTCTCACGTCCGGTTCGCTGGGCCTGCCGAAAAACCCAATTGACGCCTACCAATCGGTGCGGGAGTCGCAGCAGGCGCACCAGCACCAGATCAACGGCAACCAGCCGGGCGATCCCGAAAAGGCCGTAGCCGCGCTGATTCGGGTGGCGTCGGAAGCCAATCCGCCCCTGCATCTGTTTCTGGGCCAGGATGCGTACGACCTCGCCTACGCAAAAATCGAAGCCGTTCAGAACGACCTGGAAACCTGGAAAGAAGTCACCGTTTCGACGGCCTTTGAACCAGCTCATTAAACAAAGCGGCCAATGCTTGGCTAAATTAATTGAAGATCAGACCTGCAAGGTCTTCAAGACGGGGTCGCCTAGACCCTGCAAGTTTAAGCTCGCCGAGCACCGCATTTCGGAACAAACCCCAAAACCGCCCTTTGCCAGACAAAGGGCGGTTTCTGTTTGCGGAACGGCTACCGTTTACGGTTTTTAACCCATGCTTCCGGCTGACCGGGAGTTGCCGCCGACCAGATTGGTTTTCGCTGCTGCCACAAAAGCCGGCCACCAGCCCACGAAAACCGTCGGAAGAAAACTTCCTTTTTTTGTTTTTTTAAAAGACCTTGCGGCAGAAAGCGGATGAGATCATCGCACCTTCGGTGCACCGGTTCCCGATCCCGAATCACCCTAATCCCTAAAGACTATGCGCAGTTTATTCACTCTTGCCATTATGCTGCTGGCACAGGCGGTTTTTGCCCAGGACCTGGTCAGCAACCGCCAGCGGGAAATCGTGTTCAAATCGGTGAATGTCATTCCGATGGATCAGGAGCGGGTGCTTGAAAACCAGACCGTTGTCGTAAAAAATGGAAAGATTACCGCCCTCGGCCCCGAGGGAAACGTGAAGTACGCCCGCGATGCGCAGGTGATCGACGCGAAAGGCAAATACCTGACGCCCGGCTGGGCCGAAATTCACGCCCACGTACCGCCCATCGACGACATAGAGCCGATGAAAGAAGTATTGATTCTGTATCTGGCGAACGGCATTACGACCATACGCGGGATGCTCGGCCACCCCAAGCACCTCGAACTGCGCAGTAAAATCAACAGCGGGGAAATTCTGGGGCCGCATTTTTACGCGACTGGCCCGTCGTTCAGCGGGCAAACCGTCAAGTCGGCCGAGCAGGGGGCCAAAATGGTGCGGGAGCAGAAAGCCGCTGGCTATGATTTTCTGAAACTTCATCCCGGATTGACCAAAGAAACCTTCCCGGCCATCGCCAAAACCGCCAGGGAAGTCGGTATTCCGTTTGTCGGACACGTTTCGTTCAATGTCGGGACCTGGATGGCGATTGATGCCGGTTACTCGTCCATCGACCACCTGGACAGTTTCATGGAAGCCATTACGCCGGGTTCGGACACGCTCGTGGAGCAGGAAACCGGTTTGTTTGGCTCCTGGATTGGCTACCGGGCGGATCCGGCGCGCATTCCGAAGCTGGTGAACGGCCTGCGTGAAAAAAACATCCGGGTGGTGCCGACCGAAGCGCTGGCGGAACGCTGGCTGTCGCCCCTTCCGGCGGACGAATTTTCGAAAGCGCCCGAGATGAAATACATGAAAGCGCAGGACGTGCAGAACTGGACAAACACCAAAAACAATTACAACAACAACCCGAATTTTTCGAAGGAAAAAGCCGAGAAATACATCCAGATGCGCCGGAAAATCCTGTATGAATGCCAGAAAAATGGCGTCGATATCTTGCTGGGTTCTGATGCGCCCCAGGTGTTCAACGTACCCGGTTTTTCGATTCACCACGAAATGCGCTACCTCGTCGGCGCGGGCCTGACGCCCTACGAAACGCTGCGGACGGGCACGGTCAACGTGGCGAAATACTTCAACAAACCGGATTGGGGCACGATCAAAACCGGCAACGTCTCGGATCTGGTGTTGCTGAGCGGCAACCCGCTGAAAGACATCAGCCAGACCCAAAACATCGAGGGCGTGATGATCGGAACCAACTGGCTGTCGAAAGCCTACATTCAGCAGGAGTTGAAGAAGCTGGAAAAGCAGTGATGCGGTTTTCCCGGGAAAACCGCATCCCGATCAGGAAGGGTGCGAAAAGCCCTTGTCGGCGGAAATTAAGGCCACCAGAGCCCTTTCACTGCCCGGATAAGGGGATGAGTTGGGCCGATAAGTTGGGGGTTTTCATTCCGGCATCGAGTGGAAACATGGGCCGCTTGATGCGTTTGTACGGCAAGCGAAACAAATCCTGATCGACGCCCCCCGGCGTCAGCGCCATGATCCAGTCGGCCTGCATGGCGTAAAGCTCCGGTTCCAGGTAGCCGATTTTGACAACGACCACATCGGATTTGCGGGGATTCAGGCCCAACTGCGTAAAATCGACTTCTTTGTGATACGGTTTTCGTTTCTGGGTAACAATGACGCGGACGCTCCCCACTTTGACAACCACTTCGACCTCCGCATTTTTGTCGCCTTTGACGATTGATTCGACGGTGCCTTTAAGCGGAACCGGCGGTGAAAACCGGGCGTCAACAATCGCTCCGGCTGCGCCCTCTACCGACCCGCCGACGCCAGCCGCCAGGGCCTTTTTCACCAGTTCAGGATCGGGAATGGACGCATAGATCAGCGAAGGGCCATCGGCCCGCTGAAATTCCGGGCGCGCCAGAATCTGCGTGAGGGTCCAGGTTACGTCACCCGCGCCCCCGGCGGTCGGGTTGTCGCCCGTATCGCTGATGAAAAACGGATGCTTTTGGCTGTCTAATGCTTTGGTCAGGGCCTGCTCCAGCGTTCCGGTCGGGGCAACGAAATCAAATTGGTTACGGACGTTCCAGAACGCGCGGGCCAGCTTTTCGGCCGACCGGGTCACTTTCGCTTTGTCATCGCCCACCACCATGACTACGGCGTGGTTGCGCGGTTCGTCGGCCCAGGCATAGCCAATCCAGATTCCGGCATCGACGATCCCCTCCTGACCGTCAGCAAGGGGCGCCACCTGCTGATACAGACTTTTACCCGGCTCAATGCGGGTGCTGGTTTTTTCGCCCGGCAACAGAATCGGAATGGGAATCCAGGCTTTATAAGCCGGTTTTCCTTTCCCGCTTTTAATTCGTTCGAGCAGGTTGACCACCGCCCGTTCCTTGGTCTGCATGGCATCTTCGTGCGGAGCCAGGCGGTAACACGTCATCAGGTCGGTATTCTGCGCCAACCGCTGAGACACGTTGCCGTGCAAATCCATCGAGGTGGAAATAAGCGTTTTATAACCGATCCCCTTCCGAATCCGGGTGATGAAATCGCCCTCCGGATCATCGAGTCCGTGGACGCTCATGGCACCGTGGATGTCGAAATACAGGCCATCGTAGGGAGCGTATTTTTTAAGCGTATCCAGCGTTTGGTTAACCAGCGATTCGTAGGCTTCGCGGGTGACGGCCCCACCCGGCAGCGATTTACCGACGATGGCCGGCAGCCAAACCGCCTGTTTGCGCAGGGGCGAAACCGCCATCATAAACGGATAAGCGTTGAACACCTCACCGCTGTAGCGGGCGTGAAAAGCGGGCTCGTGCGTCACGGCCGGCGAAAACGTGCTGGATTCGATGCCCAAACCGGCGATGGCGATGCGGGGTAAGCCTTTGCCGCCGGCGGAATTGATCGACTGGGCGCTGCCCCCGCTTAGGATGGAAAGCCAGACCGCAAGCCCCAATAGAATGTGTTTCATGCCCACAAGTTAACGCATTATGCAAAGTAGACAACCATACGCCTGGCGGTTTTGCCCATTCGGCGGACGACTAAGCCGCCTGAAGATGGCGGGCAAAAACCGCCTTGACCCGCTGCCACATGGCGTCGGTTAATACATGGCCCTGTCCCGCTTCAATAAAGGACGTAAAATTGCCGACCGCGTCGGCTTTTTCGTAAGCCTGGGCAATCCGAATTACGCCCTGGCGAACGAATTCAATTGGTGAACCGCTGTCGAGTTCGCCAAAATTGAGGTGCAGCGGGCGGGGCGCAATCAGGGCGGCAATGTCGGGGGTATCACCAAATTGCAACCAGCCGGGCACAAAATTCGGAAAGCAGTGCAAAATGTGGGTTTCTTCAATGGCCGCGTAGGTTGGCAGGCAACAATTGCCAACGAGGCACTTCAGCCGGGGTTCCAGCGGGCCCACCAGCCAGGTGTGCGTCGAGCCCATCGAATGGCCGTAGCAGCCAATCCGGGCGGCAAGTACCTCGGGCCGGGAACAAAGAAAATCGACGGCCCGGCGCATTTCAAGAATGTTTTTCCAGGCTAAACTCCGCCCGCGCACCACCTCGCGCAGAAATTCGAAGCGCTCGTAGTCGCCATTTTTCAGCTTACCCGTCGGGTCCTGCCGCTCCTCAAAGCAAAGCGCATCGGGGCACAGCACCACGTAGCCTTCGCGCACCAGCGCCACGGCGGTATGGTGCATGGGGTTACCCGCCAGACCCGCCGGTTCGGACTTGCCCAGGTGGTATTCGCCGTTGTGCTGATGCCAGACCGCAATGGCCGGGGCCGGACGCTGAGCCGTTGCCGCATCCGGAATCAGCAGCAGGGCCGGAACCCGGTCATCCGGCCCGACGGCGTACGTTACCGATTCGATGCGGTAGCCCTCCTTCCGCAGGGTTTCCCGCAGCTGCGGTTCCAACGGAACGGGCGCCGGAAACGGTCCGCCCAGGCAGGTTTGGTAGTGGTTCAGTAGTGCATCGGCCCGTGCCGAAGCTGGCTGGCCATCAGCGGCTTGTGGCAGTCCCGCAGCCGCCAGCGCACCCATTCCACCCAGCAGTTGCATTTTCATAAAGTCTCGTCGGTTGCGTCTCGGCTGTTTCATAACGATTTCCCGGCCTGATCACTACGAAACGTCTATCCAACCCTGATCGCCTTCGTAGCCTGTTTTCTCATCAATTTACTTAAAATTCCCACCGCCTTACCTTATGCCCCCAGAATGCGTAAAACATCAGGTACAGGTAACACGGCAGCAGCACCCAGTAGGCGGTTTTTACGCCGTAAGAATCCGCGAAATAACCGTAAAAAAGCGGCAGGATGGCGTTGCCGCAGAGTCCCATGATCAGGATGGCCGCGCCCAGTTTCGTAAACCGCCCCAGACCGTCGAGCGCCAGCGGCCAGATGCCCGCCCAGACCAGCGAATTGGCTAAGCCCAACAGAACAACAAACCAGATCGAGCGGTCGGCGGAATGCCCCAGAAGCGTCACCGGGCCGCTGGTGTAGATGATCAGCAAAGTCAAAACCGCCCCCAAAACCGTACAGAACCGGAGCGCCGTCACCTGGCTGATGGTTTTCGGAATGAGGATAATGCCCAGAATATAGCCGCAGATGGTGGCCGACAGCGTATAGGCCGGAAACGTCTTGGCTTCCAGCAGACTGATGCCCATCGAGTTGGCGTAGCCAATCACCGTATCGACGGCAATCACCTGACTGCCAACGTGCAGAAAAATGGCGACCGCGCCCAGAATCAGGTGCGGGAACTGAAAAATGGTGGTTTTGCCGGAGTTGGCAGCGGCCACTTCGGCGGTTTCCTGTTCGGTATCGATTTCGGGCAGGGGCGAAAACCGCACCATCAGGCCCAGCCCGATCAGCACCACGCCCATCAGCGAATACGGCGTAATGACCCGCCGGATCAGCGCATCCAGAGCCGCACTGCGCTCCCCCGCCGACATGCTCGGCAGTTGCGCAAACAGATCGGTGTCGGTCGCCCGCAGAATCACGGCGGCAAAAATGATCGGTGCCAGCACCCCGGCGCCTTTGTTGCAAATGCCCATGATGCTGATCCGCTGGGCGGCCCGTTCCTGCGGCCCCAGAATGGTGATGAACGGATTGGCCGCCGTCTGCAAAACCGCCAGACCAACGCCGATCATGAACAGCCCCAGCAGAAAGATTTCGTAGGTTCGGGTCAGGGCGGCTGGTACGAAAATAAACGCGCCCACCGCCATCGCCCAGAAACCAACCATCATACCTTTTTTAAAACCGGTCCGCTTCAGCAGATAGGACGAGGGCACCGACATGACGAAATACGAAATGTAAAACGCAAACGTGACCAGGTACGACTGAAAATTGGTGAGCTCGCAGGCGATTTTGAAATACGGAATCAGAATGGCGTTGACCCAGGTGACGAACCCGAAAATAAAGAACAACAGGCCAATAATCAGGATGGAAATAAGCGTGTCCCGCTTGCTCAGGGCGCTCACCTCAATGGCCGCAACCGGTGTTTTCATTTAGTTCAAGGAGTGAATAAGTGATTAAAGCCACGGTTAAACTCTGGGTTCCCAGCCGGGTTGGTAGTCGCGTTTCCAGTATTTTTTCATGACGCCCTTGTTTTTAATGTGCCCGTTGCGGGGGTCGATGTTCAAGGTTTCGCCGGTCCGGAGGGCAATGTTGCCCAACTGACACAGGAGCGTGCTCTGGTGCCCGCCTTTGATGTCGGCGGTCAGGGCGGTGCCTTTCCGGATGGCGTCGAAAAAGTTCTGAATGTGAATGGCGTCCAGCGCCTGCGACGGATTCATGCGGTCGCGGGGGTCGATCACAAAATCGTTTTTGGCTTCCTTCACCAGTTTATTCTGCAAATCGTGGACTTTGTAGGTGTTGCCGCTTTCGATGGTCACCGAACCTGTATCGCCGTAAAATACCACGCCCACGCTGTTGTCTTCCACGGTGCGGCCGTTGCAACTGCGCCCTTCCCAGACCATGCTGGTGTTGTTGTCAAACTCCAGCGTAATCACCTGCGTATCGGGCGTTTCCCAATCGTCCTTGTAGCGATACCGCCCGCCCGCCGACGAAACCCGGTTCGGGTATTCGACGCCCAGCCCCCAGCGCATCAGATCGACCATGTGGGTTCCGTTGTTGAGTGCTTCGCCCGTGCCCCAGTGCCAGAACCAGTGCCAGTTGTAGTGCAGCAGGTTGTCTTTGAACGGCCGGCGCGGGGCCGGACCCTGCCACAGATCGTAGTTCAGCCACGACGGCACGGCGGTTTCCTTGCCAATGCCGATGGACGCCCGGTTGTTGGTGTACCAGCCTTTGGCAAAATACGGGCGGCCAATGATGCCTTCTTTCACCTCCTTAATGGCTTTGGCCACATTCGGCCACGACCGGCGCTGGTTGCCCATCTGCACCACCCGCTTGTATTTTTCGGTGACCGCCATCAGCAATTCGCCTTCGTGCGGATTGTGGCTACACGGTTTTTCGACGTAGACGTGCTTCCCGGCCTGACAGGCCAGCATGGCCGCCGGAGCATGCCAGTGGTCGGGCGCGGCCACCACCAGCGCTTCCAGATCCTTGTCTTCGAGGGCTTTCCGGAAATCGGGGGCGGCTTTCGGGCGGCTTTTCTGCAACTCCTCCACGGTTCCGATGCACTTGTCAGCCGCCCGGCTGTCGACATCGGAGATGTAGAGTATCTCACAGTTTTTCTGGAGGGCAAAATTGCTCGCCAGCGCCAGTCCCCGCGAATTGACGCCCATCACGCCGACTTTGACGCGCTCGTTGGCGCCCAGAATCTGCGCGTAACTTTTGGGACTAAAACCGGGCAGAATACCGCCCAGTGACAGCGCCGTGGAACCGGCTACGGTTTTTTTGATAAATTCCCGCCGGGACGCATTCGATGATTTCATAAGTTGAAGGGTTAGTAGTCAGTTCGTAAACGCTGTGCCGGTCAGCACGCTTGTTTAGGGAAAAATCTTTTTTCTGGGCACCGGCCACTCGCTGGAGCGAAAAAACCGCCTTTACGCTTTTCGCAACACACTTTCGAGCGTTACCGGGGCGCCCCCTTTGCGTTTGCTTTCGTCGGCGGCTTCCATAAAGGCGAAAATCTCCAGCGTTTCTTCGGGGCTGACCGGCGGTTTTCCGGTTTTGAAGAATTCCACGATTTGCACCAGCAACGCTTTATAGCCCTCGTAGGGGCCGATGGGGGCAATGCCTTTTTCGCCGTAGGCCGTGCCGCCGTAGCCGGTTTTTCCGGAACGAATCCCGCGAAACGTGCCAACCCGCTCGTCGTTCCAGACGCCCACCACAACGTCCGAGTCTTTCGTATGCGTCCGGCTGACCTGCCGGCAACCCGGCCCCATGACCGTGAAAAGCGTTTCAACGCCGTGAATCCCGTACCAGAACAAATCGGGATGCGTTTTCTCGATCGGCGCCGGACTGAACGCATCGGCGCCCAGCACTTTTCCCACGGTTTTTCCCTGCGCAATCGCCTGCGCGCTGGTCATGTAGCGCAGCGACGAGGCCGAGAACGTCGGCACATTCGCCTTTTTGGCGGCTTCGAAAATGGCTTTCACGTCGGCCAGCGAAGCCGCAATCGGTTTGTCGATAAAAACCCGTTTCCCGGTTTTAAACACCTTCAGTGCCTGTTCGCGGTGCAGTCGGCCGTCGTTGGTTTCGAGCAGCACTACGTCAACCTTCCCCAGCAGCTCTTCGATGGAATCCACAATCTCGACCCCGGCTTTTTTGACTTCCTCGGTATACCCCGCAATCCGGCTCACACTCGACTCAATGTCGGTGCTTCCTTTCGGATAAGCCGCCACGACGCGGTATCCGTCCAGTTCGGGCCCAGCCGCCGGGTTGTTCAGTTCTTTGACAAAGGCCGTGCTGTGCGACGTATCCAGCCCAATTATTCCGACTCGTTTTCCTTCCGCAACAAAAGCGGGCTTAGTGACTGAAAATGAGGAAAAAGGAAGACTGATACCGACGCTGGCGGCCGTCGCCAGACCAAGAAATTTTCGACGGTTGTGCGTTTCATCCATCAGATTAGGGCTAAAAAGGTCGTAATATTGTAAGAATACCAAAAATTCGGTTATCCATACCCCTGTTTCGGCAGGAAGTCGATAAAAATACCCTTTTTCCCAATTATGGCTCATTTACCAAACCTGATCGTCGATCTCGCCATCATTTTGGGGGCCGCAGCCATTACCACGCTTCTTTTCAAATGGCTCAAACAACCCCTCGTGCTGGGCTACATCCTGGCCGGGGTGCTGGTGGGTCCCAAGTTTTCGCTTTTCCCGACCATTTCCGATCCGGACACCATCAAGATCTGGGCCGACATTGGCGTGATCGTCCTGTTGTTCAGCCTCGGGCTGGAATTCAACATCAAAAAACTCGTCAAAGTGGGCGGCACAGCTTCCATGACGGGTGTTTACGAAATCGCGGCCATGATTCTGCTGGGCTACCTGACCGGGATGTGCCTGGGCTGGTCGACGATGGACAGCATTTTTCTGGGCGGTATTGTCGCCATTTCGTCTACCACCATCATCATTCGCGCCTTCGAGGAGCTGGGCGTCAAAACCCAGCAGTTTGCCGGCATTGTCTTCGGAATCCTGGTTATTGAAGACATCGTGGCGGTTTTGCTGCTCGTGCTGCTTTCGACGCTCGCCGTCAGCAAGCAGTTTTTCAGCGCCGAAATGGTGGTGGCCATCATGAAACTGGCGTTTTTCCTGGTCATCTGGTTTCTGGGCGGCATTTTTCTGGTGCCTTCGCTGCTGCGCAGCAGCCAGAAATTCATCACCGACGAAACCCTGCTCATTATCTCCCTGGCCCTGTGTCTGGTGATGGTCGTGGTGGCCACAAGCGTCGGTTTTTCGCCCGCCCTGGGCGCATTCATCATGGGATCGATTCTGGCCGGAACCGTTTACGCCGAGCGCATCGAACACCTGCTGACCTCCATTAAGGACCTGTTCGGTGCGGTTTTTTTCGTATCCGTCGGGATGCTCATCAATCCGGCGATGCTCGTGGAGTACGCCGGTCCGATTGCCCTGATCACCGGGGTCGTGATCATCGGAAAAGCCGTGAACGTAACGCTCGGGGCGCTGGTGGTGGGGCAGCCGCTGAAGCAATCCCTCCAGACCGGAATGAGTCTGGCGCAGATCGGCGAATTTTCGTTCATCATCGCTACCCTGGGCCTGAATCTCAAAGTAACCAGCGGTTTTCTTTACCCCATCGCCGTGGCGGTTTCCGCCCTGACGGCCTTCACGACGCCCTACATGATCCGGGCATCGGGGCCGCTGTATACCTGGCTGGACCGCAGACTGAGCCCCCGAACCAAGCTCTTTTTGAGCAGTTACAGCTCCGGGGCGCAAACCATCGGCAGCGTCAGTGACTGGTACCAACTGCTGCGCGAACACATTCAGATCATCATCGTCAATACCGCCGTCATTCTGGGCATCATTCTGCTGGCGTCGCGCTGGCTGCAACCCATGATCTCGGAAGAATGGATCGGAGACGCCTGGGCCGACATCCTGACCGGTTTTCTGTCCCTGATTCTGATCGCGCCGTTCCTGTGGGCGCTCGCGCTGAAACGCATCAACCAGCCGGTTTACACCCGACTCTGGACCGAGCGCCGGTCGTACCGGGGGCCGCTGGTGACGCTGGCCGTGACGCGGGCGGTGGTGGCGATCGGGCTCATTCTGCTGCTGCTGCAATTCTTTTTCTCCGTCAACATTCTGCTTTTCGTGCTGGTGGTCGGGGCGGTGGTCTGGTTCATCCTCGGCAACCGGCTTCCGTTTATTTATGACCTGATCGAAAACCGGTTTTTGCTCAACCTGAACGCCCGCCAGATTTACCAGGAAAACCGCATGGGGCGGAACCTGCTGCCCTGGGATGCCCACCTTTCCTATTTCGAAGTCAGCGCCGAATCGCCGGGGGCCGGTTTCACGCTCTACGAACTGGCCCTGCGGGAAAAATACGGCGTCAACGTCATTTCCATTGCGCGCGGCAGCGTAACCATGCTGGTGCCGGGGCGCAACGAGCGGCTGTTTCCGGGCGATAAAATCGCGGTGATTGGCACCGATCAGCAGCTTGAACAGTTTGTCGTTTTGATCGAACCGGCGAAAAAAGAAAAAGCAAAGGCCACCCCACCCCAGGAAATTTCGCTCCAGAAAATCGCCGTGGACGACTTCTTCCCGTTTGTCGGACTGAGCATCCGGGACTCCGGAATTCGCGAAAAAATGCAGGGCCTCATCGTGGGCATCGAACGCAAAGGAACCCGCATATTAAATCCGGATTCCACGACCTTTTTCCTCACCGGCGATGTTATCTGGCTGGCCGGAAACACCCGACTCATCAAAGAGTTTCAGCGCGAAAACCGCCTGCGGAACGTCCAGTAGGGACCGGCACCAACCTCATTTTAGCCTATGAAATTACTGTACAGTTACTTACGCCAGTACTGGCCGCTGCTGATTCTGGCCCTGCTGCTGGCCGCCATCAATCAGATTTTCTCGCTGCTCGATCCGTACATCTTCCGGAAAATCATCGATCAGTACGTCGTCAAACCGGGTTCGGCCATCCAGAAACTGGATTTTGGGAGCTTCCTCAGCGACGGGGCCGGTTTGCTTATTTTGCAGGCGCTGGGCGTGGCGATGATCAGCCGGATTGCCAAAAACTTTCAGGATTATTACGTCAACGTCATCACGCAGCGGCTGGGCGCTCGGCTTTACTCGGACGGCCTGCGTCACTCGCTGGATCTGCCCTATCAGGTGTTTGAAGATCAGCGCTCGGGCGAAACCCTGGGCAAGCTTCAGAAGGTCCGGACGGACGTTGAGAAACTCATCCAGGCGTTTGTAAACGTGCTGTTTACGTCCGTCGTCGGGATTGTGTTCGTGATGTGGTACGCCAGCACGGTGTACTGGCCCATTGCCCCCGCTTATTTTCTGACCATTCCGCTGCTCGGTTTTGTCAGTTCGCTGCTGAGCAAAAAAATCAAGGTGGTGCAGAAAAACATCGTGGCCGAAACCACGGCGCTGGCCGGTTCGACCACCGAAAGCCTGCGCAACATCGAACTCGTCAAAAGTCTGGGGCTGGCCCAGCAGGAAACCGAGCGGCTGAACACAACGACCGACAAAATTCTGCGGCTGGAACTCAAGAAGGTGCGCTACGTCCGCTCGCTGTCGTTTGTGCAGGGCACGTTCGTGAATCTGCTGCGCAATGCCATCATGCTGCTGATGCTGTTTCTGGTGGTGCAGCAACGCATTACGGTCGGCGAGTTTTTCTCGCTCTTCATCTATTCCTTCGCCATTTTCGGGCCGTTGCAGGAACTGGGCAACATCATCAACATTTACCGGGAAACCGAAGCGTCGCTGGCTAACTTCCAGCAAATTCTGGACACTCCCCGCGACGTCCGACCGGCGCACCCGCAAGCGGTCAGAAAAATCCAGACGCTGGCCTTCGACGACGTTCGGTTCAAACACCTGTCGGCCGACAAACCGGCTCTCGACGGCATTTCGTTCGATGTCAAACTGGGCGAAACCATCGCCTTTGTGGGGCCGTCCGGTTCGGGCAAAACCACCCTCGTGAAATTGCTCGTCGGGCTGTATCCTCCGCTGGCGGGCCGGATTCTCTACAACGGCATTCCCAGCACGGAAGTCGATCTGGAAGAACTGCGCGAACAAATCGGTTTTGTAACGCAGGACACGCAGCTTTTTGCCGGAACCATCCGCGAAAACCTGCGCTTTGTGGCCCCCAACGCCACCGATGCCGACTGCCTCACGGCCCTCCGGCAGGCGGCTGCGGATTCGCTGCTCGACCGCGCTCCACAGGGCCTCGACACGGTGATTGGCGAAGGCGGGGTGAAGGTGTCCGGCGGTGAAAAACAGCGGTTGAGCATTGCCCGCGCCCTGCTGCGCCGACCGACCCTGCTGGTCTTCGATGAGGCCACCTCGGCCCTCGATTCGCTGACGGAAGAAGAAATTGGCAAAACCGTCCGCCAGCTTTCGGGCTCGCGGCAGCACATTACCATTCTGATTGCCCACCGCCTGAGCACCATCCTGCACGCCGACCGGATTTTTGTGCTGGAAAAAGGGCACGTGGCCGAGCAGGGGCACCACTCTGACCTGCTGGCGCAGAAGGGCCTGTATTACGCCATGTGGCGGCAACAAATCGGCGAACGCAAGGAAGTGGCCGTGGCTTAAGCTGCCAACACCGGTTTTCGGCGGATCGTTTTCAAAACCGCATAGCCCAGCAGAGCCGCAGCGACGGACCCGGTCAGAACGGCAAATTTCGCCCTGGCAGCCAGGGCGGACGGATCGGGAAACGAAGCAGGGCAATGAAGATCGACATCGTAAAGCCACGGCCGCCCAGAATACCGCTGCCGAAGGGTGTCGCCAGCAGGTCCTCAAAGGGGGCTTCCACCGGCGAATTGGCAATCAATAACGAAAGCATCACGCAGAAAATCAGCAGGATACCGCCGACTGGCAAAAGTCCCGAAAGGGTTTTAAAAGAATGCCATTCACCCGGTTTTAAAATCCGTTTCCTCACCACCGAATTGGGATGGGTATTCTGATGTCAACAAACAATCCGGCGGTTAACCGGTTGGCACTCTGACGGTTTTTCTGGCAGTGCACTTTACTTCGATGCGAATGCGTTCAGCTTTCTTTCTCCTGATTCTGACGGTTTTTCTGTCCGGCTGCGCCAACGTCGCCAAACGCTCCGAGATTACGGACCTGAACCGGGTGTACCGCATCCGGGCCAATCAGACATTTTTTGCCAAGAATGCGCGCGGACAGATTACCGCCAAATTGCTGAAACGGCCGGCGAATGCCGCGCTCTACCAGCGGGAAGACACCCTGTATGCGGAATTTGTGCCCGCGTCGCTCCCGCTCTCCGACAGCAACCCCAAAACCATCGACCAGTCCGACTCGCTGGCGTTGCTGTTTCTGCACTACAACCGGCGGCTCGATTACATCGAAGAAAAAAGTCCCTGGTTTTATTACCAGCTGACCAGTTTCGACATCGACCTGTTCACGATGCCCTTCAAATACCGGTTTTCCACGGCCGGTCGACCGGGCCAACTGGCCGCCGGTGCCAATTTCGGCGCTTATTTCGGGATTCGCTACGATCTGGGCCGCTACCGGAATATCTACTACCGGCGTGAACGGCGGTCCGACATTCAATCGTTCAGTTTTGGGATCGGAACGCTCGTGAGCATCGATCCGGTGCTGATCAATGCCTACAACACGCTGGGCCGGGTGCCGTACGAGTACGACGCGCTGGGCGTCAACTACGGGCTGGCCGCCATCTTCGGTTACAAGCGCGTCACGGCGGGGCTGGCGCTGGGTTTTGAAAACCTGGCCGACTCAAATAACCGCCTGTGGATTCACCGCCAGAAACCGTGGCTGGGTTTAACGGTCGGGATCAACATCAATTGATGCGTTTCGCTGGTACCTTCGGCCCGTAGAACCACAACCTCCCCGAGTAAATTGAATTTCACCATGAAAAAACTGCTGCTTCATTCCGGCCTGTTCCTGTTCAGTATTTCGGTTCATGCCCAAAAACCGACGCTAATCACCAGCGCGCCATACTTGAACGTCATTCCGGGTTCGGCCCGGTCCGGGTTCAACCGGCTGGAGCTTTTCTCCGACATCGATACCACCTGGAGCCGCTGGAAAGAGCGCGGGTATCATTTTGGCTTCAACCCCCAACTGACGCCGATGTACACCACCATCAACGGGATTCTGAGTACGCCGTTTATGATTCAGGTGCGCGGCAATGAAAACGAACGAAACCGCAAGCGCTGGGGCTATCACGTTTTTGAAGGCTACGCCAAAGATGACAAATCCCGGATTACCATGTTGGTTAACAAGCACATCGAAGAAGAAAAACCGGTCGCCGAACTGTATTATTACAGCACGGTTTACACGCATTCGGAACCCGCTTACAACTGGTTTCGGATCGGTTCGGATGTGCGGCAGCATTCGTTTTTGTTCAGCCGCGACAAAGCCATTTTTTACGGTTCGCTCAAGATGACCAATGCGTTTACGCTGGGGAATATCGGACGCGACGACCTGCTGCCGGAAAAACCGACCGCCGATGCCGAACCCAATTACAGCGAGGACGCGAAACACGTCAATTACCAGGAATTGAAAAACAGCGAAAACGGAACGATCTTTTACGACAAAGACCACAACATGGTGGTCATCAAGATCAATGGGCAGTGGATGAAACTGGCCGTGGAAGCCCTGCCAAAAGGGGTGAGTTATTCGTTTTGAGTCGTGACGAACTAATTTCAAATGGAAAATGATGAATGCTGAATGTAAAAGTGTTTTGCAATCCGGCACTTTTACATTCAACATTCATCATTACCAATCCCGCTTAGTACCCCGGATTTTGGGTCAGGTTCGGATTCAGATCCCGCTCACGCTGCGGAATCGGGAACAGCTTGTGCGTATCGGAGATGTTGGTTTTGCCCTTGGCTTTCAAAACCGGCACCAGCCGATCCGTCCGCACCAGGTCAAACCAGCGGTGACCTTCGGCGTAGAACTCCCAGCGCCGTTCGTCCCAGATGGCCTGGCGTAAGGCTTCTTTGGTCAGCGTAGCCGGGAAATCGGCGGTGGAAGCTGCCGCCAGCGGAAAGCCGAACGCCCGGCGCCGGATCGGGTTGATGGCCGTCAGCGCAGCCGCCGTCGGGCCGCTGATTTCGTTTTCGGCTTCGGCGTACATCAGCAACACATCGGCATACCGGATGATCGGGAGGTTGTTGTTGGCATCGCCGAACGTCCGCGCCGACGGATCGACGTATTTGTTGAAGTGCTGGAACGTATTGACGGTTTTTCCGGCCCCATCGACGTATGAATTGATGTACAGTTCCTGGCGTTTGTCCCCGGTTTTGAAGCTGTTGTACAAGTCCATCGTCGGGAAAAACGATCCAAAACCGCGTCCGGTCACCGGCGAGTTTTCCGGGGCAAAGTACGTCACCATCCCGCTGCCCTGGCCGGTTCCGCCCCCGACAAACTGAATCTCAAAAACCGACTCTTTCCCGTTTTTATTCGCGATGGCAAACACGTCGATGTACCGGTCGAATAAACCGTATCCGTATTTTCCGGCGTTATCGATCACTTCCTTGGCCTTGGTGCGGGCGTTCGGAAAATCCTTGCGCGTCAGAAACACCCGCGCCAGCATCGCCTTGGCGGCTCCGGCGGTTACACGCCCCAGATCCGCCCCGGTAAATTTGTCCGGCAGCGAGGTCTCAGCATCCGTTAAATCCTTGATAATCTGCGAATACACTTCGTCCGCACTGGCACGGGCCACGTCTTTTCCGGCGCTCAGCGACTGCGTTTCGGTCAGCATCAGTGGCACCCCGCCGTACCAGCGGACGAGGTAGAAATAGTAGTAGGCCCGCAGGAATTTCGCTTCACCGATCAGGCGTTTTTTCAGGTTTTCGTCCATCGAAACCCCCGGAATGCGGTCGATGGCGGCATTGGCCCGGTTGACGCCCTGGTAAATAATCTGCCAGGTCTGGCTCACGACGCTGTTCGTCGCAATGGTCTGGAAACTCCAGATCTGGACCCGGTCGGCGTTGTTGGCCAGCGGGTCCATGTCGTCGCCCGGCAGATCGCCCATGATGATGAAATTCCGGCTTTGATCGCCCACCTGGTTGGCGATGTCGTAGACGGCATTGACGGCCGCCGTGGCATCGGCAGCATTGGTATAAAAGTTGACCGGAGCCAGCGACGACGGGGGCGTTTCTTCCAGGGAGCAGGCTCCCAGTCCAAGCGCCAGTGCGGCCAGTAACAGGATTCGATTCGTTTTCATAAATCAGTAAGAATAGGCAGATTAGAGACCAATATTCAGGCCGGCCAGAATCATTTTATTGCCGGGGTAGCTGCCGTAGTCGGTACCCTGGCTCAGCGTATTTTGTCCAAAGCGGTTTACTTCGGGATCAAAACCGCTGTATTTAGTGAACGTAATCCAGTTCTGGGCGCTGACGTACACCTTCACGTTGTACAGTTTTGCTTTCTTAACCAGTTCTGCCGGCAGCGTATACGAGAGGTTGATGTTTTTCACCCGCAGGTACGAACCGTCTTCGATCTGGCGGCTCGAAATCACGTAGGCATTCCCGACGGCGTTGGCGCGCGGAATCTCGTTGCTCGGGTTGGTGGGCGTCCAGCGGTCGAGCGTGACGGTCGACTGGTTGCTCACGCCCGTCAGGGATTCCTGCTCGAAGCGGTTGATGTTGAAAATGCTGTTGCCCGACGTTCCCTGCATGAATATGCTTAGTTCGACCCCTTTGTACGAGAACGTGTTGGTAATCCCGCCGTACAGTTTGGGCTGGGCGTATCCCAGAATCGCCCGGTCGCTGGCGTTGATCACGCCGTCGCCGTTCTGGTCAACGTAACGCCGGTCGCCGGGTTTGGCGGATTTCTGCGCCGAGCCGTCTACTTCGGCCTGATTCTGGAAAATACCGTCCGTCTGATAACCGTAGAACAACCCGATCTGCTCGCCGACCCGCACCAGACCGGAGTTCGGCAGTTGCAGGTGTCCGCTGGCTTCGCCCGCAGCAAACTCGGTTTGATCGCCCAGACTCAGCACCTTGTTGCGGTTGGCCGCGATGTTAAACGCCGTGGTCCACTTGAACGCACCGCCCAGGTTCGTCGAATTGATGCCCAGCTCGAAGCCCTGATTCCGGATGCTGCCCAGGTTTTGCAGCGCCGACGCGTAGCCCGAAACGAAGGGCAGCGGCACCGACAGCAGCAGGTCGGTGGTTTTCTTGTTGTAATAATCCGCCGTCAGCGTGATGCGGTTATTCAAAACGCCCACGTCGATTCCGATGTCAGCCTGCGCGGTGGTTTCCCAGCGCAGATCCGGGTTTGCCACCCGCGACGGCCCAACGCCGATCACCACCGTGTTGTTGAAGTTGGCATTCTGCGTGCCGAGCGTCGCCAGCGATTGGTACTGCGGAATTTCCTGGTTACCGCTCAGGCCGTAGCTAAACCGCAGTTTCAGGTCGTTGATCACGGCATTTCCTTTCAGGAAGCTTTCTTCCGACAACCGCCAGGCCACCGAAGCCGAGGGGAAAACCGCCCATTTGTTGCTGGCTCCGAACCGCGACGAACCGTCGGCCCGCACCGTGGCCGTCAGCAGGTATTTCCCGGCATAATCATAATTGGCCCGACCGATGTACGAGTTCAGCTGCCAGTTGCTGGCCGAGGACGCCGGCACCAGGGCGATGGACGCCGACCCCAGGTTTTCGTAGGTCAGAATGTCGTTGGCAAAACCCTGCGACCGGGCTTCGACGCTCTCCCAGCGGTTGCCCTGCATGGTGTAACCCGCCAGGAACGTCAGGTTGTGAACTTCGCCAAACGTCTTGATGTACGTCAGCGTATTTTCGTTCAGCCAGGTTGAGGATTGGGTGTTGACAATCGACGCCTGACCGCTCAGTTGCGTGCCGGTGGCGGTGTTCCGCGACAGGTACAGACTCCGCTTCGAGTAGTTGACATCGGCCCCGAAACTGGTCCGGAACGTCAGCCCGGGCAGGATTTTGTAGTCGGCAAACACACTCCCAATCATCCGCGTGCCGACGGTTTTGTTGAACGTTCCCAGGGCCTGCCCCACCGGACTCCCAATCTGAATCCGGCCCGGCGTGTTGAACACCACCAGCGAGCCGTCCGGGTTGTACACCGGCTGCGTCGGCGAGAAATTCAGGGCGCTGTAGACCACCGTTCCGCTCGTTCCGCCATCGGCGTCGGTCGGCACGGCGTTGTTGCGGCTCCGGATCACGTTCAGGCTCGTTCCGATGTTGAACCGGTCGTTGATCTTGTGGTCGAAATTGAAGCGGAACGACGCGCGGTCGTACTTCGAGTTGATGATGATGCCCTGCTGTTCCAGGAAGTTCGCCGAAACCGCATAGCGCGTTTTGTCGTTCCCGCCCGACGCCGTCAACTGGTAATTCTGAATGGGTGCCTGCCGGAATATTTCATCCTGCCAGTTGGTGCCGACGCCAAAACCGGCAATCTGCTCCTGCGTAAAAACCGGCGCCCGGCCCGCGTTGGCATTGGCTTCGTTGACCAGCGTTGCATACTGCGTTGCGTTCAGCATGGGCAGTTGTTTCCGCACCTGCTGCACCCCGTAATACGTCTCAAATTCGATGCGGTTTTGCCCGGACTTTCCCCGTTTGGTCGTAATCAGCACCACGCCGTTGGCGCCCCGGGAACCGTAAATGGCCGTTGCCGACGCATCTTTCAGGATTTCCATCGACTCAATGTCGTTCGGGTTCAGGTTGGCTCCGCTTTCGTTATAAACCGGAAAACCGTCAATGACGTACAGCGGCTCGTTGCCGGCGTTGATGGAGTTGCCACCCCGGATGCGGATCGTGACGCCCCCGCCCGGCGCGTTGGATGCCTGCGTAACCTGCACCCCGGCCGCCCGACCCTGCAAGGCCTGCCCGACGCCCGTTACCGGCACGGATTTAATTTCTTTGGCCGTTACCGACGACAGCGACCCCGTTACGTCGCTTTTCCGCTGTGTACCGTAGCCCACCACCACCACTTCCTCCAGGGCCTTCTGGTCTTCGGCCAGCGTCACCGTCAGTTGGCTCCGGCCACCGATGTTTACCTCCTGCGACGTGAAGCCCAGCGACGAAATGACCAGCACGCCGTTGGCGGGTGCATTCAAACTAAAACTTCCCTGAGCGTCCGTCGAGGTTCCGGTGGTGGTTCCTTTCACCACCACGTTCGCACCGGGGATGGCCTCCCCGGCGGCCCCGCTTACTTTGCCCGAAACCGGGGCGGTTTGCTGCGCCATCAGCAGCATTGGCACTTGAAAACAGACCAGCACGAGCCACAACCACCGGCCGGCCAGATTACCTTTTTTTTTCATAGGATTTAGATAGGTAGAATAAGAAATACCATCGGTTTACGTCGCTCCGGCCTCCGCCGAAAACCGGAGAGCCCGCACAATTGGAAGCCTGTCAGCGAAGCAATATTAGCTGCTATGTCACTAAAAAATGCCGGAATAATCTAAATCGAACGGTTTGTCCACCTCTTTGAACGCTTTTTTGCATCGGTGAACGATTTGTCCACCCTTTTGATCACTGGATCGTATCAAGAAAAAGTTGTACGTTGCTAAACTTGCACTTTCAACACACCGCTTGTTCCATGTGAGAAAAAACAGATTGATGGTTACCGTTGCCGAGGTCGGGTCCCTTACGTTGCTCGTCTCTTTTTTGCTGTATCTGCTTTCGATCGTTCTATGAACTTTCACGCGAAAAATTCCTTACTTCCTCCAGTCCGGTTTTGCCGGTTGGGAACCCTGCGGTTTTCGGTTCTGGCTCTCCTGAGCCTGACGCTGTGCGGTTTGGCAAACGGCCAATCCGGCGTCCGTCCGTCGAAGGCAGCGGTCGTATCGATCCTGAAACCGCATATTCAGGCCGAAGCCCGCTGGGCCCTGCAACAGCTTCCCGTGACGGTAACGGCGCAGACCTCGCCCCGGAGCGCGGGCGGCATCCACGATTTCTTTTCGGAGGGGGACTACTGGTGGCCCGATTCCACCCAGCCGCAGGGGCCCTACATTCAGCGCGACGGGATGACCAACCCCGACAATTTTGTGGCCCACCGGCAGGCCATGATCCGCTTCAGCCGCATCGTTGGCGCGCTGGCTTCGGCCTATGCCATTACGGGCGACGAAACCTACGCCCGGCACGCGTTCCGGCACCTCAACGCCTGGTTTGTCGATCCGGCCACGCGCATGAATCCGTCCCTGTTATACGCGCAGGCCATCAAAGGCCGGGCCACGGGCCGGGGCATCGGCATCATCGACACGATTCACCTGATGGACGTAGCGCAGGCTGTAATCATCCTGGAAAAATCCAAAAGCAGCAAACCGCCTTCCGTGGCCGCCATCCGCCGGTGGTTTGCCGATTACCTGAACTGGCTGACGACCCATCCGTACGGCAACGACGAGATGAACGCCAAAAACAACCACGGCACCTGCTGGGTGATGCAGGTGGCTTCGTTTGCCCGACTCACCAAAAACGACTCGCTGCTGGCCTTCTGCCGAAACCGCTACAAAACCGTGTTGCTGCCCGACCAGATAACCGCCGATGGCAGCTTTCCGCTGGAATTGCGCCGGACCAAACCCTACGGGTATTCGCTTTTCAACCTCGACGCCATGACGATGATCTGCCAAATCTTGTCGACGCCCGCCGACAACCTCTGGACGTACCGGACCCCCGACGGACGCGGTATTCAAAAAGGCCATTCGTATTTGCATCCGTTTGTGCAGAACAAAGCCGGCTGGCCCCTGAAACCGGATGTGATGTACTGGAACGACTGGCCGGTTGCCCAGCCTTTTCTGGTGTTCGGGGCGGTGGCTTTCCAGCAGGCGGACTGGCTGAGCACCTGGCAGAAACTGGATCACGATCCGCGGGTGGAGGAAGTGTTGCGCAACCTTCCGATCCGCAATCCGGTGATCTGGCTCTGATGGCCCCCGTTTAGTCCGTGAGAACCTGATTAAAAATTTTTTTTGGAATGGTAAGAATTTCACGGGCTACTGTTCGTGGGTACGGCACTATGAAAACATCAAAACGAATTCCGGTCGTTCTGGGCCTGATGCTGCTAAGCGGTTTTTTTCCGAACAACCCAATCAAGAACGCATTCGATCAGGCCGAGCAGCAGATGCGGCTGATGCTGAGCGAGGTAGCGGCCGCCGACAAAACGCCCACGCCTAAAAAACCGGCAGTGGTTTCGCCCCGGACGCTGACCGAAACCGGCGCGCTTCAACTGGTGCCCGCCCGCGACTGGACCAGCGGTTTTTTCCCCGGCGAGCTGTGGTATCTCTACGAGTACACCGGAAAACCGGAATGGAAAAAACAGGCCCAGGGGTTCACGGCGAATCTGGAAACCGAGAAAATGAACGCGGGTACCCACGACATGGGGTTCAAGCTGTATTGCAGCTACGGCAACGGGTTTCGCCTGACGCGCGATCCGGCGTACCGCGACGTCCTTATTCAGAGCGCGAAAACATTAAGCAAACGGTTTAAACCCAGGGCCGGCATCATCCGGTCGTGGGATCACCACCAGGAAGTCTGGCAGTGCCCGGTGATCATCGACAACATGATGAACCTGGAACTGCTGTTTGCGGCCACCCGCCTGACCGGCGATTCCAGTTTTCACAAAATCGCGGTTTCGCACGCCCGGACGACGCTGAAAAATCATTTCCGGCCCGATTTCAGCTCCTACCACGTCGTCGATTACGATACGCTGACGGGTCAGGTTCGGCAGAAAAACACGCACCAGGGTTTCAGTGACGAGTCGGCCTGGTCGCGGGGGCAGGCCTGGGGGTTGTACGGCTACACGGTTTGTTACCGCGAAACCAGGGATCCGGCGTTTCTGAAGCAGGCCGAAGCCATTGCCCGCTTCATGCTCGATCACCCCCGGATGCCCGCCGATCGGGTGCCCTATTACGATTACGACGCTCCGAACATTCCGGACGAACTGCGGGACGTGTCGGCGGCCACCGTGATGGCGTCGGCGCTGTATGAACTGAGCACCTACGGTCCGGCAAACGCCAGGTACCGCGCCCAGGCCGATCAGGTAATGGCCAGTCTGGCGAAAACCTATGCTTCGCCGGTCGGAAAAAACCGGGGGTTTCTGCTCTTGCACAGCACCGGCGCTAAAACGTTCGAGCGCGATGTGCCGCTTGTTTACGCCGATTACTATTACCTGGAAGCGCTGCTGCGGGCAAAAAAACTACGCGAGAAAAAACCGCTGTTCTGAAAAACCGCCCTGCTTCCCGGAAATGGAGTTCCGGTTTTTGAAAAACCGTATCCTAAAAGGACGAACAACTAATCAGTAATTCCGTGATATTTATAGCATAAATCAGGGGCTATGAACGATCGCTACATTCTGATTGCGTTGCTTGGCACGTTGCTCAGCCTGAAAGGATGGGTGGCGCGGGCGCAGGTACCCAACTCGCTCGATTCGGTGCGGGTGTACCTCAAAACGCACACGGTTCAGGATACGAATTACGTCCGCGCCCTGAACGTGCTGGGGCGGGAACTGCATTCGGGGGCCAATCCCGAATACGAACGGGCCGATTCGGTGCTGAAGGTGGCGGAACAACTGGCGACAACGCTGCAATACGGCCTGGGACTGGCGAAAGCCTACACCAACCGGGCCTCTATTTATTACCTGACCGACCGGCCGCAACAAGCACTGGCGTATTTCCTGAAAGCCCTGAAAACCGCCGAAAGTCAGCAACTTACGCCCCGGTTTATCTGCGGAGCCATCTCGAACGTGGCCCTGGCGTACGGGAAACTCCAGCAATACGACCGGGTGGTAGCGATGGAACTCCGCTCCCTGAAACTGCAGGAACGCTACAACGTTCAGCCCCGCATTGCCGCGACCTACGGCGGCATCGGCAACGCCTTCCGGAACCTGCGCAAACCGCAACAGGCCCTGCCGTATTACCAACAGGCGCTGCGCCTGCTGCGTGCGGAGAAAAACAGCCGGGGTTTGTCCATTATTGAAAACAACATGGGCATCTGCTACGACTACCTGGAACGGTATGATCAGTCGCTGAAATACTACAAACTGGCGCTGAAACACGCGGAGGAAACGCAGTTTGAACTGCTGCAGGCCGACATTCTGGTGAACATCGGGCTGGCGCTGAATCTGGCCAAACGTTCGCAGGAAGCCATTCCGTTCGTGGAGCGGTCGCTGGCGATTGGCCGTCGGCAGGGCAACAAGAGCAGTATGGCGACGGCGTATTTCAACCTGGGCCGGATTTACGAAGACCTCAAACAGTACAAACCGGCGGAGGAAAACCTGAAAAAAGCCCTCGCGCTCGCCAGAGAAACCGGTCATCCGGACAAAGTTACCGACTACACGCAGGCGCTGGCCGATCTCTACGGCGGCATGAAGAACTTTCAGGAAGCGTATCGTTTTCAACTGGCGAAAAACCAGCAAACCGACTCCACGACCGCCGTTCGGACCAGCGCCGAGGTGCAGCGGCTGGTGGCCGGTTATGAAAACGAGAAGAAGGAAGCCCAGATTAAAATTCTTCGTCAACAGGCCCAGTTGCGCACCGACGAGCTGGAAAAGCAGCGGTTTCAGCGGAATGCCCTGCTGATTGGCGGAACGCTGCTGCTGTTGCTGGGGGGCGCCATTGCCGCCTGGTTGCTGAACCGCGCCCGGCTCCGGCGACTGGAGGACTCGCTCAAACTCCGCAAACATATTGCCCACGACCTGCACGACGAAGTGGGCAGCACCCTGAGCAGTATATCCCTGCTGAGCGGCCACACCGACGAACTGCTGAGCCAGAACCGTCCGGAAACCGCCCAGAAAATGGTGCAGAAAATCTACGTCGACGCCCGCCAGATCCTGGAATCCATTGACGAAATCATCTGGACGATCAACCCCGGCAATGACTCGCTGACGCGGATTGCGCTGCGTTTGCAGGAATACGCCCAGCCCCTGATGGAATCCAAGCAGATTCGGTTTTCGTTTCAGATTGACCCGACGCTGGAAGACACGCCGATTTCGATGGAAGTGCGCCGGAGCCTGTATCTCATTGGGAAAGAAGCCATTAACAATATGGTCAAGTACTCGGAAGCGACGCAGGCCACCGTGCGTTTTGAGCGGAAGGAGCAGCAGCTTCAGGTCCTGATCGAAGACAACGGACGCGGTTTTGATGCCTTACAAGCCAGCCGACGGACGGGCCAGACGAGCATGCAACAGCGGGCCGAAGCCGTGGGCGGCAAACTGACCGTGCAGTCGACGCCCGCCGATGGCACCCGAATCCGGCTGGTGGTGAACGGCTAACTCATATATTTATCTGATTTCATGCCACGACCGGGGGGCTTATTTTTGTCCGGTGCGTTAACGGCCTTCCTCATGATCCGCGTTGCTATTTTCGACGACAACCACTCCCTGCGCGAAACCCTCCAACTGGTTTTCGACGCCACCGACGACCTGATCGTTATCGGAAATTACCCCAACGCCCTCGATGCCGTGGCCGCCGTGCAACGCGACCAGCCGGACGTGGTGCTGATGGACATCGACATGCCGGGCCGTACCGGCATCGAAGCCGTTCAATTGATCCGGCACCACCAGTTTACGCCCAAGATCCTGATGCTGACGGTTTTTGAGGACACCGAACGCATCTTTGCGGCCATTCAGGCGGGTGCGGTCGGCTATCTGCTCAAAAAAACCCCATCCAGCAAACTCATCGAGTCGATTCGGGATGTGATGGCCGGGGGCGCAGCCATGACGCCTTCCATTGCGCTCAAAGTGATGGAAGCGTTTCGGCAGCCGAAGCCCAACACCTACGCCCTGACGGAGAAAGAAAAAGAAGTGCTCCAGCGGCTCGTTGCGGGCGATTCCTACAAACTCATTGCCGACCACTGCCACATGAGCATGGGCACCGTCCGGACCCACATTGTCAACATCTACGAAAAGCTGCACGTCAACTCCAAATCCGAAGCCGTTGTCAAGGCGCTGAAAACCGGGTTGTTTAAATAATGAATCAGGCGTTCCCCGGCTTCAACCGGAGGCTGTCAACCCAGACTCTTCCTGTTAAAAATTCTTAATCCCCGCAGCCTTTCCCCGGCGGCCCGGCGCCAAAACCGCTTCGATTCCACTGCGTTTCAGACGGAGCAAAACCGGATTAACCCGCAGATAGATAACACCTTAATTCCAAAATCCAGCCTATCGTTTTGCCCACTCTGGGGCTATTTGGGGTCCGCGGTTAACATACTTTAACAAGCCGTCGGCATGGCGGGCGTGGCTTTGTGGGCTAGTTTTGATCCGTTCACCACGGATTTGTTTCACCCCATTCGACCCAACTCATGCCTTCCTTCAAACGCCTGAACACCCTGACGGGCTGGCTGGTTTTCGCAATTGCGCTGCTCACGTACACGCTCACCGTCGAACGCACGGCCAGCTTCTGGGATTGTGGCGAGTTCATTGCCAGCGCCTTCAAATTGCAGGTTCCGCACGCGCCCGGCGCACCGTTTTTTCTCCTGCTGGGGCGGCTTTTCTCCCTGCTGGCGCGGAACAATCCCACGGAGGTAGCCTACTGGGTCAACATGGTGTCGGTGGTAGCCAGCGCCTTTACGGTGTTGTTTCTTTTCTGGACCCTCACCCTGCTGGCGCAAAAGCTCCTGCCTCCGGTCGATTCCGCCGAAAACCGCTCCAGCGTCACGGATGCCGTGCTGGTGCTGGGAACGGGGGCCGTCGGGGCGCTGGCGTACACGTTTTCGGATACATTCTGGTTTTCCGCCGTCGAAGCCGAGGTGTACGGTTTGTCGTCGTTTTTTACGGCCATCGTCGTGTGGGCGGCTTTTCGATGGGAGCGCATGGAAGATGAAGCAGCCGCCAATCGCTGGCTTTTGCTGATTGCCTACCTGATGGGTCTGTCGATCGGCGTTCACTTGCTGAATCTGGTGGTTTTGCCCGCGCTGGCGCTGGTTTATTACTTTAAAAAATACCCCAACCCGACCTACAAAGGCGGTTTTGCGGCTTTTGGTCTTGGTCTGGGCGTGTTGGCGTTCATCAACGCGGGCCTGATTCAGGGCCTGCCCGCCCTGGCGTTTGCCGTCGAGCGGTTTTGTGTCAACAGCCTCGGTTTGTCGTTCAATTCGGGGATTATCGTCTTTTTCGCCCTGCTCATCGGTTTGCTGGCCTACGGAATTTTCTGGTCGGCACGGCGGCAGCGGGCGGGCCTCAACACCGCCCTGCTCGCGCTGGCCTTCGTGCTGATCGGCTATGCGTCCTATTTGCAGGTGCTGGTGCGGGCCAATTTCAACCCGCCGGTGAACATCAACAACCCCGACGACGCGCTGAGTATGCTGTCGTACCTGCGCCGGGAACAATACGCCAGCCGGTCGCTGCTCTACGGCCCGGTTTTTACGGCCCGGCCCATCGATCAGAAACGGGGCGCGCCCCTGTGGAAAAAGCAGGGCAAACACTACGTCATCTATGATTACCAGCCCGTGTACGTGTACGCGCCCGGCGACGAAATGCTGTTTCCGCGCCTGTACAGCACCGACCGCGACCATCCGCAGCTCTACCGGCACCTGCTGGGGCTGGCCGAAGGCCAAAAACCGACCATGGGCGATAACCTCCGGTTTTTGTTCCAGCACCAGCTGGGACACATGTGGTGGCGGTATCTGATGTGGAATTTTGCCGGGCGGGAGAGCGACGAAGAAGGGGCGGGCTACCTGCTGCCCTGGTCGTCGGACGAGCACCTGCCGGATCTGCTCAAAAGCAACAAAGCCCGCGACAACTTCTACCTGCTGCCCTTTCTGCTGGGATTGCTGGGTACGGTTTTCCAGTATTTCCGCCGTCGGCGCGACTGGGTGGTGGTCGGTTTGCTGTTTCTGTTTACCGGTATTTTCCTGCAAATCTACCTCAACTCGCCCCCCTCCGAACCCCGCGAACGGGATTACATTTACGTCGGCTCCTATTATTTCTTTGCGATCTGGCTCGGTCTGGGGGCGATGGCGCTGGCCGAGGGCTTGCGGACCGTTCTGAAAACCGCCCCGCTCCGAACGGCGCTGGTGGTGGGCGTCTGCCTGCTGGTGCCGGGCCTGATGGGCGTCAAAAGCTGGGATAACCACGACCGCAATAACCGGTTTTATTCGGTGGACTTTGCGAAAAACCTGCTCAATGCCTGTGCGCCCAATGCCATTCTGTTTACAGGTGCCGACATTGATACCTACACGCTCTGGTACGCGCAGGACGTGGAAGGGTTCCGGCGCGACGTCCGGATCTGCAACCTCAGTCTGCTGGGAACCGAATGGTACATCCAGCAGATGAAACGCCGGACGTATGAATCAGAAGCCCTGCCGATTTCGCTCGACTGGGAACAGTTCAACAAAGGAAAAAACGACATGGTGCCCTTTTACGAGATTCCGGTGGTGAAAACCGGGATTGATCTCAAGCAGTACATTCACCTGATTAAAACCGGCAATCCGGCGGTGCAGGTGCCACTTACCAACGGCAGCACCACGAACATTCTGCCCTCCGCGAACCTGTTTTTACCCATCGACCGGGCCGCCGTCGAACAAGCCGGTTTTGTGCCGACGGCGCTCAAACCGCTGCTGAAAGATACGCTACAGTGGTCGATTGGCCCGCGCGATTTGTTGAAAAACGACCTGATTGTGCTCGACATCATTGCTTCCAACAACTGGAAACGTCCGATTTATTTCTCCAGCACGCTCGGCAACGAAAGTTACCTGAACCTGAAAAATTACATGCAGGTTGAGGGGATGGTGTACCGGTTGATGCCGGTGGCCGTACCCGGCGCTGCGGACGGTTATGTCAATTCGGAGATCATGTACAGCAATCTGATGGAAAAATCAGCCTGGCGGGCGCTGAACAACCCGGCTACGTACTACGACGAAACGTACAAATCGTCGCCGGTCGTGACGGCCCGGCTGGCGTTTCTCCGCCTGGCCGACCAGCTGGTGCTGGAAGGGCAAACCCGGAAAGCGCAGCGGGTGCTGGACGATTCGCTGAAAATTATTCCGGATCAGGTGATTCCCTACGACCCCCTTTCGGCCAACTACGTGCGCCTGTATTTCAACGTGGGGTCCGCGAAAAAAGCGCTCGGTATTGCCGAGACCATGGCCCTGCGTGCGGACCAGAACCTGACGTACGCCCGCCTGGGCCGGGGACGGTTTGGAAATCCCAACGCCGACCGGTACGTGTTGCAGATCCTGGTGGAAGCCTGTCAGCAGGCCCGGCAACCGGACGCGGCCCGCCGGTACGAAGCCCTGCTCCGTAAACACGAAAATTCCGTGGGTTGACGGGGCCGATCGGGATTTGAAGGCCGCAGTTGCATCCTGCCAAATAAAAAAGCAAATTGCCAATCCCGACCAGCGAAAACCGCTCACCACAGGTGGAAAGCCCGTGGGGTTGCCCTATCGATACATTCGGAAGCCATCGGGGACGTACGGCCATGCCACAAATCGACTTAATCCGATGAAACACCTGCTTGGTATCCTTCTTAGTCTGAGTCTTTTCCCGGTATTCGCGCAGAAAAAACCGACCACCAAACAGGTGCAGGAATTTGATGCGTACGTTGAAAAAGTCCGGAAAGAATGGGGGGTTCCGGGACTGGCGATCACGGTGGTGAAAGACAACCAGGTGATTTTCAAGAAAGGCTACGGGCTCAGGGAAATAGGCAAGAACGATCCGGTCGATACGCAGACGCAGTTTGCCTGCGCGTCAACCACCAAAGCCATGACGGTTGCGCTGGTGGGGATGCTGGTCGATGAAGGCAAACTGGCGTGGGATGATCCGGTGTACCAATACCTGCCCGAACTGCAACTCCAGGACCCGGCGGCTTCCCGCGACATTCGGGTGCGCGACCTGCTGACGCACAACACGGGCGTGGGCGGCACCGATTTTTTTACCGGCGCCATGACCATTCCGGCCAACGAAATGTTCCGGCGGATGGTGTACGTCAAACCGAGTTACCCGCTGCGGGCCGGTTTTATTTACCAGAACATCATGTATTCGGCCGCCGGCCGCATCATCGAACGGCTGTACGGAAAACCGTGGTCGACGGTGATGCAGGAACGGATTTTTGACCCGCTCGGCATGACCCAAACCGCCCCCAAACGCGGCCTGAGCAAGAGTTCCAACATGACTAAACCGCACGTGGCCGTCAACGACACGATCCGGGCGATCGGCTACGGCGCCGACAGCGAAATCGGTTCGGCGGGGGCGGTCTGGTCGTGCGTCGATGACATGAGCAAGTGGGTAATGTGCATGCTCGATAGCGGTAAATACAACGGCGGGCGGTTGCTGAAACCGGCCACCTGGGCCGAAATTTTCAAACCGCAGGTGCTGGTTCCGGAAGACGAATACGCCACCATGCAGCTTTTGAAGCCCAACTGGCTGACCTACGGTCTGGGCTGGTACCAGCACGATTACCGGGGGCACAAGGTCAACTTTCACACGGGCAGTTTAACGGGGCTGACGGCCATTACCGGACAGCTTCCCGACGAAAAGCTGGGCGTATACGTGTACGGCAATTACAACTACGCCGAGGTCCGGCACGTAATCTTGTACAAAACCTTCGATTTCTTTGCGCTGGGCGGCAACCGCGACTGGAACACCGAGATCAAAACCTTGTATGCGGGGATTAAAGAAACCGGCAAGAAGGCCACCGAAACCTTTCAGAAAAACCGGGTTGCCAACACCGCGCCCTCGCTGCCGCTGCTGGCGTATGCCGGAACCTACACCAGTCCGCTGTACGGAAAAGCCGAGGTAACGGTGATGAATAACCACCTGATTTTCAACATCAATGACAACGCCCTGAACGCAACACTGACGCACTGGCACTACGATACGTTTTACGGGCCGTATCAGAAAGCCTGGTACGGAAATGCGCTAGCCCGGTTTACGCTTACCAACGCCGGAAAAGCCGATACGCTGGTTTTCAGCGGCATGAATTTCAAAAAAGAATAACGGTTTTTGCGCTCCGTTTACGCGCTGATCGAACGCTTGTTACGGACCGCTGCGGTTTCCCGCTGGCTCGATTCTGATAACCTTCCCGGTTTTTTGTCGTTACTCTTTCAGGAATCAAACTCAACGAAACCATGGAAAATCAGCAAAAATTGAAGGGAAAGAAAGTGGCGATTCTGCTGACCGACGGCTTTGAGCAGGTCGAAATGACCGAACCCCGGAAAGCTTTGCAGGAAGCCGGTGCCGAAACGCACCTGATTGCGCCCAACGATACGGTACGGGGCTGGGATACGAAAGACTGGGGCCAATCGTTCCCGGTTGACGTGATTCTGGACGATGCCGACGCCTACAGCTACGACGCGCTGCTGCTGCCGGGCGGGGTGATGAACCCCGATCATCTGCGCATGGAAAAGAAAGCCGTTGAATTTATCCGGCATTTTTTTGAAGAACACAAACCCGTAGCGGCCATTTGTCACGCGCCGATTCTGCTAATCGAAGCCGATGTGGTAAAAGGGCGGAAGCTGACCTCCTACCCGTCGATTCAGACCGACCTCCGCAACGCCGGTGCGAACTGGGTTGATCAGGAAGTTGTCACCGATCAGGGGCTGGTCACCAGCCGGAAACCGGACGATATTCCGGCTTTCAACAAGAAACTGATTGAGGAAATTCGCGAGGGCACCCACCAGGGCCAACACGCGTAAAATCAACAAAAGATTCGTAAAAAAGCCCGGTCGGTACACCCTGACCGGGTTTTTTTGCGGTTTTGCGGATGCAAGCCTGCTGGCGCCTAGTTTTGGGCCGCGCGCCGGAACAACAGGGCCGACCCGACAAACAACAGGGCGAAAATGGCGTGCAGACCCACTACGGCTCCCAAGCCGTTGGCAAAAGCGGGCGTCCCGATGAACCAGGCAATCACCGGAACCAGCATCATGGCAAACGCCATGGCCAACAACGCGCGGAACATGCCCGGTGGCTCCAGGTGGGCGATGTTGGCCCCGGTTAACCCGACCAGCAGCACCCCGAAATACATCATGTTGGCGGGATTATCGCCCAGAATGCCTCCCACGGCCACATTCATCCAGACCAGAACGAAAACCGTCGCTATGGTCAGCCCGACGGCGAATCGGTAGGCCCGGTTGCCCAGTTTCTTTTTCGTTGCCAGTTCCATTCCCAGTGCGGCCCCGCCAAACAGCAGGGCAAAGGTCAGAACGAACGCAGCCGGTTTCCAGTGCCAGCTGGCCAGCAGCAGTAATAGGGCGGGAATGAGCGCGAGGACGGCCACCCACGCCAGCGGTTTTCTTTTTCTCTTTTCCATCCGCTTCTGGTTATTTTTCCTTTGTAAAAACCCGCTCTCCACCGCGCCGTTTAATGGTCATCTGGTTTTTGGCGACGTCGAACTCGATGACGACCGCACCCTCGATCTGGAATGTAGTCTCGGCCGTTGCTTCGAGAGGGGCCGCAGACTGCTCGCCCGGCGGTCGAAAGAAAAGCGTCGAACCGTCCCGGGTAATGGTAAATTTCACGGGCGCGCCGGGGCTCGAATAAACGCCAACGTACGTATCCAGCACCTCCGGACTGACGGCGATGGATTCCAAAGCAGGAATCTGGAACGGTCTCTGGTAATAAATGTCGACAACGCCACGCACAATGTTGCCGACCGGGTAAACCTTCGCGTTGGTTGTGTAAGCGACCGTCAGCTTATCTTCCGGCTGGTACGCCAGCCAGGCACCGTAGTTGTCAGCACCGCCCGTATGCCCGTAAAAGGTCTTGCCGGCGAACGTAAAGGGCTCCATTCCCGATCCCTCGCCGTCCCGGATCGTTTTCATCTGATCGAGACTTTTCGCTGACACGATTGTTCCGGCGAACAGCGCCTGGATGAAGGTGACCAGGTCGTTCGGCGTCGAGACAATTGCGCCCGCGCTGTAGAGAATGCTGGGGTGGGTTTCGGCGACCGATTGCCAGTCACCCCCGAAGCGGCCGTACGTCAGCGCTTCATTTTTGCCCGCATCAATCGGTCCGGTCGCCAGGTAGGTGTTCGCCAGCCCGCTTTTTGAGGTAATCCGTTCCCTAAGGACTTCGCCGTACGGTTTGCCGGTGATCTTTTCGAGAATAAGACCGAGCAGCTGATAGCCCGAGTTGCTGTAGGCATGTCGGGTGTCGGGTTCGAAATCGGGCGTGGCCTTAACGATGAGAGCGAGCATTTCATCTTTCGTTACCGGAACTGTGTTGACATTTCTCTGAGCATTCTGATCGCGCCTGACGTTTGGGATGCCGCTGCGATGCCAGAGGATTTGCGCGATCGTAATTTTCGTGGCATTTGGAACCTGCGGAAAGAAGTTGTCGAGGGTATCGGTCAGCTTCAATTTCCCTTCCTCGACGAGTTGCAGGATCAGCGCAGCCGTGAACATTTTGGTGATCGACCCGATCCGGAACCGGCTCGCTGCGGTCAGCGGTTTTTTCTCAGCGCCGTTGATCTGGCCGTAGCCGATGGCTCGCTGGTACAGCACTTTGCCATCCCGGGCAATGACCAGACTTCCCATCGCCTTGTCTTTTTCGGCGAGCCGATCCAGAAATTGGTCCAGTTTCGCTTTATCCAGCGGCTGAGCGTATCCCGGCGCCATTCCGGCCAGCATTAACAAGCTGATCAATAGTCCTTTAACGCCACTTGAAAAGCGAAGCGTGTCAGCTCCGTCGCGAATTTCCCGGTTAGTTTCCATAGATGTTTATCAGTGTATGCAGGGTGAAAGATGCCTAAAGGTTCTCGCAGAAACAGTTTGAAAACAAAAGTAAAAAAGAACTTTGTAATACAAAGTAAATAGATCAAAAATGAGACAAGGGAGCAAAAAATTCCCCTGTCTCGCTTATTCTTCTCTAAAACTGTTGGGAATCATCCCTGTAAACCGGGTCGCCGGTTTATATTTTACATTCTTTTTCTACTCCGCCCGCAGGCTTTTCACCGGATTCACCAGCGCGGCTTTGAGCGACTGGAAGCTGATAGTCAGCAGGGCGACGGTAATTGCCAGCAAACCGACTCCCGCAACCATCCACCACTCAACCGCAATCCGGTATTCGAAAGCCTGCAGCCATTGGGTCATCGCATACCAGGCCAGGGGCGACGCCAGCAAAATGGCAATCACAATCAGCTTGATGAAGTCGCGGGAGAGCAGACCGACGATGCTGCCCACCGACGCGCCCAAGACTTTGCGAACGCCAATTTCCTTCGTTCGTTGTTCGGCCGTAAACGTAGCCAGGCCCAGCAACCCGAGACAAGCCACGAAAATGGTCAGGCCCGAGAAAATGCCCAGAATCCGGCCGATTTTCTGTTCGGCTTCGTAGGTCTGCATAAACCGCTCATCCAGAAACGAGTACGAGAACGGCTGATCGGGTTTGAAGGCGGTCCACTGGTTTTTGACGGTAGCCAGCAGATCGGAAACATCGCGCGTTTTTACCTTCACGATCATCGTTCCATTGGTTTTGGCGAGCACCATCACCAGGGGCGTAATTTTTTCGTGCAGCGACCGGAAGTGAAAATCCTTCACAATGCCGACCACGCGGTAGGTTGCCCCTTTGCCGTCATTATTCAAATTCGTTATCTGGTGACCCAGCGCTTTTTCGTTCCACCCGAACAGTTTGGCCGCTGTTTCGTTGAGAATGATTCCCGTTGAATCGGTTCCGAACGATTGGGAGAAGTTCCGCCCGGCAACCACCTTCATTCCCAGCGTCGGAATGTAATTGTAATCGACATCGTAGCGTAACGTCTTGACAATCTGGGTGGCATTGTTGTCACCGTAGACCAGAAAATTGTTATTGAAGCTCTCACCGGCGGGAATGTAGCCCGAATGGCTGACGTTGACCACGCGCGGGTCCTGCAACAGCAGGTCGCGGAACACGGTTTCTTTGGCCCCCAGTGCCCAGGTGTTCGACAGCACCAGCACCTGATCCTTGTCGTAACCCAGTTTTTTGTGCTGAATGTAATCGAGTTGCCGGTACACGACGGTGGTGCCGACCATCAGCAGAATCGCAATGAAAAACTGGAAAACCACCAGGCCGCTGCGCAAACTGATGCTGCTTTTCCCGGAGCTGAACCGCCCTTTCAAAACCGTCACCGGTTTGAACGAAGCCAGGAAAAAAGCCGGATAACTGCCCGCCAGAACACCCACGAGTAACCCAAACACTAGCAGACCCGGGAACAACCAGGGAGCCGCGACAAAACTGAATGTCAGCTCTTTCCCCGACAAACTATTGAAAAAGGGTAACGTCAGGTACACCAGTCCCAGCGCCACCGCCAGGGAAATGGACGTCAGCAGAATGGATTCGATCAGGAATTGAAACGCCAGTTCCAGCCGGACGGACCCCATCACTTTGCGGATGCCCACTTCTTTGGCCCGTTTGGAGGCTCCGGCGGTTGAAAGATTCATGAAGTTGATGCTGGCAATCAGCAGGACGAAAACCGCCACCGCTCCGAACAGGTACACATACTGGATGTTCCCGGACGGCTCCATCTGATACGCCGAATCGGAATGCAGGTGGATCGCCGTCAGCGGTTGCAGAAACAGGCCGAGGTCGTTGCCCTTCTGCCGAAATTGCGCGTAGGGCATCCCAAAGGCTTTTTCAATTTGCGGCCCCATGTATTTTTCGGTCACCTGCGGTAGTTTGGCTTCCAGTTGTTTGTAGTCATAGCCTTCCGACAACACCAGGTACGTAAAGAATTCGGACGTCATCCAGGAAGTCGAGTGACCTTCCGGCAGGCTGGCCATCGACGTAAAAAGGTCGAAATGAAAGTGCGAATTCGTCGGAATTTCGGCCATGACCCCGGTGATCGTCAGGGGCATATCGCTCCCTTTGACCTGGAGCGTTTTGCCCAGCACGTTTTCCTGTCCGAATAGCTTCAGGGCCGTCGGCTTGGTCAGCACCACCGTGTTCGGCTGCGTCAAGGCGGTTTTCGGATCGCCCTGCACCAGCGGGAAACTGAACACCTGAAAGAAATTGGAATCGGCAAACGCCATTCTTTCGTCGTTGAACACTTTGTCGCCGATCCTGAACTGGGGCCTTCCGCCGACGCGCAGCCGGGTGGCCTCCTCAACCTCGGGGTAGTCGGCCCGGAGCGTCCGTGCCACGGGCGGCATCACGTGCGCTTCGTTCATTTTGCCCCCCTGAACCGTACCCTGGAAAACCACGCGGACAATCCGGTCGGCTTTTTCGTGAAACCGGTCGTAGCTCAGTTCATCAAGAACGAACAAACTGATCAGCAGGCAGGTCGCCAGCCCAATGGCCAGCCCGACAATGTTGATGGCCGAAAAAGCCCGGTTCCGCAGCAGATTCCGCCAAGCGATTTTAAAGTAATTCCGCAACATAAGCAATCGTACAAATAGAGTTCGACAGAAATACAAACAAATTTTAGGCTATAACAGGTACTATGTAATGCATAATACATCAATGGCGCTATGACTCGATGAACGGTTGGGCACTTGCCAACCAGCCCTGCATTGCGCCAAAACGCGCTAACGGGCTGTCCCCGAGCGGACAACGATTGTCCATTTACGGACAGTACACCAGCAAAAATCGTCCTTCTGAAGTGCTGTAGAGCATTTCAGGGGTTTGGCAGAGGATTTGTACGATAAAATAGAGACAAATCCCGACATCCGAAAAACCGCATGAAATCACCCGAACCCAAACCGCCCCGTCCACCCCGCTGGGCCGGGTGGTTGCTGACTTGGCTGCATCCGTCGAATACTTTGGAAGAGGTTCAGGGCGATCTCGAAGAGCTTTACTGCCACTGGCACCAGCGATCCGGGAAAACCCGGGCGACCATTCGGTATCTGCTGAATGTCGTTTCGGCCCTGCCGCCATTCGTGCGCCGACGGGCTAAAAAAACCGACAATCTTCACCCCTCCTCCTTCCATCCCGGTATGCTGCGCAATTGTTTCAAAACCGCCTTTCGGGGCCTGGTCCGTAACCGAACCTACACGTTCATTAACATCGCCGGACTGACGGTGGGCCTGGCCGTTTGCCTGATCATCGCGTTGATCATTCGCTATGAAACCAGCTTCGACGATTTTCACGCCAAAAAAGACCGGATCTACCGGGTCTTGACGGTTTACGGGAAATCCATCGATTTTGCGACACACGCCACCGGGGTTCCGCCCCCGCTGCCTTCGGTCCTCCGGCGGGATATTCCCCAGTTTGAGAAAACCGCCGGAATCTTTTTGCAAAATAAAATGCCGATCGCGGTGCCGGCTTCGGACGATCAGCCCGCCAAAAAGTTTAAAACCGGGGTGTTTTTCGTCGAACCGTCGTTCTTCGACTTGTTTGATTTTACGTGGCTGGCGGGCAGCCCGGTTTCTTCCCTGGCCGAACCCAACTCGGCGGTGCTGACCCAGGAAACCGCTGAACTGTATTTTGGCGACTGGCGCGCGGCCCTCGGAAAAACCATCAGGCTGGATTACCAGCACGTCATGAACATTACCGGTATTCTGGCGAATCCACCGGCCAATACGGATTTTCAGGTCAAGATCATGGTACCCTATCGCGTGCTGGATTATGCCACCTCGGGCGATTGGAACAGCATCAGCAGTGTGCACCAGTGTTACGTTCTGCTGCCCCCCAACGGCAACGTTTCGACCTTTAATACGCTGCTGAGCGGTTTTTCCCAAAAATACCGCCCGGCGGAAGACAAAATGACGCATGTGCTGCAACCCCTAAACCGGGTGCATTACGATGAGGGCATTAAGTACAGCGGCATCACCAATTACAGCGGCAAAACCACGTCGCCGGAACGCATTCAGACGCTCTGGCTGATTGCGGCTTTCATTCTGATCATCGCCTGTGTCAATTTCATCAACCTCTCCACGGCGCAGGCCCTCAACCGCTCGAAAGAAGTGGGCGTCCGCAAAGTGCTGGGAACCAATAAGACCCAACTCCGAACGCAGTTTCTGCTCGAAACGTTGCTGCTGGTCAGCACCTCGGTTTTGCTGGCCCTTGGTCTGCTGGCTTTTGCAACGCCCTACCTGAGCAGGTTGCTGGATATGCCGCTCTCCTTCCGGCAATTGAATCCGGCCGTGACGGTCGCCAGCCTGCTCGGCCTGACGCTGGCCGTTACCCTGCTGGCCGGTTTTTACCCGGCGGTTATTCTGTCGGGCTTCAATCCCGTGGTTGCGTTGAGGAGCCGGCTGCGGGCGACCACCAGCCGGGGCATTTCGCTGCGCAAGGTGCTGGTCGTCGGGCAGTTTGTGGTGGCCCAAATCCTGATTACCGGCACGCTGGTGATTGTGAAACAGATGCACTACCTCGATACGAGCTCCATGGGATTTGCGAAAGACGCCATCGTGAATGTCCCCTTCCGGAACGACAGCGCCAGCATCAGCCAGCTCGCTTATTTGCGGGACCGCCTGCTATCAACACCCGGTGTGCAACAGGTCAGTTTCAACAGCAAGGCCCCCGCCCACGAGGACAATGACTGGACTACATTCCGGTTTGCCAACGCAGACCAGGAAACCGGCTTTCCCAGCATCCTGAAATGGGTCGACGCTAACTACCTGAAGACCTACGCGTTGCCCCTGGTAGCCGGACGAAACATCACCGCCAACGATTCGATTCGGGAGTTCATCGTCAACGAAACCGTCGTTAAAAAACTGGGTTTTGCCAAACCGGCGGACGTGCTGAACCAGGAAATCAATTTGTGGAACGACTACGCCAAAGGCCCGATTGTCGGGGTGGTGAAAGACTTCCACGCGGCTTCGCTGAAAGATGCCATTCACCCGGTTTTCATGGGAAATTTCAAACGGAATTACAGCAGTGCCGGGATCAAGGTCAATCCGGCCAATCTGTCGGCCACGATCGAATCCGTTGCCACGATCTGGGGGACGTTGTTTCCGGATGCGGTTTTTGAGTACGAGTTTCTGGACGAAAAAATTGCCAATTTTTACAAACAGGAGCAGCAACTGGCCCGGCTTTACGAATGGTTTGCGGGGCTGTCCATTTTCCTGAGTTGCCTCGGGCTGTACGGGCTGGCCTCCTTCATGGCGGTTCAGCGGACCAAGGAAGCCGGTATTCGGAAAGTGCTCGGCGCCAGCCCGGGCAGCATCGTGTACCTGTTCTCCCGGGAATTTATCCTGCTGATTGCCCTGGCGTTTGTCATTGCGTCACCGGTGGCCTGGTACGCCATGAATCGGTGGCTCGAAAACTTTGTCTACAAGATTGACATGAGCGGGTGGATGTTTGCGCTGGCCGGTTTGCTCACCGTCGGCATTGCCCTGCTGACCGTCAGTTTCCAGAGCATTAAAGCCGCCCTGGCCGATCCGGTAAAGAGTCTGAAAGTGGAATAAACTGGGCGTTGGCTATCAAACCAGGCCGGTTTTCAAAACCGGCCTGGTTTGATCAAAGGATCAAGCCCCGTTACCCCCCAATCGTGGACATGGATTCGGTGACCGGACCGCGTTCGTGTTCGGCTTCAAAACCGGTTTTGGGACGATGGGCAAAGGCTTTGAGAAAAGCCGCCGTCAGTTCGGAATCCGTGGCCCCGGACCGCATCAGCTGCCGCACATCGAGCACCCCGTTGTCGTACAGACAGGTTTTGAGCGTGCCCTGCGCCGTCAGCCGGATGCGGTTGCAGGTGCCGCAGAAGGTGCGCGTAAAGGCCGCAATGATGCCGATGCTGCCCTGATAACCGGGAATCCGGTAGGTGGTGGCCGTCGAAAACGGCGAATCCGACTGTCGTTTCAGACCCGGATACAACCCCTGCAACTCCTGCAAAATACGCCGGTGGGTCCAGTTCAAAACCGGGTAGTGACTTCCTTCGCCGTTGAAGGGCATCTCTTCGATAAACCGCACCTCGACGGGGTGATCGCGGGTGAGTTCGGCCAGCAGCGGAATGTCCTCAATATTTTTGCCTTCCATCACAACGGCGTTCAGCTTGACCGGCACCCCCTGCGCCAGCAAGGCATCGAGCGTACCCCGAACGGCGGGCAGTTCGTCGCGCCGGGTAATGTGCCGGAACCGCTCGCGGTCGAGCGTGTCGATGCTGAGGTTGACGGAGCCGATGCCCATGCGAACCAGTTCGGGCACGAGCGGCTCGGTCAGCACGCCGTTGGTTGTAATGTTCAATTCCTCAACGCCTTCGGTGGCTTTCAGCCGCCACAAAAAATCCATCAGACCATTGCGAACGAAGGGTTCTCCGCCCGTGATCCGGATTTTCGACACGCCCAGCCGGGCCAGCACGCGCACCAGCCGCTCCATTTCCTCGTAGGTCAGCAACTGGTGTTTGGGCAGGTAGCGGATGCCCTCTTCCGGCATGCAGTAGAAACACCGCAAATTGCAGCGATCGGTGACGGCCAGCCGGAGGTAAGTGATGGGGCGGTTGTGGTTATCGAAAATCATGGTAAGCAAATTACAAAAAAGAGCCCGAAAAAATTTCGTCTCTTGCTGTAACCTTCCCAACTTCCGAAAGTTTCCACCACCAGATTCGACAAACTCGCAAACCTACCCGGTTGAAATCGCTGACGGACAACGCGCTCATGCTTCAGGTGAAGGACGGCAATCTGGAAAAGATGGGTCTGCTCTTCGAGCGCTACCACCGCGCCCTGTTCGGTTTTCTGTACCACATGACGGGGCAGACCGACACGAGCGAGGACCTGGTGCAGAACGTCTTTTACCGGATGTTGAAATACCGGCATACGTTCACCGGCGAGGGCGAATTCCGGACGTGGATGTACCACCTGGCCCGCAACGTGCTGGCCGATCACGTCCGGAAAAACAAGCCGTCGGCGCAGCATTACGACGTGGCGGATTTTGTCGAAAAAATTGGCGGGGGGACTTCCGCCGATGAACAGATGCAGAAGGAACAGGAGCTGGCATCCCTGCACGATGCCCTGCGAAAGCTGAATCCGGATTACCGCGAAATTCTGATTCTGAGCCGGTTTCAGGAATTGAAGTACGACGAAATTGCCCGGATTCTGGACACCACCGAAGGAGCCGTCAAGGTGCGGGTGCACCGGGCGATGAACGAACTCCGGCGGGTCTTTTTAACCCGTACCTGAGGCCCCTGGACGGCCCCGTTTTGCCTTGATTCTGAATGCGGTATAAACCGAAACGATACACTTATGAACTGTGAAAGCGCCCGGGAGAAACTCATTGATTTGTTAAGCAACCCGATCCAGATTCCGACACCGGAACGGACGATCCTGGAAGCGCATCTGGCCAACTGCCCGGACTGCCAGGCCGAACTGGAAGGGACCCGGCAACTCTGGCGGGCCCTGGGCACCGTGCCGGTGCCCGAACCCGGCGAGAAAGTCCGGACCCGGTTTTATGCCATGCTCGAAACGTACCAGCACGCCGAAACCAAAAAACGCCAGCGGTCCTGGAAAAGCATTCTGCGCCGGCTCCGGCGGTTTTTGACCCCGCAACTGGCTGTGCGCGTGGCCTACAGCCTGGCGCTGGTGCTGATGGGATTAGCAGGCGGTTTCTGGCTCAACGACCGGACCAAACCGGCCTACGAGCAGCAGATCACCGAGCTGGACACGCAGGTGAAAGAAATGCGGCAGACGGTTTTGTTGTCGCTGCTCGAAAACCAGTCGGCCACCGAGCGACTCCGGGCGGTGGAATACACCAAAGACATTGAACACGCCGACGAAAAAGTGGTGGAAGCGCTGCTGAGTACGCTCAACAACGACTCCAACGAGAACGTCCGGCTGGTGACGCTGGAAGCGCTGGTGACGCTCGCGGCCGACCCGGCCGTACGGGAAGGGCTGGTGCAGTCCATCGTCAAACAGGATTCGCCCCTGGTGCAGGCGGCCCTGGCCGACGTGATGGTAAAATTGCAGGAAAAACGCTCGGTGAAACCGCTCCGGCAACTGCTTCGGCAGGAAAACCTCAACGACTTCGTTAAGGTGAAAATTGAACAATCAATCAAGGATTTAACCTAGACAGGAACGATAAACAAGCGAAGAAAGACATCCGACCAGCCGGTTTTTTGCCTTTGTACCGCCTGTCCTGCGTCTCCTGCCACCCATACTCTTTTACGCTCTAACAAAACAACAACTATGAGACTGTTTATGCCCCTCTTTCTGGCGGGACTGGTACTGGTTTGCCTTTCCGCAACGGCCCAAACGCTGGAATCCAAAAACCACATCAGCAAGGAGTTTACGCTTTCGAAGGACGCCGGTAGCAGCGTGCTGGCCATCTACAACATCAGTGGTTTTATCAAGGTCGAAGGGTATTCGGGCAATAAAGTGGTGCTGGAGGTGGACCAAACGCTCTCGGCCAAGACCAGCGAAGTGCTGGAACAGGGCAAGCAGGAATTTAAGCTGGTGTTCGATCAGAACGCCGACAGCGTGATTGCCTACATCGCCGAACCGCACGATACCCGCCCGAACCGCGGCTGGCAGAACCGCCACAACCGCAAAGTGGAATACAAATTCGACCTCGATTATACGGTTAAAGTGCCGTTTGGCATGAATATTCACGTTTCGACCATCAACTCCGGTGATGTAACGGTTAAGGATGTCAACGGCGCCATCAGCGCTCACAACATCAACGGGGCCATTTTTCTGACCAACATCAAAGGGGCTACAAACGCCCACACCATCAATGGCAATGTGGAGGCCAACTACGTGACCAGCCCGCCCGAAAAATCGAAGTATTACACGCTTAACGGCGACATCAAAATCAGCTACCCGGCCAGTTTGTCCGCCGATCTGAGCTTCAAAACCTTCCAGGGCGATTTCTACACCGATTTTCCGAATGCCGAACTGTTAGCACCCACAGTCACCAAAACGCAGGAAAAAAAGGGCGACGGTACGGTTTACAAACTCAACAAGGACACGGCCATCCGGATCGGAAAAGGCGGCCAAACGCTCCAGTTCGAGACGTTCAATGGCAATGTATACATCAAAAAACAATCCTGATTCATCCAATCGTTTCAACCGGTCTGGCAGAAAACCGGGCGTACCCTCCGTACTTTCTCCGTCTTTTTGCGCCGGTCAATCTCCTTTCGTCTTTATTAACAATCTGAAAACCATGAAAACAAACCGCATATTCGTTGCTGCTCTCCTGCTGATTACGCTTGCCGACCTGCAACCGCTGCTGGCCCAGACAGAAATCAAAGAACAACTGGTGGTTCCGCTGAGCGATCCGGGCAAACCGGGCTCGCTCCAGGTTCACCTGATCAACGGCTCCATCCGGGTCACCGGCTACAACGGAAAAGAGGTGGTGATCGATGCCTCGAACGGAGCCGAGCCTTCGGGCCAAGACGCCCGGCCGCACGGGCGCCGGGCCAACGAAGGCAGATCCGAAGAGCTGTCAGCCGGCATGAAAAAGCTTTCTCCGCGCGGTGGGCTGGACCTGACGGCCAAGGAGAACAACAATTCCATCCACCTCAGTACTTCCTCCATCAACCGGACGACCAACCTGGCGATCAAAGTTCCGCAGCAGTTTTCCCTTAAAGTCAGTACCGTCAACAACGGTGACGTGGTGATCGAGAATGTAAACGGCGAACTGGAGGTCAAAAACGTCAACGGGCCGGTTCAGCTCAACAACGTGAGCGGTTCGGCGGTTGCCAACAGCATCAACGGCCTGGTGAAAGCGACGTTCCGGAATGTCAACGCTGACGCGCCCATGGCGTTCTCGACGCTCAACGGCACGATCGATGTGACGTTTCCGGCCAATGCCAAATTCAACGTCAAACTCAAGTCCGATCAGGGCGACATTTTCAGCGATTTCGACGTGGATGTCGATAAAAGTCAGGCCAAAGCCACGCGGTCCAACCAGGATGGGATGTATAAAGTATCCATCGACGACTGGGTGCAGGGCAAGGTCAACGGCGGGGGCCGCGAAGTGATGATGAAAAATATGCACGGTAATATTTACATCCGCAAGGCGAAATAAACCGCCCGGCGCAACCTTTCCGAACCCTCAGCCGTTATCCTGAAAACAATCTGGCAACAGCCCAACCCGGCTGTTGCTTCTTTTTTTAGCATGGAAAAACTGTATACGGCGAAAGCCACCGCAACCGGCGGCCGCAACGGCCACGTAAAATCACACGACGGCGCGCTGGAGATGGATGTGCGCGTTCCGAAAGAAATGGGCGGGCCCGGCGGCATGTACGCCAATCCGGAAACCCTGTTCGCAGCCGGCTACGCAGCCTGTTTCGACAGCGCCCTGAGTCTGATTATCCGGACCCAAAAAATTCAGGCCGGTACGACCAGCACCACCGCACAGGTCAGCATCGGCAAAACTGAAACCGGCGGTTTTATATTAGCCGTCGTGCTGGAGGTGCAGATTCCGGGTGTGGATCGGGCCAAGGCACAGGCCATCGTCGAGAAAGCACACCAGGTTTGCCCGTATTCCAACGCCACGCGCGGCAACATCGACGTGGAGCTGAAAGTGGTGGAGTAAACCCGGTGGTAAAGGCAATGTAAAAGGATGAATGCCACAGGTAAAAGTGTTTAGCGCGCCAGCCTACTTTTACCTGTGGCATTCATTATTTTACTTTTGAAATGACGGGTAACTTATCACACCCGAAAACGGAGTGCAAGCTGCTCCGGCACCAGCCGCATGGCTTCCTGTTCACGCAATTCGATCACTTCCGGGGAGGGAGCCAGCGCGCCGTCGACAATCGCACCGGCGACCGCTACGGCAATGGCAATTACCAGCGCCGGCCAGAACCCGACAATCGTGAAACTGCCCATCATTTTGTCAATGAGTTTGAGCAGGATCGCCGTAACCACAATCCGGACAATTCCGGTGAGCAGAAAGAACGTCACCAGGTTCAGCGGAAAGCGAATCAGCCAGCCAACCAGAAAATTGAGGGCCGCCAGAATAACCGCAATCAGCAGGGCGGTTCCGAAACTTTTCACGTCGACCTGGGGCATCAGGTAGGCCAGACCGAAGATGACGGCGGCATCGAGCAAAAGGTGCAAAAGAAGGTTCATGCGTCTGTAGAAAAGGTGGAAAATAATCTCTAAACACTTTCTTTTGCCGCTTGTTCAATCCGTAGAAGATTTTCCTGCCTACGATGAAAACGCTAATCCGGCCCCTTGGTTTCTTTATTTTTCTGCTAATTGCCTGCTGCGGACGGGCGTTCGGTCAGTCACCCGGTTTGGCCACGGATGCGCCGAAGGGCGTTTATCAATACCGGAAACCGGCTTACGACGGAACGGGAAAAGTTTACCTGGGCCGGGAAATTTCGCAGGTGATGGGGCATCTGGGAGCCGCCTGGCTCGAACGCCCGGAGCGTGAACAGGAAGAACGAACCGACCTGCTGCTGGCGGCCCTGAGTCTGAAACCGACCGACGTGGTAGCCGACATTGGGGCCGGAACCGGTTATTTCTCGTTTCGAATCGCGCCCAACGTGCCGAAAGGCCGGGTGCTGGCAATTGATATTGAACAGGAAATGATCAACGACCTGAACCAAACCAGAAAGAAAACCGGGGTAGTCAACGTCGAGCCGGTTTTGGGAACAATCACCGATCCCAAACTGGCCGCCAGCAGCATCGACATGGCGTTGCTGGTGGATGCCTACCACGAGTTTTCGCACCCGCACGAAATGATGACCAGCATTGTCCGGGCGCTGAAACCGGGGGGGCGCGTGGTGCTGGTCGAATACCGCGCCGAAGACCCGAACGTGCCCATCAAACCGCACCATAAAATGAGCGTTGCCCAGGCCACCAGGGAAATGAAAGCCGTGGGTCTGAGGCTGAAAACCGTGTATAAGAAACTGCCGCAGCAGCACGTCCTGATTTTTCAGAAATAGGAAGTCCTTTAGTCGCTCCTCTTTTAGCCGTGGGTCGGAACAAAGAAAATTTCACCCTTTCAACCGTATCAACGGTTTTGTAAGCCTAAAACCGCATCACGTAGTACTGACACAAAAACGTTTGTCCGAACTCGTGAATCGACTTTTGGTACGTGGGTTCAAACCCGTTGCGTTCGTAAAACCGCATCAGGGCGGGGCGGGTGGCATCGGTTTCGAGCTGAATTTCGTGAATGCCCCGTTGCCGGCACGTCTGGCGGCAAAAGTCGAGGATGGGGGCAAACAGATTTTGCCCGGCAAACGCCCGCCGAATCGCCAGCTTGTGAATAAAACCGGCGGTATTAGCGGGAACGTCTTCGTAGTACAACGGATCGTTCCACTGCAAAATAAACGTGGCGGCCGGAATCAGCCCGCCATCCCGGCGAACGTACAGGACGTAGGCGTTTTCGCGGGTGTAGTCATCAAACAGGTTTTCGGGGGTCAGCGTGTCCAGCTCCCACATTTCCTGCCCCGACTCGGTGAGCCACTGACCGACCTCCCGGACAATCGCCAGAAAATCGTCGGGCCGGTCGTTGCGAATCGTAAAATTCATGCCGATACGAGTTAATCACTCTTTATTTACTGAATGGTCTGCTCGGTTTTCTCCTGCTCCAGATCCAGCTGGGTTTCGATCCGGCGAATGACATCATCATCAAATTCGTCCTGATGCCGGAGTCGGTCCAGTTTCTGGCGTTTGACCAGATGCAGGCGGGTGAGGGCCTCCTTATACTGCGCCAGCAGCGGCCCATCCCGATCCGAGGCAATAATCTGATTCAGCCGCAAACCGCTTTCAAGGCGGTTTTTCAGGTTGACCAGCAAATCATTGTCGTGTAACTGCCGACCGTAGTGTTTCTCCAGCTCCTGCAGGGCGGATTCGTGCAACTGCCGACTGATGGCCGCCGACTGCTGTTCTTCGGGCGTGCGCGGAAAGAGGTCTTTCGGATGCAGCCAGCGAATGACATACGGGAGCGTCAGGCCCTGAAACACCAGCGTCACCAGAATCACGACGAACGTAATGAACAGGATCAGCGAGCGGTGCGGAAACGGCTGGCCGTTCACCGCCAGCGGCACCGACAAGGCAGCCGCCAGCGAAACCACGCCCCGCATTCCGGCCCAGCCCAGCACCAGCGGCCCGCGCCAGCCCGCATTGCGAACCGCCACCCGGATAAACCGCCCCGCAATCCGGGTCCAGCCAGCCGCCATCAGCGCAAAGACCACCCGCACCACGATGAGCACCGCCGAGATCAACAAACCGTACAGGATGGCGTCGGACAGCGAATATCCGTCCAGCCCCTGCACCACCACGGACAGTTCCAGCCCGATCAGCACAAACACCACGCCGTTGATGATGAAAATAACCGTGCCCCACATCGACGTTCCCTGCACCCGTTCGGTGTGGTTGAGAATCTGGTGGCTGTGGTTGGACAGAAACAAACCGCCGGCGACAACGGCAATAACGCCCGAATAGTGAAATTGCTCCGCCGTCATGTACATGATGTACGGGGCCAGAAACGTCAGCAGAATGCTGATGCGCGGCTGCATGGGAATCCAGCGGTGAATGACGTAGAAAATTCCGGCGATTGCCAGGCCGATCAATCCGCCCACAACCGTCACCAGCACAAAATCAACCGCTATTTCCTGCCAGTCGAACACCCCCAGCGTCAGGGTGGATAAGGCAAATCGGAAGACAATCAGGCTGGATGCGTCATTGATCAGACTTTCGCCTTCCAGAATACTGGTCGTACTTTTGGGAACATCAATGCCCTTGAGCACCGAAGTAGCCGCTACGGCATCCGGTGGTGACACAATCCCGCCCAGCAAAAAACCGAGGGCCAGCGTAAAACCGGGGATAAAAGCGTACGAAGCGTAGGCCACGGCCGTCGCCGTGAGCACCACCAGCCCGAAGGCCAGCACCAGCACAATGCGTCGCCAGCGCCAGAGCTCGCGCCAGGACATCGACCAGGCGGCTTCGTAGAGAAGGGGGGGCAGAAAAACCAGAAAGATCAGATCCGGTTCGATCGTCAGCAGCGGCACGCCCGGAATCAGGCTTACCAGCAAACCGCCCAGAACCAGAAAAATAGGGGTTGGAATGCGCAGACGCTGGGCCAGGGTAGCCAGCAACGCCATCCCCAGCAGCAGGGTCAGCCCCAGCAAAACCATTTCACGCATGGACAGTCGGGTACAGGTTGAAAAAAATACGGTTTTTGAAAACAAAATCTTCCCGGGCGAGTTTTCCCATCAGTACGTCGCTGATAACCGGGGATACCGTGAAAAGTATCTATTTTTCAAAGTAACCGTTTATTGGGCGATAAAAAAAGCCAGGTGACTTCACGTCGTCTGGCTTTCTTTTTTCTCCACCTGCAATACCCGTCAGTTGTTGTCCGGTCCGCCGGGCGGGCGACCCCCGCCGGGAAACCGGCCCCCTCCGCCCCCCTCGCGCCAGTTCGGGCGATCGGGCCGGTTCTGACCGTCGGTATTGCCGCGGGTCGGCGAAGCTTTAAACTGGCGCAGGTTGTACGTAAATGTCAGCAGAAAATACCGCTGCAACACCTGCGCGCGGCTGTTTTCCACGTAGGTATCGGACTGCGTGACGCTCAGGCTGTTATTCTGTTTCAGCAAATCAAAAACCGACACCTTCAGCTCGCCCCGCTGGTCTTTCAGGAATTTCTTGCCCACGGCCGCATTCCAGAGCGTGTACTGCTGGTTGACGCTGCCGTTAAAACCGGTGTATTTCTGATTCGAAATATCGGACTGCACCACCAGCCCCGGACCAAAAATCCAGTTGACCCGGCCACTCAGCACCTGAAAATAATACCGGTTGTTGTTGGCGGCCTGAAGGGAATATTTCACGTCGTTGAAGTTCCCCGAGTACGAGAACGAAAAGTCCAGCTTCTGGCTGATGTTACTGCTCAGGTTGACGCCCTGCGACCAGGTGGTGGTATTGGCGTTGTTAATTTGTCCGTTAATCAAACTCGGCGAACTGCTGTAGCCATTGCCCGCATTGAGGCTGATGTTGCTCTTGATGAATTTGAGGGGCGTGTTGTAGGTCACAAACGTGCGCAGGTTCCAGAAACCGCTCAGGTTGACGGGCCGGGTGAATTGCACGCCCTGCCCGAGCGTGGTGCCGTCGGGGAGCGTGGCGGTTCCGTTGCTGATCAGCGTTGAGGTGGCGATGTAGTTGTTGGTCGAGCCGACATTGACAAACACGAACAGGCTGCGGCCTTTGACCGGTTTGGTCAGCTGGTAGCGGGCCGAAACGTTGTGACTGTACGATTGTTTCAGGTCCGGATTTCCGGCGGTCAGAAACAGCGGGTTGGAATTGTCGAGCACATTCTGGAGCTGCGTGACGCCCGGCGCCTGGGTGTTGGTGCGGTAAAATAACCGGATGCGGCTGTCGGTCGATAACTTGAGGTCGAGCATGGCCGAAGGCAGCAGGTTGTTGAAATTCGCCCGGACATCGTTGTTCAGCGGAAAGATCTGATCACTGATCAGGTCGGCCCGCTGAAAGTTCATGTTGACATTCAGCCCCATTTTTGGCGAACGGTAGTTGTAACCAACCCCGGCCGAATTGGTCAGGTAGTCGTTCTGAAACGTGTTCGACAAGAGCGAATCCAGCTGGTCATACCGCTGCGTCAGGGCGTTGTAGCGGTTGGTCCGTTTGGTCGCATCGCTGTAGCGGTAGGTCGTCGTGTAATTAAGCTGGAGTTGACTTAATTTACTCAGCGGTTCCGTAAAAGCCGCATTCAGCGAGTATTGGTAACTCGGCGTGTAGTTGGTGGTTCGCTGGTCGATGCGCTGATCCGGCGTTTTGCCCGTAAAATATTCGTTCAGCGACAACTGCGTGCTTTCCCGATCCTGCGTACTGATCTGGGTTCCGAAATTCAGTGACAGCGAACGCCCGCGTTTGGCAAACCGGTGCCGAAACAGGATGTTATTGCTGAAATTGAATGCGCGGGTGTGGGCCGAATTGTCGGTATTGCTCCGGTTCAGCAGCAAACTGTCGGCCGGAATCAGCGGGTTGAAGTTGTTGCCCAGCGACGGATTGTCGGACGCGCTGTCGGGAGCCAGGTAGGTAATGCCCTCCACCCGGCTCGACGAATTGTTGTTCTGCCAGCGCAACCGGGGCGTAATCAGCAGCGAGTTGTTGGAATTAATGGTGTATTCGAGCCGGAAATCGAGCCGGTGGTTGTAGTTCTCGGTCCGGGAGATGCTGTTTTCAAAGTAGTTCTGGCTGGCATTTTCGGCGAGCGTATACCGCCGGAAAACCGTCTGCGCGTTGTTGTTGTTGCTGTTGTTGAAGAAATAGCTGCCCCGAAACGTCAGGTGTTTGCCCCAGTCGTCGGAGAAGTTGAGGCCAATCGAGTTGGTTTTGTTGATGCCGCTCTGCTGCCCCACCAGAAAGTTGTCGCTTCCGCCCCCTCCGCCACCACCCCCTCCGCGGCCACCACCGCCACCCCGGTTACCGCCCCCGCGACCCCCACCGCCAAAACCGCCCCCTCCGCCCCCGCCCCCGCTGGCGACGCCGGTGAGATCCTGGGAGGAGAAGTTCTGCTGGTTGATGTTGTTGCTCAGGCCGACGATGGAAAACCGCCGGGCGCCGTTGAAGAAGTTGACGTTGCCGCCCGCCGAATAGGTATCATCGGTTCCGTAGCCCGCGTAAACGCGGCCAAAAACACCGTTTTGCCGGTCACCGCGCGTCACGATGTTGATGGTTTTGGAGGTTTGCCCGTCGTTAAAACCGGTAAACTGCGACTGGTCGCTCATCCGATCAAAAATTTCAATTTTATCGACCACCTCCGCCGGCAGATTCCGTAGCGCAATGCTGGGGTCATCGCCGAAAAAGATTTTGCCGTCCACCAGCACCTGCTGCACGTCTTCACCCTGGGCTTTCACGGTGCCGTTTTCGACGGTAATCCCCGGCATTTTTTTGATCAGATCTTCCGTGGTGGCATCGCGGGTCACTTTAAAGGCTTCGGCGTTCAACTGGAGCGTGTCGCCTTTCTGCTGGGCGGGCGGTATCTGACCCTTGATCACTACTTCCTTCAGCGTTTTGGAATCTTCGCTGAGCGTGATGGCTCCCAGATCCTGAACCTCCTGACTGATCGTGATGACCTTGTCGTAATCCGAAAAACCGAGGTAGGTCGCCTTGATCCGATACGCCTGCGGACTCAGATTCTGAAACGAAAAAACGCCACTGGTATCCGTCACCGTGTACTGCTTCTGGGTGGTATCCTGCTGCATCGTCAGAATTACCGGCACCCCGATCAACACGCCATTGCTGGCATCGACAAACTTTCCGGTGAGCTGGTTGGTCTGGGCCAGCAGGGTGGTTCCCGAACTCATCAACAGCCATAAAAGCCAATACAGACGGCCCGAAAACCGTCCCGGATGAGTGGAAAAAAATAACAGGAGCGGTTTAGTATTCATTCGTTCAAGCGTAAAACGGGCGGATTAGTACGGTTTCAGCCACCGCAACCTGTCGCTGCGATGGCTGAAACCCGGAACCGGAAAGTTGATGAAGTGCAATCCTGACACAAGGATTACAACCAATACCGTTTGTCGGGCTTATTTGTTTTGCGGACGGCGGCCCCGCATCGCTCTTTCTTCTTTGAATGTGCCTTTGGCGTCAAAAACCACAACTTTCCGGGTGGTATCGGCCACCACCACCACCGAATAGTTATCTTCCTTGTCTTTCATGATGCGCCGAACGGTCATTCCCGGGTATTTATCTTTCACGTAGGCCATCACCGGCGCGGGCAGCGCGCTTTCTTCCACCTGCGTCATTCCTTCCATCATCCGGCCCCCGCCCCCGCCGGGTCCGTTCTGGGCGTTGCTTTCAAAAACCGTCATCCCGGCCAGCAGCAGGGCAATAACCAGTACTTTTTTCATGTTGGTAAGCTGTTTAGTTGTCTTCCTTAGGTGTGAAGTCGCCGGAAACCCTGCGGAGTCCGGCGAAAATAAATCGTTATTTTTCCGAACGGTCCCGCCGAGTCGGGTCGGAGCCGCGTTTTCCCGGCCGGCCGGGGCCGCCAAACGGACCAAAACCGGGTCGCTCGGCCAGCACCTGTTTGAGTTTCTGCCGTTGTTCGGGCGTACACAAAGCGCTCACCTGCTGAAAATGCCGCAGGTTCAGCACGTCCAGCCGGGCGTTTTTTTCTTCGAGTTGCCGGGCCTGCTGCATCAGTTGCGCATCGGTTTGGGCCGAATCGCTCACCTGCTCAAAAAACCGCCTGCGTTCCTGCCGCAGGGAGTCCAGCAAGGGCTTGATCGTCTGAAAATGCCGTTGTCGCATGGCCCGGTATTCGGTCCGCTGTTCCTCCGAAAAGCCCAGGGTTCTGGACAGATAGGACCGCCCGTCCCCGCGTCCTTCCCGGTGACTCCGGGGTCCGAACCACATCCAGCCCATTAGTCCGGCATTCAGCAGCACCAGCGCAACGATGATTCCGACCAGCAACCGGTAGCGTTTTCGATCATTCATCGACAAAAGCGGTTTGGTGGTTCAACTGATAATCCTGCACAAAAGCCTCGTAGGTGCCGGGATCGGTTTCCGGAACGGCGGGCCGGTTTTGCCAAGCCGCCACGGCGACGTTCAGGGCCACCAGCATACCGAGCGTTCCGAGCGCGTAGGCCGGTTTTTGCAACCACCACGGCAACACGGCCGCGGCTTCTGACGGCCCGATCCGGGTGTTCAGCCGGGCCTCCAGTCGCGTATAGAAAAAAGGCCGGGGCTGGGCGGGCGCCAGCTTGCCCAATTGCCGAAACCGGTCTTCCCATTGTTGATCTTCTCTGTCCTGGTTCATGGTGTCACGGGTTCTTTCTATCCCGATAAAACGGGGTCAAGTGTTTGCGTAAATTCTGTTTGGCCCGGTGCAGCAGCGATTCCACCGCCGACACCGTTAGCTGCATCACCTCCGCAATGTCGCGGTGGCTTTGGTCTTCCACATAGTGCAGAACGAAGACTACTTTCTGGTTGTCAGCCAGTTGCTCCACAGCCTTAAAAAGCGTGTTCAGTTCCTCCTGCCGTTCCAGCGAAACACCGGGATGGTGGAAGTCGGGCGGATGATACAGCACTTCGTTGTGGAGTCCGAAGAGACTCGTCAGCCGCGAAAACCGCTTCTGGGCTTTCCGCTTCCGCAGGTGGGCCAGGGCTTTCGAGGTGGTGATGCGGTAGAGCCAGGTGGTCAGCCGGGCTTCTTCCCGAAACTGCCCGACGGTCTGGTAAACCTCCACGAACACCTCCTGCGCAATATCCTCGGCTTCTTCGGGCTGCTGCACGATCGCCAGGGCCGTGTTGTAGACCTTGTCCTGATGCCTTTCGACGAGCATCCGGAACGCCGACTCCCGGCCCGCTTTCAGCGCAGCAATTAATTCGGATTCCTGCAAACGGACGGTATCGTTAAAGGTGAACACATGGGATTAGGTGCGAAAGATGGGAAAAACCTGCGGCTGCGGGCGGTTTTTTTTTGACGGAAACAAAAAAGCACCATTCAGCGGTTGAATGGTGCTCTCACCGCTTGCAAGCGGCAACAAAATTTTACGTTCTGGTTACAAGTACGGGCCCGATTGCCAGGGGTTTTTCATCCAGAAAAAGGTGACTCTTTTCGGATCGGGTCGTCAATACAGCATAGGTGTTGATCGCGGCATTTAGCCCAAAGACGGTCCGTGGATTACGTTTTAGTCACCCACGAATAATCGGAAAAAATGCCGTTTATCACTTCCTCCGCACCACCGGAAACTGCGAAATCCGAAGGTTGGTGCAGCCGTAGGGAATCAGCGTAATTTCTTCTTCCGGACCCGTTTCGAGCTGGTAGGTGATGCTGTACGGAATGGGGCCGGTCATCTCGTTGTAAAGTTCCCAGGACGGAATGCGTTTGGCCTTCGTTTTGATGGTAATCGGGGCACTTTCGGGATTCCACGGGAAGTTGGAAACCGCCCCTTTCTTTTCAACCTTGTAATTCTCCTCCAGCTTGTTATCGGGCACCTGAATCAGGCCGTAATTCCAGGGCGTGGTCGGGCGGATTTCGGTGTACGAAGAACCGTACTCAATCGGATCTTTCTCGTTCTGAACGAGTTTGGTTTCCTCCCCCATTTTCAGGGCGTAAACAAGCGGCCCGCGCTCCACCGACATGGAATTTTCGTACCAAAGGTCTTTTTTAAGGTGCATCGGCAGTTCCAGTTCCACCACATCGCCCGATTTCCACTCCCGCTCAATGGTGACAATCCGGTTGCCGTCCACTTCCTGCCAGCCTTTCCCGTTGATCTTGATGGACGCTTTCCGGCACCATTCCGGCACGCGCAGCTGGAACGGAAATTTGACGGTTTTGGGCGTATTCAAGGTAAATTTGACGGTTTCTTCAAACGGATAATTTGTTTCTTCCCGGAACGACACTTCCGTGCTCCCCGCCACCACGGCCTTTACTTCACTGGGCGCGTAGATCAGGGCCGCAACGCCTTTGTTTGCCGTGGTGTACCACAAATTCTGGGCAAATTTTGGCCAGCCCTGGTGCATGTTCGACGTACAGCAGGGGTACCCGGAAAGCAGCCCGAAACACAGGTCGGTGCCGTGGTGGTTCACGTCGAAGTTGCGGGTGCGCCGGGTCGCCATCACCTGGTTGGCCTGCTGAAAATACTGGCGCGTCATGTAATCGTCCGACACCTGGGTCGGCAGGGCGTTGAACGCAATCTTTTCGATGTGATCGGCAAAACTCACTTTTCCGGTTATTTCAAGCATACTTTCGAGCGAAAACAGCATTTCCACCGCCGAGCAAAGCTCCGATCCCTGCGTCGGGTTGTTGCCGTGCAGGGCTTCGTCGCCCCCGTACAGCCCGTGCGCCATGCCGTTGTATTTCCGGAGGTCGGCGAAGCCTTTCTCAACCGCGTCGAGGTATTTCTGCTCCGGGTGGTGCTGGTAGTAAATCACCGGGGCCTTGATGCCCTGCGCCAGGTTGACGCAGTGAATGCTGCCGGCTTTGGAAAGCATATCGGTGTTTAGAAAACCGTTCGTGTAGTCAAACGTCTGTTTGTGAATCAGATCACCCAGGTCCAGCAGAAATTTATCGCCGGTGATGTTGTAGAGCCAGTAGACCACCATCAGGTTGTCGCCCCCGCGGTAGCGCGCCCAGAACGTCCAGTGGTCGAGCGGTTTTTGCGGCAACTCGTTCAGTTGGTACCTGAAGTAATGGGTCATCAGCTTAATTACCCGCGGGTCGCCCGTTGCGGAGTAATACTGCTTTAGAATTTTGAGCATCACCATCTTCGGCCACCAGTCGCGGCTGTTGTCGCGCTGAATGCCCGGTTCCGGTCCGTAGTCTTTCGACGGGCCAAAATACCCATCGGCCTGCTGGCTGTTGAGGGCCCATTCCACCCAGGGTCTCGCTTTGGCAATCAGCTCCTTGTCCTCCAGAATATACGCCAGCGGCAGCAGTCCGTCGATCCAGTAAGGTCCGCGCTCCCACTGGTCGCCGTCACCGCCCAGCCAGCCGTTGCGGTTGTTCATAACCAACGGATACAACTGATCGAGTTTGCCGGTGGCGCCGTTTTTCTGCCGAACCAGCATTTCGCGCAGCCAGCCCTGCGGTTTGATGGCCCCGAGCGGCAGTTCCTGATACGGATTCTGGTGCAACGGCGCCCGGGAGCCGGCATACTGGGTCGACGGCCTTGGGGGGGTCTGCGCGCTGACCGCGCTCACGAAACTTAGAAGAAGAACCGAAAAGAGAATTTTCATCTGCATTGACTAGTAAGGCTAAGTGACTCTTCTGGTCAGTTTCCGAAAAAACTGGACCTTCTGGTAACCGGCCGCAAAATATCATTATTTCGGTTCAGTAAACGCAAAAACCGGGTACGGACCGCAAACCTTTTGGGGTTTACCATCCGCACCCGGCGCACTTTTTATGAATTGACGAAGTGTAATGCCGTTGGTCAACGTTCTTTGTAGTCGATCACCATGCAGTTGTTGCAGGCCCAGGGACCGGTTTCGCCGTAAAAATCCAGCGTCACAGACCCGTCCGCCAAGTAGGTGCCGTTGCGGTTTTTCACCATCACGACGGCTCCGCTGGGCTGGTGCACCGCCGTGATCCTGTAGCGCCCGATCGGAACGTCCGGCAAACGACCGTAGAATTCGGTGTTCGGTTCTCCGCTCTTCAGTCGCAGCGGTTTTCCCTCCGATCCGTCGATGAGCGGCCCCACCGGCGTGAACGTAAACGCAACGTTCTCGATGTCGTACAGGTCGCTCATGAGGTCTTTGTTCAGCGAGACGTCGCCCCCGTAAAACAAGCCCGACTGATCGGGGTGTTCGCCCGATAGCTGCCATTGAAAATTGCGGACGGCCCCTTCGTCCCCGGCAAAAGCCGCCGGGTTGTCCGGTTTCAGGTACAGCGTATACGACTTGCCGTTGTAGGTCTTCCGAATCTGGGCAATGGCCCGAAAGCTACCGTTCGGCGTTTTGATGCGGTAGTTGCCGCCCGCATCGCTGCTGGTTTCCAGGTGGCTGTTGTACAGCAGCGTATTATCGGCCAGAACGGTGACTCCCGGCAGCGGTTTTCCCTGCGAATCGGTCACCCGGCCCGACAGGTAGCCTGCGGTTTGCCCGTCCGCCTGGGGTTCATCGTCCGAGCTGGAGCAACCGGCACCCAGCAGCAGGACCGCCAGCGCAACACCCAGCGCACGGGTATAGGCGGTTTTTGGAAACAGCGTGTTCATTCGTCTTTGTTGGTTATGGTGTGATGGGACAGGTTCAGACCGTTCCGGCAAAACGCTTCTGGGTCGGCGGTTTTGCTAATTCAGGTATTTGGGGTACATCGATTTATAGCCCAGCAGGCAGGCTACCGGACCCAGCAGCACCACCACCAGTTTCTGCACCGCCGGGCCGGGTTTGGTCAGCCGGAACACGCTGGAAAACCGCCCCAGCAGCAACGAAAGCTGCAATATCGACGGCACTCCGCTGGCGTTGGTTTTACCGTCGTTGGCCAGTCCGGTGGTGGTTTCCAGGAAATATTCGGTTTCCAGCGCCGGACTCACCTGCCAGTTGACCACGGTGGGCTGATCGTTCACATTCCACATCGAATGCACGGTATTTTTCGGAATGTGAAACCGGTCGCCCGCCCGGAAAAACTTCACCTGTCCGTCGATGCGAACGGCTAATTTTCCCGAAACAATCCGGAAATCTTCCACCTGGTGGGGATGAAAATGGGCCACGGGCTCGGCCGTCTGGGGGGCAAAGGTGGCCTCCATTTCCAGCAGTTCGCCGAAGGTGTCGTCGGCCGTTCGGAGAAACCGGATGGTCTGCCCGGTTTTGGTGTTCGTAATGGTTTTGTTCGTGTAAGCCATCTGGTTTGTTGTTACGGTTCGTAGTACTCGATGTTGCCCCGATACGATCCGGCCGATTCGGGTTCAAATTCCAGGCTGATGGTACCGGTTTCGGCACTGGTTTCTTTGGTATCCCGGTTTTTCAGCCGGATCGCCCGGGCGGCCCCTCCGCCCGCCGGTTTGTGCACCGCGCCCACCCGGTATTTGCCCAGCGGAATGTCTTCCAGGTACTGCGTACTGACTTGGGTAGCCTTCCGGACCACGGGCTTTCCGGCGCTGCCGTCGATCAGCTCGAGGGGCGAAAACGTAAACTCCACTTCGTTTTTCGGGATGTTGGTTTCGCCCTGGTACAGGCCAATGTAGCCGCCGAAATACCCCACCAGCGGGGGCGGTTCCTGACCCGACAACACCCAGCGAAAATCGACCACCGGGCTGTCGTCGTCCGAGAAGCTGTCCGGGTTGCTCGGCTTCAACTGGATGGTGTAGGTTTTTCCGGCGTATTTCTTTTCAAAAACCGCATACACCCGGTAGGTTCCTGCGGCCATTTTGATCCGGTATTTTCCCTTCGAATCGGTGTGTCCCGAAGCGCCGGACATGAGCGGTCCGGTATTGTCGATATACACCAGCGCCCCTTCGATGGGCTCGCCCCGGGTGTCGGATACGGTGCCGGTCACGTAGCCCCGCTGCGGTTCCGGGGCGTTGTCGCGGCCGCTCTTGCCGCAGGCCGTCAGCACGACGCTCAGTACCGCCGTGAGAAAAAATGCGTTCAGATTCATTAGCTGTTGTTTGACTGCTTCAAAACTACCACCGGAACCGCTGAAACGACAGCGCGATTATGCGAACCGACAGCCGGATTATTCAACCGGCAAACGATGGCGTTTGAAAGATCGAACGGCCGGTTTTCAGAATTGGTCCGCCGGCGCCCGGAAGTGGTGGCCTGCGGAAAACCGAAGCCAAACCGCCAATACGACGCTTCACCCGGATTTTGGGGCGATTCAAAGAAAAGAGTTGGGCCGGTTTCGGGCGGGGCGGTATTTTTAGTGTGACCACAGGAACCGGTTTGCACGATGACGAAATTTACCATTAACCTATTTGATCAGGAAACGGGTTTGCCCTGCTCCACCCGGCGAATCTGGAAATACATCGTTTTATTCTGGATGGTTCAGGCCGGAATTACCCTCATTGAATTTTCCCTCACCAAGTGGATCAGCCCCTACAAAATGCTGTATGCGGGCTGGGCCCAGTGGGGCCTTCACTGGCTTTTGTGGATGTTCAGCACGCCCCTGCTCCTCTACCTGGCCCGGCGGTTTCCGCTGAACATCCGGGGTCCCAAAGGGCGGTTGGCGGGCCGGTTTTTCGTTCATTTGCTCGCGTTTTCCTTCCTGACCCTGACGGTGCGGACGGTCGAATACGTAGCCATAAAACCGCTGTATCAATGGGAAACCGCCAAGGAACTGCCCTGGGACAACATTCTGAAGTGGTTTGCGGCCGAATACAGCTGGGGCACCACCCTTTATCTGCTGGTGCTGGTATTGTACAATGTGTTTCTGTACGACAATCGCTACCAGCGGCTTGAAAAACAGCACCTGGCGACCGAGCTGACCAATTCGCAGCTCAAGGCCCAACTGACCGACGCCCAGCTTCAGGCGCTGAAGATGCAACTGAATCCGCATTTTCTGTTCAACACCCACCACGCCATTGTGAGCCTGATGCTGCAACACGACAACCGCAAGGCCATCGACATGGTGACGGCCCTGAGCGATCTGCTGCGCGGGGTACTGGCCCACCAGCACGACAATTTTCTGACCCTGCGGGAAGAACTGAAGCTGACGCAGCAATACCTCACCATTCAGCAGATCCGGTTTCAGGACCGGTTGCAGATCGAATACGACATCGCCCCCGGGGCCGAAAACAGCCTGGTGCCACAGTTGATTCTGCAACCGCTGGTCGAAAATGCCGTCACCCACGGCATCGCCGACCTGACCGACGGCGCCCGAATCCGGATTGCGGCCCGCCGGGTGGACGACTGCCTGCTGCTCGAAGTGTTCGACAACGGCCTGGGCAACCAGTCGCGGAAGAAACGCTCGAACGGCAACGGACTCGGACTCAGCAACACGAAATACCGCCTGCAACAGGCGTACGGCGAACAGGCCCGGCTGACGTTTGTGCAACCGCCCGGCAACGGCACCACCGTTGCTCTGACCCTGCCCTGCCTCACGGCTCCAACTCCCCACTACCATGACGCCCTACCGCTCGCTCATTATTGACGATGAACGGCTGGCCCGGCAGGCCATTCGGACCCTGCTGCAACCCGTTCCGGCCTTTGACATCGTCGACGAAGCCACCAACGGCACCGAAGCCGTTCTGAAAGTCCTGCAACACCGCCCCGACCTGATTTTTCTGGACATTCAGATGCCCGAACGCGACGGTTTTGAGGTGATGAAGGAAATCTGGGCGTACCACCAGCCGATGGTGGTGTTTACGACCGCCTACGACCAGTATGCGCTGCGGGCGTTTGAGGTCAACGCCATCGACTACCTGCTGAAACCGTTCAACGAAATCCGGTTTTATCAGGCCCTGAACCGGGCGCAGGAACGCCTGGCCCAGCGGTCGCAGCCCCAGGTCGAAGCGTTGATGGGGCAGCTTCTGCGCGACGAAACCGGCCAAGCCGATGGGGCCTACCTCCGCCGGATTCTGGTGAAGGAAACCGGGAAAATGAGTCTGGTCGATACGGACGCTATTCTGTATTTCGACGCCGACGGCAACTACATCACGCTGCATACCGAGGAGAAAAATCACCTGATCTACGAAAGCCTGACGAACCTGGAAACCCGACTCGACCCCGCCACGTTCGTCCGGATTCACCGTTCGCACATCATCAACCTGGATTACGTCACCGAAATTGAAACGCATTTCAACGGCGAATACCGGGTCCGGCTCCGAACGGGACAGCAGTTGAAATGGAGCCGGAGTTACCGCGATAATCTGAAGGCGTTCTACACCCGCGCCACCTGAAACCCGAAAACCGCTACCGGCCCAGCGAACTCGTTCCCAGGTCTTTGGACGTGGCTACGGCGATCACCCGGCCCTGCTCGCCGACGGCGTTGTAGAAATGATACACCACGCCGTTCCACTTGATGACCCAGGGCTTGTGGGCATAGGTTTTGTCGGAGGGCTCGGAGGGCGCAATCAAGTCCTCGCCCGTCCAGTCGGTCCAGTTCACTAGGTCGTAGGAACAGGCAAACCGCTCGAACGCGCCGGGTTTCCAGAACGCGCCGAAGTAAAACATAACGTACAGATCGCCCATTTTGGTGATCTGTGCATCCCCGCAAATTCCGGTTTTCCGGGTAATGAGCGGTTCCTGTCCGTAGCGTTTCCAGCGCGTCAGATCGTTGGAAACCGCCATCGCGATGCTTTCAAAACCGCGGCCGTCCGCATCCGGTTTTTCGCCTTTGGCGTTGTAATACATCAAAAACGGGTAGCCGGTTTTTTGGGCTTTATCCCGAATGACCAGACTTTTGTAAATGGTCTTGTTGTCGTACCAGCGGGCGTCCCGGTCAATGGCCGACAACACCGGCTGCGCCCGTCGCCGGGCTTCCACGGGCTGGGTCAGGTCGCTGGTGGAGGCCATTCCGACGCCCAGCCGACCGGCTTCGTAGCCTTTTTCGGAGCCGCCCAGGTACGACAGCCAGTAGCGGTTTTGCACCCTCTCAACGTCGTAGGAGCCACCCCATTCGGTATCGACCAGCGCCACATAGCCCGCTTTCTGGGTAGCATCCCAGCCGGTTTCGGTAAACGACAGGAGCTTGCCCAGGGTCGTCCAGTGGAGCAGATCGGCGCTTTTCGCCAGCCAGGTTTCGTAGCCTTTCCCGTCGAAAAGGATGTAAGTCATGTACCAGCGCCCGGCTTTCCGAAAAACCGTCGGACTATCCACCAGCCGCCCCGAATCGGGTTGCGGCACCACGATTCCGTATTTGTACGGTGTTTTAACTTCGTCGAAAACCGCCCGCATTTTCGCGTCCGAAACCGGTGTGATGGACGGCTTCGTTTGCGCCCAAACCGTTACCGCCATCCCAACGAGGAACCAACTGCCCAGCCAAGCCTTTATTTTACTGTACATCAGAAGATTATCACTGTTCATCCGTCAAGTGCCAGCGGCACCTCATGTTTGTGGAAATCACCGCCGTTTCAACATTCCGGCCCGCCGGAATTTTCATCTAGGCGCGTTGCCGCTAGTCGTTGATCAATTAATGAAGATCAAACCAGTAAGGTCTTGGAGACCTTACTGGTTTGAGTTGGCCGAGCATTAGTTCCCCTGCCCGAAAGCCGGGCTGTTTTTATCAAACCAGAGTCGCTGGGTACTCAGGGTCTGCGGGGTGCGGTCGTTGGGCGTAAATCCTTGCTCCTGCTGCGCTTTCAGCCAGTTTTCGTTGTTGGTGCCCAGGGGCGGTTCGTCCACCCAGAACCGGCGCGGAATCAGCTCGTTGAACGGATCGCGGGGGTAATACGTCGAGTTGTTTTTGGGGTAACCGGTGCGCCGGACAAACGTGAAGGCTTCCGTTGGTTGCCGCATGAAACTCAGATACTGCTGAATGTAAATCCGTTCGAGGTTGTTGGTACCGTCCAGTTTTACCTTCGGCTGGGCAATGTACGCGGCAATTTCCTGATCGGCGGCACTGGTCAGGCCGGTGGTCGATTGGGCGGCAATGGCAATGGCGTTCATGGTTTTCATCGACGCGCTGATGCCCTTGTTGTACCAGAATTCCGCCGTGCCCTTCGTGTTGACGCCCGTTCCGTAGCCTTTCGTAATCATTTCGGCGATGTAGAAACAGGTTTCCGCGCTCGTCACCATGTAATCGTGGAAGGTGCCGGTCGCGCCGTTCCGGCGGGGTGCAAAAAACGGCCGGTTGATGGCCGACATCAGAACGTACTTGTTGACGCCGGCGTTGAACGGATTTTTATAGTACTGCGCCACGGCCTGGTTGGTGGTCCAGTCGGCGGGGCCGCCCTGATACCGGATCAGCGGATCACCGGTTTTGATGAACGACGGCAGCGTCAGGTTATACTTTTTGATGGTATCCAGCGCACTGGGGATCAGATCGTTGGGCGTAAAGTAAATTTTCAGCCGCGGGTCGTTGGTCGACTTCAGAAAGGTCATGATCGAATTGGTGGCGAAGCGCGTGCTGCGGTAGTCGATGCTGCCGCCAATGGGGTCGCTATCCGGGTCAAGGTAGGCAAACTGGTCGGCGTCCTCGACAATCGGCCCCGTCGCATCCTCCATCACTTCCTTAAAAATCTGCTGGGTCCGGGTTTTATCCTGCCCCTCGTAGCGCACCGCAATCCGGAGCTTCAGCGTGTTGGCGAGTTTGGCCCATTTCGTCCAGTCGCCGTGGTAGAAAATATCCGAATTGCCGTAGTTTTCCTGATCGGCCAGATTCGACGAGAGCGTTTTGGCGGATTCGGTCAGCTCCGTCAGCCAGGTGTCGAACAGGGTTTTCTGCGAATCGTAGACCGGCCGAAAGTTTTGCTCCACCCGCCCCTGAATGGCCTCCGTGTACGGAATGGACCCGTTCAGGTCGGTCACCTGCAAGCCCTGGTAAACTGCCACCACGTAGGTAGCCGCCCGCATTTTCTGAAACCGGTCTTTGTCGGTTTTCGCGTCGATCTGCTTGCGAATTTCCACCAGATTGGGGAGAATATTGGCGAAAAAAGCCGAATACCGGGCGTTGATGTTGGTCGACAATTCGTAGGGGTCGGTGGTCAGGTGCTGCGAAAACCGCAGGGTCTGCTCCAGACTTTCCCAGACCCACTCGTTGCCTTTGTACGACGCCAGGTTATCCAGCGAGTAGGTAAACAGGTATTTGGGGTCCGGGACGGTAACAATACTGGGGTCAGTGTTAATGTTCCCAAAATCTTCTTTGCAGGAGGTGGTCACGAACAGGCCGGAACCCAGGATGACCGCAAAACTCCATCGAATAATATTTTTCATGAATGAGATCGTTAAGACGTTCGGTAAAGGATTGGACGACTAGAAATTACCCCGCAGCGTAACGCCCAGCATGCGCGTCATGGGCGGGATAAAACCGATTTCCTTCTGCACGGCGGTGCTGTTGGAATAGTTGGACGCCGGGTTAAAATTCAGCGGAAGCGTGTTGTACAGATACAGTAAATCCCGCCCAACGAGGCTGATCGACAGGCCGTTCAGTTTTACTTTCTGCACAATGTTCTGCGGAATCTGGAAGCTCAGCGAAATCTGCCGCAGCGCGATCCAGGAGTTTTCGGTGATCCAGTAGTCACCCACGGCGGTTGAGAACGAGCCGTAGCGGTAGTTGTACTGCGGCCGGTGCGTGGGTTCCACCAGGCCCTTGTCGTAGGCTTCCTTGAACGTCATGCCGCCCACATTCGCCACCGAGCCATCGGCCTGCGTAACGGTTTGTCCGGCGGCAAAAACGCCCTCGGGAATGATGCCGTCGTCGTAGGTTTTGTTGTCGTATTTGCTGGTCCAGACAATACCGCCGTGTTCGGCATCGCGGCCCTGCAACGAACTGGTAAACACGCCGGTATGCGTGCCGTAGCGCAGCGAGGTGATGATCATGTCCCCACCGATTTTGGCATCGAACAACACGTTCAGCGAGAGCTTTTTAAAGGTAAAGGTGTTGTCCCAGCCGCCCCGGAATTTGGCGTTGATGTCGCCCACGTCTTTCCACTCGTTGCTGCGCGCCGGAAAAGCCGCCCGGGCATCCCCGCGCCAGGTCAGAATGGGCAGGCCGTTGCGGGGATCGTTGGCGTCGGCCCCCTGAAACCGGCTGGCGGCAATCTTCGTCCGGACGACCCCGTAGGTTCCGCCCACCTTCGCGTACGGAATCAGGTCGTTGCTGCCGCCCGATTCGTCGGCCAGCGCGTAGTATTCCCGGTCGCCGTACAGCTCCACAATCTTGTTGCGGTTGTGGGAGAACGACACCAGCGTGTTCCAGCTAAAAGCGCCAATTTTGAGTGGTGTCGCATCGAGGGCAATCTCAATCCCGGTATTCTGGATGTTCCCGGCGTTGATCAGGATGCTGCTCACCCCGGTTTCGATGGCCGACGAAATGGGCAGGGGCTGGTTGCGGGAGTTGTCGCGGTACACCGACACGTCGATGCCAAGCCGGTTGTTGAGCACTTTCAGCTCCAGGCCGATTTCCTTGGCAATTTTCCGCAGCGGTTTAATGTTCTGCTGCAAGGTCGTCGCCGAACTGTAGGTAGACATCGGCTGGTCGCCAAAACCGCCGGTGTTCGTGTAATTCCGGAACGCAAAACCCGGGTTGAGCACAAACGGATCGATGTCGCCCCCCAGCACGGCCAGGTTGCCGCGCAGTTTTCCGTAACTGATCCAGGACGGCAGGGTCGAATGAAACGCCTGCGAGAACACCCACGACAGGCTGACCGACGGATAGCTGTAGGAATTGTTACCGCTGCCGTCTTTGTAGGTCAGCGCCGACGACCAGTCGTTGCGGAACGTGGCCTGCAAAAACAGCTGGTCCTTGTAGCCAAAATCGGCGCTGGCATACAGCGAACGGTAGGCCCGCCGGGTCCGGATACCGCCCCGCGAAATCTGGGACAATATGGAGTTGGCCAGGAAAAAGTTGCCCGGATAGGTCAACCCGCCGTTGGTTTCCGAGTAGTTATACGACAGGTTATAATTCTGCGCTTCCCCGCCGAGGTAGCCGTTAAAATCCAGGTCTTTCGTGATCGGTTTATTAAAAATCGCCATCCACTTCATAAACGTGGCCTGTTTGGTCGAGTGCCCCAACCCGTACTTACCCCCCGTAAAGTTGGCTCCCTGACCCAGCTCCTTGGTTTCGTTCTTGGTGTACAGGTTGTTGAAATTGCCCTCGATCTGAAGTTTCAGCCAGTCGGTTACGGTGCCGGTCAGCGCCACCCGGCCGCGCACCATCTGCTCGGTTTGCAGGTAATCGTTCTCAAAAATGTTGAACCAGTAATCGGCCCCGGGCACTTTGTTGGGCTCGTTCGGGTCGCTGGGGTTGCGCAGCCCGCCGTTGTAGCCGAGGTAGTTTTCCCGCTTCATCCAGTATTTGGTGTCGTAGTTCCGCGGGAAGGTCCAGATGTAGTTGTTCAGCGCCAGGCTGGGTGGGTTGCTGCCGGTGCTGGTGGTGTAATCGGCCGTCACATCCGCCACCAGAAATTTATTTAGATTCTGGGTAACGCGCAGGTTGAACGCATTTTTTTCGAGTTCATTTTTGTAATTGATCCCCCGGCTTTTCACGCGGTTGTACGAAAACCGGAACGTCGAACGCTCACCCCCGCCGTCGATGGCTATGTTCGACAGGTTGCCGAGCCCGGTCTGGAAGGCGTCCAGGTAATTGTTGGGATACGCCTGGTAGGTCGTCATTTTGCCGTCGTAATCCACCACCTGCTGCCCCGCAAACCGGGGTCCCCAGTTCTCGAGTTCCCGGCCAATCTGCCGGTCGATGTACGGTTTCCCTTCGCTGTTGGTCGGAAAAACCTTGGTCGTCCAGCTTTCGTCGGGTTTGTAGTTCGGCTCCCGCGTGTCGGTGAAAAAAGCGCCGACGGTTCCCCCGCCGTATTCATTCTGAAAATCCGGTCCGCGGTAGGCTTGCTGCACATTAACGGTATGCGAAACGCTGACGCCGATGCCCTTGCGCGCAACGCCTTTTTTGGTCGTGATCAGAATCACCCCGTTAATGGCCCGGGTGCCGTACAATGCAGCCGCGGCTGAGCCTTTGAGCACCGACACACTTTCAAAATCCTCCATGTTCAGGTTTTTGAGGCTGTTGCCAAAATCCCGCCCGCTCTCGTCGTAAATGTCGTTGTCCAGAATCACGCCATCGACCACGAAGATCGGCTGGTTGTTCGTCGACAGCGTGGAGTTGCCCCGGATCAGGATTTTGGTATTGCCCATCAAACCGCCCGCGCCCTGGTCGATCTGCACCCCGGGAATCCGGCCCTGCAGGGCGCTGATGGGGCTCAACTCGTTGGTGGTCGCCATCTTGGTGCCGGAAATTTCCGAAACCGAGTAGCCCAACTGCTTCTTTTCCCGCTTTACGCCGAGCGCCGTTACCACCACTTCGTTCAGTTGCTGGTTGTCTTCCTGAAGCGTGACGTCGATGGTGCTGCGGTTGTTAATCGGGATTTCCTGCTTGGCAAAACCGATAAACGAAAAAACCAGCGTACCAGTGGCGGGCGCATTGATGGTATACTCGCCGGTGGCGTTGGTGGTGGTGCCGTTGTTGGTGCCTTTGACGACGATGGAGATTCCGACCAGATCGGATTTTTCGGTGGCGGACTGGACTTTGCCGCTGACCCGGATGGTTTGGGCCAGACTCGGAGACACCGCGCCCAGAATGGCGCACAGGATCGCCAGGCCCACCACGGAATGGTGAAATTGGAAAGGTTTTTTCATACAAGGGTTTACGTAAAAGTGCTTCTAAATAGCGTTAAAACAGGAACGGGTAACTGTATTGTGACATCATGGTAATGTATAAATAGTTTTTTAATTTTTTTAAAATCCCAGGCGCAATATTTTATTTTTAAGTCCTGACCCTCAACCGGTTTTCAAGCACGCCAAAGCCATTGACGAAGCCACAAAAAAAGACCGGCCTTCCGACCGGTCTTTTGCCTGTTTGTACGATAATTGGTCGGTCGCTTACGCCCGGTGAAAGACCCGCTCCAGCGGTTTTACGACCGGCGAATGATCCGGGTTGGTTTCCATTAAGTCGGCCATGTACGCCCACCATTTTTTCATGATCGGCAGGCCCGGCAACTGGTCGGCGGTGTGGTTCTCTTCCCGCTTCTGGACGGCAAACAGGGTCCCGCTGGCCCGGTCGAGAAAGATGGAATAATCGCGGATGCCCGCTTCGGTCAGGGCCTGCGACAGTTCCGGCCAGATTTCGTCGTGACGGCGCTGGTATTCAGCCTCCACGCCGGGTTTCAGTTGCATCGTAAAAGCGAGTTCTTGCATAAAAGAAGGAGAGAAGAATTAAAGGAGAAACGGAGGAAAGGAGAAGGGTAACGGGCAGGAAAACGACAGGCTTTTCTCCCTTACTCCCCTTCCCCCTTTCCTCCTTTCACAGGCATTAACGTCACCGGCCCGATCAGGCCCGATTCGCGCGGTTTCCACTTTTCGGCGGTAAAATTGCCGTCCGCACCCCGGTTTTCACGCAGCCGGGCCGACATGTTGATGTTGTAAAATTTCTTCCAGTTGATGTGCTCCCGGTCCAGTTCCGCAATCCGGTTGGCCATGCTGTTGGAAACAAAAACCGTCAGTTCGTTCGTGGCTTTCAGTTGAGCATTGGGAATATAAAGCTGGTAGGTCGGGCCAATCAACGTACCGATCTCTTTGCCGTTCAGCCGCACGTGGGCACTTTCGGCCACCTTGCCCAGATTCAGCAGCCAGCCGGCGCCGGTTCCTTCCGGTTTTGGAAAGGAAATCGTGTAGGAAGCCATGCCCGAAAAGCTTTTGACGTAATCCCCCTCCAGATCGGTCCACGACCCGAGGTCTTCGGTTTCGTTGCGGGCTGGCAACTGCGGACCGCCCGATACAAAGTTGATCGTCCATTTGCCTTTGATGGCCTGCGCCGGACCCGCCGGTTGCCAGTACGCATACGCCGGCCCGCTGACCACCGTATGCGACGTTTCCAGGATGCAGGATTCGCCGGGTGCCAGTTGCAGGTATACCTCACTGCCGCCCCCGGCCGAGGTCCGGACGTTGGCCATGCCCAGCTGCTCGGTCATTGGATTGTAGAGCGCCACCGATTGGGCCGCCCTGCTCAGCGGAAACCAGCCCTCTACGGCTTTTTCACCCCAGTTGGCAATGAAATAATAGTTTCCGCCGGCGTGGCTCCGGCGCACCAGTTGTAAACCGCTGTCCACCATTCGCTCCCGTTTAACCCCCGCAGCCGCCAGCAGCGCATCGGCATTTTTCGCCACCAGAAACGCACCCTTGCCCACTGCCGCCTTCCGGATGCCCTTACTTTCGGTGAATTTGAGCTGGCTCACCAGCTTTTTAAAAGCCGCCCGCCGGGTTTCCAGATTTCCAAAACCGGGAACATCTTCGGGCAAGTCGTCGACAAACACCACCGTGGCCCCGTTCTGCGCGAGTTTGAACAGTTGCTGGAACGTGCCGCCCGGCATGTAGTTCGCTTCGGGCACCAAAACCGTCTGGTAGGCTACCCCACCGGTTTGCAATTTGCCGTTGGCCGTCGTGACGTTCAGCAGTTGTTTGTCCGAAATAAAGTCAAAACCGTAGCCTTTTTTCCAGAGCGTTTCGGCGTGTTCTTCCACCGGCAACCCTTTAAAACCGTGTTCGATGCCGTCGTAATGTTGCAGCAGCACCTTGCCGGGCCGCGTGAATGAATCGTAAATCGGCAGGTACACCAGCACGTCGTTGTTCGGTTTTCCGGCCTGCAGAAACGACTGACAGCGCGCTACGTACTGGTTCAGTTTTCCAAAATCATTCCAGAACGTATTGTTCGGATTGAAATGCACGGCGGCATAAAACAGCCAGCCCGGCCAGGCGGCATTCTGCGGGGAATAGTTGGTGCCGTGGTAAAACGTGTGGTTCACTCCGCCGAGCAGAAACCGGTCCATGTCTTTCTTGATGTCGCTCAGCTTCGACAGAAAATGCTCGTTATCCCAGGTCGCCGACTCGGAGGACGTGAGCTTCTTGCCGGTTACGTTGGCCGCCGACGACGCAAATTTAATCCGCAGAATTTCCGTGCCCTCGATTTCCGGAATGTCGGTGATGGCGTACAAATCCAGGATGTTGGCGGGCGAACCGTGCGCCTGATTGCGGATGATCTTGCCCTTCGTTTTGGCCCACTCGCTCCAGGTTTTCGTGTAGTTTTCCAGCAACAGCTCCGAAATGGTGGATCGATAATCACTTAAAACCCGCCGGTTTTTTTCGTCCGAATCTTTCCCAAACAAAGCCGCCAGGTGGTCGCGCAGGTCATAACCGTGGCGTTTCCTGAATTCGTCGAACAGGGCCGGCGTCCAGTTGCTTTCGCCCTGCGCGTCGTCCACTTCGTACGAATCGTTGAAAAACGCCCGCAGCGTTTTCAGGTCGTGGCCCTTGAACGCTGCATCAAATTTGCGGAGGTAATTCTGCGTGGCGGTTTTGGAAAAATGGTCGATCACGTCGCCCTCGCCCCCCGGTCCCGCCCGCTCCACCATCTTGCCGTGCCAGCCCTGAAAAACCGCGTACAAGGTCCATTTGCCGTCCGGTGCCGTCCAGTTCAGCGCGCCCTTGCTGTCCACTTTCGCCGTCAGGTCAACGGTTTGTCCTTTGTCGGAATAGGCCATCAGGGTTTGCAGCGGCAACGGTTTTTCGAACCGCACCTGATCGAAGGCATGCCGTTGCAGGTTCGGATTTTTGGCAATCGGCTCCACCAGATTTTTGAGATCGATCTTCTCGCCCACCGTCCGGTTGATGGGTTGCTGGGTGTAGGAAATGGGTTCCGCCACTTTCTCCCCGGTTTTCAGGCTGTAGGTTTTGTAGACGACGTACTTGCAGGCATCCGCCGAGCTAACCCACGGTCCGCCGAACGGCCAGCCCGACGCCTGCGCCAGATCGACGCCCATGCCAAGCCGGCTGGCTTCTTTCAGCGTGTGGTCGAGCATCGTCATCCAGGTCGGTGACAGGAAGCTAATGAACTGGCGTTCTTCCCCTTTGACGCCATAGATCGGCGTGATTTCGACGCCCCCCAGCCCGGCTTTTTTGTACTGATCCAGCAGGCTCGTCAGGTCTTTCTGGTTGACGGCGCTGCCCATCCACCACCAGCGGGTCCACGGTTTGGTCTGCTGCGTGATGGCCGGCCAGCGGGGTTGGGCAAGCAGTGAATGACTGAGAATGAGAAGGAATATTATTTTCTTCATACGTTTCTTAGAAAAGGAGGGTGTATTGCGGAGTTGAGCGGAGCCTCTGCTAACCGCTGATTTCCTCTGCTTAACTCCGCAATACAACTTTTACTACCACGTCAGGGTAAACAACGCCACCGCCTGCCGGGGCAAAACCGTCGTTAGCTTCACTTCCCCGTTAGCCGCCACGTCCGTCCGGACCGGGTAGCCATACTGCGCCAGTTGCCCGGTTTCTTCGAGTTCTTTGATCTGAGCGGCCGTGGGCTGTTGCGGTGAACCCATTTTCTGCCAGAGCGCGTACGAATTGCTGTGTTCCTCGTCGATCCGGTATTGGGTCACCAGCACCTGCTTCGTCGGCAAACCTTTGATTGCCAGATCGACGGGCGAAACCGGGGCGGAAACGTTGTCGTCGTGGTAATTCCAGACCATCACGGTGGCGGTGTTGGAAGTCGTGTCCCGGGCCGCCAGCGCGTTCACGTCCGGGGCCGCCCGGCGCACGCTCGAATCGCGAACGGCGGTGGTTGGGTAGGCCATATTGCCCGTTACCTCAACCCGGTTTCCGCGCATCATGCCGTACATCCGAAACACGTTCAAAACCGGCTTATCGACCCCGTTGGTCGCCAGGTCGCGAAAACCGTAAAACCAGGGCTGATCTTCGAACTCGAACGACCACGAAACCGCCCCTTTCAAGTTGACCCGGTGGTGGTCGGCCAGCTCGTACTTGCGGGCAAAAGCGGCCGCCGTATAGCTAGAATACAACGTCCCGTTGCGGTAGGCATTCTCGGGATTGGTTTTCATGCCACAGGCCGCGCAGCCTTCGGGGTCCGACTCGCCAAGGATGATCGGTAATTTGCTGAACTCGGGGTACGAGGCCACGATCTGAAAACCGCTCGAAATGTCGCGGAGCTGGGTCCCCAGATTCATCCGGACGTGCCCATCGACCAGCCGGGGCGCTCCCTTGGCGTGAAAAGCCACGAAATCGAGCGGGGTGCCGGTTTGGCCGGTGACGTAATTTTTGCCCTTCTGGCAATGATCCAGAAACGCTTTCAGGAAGGTGGCGCCCCGTTTGCCCTGCGGCCCGGTGACGTGCGGACCGCCCACTCTGGCCGTCGGCAGGGCCCGCCGGACGGCATCCACCGAATAGTCGTAGAGCTTGTTGTACTCGTCGACCGTACCGCCCCAGTACGGGCTGTCCGGTTCGTTCCACAGCTCCCAGTACCAGCTTTCCACTTCCTTTTTGCCGTAGCGTTTCACCGAATGCGTGACCCACTGAAAAATCAGTTCGGCCCACTTTTCGTAATCTTTGGGCGGATACCGCCAGCCGGTGTAAATCTTGTCGTAGGGCTGGCCGGGTTGCCAGTCGTGCCGGTAGGGTTGCGGTTTGGACGACAGCGCTTCGGGCATAAAACCGATCTGCGCCAGCGGCTTCATTTTCCGCTCGATGTAGGTATCGAAAATTTTGTCAACAACCGTCCAGTTATACACCGGTTTGCCTTTCGCATCTTCGGTATACACGTTGGTCGAGCCCCACTTGAGGGCCGGTTTTCCGTCGCCGGTCACCAGCAGGCTGTGCGCCCGCACGTACACCGGCACCGGACTCAGCGCGGCTAGTTCGGACAGCAGCTTTTTGCCGTCTTTCATGTAGGTGTAATTCGGTTCGTCGTAGCCAAACCACGCCCAGATCGGGTCCATGCGGCCTTTTGGCTTGTTCAGATCGACCTGAATGGAAACCGGCGGCAGCGGGGCCGGAATGGTGCGCAGGGCTTCTTTGTAATCGACGTACTGTTCCAGATCCCGCAGGGCAATGACCGTATATTGATTGTCGTGCAGGTATTTCATGTACGCTTCGAAAATGGCCGGGGGCGTCGTCACCCAATCGTGCGCGTAGTCGGGCACCCCGTGCAGCGTCAGGACGACAATTTTGCCGTTTTTCGCTTCCTGAAACGCCTTGAAAATCCGCTCCTTGTCGTGGTTATTGGGTTCGGTCGTGCTGTAACTCGGAATCAGGTACGGGTGATCGGTTTTCGGATTGTAGGGCCGCGCTCCGCCCACGCGCGCGAACTGGTAGTTCTTTTTTTCCAGCACCGCGAAGGCATCCGGATTGGTGCCGTAGCCGGGGTAGGCAAAGGTCGTCAGCGGGCGGTTGATGCCGTAGGTTTTGCAGCGGGCTTCGAGCGAATCCAGCTGGGCCGTAAACTGGGGTGGCGACAGTTTGGCGACGTTGCTGTGCGTGAGCGTGTGATTCGCCACTTCAAAGCCCATCCGGTCCAGTTCCCGGATTTGCTCCCAGCTCATGTATTTCTTCTTGTCGGCAAAATCGGGCGGAAATTCACAGACGTAAAATGTGGCCCCAAAACCGTATTTCTTCAGGATGGGCGCCACCACCGTCGCCTGCGTCACCGGCGCATCGTCGAACGTCAGCACAACGAGTTTGTCGGGAATCGGCTTCCGGACAACCTGCGCGATAGCGCCCGACCCTAAACTGGCGATCAACAGAAAACCAACGACAACGCTTCGTTTCATTCGGAAAATGGAGAAGAGTTTACGGTTTTCGGTTTTCAGTTTACGGTGGGCTGGCGCATTCATTCCTGAATAGCGAATAATGAATAGCGAATGTTGAACGCTGAAGGCGTCAGCCACCGAAAACCGGATACTGAAAACCGTATACCGAAAACCGAATACCGTAAACCGTTTTATGCCACCGGCGAGCCTTTAGCCGGTTCTTTCGAGCTGGAAAGCTCAATCAGTTTGTACTTCGGAACCAGCAGGTGCATCACCAGCCAGGCCAGCAGATACCCAAAACCGCAGATCATGAACATGATGTAATAGCCCGTTTCGATGTGGCCCAGCGCCTTGTAGTGATCGAAGAGCTTGCCCGCCAGGGACGAAATGGCCATACCGCCCAAACCGCCCGCCATACCGCCGATGCCGGTGACGGAGCCCACGGCTTTTTTCGGAAACATGTCGGAAACCGTCGTGAAGATGTTGGCGCTCCAGGCCTGGTGGGCCGAAGTAGCCAGCCCGATGCTCAAAACCGCCAGCCAAAGGCCCATGCTGCCGAGGTACTGCGCAAAAATTACCGGAACCGCCCCGACGGCGTAAATCAGCATGGACGTTTTCCGGGCTTTAAAAACCGGCATCCCGCTCTTGATGAAATTCAGCGGCAGCCAGCCTCCAAAAATACTGCCGATGCTCGCAATGGTGTAAACGACCGCCACCGGAAAAGCCGCATCCATGCCCGTCAAACCGTATTGTGCTTTCAGGAAGGCCGGGAGCCAGAACAGGTAAAACCACCAGATGGGGTCGGTCAGCATTTTGCCGAGCACAAACGCCCAGGTTTGGCGAAACGTCAGCAGTTTAAACCACGACACTTTTTCGGTCGACGTCTGGTCTTCCGTTTGTTCGTCCTGATCGCTGTTGATATACGCCAGTTCTTCTTTGGTTACTTTTTTGTGATTGGCGGGCGTGTCGTACATCGTCAGCCACAACACCAGCCAGATAAAACCGGTGGCGCCGGTCAGAATGAACGCCCACTGCCAGCCCCAGAATTCGGCGATGAACGGCACCGTCAAGGGCGCCAGAATCGCCCCGACGTTGGTGCCGGAGTTAAAAATACCAGTCGCCAGCGCCCGTTCTTTTTTCGGGAACCACTCGGCAATGGTTTTGATGGCCGACGGAAAGTTCCCGGCTTCACTCAGTCCCAGCCCCGCCCGGGCCAGTCCAAACCCGAAGGTGGTTTTGGCAAAAGCCGTCAGAATCCCGACGATACTCCAGGCCGTCAGCGAAATGGTGTACCCGATTTTTGTCCCGAATTTATCGACCAGTTGCCCCACGCCCAGCATCCCCAGCGCATACGCCAACTGAAAAACCACCACCAGATTGGCGTAGTCGGTTTCGGTCCAGTTAAAATCTTTTTCCAGATCGCCTTTCAGCAGACTGATAACCACCCGGTCGAGGTAATTGATCGTCGTGGCAAAAAACACCAGAGCACAAATCGTCCAGCGGTATCTTCCAATGGCTTTATTCATAAGTACGGAGAAATAGAGAATTCAGCTATAGAAAGCAGGGGGTGGAAGTTATCTACCTTAGTTTAAAAAGTTGTTTCGCGGAGTCGAGCGGAGGAGAAGGGCGTTACGCAGCGATTTTATTTCCTCCGCTTACCGCTCCTTTTCTCTGCGCAACTCCGCGAAACAGCTTTTTTTCCCGCTCTCAAACCGTCTTCCGGTACCGCCACGACGCCAGCAGCAACAGCCCGACGGCCATGCCCGCCAGCACGGCAAACTGCCGGCTCACGTCCGCGAAGGTGCTGCCCTTCAGCATCACGTTCCGGCCCACTTCGATGATGTATTTCAGCGGGTTGATGGCGTTGAGCCACTGCGCCCAGGTCGGCATGTTTTCGGTGGAGGCAAACAAACCGCTCAGGAGAATAAACAGAACGAGCAGAAAGAAAGCGACAAACAACGCCTGTTGCTGGTTTTCGGCCAGCGTCGAAATCAGCAGGCCCAGTCCGACGCACAGCACCAGAAACAGGAGCGCAAACACGTACATCAGCGCCACGCTGCCCTCCATCCGGATCTGGAACAAAAACCGCCCCAGCAGCAGCCCGACCGTGAACAGCCCCAGCCCGATAAGCACGAACGGAATCGATTTGCCCAGAATAAATTCGTGCTTGCGGATGGGCGTCACGTTCAGCTGCTCCATCGTTCCGATTTCTTTTTCGCGCACGATGTTCAGCGCCGACACCAGCCCACCCACCAGCAACAGCAGCTCGAACAAAACGCCCGGCACCATGAAGGTCTTGTATTCCAGCCGGGGGTTGTACCAGTACTGATTCTCAACGTCCAGCGTTTGCATCGTTCCCGGCGCGACGGCCCGGGTTTCGGCCACCATATCGGCGTTAAAATCCCGGATGATGGCCGTGGCGTACCCGTTGGCAATCCCGGCTTTGGAACCGTCGATGGCGTTGAGCAGCAACTGCACAGCCGCGCTTCCCTCCTTTTCCAGATCGCGTTCAAAATGGGGCGGAATCACCAGCACCAGGTCAGCATCGCCCGCCAGCAGCGTTTGCCGGGCCTGTTTATCGTTGGGTAAATAACCGCTCAGGTTGAAATTGGTCAGGTGCCGAAACTTGCTCACCAGCCGCTGCGAATAGGTCGTGTGGTCGCCATCGACCACGGCGATGTTCAGGTTTTTCACCTCGTAATTGGCCGCGTACGACAGCAGAATCAACTGCATGATCGGGGCGGCAACCATAATCCGGAGCAAAACCGGGTTTCGGCGAAGTTGCCGGACTTCCTTTTCCACCATGTAGCGAATCCGGTTCATGATAAGCGGGGTTTTAAATTACGAAGGCTTAATCCCATGAAAAACAGCGACATCCCGACCAGCACCAGCGTCGGCTGCCAGAGGTACCGCAGCCCCGCGCCCTTGATCATGATGCCTTTCACGATGGCAATGAAGTATTTCGCCGGAATGAGGTTGGACACGATTTGCAGCGGTTTGGGCATGCTCTCGATCGGGAAGATAAAACCGGACAGAAAAATGGTCGGCAGCAGCATCGCCATCAGCGACGCGAACATGGCAACGAGCTGGGTTTCCACGAGCGACGAAATAAAAATACCGATCGACAGGGCCAGAAAAATAAACAGCAGCGTTTCGGCCAGCAGCAGCGCCAGACTCCCGTTCAGCGGTACGTGCAGGACGTAAACGCCGAGCGCGATGATGATGCAGCCGTTCACAAACGACAACAGCAGGTACGGCACCACTTTTCCGAGCAGAATCTGGCCCTGACTCAGCGGTGACACCATCAGGACTTCCAGCGTGCCGGTTTCGCGTTCGCGGGCAATCGTTACGGAAGTCATCAGGGCCGACACCAGCAGCAACACCATCGCCATCACACCCGGCACGAACACAAACGCGCCCTTGAGTTCGGGATTGAACACCATGCGGCTCCGCACGTCGATAATCATCGGCGGACGGGCGTTCGGGTTCAGTTCGGCGGTGTACTCGCGGATGATGGCCGAGGCATAATTGGTCAGGCTGATGGCGGTATTCTGTTCGGTGGCGTCGGCCAGCAACTGGATCCGGGCGTTGCGGCCGTGTTCGAAGTCGTTTGTAAAACCGGCCGGAAACACCACCGCCAGTTTGATGTCGCCCCGCCGAAACGCCCGTTCAATGCCGGCATTCGAGCGCAGGTTTTCTCGCAACTGGAAATACCCGGACGCCAGCAACTTATTGGTAATCTGCTGCGAATGCGGGCTTTTGTCGTTGTCGAGAATGGCAATCCGGGCGTTTTTGATCTCGTTCGTCAGCGCAAAGCCGAACAACAGCACCTGCACCAGCGGTAATCCGAACAGAATCAGCAACGTCCGGCGGTCGCGCAGGATGTGGAAGAATTCTTTTTTAACAAAAGCGACGAAGCGGTTCATAGTTTCTTCGGTATACGGTTTACGGTTTTCAGTTTACGGTTTTCAGTTTACGGTGGGCTGACGCCCGCATTCCTGAATGGCGAATATTGAATATTGAATAGCGAATGTTGAATGCCAAAGCGACGGCCCGGCGAAAACCGTATACCGAAAACCGAAACTCTCATTTCGTCGAGGTGCCCCGCGCCAGAATCTGGAAAACCGCATCCATCGAATCCACGCCGTAGGCGGTTTTCAGACCCGCCGGGGTGTCGAGCGCCTTCATTTTGCCGTCCACCATAATCGAGACCCGGTTGCAGTATTCGGCTTCGTCCATGTAGTGCGTCGTCACAAAAACCGTCGTGCCGTGGTGGGCGGCTTCGTAAATCAGGTCCCAGAATTGCCGGCGCGTGATGGGGTCCACCCCGCCCGTCGGTTCGTCCAGAAACACAATTTTGGGTTCGTGCAGCAGCGCCACCGAAAACGCCAGTTTCTGTTTCCAGCCCAGCGGCAGCGACGCCACCAGCGAATCGCCCACGGACTCAATGCCGAGTTTGGCCAGAATCTGACTGGTTTTGGCCGGAATGTCGGCCCGGCGCAGGCCGTAGATGCCCCCGTAAAACCGGATGTTTTCGCGCACCGTCAAGTCTTCGTACAGCGAAAACCGCTGGCTCATGTAGCCGATGTTCTGCTTGATTTTTTCGGACTGGCGGTACACATCAAATCCCGCCACGCTGGCTTCACCCGAGCTCGGTTTCAACAAACCGCACAACATCCGCATGGCCGTGGTTTTTCCGGCGCCGTTGGCCCCCAGAAAACCGAAAATTTCGCCCTGCGCCACCTCGAACGTGATGGCGTCGGTCGCAATAAAGTCGCCGAACTTTTTGGTCAACTTTTGGGTAACAACTGCTTTTTCCATAGGGGTCAGGCCGTCAGTTCCGACCGCGTCATCAACGCCATGAAGGTGTCTTCGATGCCGGGCTGGATGGATTGGATTTCGATAGTCCGGTGGTTATTCTCCAGCAAAAACCGCCCGATCTGCTCGTCAGTCACCTGGGCGGAACGAACGGTCAGGTGCAGAAACTCCCCGAAGGCGTAGCAGGATTCGGTGAACGGCGCCAGCCGCAGATCCTGAATCAACCGGTAGGTATCGGCCGCCCGAACGGCAAACAGCGGTTTCTGAAACCGGTTGGTAATGGCTGCGGGCGTATCGACCGCCAGCACGGTGCCCTTTTGCAGGAACGCGATCCGGTCGCAGCGGCCCGCTTCATCCATGTAGGGCGTCGAAACCAGCGTTGTCAGTCCGCGCTCGTTCAGCTGGCGGAGCATATCCCAGAATTCTTTGCGCGAAACCGCATCGACGCCCGTGGTTGGTTCGTCCAGAAACAGGACTTCGGGCTTGTGAATCAGGGCGCAGCACAGGGCCAGTTTTTGCTTCATTCCGCCCGAAAGCTGCCCCGCCCGCCGGTTTTTGAAGGGTTCCAGTTGCGCATAAATCTCCTGAATCAGGTGATAATTCTCCTTGATCGTGGTTCCGAAAACCGTGGCAAAAAACGCCAGATTTTCCTGCACACTGAGGTCCGGATACAGCGAAAATCGGCCGGGCATGTAGCCCACCAACTGCCGCAGCGCCTGGTAATCCCGGATCACATCGCGCCCCGCCACCGTCGCCCGGCCCTGATCGGGCAGCAGCAGCGTCACCAGGATTTTGAAGAGCGTGGTTTTGCCGGCCCCGTCCGGCCCGATCAGCCCAAACAGCTCGCCGGGCCGAATCGACAGCGACACGTCCGAAACCGCCGGAACTCCGCCGTACGACTTCGAGACGTTTTCAATGATGATCGCATCCATGTTTTTTTACGGTTTACGGTTTTCGGTATCCGGTTTTCAGTTTACGGTTTTCAGTTTACGGTGGGCTGACGCATTCTTGCTGACGCGTTGGACTTCCTGCGTCAGCCACCGAAAACCGGATACCGAAAACCGACTTCATAATCGAACTTCCCCCGGCATCCCGATCTTCAATCCTCCGTCGTTTTTCACCTTGATTTTCAGCGCGTACACCAGATTGACCCGCTCATCTTTCGTCTGGATAACTTTGGGCGTAAACTCGGCTTTGCTCGACACCCAGCTCACCGTACCGGCGTATTCCCTGAACTGACCGTTGGGCGCATCAACCAGCACTTTTACGGGCTGCCCGGTTTTGACGCGCACCAGTTGATCCCCGCTGATGTACGCCCGGAGCGTTATCTGACCGAGATCGGCCACTTTGTACAGCGGTTTTCCGTAGCTCACCACCTCGCCGGGTTCGGCAAACTTGATGGTGACGGTTCCGGCGGCCGGGTTGACAATCGTTGCCTTTTTGATCTGGTCGTCGATCTGCCGGATTTGCTCCTGCAACGGGGCTTCTTCCGACAGCGTCCCGCTGCGCTGCGTGCTCAGGGCCGATTGCTGGGCCGCCCGCTGCTGGCGAATCAGGGCCATCTGGCGTTCGGTCACGTCGATCTGGGCCACCAAATCGTCCAGTTGCTTGGTCGGCGCGGCCCCGGCGGCAATCAGGTTCTGGGTACGGGTTTTCTCGCGTTGCAGCGTTTTGAGTTGCTGCTCCTGCACCGCCAGCTGCTGCTCGTAGGGCGACAGTTGCGCCTGCACATTCGGCGAGCGGCTGGAAACCGCCCGCTGGCTGGCCAGCAACTGGAATTTGCGCAACTGGAGTTGCAGCGGATCAATTTGCCCGACGGTTTGCCCGGCTTTCAGCGTCTGCCCTTCCTCAATGGCCAACGTTTGCAACGCGCCGGTTGCCTCGGCCGACACAATGGTTTCCACGGCTTCAAAATTGCCGTACGCATCCGACTGCGGCTCGGTTTGGCAAGCCAGCAGGCTGAACGATAGAATACTGCTAATCAGGACGTATTTCATGGCTATGGATGATCTTGGTTAGTTGCCGGTCAGGGTGCGGTATTGGACCTTCGCCAGCAGGAGTTGCAGCTCGTGGGTTTTCTGGTTCAGCAGCGCCTGGCTCTCGGCGTTGAGTTCGGTGGTGTAATCGCGGGCGGCCAGGGTGCCGTTGTCGAGCTGCACACCGGCGGTTTGCCGGATTTTGGAACGTAAACCGCTGATTTCCCGGTCTTTTTCCAGCAGGGCGCTGATGCGATCGATTTCCGTCTGCTGCTGCCGAAGCTGCAACGACAGATTCCGGTCGAACACTTTCTGCTGAACCACCACCTGCTCCCGGTTGAGCGCCAGAATCGTGCGATCGTTGCGCAGGGTGTAAGCCGCCGACAGGATCCAGCTCAGGCGAAGCCCGCCGATGAAAAAACCGCGAAAGTCGTTGTTCAGAAAGTTGAGCGCCGGTCGGCCCGCGCCCCCCTGCGCGAACGCGCTCAGCCGGGGTTGCAGGCGGTTGTTTGTAAGCTTCAGTTGCTCATCCAGCAGGGTACGCTGGGTTTCAAACAGCTTTTGCTCCGGGCGGTTAAGCGGCAGGTTCGCCACAACGGCCGGGCTTTCGTCAACGGCCAGCCGCGTGCTGTCGGTGACCGTCAGCCCCGTCAGAATGGCGAGTTGGTCGCGCAGGCCCCGGCGGGTAACTGCCAACTGGCCCAGCTGCTGCTCCGTATTCAGCACTTCGGCGCGTAAGACGTCCACGCCCACGGTGGCGACCGTCCCGAACTTTACCCCGGCTTCGGCTTTGGTCAGGCGGTTTTGCAGTTCGTCGAGCCGGATGCGGGCCAGGCGGGTATTTTCGTCGGTCAGCAGGATGTTCAGAAAATACGCATTCACCTGGTCCTTCAGGCGGTTTTGCTCAACCGCAACCTGTTGCAGGCTCACTGCCGTGCTGGCCCGCTGCACCTGTTTCTGGAGCGCCGTCTGGTTGCCATCGAACAGCGTATAACTCAGATCCGCCGTCAGCTTGTACTGGTCTTTGCTCAATTGCGGAATCGGCACACCCGGCAGTTCGATGGGCAGTTTTGTCACCTCCGATTGCCAGCTCGCCTGCCCATTGACGCCCAGCTGCGGCAGCCGCCGGTTTTTGTCCAGACTGGCCAGGGTCAACGCGCCGGTTTGCTGAACCAGCTCCCGCTGCCGGGACAGCGGGTCGTTGGCGATGACGGCCGAATAGCATTGTTCCAGCGTCATCACCGACTGCGCCCGAGCCGGCGGCACCAGGAGCAACCCAAGAAAAAAAGTGGAGAGCACTTTCATAGGAATCAGTCTAAAAATCTATTTTAAACAGTATTTCTAAAAATTCTTTTAATCAAGTAATAAAAAAAATCACGTTGGTTTCAGATACGCCATGATGGTTTCAAAAACGATGACTTTCCGCTCTTCCAGAAAAGTCCGGTAGGCGGTTTCGTCCATGCCGCCAATGTAGCTCACAATGGGTTTGGCCATGAAAGGAAAGATCAGGCTGCCCAGCATGGTGACGATCATGTGCAGCGGTTTGACTTTCCGAATCGTCCCTTTCTCGCCTTCAAGTTGTAACTGTTTAACAAAATAGGCGGTTTCTACGACGTGTTTTACGTTCAGTTTTTCGAACACGGCACTGCTGTTTTTCTGTAGTTCCGCCAGAACAAAAACCGGAACGTGCGGATTATCGTACAGAAAATCAGTATAGTTATCGACTACTTTCCAGATTTTAATTTCCAGCGGGACTTCCTCATTCAGAATGGATACGATCCTGCCGAAGAACGAACCCATCGTTTCCAGGAAAATACTTTGAAAAAGCTGCTCCTTACTCCGGAAGTAATAATTGACCATCGCCATCGTGGTCCCGGCTTCTTCGGCAATGTGCCGCAGCTTGGCCCCGTCAAATCCGCGTTCCAGAAATACTTTCTTGGCGGCATCCTTAATCTTCCCTTCGGTATTCTGTTCGGTGTGTTTCGGTTTCATTGAAACAAAGGTAAACGAGGAGTCTGCTTATTAAAAAGCTTTTTAATAATTATTTTTAATAAATTTATTTCGCGGAGGTGAGCGGGAAACAACCTTTTAGCGGGCCTGTTTCAGCAGCCAGGCGCCTAATTCCTTACCGGCTTTGTAGTTTTCGTAAACCAGCGGAATAATCCGCCCGTCGGTGTATTCGTTGTAGAGCCAGGGGTCGCCGACGGCAAAAACCGCCCCTTTTCCAACGTTTGCAATTGCCATGATTACGTCGCCCCCTTCCGAAACCAGCGCCCGGGCCGGGGCCCGCAGATCAAGCGTCGCCAGTTCCTTGATGTAAACCGCTTTGGTTTCTTTAAAAACCGGGTTGCCCGCCGGAATGGTCACTTTGCCCTGTTCCCAGTTTTTGCCTTTCACCATGTTGCGGTTTTTGGTGGTAAACCGAATGCCGAACGTTTGCGCCAGTTCGTTGAAATGCTTCGTTTCGCAGTTGGCCGTGTCATTCGCCATCATGACCAGAACCCCACCGGCTTTTACCCACTCGCCAAGGGCTTGAATATCAGCCGCCTGAATGTAATTCGGTCGGGCGGTTTCCTTCGGCGAATCGGGATCCACAATGATGTACACATCAATGCCTTTCAGCGATTCGGCGGTTGGCGCGGTCGGCACGGCAACGGTTTTGGCCCCCAGTTCGCGGAAGATGTTTCCCCAGTGCCAGAAGCCCGAGTGCATGCGGTCTTCCAGGGTGTAGTGAAACGGTTCGGTTTTGCCGAGCAGATCCTTCCGGAATTCGTGGTTGAAGTGGTAGTCGATGCCCACGGTTTTTCCGGCTCCAATGGCCAGTTCGGGCGCGATTTCCAGTTCCAGACTCGCCATGATGAACGGCCCCACGCCTTTCAAATCGTTTTTCCGAAGGGGTTCGCTCAGGTAGTATTCGTAGCTGCCGTCGCGGTAGGGCGTGCCGCCCAGACCGCCCACGCTCACCGTTCCGTTAAGATGGGTCTGCCCGTTCGCGTCGGTTTCAATGAAGTTTTTCAGAATGCCCTGATAGCCTTTTTGCGCCGATGCCAGGAACGCTTTATCCAGGTAGCCCATCCGAACCCCTTTCGCCAGCGCGTACACGAACATGCACGAGGCCGAGGCTTCGATGTAATTGCCTTTCCGGGCGCCCTGCGTGGTCATCTGGTACCAGCAGCCGGTTTTGACATCCTGGTATTTTACGATGGGCGGGGCCAGCCGTTGCAGGTATTTCACCAGACTGGCGCGCTGCGGGTGGTCAGCCGGAAAATAATCGAGCACCTCGACCAGCGCCATTGCGTACCAGCCAATCGAGCGGCCCCAGAAGTTGGGCGACTGCCCGGTTTTCGGATTCGCCCATTTCTGCTGCCGACTTTCATCATAGCCGTGGTACAACAAGCCGGTTTTGGCATCGATCAGGTTTTTCTCAATCAGGGCAAACTGGCTGGCAATGTCGTCGAAGTTTTCCGGCTGCTGAAACACCCGGCTGAATTCGGCATAAAACGGCTCGGCCATGAACAGACCGTCGAGCCACATCTGGTTCGGGTAGCGGCCTTTGTGCCAGAAACCGCCTTCTTTCGTGCGCGGCTGCTTCGCCAGTTGGTTGCGCAGTACAAAAGCCGCCTTCTGAAACTTCTCCCGGCCCGGCAGCGACTGTTGCGCCAGCGTCAGCAGCACCCGCCCGGTCGTGATGTTGTCGATGTTAAATTCCGCCGGTTTGTACGTCCGGATGCTGCCGTCTTCGCCTACAAACTGGTTCAGATCGTTCAGGATGTAGTTGAAATATCGGGCGTCGCCGGTGCGGTACCAGACCCGCTCGAACGCTTTTAACACCAGGCCCTGCTCGTAATCCCAGCGGGCGGTTTTCTGATTGCCGATCAGAATCGAATCTTTGTGCCAGACCATGAACGAATCAGCCATGCGCTGCGAATACGGTTTTTGCTGGGCAAAGGCGCAGGTCGTTAAAAGGATCAGAACTAGAGATTTCATGGGATGATCAGGATAAGGTGTTTCGCGGACGGGGCCGCCCGGCGGTTAAGCGGAGAAACAACTTATAGAAGGCGATTGCGTAAAATTCTACTTCTTTCCTCCAACGGAGCTTGGCCGTTTCGCCAGAAAGTCAGTTATTACTTCAGCCTCCTTCCCTATCCACGGTATGCCAACTGTTTCAACCCCTGAAAAACCGCATCGGATTCCGATTGATCAACTGCTGAGTGATCTGAACGTCGACCCCAAAACCGGCCTGAGCGCCCGCGAAGCCCAAAACCGCTACGACGATCTGGGCCCCAATGCCCTCCAGGAAGCCAAACGCGAAAGTGCCCTCACGATTCTGCTGCGACAGTTCGTCGGCGTTATCGTCTACATTCTGGCGGCAGCCGCCGGAATTTCGTTTTTTCTGGGCGAAACCGTCGAAGGATTCGCCATCATTGCCGTGCTGCTCATCAACGCCATCACCGGTTTTGTTCTGGAATGGAACGCCCGCCAGTCGATGGATGCCCTGCGGAAAATGGATACCACGCCCGCGCGGGTGTTGCGCGACGGCCGGGTTCGGGAGATTTCGTCGGAAGAAGTCACCATCGGCGACATCCTAGTGGTGGAAGCGGGCGATCTGGTAGCCGCCGACGCCAACCTGTTCGAAGTCAGTCAATTGCAGGCCGACGAATCGGCATTGACCGGCGAATCGCTGCCGGTGGACAAAAACACGGACCTGCCGCCGGACGAATCCCCGCTGGGCGACCAGCACAACCGGCTTTTGAAAGGAACGCCCGTCACCGCCGGAACCGGACGGGCGGTGGTGACGGGCATTGGGCAGCAAACCGAACTGGGCAAAATTGCCACGATGGTCGAAGAAGCCAAACGCTCGGCAACGCCCCTGGAAGCCAAGCTGGATTCGCTGGCGAAGATCCTGATCTGGGTGACGGTCGGGCTGGCAACCCTGTTTCTGGCGGTCGGTTTAATTCGGAAGGAAGAACCGCTGCGGCTGATCGAAACCGCCCTGGCGCTGGCGATTGCGGCCATTCCGGAAGGCATGTCGGTGGTGGCCACCATTGCGCTGGCCTACGGAATGCTGCGGCTGGCCGAGAAAAAAGTGATTGTCAAACGCCTGTCGGCGGTCGAAACGCTGGGCGGCACCAACGTTATTTTTACGGACAAAACCGGTACGCTGACCCAAAACCGGATCGAAGTCAACACGCTGCAACTGCCGGGGCAACAGGCCGAAATCCGGGCGGATGCCGAAGCGCAAAAGCTGGACGTTATCAACGGCGACCAGGCCATCACGGAAGCGGAAGCCTACCAGCGACTCATTCGGGTTGGCGTGCTGTGCAACAACGCGGATTATGACCTGGTGGACGGAAAACCGAAGGAAGTGGGTGATCCGGTGGAAGTGTCGCTGCTGAAATTCGCCATTGCCGCCGGTCAGAACCCCGACCAGATTCACCAGGAGTTTCCGCGCAAAGCCGAAAAAGCGTTTAGTTCCGACACCCGGATCATGGGCACCCTCCACGAACACCAGGGCGGTTTTCTGGTGGCCGTTAAAGGAGCCGCCGAGGAGGTGCTGGACCGGTGCCAGTCGCTGGATGAAAAAGACCGGAAAGCGTATTATGACCTTTCGGAGAAAATGGCGACGGAGGGCTTGCGAACGCTGGCCTTTGCCTACCGCGAAACCGACGCCAAACCGGGTGACGACTTTGCCGACGGCGACCTGACGTACGTGGGCCTGATCGGTTTTCTGGACCCGCCCCGCACCGATGTCACGCCCGCGCTGCAAGCCTGCCGCGAAGCCGGCATCAAGGTCATAATGGTGACGGGCGACCACCCGGCCACGGCGCTGACGATTGCCTCCAAAGTAAAACTGATCGAAGCGGGCGAAGGAATCGTGCTGACCGGCAAAGACTTAAAACCGCTGAACGACCTTCAGGCGGAGGATAAAAAGAAACTGCTCGATTGCCGGGTGTTTGCGCGGGTGAGTCCGGCGCAGAAGCTGGACATGATTGATTTGTACCAGCAGGAAGGCGATATTGTCGGGATGACCGGCGACGGCGTAAACGATGCGCCCGCGCTGAAAAAGTCGGACATCGGCATTGCGATGGGTTTGCGCGGAACGCAGGTGGCCGCCGAAACCGCCGATATGGTGTTGAAGGATGATTCGTTTACGTCCATCGTGGCCGCCATTGCGCAGGGCCGGGTGATTTTTGAAAACATCCGTAAGTTTGTGCTTTTTCTGCTGTCGTGTAACCTGAGCGAAATTTTTGTGGTGACGTTTGCCGGTTTTCTAAACGTCGGCAATCCGCTGCTGCCCCTGCAGATTTTGTTCATCAACATCGTAACGGACGTGTTTCCGGCGCTGGCGCTGGGCGTGGGCCGCGAGAATTCGAGCCTGATGCACCAGCCGCCCCGCGATCCGAAAACGCCGATTATGGACGGCCGCGACTGGCGGCTGGTGGTTTTTTACGCCCTGGCGCTGACGGCTTCGGTGCTGGGTGTCTACTGGGTGGGCACCCAGAAATTGGGCTTAACGCAAAAAGAAGGCAACAACCTGACGTTCTATGCCCTGGCATTTGCCCAGTTGCTGCACGTTTTCAACCTGCGGTCGGGCCGTTCGTTTTTTGTCAACGAGATCACGCGAAACCGGTATATCTGGTACGCCCTGCTGCTCTGCCTGCTGATTCTGGTACTGACGTATTACGTGCCGTTTCTGGCGCAGGTGCTCAACATTGACACCATCCCGAGCACCGAACTTTGGCTGATTGGCGTTGCCGGTTTTGCGCCGGTGGTGCTGGTGCAAATCGTAAAAGGAATAATGCGGTTGGGGAAGTAAGCGTTTTTGATCGGAACGCGGATGAAACGGACCAGAGCGGAGTATACTCGGTGCGAATCCGTTCCAGCCGTGTTCCAATTCAATTTTCAATCAATCCGGCCGATTTGCGGAACCAGTCGAGTTCGGCGTGGTAATCGAACACGGCTTTTCGGCGTTCATCGTCGGTCCAGCCGAGTTCGGCTCCCATCAGGTCGGCCACGGTTTCGGTCATCTGGTCGGTCGATTGCCAGTCGGTCAATTCGAGGCCAAACCGCCGGGCCAGCACATCTTTCAGCGTTTGGGCCATCTCGGCCCGAACCACAAATACCACTTCGGCCTTCGTGTGGGGCAATTGATCGTAGAGCCGCTCGTTCCAGTCCGGTTGTTCGCGCATGAGCTGGGCAATCTCCAGACTTTCGGTACCGTACTGGCGGTTCAGGTGTTTGGCAACGGGTTCCGGCAGGCCGTATTTGTTGACCAGCACCTTCCAGAAATCATCCGCATAGCCTTCGGCCCCAACGAGCTTGATGTGGTCGGTAATGCAGGTTTTTTCGGTCAGTTGCTCTACTTTATAGAACGTGTCGATGGTGTCCTGGGCCATAAGCCGGTAGGTGGTCCATTTGCCACCCAGAATGCTGATCAGGCCCGAAACCGGGTCCACCTCCACCTCGTGATCCCGCACCAGCTGTTTGGTGTCGGCGTTCGGGTCGGCCTGCAATAAGGGCCGCAAACCGGCAAAACCGGCTATCACCTGATCGGCGGTGATCGGTTTTTCGAAATACCGGTTAACGTAATTGATCAGATAATCGACTTCCGCCCGCTCCACCACCGGTTCGGTTTCGCCCAGTTCCGACTCGGTTTCGGTGGTGCCGATCATCAGTTTGCCGTTGTAGGGAATGATGAACACCACGCGCCCGTCGTCGGTTTTCGGCACCAGAATGGCCGTGTCCGAGGGCATCAGTTCGCCCGGCACAATGATGTGAACGCCCTTGCTGACCCGCATGCGCTGGCCCATTTTGGGATTTGCCAGCAGCCGGATGCGATCCGAAAACGGGCCGGTTGCGTTGATAAACCGGCGCGCCCGAATCCGCAGCAGGCTGCCGGTCAGCGAATCCCGAACGTGCAAAACCGCCAACCGGCCGCTGGCATCTCGCTCGAACGAGCGGGCTTCGGCGTGGTTCAGGGCCACCGCGCCGTATTGCAGGGCGGTTTTGACCAGCGACATGTTGTACCGCGCGTCGTTCAACTGGCCGTCGTAGTACAAAACCGCACTGTGAATTTTATGGGTGAGCGCCGGATTTCGCTTCAGCGCTTCTTCCTTGTTGAGCCACTCGCTTTTGCCAATGCTCAGATCACCGGACAGCGTATCGTACATTTTCAGCCCGGCGGTGTAATAAATGCCTTCCATCCAGCTCATGCAGGGCGTCAGCAGGGCCAGCGGATGCGCCAGGTGCGGGGCGTTACGAATGAGGGTGAGTCGTTCGCGCAGGGCCTTTTTCACCATGTGGTACTGGTTCAGATCGGCCTGTTTGACGGCCTGTTCCAGATACCGCACGCCACCGTGGATCAGTTTGGTCGATTTGCTGGAGGTTTCCGACGCAAAGTCGTGTTTTTCAATCAGAATGGCCTTCAAGCCCCGGCTTTGCGCATCGAGCAGACACCCGGCGCCGGTGGCTCCTCCGCCAATGATGCAAAGATCAAATTCCTGATTTTCGGCTTGTTCGAGATGGTGGTTTCGTTGCATAATCGGGTCCATTATTTCGCAGCGTGCCGCGGAGAACCGTAAAGGTACGCAGAGTCCTGAAGTTATTTTCACTAAAAAGCCCGTTGGGTGTCACCTGCACCACCCCGGATGCAATCCGGGGTGGTGCAGGATAGGGATAGCTGCGGCTGGCTGGTGAGTGAGTCTGGAGGCCTATGTCATGCCCCGGATTGAATCCGGGGTTATACATACACGTTGCGCCCGTTGGGCTTTTTGGAATACGCTGTGTGATTTTGTCATTCGCTCCATTACCTTTGGTTCTATCTATAGCTTTACCAATGGAAGATTTTCGGTTGCGGGTTTTTTACAGTGTGGCCCGTCATCACAGTTTTACGAAGGCGTCGGCGGAATTGTTTATTACCCAGCCCGCCGTCACCAAACACATTAAAGCCCTGGAAGACCTGCTCGGACTGCGGCTGTTCGACCGGAAAGGCAATACGATCACGCTGACGCCCCCCGGCGAGGTGCTGTTTCGGTATGCCGGCCAGATTTTCAACCTCTATCAGGAAGCGTTGTTTGAGCTCAACTCCTTTAAAAGCCAGTTGAAAGGGAGCTTGCGGCTGGGTGCCAGCACCACCATTGCGCAGTATCTGATTTCGCCCCTGCTGGCTTCCTACTACGAGCGCTACCCGACCATTCAGCTCAGTCTGCAAACCGGCAACACGGAGATGATTGAACAGGCGGTTTCGGCGAAAGAAATTGATCTGGGAATTGTGGAGGGCAAAAAACACCATGCCGGTTTGAAATACCACGATTTTCTGGAGGATGAACTGGTGGCGGTGGTGCACAGCAAAAGCCGCTACAGCCGCCTGAAAGAAATTACGCTCGACGAACTCAGTGCGATTCCGATGGTGTTGCGGGAACGCGGTTCGGGCACCCTCGAAGTGCTGGAAACCGCCCTCCAGGCCCGGGGCATCCGACCTTCCAGCTTAACGGTGGTGATGCATCTGGGGAGTTCCGAAAGCATCAAATCGTTTCTGGAACACGCCAACTGCCTTTCCATCCTGTCGTCGCGGGCCATCGAAAAAGAAGTTCGGAGCGGTGAGTTGAAAGTCGTTTCGATCAAGGATTTCCGCCTGCCCCGCACCTTTAGTTTTGTCCATATGCAGGGATTGCCGGAGGGCCTGGCCGCCGGTTTTATGACCTTCGCCCGGCGGTATTATCACCCGTGAGCGCCTGACTTCTACGAACTTTTTTCCATTTTCCGGCCCCGGTTTTCATCCCCGGCCTGAAAAAGCTGGCTTATTATTTGCTTGTACACCAATTAATATTCTTACAATTTCTGTCCACACCGTTTATCCTCTGGCACTCATTCCGGTATCTGGCAGGTCCATTTCCGCAGGTTGCCCGTAGCAATGACTGGAAATGGTGTGGTTTTCAAAAACGTGTATGCAAACCAATCCGAGTCATGCTGCTTCGTCCAGATCCCTGTCTACCCCGAACCATCGAATCCATTCAAGTCCTGCGCGCACTGGCAGCGCTCTCCGTCACCCTTTTCCATCTGCTCATGAAAATGGACAATGTGGGCATCCATTCGCCCGTATTGCGGTTTTTTAAAGCCGGTTTTGGCGGTGTCGATCTGTTTTTCATCATCAGTGGTTTTATCATCACCCACACGAACTGGTCGAAAATAAACCGCCCGAATCAGGTATTGCCGTATCTAGGCAAGCGCCTTGGACGGATTTACGCCATTTACTGGCCCGTTGCTTTGCTGGCGGGCACTTTTCTGCTCGGGTTACAGGTGTTTGCTCCTTCGCTGCAATGGCTTCCGTATTCGTTTAAACCCCTTGAGATGATAAAAGCCTTAGCGCTGGTTCCTACCCACCAGAGCACCCTGCCCGTTACCTGGACGCTCAGCCACGAAGTTTATTTTTACGTTTTATTCGGGTTGGTCATTGCGTCCCGGTTTTTGCTCATCATTCCCTTCTTCATTCTGGCGGCCACCCTGTTATCGGGTCTGGCAAGCTGGCTGGGACAACCGTATTTCCCTGATTTTCAGTACCGCGACTTTTTGTTCAATCCGTTCAATCTGGAGTTTTGTTTTGGTATTGTCGCCTACATTCTGGTCCGCCGGTATACCTTCAGCGTTCCGGTGCCGGTCCTCATACTAGCTTTTGTCCTTTTTCTGCTGACAGGCGAATGCGTTGATCCGTCCGAAATCTGGCTGCGCATTGGTGGTTTTGGTCTATCGGCTACCGTTTTTGTGCTGGCTCTGGTGAAGACCGAACTCATCGGCGGTTTTCGGTACCCGGACTGGCTGCTTAAACTGGGCAACGCGTCGTTTATTCTGTACCTTATCCACATGCCCGCCATCATGGTCGTTACGCACGCCCTGCTGATGTTAAACCTATCCCAATACATTCTGGCAGCTAATTTTGTGCTGCTGGGCGGGCTGATCTGGGGGAGCTGGCACCTCCACCACCGCCTGGAAAAACCGCTGCTTCACTGGATGAGTACGCGCCGGAATCGCCCAGTCGGCTTCACCTACCGGACCCCGCTGCCGGATTTACGACGAATGAGCCCCGGGAAGCAGCCAGCCGCACACAAAATGAGTGTGCGCTGACGTTATTCTGACATGGTTGTGGGCCGATTTTGCCCGGAAGCCTCTTTTGAGGCTTTTTTTATTTCCAGAATCTGCCGAAGATTGCCTTTTATTCAACTTTATTTTTCCAATGCGTAACAACCTGTTTTATTACCTTGTCCTGCTGGTGCTGACCGTGGTCGATGCCTGGCTGCTGGCCCACCCGAATCTGATCGGACAAATCAGCATTTTCTGGTACGATTATGATTACCTGGAAACCCTGCCCAAAGCGATGGCGACGGTGGCCATCACCGTGGTGGTGGCGCTGTTGATCGGCGGTCTGATCAGGCGCGCCCTGAGCGGTCCGCTGGCGGTTTTGCTGGCGCTGGCGTTGTTCGTAGCCTGCCTGATCGTGGTTTTTCAGACCTACGTCCGGTTTTCCTCCGGCGCCTATCAGTTCACGGGCTCGGGCTTCAAAACCGGGGCAATTCTGCTGCCCGTTATCCTGGCGATTGTTTTTGGAAAAACGTCCTACGATGTTTTGACGGCAAAATCGAAAAACCGCCGGTAATCGGCCTGCACAGCCCGATGGTGACGGCTCGCCCGCTGTTCATTAAGAAAATAGTAATGGCAAACTAAAGCCATTCATTTGGGGTTAACCAAGTAGATTTTGCATAAATACTGTGTTTTTACCGTAGCAAACCATTGTCGTTACTGGTTTTTGCCTAATTTCGCCCGGTAACTTTGCGCTGGACGTGGGCTCACCCATTACCGTGATTGGCCGGATGCAATAACCCCCAACCCAGTTCATTATTAATTGATTCACTCTACCCCATACGTATGTCAAACACTGCCGAACTGTCTGTCGATGGCAAAACCTACCAATTTCCAACCGTAGTTGGTAGCGAACAGGAAAAAGCCATTGACATTTCCAACCTCCGCGACCAGACGGGCTACGTCACGTTAGATAAAGGATACAAAAATACCGGTGCAACCCAGAGCGCGATCACCTTTTTGGATGGCGAAGAAGGCATTCTGCGGTACCGGGGTTACTCCATTGAAGACCTTGCCGATAAAGCCAGTTTTCTGGAGGTGGCTTACCTGCTGATTTACGGCGACCTGCCAACGCAGCAGCAGTACGGCGAATTTGAAGATCGGATCCGGCGTCATACCATGGTCAACGAGGACATGCGTAAGATTTTTGAAGGATTCCCCAACAACGCGCACCCGATGGGCGTGCTGTCGTCGCTGGTCAGTGCTTTGAGTGCTTTTTATCCGGATTCGTACGACGAAAAAGCGCCGGATCAGACCGAACTGCACATTGTCCGGTTGCTGGCCAAATTGCCGACGATTGCCACCTGGTCGTACAAAAAATCGCAGGGGCATCCGGTCAATTATCCGCAAAACAAGCTCGACTATTGCTCCAACTTCCTGCAGATGATGTTTGCCCTGCCGGTGGAAGAATACCAGGTCGATCCGATGGTTTCGAGTGCGCTGAACAAACTCCTGATTCTGCACGCCGACCACGAGCAAAACTGCTCGACCTCGACGGTGCGCCTGGTGGGTTCGTCGCGGGCCAATATTTATTCGTCGATTTCGGCCGGTATCAACGCCCTCTGGGGACCGCTCCACGGGGGGGCCAATCAGGAGGTGATCGAGATGCTGGAAGAGATCAAAGCAAACGGGGGCGATGTCGCCAAATACGTCGACATGGCGAAAAACGCCAAGACAACCGGCTTCCGCCTGTTTGGTTTCGGCCACCGAGTTTACAAGAATTTCGACCCGCGCGCCAAGATTATCAAGAAAGCCGCCGACGATGTGCTGAGCAAACTTGGGGTAAACGACCCGGTTCTGGAGATTGCCAAAGGACTGGAAGAAGCCGCCCTGAACGACGAATATTTCGTATCACGGAAGCTGTACCCGAACGTCGATTTTTATTCGGGAATTATCTACCGCGCACTCGGCATCCCGACCAACATGTTTACGGTGATGTTTGCCATTGGCCGCTTGCCGGGCTGGATTGCCCAGTGGAAGGAAATGCGCGAACAGAAAGAGCCGATTGGTCGTCCGCGCCAGATTTATACAGGTGCCACGCTGCGAGAGTTCAAAGCAATTGGAGATCGTTAAGGTACCTACGGCTTCAAGTCCGTGTGATTTTGAATTGTTCTTCGGCTTATGGATTTGAAGGAGTAAACACAAAAACCGGCTCTGCCGGTTTTTGTGTTTTACCCGGGTACCGGAACAAAAAAGAGGTGGTCAGCAACAGCCAACCACCTCTTCATTTGTCAAACAATTATTAAACACTCCGCTCGATTTTCTTCAAATACGCGCCGGTTTAATTGAGCGCATCTTCACCGTCTTCCGAACCACCGGTCGGATCGACCAGCGCATCTTCGTTGCTGTTGACCTGCGCCCGGATTTTGGCTTCCAGTTCGGCCATCAGTTCCGGATTATCGAGCAGCAGGTTTTTCACGGCGTCACGGCCCTGCGAAAGGCGGTTTCCGTCGTAGGAGAACCAGGAACCCGATTTCTTCACAATTTCCAGTTCCACCGCCAGGTCCAGGATTTCACCAACTTTCGAGATTCCCTGTCCATACATGATATCGAACTCGATCACTTTGAAAGGAGCCGCCAGTTTGTTCTTGACCACTTTTACTTTGGTGCGGTTTCCAAGAATATCGTCACCTTCCTTGATCTGACCGATCCGGCGAATATCGAGCCGAACCGACGAATAGAATTTCAGGGCATTCCCCCCCGTCGTGGTTTCGGGGTTTCCGAACATCACCCCGATTTTTTCGCGCAACTGGTTGATGAAAATACAGCAGCAACCGGTTTTGTTGATTACCCCCGTCAGTTTCCGCAGCGCCTGCGACATCAAACGAGCCTGAAGACCCATTTTGCTTTCGCCCATGTCGCCTTCCAGCTCGGCTTTCGGAACCAGCGCGGCTACGGAGTCGATGACGATAATGTCGATGGCACCCGAGCTGATCAGGTGTTCGGCGATTTCGAGGGCCTGCTCCCCGTTATCGGGTTGTGAGATTAATAAGTTTTTGGTATCGATTCCCAGTTTTTCGGCATAGACGCGGTCGAAAGCGTGCTCAGCGTCGATAAAGGCGGCCAGACCGCCGTTTTTCTGCGCTTCGGCGATGCAGTGCATCGTCAGCGTAGTTTTACCCGACGATTCCGGTCCGTAGATTTCAACGACCCGGCCCCGCGGAACACCCCCGATTCCCAACGCCAGATCCAACCCCAGCGAACCGGTCGAAATCACCGGAACGTCAACGACTTTGCTTTCGCTCAGGCGCATAACGGTTCCTTTCCCGTAGGCTTTATCTAGTTTTTCGATGGTGGTTTGCAGGGCTTTCAGTTTGCTGTCATTAGCCGTACTAGCAGGTGCTTGTGCCATGTGATGTGTTTACGCAAAAAATGATTTTTAGTATGTTTAACCTTATAAAATTAGCATTTTTCGGCCAGATTCGCAAGGAGAGCTTGTAAAATAATCAATAATATATGAAGCGTATCCTTCACCTTTTGCTCACCCCAAAGATAACATATATAAAACAGTTTGCCAAAAAAGCTGGCTTGTTTTCTACCAAAACTATGATATATATATGTTATTTATATTTCAATTCGCACACAACCCGCGCCCAGCCTGACAACCGAAAGCTGGAACAGCGGTTCCGGCTGGACAGTACGCAAAAACTGCGTTTTCGTTTGAGCACCCTGGGCTTTGTCAAAAACAATGAGTACTTCGGTCCCATCGCCGACGGCTACACCCTTTTCGGCTACCAGCTTCACCCGCGCCTTTCGTACCAGCCTGCGCCAGATCTGGTTCTGGAAGCCGGCGTATTTTTCAAATCAGACTTCGGACAGGAACGAATCGCCCAAATCGCACCGACGTTTACCGTTAAATTCCGGCACAAAAACTGGAATTACCTCTTTGGGACGCTGGAAGGCGCTGTCGGTCACCACCTGATCGAACCGCTGTACAATTTCGAGCGGCTGCTGCAAAACCGCCTGGAGAACGGTCTGCAAATAAACCACCAGTCCGAGCGCACCTTTTTCGATTTCTGGGTGAGCTATTTGCAGAATACGCGGCCTGGTTACACCCGTCAGGAGCATTTCTGGGGCGGTTTTTCGTTGGAAAGGCAGCTGGTGCGAAGAGCAAAAGGCTGGTCGTTATCGATTCCGGTTCAGCTTACGGTTTTTCACGCGGGCGGCCAGAACATCAACAGCCCGTTGCCGGTCCGAACGGCGCTGAACGCAACCGCCAGCCTGAGCCTGCTCTGGCAGCCGGTCTCAGCCGGTTTTCTCCGGTCGGCGCGGCTGGATACCTACGCGCTCGGTTATTCCGAGAATGCAGAGAAAGCCTCGACGGGCGGGGCTTTTTATCCCAACCTGACGCTTCATCTCAAACCCGTCACGGTTTTGGTCAATTACTGGCAGGGAAACCGGTATCGCGCCAAAATGGGCGGTGATCTGTACCAGAGTGATTCGCGTCGTTACAACAGCGCCTATCAGGAACCGCAACGACAACTGCTGATCCTGCGTCTACTCAAAGACATTTCGATTGCCGGCGGCCTGGCGGTGCTGGTCCGGTTTGAGCCACTTTTCGACCTCAGGGAGGGTAATTTTGAGCATTCGGAAGGCGTTTATATTCAGTACACGTACTAAAGTCTGTTACCTTTGTCCATGACCAAAAAAATCCTGCTGGCGCTGCTGGGCGTATGTATTGTGCTGGGAATCTGGTTCCGCGATCTGATTGGCTACGGCTGGATGCAGGGAAAGGGGCAGTTCCGGATTTTGTGGAATACACGCCCGGTGGAAGAAGTTCTGGCGGATGGGGCGTTTCCGGATTCGCTGAAACGGAAAATTGAACTTATTCAGGAAATCAAGCGTTACTCCGTTGATTCACTGGGCATTAACCCATCCAAAAACTACACGACGTTTTACGACCAGCACGGTCAGCCGATTTTGTGGGTGGTCGTCGCGTCGGAACGCTACCGGCTTGTAGCGAAGGAATGGCAGTTTCCAGTCATTGGCACGTTTGCCTACAAAGGGTTCTTTGAGAAAGAACGGGCCAATCAGGAACAGGATGCCTTGAAACAACAGGGCTTCGATACCCGTTTAAACGAAGTATCGGCCTGGTCGACCTTAGGATTTTTCCGTGATCCAATTCTGTCGTCGATGCTGAAACGGTCGGAAGGCCAGTTGGCGGAATTAATTATTCACGAACTGACCCACGGCACGCTGTTTGTGAAAGATAACCTGGAATACAACGAAAACCTGGCCGATTTTGTCGGTGAATACGGGGCGCTGAAGTTTCTGACCCAGAAATACGGCGCGGACTCACCGGCGGCCCGCACGTATCTGGATGCGAAGCAGTACGGCGAAAAATACGACGAACACGTTTTGCGCGGCACCCGGAAGCTGGACAGTTTATACGCTACTTACAACCCTCAAACACCCGAACGGGTCAAAGAAGAAGCCAAGTGGCGATTGATCGATCAGATTGTCCAAACCGTCGATACGCTGGAAATCAGCCCGTCGGCGGGGCAAGCGGTTCCGAAAAAACGCCGGTTTAACAAACAGAATTTACCCAATAACGCGTACTTCGTAGCCTATAAAACCTACCGGCAGCAGCAAAACCGCTTCCGGCGCGAATTTGAAGAAAAGTTTAACAGCAACTTTAACCAGTACCTGACGTATCTGAAAAAAACGTACCCATCGCTATAATTCTAGCCGGTTGAATCATCTTTTCTGTCGGTTCATCCGTTTATGCTTTTAAATACCTATCTCTAATCTGAAATTTGCGGGGCCAGGGGTCAAGCGATTATGAAAAAAGTCATTCTCATTCTGTCCATCATCACCACCGCGGCCTTGTCGCAGGTGGCCCTAAAACCGGATAATGCCTATCGACGGGTAGCCAACACCAGTTTTGGAGCAGGTGAACACCTTGAATACAAAGTTCATTACGGTATTTTCAACGCGGCAGAAGCTACGGTCGATGTAGCACCGACGGTCTACAAGGTCAACGAACGTCCTTGTTACCGGGTCAATATTTACGGTCGCACCGTGGGCGCTTTCGACCTCATCACCCGGATCCGGAACACCTGGCGGTCGTACATCGATACGACGGCGATCTTACCCCAGAAATTCTTTATCCATATCGAAGAGGGCAACCACCGCAAGGAGGAAAATGTCACCTTCAACCACTTTACGAACACGGTTCGGTCGGAAGAAAAAACGGAAAAAGACGTCTTCAAAGTCCCCGACAACGTGCACGACGTGATCAGCGGTTATTACTACCTCCGTACCATCGACTTCAGCCGCGTTAATAGTGGGCAAACCATTGAAGTTCCGGCTTTTTTCGACGATCAGGTCTACAACATGAGAGTCCGGTACCGGGGTCGTGAGGTGGTGAAAACCAAATTTGGCCACATCAACGCCATCAAACTCAACCCGGTTTTGCCGGAAAACAAGCTGTTTAAAGGCGAAGACGCGATCAAAATCTGGGTGTCGGACGACGCCAATAAAATTCCCGTCAAAGTACAGGTGGAACTGTGGGTGGGTTCGATGGAAATGGACCTGAAAAACCATTCCGGTTTACGCAATGAACTGCGGTTTTTCAAACGGTAATCAACCCTACGGACCACTCCGTTTAGCCCGTAGCCTACCAGGCAATCTGACAACGTATAAAATGCCGCGGACTAAAGCCCGGGCGTACGGGATCCACCCGGGCAGCCGGTCGTACGAAATTTCCGTGTACGGGCGGCTTTCGGCTCCGAAACTCTGGTAGTACGCCTTCACCGACTCAGCCCCAATCGCCGGGCTTTCGAAATCAAACGCCACCGGTTTTCCGGCAAATTCTTCGATCAGCCGGTTGATCATCCAGAGCCGGGCCTGCTGCTTCCGCCCCAGCACCGACGCCCCGTTGAAGAGGTAAATAATGCGGTTTTTGTCGATCACAAACAGCCCCCCTGCTTCGGCCTCGCCATCCGGTTTCCGCGCCAGCCAGATCCGCGCCAATCCGCGCTGCTGCACCTGATCGACGGCTTTGGCGAAGCGGTCGTAAATCGTCAAATCCAGCGTGATTCCGCCCACGGCTTTCTCCTCGTTGTGCTGCCGGTGCAGGTGAATCAACGGTCGGACATCCGGTTTTTCATCCACAATCCAGCCTGAATTACGCGCCCGGTTCAGGTTTATTTTCCGGTCCGTCGCGTACTGGCTGAACAGCTCCCCGTACGGTTTTTCCAGCGGCAAGACGTGGTTGGTGCGCCTGATCACCGAAAAATCCGTCGGAAACTGGAGCTCCTGCTCGTTTTTCTCGTTAAACCGGTACGCAACCACCCATTTAAAAAACCGGGTCAGCTCCGCTAAAAAACCGGGCCAGACGGTTTTCAAATCCGTTTCTTCCCGGCTAAAAACCCCCAGCTGCTGGCAGTAATCCGGTTGATAAACGTACCGGATTCCCCCTTTTTTTTTGTAAACGACGGGCATCACGGCCACGTAGTGGCCCTCATTTTCGGCCACAATTCCGCCCCAACGGGGGGCGCCGGCGCCCGTCGTCAGGGCGTCGAGGTACCACGAAAAGGCGTAGAGTAATCGCTGCGTTGAGGCCGTAACGCAAGCATCCCAGCGAGCCGGATCGAGATCGGGACGGTCGAGGTACCGAATGGTCATCGGAGCAGAACGGTTTGGTGCAGCCATTTCTTGAGCTGGTGCAAAAACCGCACCGGTCCCGGCAACTGATTGCTCACCAGCCGGACGTACGCTTCTGATTCGGCCCCGAAACTGCGGTTGAAAGCCGCCAGATTTTCCACTTCCGGACTTTCAAAATCGAACAGCAGCGGCTGACCGGCGTACTCCCGGATGAACTGGTCCAGAATAACCGTCCGGGCGTTTCCCGTCCGGCCTTCCGGGCTGGCCGAACAGAACAGGTGAATGATCCGGTTTACGTCGGTGATCAGCAAGCAACCCGCTTCGATGCGGTCGTTGCGCCGGGCCACCCGAATCCGGACCTGCTGCCGCTCCTGCAACACCCGGACCAGCCGCTGAAGTTTGTCGTAGGCATCGGGAGCCACCCGCCCGATGCCGGTGGTGTTGTGGTCCCGGAACAGCGCGATGAGCGGCCCGATGGCATCGGTTTCGGCAAATTCCCAGTTTTGCAGGAGTCCCCGTTTCAGGTTCGTTTTGCGGTCTTTCGAATAGCCCGCAGCCAGCGCTTCATACGGTTTTTGCAAATTCAGAACGTGGTTGGTCATCGGCAGCAGGTGCCCCGAGTCGGCCATCAAAGCAGGGGTGTTAGCGGCCTGAAACTGATACGCCGGAACGTAGTGGAAACGGGTCCGGAGCGCTTGCAGAAACCGCCCTAAAACCGCAGCATCGGGGGTTTCATGGGCGGCAAATACGCCCAGCTGGTGGCAAAAAAGGGGTTGAACAACGGCTTTGACTCCGTAGCGCCGTCGCACCGGCAGGGGCATAACCCGCTCGTAATCGCCCTCGACCAGCAGCTCCCAACCGGGCGAAACCGCATCCAGATACCAGGAAAACGCGTAAAGCAGCCGCTGCGGAGAACGCGCAAGGCAGCGGTCGTAGGCACTGGTATCGATCTGGCGTCGGGATAAATAGCGAACCAACGGCGTATTGGTTTACGGTTTTTGGTATACGGTTTTCGGTGCCGGGCCGTCGCTAAGGTTGCTGACACCCTCAGCGTTCACTAGTCGCTATTTGACAAAAAAGGTGCCAGTCCCGGCAGAAAACCGCCCCCTAGCGACGGCCCACCGAAAACCGTATACCAAAAACCGTACACTTTACTTCAACGCAGCTTTCAGTTTTTCGACGGTTTCGCGGATTTGCGGGTTATTGCTCATCTGATCGCTGATCAACTGGATGGCGTGAATTACCGTGCTGTGGTCGCGGCCGCCGAAGTGATAGCCGATGGATTTTAGCGATAGTTCCGTCTGGTCTTTCGCCAGAAACATTGCAATCTGGCGCGGAAAAACATCTTCTTTTTTCCGGCTTTTGCTCTTCAGATCGGCCACCGTCACCTTGAAATGATCGGCCACCACATCCTGAACCGTATCAATGGTGACTTCCTTCTCCGAATCGATCACGATGTTGCGGAGCGTATTGCGGGCCAGATCGAGGTCAATTTCCCGGCGATTGAGCGATGCCTGCGCCATCAGCGACACAATGACGCCTTCGAGTTCCCGGACATTCGTATTGATGCTATGAGCCAGGTACTCAATGACGTTGTTCTCAATAAAAATGCCGTCGGCCAGCAGTTTCTTCTGGATGATGGCCGTCCGGGTTTCCAGGTCCGGCTGTTGCAAATCGGCCGTCAGGCCCTGTTTGAAACGCGACTGAAGCCGGTCCTGCATGCCCTGCAAATCACGGGGAGCCCGGTCGGAGGTCATAATGATCTGTTTCTTGGCGCCGTGCAGGTGATTGAAAATATGAAAGAACGTTTCCTGCGTTTTTTCTTTATTGGCCCAGAACTGCACATCGTCGATGATCAGCACGTCGACCTGCATGTAAAAACTCATGAAATCCCGCAGCGAATCGGTCCGGATGGCGTTGATAAACTGGTTCGTAAACTTCTCGGACGAAACGTACAGAACAAATTTATCCTGGTTGTTATTCTTGATGTAATTGCCCACGGCCTGCACCAGGTGCGTCTTGCCCAAACCGACTCCGCCGTAAATCATCAGCGGATTGAAGGCCGTCGTTCCCGGATTCTGGGCGATGGCAAAGCCCGCCGAGCGACCTAGCCGGTTGCAGTCGCCCTCAATGAAATTGTCGAAGGTATAAGCCGGATTCAGGTAGGAGTCGAGTTGCAGCGAATCCAGGTCCTTCATTTTGAAAGGACTATCCAGGATGTCGGCGCCGACGTTATCGGGTTTGGCGCTCTGCGGTGATTTCGTCGTCGGAACGTTGACCGTCAACGGTTTACTCCCTTCGTCGCCTTTGTCGATGATAATGGAATACTGCAGCTGGCCGTGGTGACCGATGGCAAAATCAAGCGCTTTCCGGAGCAGGTGGATGTAGTTTTCCTCCAGCCATTCGTAGAAGAACTGACTGGGTACCTGGATGGTAAGTTCGCTGCCATTCAGGCGCAGGGGAACAATCGGCTCAAACCAGGTCCGAAAACTCTGGTCGGGGACGTTCTCCTGAATCACCTGCAGGCAACGGTTCCAAACCGTCACTGCTTCGCGCTGTATGCCGGGCACGGGTACACTCACTGTTACATTTTGCCAATTCAAAAGCCAATTGTCAATCAACAATCAGCCCGGTGGGTGGAAAAAAAGGGAGACAAAAGTAGAAAAAAAATCAGAGCCGACAAGGTGGATTGCCAAACTCTGAGAGGATAAAATTAAGGGCATTTTTTTTGTCGGTCAATACGGCAAAACAGATTATAAAAATAATGCAACGCGACAACCGACAAGCACGCTCCCCGCTGTGGCTTTACTCCGAAAAGACCTAACTTTGAAAAATGGTTACAAAGGTGGGGAGGTTGGCCGGTTAAAATTCTGGGCGCTGATGAGCCCAGGCGTGTAGGCCATCCGGTCCTTTTTAGCCATTTTAGCCATCCAATTCCATTCACCCGTTCAGTGCTATGACCGACCTTGATCTGACAGCCGGGTTTCCGCCCGTTTCGAAAGCCGCGTGGATTCAGCAGGTAATCGCCGACCTGAAAGGAAAACCGTATGAAGCCCTGAAACAACCGACGCCGGACGGTTTTGTAACGGAGCCTTTTTACACGCCTGACGATCTGACGAACCTTCCACTGGCCGAAAACCAGCGCGTCCAGCAGCGGTCGCCGGGCTGGCTGAACGTGCCGGCCGTGCCTTTCCAGTCGGCAGGCGCGACCAACCCGGTTTTGCGCGATGGACTAGCGAAAGGAGCCGACGGAATGCTGCTCGACCTGAGCGGTTTTGACATCGCGAAGCTGGAATGGAGCCCGATTCTGAAAGGACTGAAACTCAGCGAAACACCGCTCTGGTTCCGGGTAGACCACCAGTCGGACGCCCTGATGACGGTCCTGAAGCCCCTGCTTCCCTATCAACTGAAAGGCGGACTTATCGATGAGCCGATTGCGCGTTACCTCCAGTCCGGAACCAATCCCGACCCGGCGCTGACGCAGTTGGCGCAGGCCACCCGCCTGACCTCCGACTCCCCCCAGTTCCGGACGCTCACCGTGAGCAGTCACGTTTTTCACAACGCGGGCGCCACGGCCACGCAGGAACTGGCGTTTTCGCTCAACACCCTGGTCGAGCTGTACGATCACCTGACGGAAACCGGCCTGCCAATGGAGCAGCTCGTTGCCAAAACCGCCTTATCGGTTTCCGTTGGCACGAGTTATTGTACCGAAATTGCCAAACTCCGCGCCCTTCGCATTCTCTGGGGGCGCCTTTTACAATATTACTCAATAGGCAACCGTCACGATTCGCTCTACCTCCACGCCCAGACGTCCGCGTTCTACGACGCCGGAACGTCGCCCTACACCAACCTGCTCCGGGCTACCACGGAAGCGATGGCCGCCGTGCTGGGAGGCTGCGATGTCCTGACCGTTCGGCCGTACGATGCGGTTTTGGGGGCCACCAATGACGAATTTTCCAGCCGGATTGCCCGCAACGTTTCGGTGCTGCTTCGGGAAGAAGCGCACCTGGACAAAACGCTCGATCCGGCCGCCGGATCGTATTACCTTGAAACGCTGACGGCGCAACTGGCCGAATCGGCCTGGGCGCTGTTTCTGACCGTGGAAGAGAAAGGCGGTTTGCGAAAAGCCTTTGAACAAGGTTTCATCCAGGACGCAATTGAGCAAGCGTATCAGGCCAAAATCGAAGCGGTAAAAACCGGGCGGATTCTGGTCGGCGTAACGAAATTTCGGTCGGATGCCGAGTCGGCTACGAAACCTGCAAGGTCTTTTGAGACCTTGCAGGTTTTACCGGTTTTGCCAAACCGGCGACTGGCCGAAGAATTTGAATAACGCCACACCCGAAACCCTCATGCGCCCCAACTTCACTGCCCCGCCCGAATCAACCACCGCCGACCAGCAACCGTCGGCGCACCAGGCGGCACGTCCGTTTCCCACCGCCGAAGGCATCAAACTAAAACCGCAGTACGAACCCGCCGATCTGGCCGACGCCCAACACCTGGGCTCCGTGGCCGGTATTCCGCCCTTCCTGCGGGGGCCCTACAGCAGCATGTACGTAACGCAGCCGTGGACCATCCGCCAGTATGCCGGTTTTTCGACCGCCGAAGAATCCAACGCCTTTTACCGCCGGAATCTGGCCGCCGGGCAAAAAGGACTTTCCGTTGCGTTCGATCTGGCAACCCACCGGGGCTACGATTCCGATCATCCACGGGTGGTTGGGGACGTGGGGAAAGCCGGGGTTGCGATTGACACGGTGGAGGATATGAAGATTCTGTTCGACCAGATTCCGCTCGATCAGATGTCGGTTTCGATGACCATGAATGGGGCCGTAATTCCAATTCTGGCCTTTTACATTGTAGCCGCCGAAGAACAGGGCGTTCGGCCGGAACACTTGTCGGGAACGATCCAGAACGACATTCTGAAAGAGTTTATGGTGCGGAATACGTATATCTATCCGCCCGAACCGTCGATGCGGATTATCGGCGACATTTTTGCCTACACGAGCCGCTTCATGCCGAAATTCAACTCCATCAGCATCAGCGGCTACCACATGCACGAAGCGGGGGCTCCGGCGCATCTGGAACTGGCCTATACGCTGGCCGATGGCCTGGAGTACATCCGAACGGGCCTGAAAGCCGGGATGAACATTGACGATTTTGCGCCCCGGTTATCGTTTTTCTGGGGAATCGGCATGAACCATTTCATGGAAATTGCCAAGATGCGGGCGGGGCGGGTGTTGTGGGCCCGGCTGGTCAGCTCCTTTACGCCCAAAAACCCGAAATCGCTGGCGCTACGAACCCACTGCCAGACCAGCGGCTACAGCCTGACCGAGCAGGACCCGTTCAACAACGTTGCCCGGACCTGCGTGGAAGCGCTGGCCGCTGTGCTGGGCCACACCCAGTCGTTGCACACCAACTCGCTCGACGAGGCCATTGCCCTGCCCACCGATTTTTCGGCCCGCATTGCCCGCAATACGCAGCTTTACCTGCAACACGAAACCGATGTGACGGCCGTTGTCGATCCGTGGGGCGGTTCATATTATGTCGAATCATTGACCGATCAGTTGATTCAGAAAGCCTGGGCGCTGATTCAGGAAGTGGAAACGCTGGGCGGAATGACCAAAGCCATTGAAACCGGTTTGCCAAAACTCCGCATTGAAGAAGCGGCCGCCCGCAAACAGGCCCGGATCGATGCCGGAAAGGACGTGATTGTGGGGGTCAATAAATACCGCCCGGAATCCGAAAAAGAACTGGAATTGCTGGAAGTTGACAACCAGGCCGTGCGGGAAGCGCAGATCCGGAGGCTTAATGAAGTCAAGGAAAAGAGGAATACGGAAACGGTAGAAGCCGCGCTGGATGCGCTGTCTGAAGCTGCCCGTTCAGGCATTGCCAGTGTTCGTTCCGAGTTGCAATCCGAAACCGCATTGGCCCCCTCCAACCTCCTGGTCCTTGCCATCGAAGCCGCCCGGCAGCGGGCCACGTTGGGAGAAATTTCGTACGCTATGGAAAAAGCATTTGGCCGCCATAAAGCCACCATCCGCGCCGTTTCGGGCGTTTACTCGGCGGAAGTTTCCGACGACGAGAACTTCCGGCTGGCCCGCCACCTCACCGACCAATTTGCCGAACGGGAAGGCCGCCGACCCCGGATTCTGGTCGCCAAAATGGGCCAGGACGGCCACGACCGGGGCGCCAAGGTCATCGCCACCAGCTTTGCCGATCTGGGTTTCGATGTCGACATGGGGCCGTTGTTTCAAACGCCGGAGGAGGTGGCCCGGCAGGCGGCCGAAAATGATGTGCACATTGTGGGCGTGTCGAGTCTGGCCGCCGGTCACAAAACGCTGGTACCGCAGCTGATCGATGAACTGAAAAAGATTGACCGTCACGACATTCTGGTGATTGCCGGGGGCGTTATTCCCGCGCAGGATTATCAATTTCTGTACGAAGCGGGGGTGAAAGGCGTTTTTGGACCCGGCACGGTTATTTCGGTTGCCGCCCAGAAAATCCTGAAAGAGCTGATGCCGGAGCTGGGTGAAGCGTAGCGGGAAAGCGGTTTTGAGGACCATGCGGTTTTGTATACCGATGACACACTGGAAAGTCTGACCGTACCCGGTTTTCGGATTCCGGTTTGGGCCATTTTCGATAAAACAGTCAGCCTGAACACGTTACAGAAACTAATGAAGAAGTAAGCAGACTTCACTCCCGCACCGGAAAACGCCCCAACTGCCCTTCCAGATCCGTGATGGCGTGTTGCAGTTCGTCATCATTCGGGCTCACCGACAGCCAGAAGGGCTTCGTACCGTCGGTATACCAATCCGGGGCCGCTTCCTGATCCAGCTTGATGCCGAAGGCGTATTTGCTCACGTCCGTCGATGCATTGCTAAAGCCCAGGCAGGGTTCCACGAAGGAAAGCCGGGGCGAAAGCTGGCGTTGGGTAGCCACCGAGCGCATCCACTTGATCAGCAACTCAATTTCCCAGGTCGACAGCAAAGGGGCCGTGGTGGTGTATTCTTTATTTTGGTAGCGGGTTTTCAGGCTGATCAGCAGCCAGTTACGATCCATGAAATACTGCGAGTCGCTGTATTCATAGTCCAGAATATCTAATTCGAATGACGAATCGGGGCCAGTTAATTTCATGGGTTAGAGGAGCTATCGATCCGCTTTCGGCAGATCAGGGGATCATTTCTTACACGTTCGCAGCGCAATTCAGCACGAGGCAGCTATGAGGGGAAAACTGAGGCAGCGGGAAACACTGATGGTCAACATCCTGATTCGATAGCCAATCAACTTCTACCATTATGATGTAGTAAAAATACAAAACCGACTGGATTTTATATTAATTTCCGCTTAAAAAATTTCGTGCCCGGAGAAATAATTCATCCTCATCCACTTACTGTCTGAGAAATTGAATTTAGTAGGGCCAGTATACGAACATTTTTTTTGTGTTATTGGAATAGTCGTTAATTTCACCTGTCCAAACTTTTTGTGAAGATACCGTTCACCACAATCCATTGACTTTATGTCTACCAAACGAGTCCTGATTGCCGAAGATAGCTCCGTTATCCAGAACCTAGCCCGCAAAATTCTTGAGTTTCAGAATTACGACATTACCTCCGTCAAAAATGGAGAGCAGGTTCTGCAAATTCTGGAAAAGGAAGATTTCAGCATCATTCTGCTGGATATCAATATGCCGGTGATGGATGGCATGGAATGTGTACGCCGGGTGCGGGCACTTCCCGACAAAGAAAAAGCGGCCATGCCCGTCGTTGCGATTACCGGTAATGCCAAAAACTACACAGAAGAAGAATTCAAAACTGCGGGTTTTAACGACGTTCTGGTTAAACCGCTGAACTTCGACCGGCTGGTGGAAGTTGTGAATCAACTCACGGATAAATAAGGAGAAAAGGAGGAAGGAGGAAAGCAAGAAAGTTTCGTCTTTCCTCCTTTTCTGCTTGCTACGTTCCTCCTTATGATTGTTACCCTACTCGGAACAGGAACATCGTCCGGTGTGCCGCTGATCGGTTGTGCGTGCGAGGTGTGCCGCTCGATCGACTTCCGGGACAAGCGGTTACGAACCTCGATCCACCTCGACATCGACGGCAAAAGCTTCGTGGTCGATACCGGACCCGACTTCCGGCAGCAGATGCTGCGCACCGGCATCCAGCGGCTGGATGCGGTTTTGTTTACCCACGAACACAAAGATCACACGGCCGGTCTCGACGAAGTCCGGGCGTACAATTTCCTCCAAGGGAAAGATGTTCCGGTTTACGGCCACAAACGGGTTCTGAGTCAGCTTCAGACGGAATACGCCTACATTTTCGCCGACAAAAAATACCCCGGGATTCCCCGCATCCGGCTCCACGAGATCAGCAACGAATCGTTTGATATTGAGGGCATTCCATTTACGCCCATTGATGTACTGCACCACCGGCTACCGGTTTTTGGGTACCGCATCTTTAACTTCACGTACCTGACCGACCTGAATTATATTTCCGACGAGGAATTGGAGAAAGTCTACGGAACCCAGATTCTGGTGCTGGATGCGCTGCAAATCGAACCGCACCTCTCCCACTTCACGCTCGATCAGGCAGTGGCGCTGGTGGAACGCATTCAGCCGGAGCAAACCTACTTCGTTCACATGAGCCACAAAATCGGGCTGCACCGCGAGGTCGAGAAACGCTTGCCGCCCGCCATCCGGCTCGGCTACGACGGCCTGAAAATTAACAGCTAGGGAAAAAAGGAGAGAAAAGAAGAAGGGGAAGAAAGGAAAAGTTGGAGGTGAAGCCATTCACCTTCCTGCCTCGTCCTTTCCTCCCGTTTTCCCTCCTATCCTATCCTGTCAATCATTTCGATGCAGGCCCGGCCGTTGTGGTACGGGCATTTCCACATGCTTATTTTGGTATTTCCGAGAATTTTGTGGTTTTCGTCAATGCCGCTGTACCATTCTCCGTTCTTTTTATCCAGCATGTAACTCTTGACAAATTCCCAGGTTTTCAGCGACTTATCCAGAAACTGTTTTTCCTTCGTGAGCTGGTACGCGTTCATAAAACCGACCATCGCTTCGGCCATCACCCACCACGAGCGTTCGCGGTTGACGTGTTTTTCTTTCGGGTCGTACTCGTAATTCATCCCCCCGTCGGACTCCAGACCCGTCGCAGCGGCCCGCGCCATCTTAACGGAAAGCGCCTTGATTCGCTTCACCAGCGCTTCGTCGTGCAGAGCTTCGGCCGATTCGACCAGCAGCCAGGAGGCTTCGATGTCGTGGCCGTAGGAAATGGCGGTTTTTCGGACCTTCCAGTCGTCGTCCATGAACAGGTTCATCCGGTAGGTTTTCGGATCGACAATGTGCTTCTCGAACATCGTGATTAACCCGTGGATTTGCCCGTTGAGTCCTTTGTCCGGCCAGGCGCGGTATAAATTCGTGAATGCCTCCAGAATATGGAGGTGCGTGTTCATGGTTTTACTTTCCTGATTGTCTTTCTTGCTGATGACGTACTCATCCGCCATGCCGGACCAGTCGCGGGTCAGGCACTCGTAAAAACCGCCCCGCTTCGGATCGTAGGCGTGTTTGACCATCAGGCCGTAAATTTCTTTGGCAAAATCCAGCGCGGGCTGGTGTTTGGTGGCGCGGTAATACTCGCTCAGGCCGTAGATCGCAAACGCCTGCCCATACTGCTGCTTGAAGGTTTGCAGCGGTTCGCCTTTGTAATCGACCGCCCAGTAGACTCCGCCGTGTTCTTTATCCCGGAAGTACTTGTTAATGTACGTATAAGCCCGCTCGGCGTAAGGAAGGTACTCGTCGTGCTGCATGTGCCGGGCGGCTGCCGCAAACGTCCAGACGATGCGGCTATTGACCACAATGCCTTTGGCGGCATCGGTTTTGGGTACATTCTCGTAGTTGACCTGACCGTAATAACCGCCCCCCACCGGATCGGGGCCGTATTTCTGCCAATACGCCAGAATGTCTTTTAACTCCTGGTTGAGTTCTTGTCGGGTTGTTCGCAGATCGAACATAACGGCTTAGGAAAGTGTAAAAAAGGAATAGCGAATATTGAATAACGAATATCGAACAATGAAGTCAATAATTCTCATTATCTCCCCAACATTCGTCCTTCGTTAGTCAACATTCGCTATTTCTTGTTTCTCACTTTCTACTTTTCCGCCCATCAATTCCCCGAATCGCTGCCGCTTCGTGAACTGCTGTGACTGCTCCGGCCGTGTCCTCCCCGTTCGTCCACCAGTTCGGCTTTGGATTTCTGGCTGTGGTCTTCCTCCGGACCCTGTTTCGATTTGTTCTGATTGGAACGGGTCTGCTCCATGTTCGGCTTTTGCCCGGACGTATCGCGGGCATCGTGGTTCCGGTTGTTGTCCGAACCAGGCTGTTTATCATTCGAACCGGGTTGGTTCGTGGTTTTGTTGTGTGCCATAACGTCAGTTATTTGGTATAAGAATTCAACAGGTAGTGAGGAAAATTGTTTGGAGCCATACTTTTGTAGACGATGCACACCAACTATTATTTTCTCCGCCAACTAGCCCCAACGCTCCAGCCCCAGCTCGCCGGCCTGAAATTCATGGAATGTTTCAGCCAGGATCGGGACGAACTGGTGCTGGTGTTTGCACAGGCCCGGGGAAAAATCAATTTTTACCGTCCGTTTTTCATCAAAGCCACCCTGCGGCCGGATTTTTCGGGCCTGTTGTTTCCCGAAACCGTCCAGCGCGCCCGCTTCAACAGCGTCGATCTGTTTGAGGACTGGTACGACCGGGAGGTGCGGGCCGTTCGCTCATTTATAAACGAGCGTTGTCTGGGAATTACGCTGGAGGGGGGCGTTACGCTGCTGTTTAAATTCTTTGGCAACCGCCCCAACCTGTTGATTTTTTCGGACGATGCCGTCATTGATTTATTCAATAACAAACTGGTCGCCGACACGCAGCTGCTGCTTTCGGGACTCGATCGCCCGCTCGACCAGTCCTGGGAAGCGTATGAGCAAAGCGGCTTCGACCACCGGAAATTGTTTCCGACCTTTGGGAAGGTCGTTAATGCGTATCTGGAGGAGAAGGGCATAAAGGAAACGGGTGAAAAGGAGAAATGGGCGCTGATTCAGGAAGTCGTTCGCCAACTGGAACAACCGCACTACTACCTGACGACGTTTCAGCACAAACCGGCGCTCTCGCTGTTGCCCTACGGCGAACCGATCCGGCAGGAATTTACCGATCCGATGGCCGCCAGCAACCGGTTTTATTCGGCCTACATGGGCCAGAATACGATGGATCGCGAGCAAGGCGACGCCCTGCGGTTGCTGGAAAAACGGCTGAAACGTACCCAGGCCGCCATCGACAACAACCTGCAACGGCTGGTCGGGCTGGACGAAGCCGTGAAGAACGAAGAAATCGCGAACATCCTGATGGCCAACCTCCACCAGATTCCCGAAAAACCGGGTTCGCGTTCGCCCGAAACCGTCGAACTGGAGGATTTTTACCGGAATACGCCCATCAAAATCAAGCTTAAAACCGACCTGAGTCCGCAAAAAAACGCCGAGCAGTACTACCGGAAATCCAAAAACGAGAAAATTGAAACCGACCTGCTCCAGCAGCAAATCGAAAACCGGGAGCAGGAACTGGGGCAAATTCGGCAGCAGATCGAGTCGCTCCAATCCCTTGAATCGTTGCGGGAGTTACGAAAGTACCTCAAGGCCCACCCCGTCAGCGACGAAAAAACCGCCGACGGCTCCGCTCCGCTTTTTAAGCAGGTGGTTCACGAAGGGTTTGTGATTCTGATTGGCCGCAACGCCAAAAACAACGATCTGCTCACGCAGCAGTATGCCTACAAGGACGACCTCTGGCTCCACGCCCGCGACGTTGCGGGTTCGCACGTCATCATCAAATACAAAGCCGGAAAACCGTTTCCGAAAACCGTGATCGAGCGGGCGGCCGAACTGGCGGCCTGGTATTCCAAACGCCGGACGGACTCGCTCTGCCCCGTCATTGTGACCCCCAAAAAGTTTGTCCGCAAGCCCAAAGGGCTGGCCGCCGGTCAGGTGAAAGTAGACAAAGAAGAAGTGATTCTGGTCGAACCCAAAGACGAAAAAACCGCCCCTTCCTAACCCCATGAGCATCCGTATTTTCCTGATTATCAGCAGTCTGTCTCTATCGCTCAGCACCCGGGCGCAGGTCGAAACCCTTAATCAGCCCGCTGCGGGCTACCGGGGCATCTGGTATTTCATCGGTCCCACCAAAAATGAATACGCCTACAAATACAGTGGCGGTTTGGGAACGTATCCGGCCAATCATTACCCCTTCTCGGTGTACGCGCCCGCCGTTGAGCGGACCTTTTTCTGCTACGGGGGCGTCACCGATTCCACCTCCCGCGAGCTGGGTCACATGGTCGGTTTTTTCGATCATAAAACCGGCCTGGTGTCGCGGCCCACGCGCCTGCTCAACAAACAGACCGACGACGCCCACGACAATCCAGTAATTCAACTCGACGATCAGGGGTATCTCTGGATTTTTTCTACCTCGCACGGCACCGAGCGCCCGTCATTCATTCACCGCAGCCGAAAACCGCACGACATCAGCGCGTTCGACCGCATCGAAGCCACGCGCCGGGATGCGAACGGGCAAACCGTGCCGTTCGACAACTTTTCCTACCTGCAAACGTACTACCAGCCCGGACAGGGTTTTTTCAACCTGATGACGCATTACGACCGCAATGTGCTGATCTACGGCGCCAACAAACCCCGCCGGACCATTGCCTACCTCACCAGCCCGGACGGCATCCACTGGTCGGCCTGGCAGGACCTGGCGATCATTGAAGAAGGGCATTACCAGAGCAGCGGGCAAAAGGGCGGCAAAATCGGCAGCGCGTTCAACTACCACCCCAACACCAAAACCGGCGCCGGACTGGACTACCGAACCAACCTGTATTACGTGGAAACCGACGATTTTGGCAAAAGCTGGCACACCGCCGACGGCCAGCCCCTTACGTTGCCCCTCAAAGACACGCTCAATCCGGCCCTGGTGAACGACTATCGGAAATTGGGTCGGAATGTCTACATCAGTGATGTTAACTACGATGCTGAAAACCGGCCGATCATTCTGTACATCACCAGCAAAGGACCCGAACCGGGACCGGCCAACGGCCCGCACGAATGGCACGTGGCGCACTGGACCGGCCAGCAGTGGGCCGTTCATACCGTGGCGCAGGGCGATCATAACTACGACATGGGCTCGTTGTACGTCGACGGAAAAACCTGGCGAATCCTGGGGGCTGTCGAAGCGGGGCCGCAGCCGTACGGTACGGGCGGGGAACTCGCCATTCTCGAAAGCCGCAACGCCGGAAAATCGTGGAAAAAGACGAAAGCCGTTACGCAGAACAGCGTTCGGAATCATACCTATCCCCGGCGGCCGGTGGCGGCTCATCCCGGTTTTTACGCCTTCTGGGCCGATGGCGACGCCCGAAAACCGTCGGCTTCGTTCCTGTATTTCTGCAACCAGCAGGGGCAGGTTTTTCAGTTACCGGCGGAGATGAAAGCGGATCTGGAAAAACCGGTGCGGGTTAAGTAGAGCAGGCGGTTTTAATGATAAATAATAAATGTAAAAGGTCGAATGTAGAAGTGGTGGCTGCGCAAAGCATCTTCACTTTTACATTCGACCTTTTACATTCAACATTCTCATTTATTTCTTCTTCTCGTTCAGCTCAAACAAATACCCGTCGGGATCGGGGAAATAGATCTGTACTACGCCGTCGAAGCGGACCTGTTTGTGGAATTTGATATTCCGCTGGGTCAGAAACTGCTCGGATTTGGCAATATCGTCGACAAACAGCGCAATGTGACTGCCATCTTTGTCGTGCACGAAGGACGCCGTTCGGCCTGCCAGCAGGTGAATCTGTTGTCCGTTGCCCATGTCGAACCACGAGCGGATGGCCTTCAGGTTGTCGGGCACCGGAATGGGTTTGAGTCCCAGAATATCGCGGTAAAACTGGGCGCTCGTCTGAATGTCTTTCACCTGCAACGCCAGGTGGTTGTGCCCGACAATGCCGAGCGAAGCGGGTTGTGATTGGGCAAAAACCGTACGGCCGCTCAACAGCAGGGCGGAAAGCAAAAGGAATTGTTTTAGCATGGTTCGTTTATCGGGTGATCAGGACGGTTTTTGTCAACCGGCGGTTTTCCGTGGCCAGCATCAGGTGATAGCGCCCGGGGGGCAGGTGCCGCACCGACCAGTTGAGCGTATGGCGTCCGGTTGTAAAAGGCCGTTCGGCGGTGGCAACTACTTCCTGCCCCGCCAGATTTAGTAAAACCAGCCGGCCGGCAATAGGGCTGGCAACGTCGATCTGCGCCGTCAGTTGTTCGCCAACCGGGTTGGGCAAAACCGTCAGCTGCGTCGCCGAAACCGGGTCGTCAACGGCCGTGATCACCTCCGCAACTTCGACCTGTTTCAAAATCCAGTTATCCGGATCAATCTGAACTTCTTCCGGTTTGCCTTTGACGGTCCACTCAAACGTCTGGTCGGCGCTGTTGTTCAAAACCTTAATCAGCGTATCACCCGTGCTCGTCAGCACTTTCACTGGTACGAGCATCGTGAAAAAAGCCGGTTTTTGGGTATTCGTGGTTTGCTCCAGCCGCACCTGCAGCCTGTACATGTTGGTCAGGCCCGCAATGGCCCCGCTGCTCCACTTCACCCGGTAGGTCGGGTAGTTTTCGCCGTATACCCACTGTTTGAAAAAGTAATCGAGCGACTGGCCCGACACTTTCGACGCGATTGCGGCAAAATCCTCGGTCGTCGCGGTGCCGTAGGCAAACTCCGAAGCCGCGTACGTCCGCAAAATCTCCCGAAACTTCTGCTCCCCTACCACGCCCCGCAGCATGTGCAGCACCATCGCGCCTTTGTAGTACGTCCGGTTGGCCTCGAAAATGTTATCGACGTTCGTAATGTCCTCCACGTACAGCGTTCCGCGCGCCCGGCGGGCCAGCAGCATGTAGGGGTTCAGGTACGAGTAGAAAGCCGACGGGCCGCTTTTGACCTGCTGGTAGAGCAGCTCCGCGTACGACGCAAAGCCTTCGTTGAGCCAGATGTGCTCCCAGCTTCGGCAGGTGATTTTGTCGCCAAACCACTGGTGGGCCAGTTCGTGCGCGATGATGTCGGTGTTGAACGCCCCCATCGAACTGATGGTCTGGTGCTCCATGCCCCCGCCCCAGCCAAACTGGGCGTGACCGTATTTCTCTTTCAGGAACGGATACGGGCCAAAATAATCCGTAAAAACCGTCAGCATCGAGCTGGTTTCGTCGAGCGTCCGGCGCATATTGTCGGTCAGCGCTTCCGGATACAGGTAATGCGTCAGCGGCATCGATTCGCCCGACGGCGCCCGGAACGTCTGCTCGTACAGCACGTAATTGGTCATGGCCACCGAAATCAGGTAGTTGGCAATCGGGTAGCGGTTTCGCCAGCGGTAGGTGCGGGTGCTGTCGGCGTTGTCAAGGGTCTGCTCCAGCTTGCCGTTCGAGACGGAAACAAACTGCTTCGGGGCGGTAATCCAGACGTCCGACGAATCGGCTTTGTCGGCGGGCGTGTCTTTGCACGGAAACCAGTCGCGGGCGCCGTAGGGTTCGCTCAGGCTCCAGATCACCGGCTGGCGCTGCGATCCATGCGTATCGAACACAAAACTGCCCATGCCGCTGGCGTCCGGTTTTCCCTGGTAAAAAACCGTCACCAGCAGCGACTGGCGCGGGCCGAGCGGTTGCGCGGGCGTAATGGTCAGTTGATTGTTCTGCTGCGAAAAAGTCAGTTTCTGCGTTCCGGTTTTCACCGAATCGACTTTCATGGTATCGCTCAGATCCAGATAAAACCGGCTCAGGTTGGCCGCAACTGCCTGTAAGCCGACGGTAGCAGCCCCGCGCAGGTAGTTGGGCGAATAGCTGATCTTCAGATCCAGTTTGTAGTAGGTAACGTCGATCGTGGCATCGCCGGGATACTGAATCCGGGCCGAGCGGTTGGCGGTGGCCTGCAACCCAAAATAATTCAGCCGCGTGTGCTGGCAGGCGGCAATGCCGGGGTCAAGTTGCTGGGCGGTGGTGGTTAAACTCCACAAGAAAAGGGCCCAGCCCCCAACCATACCCTTCCTGAGTTTCTCTGTAAACCGTGTTTTCATCCTTCTTTATCTTCCGCTAAGGCATCCCCCGGCAGGACTTTGGGTTCGGCTTTCAATGAATCGTATTGCTGCGTCAGTTCCAGCAGTTTGCGCTGTTCGGCTTCGGGCAGTTCGAGTTGCCAGCCCATCGAGTCGGCCAGTTGGAACATCATAAACTGAATCTGGTTGTTGGCAATCCGGGGCAAATCGCTTTCCATCGCCCGATCGAGCATGGTTTGCTTCGATTCGTCGAGCAGCCGCGTGTAATCTTCGCTCCGAAAATGATTCAGATACCCGGGTTCAATGTCGTAAAATTTGTAATCCGTATCAATCGACAACACCTGCGGTTCGGGGAACGACTCGATGATGAGCTTCTTCTGCCCCGCTTCCGGTTGCCGAAACCGTATTTTGGCAAAATCGAACCCGACCAGCACCCTGGCCTTCGCAATGATCAACGCTTTTTTCGGATCGTTAATGAAATACAAAAACTTTTTATCGTCCTGGTAACTAAGAATTTCCGTAAAGTACCCTTCGGCCATCACCACCTTGAACACCTTCTCGATTCGATCCAGCAAAACCGTGGACTCCTGCCGAACGTCCGAAACCGCCCCCGGCTTTTTGCCGCGCCACCAGTTCGAGATGGCTACCCCGCCAAAACCGCCTAACAACAGCGTAACCAGCACTAATAACGTATTCGACTCCATAGATGAGTTGGATAGTTGACGAAAGGTACAGACTTTTGCAGTTCTACCCAAGGCGATCTGCACTCAGTTAAGACGCGCAAAACCGGTTTTAGTTTTCAGTTCATGACGAATAAACTCCTGATTGTCGTTGCCGGTCCCACCGCCGTCGGAAAAACCAGTCTCTGCGTCCGGCTGGCGCAGGCGTTGCAGACCGAGGTGGTATCGGCCGACTCCCGGCAGTTGTACCGTGAACTCAACATCGGCACCGCCAAACCAACGCCCGAAGAAATGCAGGGCGTACGGCACCATTTCGTTGATTCTCACAGCATTCTGGAACCCGTCAGCGCCGGACAGTACGAACGCGAAGCGCTGGCGGTCGTCAACGGGTTGTTTCGGAAAAAAGACCGGGTGATTCTGTCGGGCGGCACGGGTTTGTACATCAACGCCGTTTGCTTCGGCCTCGACGATGTGCCCCAGGCTGACCCGGCCCTGCGCTCCGACCTGATGAACCGGCTCGGGCTCGAAGGACTCGAACCACTGCAACGGCAACTTCGCGAACTCGACCCGGTGTACGCCGAAACTGCCGATCTGCAAAATACCCAGCGCGTGATCCGGGCGCTGGAGGTGATTCTGAGTTCCGGAAAACCGTATTCGTCGTTTCGAAAACAGGCGTCCGACGGCCCGGTTTCGCGCCCGTTCCAGACGGTTTTTATCGCCCTCGACCGCCCGCGCGACGAACTCTACGACCGGATTGACCGGCGAATGGATCAGATGCTGGCCGACGGCCTGGTGGAGGAAGCCCGCTCGCTCCTGCCCTTCCGGCAACTGACGGCCCTGCAAACCGTTGGTTATAAAGAGGTTTTTGCATACCTGGACGGCGACTACGATACCGCCGAGCTGGTCCGTCTGCTCAAACGCAACTCCCGGCGCTACGCCAAACGCCAGTTAACCTGGTTTCGACACCAGGCTGACTACCAATGGTTTAACGCCGACGATTATTCCTCCATCCGGGAAGCTATTCCGGAGTCGTTCGCCTGATAGCCCCTTCTCACTTTGCCCGGAAAAGCGGATTGGCAAAAAACGGTTCAGCAGTTCATCGAACAAGCAGGAAAGGCGGAAATGACCGCGAAAAAAACCTCCGAAAATTTGCGTAGTCAAATAACTACACATATATTTGTAGCCAAATAACTACACGATGAACTTAAGACGCGACGTATTCCAGGCCATTGCCGACCCAACCCGAAGGGCGATTCTCGCGCTGGTGGCCACCCAGGCCATGACGGCGGGCGCCATAGCCGCCAATTTCGATACCGCCCGACCGACCGTTTCCAAACACCTGCAGATCCTGACCGAGTGCGAACTGCTGGCGCAGGAGCAAACCGGCCGGGAGATTTATTACCACCTAAATCCCCGGAAAATGAAGGAAATAGCCGACTTTATTGAGCCCTTCCGGGCCATGTGGGAGGAGCGGTTTTCGAAACTGGAAGCCATCATGAAAACCCATCAGTCAAACGACTAGCGCGATGGAACGGAAAACGAAAATCATGGCCGTAAACGGCAAGCAGGAACTGGTGATCACGCGGGAATTTGATCTGCCGCTGGAACTCCTTTTCAAAGCGTACGCCGAGCCCGGCCTGGTGGAACAGTGGATGGGCACAAAAGTGCTGAAACTGGAAAACAAAAAGCACGGCGGCTGGCAGTTTGAAACCAGCGATGCGCAGGGAAACGTGGTGTTACAGACCAGTGGCGTCATCCACGAGTTTGTCCCCAACCAGAAAATCACCCGGACCTTCGAGATGGAAAACACGCCTTTTGAGGCCCAGCTTGAGTTTCTGGAATTTGAAAAACGCACTGACGCCACCAGCAAACTCACGATGCACATCGTCTACCGCTCCGTTGCGCTCCGGGACCAGATGCTGCGGCTCCCCTTTGCGCAGGGAATCAACCGGGCCCATAACCGTCTGGAAGAAATCATCAGCCAGTTGAACTCAGCCCCATGACCAAGCGAAACAAACTCATCTATTGGATTGCCACCCTCTGGCTGGCCCTGGGCATGGTATCGACCGGGATCGTGCAGGCTCTGCACGTAAGAGAAGAAGTGGCTCTTTTCGCTCACCTGGGCTACCCGGTTTATTTTTTAACGATGCTGGCCGTCTGGAAGTTTTTGGGCGTCGGAGCCGTGCTCGTTCCCCGATTTCCGTTGGTGAAGGAGTGGGCCTATGCCGGTTTCTTTTTTGCCATGTCGGGCGCCATTTTTTCTCACCTGGCTAAAGGAGACGACGCCAAGGCGTATTTTGGACCCGGTTTATTACTGATTTTGACCGTCGTATCGTGGTATTTCAGACCGGCGGACCGGAAAGTACAGGCCTGACCCAATTCTTCAACATCACTACTCTAAACGCATAAACAACATGAACAATCCGGAAAAAGAGTTGTCACTCGAACAGGAACAGGAGCTGCTGAGCACCTTAAAAACCCGATTTGAAAAAAACCGGAACCGCCACCAGGGGCTGGAGTGGGCTAACGTACAGGCAAAACTGGAAGCCAATACCGATAAACTATGGTCGCTCAACGAAATGGAACGGACGGGCGGAGAACCGGATGTGGTGGGTCAGGACGAAAAGACGGGCGAATTTCTTTTTTACGATTGTTCAGCGGAAAGTCCGAAAGGCCGCCGGAGCGTCTGCTACGACGCCGAAGGGCAGGAATCGCGGAAAGAATACAAACCCGACGATAACGCCGTTGATCTGGCCGCGGCTATGGGCATCGAGCTGTTAACGGAAGAGCAGTACCGGGCGTTGCAGCAACTCGGGAGTTTCGACGCCAAAACGTCGAGCTGGCTGGCCACCCCGGCGCCGATCCGGAAACTCGGCGGTGCCATCTTCGGCGACTTCCGCTACGGCCAGGTTTTCGTGTACCACAACGGCGCCCAATCCTACTACAGCGCCCGGGCGTTCCGGGGTTCGCTGCGGGTTTAGGTTCCAGATAACCGTAAACCGGACGCTTCGAAGCGTCCGGTTTACGCCCTTTTCTCGGCTACCACAATCAAAATCGGTCGCTCCACCGCGTGGCCGAGGTTGCTGGTCGTCACGTCGATTTCTTCCCAAACCGTGTCAATGGCAAACTGCGCTGCCGTGAGCAGCTCCGTGGCTGCGGTTCGGTCGTACAGCTGAAAACCGTATTTCGTAAACGGCAGTTTTTCCATGAACGATTTGTCGGCCAGCGTCAGTGCAAACCGCCCGCCGGGTTTTAAAACGCGGTGGATTTCGGCCGCGTACGCCAGCGGTTTTTCCCAGAAATAAACCGTGTTCACCGTAAGGATTTTATCGAAGGCATCATCCGGAAAGGGTATCGTCTGCCCATCCGACAACGCAAACGTGGCCGCTCCGGCCGTTACCAGGGCCGCATTCCGCTGCCGGGCATCCTGCACCATCGTTTCCGAAATATCAACTCCGGTATACTGGACACCGGGGGCCGCGCGGACCACCGATTCGGCAAAAGCGGCATTGCCGGGTCCAATTTCCAGGACTTTTTCACCCGCTGAGACGACCAGCGATTCAACGGCCCGCTTCGTCATGTTGGCGTTGCTGAAGTTCATCATCTCCCCGGTTTTGAGCCCGTTTTCGCCCTCCGGTCGACCCAGTTGCCGGGCCACTTCCTTTAAATCATCTTCACTCCACGCGGTGTTCATCGTTGGTCTGGATTAATGGTCATCCGCAAACATAGCGAAAAAAGTTTCCTTCGGGCTGGGGTTCACCGGGGGTTGTGCTGCTCCGTTACCGGAAAACCGCCAATGATTGCCTGGTTTCTGGACGATGCCCGGGTTCTGTCTGTTCAAAAAACCGCATAATCCCTTACGCGGGCAGGTTCTTTTTCAACAGGTCCATCGTGTTGCGCTGGCGTTCTTTCACGTACTGCCGGGCTTTTTTGATTTTGGCGCGGGCCGCTTTCGGATCTTTGGCCATCGCCAGAACCGCCGGAACGAGGCCCGCAACCTCCTGCTCATTGTCCATATCGAACAGCCAGTCGCCCAGGCCAATATCACGCCACATGAAGCCCTTGCTGGTCTGCTCGGCAAACCGCCCCACGATGGCCGGCACGCCGTTGCCGATGCACATAATCGGCGAGTGCATTTCCAGTCCGAACAGCCCCGCCGACCGCCGGTAGGTGCTGATGGCTTCGTCGGTCAGCCAGTAGCGGTCGCGCCAGACGACCCTTGCTTTGACGTCCTCCGGTAACTTGTCGTATAGCACTTCTTTCCCGGTTTTCACCTGGGTTTCGTCCTCCGGCACAATCAGAATTTTCATCGGCGTTTGCCGCACAACGGCTACAATGGCGTCGCGCAAGGGTGCCATGTCGTGTTCGCGCATGGCTTCGTTGCGGGCGTTCTTTTTCTCGTCGAAGGGGGTTTTCTTACTCGGAATTTCCCAGTAGGGCGTAAACCGTTGCCGGGGAATGACGCACAGAAACTGACCGGTTTTCAGGTCGTGGGTTTTCAGAAAATCGTCAGCCGCCTGCTCGTTCCGGAGGTCAACCGCAAAAGCGCCATCCGGGCAAAATTCCATAATCGGGCAGGTCACGCCGTTTTTTCGGGCGATTTCCAGCGAAACCGAGTCCCGAAAGAACGCAAACCGGGCGTTGCTCAAGAGTTCGACATCCAGCGGATTCGCCCTCACCACCGCTTTGGGGTCGTCGCTGTAGACGCCCGGAAACGTAATGCCATAAATTCCGTAGGGTTTTCCGGTTTCTTTCCGCCAGCGGGCCACATCGGCGCGCGCCACCAGCGATGGCCCCGAACCGTGCAGCAAGAAATCGCATTCCTTCATCGCGGCCGCAATGTCGTCCGGCGTTTTCACCATCACGAGCTTGGGAAACCGTTTTTTCAGCAAAGCTTCGACGCCATTGCCCACGCTCGACGGCCACAACCGCAATTCGGCACCGGGCAAATAGGTTTCCAGCAAGGTCAGGACGCCCGGCGTGTGACCAATGTCGCCGATGTTGACGGTTTGCCAGGAGGAGCGCAGCAGAATAACGGGCGGTTTGGCCGCCGAACGGGGCCGGGCGAGGGCCGGAATGCTCATCAGCAACCCCAGCAGCGATGGGGTTTGCCGGAGAAAATCTCTACGATTCGGCATGGGAGTGCAAAGGGGTCGATACCGATCTAAACCCAAAAACCGCCAATTCTACTGATTCAGGCCAAAGCAGGGGTAAAAAAAATAGCGAATAACGACCCGGTTTTTCGGCCTTCGTTATTCGCCAGTCAGTCGATGCCCGGACGTTCGCTATTGCGATTTCCGCTCCAGGTCCCGGTACGCGAGAATGCCGCCGGTCAAGTTCCGAACGTTCGTAAACCCGTTTTGCTCGAGGTATTGCTGGGCGCGGGCGCTGCGGGCACCCGAACGGCATTGCATGATGAGTTCTTCATTCTGGCGGTCTTCGAGTTCGTCGATGCGGTACGGCAAATCGCCGAGCGGGATCAGTTCGCCCCCCAGATTGTCTTCTTCGTATTCGTTGGGTTCCCGAACATCGATCAGATTGACTTTTTCCCCTTTGTCCAACCGTTCTTTTAGTTCCTGTACGGTAATGTCCATTGCTGATTTGATTTAATGTTCCTCCGAAAAGCAAAAATAGACTTACTTTCGAATAAGTAATTTCTGTACCACCGTCTTTTTGCCGTCCGACAGGCGAGCCAGGTAAAAACCGTTCGCCAACTGACTGACATCCAATTGATTTTGTCCGGTGGCTGGCCGAACATTTACCAGCACCCGACCGTTCAGATCAACGATTTCAATCTGCCGGATCGCCGGATTCTGCCAGATCAGCCGCCCGGCATTGGGGTTCGGAAACACCAGCAGCTGCGTATCCAGCGACGGTTCTTCCTCAACACCCGTGATGGGCGCATCAGTTCCCCCGCCGATAATGGGCCGGATCATCGGTACGCCCCCCGGATTGACGGGGTCCCAGCTCGTGCCGCTTCCCTGAAATACCTGGTTGCCAAACGGGCTGTTTTTGTCGAAACCGATGGCCGTAATGTAGTCTTCGCTCACCTGCGTCCAACCCACGTAAAAGGTATCGGTGACGGCCACGCCGTAATCGAAGGGAATATCGACAAAGCCGTTGCGCGCGCTGGCGTAACCGATCAAAGCCGCCTTCTGATACAGGGTGCGACCCGGTTTTCCCCGGTCGTCGGCGTAGAGGCTAAAAACCGCCGGCTGGCCGCTCAGGTTGGTTTTAACGGGCGCAAAACTAACCCGAAGGGCCGACACCCGATCCGGTTTGTTCAGCAAAAACCGGATGGCCACCCGCCCCTGCCGCTGCGTGTTCTGAATGGCGGCTTCGGCGGTACCATCGTCGTATGCGTAATAGTTATCCAGCACGGTTTCGGTGGCAATGGTGTCGTTCCGGCGGAGGTTGACGCCCGGAATGGTGTCGGTGGTTTGAACGGCAAACTGGGTCTGTAAAACCGCCCGCTGGCCCGAAAAACCGGAGGGCAGCGGCTGCGGTTTCATGGTTTTCGGCTGCGAGCTGAGCGCAGCAATGCCTTCCGAAGGCGACTGATACTGCTGCAAAACCGTGCCGGTCAGCCGGTCGCGAATCACGGCCCGGAAGGTGGTAAAGTTGAAGTTGTTGAACAGGTTGACAATGTCCGTGCGAATCGTGTCGGCGGTTTCGGCCGCGGGGTTCAGCCGGTATTGTGTCAGCGGCATCGCCGTATACCGTTTCAGATACGGCGAAACGGGTTGCCGGGTGGCCACATCCTTGATGTACAGATTGCTGGCCGAGCGCCCCCGGTTCAGGTAAATATAGTCGAGGTGCCAGGTATCGAACGCGCCCGACGTACGGCCAAATGCCTGAAACCGGAACTGGAAAGCCGCGTGCAGAAACCGGGTCTGATTAACGGGGAGAATCTCCGGCGTAAAATTATTGCTGGCCGTGTCGCCCACCTGTTTCCAGACGGTTTCCCAGGCGCCGGCATTGGTCAGAAACTGGAGTCGCAGGGAATCTTCGGCATCGGGCAGTTCGCCCAGCCCTTTGCGTTGCCAGTAAAAACTCAGGAAAATGGCATCGGCCGCCGAGGTGCCCGCCAGATCAATGGGATTGGTCGTCAGCGTATCGGTTGGCCCGGTGGCATCCTGATTGGTAAAATCGTAGGGCGTACCGTCGGCTTTCAGGCCGTCGAAGGTGGCCACGTTGCGGGACGGCTGATTGATGGGCAGCGTGTTGTTGATGTATACGCTGCTGCGCTGCCACAAAACCGGGTCGGGCCGGTCGGTAGCCGTGGCGAAATCATCGAAAAAGGGGAGCTTCACCGCCTGAATCCGGGCGCCGGCGGTTTCGGGCCGGGAAACGGAAGCCGGTTTAGGAAAAGATTCTATCGGTACAATCCGAATCTGGGCAACAGCCGTCGAATACCCGAAACCCAGGATCCACAGTAAACACCAGATTTGCTTAAACCGGTACTGATCAGCCTCTTGCCGACGGTTTTTACCAATTTTACGGCTGCTGTTTACTAAACGGTGTTTCATTATTACTGCGAATCATCATTTTCGACCGGCCCGACCACCCAGAGGTCGATCACGTCGCCGACCCGAATGGTAGCGCCGGGTTTGGCCGCCGGATTTTGCCGGACGACGGTTCCGACTTCCTTCTCAGGGTCTTCTACAGGAAGAATCGTGCCAACCTGTAAGTTCGACCCCCGAATTAACATCTCGGCTTCGTCGCGGGGTTTACCTACAACGTCGGGAACGGCAAACATAGTATTGCCCAGTCCGTCGCCCACCACAATGTCGATTTTTGATCCTTTGGCAATGCGCGTTCCGGGCAGGATTTCCTTGCCTTCGTAGAGTTGCTGCAAAACCGTACCCTGCGCCAGATCCGGCACGTATTTCAATTTACCCATTTGTAATCCATTGCTCGACAGGGCGTACTGGGCGCTGACGTAGGTCTGATCCACCAGTTTCGGCATCGGAATCATCGGCGGATTCTGGGTCGTAATAGTCAGGTAGATTTTCCGGCCTTCCTTGACTTTAAAACCGGGTTTCGGATACTGCGCCACCACCGTCAGCGGCTCGGCACCGGCCACGTAGGTGCAGTCGCTGATTTCGTACCGCAGGTCGTGATCATTCAGAAATTCTTCCAGCTCCGCCGTGCTCATCCGGGTCAGTTCCGGCACCGTGATGGTGTGCCCGTGGTGCGTCGTAAACGGCAGGTACAGAAAGAAAAAACCTAAAAACAAAACGGCCACCAGGCCCAGCATGACCCCCATGTGGGTCAGCAGGTCGGTCGTCGTACGGGTGCTGATTTTCGCCATGAAATCAAAAGGTTCGTGCTTTCGTTAAGCCGCAATAGTAAGAGTTACCGGGCATTTATCGATGCAACCCGAGCATTTTTTTTATGTATTTTCCCACCACATCGAACTCCAGATTCACCACGTCGCCCACCGTCAGATCGCGGAACGTCGTGTGTTCGTAGGTGTAGGGAATGATCGTGACCCGGAACGAATCCGGTTCCGAATTGAAAACGGTTAAACTCACGCCATTGATACAGATAGAGCCTTTTTCGACGGTAATATTGTTCTGATCGGGTTCGTCCGACGCCAGCCCATACCGGAAGTCGAACAGCCAGCTCCCGTTCTGGTTGCTGATGCGGGTCACAACGCCGGTCTGATCGACGTGTCCCTGCACAATGTGGCCGTCGAAGCGACCGTTGGCGGGCATACACCGTTCCAGATTCACCCGGTCGCCGGTTTTGATCTGACCCAGATTGGTTTTTTTCAGCGTTTCGTCCACCGCCGTCACCGTATACGTTTCTCCGCTCACCGAGGTCACGGTCAGGCAAACGCCGTTGTGGCTCAGGCTCTGGTCCACTTTCAGCTCGGGGGCCAGGCTGGATTTCAGGTGGAAGGTCAGGTTGGTTCCTTCGGCGGTGATGTCGATTACCTCGCCGGTTGTTTCAATAATTCCGGTAAACATTTTTTGAACAGGGATTGCACCGATTTACTGGGGTAACAGGATGGAGCCGATAAGAATTCCTTACGATACCGCCGGATACGGCGCGTACACGGCATCGTCCGGAGTGGAGGGCTCATTGGAAAGAACCAGTAAAATTGCGCCGGGTGCCAGTTCATCCAGGAAATACCAGTCGCGGGGTTCCAGCACCAGACAGGTTTGCGGTTTTTCCAGCCCATACCAGCGCTCCCGAATGCCGTCGTGGCAGTAAATCCGGCAACTCCCGTTCAGGCACACCAGCACGTGCCAGGCCTGGCGGTGCCGCCGGCCCACCCGCTGCTCCTCCCGGATTTCGTGAACGTAATAAACCCGCCGGATGGCACCCGGCAGGATTTTTTCAATAACGGTCAGATCGCCGGAGTCCGAAGAAAAGGTATCCAGCTGTAACAATCGAGCCATAAACGGACTTTATAAAAAAGCCTTTGCAGGATAAGTATAGCGAAAAGTAGACCAATTTTACCAAAGCACCCACGGTTCGCAGCGGAATCTGCCCATTCCGGTTTTGCCGTTCCGTTCCGCAAAGGTGGACCAAACTGCTAAAATTCTGCAACAGAATCACTAAATGAATCCGTAATTTCACGCCCTAAATCATTCGGTTATGCTTCGGAATCGTTTTTTGCTGGTGGGTCTTTTTCTGATTGTGCTGGCGATCATCTACTATTCTTTTTTTGACGGGGACAATACGGACTCACCAACCGTGACCAATCCGGAGAGCTACCGCACGGAGGTGGCGCAGAAACGAAAAGACAAGGAAGAATTTTTCCGGACCAGCAGCGAATCCCCGTTCACCGATAAAGCCAAGTTCAAGGCCCTGACGTATTTCAATCCCGACCCGGCCTACCGCGTAGCCGCCCGGCTGGAGCCGTTTGCCGACCGCAAAAAGGTGGTGGTTAAGTTAACGGATGGCAGCGAGGAAGTATACGAGAAATACGCCCATGCGGTTTTTACCCTTCAGGACGAGCTTTGCCGGCTGCTGGTGCTCAAACACGAAAACACGCTGTCGATTCTGTTTAAGGACAAAACCAGCGGCAAAGAAACCTACGGCGGAGGGCGCTACATCGATTTCAGTCCCGACGACCCAAAGGAAAACCGGCTGATCATCGACTTCAACGAAGCCTACAATCCGTATTGCGCCTACAATTACGACTACGCCTGCCCGGTACCCCCCGCCGAAAATACGCTTCCCGTCGCGGTTCGGGCGGGCGAAAGATTTTCTGAAAGTAAATGATGAAGGATGAACGATGAATGCGAATGACCGACAGCCTGCCGGTGGTCAGTAGTTTAGCGTGCATAATTCATCGTTAATATCACCGTAATCGTCGTTATCTTTGCAATCCATTTCCCGTTGCTGTATGAAAATTTCCTATAAATGGCTGAATCAGTTGATCAGCCTGAGTGAAAGCCCGGAGACCGTCGGTAAGATCCTGACCTCGACGGGTTTAGAAGTTGAAAGCATTGAAAAAAAAGAATCCGTCCCGGGCGGTTTGGAGGGTGTAGTGATCGGCGAAGTGCTGACCTGTGAAAAACATCCGGAAGCTGATAAACTGAGCCTGACGACGGTCGATGCGGGCCAGGAAGCGCCGTTGCACATCGTTTGCGGAGCGCCCAACGTGCGGGCCGGCCAGAAAGTGGTGGTGGCCCTGGTCGGTGCGACCCTGTATCCGGTCAGCGGAGAACCGTTCACGATTAAAAAGGCGAAAATTCGGGGAGCGGCTTCGGAAGGCATGATTTGCGCGGAAGACGAAATCGGTCTGGGAACCTCCCATGCCGGGGTGATGGTGCTGGACACCGACCTGCCCAACGGTACGCCCGCCGTCAATTACTTCGGCCTGGAAGCCGACTACCAGATTGAAATCGGTCTGACGCCCAACCGCGCCGATGCGGCTTCGCACCTGGGCGTGGCCCGCGATCTGAAAGCCGTGCTGCAACGCCCGGTTCAGTGGCCGTCGGTCGATGCGTTCAAGGTTGACAATCAAAACCGGTCGATTCCGGTTTCGGTCGAAACGCCGGAGGGGGCTCCGCGTTACACCGGCTTGACCATCGACGGCCTGACCGTCAGCGATTCGCCCGACTGGCTGAAACAGCGGCTGCGCGTCATCGGTCTGAGTCCGATCAACAACGTGGTCGATATCACCAATTACGTCTGCCACGAACTGGGGCAGCCGCTGCATGCCTTCGACGCCGACCAGATTACGGGCCATCAGGTGATTGTCAAAACCGTACCGGAGGGAACCACGTTCGTGACCCTCGACGGGGTGGAACGCAAACTGGCGGCCACCGACCTGATGATCTGTAACGCCCGCGAACCGATGTGCATCGCCGGGGTGTTTGGCGGACAAAAATCGGGCGTTACGGCGCAAACCACCCGGATTTTCCTTGAATCGGCGTATTTCAGTCCGGCCTGGATTCGGCGCACGTCGCAGCACCACGGTCTGAAAACCGATGCGTCGTTCCGGTTTGAACGGGGCACCGACCCGAACCTGCCGGTTTTTGCGCTTAAACGGGCCGCTTTGCTGATTCAGGAACTTGCCGGTGGAACGGTCTCTTCGGAGCTAACCGACCTGTACCCGAACCCGGTTTCGGAACGGACGGTTCTGGTTCGCTACCGCAACATTGACCGGCTGATTGGCATTGCCATCGACCGGGCCGACATGCTCCGGATTCTGGAAAGTCTGGACATTCAGATTCAGGACAAAACCGACGAAGGTTTCACGGCCATCGTGCCGCCGTACCGGGTCGATGTGGAGCGCGAATCGGACATCATCGAAGAGATTCTGCGGATCTACGGCCTCGACAACGTTCCGCTTTCGGAGCACCTGGCGGCCGATTTCCTTTCCGAATCGCCCGAAACCAATCCCGACCAGTTGCAGGAGCGCGCGAGTCAGCTGCTGGCGGCCAACGGTTTTTTCGAAACTCTGACCAATTCGCTGACCCGTCCGGCCTTCCACGATGCCATCCGGGCTACGCTGCCCCACGCGGATGTGCAGTTGCTGAACCCCTTGAGCGAAGAACTCTCGGTGATGCGGCAGACCTTGCTGTTCTCCGGGCTGGAAACGCTGGTTTATAACGTGAACCGGCGGCAAAAAGACCTCAAAATCTTTGAGTTTGGCAAAACCTACAGTCGCGAAGGCGAACGGTTTCACGAACGCCCGCGCCTGGGCTTCTGGATGACGGGGCGTATGCAGTCGGAAAGCTGGCTGACCAGTCACCAACGCTCCGCCGACGCGGGCGTCGATTACCACGATCTGGCGGGTGTGGTGCAACGGATTCTGGCCGCCTTTCGGATAAAAGTTACTGACAACCAAGCGGCTGACCCGGCTATCTTCCAGTATGGCTTGACTTTGCTGGTAAACAAAAAACCGCTGGTGTCGCTGGGGCTGGTCCGGGCGGGGCTGACGAAGCTGGTGGAGTTGAAAAACACCCCGGTTTTTTACGCGGATTTCGACTGGCAGTACGTCCTGAAGCTGTACAACGGCAAAGTGGCCTTCGACGAAGTGTCGCGGTTCCCGGAAGTCCGGCGCGATCTGTCGCTGGTGCTTGATACCGGGGTGACGTACGCGCAAATCAGCCGGCTGGCCTACCAGACCGAGCGCAAACTGCTGCGCGACCTGAACGTGTTCGACGTGTACGAAGGCGAAAACCTGGATCAGGGCAAAAAATCGTATTCGGTCAGTTTTATTCTGCAGGATACCGCCCAAACGCTGAACGATGCGGTAATTGACAAAACGATGAACCGCCTGATGTCGGCCTTTGAACGGGAGCTGGGCGCGGTCATCCGAAAATAAATGTTGATCGATGGCTTGCCCTTTCGTTTTTCATCAAAATGAAATGGTAATTTCAAACTGGAAATTTTAAACCCGTCATGAACAGCACATCGCCGGTTTTCTCGCAGCTGGACTCTTTTGAGGCCAAAGCGTTCCGCCTGGTTGAGCAGATCAGGCAGGATCGGGAACGGATTCTGGAGCTGGAACAGGCGAATAAAATTTTGCAGAAAGAGAACGTGGAGCTGGCGGATAAGCTGGTGAAACAGCAGAATCGATTGGAAAAATTGGAAAAATTGACGACTAATTCGCCAAAAGAGTTTTCAAAACCAACAAATATTCCTAAGATTGTAAATAACAAACACAATGACGCAGGGGCTACTGCTGAATTGAAGCAACAATTGACGGCGTATATCGAAGAATTGGATCGGTGTATTGCCTATTTGAATGACTTGTCATGAATCATTTGCCGGTGGTTTGAACGACGTAAACCGTTTTCCGACCCCGGATCGACAAGCTGTACGGATGGAAGAGTTATTGTCAATAAATATCCGAATTGGTACCCGAAGTTACCCGCTAAGCGTTCTTCCTGAAGAAGAAGAAACAGCCCGGGAGGCTGCGCGTCTTATAACTGAACGCTTTTTTGATGAAAAGAACAAGAAAAAAAAGCGCGATGAGCTTGATCTCCTGGCCGTTGTTGCCCTGATGCACACGGTCCGATGGCTGGAAGCAACCAGTGAGAACCTGGCCATGCAGGATAAGATAACGCAACGGATCAATCGTTTAGACGAGTTGATTGACTCAACGTTGACTACCCGATGACGTATTGGGTAGAAAACAAACGCAAAAACCGCCTTCCGTACCATTCAATTGCTGACTGCAAACGTCGGCCTGCTTCATTTTCGGCCCAGTAGCTGTCTGTGCGAATTATATTTTTCACACAAACGTCTACGGACATGAATAACATTAATTTCTGGGTGATGCTCCTGTCGGATGTCCTTTCGATCGCGGTGGGCATCTACATCGGCAGGAAGCTCCTCAGCCGGCTGTTTGCCCAGCGCGAAAAGGATGCCGAAACACGAGCGGCCGAGATTATCAAGAACGCCGAATTGACGGCTGAAAATATCAAGAAAGACCGCATTCTGGAGGCTCGCGAAAAGTACCTGAAACTGAAAGCCGAGTTTGAAGAAGACACCAATCGCAAGAAAAACATCCTGATTACCAACGAAAACAAACTCAAGCAGCGCGAACAACAACTCCAGCAGCAGGCCGATCAAAGCAAACGCCGGGAAACCGAACTCGAACAGCAGAAAGCCAAACTGGATCAGCAGCAGGAAAGCATCGGCAAACGCCGGGAAGAAGCCGAACGGATGCGCCAGCAACAGGTCGAAGCCCTGGAGAAAATTGCCAGCCTCACCGCCGACCAGGCCCGCGACCAACTCATCGACGCCCTGAAAGCCGAAGCCGACTCGCGCGCTTCGTCCTACGTTAAGAGCGTGGTGGAAGAAGCCAAACTGACAGCCACGAAAGAAGCGAAGAAAGTGGTGATCGAAACCATCCAGCGGACGGCGACGGAACACGCCATCGAAAACTGCGTGTCGGTTTTTAACATCGAAAGCGACGATATCAAGGGGAAAGTGATTGGCCGCGAAGGGCGAAACATCCGGGCGCTGGAAGCGGCAACGGGCGTGGAAATTATCGTGGACGATACCCCGGAAGCCATTATTATTTCCGGTTTTGACCCCGTCCGGCGCGAAATTGCCCGTCTGTCGCTCCACCGGCTGGTGCAGGACGGCCGGATTCATCCCGCCCGGATTGAGGAAATTGTGGCTAAAACCCGCAAGAACATCGAAGACGAGATTGTGGAAATTGGGGAGCGGACGGTAATTGACCTCGGCATTCACGGCCTGCATCCCGAACTGATCAAGATGATTGGCCGGATGCGGTTCCGGTCCAGCTACGGCCAGAACTTGCTGCAACACTCCCGCGAAGTAGCCAAGCTCTGCGCCACGATGGCCGCCGAACTGGGCCTGAACGCCAAGCTCGCCAAACGCGCCGGTTTGCTGCACGATATCGGGAAAGTCTGGCCCGAAGAAGCCGAACTGCCGCACGCAGTCCTGGGCATGGAGCTGGCCAAGAAGTACAAGGAACATCCGGAAGTTTGCAACGCCATCGGCGCCCACCACGACGAAATCGAGATGACCACGCTCATCTCCCCCATCGTTCAGGTGTGTGATGCGGTTTCGGGTTCGCGGCCGGGTGCCCGTCGGGAGATGATGGAATCGTACATCAAACGCCTGAAAGAACTCGAGGAACTGGCGATGAACTTCTCCGGCGTGACCAAGTGCTACGCCATTCAGGCCGGTCGCGAACTGCGGGTAATGGTCGATGCCGAAAACGTCAGCGACGAAAAAGCCAACACCCTTTCGTTCGATATTTCGCAGAAAATTGAGAAGGAAATGCAGTATCCCGGCCAGATCAAAATTACCGTAATTCGGGAAATGCGCTCGGTTGCCTACGCGAAATAATTTCGCCCGTCTTGAATAAGGAAAACCGCCCGGTTTTTGTCGTCTGACGACAAAACCGGGCGGTTTTCTGTTGTTTCCGGGCTTCAGGAACCGGTACGCTTCTTTCTCTTCCTTAATTCACGGCCACAAACCGGGGCGCGGCAACGGGTGGCTGGGTAGCCAGGGTCAGTTGCTGCGTGGTGGTTTCGACACCATTCGAGATGACAACCTGGTAGTTGCCGTCGGGCAGGTTGCTCACATCCAGCCGAAGCCGGGCTGCCTGCTGGTGTTTACCGATCTGCTGAACGAAAAATTCTTTACCGGCCGCGTTGACCAGCCGAATCTGGACGGTGTTTCCCATCTCTTTGTTAACGGCAATCTGGAGTTTCCCTTCCTGGGTGGTATACAGGCTGCTCTGAAAAGCGGCTGCTTTTTTGGTCCGGCTAAGCGGTTTGTAAACGTCGGCCTGGGCAACCGAGAAGCTGGTCATGGTAAAGGCGAAGGCAACGAGCAGGGATTTGATGGCGGTTTTCATGGCGTATGTAGTTTTGATTTTTGTGTCCGTTTGAATGAATCAAAGGTCCGCATCAGGGCGCCAAAAGCCTGTCACAAATGAGTCAAGTCCTGCTACTTTTGGGAAAACCGGCTTATAGCGGCACTCAAAGCCTGATAAAAATGAAAAATCACCGAAATCCGTGACAGAAAATCACGGATTTCGGTGATTTTTCCGGTTGATGGGGCCGCTACCTTTGCACAAGTTTAGGAAAGCAGGCTGACAGGCAGCCCAGTCGTTGTTTCAGCCGTTTTCTTTTCTAAAACTCAAACCAACATTTTCACTTTACTTTTTAAACAACAAATCATGAATCCAAACAAAGCATTATGGGAAAAAGGTGATTTCACCCGGCTGGCCGAAACGATGCGCGAAAGCGGGGCCGCTCTCGTTGACAAACTGGGCATTACGAAAGGGCTGGACGTTCTGGATCTGGGGTGTGGAGACGGCACGACCGCCATCCCGTCCGCTAAACTAGGGGCCAACGTTCTCGGCGTTGACATCGCCCGGAATCTGGTCGAAGCGGGTAACAAACGGGCCCAGCAGGAAGGGTTGACCAACTGCACTTTCCAGGAAGGCGACGCCACCGACCTGAGTGGGTTGCAGGATCAGTCCTTTGATCTGGTGGTCAGTATTTTCGGCGCCATGTTCGCGCCCAAACCGTTCGATGTAGCCCGGGAACTGGTGCGCGTAACCCGGCCGGGGGGCCGCATTGTGATGGGCAACTGGATTCCTGGCGACCCTACCCTGGTGGCGCAAATCCTGAAGACCAGCTCGGCCTATACGCCCGCCCCCCCGGAAGGCTTTATTAGTCCGATGCTGTGGGGAGTGGAAAGTCAGGTGCTGGAACGCTTCGGACAGGCGGGTATACCGGCGGAGAACATTTCCTTTGAACGGGATACCTACACCTTTACCGCGCCTTTTCCACCGGCTGAGTTTCTGAGCCGCTTCCGGAATTACTACGGCCCCACCATGAACGCGTTTGAAGCCGCCGAAAAGAACGGAAAAACGGCTGACCTTCAGCAGGAACTGGAAGCGTTGTTTATCAGCCAAAACCAGAGCGCTGACCCGGGAACCACCTCGATTCCGGCGACGTTCCTGCGGGTTACGGTCAAGCGGTAAGCACCCGGTTTTCGCTAATTGTTCAGAAAAACCGCTGTAGTCGGATACGGTTTTCGCCGGGTTGGCGAAAACCGTATCCCGCTTATCGTACCGGAAAACGGAGTGTCGGCACGGTGGTCGGTGTTGAAACGCCCGGCAAAACCGCTTCGTTTTTTAAACTATCGGGCAAAATCTTGACATCGAGACCCAATTGTTTTCTCAACCCCTCCCAGTTGTTTCTCCCGTCCTGATAAGCCGGATTGACCATCATCGACATGTTGTAGAAATACGATGCCAGGTGATACCGCCGTTCGTTCTGGTAGATGACGCCGAGGTTGTTGTAGGCCGGGGCATAATTCGAAGACGCCCGGATGGCCTGTTTGTAGTAATACACCGCCGAATCCCGGTTTGGAATCAGTTTCTGGTACGAATAGGCTATTGAGAAAAAGGCTTCGCCAAAACCGGGGTAGATTTCCGTCGATCGCTGCAAATGGTAGATGACTTTGTTGAAATAATACCGCTTCTTTTTCGGGTCCTTTTCCACCGCGCACTTGTTGATCCACTCATTAGCCACGTGGCGGTTTACCTGACAGCTATTGGATGCATAATCCAATCCACTGTTGAAGAGAGTAAAATTGTCTTTCCAGTCTTCGTTCCGAACCACCGTCCGGAAACTGAACAGGCTCCCCACAACCACACACAGGCCGATCAGCAGCCCGTACCGCTTCAAAACCGGCGCATTTTCGGACAAGTCCAGCCGTTTGGCGAACGCCAGATCCAGCCCGGCAATCAGGGCAATGACGAAACCCAGGATCGGCGCGTACAAAAACCGCTCGGCCAGGATGCCGCCCCGAAACAGCACAAAGCCCAGACCCGGCGTCATGGTAATAAACATCCACGTCAGTCCAAAGCCCCAGACGGCGCGCTGCCAGAAGCCCTTCCACGCCAGCCACAGCAATCCGCCAAAGGAAAACAGGCCGAGCAGGGTTTCCCAGTCGCTCAGTTTGCCGGACGGAATGACGTCGTAAGAATAATCATACGACAGATGCAGCGGGAAAATCAGCAGCCGCAGGTACTGGGCGAAGAATTTGAAGGTCGTCAGAAACTTGGTGTTTTGCAGGGCATACGGGTAGTTGGCCCAATCGACCGGCGGATTGCCGCTCAGGGTGCCAATCATGGCTTTTTTCTGCCAGAAAAACAGCGCCGTCACCAGTAAGTACGGCCAGATGCTGAGGAGCGACTGCCAGAAATTTCGCCTGGCAAACGTGTACTGCATGATCACGATCAGCCCCAAGCCAACGAGCGACGACTCTTTGGAGAGGTAGGTCAGGTACATCCAGAAGGCCGAAAACACTACCCAGCCCTTCTGCTGCGTTTCCAGGTACTTCCAGTACGTCAGCATCACCAGCGTCAGGAACAGGAAACTCAGCATTTCGTCCCGGCTTTTGATGTTGGCCACCACCTCGGTGTGCAGCGGGTGCGCCATGAAAAGCAAGGCCATGAGCGTGGTTACGACCGTACGGCCCGGCATCCATTTCTGCAGCAGAACAACCAGAAAAAAACCGGTGATTCCGTACAAAATTCCGTTGATGATGTGGCTGATGTGGGGATCCCCGCCAAAATATTCTTTTTCCAGCGCAAAAGTGATGAGCGCCAGCGGCCGGTAGTAGCCAAGCGAAATATTGCTAAAATGCCAGAATTCCGTTTTTAGCAGGTCCGGAATGCCTTCAATTCCTTTCTGCACAAACAGGTTTTGGGTGATGGCCGCAATGTCGTCGAGCGCCAGCCCGTGACCGAACGTATTGACGTACAAAGCAAAGCCGACAGCCGCAATCAGCCCGGCCCAGAGCCATTGAACGGATCGGATTTCCAGCGGTTCGGAAACGGCCTGAGCCGGTTTGGCAACAGCCGGGCGGCTAACCGCAGCCGCCGGACGCGGAGCCGGTTTATTGGGGCTGCTGGAGGTGGGTCGGACGGGCGGTTTTTGACCCGATGAGGATTGATTTTTTTTTGACATACGAACCAGGCAAGTCAGTTTGGCAGCAAGCTTATATTTGTTTTGTAAAACAATCTTTCGGCACAAAACTCATCTGTAAATTTGGCAAGATTCCACCAAATTTCCATACGGGTTGGCGGTCAAATGAGAGGGGCTTGTTTTACGATCCGCCCCCGCGCATTGTAAAACAAGCCTGCAAATACCTTGCCGGGGCTGTCCGGTTTGGATTCAAATCAGAAAGTAAGCGCTTTCCCAGCCACCCGCACCAACGCTTACAACCGCAAAAGAAATTCTGTACACGCTATTTAATCTTTTTTGTTATTTTTCCGTTTCATTTCCATTCGGTCCCGACCGGACTGGGCAACTTCCCCCGCTATATGGCATCCGCTTTTCTGGGCCTACGGACTGTTATTTATGCAGCACCCGATCTGATTTACGCGAAAACCTGGTATGCCAAAATACTGGGTGTCAACCCATATTTCGACGAACCGTTTTACGTGGGTTTTTCGGTGGGGGGATACGAGCTCGGTCTGGATCCGGCCGTCAACCCTTCCGACGGCAGTACGATTACGTACTGGGGCGTCCCCAACATCGAAAAAGCCTGGGAACATCTGATGAGCCACGGTGCCAGCGTGCATTCCGGTATTGAGGAAGTTGGCGGAGACATCAAGGTAGCCAGCGTGAAAGATCCTTTCGGCAACGTGCTGGGAATCATCGAGAACCCGCACTTTGAAGCAGACTGATTGAAACATCATTCGCAAAAAAGGCGTCTCCCAACGGAGACGCCTTTTTTGCGAATGATGTTGAGCGGTAGTCTACAGCCTCGGAATGCGCAGCACCTGACCGGGATAAATCAGGTCGGGACTTTTCAACATCGGTTTGTTGGCTTCGAAAATGATCCCGTATTTCATCGGGTCACCGTAGACCTTTTTGGAGATCGCCGACAGCGTATCGCCCGATTCCACGGTGTGAAACTGCCCTTCCGGCTCCGGCGTTTCCACCACCAGGCGGTTATCGACCTGATGAACGCCTTCGACGTTACCGACGGCCAGCGCCAGTTTTTCAGCATCTTCCTGCTTGGCCACTTCGCCTTCCAGCACCACCGTATCCCCTGCGGTTTTAACCGTCAATTTTTTGTACGACAAGCCCAGTTGCTTGACGTGATTGAGCAATGCACTCGCTTTCAGCGGTTCTACTTCGGCGGCCTTGGCAGGCTCGGCCGCCGGTGCTTCGTGTTCCTTGCCGAATACTTTTTCACCGACACCCTTGAAAAAACTGAGAAGTCCCATTTGAGTTTGTGTTTTTGAGTACAATGATTGGGTTTAAACTAGAACAACTGTGAAGAGACCGGAACTGTTTGACCTAAAATACCCGGTCACCAACACAATCCTATTTTAGACGGCAAAAGGCGGCACTGGTAATCCGTTTCAATAAAATATTTACATTCTTTTTATGACTTGGCCGAGTTTTCCGTTCTTGCGGCAGGTTGGGACCAATCTGGAGCAAATTATAATCGGGCATCGGGAATGAGAAGGTACGGGATTGGCTGGGTTGCGCTGCTGGCAACCTCACTCGCAGCGCAGGCACAAGGGAAAATGGAAGCAGGCATTCGGGCTGGCGCCACGTTCACCCACGGTTATACGATCATTCCGGCGCAGACGCTTTCGCCGGGGCTGGAGATGCCACGCATTCGCAATTCCGGCAATGGCATTGGGACCGGCTACGTAGCCGGCGCCTGGGTCCGGAAAAATTTCGACCGGTTTTTCCTCCAGGCCGAACTCAGTTTTTCGTCGCTGAAGCTGAAACAGCAGGCCACCATCGACCGCATCGACGTGGCCGCTGCGTCCGAATTTGGCGTCAGTCTGCCGATCAGTCTGCCGCCGGGTACGCTGTATGCCCGGCTGAATACCACGTCTGACCCGCTGCTGAATACCGTTTACATTCCCCTGTTCATTGGCAAACAGGGCCGGGAAAACCGCTGGCGTTTCTACGGCGGCCCCACCCTTTTCTTTACGCAAAAGGCCGAAGCCGCCCGCACGGCTTCGGGACAGGTTGAAGCCAACCCCGCCATCAATTTTCCGGCTTTGCCAATCGCAAACATCCGTGATCAGGTCGACCTGACAGATCCCGAACAGGCCGGTATTTTACAGGTAAAAAACTTCAACTTCGGCATTGAGCTGGGTGCGGGCATCACGCTCCTGAAACGTCTTGAAGTCGATGTCCGCTACGGTTTACCGGTCGGGGGAGTGTTCAACGACAGCGGCATCACCGGTTTTATCGGCTATGCAACGCTGGCCGTTGGCTACAAACTGGTCAATTTTTGACAATGGATTTTCAACCCGGATGCGTTGATTTCATCCGGGAAAGCGCCTGTCTTACCGTTAAGAAAACCTAAATAAAGGCCTGTCCGACCTCTCTCAGGAGATCAATAACCGGCAGAACCGTACGGCCTTTGTCGTTGAGTCGGTATTCGACCCGGGGCGGAACCTCACCAAACGATTGCTTGTCAACCATTCCTAATTCGACCAATTGTTTCAATTCGTGCACCAGGACTTTCTCGCTGATTCCGGGCACTGATCGTTTGATTTCCCCGTATCGTAAGGTCTTTTCACGCAGCAGATGAATGATTACCAGTCGCCATTTACCACAGATTACTTCTACTGCTTTTTTAATAACCAGTTCAGCTGTGATTACTTTCTCGCTTGTTTGATTCAATTCAGGTGTCATTCGTAACTAGGTACTTACTTGCAGGTGCGTAATGCACTGATTAGTAGGTTATTAAGATTGATTTTAAACAAAAATACGTTATTAAACGCTAAGTCGTATACCTTCTATAAAATAGATGCTTATTTAGAATGAGGTCAAATTGTCGGACTGATTACCGCCGTTACTTCTATTTCTATCAGCAGGTCAGGATCAATTAACGCACTAACCTGCACCATCGATGCCGCCGGCCGAATTTCCCTAAAAAACTCGCCGTGTGCTTTCCCCACTTCTTCCCACTGCGAAATGTCGGTAACGTACATCCTTGTACGCACCACATCCGTCAGGGAGGCACCGGCTTCATCGAGAACCGCTTTTATCTTCTGGAAAATAAACCGGGTCTGTTCGTAAACGTCCCCTTTTCCCACCAGCCGGTCGCCGTCCATCGCCGTTGTTCCGGCAATTTCAATGACGTTGCCAATCCGAACCGCGCGGCTGTAGCCGACGACGGGCTCCCAGGGAGAGCCCGAAGAAATGAGTTGACGAGATGACATAAACGTTGGCTTTATCCGGCTTTTTCCGCCCCTAATTTGTCCAGTGCGGTTTTGTAATCACTTAAAAAAATCTTGAATTCCTTGTCCAGCAGATGCAGATCATCGGCCAGCGAACTGCTGTCGCTTACTTTCAGCTTGGCCTCCGCTTCCCGCGCGATCTGCGCAATCCGGGCGACCCCAATCGTTCCAGCACTGCCTTTGAGCGTATGCAGGTGACTTTTGACGGACGGAATATCGCCGATCGCAAAACCGTCCAGCGACTCCTGCACCAGCGTGGTCGCTTCGATTTCAAAATCTTCGTAAATTGACGTCACCAGATCCCAACCGCCCACCTGCTCCAGTTGAGCGACAATCTCGGCGTCGATCATGGGTGCGGCCAGCTCGCGGATCGTCTCCAGTTGTTTCGACCGCATCTGGGCGGCCTCCCGGAATTCCTTGCGGGCCTCCACCACTTCTTTCACTTTGGCAATCAGGCTCTGCGCCCGAATGGGCTTGGCAATGTAATCGTCGAGCCCCTGACTCAAAAACCGGTCCCGGTCTTCGCGCATCGAATAGGCCGTCATGGCAATAACGGGCGGCAACTGCATGCCGAACTGATCCCGAAGCCGCCGGGTCGTTTCCACGCCGTCCATGTCGGGCATCTGAATGTCCATAAAAATCAATTCATACGCCTGCCCTTTCGTGGCCAGGGCCGCTGTTACTTTTTCGATGGCTTCCTGTCCGCTCGACGCCATATCGACCCGGCAACCCGATTTCTTGAGAATTTCGGTGGCCACTTTCCGGTTAACGGCATTGTCGTCGACCAGCAGCAGATACGGCTGATGATCCTTGAATACGTTCTGCAACGAAACCTCCGCCTGATCGGCTTTTTGCGCGGTTGGGCTAATGAGGGTTTCTTTTAATTCAATCGTAAACCAGAACGTGCTGCCCTGCCCCGCCGACGACTCGACGCCGATGCTGCCTTTCATCAGCGCGGCCAGCTCTTTTGAAATGGCCAGTCCCAGGCCCGTGCCGCCAAACGATTTGCGCGACGACATTTCGACCTGGCTGAACGAGTTGAACAACAGCCCCAGATCGTCTTTGGCAATCCCGATGCCCGAATCGTTCACTTCCACTTTAATCCGGTTGAACTTGCCTTTTTTGCCGACCAGCGACGCATTGACCGTAACCGCCCCGTTTTCGGTAAACTTGATCGCGTTCGATGTCAGATTCGACAAAATCTGCAACAGGCGCGTCTGATCCGCAATGACAAACTTGGGCAGATCTTCAGCCAGATTATAGCGCAGCGTGTTGCCTTTTACACTGGCCTGCTGACCAAAAAGCGAAACCAGTTTGTCGAACACTTCGCGGAACAAAATGGGGGCTTCGTGCAGCACCATTTTGCCGGCTTCAATTTTCGACAAATCGAGAATGTCGTTCAGGATGTTGAGCAGCGTTTCCGATGATTTTTTAATGGTCTGCACGTAATCCTTCTGATCCTGATCCAGCGGGGTATCGTTCAGCAGATCGATCATCCCGATCACGCCGTTCATCGGCGTCCGGATTTCGTGGCTCATGTTCGCCAAAAACCGCTCCTTCACCTTTAGCGACCGCTCGGCTTCGTCTTTGGCTTTCATCAGTTCCTGGGCGTTGCGCTTCAGTTCGGTAATGTCGCGGGCCAGCGCGGCCACTTCATCCACCCGACCGCTTTTGTCGTTCAGCGTCAACATGTTCAGCATGATCTGCCGCACGGTTCCGTCCTTGCGGTGCAGCGTGGCTTCAAAATTCCGCAGGCTCTTGTTGCGAATCAGCCGCATCAACGCCCGGTGAATGTCCTGCTTGTCGACAAAATTCGTGATGGGCTGGCCAATCACCTCCTCGGGTGTATAGCCCGTCCGTTTGAGCACCGACGGACTGATCATGGTGATCCGCCCCTCGCGGTCGACGCGGCAATAAATATCCTGCAGGTTGACAAAGATGCCCTTGAATTTTTCCTCACTGCCGCGCAGTTCCAGTTCGGTCCGTTTCCGGGCCGTAATGTCGCGGGCTATCCCGGAAACTTCCTCGATCACTCCGCCCGAAAGCAGAATAGGATTCAGGTGAACCTCCAGCCAGGCTTCCCCTTTCTGCGTCTGAAAATGTAACTCGACGGTTTGGGGAAGTCCCCGAAACGCCAGCCGGTATTTTTCTTCCAGCAATTTCCGGTTTTCCGCTCCGATAATCCGCCAGCCCAGCTTCTCGGTTGTCACGTTCAACTGCGGCACTTCGCCCAACTGGTTCTCGATCAGGCGGGTGTAGTTCCGGTTGAAGGACGTTAACTGGAAGCTTTTGTTGACCGACCAGATCAGGTGCGAGCTGCTGTCGAAAATGGCGTTCAGGCGGGCGGTTTGTTTGTTAATGGCTCCTTCGTCCTGTTTCCGGGCAATGGCCAGGGCCACCTGCCCCGAGATAAACTCCAGCAATTCCAGGTCACGAATGTTGTAGGCATCGGCTTTGTCGTAGGCTTTTACGCCGATGATTCCCGTAATCCGGTCGCCAATCCGGAGCGGCACGCACAGCATCGCTTTCGGAATCTGCCCGTAAAGATACAGATTCTGCGTGTCGGCCAATTGCTGAATATCCTGTTCGTAGAGAAACAGCGGCCGGTTGGCCCGAATGGCGTACTCGGTCAGGCCGTTGCCCAATTTTCGCTTCGTAAACCGCATTCCCGTAAAATATTCATCGATGTAATACGGGAAATACAGGAAGCTTTTGCTTTGATCGTACAGCGCAATAAAGAAATTGCGGGCATCGATGATGTTGCTCAGTTCATCGTGAATATTCTGGTACAATTCGTCCAGATCGGTGGCGTTGAGCGTCCAGTTGGCGATGCTGTAGTAAAGCTTCTGGGCTTTTTCCGCCCGGATGCGGCTCGTCGTATTGTGCAGGATACAGCGGTAGGCCGTCGGTTTTCCCTGGTCATACCGGCAGTTGACGCTCCCGGACACAAAAATGGTTTTGCCTTTCTTGCTCTGAAAAACCGTCTCGAAATACGGAAATTTCTCGCCATCCCGCACCCGTTGCAGCCGCATCAGGGTGCTGTCGGCGTAATCGGGATGCAGCACGTCCTGCAGGGTCAGCGAGGCAATTTCGTCCGAGCTATACTCCAGAACTTCGCGCCAGGCCCGGTTGACAAACAGAAACTTCCCGTCGAGGGTCACCAGTTGGATCAAATCGCTGGTGTTATCGACCAGATCCTGCAACTGCGAATTGGAATACGACAAGGCCGACGCCACCCGCTTTTTGTTGGTGACGTCCTCGCCAATGATGGTGTAAGAAGCCACCGCCGAACGGTCGGCAACGCTATTGATAATGAACGAGTTCAGGTGAATATTCCGGACAGCCCCGCTCTTGGCCAGCAGGTTGACCTCCTTTTGCTCGACTACTCCGCCCCGCGCAATGGCTTCGTTAAAATCCCGTTGCATCTGCACCCGGTCGGCGGCCGGAATAAAGACTTCAAAAAAATTCTTGCCGATGACATCGGCGGGTTGCCAGGCCGTAATGCGCAGGGTATACTGATTACAAAAAGTCACGGTACCGTCTGCCTCAATGGTTAAGCCAATGAGATTCAGTTGATCAACCGTTTTGGTGACATCAAAAACCGACGCATGCTGCGGTTGCGGATTTCCGTCGAGGGAATTCCGGATTCCGACTTCTTTACTCAGCCGCCGAATCTCGGCGATCAGTTCATCTTTCGTTTTTGCAGACCAGGACATTTCCAAAAAGTGTGGGTGTTAACGGATTGCCGCCCGAATACCGCTAAGAGCTCTATTTAGGGTATTGCAATAGCGGTAACAATACTGGATAAATTTACAAAAAAATACCGTCAATGTGATAAAGGTTTGGTTGGTTGCCGGAATGGCATTATTTTGGAAGTACCTTTCCTGTAATTTGATTAGTTTCGCATGCTCATTGATTATCCTGATGAAAGTCTTTATCGCACTGATTCTGATTAGCCTGTGCTGTTTTGGTTGTGAACCCTTCGACCTGGATCAGAAAAGTTTTCCGGTTTGTGAAAAACCGGAAGGCTCCATTGGCTTTTCGGTCGCGAAGCTGGAAGTTACTTTTTTCCTGGAAAATCAGAGGGGTGATATTGGAGCGGTGGGCTGGGATCTGGGCGACGGAAGAAACCGCTCCGGTACCCAGTTTACGGTCGTCTACGACAAACCGGGCACCTACAACGTTTCGATGGTTTTAGCCAATCAGTGCGATGATAAGTTCACCATTTCGCGTCTGGTGACGGTCGCCAATTAGCCTTCTCTGCCCATGCCTGCGCACTCGACTCCATCCTGGCTGAACCGGTTTTTTATTTTCTGGCTGCTGCTTTTCGCGTTTCCCGCCTTCAGTCAGGTAGCCGTTACCAATATTCGCATCAGTACGATTACCGATTCGTCGGTTGAGATTTTGTACGATCTGGCGGGCAATCAGCCCGCCGACTCGGTTTACCTTCGCATCCGGAGCCAGACCAACGGTTTGCTGAATCCGGCGGCTCAGTATATCTCAGGCGATTGGGGGCAGGATGTTCAGCCGGGACCGAACCGGCGCATCGTCTGGCGTGCGCTCGAAAACGGTTTTGAACTCGACGAAAATATCCGGGCCACCATTCTGGTTAAAATTGCGACCGGTGCCGCCCGAAAAACCGACCCGGTTGTTCTATCGGTCGTGGATACCACGAGCCGAAAAAAATACCGCCCCGGCGGACCGGAATTTGCCCTATTGTCGATGGTGGCTCCCGGCGTTGGCAACATCTTTGTGCAGTCGCCCAGACCCGTGATCGGTCACCGGCTGGGCGTAACGGCGGCCTGCTATGGTCTGCTGCTGTATGGGCTGGTGGAACGGAAAAAGTCGCGCGATGAATACGCCGTTTACGAACAGCAGCGCAACCGGACCATTGCGCAGCCGTTTTACGACCGGGCCAACACCCACCACCACCGGTATTTCCTGGCGACGCGGGTAGCGGGTGCCATCTGGATTACGGACGTTGTTGCGACGTTTATCAAAGGAGTTCGGAATCAGAAACAGCGCGCCAAAACCGCAGACCCCAGGGTGAGTCTGCGGCCCGGTTATCAATCCGGGGCCCCGGTGGCGGTGTTCCAGTATAAATTTTAACGTTGCATATGAAGCGCTTAGCGATCCTTGTGGGCATCCTGTTCGGTCTGATCGGCGAAATTCAGGCGCAGGTTGGTGTGTATTCGGCTTCCAGCCCCTGGGTCTACGTGAAGATCAAGCCCAAAAATGCGGCATCGGCCACAACCCGGCAGTTTACCGACGATTTCAGTGATAACCACAACCGGTGGCGCATCGGTCAGCGGGGGGCTTATTCCTTCGATCTTCACCAGAACTCGTACCGGATTCGTAAACAGGCCAGCAATACCCAAACAGCCGCCTTTAGCTTTATCCCGGTGCCGACGGCCATCAATTTGAATAAGGTGGATACGTTTATGGTGCAGGTGGATATTGCGGGACCAACCGGCATTATTCCCGATGCCGGTTTATTGGTGGGTGTGAAAGACTCGCTGAATTATTGCCACTTCCGGATCAATAATAAAAATCAGGTTTCCGTCAAGTACGTTATCAACGGCCTGAGTTACACCATCTACATGCGGGGCGAATACGTTCCGGCGGGCATACCGCTTTCAGCGACCAAAAACACCCTGACGGTGCGAAAAAAAGGGGATCAGATTCATTTTTACCTCAATGGCCGCGAGATTCCGACCAGCCCATATCAGTTTCGGCTTTACCAGGGCAATGGTGTGGGGTTTGTTTCAACCACCGACGGTACTCTCTTCAAAAACCTGATTGTCAGCGCGGGTTCCCGCTAATTTTCGTCGCGAATGCGGGCGCCGTCGCGGTCAATGCTGATTTGCTGCCCGTCGAGGATAACAAGTGCTTTTCCATCCTGAAAGGGCATCACGTCATCAAAAACCGGGTTAATCTGCCATTGATCTTTTTGATCAACATACCCCCACTTGCCGCCTTTGCGAGCCGCCCGCAAACCGAAATCGCCAACTTGGTTATCAACGGCGTCATACGGTTTTACCGTTTCCGCAATTGCCGATGATTCCGAAGCCGGATCTTCCTTGGTCATTGACTGACCCATCACGGCAACGGGGGCCGTTAAATTATTGTTATTTTTTGCGGCTGGAGCCCCCGCAATGGGAAAAGTCTCTGCTTTTTGCTTTAAAACCGCCCCAACCGACTGGCTTTCGACGGGTTTCGCCGGTTGCGGGTTTCCGCTGACCGTTTGCTCGGTTTCCGTCGAATCATCGCGACTGGTCACGTTATCGATGGCCGACAGCTTCCCTTTCCAGAGCCACAACAGAATAGTCACAAACAGCATGACCAGCGCAATCAGCACTTTGTTGGACTGGCTAAAAGGCGTCGCAATGGGATGCAGCGAAACATCAGCCGACACCGGCATGGCCAGGGTTTCGGGGGTGGTCAGCCAGGTTTTAATCTCCTTTTGCTGCCAATCAGTCGAAATAAGCCGATCCCGCTGGGTTTCTCCCTGCGGTGTCCGGAGCGCTTCGTAGTTATTTTCCAGCAGGTATCCCATGATTTCCTGCGTCAATGTCGTTTCATCGGACGGAATGGTCGCAAACAGCCGGTTGATCACATCGGCCGGAACACGATGATCATAGCGCACAAAAGCCTCCTGTATTTTCTGCCGAATGGTATCAATCATTTCACTTCTAATTTACTCCTCGAGAAAACCCATTCATTTAGACTCCCAAAAGTTACAAAAAGTCAAAGTCTCCTCATAATTTTTTGCGTATCCGGTTTTTCCCGTCTACTTTAAATAACAGCGAATCCAACTGTCTGTTTATTGTTCGGTCTGTTCACCGGAATTCTGTGGCGGTATATGAAAGAAACGTCAACGTACACCGCTTAACTATAATTCTGTTTATGAATTAGTTACTATTTCGGATCCGGTTGCCATACCGATCAATAAAAAATTGATTTCCGTCCATTTCCACGCTTGCTTTTCCGTTGTTAAAAGGCGTCGCCAGGTCAAATTGAGGCTCAATTGTCCATTTATTCCTTTTGTCAATGTATCCCCAGAACTTTCCCTTCTGGGCCGGCCGGAGTCCGAAGTCGCCCACTGTTTCGTCAACATGATCAAAATCGCCTTCTTCCGATTCGGGTTGGGTGCGTGTGTTTTTTCCGGAATCCGCAGATCGGCGCTCCGTCTTGTGAGCTCTCGTGCCTTCGGTTTCTTTTCCGCGCGTACTTTGTTTTTTCTTTTTGGAAGAAGCAGCTCGACTCTCCAATGCCTCCGGACTCACTGACTGACTGGTGCGGTTTTTCGAACGTTTGGGCGTGGGTTCCGGTTCTTCGTCGCCCCGCGTCAATCGTAATACTACCCAGATCAAAATCAATGCCGACAAAACGGCCAATCCAATCAATGCCGCATCCGACAGGCCGCTTTTCTGGGGAGTGTTCGGGGGTTGTACCGGGGGCGGCACGGTTTGCGGAGGTTTTTCGGGCGACGCCCACGCCCCGGCAGCGGGCCGGTTTGGCGGGTCCGTCACTGCCACAGAGGGCGTCGTGGTGTATCCGGTTTGTGTTTTCACGTACTCCGGAGTTTTGGGAGAATCCTTTTCCCACCAGCTCAGGTGTCGCCAGTCCGTCGAAATCAGTTTTTCCTTCAGCGTGTTGCCTCTGGGCGGATGCACGGACGCGTAGTAATGCTCCGACAGATACCGGCGAATCTCTTCCGCCAGCGCAGCCTCGTCATAATCAACGGCTTTAAACAGGAAGTTCAGGCTTTGCGCCTGAATGTGTTTGTCGTAATCGTCCAGAATGTTTTTGATTTTTCGCCGGACGGCATCAACCGGTTCGACGGCGGGGGCTGTCGCCGGAACGGGCGGGGGTTGCGGCAGTTTAACCGGTTCTGCCGGGCTGGTCGGAGCCGGATTGCCGGACAACGTTTCGGTTTCCGGAAGGGCCGACAGAATGGCCGGTATCCATTGTTCGGTTACAAACGCCCGGGACAACTGCACCCGTTCGGCTTCCGTTATAAATTGATTGAGATCGGCATCCGTCAATTTTTTCTGACGCTGCAACGCAACCGTAACGATCTTTTTTTTGAGATCCAGGATTTTACCAAAATCCCGGTTTACCTGACGGCTAATGTCATTGACTAAACGGGTGAAATCGCTTATACCCAGCGCACTCGCTTCGTCCACCAGTCCTTTTTGGCGCCATTGCCAGTCGGCCAGTTCGCCTTCGTACAGGACAACTTCATTTTTAATACGATCCCGTAATTCTTCCAGTGTCATGATACCCGTACATACGTTGCTCGAATAGCTCGAAGACCGGTAATTAAGCGATCGTTTGCCAAAAGAGTTCTACTTTCTATTGACTTGATACCAAATCCAGCCCGGTAGGGTCTTAAATTACTAAATAAATCTAATTTTTGCTTTTTCGACAATCTTCCATTTATCGCCCTGAAGCGCCAACTGGCCCGGCTGTTCGGTGCGAATCCGGCTGTTCGGGCTGGGCTGGGTCAGGTATTCGCAGGCATCGTTCAGGTACGAATACGGATCGCTCAGCGCCAGCCGTTGCGCATCCGCATTTTCGGAAACCCGGTAAGCGGCCAGCGTGTCGTTTTGGAGCGTAATATCAAAAACCGTATCGCGTTCCGGTGTGGTCAGCAGCCCGCCGGCGCTGAAACCGTCACCCAAATCGGCCGTTCGGGCGTAGAAGGCCATTGGTTTCGGCGGCTCGACCGAGGGGGTGCGGTAGCGGTTCATGGGCCGGCCGGCCGATTCCGATTCGGGTGCTTCCTCCAGCATCGGTTTCACCACTTCCAGGGGTACCTTCGCCACGGCGGCCGCCGGTTTTTCCGCCCGGTTTTGCTCCAGTTGGCGAATCGACCTCTCCAGCGCTTCCAGTTGGGCGTTCAATTGAAAATTTTCGTTCGGCTGGTTTTTACGGACTTCCAGTTTGCTGATCCGATCGGCCAGCTTCGCTAATTGAGAATCAAACTGTACATCGCGGGCCGACTGCTGGGGCTTCTGCCCTTTTACAACGATGTACGCCAGAAAAGCGACGGCTACCAGACTAAGTATTGATAAAAAAAGCGCAATACCATCCATAGAAATCCAGTTTGATTGGGGGTTTGTAGTGGGTGTTGTTGAGGTCGTGGACGCGGCTTCCGACGGAACGGGCTGGTCATCATCTGTCGATGCGACCGTGGTGGGCGGTGTTACCGGAGCGGCCGGATTGGCCGACAAACCGCTGTCAATGATTTTATCCAGGTCGCTTTCAAACGCCGGATAACCCGGCAAATTCCGGCGCTCGGCCCGGTTTCCGGACGCGATTTTCACGATCAGGTACTCCTTTACTTCCGTCAGCGCCGTTCGGGGCTGGTTGATCTGGGCAATGTTCTGGGCTGCTCTCCGCTGCGCTTCCTCCACCAGTTTATCCGCGCCAACCAGGTCGTTTTGCCGGATAAAAGCCTTCAAACTATCGTACGAATCACAGCCGCATTGCGTTGTCTGAACTTTCGGGAAAGTCACTTTATCGGTTGCCAGAAACTCAACCGTCCGTTTAACCATCTGAAAAGCAGCCTGATGAAGCTTTTCCCGAATTTGCGTATCCGTCTGGGCGAAAACCGTTCGATTCAGAAACAGGACGCCCAGCAACAAAAGCCAGCGGGTCGTTTGATAAATCATCCGTTGAGCAAAGGTTTGGTTGGTTACTTACGATTCTGCAATATGCTTCGATAATTCATACAGTGCATGTTTGAGCGGCAGGAAAAAATACGTTTCGGCCAGCGCATCGTTCGGCCGCTGTTCAAAACCCATCCGCGCCAGCATGTAACTGTCGTAGAGCCGCCCTCCGCGCGTAATATCCGTCCCGACGAGGTAATCGATGTAGCGTTCCGGCGTCTGGATGTTGTATTCGCTCAGAAAATACGCAATGTCGCGGTCGAGCAGCGTCAGTTCCAGAAACCGCTGCATGTTGTGCAAAACCGAGTGGTGAAAATCGCGCTGCGGACTCACCTCGCCAATTTTCGTCCGGCGGTATTCAAACGCAAACTTAGGCTCCGGTTCTTTCCCCTCCTCGGCGGGTTCGGGCGCGTGGCCCCAGTAGCTGGTGGTTTCCCGGTTTTCGTACTGCACTTTTTCGGCCCCGGCATTTTCGTACAAAACCGCCCCGTTCGCCGTCGTTTCTTTCGGATTGTCGGACAAAATCACTTCAAAATCCGGCGGAACCGACTGGTTGGAGTAAGCCTTGAACAGCATTTTTGTGAACTGAATCAGGCGCGAGCGCGAGCCCAGCATCGCCAGGTACTGACTGCCCCGGCCCGTAAACGTCAGGTAACGCGGCAACGTCAGGTTGTGCGACTCCAGCAGTTGTACCAGGTGGTAGACAATGGCGCTGTAGTGGAGATACAGGACAATCCGCAGGGCCGGTTTCCCGTCCTGAATCGACTGGGTAAACTTGAAGTGACTATCGTATTTAAACAGTAAACTCACAATGTCCTCGGCCGTCAGCTCCGGTTTGTTCAGGAACGTATCCAGAATGGAATCTTCGCGCGCGGGTGACTGGTTGAGCGTCCGGCGGTAGGCCAGGTAATTTTTGACAAACCCGTTGTCCTTCCGGTGCGACGGATGGCCCTGCTCATCGAGCCCACCGCCCCAGATGTCGTACCCGGCAAACCGGAACGAGGTATTCAGGTAGCGGCCCTGCTGCTTCATGAACAACATAATGTCGGCGGTTCCGCCCCCAATGTCCACGTTGACGGTATCGGCAAACGATTTGACCCCGTTCTTCACCAGATAAAAGTACGGCGCCAGCGACTCCGGAACCGGCCGGGACCGGAAGTTGCTCGTCGTGCCAAACACATTCCGGAAAGCCTGCTCCCACTCCTGCACCAGGTTGTCTTCCGTCACGGCCCGCATACTCGACGGCGCCAGCCAGGCCACCGCCGTCTGCTGTACATTCCCCTGATTCAGAATGACTTTATTGCGGATCAGTAACAGCAATGTTTCAAAGAAAGCCCGCACCCGGGGCCGGTTGAGCGTGTCGCCGGGCTGGTTTTCAAACAGCCATTTCAGGTTCGTGACGTAGTGGTTGACGCCCGTGCTGCCTTCTTCCAGGTCGATGTTGAAACCCAGATTGACTTTGGAAAAGAGGTTGTTGGTGCTGTCCGTAAAACCGCTTTTTTCGTAAACCGTCGTTCGCAGCGGAAACGAAAAGGGCGAGCCAAATTCTTTGCCGATAATGGCCGGAACGAACTCGCGCCGAACCAGCTGATCGAGTTGCACCAGCCCGCCGAAGCTGACCCGCTTCTCGTATTTGTCGTAGACGGTTTGCGCTTCGTAGCCTTCATACGGTTTGTTGAAGAGCACCATCTGCAACTCGTCTTTATCCAGAAACGTATTCTGATCGCTCACCGTCAAGGCTTTCGGTTCCACGTCGCCCATGGCCGCATCGGTGTAGGCAATGTGCGTATTGGAGGTTCCGAAATCAATCGCAAACGTAAAGTTCTTGTACCCTTTCTCCGTTATCGTCGTGAACTGCGGCAGCACCAGCCCCCGGTACGGAATTCCGCTGCGTTCCAGCCGGATTTCCATCACGTCAAAGGCCTGCGGCACTTTGTAATAATACGACGCGGGCAGCGGATCGACTTTGGGCGAACGCGGCTCGGGCGCCGTGACATTCAGCGGTTTTCCGGCAATGATGTTCGGTAATTCAAAAAACTGAACGGAATTGTGCGCCCGAAAACCGATGTTCGGATCGCTCACGTCGGCCAGCATGACGTGGTACTGGTTCAGGTTCTGCAAATCCGGCACCGTCAGGCGGTAAAACGGAAAAAACGCCAGACCGGCCCGGAAGTCAATGACGGTTTCGGTGCGACTGAGGTTGTATTCTTTCCGGAATTCGATGGTGCGGTTGTTCCGAATCGGTATGCGCAGCGTGGCCGTAATGATTTTGTCCGTGCCCCGGTGTTCGGCCGAAAAGTTGAACTGCCGCTGCAAATCCTCAATCCGGAAAAAATTGAAATACTCTTTCCGAACCGGCAGCAGAAATTCGCATTCGCCAATCGTGCCCGTAAAAAACCGCTTGTTGTTGATCTTGAACGGCACCTGAATCAGAAAATCCTCCAGAAAATCGTCGGTCGTCAGAAACGGATACCGCACGTTGTCGACGCCCGGCAAATACCGTTCGGCCAGCAAACCGCCTTCGCTGAGGTTGTTCAGCAGTGAACGCATGATGACCGTCTGCGGATTCCAGTTGGTATTTTTGACGTACCGCCCGGCCACGTCCATCCGCGACGCCAGCGCCAGCGGTTTCCGGACATTGGTGGGCGCTCCGTTGCGGCTTTCCTGCTGGTAATACGAAACCGTCGGTTGCATCACGAAATCGCTGTTCTCCTCGATGTCGTCCAGTACGTCGTTTTCGCGCACTTTGTACAACATCAGTCCCGGCAGCACCTGCAAGGTCGAGTTGCCCTCGCCCCCAATCTGGATCGGCTCGAAATTCGCCAGGGTCGTATTGGCCTCCACCGGCAACTGGATCGTATTGTCGAAAAACGCTTTGTACAGAAATTCCGAAAAACCGCCTTTGGGCGGCAGATACTCCCTGTACTGATCATACAGCCGGCGCAGGTAGGTCACAAACGCCGTATCGCGGTCCTGCAAGGGTATGTACTCATTCTGAAACAAGGTCCGGCCGGTCGTGCTTTTCGGCGGATCAATAAACTTGTTCTGGCGCTCCTGTTCCCAGTTGGGCGAGGTAAAAACCAGCGACAGGGGCGATGTGCCGCCCAGCAAAGCGCCTTTGTAATAAATCAGCGTGAATTGCTGAATACCGCCGAGTTCGTTGCGAAAATCCAGCTCCAGCGCTTTGGCCAGAATCTGGTGCGAATGCCGGGTGGTAGTCGAATTCGTCGCTTTTTTCCGCAGGGCATCGAGTCGTTCGGCGCGGTTCCAGACGCGGTAGGTAAGATCGGCACTGTTGCCGGCCTGAAACAGCAGTTCCAGCATGTCGAGGGCGTGCGACACCAGCACGTGATACAACGACAATTCGCGCGGCAACTGGTTGTTCTTCACCATCCGGAACGCCGTATCGAACAGGTACAGCCGCGCAAACGGCGACGGAATCGAGGTTCCGGCCTTGGCGGCAGCCCCGGCCGCACCACCGGCCGCGCCGGATAACGTGTCGGGAATGTGTTCAATGCGGTTTCCCGTCAGACCCGTGTGCGAACCGGTCCAATCCTGGTGGTTCTGCTCGCTGACGTTGGGGTCGTTATCAATTCTGAGAATATGGGGCATAGCTTTGAATTAAACTATTTCGCAAAGTTGCGCGGAGTAAAAGAGAGTTTAACGGAGTTTTTATTTTTCTCTGCGTAACTCTGATACCCTCCGCTTACCCCTGCGAAACAACGAACACTTGTTTACACAGCAGCATCGGACAATTGCCGATTCAGCGGGCCGAGCTTTTCGCGGCTTTTTTCCGCTACCTCGATGAGCAGTTGCATAAACCGCTTCTCCGGTTCCGGAAACGAGGGTTGCAGCGTGTTTTCAATTTTTCCGGCCTGATCGCGCAGGAATTTCTCGCTGATGCCTTTGTCGAAAAAACCGGTTTCGATCCGTTTCGAGCGGACCAGGGCGTTGAAATCGTTCTGCATGTCGAACGGATAAAAAGCCCGGTCGTTCTGGGCCATTTCGGTGAGCCAGTTCCTGAAATGGTGCGTCATGAAGTTGTCCAGCGAGGTGTAAAACGTGTTCGTCCGCAGGTTCTGCGAGAGCGACAGATTTTTGGCAAACGCTTCGCCGAGGTTGTTGGGCACAAAGTCGGTGAAAAACTTGGTCGCGTAGGCAAACCGGATGAGGGGTTCGAGCAAACCGTTGTAGGTCTGGTCGTGGAAGTGCGGCAGGTCGAGCGTGCGGTCGTTGCGCTTCAGGCCGTATTCAAAATACCGCTTGGCGTCGCCGAATTCACCGTCGGGCTTGTTGGCGAAATCCAGAATGGCCGCAGCCGCCAGCATTTCCACGACGTGGGCGTTGTTGGTCTGTTTGGCCCCGCCTTCCACGTTCGGATACAGTTTGCTGCCGGGCCGGTCGCCGATGTAATACAGCGCGTCGAGGTTCACCTGCGTCTGGTAGTAGGACAAAGCCGCCTTGGTTTTCGACAAAAACCGGTTTTGGTCAATGGCGCTCTGGCTGTTTTCCTCCAGCGCAAAATACGGCATCACCGTGACGGCGCCCTTCTTGGCATTGCGAATCTGGATTTTCTGACTGGGGTGCTGCAACAGCTTGACCAGTTGCGGAAAACCGGCCGAACCCGTTCCGCCGAAGATGGAACTGATCAGAAAAATCCGGTCGGTCTGGTCGTTAAACGCACCGGTAAAGTATTTATACACCGCCGAATCTTCCAGCGCATTGAACACCACACTGCCGATGTTCGGATTGCCCTTGAAACCCACCGACAGGTTGAGTTTCAATTCCGCGCTGGTCGGTTTGGCCGAGTTGTCGTAAAGCAGTTTCAGCAATTCGCGGTCAATGTCGTCCATGTTGCTGACACTCAGGAACTCTTCAAACGTGCCTTCGTGGTCGGTCAGTTTCGGCAATACCGAGTCGCCGATTTTTTCCTGGGCGTTTTCGGCCTGGAGCGTGCCGAGCGGTTGCAGGGGCGTGGCAAAAAAGGTCCGCCGTTCGGTCTGGGTGCCCTGGCTGGCCGCCGTGTCTTTGTAAGCCACCCGGCGGATGGCACGGTACAGCTCCACTTCGCGCAAGGCCCGTTCCGTATCCCCGTTCTGCATGTCCATATCGAGCAGAATGGGAATAATGGTCAGATCGGCGGGGGCTTTGGAACCGGCCGCCAGTAACATGGTCAGCGAGCGAAGAACGCGGGCGCCGGTCCCGCCAATACCGAAGATAAATAGTTTCATAGCTGATTTCTGAACTCGGATTCCACGGATTAAAGGATTAACTACGAGATAAAAATTTCTGGCGTAGCCATCTTAGGTAAATCGTGGAATCCGGGTTCAGACAAGTTAAAAAGGAGTTCGTTTCGCAAAAATGGAAAACCGCTTCAGGAGTAACGAAAAAAGAAAGAAGTAAATTAGTGCGTACAATAAGTTTACCCCGCCAAACCCCTGCATGTAGCTGTCGGTATCCTCGGCGTCGGTGGCGTCCATTGCGTACCAGAGCGCGTAGGCATACCCAAAAATACCGGCCACGACCAGTGTAATAACCCAGTGGGAAGTGCGGTAAAAAACCGACTTCCAACGACCCAGAATCAGGTAAAACAAAGCCGCTAATGCCAGTGAGAACAAGAGCGTAATGAGTCCGACCGGGGTAAAAATTTCGTCGGCGTAGATGGGGTCGTTGTTCTGGCCCAGCCAGAGTTCATAGAGCGTTACAAACATGGGGATGAAGGTTAGTAGTTGGGTGTCGCGGCACCGTTGGGAATTTATTTCGCCAGATTAAGATTCAGGACCAGAAAATCGTTGGTCGATGATTGATACGCTTCCTTGACGCCGTTCATCAGGTGAACCAGCGCAAAGGTTTTGTTAAACCGGCTCGTGGCCGAACGGTCGTCCATCGTCGACCAGCCGGTGGCATACCAGTCATCAAACCGGACCGGCAATTTAATCGCGACATCGGCTTTTTCGTCAAACAGTTTTTCCACCCGGAACGTCAAAACGTGCGTATTCTGGTTGAGCAGTTTCAGTTCGCGATCTTTGATCCGCTCGGTCGGGACTTTTTCTTTTTTCTGGACGTTGACCAGCCTGACGGTGGCATTGGGAGCGGTTACGACGATGTTCTGCTTGAGGTATTCTTCCGCCTGCGCGTAGGCCGGCAAACCGCCCAGGTTCACGCCCACCGCAAACTCGGCCGGGGCTGCGGGCTTCACCGACACATCCGAAAGGCCCGCTTTTTCGGCCCGCCAGTCGCCTTTTTTGTTCAGCGCAAAAAACAGATCGAACTGTTTCAGGGCACCGCTGGCCCCAAAATCGAGTTGTTTGGCGGGTTTGGTAATCAGCAGCTCATTCAGTTTCTGGTTCAGATCGCTGACCAGCTCCTGCTTGCCAATCACCCAGATGTAGAACGGCCGCGACTCGCCGGCCAGTTTGTGTTTGCTGTTCTGGTAGTCGTAGTATGTCCCGTTGAATCCGGAGCTGTAGGCAAACACCGTCGCGCTGACCCCTAGCTTTTTCAGGGCGGCAAACTGGTCATTCACCTGGCTTTTCAGTACGCTTTCCGCGTTCTGGCGGTTGATTTCGGGATTCTTTTTGATGTCGGCATCCGGAAACGAGAGAATGCAGTCCGACACCAGCAGGGCGACGGTATTGCCTTTGGCCTTCTCGCCCACCTGTTTGAAAATTTTGTGCAGTTCCGAACTGCGCTCGTTGGCCAGCGGTGTCGTGGCCAGATTGACCACGAACTGATTGTAGCCCCCCACAAACGGCTGCGGTTTTCCGGCAATGGTCCAGACTTCGACCGGTGCCACCTGATTCAGTTTTGTAACAATTTCGGAAACCGCCACCTTAAAGTTTGTTTCTCCCTTCAGGTAACCGCCCATGCTGGCGGAGGTTTCCATAAAAAACAGGATGTTGCTGATTCCGGCGGGTTTGGCTTCGGGTTGTTTCTCGGCTTTTTTTTCTTTCCGGCCACACCCCTGAAGGACGACAAGAAGAACGAATACGAAAAGGCCCTTCGCCCGGAAAAATGACAGATTCATTCGTTTGTGCACGTCGGATTTTTATGTTTTGGGAAACCGGTTTTGAAAACCGACTCTGATTAGCAACCAATTACTAAACGCAATCACCCATTTTTCTGCTTGGGCAATACATAGACAACCAGCAACAAAACGGTCAGCACAATGGTGTACACGTCGGCAACCTTGTCGGCCTGATAATGATCGCAGCCTTTCATGAGCAGACTGGCAAATACTGTACAAACGACGATTCCCCAGTAATTCGTACGTATGCGCCAGCGGGCCGCGCCCACGCTGAAATAAATGAGTTCAATCAACAGCAATCCACCGGCCGCAACCGCCCACAGCGATTCGATCAGTTTGGGATTGGTGCCGGTGCCGTCTTTGCGGGGTTCGCCCCCGATGTTGATCAGTAACAGCAGCGCCAGGCCCGACAGAGCCAGGCCGGCCCAGTTGAGAAAACCGATCCGGTTGGCCGGCATGCCGGTCGAACTGACTCGGGGTGCTGCCGTGGGCGGTTTTTCAACGACCGGCGCCGGAACCGGTGCCAGCCGCCCGGATGACACCAGGGCACCAACGGGCGGTTTTTCCGGTGTTCCGTAGGTCCAGACGTGATGATAAACCGGATCACCCTTTCGGAAAATGTGGATGTGCCCGCTGGCATCTTTGAACAGTCCGCACTCGGTCAACTCATCATAATGGATAACCCCCCTTTGCATGAATAACTAACTATGGGCCAGAAAGTCGTAAAATTAACCAAAACTACCAGCAAATGCCATCAATTTTATGCCGTTCATCACGCAGAACTATACCTTTGTACTCTTAACGGATCTGGACATGCCTGTGCCTTTCAACGGAAAAAAATCAAAACGAACCCCGCCCGACCGGTCCGCATCCCGGAAAGATGATGCCGTCCGGGCTAAAAAACACCTGGGTCAGCATTTTTTAAAAGACCTCAGCATTGCCGAACGCATCGCCGATCTGCTGACGGGGCATAACGGCTACCAAACCGTCCTGGAAATCGGCCCGGGGATGGGGGTGCTGACGCAGTTTTTACTGAAGGATGGCAAACCGTACACCACGCACGTCGTCGAAATCGATACGGAATCCATTGCCTACCTCAACGCTCATTTCCCGGTTTTACAAAACCGCATCCGGGAAGGCGACTTTCTCCAGATGGACTTGTCGACGCTTTTTACGGAACCGGTGGCCATCATTGGCAACTTTCCGTATAACATTTCGTCGCAAATTCTCTTTAAAGTATTAGAAAACCGCCAGCAGGTGCCCGAGGTGGTGTGTATGCTGCAAAAGGAAGTGGCCCAGCGGATTGCTTCGCCACCGGGGAATAAGGCCTACGGGATTCTGAGTGTGTTACTGCAGGCCTACTACGACATCAAATACGAATTTACGGTCGATGCCAGCGTTTTTTCGCCCCCGCCCAACGTGCAGTCGGGCGTGATCAGCCTGCGCCGGAACAGCGTGGTGGCCCTGCCCTGCAACGAAAAGAGATTCCTGCAGGTGGTTAAGCAAGGCTTTAACAACCGCCGGAAAACGCTCCGAAACGCCCTGAAACCGTTGAACCCGCCGGAGAGCCTGCTGTCGCACCCCCTGCTGGACAAACGCGCCGAACAGCTCGGCGTAGCGGAATTTGTTGAACTAACGACTTTAATGATGAACCCTGAATGATAAACGATGAATTTATTCGCTTTGCCTTCATCGTTCATCCTTTTTAATGCATCATTCAGCTAATGACTTTCGAGCTTACCAAAGAATACGTAGAGCACATTCAGACGGCCATCGACACCCAGGACGACAGCACGTTGCGGACTGAGATGGAGGAGCTGTATCCGGCCGATATTTCCGGAATTCTCTACGAACTGGATACCGAATCAGCCCGGTATCTGCTGGCCTTGCTCGACAAACAGGTGGGCGCCGAAATTCTGGCGAATCTGGAGGTGATCGACCGCCGGGAGTTTCTGCAAAGTTTTACGTCCGACGAACTGGCGCATTACGTGGACGAAATGGATTCGGACGATGCCGTCGATCTGCTCAACGAACAGCCCATCCAGACCCGCGAAGAAGTCATTGCCCTCCTGACCGACCGCGAACAGGCCCGGTTTATCCTCGACCTGCTGCACTACGACGAAGACGTGGCCGGCGGTTTGATGCAGAAGGAATTGATCAAAATCAACCTCAACCTGACGGTCAACCAGTGCATCGAGGAAATCCGGCAACAGGCGGAGAATGTGGAAAATGTGTATTCGGTGTACGTCATTGACGATGCCGAGAAACTCGTGGGCCGGGTATCGCTGAAGAAAATTGTCTTGGCGCGCAAGAATGCCAAAATCGCGGACATCTACGAAGAGGATATCATCTTTGTCGAAACCTACCGCCCGGTGCAGGAAGTGGCCGAGGTGATGCGACGCTATGACCTGGAAGCCGTGCCGGTGGTCAATGTGCAGGGGCGGCTGCTGGGCCAGATCACCATCGACGACGTGGTGGACGTGATTACCGAGCAGGCCGAACTGGATATGCAGGCCATCACCGGGATTACGGGCGACGTGGAAGAAGAAGACGACACGATCTGGAAACTGGTGGGCGCCCGTTTGCCCTGGCTCATTGCCGGAGCGGTCGGGAGTCTGCTGGCGGCCACCGTCATCAACACGTTTAATTCGCAGTTGAGCAAAATCGCGGCACTGGCGGCTTTCATCCCGATCATCGGATCGACGGGCGGGAACGTCGGCATTCAAACCGCTTCGCTCATCGTACAGAGTCTGGCCGAAAAATCCGGCCTGAGCGCCACCGTCGGGCAGCGGCTGGCGAAAATGGTGCTGGTCGCGCTGATCAACGGCCTGATCATTGGCTCGCTGGCGGGCTCCTATTGCCTGCTCATCGGCGAACCGCGTCTGGTGCCGGTGGTGTCGCTGGCCCTGCTGACGGTGGTGTTGCTCGCGTCGTTCATGGGAACCATCACCCCGATTGTGCTCAACCAGTTCGGCATCAATCCGGCGATTGCCTCCGGCCCCTTCATCACCACCGTCAATGACCTGATCGGCATCGGTGTTTATTTCCTGATTGCCAGTTTGATATTGAGTATTTAAACGCTTCCGGTTTCCAGGATGCGGTTTTCGGTGGCCCGCCGGGACTGATGCGTTCTTACTCAGCCGATCACCTTCGTGCGTCCGTTACCGTAACGACGGCCCGGCATAGCGACGGCCCGGCGTAAACCAAAAACCGTAAACCGAATACCGTCATGATTGCCGTCATTCAGCGCGTTTCCGAAGCATCCGTCACCATCGACGGTCGGGTTAAAGGCCGGATTAACACCGGTTTTCTCATTTTGCTGGGCATTACCCACACCGACACCCGCGAAGACCTCGAGTGGTTGAGCAAGAAGATTGTCGGGATGCGGATTTTCGGGGATGCGGAGGGCAAAATGAACCTGGATCTCAAAACCGTCGGTGGGTCCATCCTGCTCATCAGCCAGTTTACGCTCCACGCCAACACTAAAAAAGGCAATCGGCCTTCCTTCATCGAAGCCGCCCGGCCCGAAACCGCCGTTCCGCTTTACGAGCAACTGATTCAGCAGCTTTCGGCCGATCTGGGCAAACCGATCGAAACCGGCGAGTTTGGCGCGTACATGAAAGTTGCCCTGGTCAACGACGGCCCCGTCACCATCCTCATCGATTCCAAAAACCGGATCTAATCCGTACCGGCAGACCGCTGGCACGTTACTATTTCTTAATTTTTTGTCTGCTTAAAATCACAATTTTTTAACCCGCTCCACCGACCGGAACCGCCAGCAATCTGCTTTCTTCGCACCGCAATTACTAAACCCGACCGGATTCAACCGGCCCGTTCGCCAGCCTGTCCCTCTTTGACTATCCAACTGGTCCGTTTCAATACTAACTAAAAAGACAGTTGCTACTTTTGATCTATTTCCGGATCAAAATGCAATTACAACGCGCTCAGCCTGTCCTGTTTATAAAATTCAGGGAAAATAATTGAGCGCACTTACAAAAAATAGTCCTAGTAAAACCTAGTTTTGTTTTACTGAAAACGCCCCAGGTTGGGCTTCAATTTATCCGTGTTATTACTTCATTCTTTATCACACTCACGATGAAAAAACCGGTACGAAATTCGTGCTTGCTGACGTTGCTGCTGACCACTTGTCTGGTTAACGGCTATAGTCAGCCCCTGGCATCGGCCAGGTCAAAAGAGCAGACGGCGGTTCAAACGGCCGCTGCCGACGTAACCCTCGAAGGGCGCGTAACCGACAGCGAAAAAGGCGAGGGATTACCCGGCGTCAGCGTCATTCTGAAAGGATCATCGAAAGGAACGACCACGGATTCAGAAGGCGCGTACCGGCTGGCCGTTCCCGAAACCAACGCGGTGCTGGTGTTTAGTTTTGTGGGCTACGAACCGCAGGAAGTGGTGGTGGGCAACCGCACCAGCCTGAACGTCTCCCTAAAACCGGATACCAAAACGCTGAGCGAAATTGTGGTGGTGGGCTACGGCACGCAGAAGAAAGTGAACCTGACCGGCGCCGTTGATCAGGTGACGAGTGAGGTGCTCGACAACCGATCGCTGCCGAACCTGACGCAGGGTTTACAGGGTACGATTCCGAACCTGAACCTGCGCATGGGCGACGGAAAACCGACGCAATCGCCCGCGTATAACATCCGGGGAACCACCTCGATTGGGCAGGGCGGCAACGCGCTGGTGCTGATCGACGGCGTGGAAGGCGACCCCAGCCGCCTGAATCCCAACGACGTAGCCTCGGTTTCGGTGCTGAAAGATGCGGCTTCGGCGGCTATTTACGGAGCGCGGGGCGCGTTCGGGGTGGTGCTGATCACCACCAAAAGCCCGGCCAAAGACCGGACCAGCGTCACCTATTCGCTGAATCACTCGATCAAAAGCCCGACGAGCGTACCGGATTTTGTCACGAACGGCTACACGTTTGCCAAAATGTTCAACGAAGGCTGGTCGGCCTGGAACGATTATTCGCAAACACCCCAGAATGTAAACAAAACCGTGCGGTTTTCGCCCGCGTACCTGGCCGAACTGGAACGGCGCAACAACGATCCGAGCCTGCCGCGCACCGAGGTTGACCCGACCAGCGGTGAATACGTCTATTACCACAGCACCGACTGGTACAGGGAGCTGTACAAAAACAACAACAGCGCCACGGAACACAACCTGTCGGTGTCGGGCAGCAGCGGCAAAGCCGACTTCTACGTAACCGGCCGGTATTATTCGCAGGACGGTTTGTTCCGCTACAATTCCGACGATTACAACATTCTGAGTTTGCGGGCCAAAGGCTCGGTGCAGGTGTTTCCGTGGCTGCGGGTGTCGAACAACGCCGACTTTTCGTCGATGAAGTACCACAACCCGCTGAACGTGGGCGAGGGCGGCAGCATCTGGCGAAACATTTCGGACGAAGGCCACAACATGTCACCGATGTTCAACCCCGACGGAACCTTGTCGTACTCAGCGGCTTACACCGTTGGCGATTTCTGGTACGGCAAGAATGGCATCGACATGGACAAGCGCGTGTTCCGGAACACGGCCGACTTTGCGACCAATTTCTTCGATAACCAGTTCCGGGTCAACGGTAACTTCACGTTCCAGAATACCGACGACAACGAATACCGTCGGCGCGTACCGGTGCCGTACAGCCGCAAACCGGGGGTGATCGAATACGTCGGAACCAACACCAACGACCTGCAAAACATTTACCGGGAAACCTTGTACACGGCCACCAACCTGTATGCCGAATACGAGCCGAAGATCAACGAAAACCATTACCTGAAGGCGCTGGTCGGTTACAACTACGAAACGTCAAACTACCGGCGGCTGGAAGTTATTCGCAACGGTCTGATTTATGAAGATGCCAACGACCTCAACCTGGCGCTGGGCCAGGCCATCACAACGGGCGGTGGTCGCGAAACCTGGGCCATTGTCGGCGGTTTTTACCGCCTGAACTACGGTTTTAAAGACCGGTATCTGCTGGAAGTAAACGGTCGGTACGACGGCTCATCGAAGTTTCCGACGGGCCAGCGGTATGCATTCTTCCCCTCGGTTTCGGCGGGCTGGCGCGTGATCAACGAACCCTTCTGGAAAGTGTCGCCGAAACTGATCAGCGACCTGAAAATCAGAGGCTCGTACGGTTCACTGGGCAACGGCACCATCGCTTCCTACGCTTTCCAGGAGAAATTTGCAATATCGCAATCCGGCCGGATTCTGAACGGTGTGCGGCCCCAGAAAACCGGTCAGCCGAGCGTGATTCCCGACGGCTTGACCTGGGAAACGTCCACCACCGCCGATCTGGGTCTGGACCTGGGCATGCTCAATAACCGCCTGACGCTGAACGCCGACGCTTACATCCGGAAGACGACGGATATGTTTACGGTCGGGATGACGTTGCCGGCCGTTTTCGGAACCGATGTGCCAAAAGGCAACTACGCCGACCTGACCACCAAAGGCTGGGAAGCGGTGTTGAGCTGGCGGGACAAAGCCACGGTCGGCGCCAAACCGTTTGGCTACGAAGTGCGCCTGACGATGGCCGATTATACGGCGCGCATCGACAAGTTCAACAACCCGAACCGCCGGCTGACGGATTATTACGCCGGACAAACCGTGGGTGAAATCTGGGGCTACACGACCGACGGTTTTTTCACCTCCGCCGACGACATTAAAAACTCGGCGAAGCAGACGCTGTTCAAGGCGTCGAACACGAACCAGCTGCTGCCGGGTGACATTAAATTCCGCGATCTGAACGGTGACGGCGTGATCGATCCGGGCGACAATACCGTCGATAAGCCGGGCGACCGCCGGGTCATCGGCAACTCGACGCCCCGCTACACCTACGGAATTATGCTGAATGCCGACTGGAACAGTTTCTTCTTCTCGGCCTTCTTCCAGGGCGTGGGCAAGCAGGACTGGTGGCCGGGTGCCGAAGCCGGCACGTTCTGGGGCCAGTATAACCGCCCGTACAACCGCCTGCCAACCTGGCATTTGGACAACATCTGGTCGGAAGACAACCCGAACGCGTATCTGCCCCGCTACCGGGGTTACGTCGCCCAAAACGGCGCGGGAGAGCTTCGGCAGGAACAGACCCGGTATTTGCAAAGTCTGGCGTACCTGCGGCTGAAAAACATTCAACTGGGTTATAACCTGCCGAAACTGCTGATCAGCAAAGCCGGGATGACCAGCGCCCGGGTGTTTGTGTCGGCCGAAAACATCTGGACTTGGGCCGCACTCTACAAACGCACGCGGGACCTGGACGTGGAAAGCGCCACCGCTTCCGACCGGGTATTGACCGACGGCGGCAGCGGAAACGGGCACAACTACCCGATTCTGAAGAGTTTTACGATGGGCCTGTCCGTTACCTTTTAATCCCCAATCAGCAACATCATGAAATTACAACATATAGGACTTATCCTGGCCGGGCTGGTCTTTGCCGGATGCAGTGAACTGGAACAGGTGCCGGAATCGACGGCCACCAAAGATGCCGTTTTCGGCAGTGAAAAAGGGCTGGAATTGTACGCCAACTCATTTTACGATGCGTTGCCAACCGCTAACGACATCATCCGGAGCGACGAAATGGCCGATTTCGCGGCCCGCACGCAGGTTCCGGATTTGATTCGCGACGGCGCTTACGGTCCCCGCCAGAGCACGGGCTGGTCGTGGACGGCCTTGCGGAACATCAATTATTTCATTGAGAACGCGACCAATCCGGCCATTCCGGTGGATGTTCGGCGGCACTACATCGGGCTGGCCCGGTTTTTCCGCGCCTTGTTTTATTTCGACAAAGTGAAGCGGTTTGGCGATGTACCCTGGATCAACAAAGCCATGGGCGTGTCGGACCAGGATTTGTACAAAGGCCGCGATTCGCGCGTGATGGTTATGGATTCGGTGCTGGCGGATCTGAATTATGCCACGCAAAACATCCGCACCACCGCCGATAACTCCCGCACCCTGATTACGAAAGCGGTGGCCAACGGCTTCAAGTCGCGGGTGTGTTTGTTTGAAGGAACGTTCCGGAAATACCAGACCACCTACAAGCTCGAAGGCACGGCCGAAAAGTGGCTGACCGAAGCCGCCAGCGCGGCCGACGCGGTGATGAAAGAAGGCGGTTTTACGCTGAACGAAGCGGGCGGCACCGACAAATCGTACCGACAACTGTTCATCAACAAAACGCCGGTGACCAACGAAATCATGCTGTCGGCGGTGGTCGATCCGGCCCTGAGCGTGTTCAACGACGCCAACTGGTGGTGGACCAGCGCCACCTACGGCGCCCGCGTCAGCCTGACCCGCACGTTTGTCAACACCTACCTGAACCTCGACGGAACGCCGTTTACGGGCAAACCGGGTTATAAAACGCTGACGTTCGTGGAAGAAGTGAAAGGACGCGACAAGCGGCTTTCGCAAACCATCCGGACACCGGGCTACACCCGCATCAACGGCGGGGCGGTTGAAGCGGCTCCCCCGGTTTTTTCGTACACCTACACGGGCTATATGCCGATCAAATGGACGCTCGACGACACGTACGCCGACGGCGGAACCCGCAACGACAATTCGATCTCGATCATGCGCTACGCCGAAATTTTGCTGAATTTTGCGGAAGCGAAAGCCGAGTTAGGTACCTTTACCGACGCCGACTGGACCAAAACCATCGGAGCCCTGCGGAAACGGGCCGGAATCACGGGCGGACTGACGGCCAAACCGACCGTTGCCGACCCGTATTTGCAGGCCACTTATTTTCCGGGCATTGCCGATCCAGCGCTGCTCGAAATCCGGCGCGAACGCGGCATCGAACTGGCGCTCGAAGGCTTCCGGTTTCCGGACCTGATTCGCTGGAAACGCGGGGCGTTGATGGAGCAGGTCTGGAACGGTTTTTACGTTCCGGCGCTCGATAAACCCCTGGATTTGAACGAAGACGGCAAAAACGACGTGGTGTTCTACAAAGTAAAACCGGCCACGCAACTGGCGGGCGTGACGTACATCAACGTGGCCGAAACCGTCAACGGCGTACCGAACCCGCAACGTCTGTCGAACGACACGTCCGGCGAACTGACCTGGCTGAGCAACATCCCGCGCAAATGGGATGAAAAATATTACCTCTACCCCATTCCCGAAAACGACCGGCTGCTGAACCCGGCCATCGGGCAGAATCCGGGTTGGTAATGCGTAAACGAGTTGTTTCGCAGAGAGTAGCGGAGAAAAAGGGAGTTAAGCGAAGTTTTATTTTACGCTGCTAACCTCCTTTTTGCTCCACTACTCTCCGCGAAACATTTTTTAAAACTAACGTCAAATTATGAAACTAACGATCCTAATCCTGCTAACGAGCATCCTGATGACCCAGGACGGTTTTTCCCAGAAAAATACGCCGATCACCGTTGCCACCTACAACATTCGGTATAATACCAAGAACGACGGCATCAACGCCTGGCCCAACCGCAAGGAGGACGTCAAAGCCCTGATCCGTTTCCACGAAATCGACCTGTTCGGTACGCAGGAAGGCTTGCGTGAACAGCTGGACGGCATTGCCGAACTCAATGAATTTGCGTTTCTGGGCGCCGGTCGCGACGATGGCAAGCAGGCTGGCGAACACTCGGCGATTTTCTACAAAAAAGACCGTTTTAAAGTCCTGAAATCCGGCGATTTCTGGCTGAGTGAAACGCCTGACAAACCGGGCAAAGGCTGGGATGCGACCTGCTGCAACCGCATTTGTTCGTGGGCGTATTTTCAGGATCAGACGACGAAAAAGAAATTTTACTTCTTCAGCGTTCACTTCGATCACCAGGGCGTCGAAGCGCGTCGGCAGTCGGGCAAGCTCATGGTACAGAAAATTGAAGAAATCGCGAAAAACGAACCGGTTATTCTGGTTGGCGACCTCAACTCGACGCCCGAAACCGAACAGGTGAAAACCCTCGAAACGATCGTGAATGATTCCTACAAAGTAACGGTCCAGCCACCCTACGGCCCCGTCGGTACCTTCAACAGCTTCAAGCACGATGCGCCGATGAAAAACCGCATCGATTATATTTTCGTAAAGAAAGGCATCGACGTCCTGAAATACGGCGTTCTGACGGATGCCAAAGACCAGCGGTATCCGTCGGACCACCAGCCGGTTGTGATCAAGGCCGTTATCCGTTAACTTGGGGCGCTTATCATCCTGCGCCCTGTATGTCTGCTACCAACGTTTACGGCACTCCGCTGGCCTGTTGCTGTAAGAAACCCATGACCGGTTTTTTCCGCGACGGTTTCTGCCGTACCGATGAAGAAAACGATGGTCAACACCTCGTCTGCGCGATTGTCACCCAGCAATTTCTGTCGTTTTCGCGCCGACGGGGCAACGACCTGACCACCCCCCGCCCCGAACTCCGCTTTCCCGGTCTGAAGCCCGGCGACCGCTGGTGCCTGCACATCCTGCGCTGGCGCGAAGCCTACGAAGCGGGCGTGGCTCCCCCGGTTTTGCTGGCCAGCACCCACCAGGCGGTTTTGAAGTACGTAACGATGGACATGCTGCGGGAACTGGCGTTTGAAGAGTGAAAAATGATACGTTATCCGTGACGAGTTGGCAGACGCATCCTACCTTAGCGGAGCCAACTCTTTACTCGTACTTCCTATGTCCTTTAACCGACGATCGTTTCTCGAACAAGCTTCAAAAATCGGCGCCCTTGGGGCTCTTTCGCCCACGGCCCTGGGCGCGGTTCCGTCCGTTAAGGAAGCCAATGCGTTTGTAACCGGCCCTTATTTACAGCACGTTTGCCCGACGGAGGCAACGGTGATGTGGGTGACCAGAAACAACAGCCTGAGCTGGGTGGAATACGGTTTTGGCAACAGCCTGAGCCTGAAGGCCTACCGGCACCGCAACGGTCACATCGAAGCCAACAATACAATCAACAAGATTACGATTCCCGACCTGAAACCGGGTACGGCGTACAAATACCGGATCGTGTCGTCCGAAATTCTGAATTTCCAGCCGCACAAGGTGGAGTACGCCGAACCGATCAAAAGTCCGGTGTATTCCTTTAAAACCCCGGGGCTGAACGACGAAGAAGTAAAGCTGGTCATCTTCAACGACATCCACGACCGGCCGCAAACCATTCCGTACCTCCTCTACCGGCACGGCTATAGCGGCAACAAACCGGATTTTGACTTCGTGGTGTTCAACGGCGATTGCTTCGACAATGTCAACACCGAGCAACAGGTTTTCGAGCACCTGCTCAGCCCCGCCGTCGATTGTTTTGCGAAGGAAACGCCGTTTATTCTGACGCAGGGCAACCACGAAACCCGGGGTGCTTTTTCGCGCAACCTTCCGGATTATTTCAAGTATCCGACGGACGATTATTATTACGCCTTTACGCAGGGGCCGGTGCGGTTTGTGATCATGGATTCGGGCGAGGACAAAACCGACGACAACTGGGAGTACAGCGGTTTGGCGGCTTATGACCCGTACCGCGTTAAAGAGCGCGCTTGGCTGGAAAAGGAGATCGAATCCGACGCGTTCAAAAAAGCGCCGTACCGGGTTGTCATCATTCACATTCCGCCTTTTCATTCGGGCGACTGGCACGGGCCGTTGCACAACCGCGCGTTGTTTGCGCCCCTGTTTGCCAAAGGAAAAGTCGATCTGGTGCTGTCGGGGCACACGCACCGCTACGGGATTCACAACCCGGACGCGACACATCCGTACCCGCTTGTCATCGGCGGAGGGCCGCTGGAAGGAAACCGCACGCTGATCAAGCTGCACGCCAACGCCAAAGAACTGAATCTGCGGATGATTCGGGACGACGGCGAGGAAGTCGGGACGTATACGATCAAAAAAACCAAGACGTAGCCACCCGGAAAAACCGCATCTTCAAAACCGCAAAACCGGCTTTAGGCCGGTTTTGCGGTTTTATCACGACGGGATGGGATTGCAAAGTCCTCAGGTCCAGTACATAATCGGGGCCTTCGGAAAACGTTGACGCCATGCGTCGTAGAAAAATGACCGAAGCGCGATCATCTCTTCCGGGCGGTAGACATACTTGACGCCCCCAAATTTATTCCGTTTCTGAGCCCGGTTTTCTTCCGCCAGATCCAGGCTGGTGTTGGGATACCATTCCAGCAAAACGTCTTTGCTCCCGGCGGTAAACCGGTGCGTGATGAACTCCACCGTCAGATCACAATCGAAATCCAGCGCAGCGGCCAGCCGGTCGAGCAAATCGGTGTAGTGCTCGCGCCAGTTCGGAATGGGCATAATCGGGGCCAGCACCACGCCGACCGGATACTGCCCCCCACCCTGTTCGCGCGGCAGGGCCAGCTTCCGCAGCGCCCGCAAACGGGCTTCCAGATTGGCCGTACCGCCTTCCAGCCGCCGGGCGATCCCGTCCGCATTCAGACTCACGCGGGCGCGGGTCCGGCCGTTGTGGGGCAGGTCAAGCAGCGAATCGACCTGATCGTACTTGGTCACAAACCGCAATTGCGTGTCGGGCCGGTTTCCAAAATACCGGATGCATTCGGCCAGACTCCCCGTCAGGTGTTCGATCCCAATAACGTCGGTGTAGCAACTCACTTCAAACGTGGTTACTTTTCCGGGTTGTTCGTAAGCCGCCGTGTTGGTCAGCAGGTGCGGCAGGTTGGCAAAAACCCGCGTGACGGGCGGCCCCTGTAAACTTCCCGCCAGATAACAATACTGGCAATGGGCCGGACAACCCTCCGCCAGATTCACCTGCCAGTCGGCCGAAGGCGGAATCGGTTGCAGCCGAAACGCCCCCGCCGGAGCCTTGACCACCGCCAGCGTGTTTTTGGCATTCCGGTAGGTTTCGCGCGCATCGGCCCCACGAAGCCCCGTTATCCGGTTATTTTTCAGGATCTCGATGGGCAGATCCAGTTCCGAAACCCGTTCGTAGATTCGCTGGCCGAACGGCTCTTCCAGGGCGTCGGGCGTAAACAAAACCTGCCGGGGCATCCACAGGCGGGACGTAGGCGCGTAAGACGACGCAGCGATTAGGCGTTCAGTAGGTAAGGGTTGTTGAGTGACCATGAAGAAGCGTTTGTGCTCATAGGAAGAACACGTTTCAGGGTCATAAAATTCAAAAATTAGTCGCAAATCCAATAATCAAGCCGCTGATATTCAACCATATATAATTTATTTTTCAGCTTATAAATACGATAAAAAATAATTCTGAACGCATAAAAAAACGGAGATCCTGTAAAAAGATCTCCGTTTTGCAAACCGGTTTTTGCCGTTCTCAATAGCCCGGATTTTGCTTGATTTTCGACGTATTAATGTCGATCTGGCTCTGCGGAATGGCGAAAACCAGGTTATTTTCTGTCAGGTTCGTTTTAATACCGATGGCCGTTGCTTTGGCCTGCAAAACCGACAGCGCCCGGCCCGTCCGGACCAGATCGAACCAGCGGTGGCCTTCAAAGGCCAGTTCGATGCGTCGTTCCTGCTCGATGGCCAGCCGCATAGCCGCCTGGGTACCCGCGTCGGTGGCGGTTTTGGGCGCCAGACCCGCCCGCGTCCGAATCCGGTTCAGGAACGGCAGCGCATCGGCGGTTTTTCCGGTTTCATTCAGCGCTTCGGCATACATCAGCAGCACGTCGGCGTAGCGCAACACCGGCCAGTTGTCTTCCGAATCGCCGTTGATAACGGGCGCGTCGCGGTATTTCCGAACAAAATTGTAATCCACTTTCGCGCCACTGGCGTTGGTGTAGCTGGTCGCCAGCGAAACGTCTTTCCGCAAGTCGCCGGGTTCGTAAGCCGCAATCAGATCCGGCGTCGGCTGGTTGTTACCACCTCCCCCAAACTGAATCACTGCGTTGCCGGAGTTTTCGGGGGCATAGGCATTGGCAAAACCGCTGCCTTCGCCGATGCTTCCTTTCTTGTACTGCACGTCAAAAACCGACTCTTTGTGGTTCTTGTTAGCCGCCTGAAAAACCGCAGCGTACGTAGGCAGCAAATCGTACGTTCCGGCGTCGATCACTTCTTTCAGCTTCGTGGCGGTTTCGGCGTACTTTTTCTGGGTCAGATACACTTTTCCCAGCAGGGATTTGGCCGCTCCGCGCGTGGCCCGGCCGATGTTGGCACCGGTATAACTGGCGTCCAGAGCCGCTTCGGCATCCGTCAAGTCTTTGACAATCTGCGCGTACACATCGGCCACCGGTGCGCGTCCGTATTCGTATCCCTCCTGCGGATCGATGATTTCCTTCACCACCAGCGGCACATCGCCAAACACCCGAACGAGGTTGAAATACATCAACGCGCGCAAAAACTTGGCTTCGCCGACGATCCGTTTTTTCAGCGTTTCGTCCATCGTAATGCCCGTGCTCCGGTCGATAATGGCGTTGCAGCGGTAAATTCCACTATAACCATCACTCCAGCGGGCCGACAGAACCGGGTTGGTGGTTCGCAGGTAAAACTTGTCAAACTCGTCCTGATCCGTTACCGACCCGGATAAAACCGGACGCGTGTCGTCGGACGGTACTTCCGACACGATGTAATACTGGCCGTACTGCCCGCCCGACTGGAGGGCGCCGTAAGCACCGTTGAGGGCATTCAGCAGATCGGAACCGGTTTTGTAAAACGTCGCGGTGCTGGCCTGCGAAATGGGCGATAAAGCCAGAAATTCGTCCTTACAGCTCGTCAGGGCGAGACTCAGTAAGGCGACAACTAGATATTTCCGTTTCATGGATTTCAGAATTAAAGACCAATGTTTACGCCAATCGTGTAGGTACGCGCCAGCGGATAACTGCCGTAGTCGACACCGCCGGTCAGCGGGCCTTCGTAACCGCTCACCTCCGGGTTGTAGCCCAGGTATTTCGAGATCGTCAGGGCGTTCTGCACCCCGCCATACACCCGCAGGCTTTGGAGTTTGGCCCGTTGAATCAGCGTTTTGGGCAAATTGTAGCCCACCGTAATATTCCGGATGCGGAAGTAGCTGCCGCTTTCGATCCAGCGCGACGAAATCGCGTTGTTGTTTCCCGTCGTGCGCGTGTTGGCGCGGGGCGTGGTGCCGTCACCCGGCTGCTCCGGCGACCGCCAGCGGTTGAGCACCGTCGTCAGCGCGTTGGCGTTTCCTTCCAGGTTTTCGTAAAACCGGCGCGACAGGCTCAGAATACTCGAGCCCTGAACGCCCTGGATAACAATGCCCAGGTCGATCCCCTTGTAACTAAACGTGTTGGTAATTCCGTAGATAAAATCCGGCTGGTTGTTGCCAATCAGCGTCCGGTCGTTGGCATCCACCTTGCTGTCGCCGTTCACGTCTTCGTACTTCACATCACCGGGCCGGGAGTCGGCAAAGTGCGGATACGAATCCAGATCGGCCTGATCGCGGAATACGCCGAGCTGGCGATACCCGTAAAAACTGCCCAGCGGCTGGCCGATCATCGTAATGTTGGATTCGCCAACGCCCGTTCCGCTGCGGATGGGGTCGCCCGTGGGCCCGAGTGCCAGCACCTTGTTGCGGTTGAACGAGAAGTTCAGATCCGTAGTCCAGCTAAATTCGCCGGTCAGGTTGCGGGTGTTCAGGGCCACTTCCAATCCTTTGTTTTCCACTTTTCCGATATTCTTCACGGCGGAAGAAAAACCGGTCAGCGTTGGTACCTGCACGGCCAGCAACAGATCAGTCGTGATGCGGTTGTAGTAATCCGCCGTCAGGAAAATCCGGTTGTTCAGGATACCCAGTTCCAGACCGATGTCGGTTTGCCGACTTTTTTCCCAAGTCAGGTTATCATTCCCGATCGTATTGACCGCCAGGCCGTTGGCCAGGGCATTGCCCAGTACATAATTGAGGGCTCCCAACAGCCCAATTGACGGATAATTGCTGGTAAAGGCGTTATTGCCCGAAATCCCGTAGCTCGCTTTCAGTTTCAGTTCGGAAACGATGCGGTTATTTTTCAGGAAGGATTCTTCCGAAACCCGCCAGCCCACGGACGCCGAGGGGAACGTTCCCCAGCGGTTGTTGGCCCCAAACCGCGATGAACCGTCGCGCCGGAACGACGCATTGAACAAATACCGGTCGTTGAACGAATAGGCCACCCGGCCGAAATACGACGCCAGCGACCACTGATCGCGCAGATTGCGGGCCGACTGCGTTCCGATGATCGTTCCGGCGTTCACCGTCCGGACAATGTCGTTCGGGAAGTTGTTGGCGTCGATCCGGGTGCGCTCGAAATCGTTTTTCTGGCTTTCCAACCCAGCCAGCACTTCAATGCGGTGCGCTTCGCCAATCTGTTTGTTGTAGGTCAGCGTGTGGCTGGTGACCCAGTTCAGCTCCTGCGCGTTTTCAGCGAAGGCCGAGTTGGGCGTTGGGGGCAGCAGCTGGTTGAGTGGTAAGGCCGACGTTTTGTAATAGTTCTGCCGCAAATGCCGCACATCGCCCCCAATCGTTCCCCGGTACAGAATGTTAAACGGCAGTTTCACTTCCGCGTAGGCATTGCCGAGCAGGCGCGTCGTCCGGATTTTGTTGTCGACTTCGTAAATATTGGCCACCGGGTTCGTGATCCCCGGCCAGTCGTAAGGCGCTGCGTAAAAAGCCTGCGAGTTGTAAACCGTGGAGTTCGGCTGGTAAATCGGAATGAACGGCGGCAGGCTCAGGGCCGAATTGATAATTCCGTTGTCGGCCCAGTGGCGGTCGGTATTGACCTGATCTTCCACCGAAAACGACGGACTCAGGCTCACGCCCATTTTCAGGTAGGACGTAATCTGCGCGTCGATATTGGTCCGAACCGTATACCGGTCAATCCCCGAGCGTTTGACCACGCCATCCTGCTTCAGGTAATTCCCCGACACCATGTACTGAATTTTGTCGCTGCCCCCCGTTGCCGACAACTGGTAGCTGCTGATGGGGGCATTCTGGAAAATCATGTCCTGATAATCGTAGGTCGGCAAGCTGCCCGGATCGTCGAAGTTGACACCGGCAATCTCCCCGCGCGGGTACCGATACCGTTGTCCGGACGCCCGGGCGCTGTTCGGATCGGTGATTTTAGCCCCCGCAACCCGCTCCAGATACGCATTATTGAACGCTTCTTTCGAAAATTCGGCAAACTGCTGCGAATTCAGCATGTCCATCTTTTTGGTAATCTGCTGAATACCGGTGTAGTAATCGAAATTCAGACGCGCCTGTCCGGATTTGCCGCGTTTGGTCGTTACCACCACCACGCCATTGGCCCCGCGCGAACCGTAGATGGCCGTTGCCGAAGCATCTTTCAGGATGTCGATTTTGTCGATGTCATTCGGATTCAGCAAGTTCAACCCACCGCCGTTGGCCAGATCGCCCGAATTCAGGGGCTGCCCGTCGATAACCACCAGCGGCCCGTTTCCGGCACTGATCGAACCCAGACCCCGGATTTTAATGGCGGGACTGTTGCCCGGTGCGCCCGTATTCTGCTGAATCAAAACGCCCGGCAGGCGGCCCGTCAACCCTTCCACAATGTTCGGAACCGGCTGGTCTTTGATTGTTTTGGTGCTGATCGACGCAATAGAGCCGGTTACGTCGCGTTTCTGCTGCGTTCCGTAGCCCACCACCACCACTTCGCTCAGCGTCTGATCCGACTGTTTCAAAACCGCATTCACCGTCGACTGGCTGCCAACGGGCGCTTCCTGCGAGAGGTAACCAATGAAGCTGAACACCAGCGTACCGCCTTCGTTCGGAATCGAAACCGCATAGTTGCCATCGGCATCGGTGGTGGTGCCGCGCGTCGTACCTTTCAGCGCCACGCTGACCCCCGGCAAACCGTCGCCGTTTTCTTCCGCCGTTACGCGGCCCGAAATCCGGCGCTCCTGAACCGCCACTTCCACCGACTGCCGCATCGCCATTGCCGCCGGCATAGCCAGGTTCAGGCGCTCATCCGGCAAGGCTCCCGTGCGGTTCTGCACCAACTGATTGTCGTCCTGCGAGGTCGGCAACTGACTCGTCGGCTGGTCCGCTTCAACGATCACATAATACCGCTCGTCTACTTTGCGGAACGTCAGGTTGTTGGGTTTCAGCACGGCTTTCAAAACCGCTTCGCGGTCGTTTGAAGCGGGTAACGGCATGTTTACGGTTTTGTCGCGCAGGGTTTTGCTCTGAAACGCGAACGTGATGCCGTATTTCCGTTCCAGTTCCTGCAACACATCACTCAGTGTGCGAACGGCCGGATTGGCAGTTTGCCCGGAACGGAACAAGTCCCGATTCAGACGGTTGGGCTGGCGAATCGACGAAGCCGCCATCATCTGCGCTTCGGCCGTGGTCGTCAGACACCACACGCCCAAAACCGCCAGTCGAACTAGGGTAGGTAATGGATTTTTCATGGGTTTAATTTGGATAGCACAATCTGATTTTCCTGTTTACTGATTTGTAAGCGAAAACTTTCGGCAATCAGCCGAAGCAATAAGTCGGGTTGGCTGGCCGGAACCGTCCCCGTAAATTGTTCCCGAAGCAGGCTTTTGTCGGCAATCGCGATCGTCAGGCCGTACTGATCCTTCAGGCGCTGCACGATTTCACCCAGGGGTTCGTCGTTCAGGACCAGCAGGTTGTCACGCCAGGCGATGTAGTGCCGGGTGTTGACCCGCGCCCGGCGAACCGTGGCCCGATTTTGGGTGGCTTCAACCCAATCCCCCGGCTGCATCACCACATCGGGTTGCTGCCGCAACTGGACCTTGACTTTTCCTTCCTGCAAAACCACCTGCATCCGGGCGTGACGGGTGTTGACGTTGAAGCGCGTTCCGAGCACCACCACGTCGGCCGCCCCCGTGTGCACCACAAACGGCATTGGCTGCCCCGCCGGTTTTTTGTTGACATCAAAAAAAGCCTCGCCCGTCAACCGAACTTCCCGACGCCCGGCGGTTTGCCAGTCAGCCGTCCTGCTCAGGGTCGAATTGGCGTTTAGCGTCACCACCGAACCATCCGGCAGGGTGATGGTCTGCATCTGCCCATAGGCGGTTTTGTATTCCACCTCCGCCGGAGTGCGATTGGACAGCCACCAGCCGCCCACCAGCAGGAGCGAAACCGCAGCGGCATAGCGGTAAAAAACCGGTCGAAAAAACCGGCGCCGGCGTTCCGGTTGCCGGTCCAGTTGCTTCTGCCGCAGTCGCTCGAACGACTGCTGAACCACTGATTCGGAAACTTCCTGCCAGCCTGCTTCCAGCCCGATGACCAGCAAACGGGCCTGCTCAAGGGTGGCCTGCTGCTCCGGATAAAGCGCTTTCACCGAATCCCAGAATTGATTCCGGGCCGGTGACGGGTGTCGGACCCACGCCCGAAAATCGGGGTCGCGGGCGAGGTCGATGGCTTCAAGGGTAGCGTAATAATCCAGCGGTTTCATGCCGTGCATAAGGGACAATCAACCGTAAGAGTCGACAGCCGGAACTTTGTAGTAGGAAAAAGAAAGAAATTTTTTAGATTTTTTTCGGGCGCTCTAGCCAGCCAGCTCCACCAGCAGCAGCAAAACCGGCCAGTTGGCTTCCAGGCGTTTGCGAAGCGCGGTCAGGGCATGGTAGAGTTGGGTGCGGGCGGTGTGGTAGGTGATGCCCATAACGGCGCAGATTTCGTCGTAGCCCAGGTCGGTGAAATAGCGCAGATACAGGACTTCCTGCTGGCGGGGCGACAGGGTTTTAAACGCAAGCTGAATGTGGGCGTGTTGGTCCCGGCTCAGGCCCTCCTCGATCAGTCGTTCTTCAACCGAAGGCTCGGCGGCCAGGAGGCCAAACTGTTCTTCCACATCGGTTTCGGCAAAGCGGTGCTGATCGGCCAGTTGCCGAACCAGCCGGTTACGAAAGGCTTTCAGGAGGTAAAATTGCACCGATTGCGGCTGCACCAGGGTCCGGCGGTACTTCCACAAGTCGATAAAAACATCGTGGATGGTATCTTCGGTGGTGGCTGCGTCGGCGCCAAACCGCCGGCCGTAGTTGAGCAGATGCCGGTAATAGGTTGAATACAAGTCCGCAAACGCCGATTCGCTGCCCTCGCGGAAAGCGTTCCAGATTATGAGGTCATTCGAAGAAGCGGGCCGGTGGTTCATCAATCTTGCTGCTACGTAACCCATAAAGGCCGTTGCCTGACAAACTTAACCCATTCCCGCAAAAATTGGTATTATTAACGGATTAATTTGCGCCGGAACCGCCAAAAACCGGAACCAGGCAGGGGTCCACGACGCCCTTGGTCGTCACCAGCAAATGAAATAGCTTTGCGCCAAACTACGCACCTTTATGACGCTCCACGAAGCCCAGAAAACCGTCGATGAATGGATCAAAACCGTCGGCGTCCGTTATTTCAACGAACTAACCAATATGGCCATGCTAACCGAAGAAGTCGGCGAAGTGGCCCGCATCATTGCCCGGCGGTACGGCGAACAATCCGAAAAGGAATCGGACAAGACCAAAGACCTGGGCGACGAAATGGCCGATGTGTTGTGGGTGCTCCTCTGCCTTGCCAACCAAACCGGCGTCGATCTGACGGCGGCTTTCCAGAAGAATTTAGAGAAAAAGAATAGCCGCGACGCAACGCGGCACCTGGATAATGAGAAGTTGAGGTAGAAAGAGTTATTTCGCGGAGTTGAGCGGAGTTTTTCAAAGTGAAGCGGAGCCTCTGCTCATCTCTGATTTACTCCGCGAAATCATTCTTCTTCTACAATCCATACTGATCCAGCAAATACACCAGAGCCGCCATCGAAGCTGCGCCGAGTTCGAGTTCGCGTTTGTTGATGCCCTCGAAGCGGTCGATGCCCGCGTGGTGGAAATCGAAATACCGCTGCGAATCCGGTTTGAACCCAAACAAAACCGTACCCAGCTGCGCCAGCGGGCCAATGTCGGCCCCCCCCGAGCCGGCTCCAATTTCGTGCAGACCGTACGGCGCCAGCAACGGTTTCCACGGCATTACTTTCGCGCGTTGCTCAGCGGTGCCGACAATGCCAAAACCGCGGGGCGTAAAACCGCCGTTGTCGGATTCGACGGCGGCCATGTGTTTTTCATTGTTCTTTTTGGCGTAATCCGCGTAACCAATTCCTCCGCGCAAACCGTTTTCCTCGTTCATGAACATCACGGCCCGGATGGTCCGCTTCGGCTTGATTCCCAACGCTTTCAGGGCCCGCAGGACCTCAATGGACTGCACACAGCCGGAACCGTCGTCGTGTGCCCCCTGGCCTATGTCCCAGGAATCGAGGTGGCCGCCCACGACAATGATCTCATCCGGTTTTTCCGAGCCTTTGAGTTCACCGATGACATTGTACGATTTGACGTCGGGGAGCGACTCGCAATTCTGCTTGAAGTAAAACGTCAGACCCGGATTTTCTTTCAGGGCTTGGCTGAGCCGTTCGGCCCCGTTGGTGCTGATGGCCGCCATCGGAATCAGGGGAACGCCGGTCGCGTAGCGCATACTGCCCGTATGCGGATTGTCGTCCATTGCCGTTGTCATCGAACGGACAATCGCGCCCACCGCGCCGAGTTTGGCCGCTTCCGGCGCGCCATTCCCCCGCTGATCGACCGCGCCGGCGTAGGCTTCGAAGGTGTTCAGTTTGGTCGGGTCCATCGGGCGGTTGTAAAAAACAATCTTGCCTTTCACCTTCTCCGCGCCCATCTCCCGCAACTCCTGAAAGTTTTTCACTTCAATAACCTGCGCTGCAATGCCTTTGGAGGGTGTTGCGATCGAACCGCCCAAAGCCGCAATCGGCACCGTTGTTTTTTGCCGGCCGTTCTGGATATAGGCTACTTCCTTCGCCCCGCGCACCCAGTGCGGCACCATCACCTCCTGCAAAAACACGCGGTCGAAGCCCTGCTTTTCCATCAATTGCTTTGACCAGTCAACCGCTTTTTGCGCCCCCGCCGAACCGCTCAGGCGCGGCCCAATCTGCTGCGTCAGGTGCCGGAGCCACTCGTACGAAGGGCTGTTGGTCAGAATTTCGTTGTAGATTTTTCGGATCGTAACCGAATCGGTCGATTGGGCTTGAGCGCCGGTCGCGAAAAGACAGAAAGCCAGTAGCAGTTTTTTCATGGGATGAAGGGCATTTCCTAAAAAAAGAAAAACCCGGCTTTATTTCCAAAGCCGGGGGCATTATTGTTTATAAGTCCTAATGATTGCAAAACGGTTTTCGGTATGCGGTTTTCAGATTACGGTGGCTGGCGCGTGCTTTCGGTGTTGGTCGGCACCGGGCGGCATCAGAAACCGTTCAAGAATGCGCCACCTACCGCAACCTGAAAACCGCATACCGAAAACCGGACTACATATGAATCGCCCGGTTTTCGGTCGCGGCCAGGCAGGCTTCTTTGATGGCTTCCGTGTAGGTCGGGTGGGCGTGCGAAATCCGGCCAATGTCCTCGGCCGACGCCCGGTATTCCATCGCTACGACGCCTTCCGCAATCATGTCAGCGGCCCGGGCCCCAATAATGTGCATGCCCAGGATTTCGTCGGTTTGTTGGTCGGCCAGCACTTTCACCAGTCCGTCTATGTCCATCGACGCGCGGGCGCGGCCCAGGGCTTTGTACGGAAACGAACCGACCTTGTAGGTCCGGCCCTCGGTTTTTAATTCTTCTTCCGTGAAACCCACGCTGGCCACTTCCGGCCAGGTGTACACCACGCCCGGAATCAGCCGGTAATTAACGTGCGGTTTTTGTCCGGCCAGCGTTTCAGCCACGTATACCCCTTCTTCCTCCGCTTTGTGCGCCAGCATGGCCCCGCGAATCACGTCACCGATGGCGTAAATAGTCGGCACGCTGGTTTGCAGGTGATCGTTCACCTCGATGCGCCCGCGGTTGTCAGCGGCCAGTCCGGCGGCTTCGAGATTCAGTCCGTCGGTGTAGGGACGACGGCCAACCGACACCAGGCAGTAATCGCCTTCGAGCGTAATCTGTTCCGGTCCGTCGCCACGGCCTTTGGGAGTGTCGGCTTTCACAATCACGCCATCGCCGGTATTCTCGACGCTGGTTACTTTATGACTGAAGTAAAAATCGGCACCGAGCTTTTTAACGGCTTTCTGCAATTCTTTGCCCATCGTTTTGTCCATCGTCGGAATCATCGAATCGGCAAATTCTACGAACGACACCTTAGAACCAATGCGGGCGTACACCGACCCCAGTTCCGCACCAATCACACCCGCGCCAATCACGATGAGGTGTTTCGGTACTTCCTGCAACGTCAGGGCTTCCGTGGACGTAATGACGCGCTTTTTGTCAATGGGCATCGACGGAAACGACGATGGTTTCGAGCCGGTGGCAATGATGAAATTTTTGGCCGTAATCCGCTCCTCGCTGCCGTCATCCTTTTTCACGTTCAGGGTGTTGGCATCCACAAACGAACCGAATCCCTGGTGAACCGTAATCTTGTTCTTCTTCATCAGGAACGAAATTCCGGTTACGTTGGCCTCCACAACGCCTTCTTTCCGCCTGATCATCTGCGGCAGATCAACCTGCAAATCGTTCAGTTTGATTCCGTGTTCGGCGAAGGTATGGGCCGCATTGTAAAAGTGCTCCGACGAATCGAGCAGGGCTTTCGACGGAATGCAGCCGACGTTCAGGCAGGTTCCGCCCAGCGTCTTGTACTTTTCCACAATGGCGGTTTTCATGCCCAGCTGGGCGCAACGAATCGCGGCCACATAGCCGCCCGGCCCGGAGCCGATGACGATAACGTCGTATTGCATAGAATTGGAGATCGTTTTGCCAGTCAGTTAGCTATACACAAACGTAGGACGGACTATAAAGTCGTCTCTGATACCAAGCACCTGGGCCTGCAGCAAAGACGGTTTTCACAATCCGTCCTACGATATTTCAATTATACGCCCAGTAGAATCCGGGCCGGATCTTCGAGCAACTGTTTCACCCGAACCAGGAAGCTCACGGAATCTTTTCCGTCAATGATGCGGTGGTCGTACGACAAGGCCACGTACATGATCGGACGGATGACAATTTCGCCGTTGACGACCACCGGACGCTCGACGATGTTGTGCATTCCCAGAATGGCCGACTGCGGTGCGTTGATGATCGGCGTCGACAGCATCGAGCCGAAAATACCGCCGTTGGTGATCGTGAACGTTCCGCCGGACATTTGCTCGATGGTCAGTTTATTGTCCCGCGCCAGACCGGCCAGTCGGATGATTTCTTTCTCAATACCGGCAAAATCCATGCTTTCGGCATTGCGAATAACCGGCACGACCAGTCCCCGCTCGGTCGAAACCGCAATGGAAATATCGCAGAAATCGTTAAAAACGATGGAATCGCCGTCGATCGACGCGTTGACGTTCGGGAAGTCCTGCAAAGCGATGCAAATGGCTTTGGCGAAGAACGACATGAAGCCCAGTCCCACCGCGTGTTTCTCCTTGAATTTGTCTTTGTACCGGGCCCGCAAATCCATGATCGGCTTCATGTCGACCTCGTTGAACGTCGTCAGCATGGCCGTTTCGTTTTTCACGGCCACCAACCGCCGGGCGATGGTTTTCCGCAGCGAGGTCATCCGCTCGCGCCGTTGCTCCCGGTTTCCGTCGCTCGAACCAGCCGCCGGAGCGGGGGCTGCCGGAGCCGGTGCTGGTTTGGGCGGAGCGGGCGTTGCGGCCGGTTGCGGGGCGGGGGCGGTTTTTTCCGCTTTCACCGCGTCGTCTTTGGTAATCCGGCCACCAATGCCGGTGCCGTTTATTTCTTTCGGGTCGATGCCTTTCTCGGCCAGAATTTTGGCAGCAACCGGCGAGGGATGATTCGCGGCATAGCCCTGTTCGGCGGGTTGCGAAGCCGCAGGCTGGGACGCCGGTTGTTGGGCCGGTGCCGTGGGCTGCGAAGCGGGTTGAGCCGCGCCCGCACCGACTTCAATCCGGCAGATTACCGCGCCAATCGCCAGGGTTGAACCGGCTTCGGCCACAATCCGGAGCGTTCCGGCGGCTTCGGATGGCAATTCAAACGTAGCTTTGTCGGATTCCAGTTCGCAGAGCACTTCGTCCAGCTCCACCTGATCCCCATCTTTTTTATTCCAGGAAGCGATCGTTACTTCCGTAATCGATTCGCCCACTGGCGGCACTTTCATTTCTACGGTTTTTCCGGCCGGGGCCGCTGCCGGTTCCGGCGTAGCAGCCGGTTGCGGGGCGGGTTCGGGTTTGGCGGCTTCGGGTTGCGGAGCGGCCGGTTTTTCAGCCGGTTTGGGTTCGGCGGGCGCTGCGGGTTTGGGAGCCGGCGCTGCGCCGTTGGAAGCACCCGCCGACTCGATGGTACACAAAACCGCACCGATCGGCAACACATCCCCTTCCTGCGCCATAATGTGCAATACGCCGTCGGCTTCGGCCGGAAATTCAAACGAAGCCTTGTCGGATTCCAGTTCACACAACACCTCGTCTCTTTTCACCGAATCGCCTTCTTTCTTATGCCACGCGCCAACGGTAACTTCCGTAATCGACTCCCCAACCGGGGGAACTTTCATTTCTATTGCCATTTTATCATAGTTTTCGGTTGTCAGTCATCCGTGCGTAGCATGGGATAACCGTAAACTCTTATTCAAACGCCCGGCGGATGATATCAGCCTGCTCCTGGCTGTGTACTTTCGAATAACCGGTAGCGGGCGAGGCACTATTTTTCCGGGTAATACCGCGTAATTTCAGATCCAGTGCCGAACGCAGCAGGTACGTCCAGGCGCCCATGTTCGACGGTTCTTCCTGCACCCAAACCAGTTCGGCCGTCTTGCTGTAGTTCGCCAGAACGGCATCCAACTGGGTTTGCGGAAACGGATGTAACTGCTCCAGGCGAACAATGGCCACATCCTCCCGCTTGTCGGCCTGCTGTTTTTCGAGCAGCTCATAATAGATTTTACCCGTACACAGCAAAACCCGTTTTACTTTCTTGCCCGTTGCGTACGTATCCGGCAATACTTCCTTGAACGTTCCTTTGGTAAGGTCCTCCAGCGGTGAAACTACTTGTGGGTGACGCAATAAAGATTTTGGTGACATCACGATCAGCGGCTTCCGGAACGGCCACGTCAATTGCCGACGCAGCAGGTGGAAGAAGTTAGCCGGGGTGGTGACGTTGGCCACGACCATGTTGTATTCGGCCGAAAGTTGCAGATACCGCTCCGGACGGGCATTGGAATGTTCCGGGCCCTGGCCTTCGTAGCCATGCGGCAACAGCATCACCAACCCGTTCATCAGGCCCCATTTCGATTCACAGGACGAAACAAATTGGTCGATGATCACCTGCGCGCCGTTCGAGAAATCGCCAAACTGGGCTTCCCAGATCACCAGCGCGTGCGGAGCCGCCATCGAATAGCCGAACTCAAAGCCCAGCACCCCGTATTCCGACAAGAGCGAGTTGTAAATCTGCATTTTCTGCTGACTGCCCTCAATGTGGTCGAGTGAACTGTAGGATTCGTTGGTCTCAGAATCGTGCAAAACCGCATGGCGGTGCGAGAACGTTCCGCGCTGCACATCCTGCCCGCTCAAACGAACCACTTTATTTTCCAGCAGAATCGAACCGTAGGCCAGCAATTCTGCCGTTCCCCAGTTGACCTGCCTGGATTCCGTCAACATCTGCCGACGGTCTTTCAGCAGTTTGTCGATCTGCTTCAACGGCTTGAAACCGCTCGGCACGGTGACGAGCGCGTTGCCGATCTTTTCGAGTGTTTCCAGCGGAACGCCGGTTTCGGGCGACTGATCGAAGTCCTTCGGCTCGCTCACCCGCAGCTCCGCCCACTCGCGGTCGAGCCGCAGCGGTTTGTACGGAATGGCGGCTTTTTGCTTCACCATATCGAGCCGGTCCTGCAACTCTTTCTTGAACTCCGCGTCCATTTTAGTCGCCAGTTCGGCATCGACCTCGCCCCGCTCGATCAGGCTTTTGTTATAAATCTCGCGCGGATTGGCGTGTTTGTCGATGGCGTTGTACAGCGTTGGCTGCGTAAACTTCGGCTCGTCCGATTCGTTGTGCCCGTACCGACGGTAACAAACCATATCGATAAACACATCCCGGTTGAACTTTTCCCGGAATTCGATGGCCAGTTTGGCGCAGAAAATGACGGCTTCCGGATCATCGCCGTTAACGTGGAAAACCGGAGCATCCACAATCTTGGCCACATCCGAGCAATAGATCGACGAACGGGCGTCTTCAAAATCGGTGGTGAAACCGATCTGGTTGTTGATCACGAAATGGAGGGTTCCGCCCGTCTGATAACCGGCCAGTTTCGCCATTTGCGTGACTTCGTAGACAATGCCCTGACCCGCCACTGCCGCGTCGCCGTGGATCAGGATGGGCAGAATTTTGTCAAAATTACCGGCGTATTCTTCATCGGCCTGCGCCCGCACAAACCCTTCAATGATCGGGTTGACGGCTTCGAGGTGCGAGGGGTTAGGCGCCAGCTTCAGGCTGATCGGTTTGCCGGACGAAGTTTCGATCAGGCTGGAATAACCGAGGTGGTACTTTACGTCGCCGTCGCCAAACACCTGATCGGGCACGTTGCCTTCAAAACCGCTGAAAACGTCTTCGTAGGATTTGCCCAGAATGTTCACCAGCACGTTCAGACGGCCCCGGTGCGCCATCCCGATCATCACTTCTTCCACGCCCAGTTCCCCGGCGTAGTTGATGATGGCATCCAGCGCCGGAATGGTGGTTTCACCGCCTTCGAGCGAAAACCGCTTCTGGCCTAAGTATTTGGTATGCAGGAAGTTTTCAAAAACCGTCGCTTCGTTCAGCTTTTCCAGAATCCGCTTCTTCTCCTCAATGGTCGGGTCGAAAACCAGCGCTTCTTTCTCAATTTTGTTCCGCAGCCAGTTTTTCACGTCGATCTCCCGGATGTACATGTACTCGAACCCGATGGTGCCCGCGTAGATTTTCTCCAGCGATTCCATGATTTTCCGCAGCGAGCTCGGCCCGATTCCCAGCAAGTCGCCCGCTTCAAAAACCGTATCGAGATCCGCTTCCGACAGGGCGTAATCTTCCAGACCCAGCCGGGGGTTGCGGTCTTTGCGATCCCGGATGGGGTTCGTCTTGGCCAGCAGGTGCCCCCGCGAGCGGTAGGCTTTGATCAGACTGGCGACCGATACTTCCTTTTCGGCGTGTTTGGTATCAATAACGGGTTTTGTAGTTGCCTGATCGTCGCTGTTGTGCCCGTTGCCATTGCCACTTTCGCCGTACGATTGAGAAAATTCAAAACCTTCAAAAAATTTTTGCCAGCTGCCATCCACCGAGCCCGGGTCCTGTTTATAAGCCCGGTATAAATCGTCTATGTAAGCTGCTTCAGAATTAGCTATATACGAGAATCTGTCCATAATTCGGGATCACCCATGTTCGATCGGCAAAGTTAAAGGATTCAAATAGAAAGATTGTCTACTATTTATTCAATTCTTTACGAATCGTACCAGGTTTTCTTTTGCTAACGATGCTGACCCGAAATAAGTTGAAAAAAGGAGGAGAGGAGGAAGGGGAAAAGGATTGAAAGCAGGAGAGGAAGAAAGGATTGAAAGGAGGAAGGGACGAAAGCAGAAAAGAAACCGTTGTCGCTTCTTTCATTCTCTCCTCCCTTCCTCCTTTCAATCCTTTCTTAAACTAAATTATTTTTGAACGCGTAGGCCACCATGCCCGCCGTATTTTTCGTCCCGGTTTTTTCCAGAATCCGCAGGCGGTGTCCTTCGACCGTGCGCGGACTGAGGAAGATTTTTTCGCTGATCTCGGCCGTTGACAGCCCTTCACAGATTAGCTTGAGCACTTCTTTTTCGCGCTCCGACAACAGCACCTTGCTGTTGTAGAGCGTCGAGTTGGATGAAGCCGGCGGTTGCTTGATCACCGTCGTTTTGTTGACCATTTTCCGGTGCATCACTTTGGAGACAAAGTCGTTCAGGTACACGCCGTCGTCCATCACCCGGTGAACGGCTTTCTCTACTTCGTCCAGATCCGCATCTTTCAGCACGTAACCGCTGACGCCTTTTTCGAGCAGGTGCAACACGAAGCGGTCTTCGTCGTGCATGGTCAGCATGATGATTTTGACATCGGGATGGTTTTCGCGGATGTATTCGGTGGTGGCAATTCCGTCCATAACCGGCATTTCCAGATCCAGCAGCACCACATCGGGCATCCGGCGGGTCAGCTTGTCGATCAGTTCCTGCCCGTTGCTGGCTTCGAGCACCAGTTCAAAATCCGGCACCTGACTCAATACCGAAGCCATTCCTTTCCGGAATAAATTATGATCGTCGGCTAAAGCAATCTTGATCTTTTTCATGGTAAGGGTTAGAAATGAATGGCTCAAAGGCCGAAAATGGGTTAACAGCTATACTGGATAAATACGGTTTTAGTGCTGGAGGATGGTTTGATGGCTACTGGACTTCTTTCACTTTCCATTAAAAACCGTGTTTAACTATTGAGCCATTTTCAGCCATTTAACACCGTCAACCATTTTTAACTCATGTAGCCGTTAAACCGTTTCGACTTCGACTTCAACTTCGGGTTTCAGGTTGCGAACCTGGATGTGAATGCGGGAACCGCGGCCTTCCTCCACATCAAACGTAACGTGGCCATCGATGACGTTCAGGCGGCTTTCGATGTTACGCAGCCCCAGGCCGCGCTTTTTATCCTTCATAATTTCGTCCAGATCAAACCCGCGTCCGTCGTCGATCACCGACAGCAGAATACCGCCCGGCTGGCAATGCAGATCAATAATGATGTTCTGCGCGTTCGCGTGTTTGATGGCATTGTTGATCAGCTCCTGCGCAATGCGAAACAGGGTCAGATCGAGTTGCGGAAGCAGGGCCGGCATTTTATCCGTACACGATAATTCGACGTGGACTTCGCCGTTGCTGGCTTTTTCGGCCAGTTCTTCCAGCGCCGACACCAGCCCAAAGCGTTCGAGGGTGGTGGGAACCAAATCGCGGCTGATACGCCGAACGTTGGCGATGGTTTCGTCGAGCAGCGAGCGGGTTTTCTGCACCAGAACCGTCGAACCCGGATCACTGTGTTCTACGGTTCGACTTAACTGATTCAAACTCAATTTGGTAACGGACAGCATGGTCCCGATTTCATCGTGCAGATCCTGCGCAATGCGCCGGCGTTCGTGTTCCTGGGCCTGGAGGGTGGCGGCAAGGAGGCCTTTGCGGTATTTCTCCTGCCATTCTTTCAGAATGAGTTGCTGACGAATCTGTTTTTGCTGGTAATAGGCGACGAAGACGATAATGAAAATCGCCATCACCAGCAAAACGGCCGTTCCGACGGCGATATATAATTTCATGTCCTCGTTCACAGCGAGTCAGAAGCCAAGTACGTTCCCATACACGGGGAATTATAATAAATCAATTTGGCGAAATATAAAACTCTGCCACCATTTCCGCAAGAACCATGTATTAAACGGTCAACGGGTCGCTCAGCCTGCTCTCGCGCCGACGAAGCCAGAAGCTGATCAGGAGGATGATGTAGAAAAAAGCAGAGAACGTCCGGACAATGGTGACGTATAAATAGTAGCTGCCGTTCGAACTCAGGTCGCCCAGCGTCACCTTTATGAACAGAAAGACAAACAAGGTTCCGGCAGCATACACAATGGCACCGGCACTCACCCAGAACATCGAATGGATCAGTAAATTCTGAATCTGCATCTTTGTCAGGATGTGGTGAAAATACAGGAGCGCGTAAAAAATCATGACGATTCGCTGCGTACCCAGCGCAATACCGGCAATTTTCGTCCAGCTGAAATCAAAGATGAAAGCCAGTAAATACAGGCTCAAACCGGTCAGCACAATCGTCTGATGGCGTTTTGCTTTTAACTCAAGGTGGTATGCGGCAGCAAAACACCCCATTTCGATTAACGAAATCAGGTTGAAGAGGTAGAGATTATTCTGCCGGTAGGCGGCATCGTGAATCTGAATCAGGCTGATGACCAGCGTCAGCAGCAGCATACGCAATAACCAGCGCCCCGCTTTATCAAGAAAGTTGTAATTTACCAGCCCGGTCCCAATCGCCAGAATCAGGAACAGGTCTGGTAAAAAAGAATCCGGGTACTTTAAAATTAACTTAATGTAGGGATGATCAATCATACTCACCTTACGCTCCGGTCAACCTCCTTTACCGACTTTATTACACTCGGGCGGACACAATGGGCCGTCGGCCAGTTGCCCATCGCGGCCCGCCGGCATATCCTTCATCCCGGCTTCGGCGGGTACGGATAACTCCAGAATTTCTTTGCCGTTTTCGTCGACGCCGACCAGCACAACCCGCGGCAAAAGCTGCTCTTTGCCGTTTACTTTTTCCCGGCGTTTGGCGTGGTAAACCCGGATGCCAACGCAGCCCGGCTGGTTGAGGATCTGTTGCAGATTATCGCTGCCAAAAAATTCGGAACGAATCGTATCGGCGTCCGGGATCTGTTGTTCTTTCTTCCGTTGCTGGTAGGCCCCTTTAAATTCACTGGCTTCCTGCTCCGAAATGAAGCGTCCGGCCCGGCTGGTAATTCCACTCATAGGTCAAAAAGCGGTTATAACGTGAAATGATGCAATCAATCGTACCTCAAAAGTGCATCGGCTTCCGGTGGAAAACAATTATTGGATCCAAGCTTTGAGTGAACGGAAAGAAATTTGAAAAACCGCCGACAAAGCAAGTACCCTAATCAGGTTACTAAAAGACAATAAACTCAAACAATATTTTCTTTATCGTATTTGCTAAACAAGAGTCCAACGAGTGATAACAAACAAAATAAAATATAAAAAATCTGCGTGGAATCAATAAAGAGATTGCGCGTTTCGCGTGATACCGTATACAAATACTTAATAAATAAAAACGTAAATAAAGTGCCGGTAGCGTAAATTAATAAGCCCGCACTTACCCAGAACATACTGTATACGGCTATCTTCTTTATCCTCATTTCAGAGAGTAACGTTACAAAGTGCAACAGAACCATGATGATGGTCGCAATTCTGAAAACTGTAAAATTAACGGCTGACAGCTCTTTGAAAGAAAAAAATAAAGCGTTAAACAACAAGGATATAATACCAACTAGCAGAACCGTTCTTTTTTGTACCGGATTGGCAAAAACCGACAGATAGACAGCGGAAATGAATAGGATTTCAAAAAAAGTATAGATATTATAAATGTAAAAGTTCGACCATTTATAATAGGCAAAATAAAGGGAGATGAAATCTTTAATCAGGGTACATATAAAATACCCGACAAAAAACTTCATTTCCCTTCTTAAATTTTTAAACTGATAAAGTCCGACAGCTAAAACAATTAAATCGAAGAAATCCGCGATAAAATCGAGTGGATAAGTTGACGCAAGCTCTTGCAAACGGTCCATCCTTATGGAAAGGAAAAGTCATAGGTATCTCAGCAACGGTCCGGACATAAATGCCCATCCGCCAATGCTTCCCGGCCGACGGGCATATCCTTCATCCCGGTTGGGTCGTCGCTATCATTGCCCTCCGACCCTCTTTTAAACTCCTGATCACGAGTCAGACTGCCGAGAAAGATGTCTTTCCCTTCTGAGTCCACAGCCGCCAGCACCAGTCGTGGTTTCGGGTCGCCATTTTCGTCCTTGTCCTGGCCTAAACCGTAGTAAATCCGAACGCCGACGCAATTGTCGTAGCCCAGTAATTCGTTGATCCGGTTAATGCCAAAAAACTCGGCGCGGGTATAGGAGCCCTTACGAAAACCGTGTTTTTCTTCCTTATACTGGCGAAAACGGCGGGTCAGCGTCTCGGCATCCCGGTTTCGAATGAAGTTGCCCGCGTCCCCCCGGTACGGTTCTTTTGAGTCGTCAGTCATGTTTTTTTGGATGAGAGTTTATAGATAGTCCATCCAAAGTAGGAAGCAGCGAAGGAAAATACAAAGCGAAGGAAGGACATCCGATTTAATAACTGACTAATAATCAAACAGTTATTGCAGACAAAACAGGTAAAACTACGCACATAAATACGCATAATCCCTTATCAGGAACGCCCAATCCCCTTTTTTTACAAATAAGGAGTCGCTTATTTAAATTTCTTAGTAACTTCCCTGCACATTTGCAGAGAGTTGGCGAGTCCTACCTTAGGACGAGCTGATTTTCTCATCTCATAGGTTAGGTTTGGAAAAGGCCAGGACGTTGTCCGGGCTTTTTTTTTAGGGAATAGCAAAGCAGGAAAAGACGAAGGGAGTAAAGAATTCGTAGCTTCTTTCCTCCCTTCCCTCCGGTTTTCCTTTATTTCAACAAATTCAGGAGATATTGTCCATAGCCGCTTTTGACCAAAGGCTGCGCAATGCTTTTGAGCTGGGCCGCGTCGATGTAGCCCATGCGGTAAGCGACCTCTTCAATGGAACCGATTTTCATTCCCTGGCGCTCCTCGATCACCTGCACAAACTGACCCGCCTGCATCAGCGAAGCAAAGGTTCCGGTGTCCAGCCAGGCGGTTCCCCGGTCCAGAATACCCACTTTCAGCTTGCCACGCTCCAGGTAGACTTTGTTAACATCGGTTATTTCGTATTCCCCGCGCGGACTGGGCTGCAACTCTTTGGCGATCTTAACTACCTCATTGTCATAGAAATACAAACCGGGTACGGCATAGTTCGATTTCGGTGCCTGCGGTTTTTCTTCAATGGACAACGCTTTTTTGTCGCCATCAAACTCCACCACCCCGTAGCGTTCGGGATCGTTCACCTTGTAGGCAAACACCACGCCCCCGTCCGGATCGTTGTTGGCCTGCAGGAGCCGGGAAAGCCCTGAACCGTAAAAAATATTATCGCCCAAAATCAGGGCGACCTTATCATCGCCGATGAATTCCTCCCCAATCACGAAAGCCTGCGCCAGCCCGTTTGGCAGCGGTTGTTCGGCATACTCGAACGTGCAGCCCACCTGCGCGCCGTCGCCCAGCAGTTTTTTAAAGTGGGGCAGATCGTGCGGGGTCGAGATGATCAGAATTTCGCGGATTCCGGCCAGCAGCAGAATTGACAGCGGGTAGTAAATCATCGGTTTGTCGTAAACCGGCATGAGTTGCTTGCTGACGGCCAGCGTCAACGGATGCAGACGAGTACCGGAGCCCCCGGCCAAGATAATGCCTTTCATGGTTTTCGAATGAGCGAATGAGCGATTGAGTGAATAGCTACGCCATTTTTTGCTTCCTGCGGAGCTATTCACTCATTCGCTCATTCACAATTGTTATCGGTTTTCGTACATCGAATCGTAATACTTCTGATAGGAGCCGGAGGTGACGTTTTCGAGCCACTCCTGGTTGGCCAGGAACCAGTCGACGGTTTTTTCCAGCCCTTCCTCAAACTGCAACGATGGTTGCCAGCCCAGTTCGTTCATCAGCTTGTGGGCGTCGATGGCGTAGCGCAGGTCGTGGCCCGCCCGGTCGGTCACGTACGTAATCAGTTGAGCGGAAGTGCCTTCGGGACGGCCCAGCTTCCGGTCCATGATGCCGCACAGCAGGTTTACCAGATCAATGTTTTTCCACTCGTTAAAACCGCCGATGTTGTAGGTTTCGCCGTCCCGGCCGTGGTGGAAAATTGTGTCGATGGCGCGCGCGTGATCGATGACGTATAGCCAGTCCCGTACGTTCTCTCCTTTCCCGTAAACCGGCAAGGGTTTGTTGGTCTGGATGTTATGAATCATCAACGGAATGAGCTTCTCCGGAAAGTGATTCGGGCCGTAGTTGTTCGAGCAATTCGACAGGACGATCGGCAGCTTGTAGGTGTTGCCGTACGCCCGCACAAAATGGTCGGAAGCGGCTTTGGAGGCCGAATAGGGCGATTGCGGATCGTAGGGCGTCGTTTCAAGAAAGAAGTCCTCCGGATTGTGCAGCGAACCGTACACTTCATCGGTCGAAACGTGGTAAAACCGCTTCCCGCTAAAATCGGCCTTCCAGCTATTTTTGGCGGTATTCAGCAGATTGACCGTTCCAACGACGTTGGTCATCACAAACGCCATCGGGTCCGTAATCGAGCGATCGACGTGCGACTCGGCCGCCAGGTGAATCACGCCGTCAAAACCCTGTTCCTGAAACAGTTGCTCCAGAAACGCAGCGTCCGTAATATCCCCTTTCACAAACGTGTAATTCGGCGCGTCCTCAATATCCGAGAGGTTGGCAAGGTTACCGGCGTAAGTCAATTTATCCAGGTTTACAATCTGGTAATCCGGGTAGCTGGTCACAAACAACCGCACGACATGCGAACCAATAAAACCGGCTCCGCCGGTAATCAGAATTTTCTTAGACATGCTGTTATTCCGAAACAGTTGAAGATTTCTTTTGTAAATTTTGCTCCCAGCGCCAGGCATCCTGCAGGCCTTCGCCCAATGTTTTTTCGGCCCGCCAGCCCATGACGTTGTTTACTTTATCAACCTGAGCGTAGATTTTCTCAACATCGCCCGAACGGCGCGGCCCGATCGTGTAATTCAGTTTGATGCCATTGACTTCTTCAAACGTACGGATGAGTTCCAGCACCGTATTGCCATTGCCGGTTCCCACGTTGAAAACGTCGTAGAAGCTGGTTTCCTGGCGGGAATCGAGCAGACGCAGGGCCTGAACGTGGGCTTTTGCCAGATCCACCACGTGAATAAAATCCCGCACGCAGGTGCCGTCGGGGGTGTCGTAATCATCACCAAAAACCGTCAGCTTTTCCCGGATTCCGGCGGCTGTCTGGGTAATAAACGGCACCAGGTTGCCCGGTACACCCAGCGGCAATTCGCCGATCAGTCCGGAAGGATGGGCGCCCATCGGATTGAAATACCGCAGCGAAATGGCTTTTACCGGTGCTTTGGCGTGAACCGTATCGCGAATGATATCCTCGCAAATGGCTTTCGTATTGCCGTACGGCGATTGCGCCGGCAAGCGGGGCGTTTTCTCCGTCACCGGCAGGTGTTCGGGCTGGCCATACACCGTGCAGGACGACGAAAAAACCAGGTTCGGCACCCCGTGTTTCTGCATGGTTTCCAGCAGCAGCAGGGTTGAGTCGAGGTTGTTGCGGTAATACTTCAGCGGTTCGGCAACCGATTCACCGACGGCCTTGTAGGCGGCAAAATGAATGACTCCCTGAAATTTTTCTTTTTCAAAAAGGGCATTCAGCGTCTCGGAATCGTTGCAGTCGGCTTCGTAGAAGGGAACGTCGTGGCCCAGAATCTGGCGCAGGCCGGCCAGGGCCGAGCGATTTGAATTGGAAAGATTGTCGATAATAACGGGTTCGTAGCCGGCGTTCAGTAATTCAACAACCGTATGCGAACCAATGAAGCCGGCTCCGCCAGTGACTAAAATTTTCATTGGGTGATGGTCTATTAGGCGTATTTCAAACGTTGAGTCTGCGGGATCTCAAGCAAAAAATGGGCCGATAATGTCGGTTAATTTATCTTTTGATTCGAGGGACGAGCAAATCATTTTTCGTGAAACAGTGTTAAAAAGTGGAAGTTCGCCCGCTTCTGATCGGGCAAAAGTATAAAATTCAGTAGGTTTCTAAAAATAAGTTTTTATCTTCGGGTCAGGCCGTCTTAGCGACCGGACGCCGAGTTGTCGGGCTGTCGAAACCGAAGATTCCCAATCACTGGAGTGGCATGATAAACGATAACGAAATAAAAGCGTTGATTTCGCTACTGGACGACGAAGACCAGGAAATCACCGAACACGTTGAGCAGAAGATCCGCGAATTGGGCGGCCAGTTGATTCCGTTTCTGGAAAGTGAATGGGAAGATAGTTTTAATCCAATTCATCAGAAGAAAATTGAAGAACTGATTCACGACCTGCAGTACCAGTCGGTTCTGGAACGGATTACCGTCTGGAAAGAAACCGGCGGCATCGACCTGCTGGAAGGGTTGTGGATTGTGGCGACCTACCAGTATCCGGACCTGTCGCTCGAAAAAATCCGGCAGGAAATCAAGCAGTTGTACCTGGACGTGTGGCTGGAAGGCAAGTCGGACATGCACCCGATCGACCAGATCAAGACGTTAAATACGGTTTTTTTCAACAAACTGAAGTTTGCCGCCAACACCAAGCACTTCCACTCGCCGTCGAACTCGATGATCAACGTCGTGCTGGAAAGTCGGCGCGGCAATCCCATTTCGCTCTGCGTCATTTACATGATGATCGCCCAGCAACTCGACCTACCGGTTTATGGGGTTAATCTGCCGAGTCTATTTGTTCTGACGTATAAGAAAGATCACACGCAGTTTTACATCAACGTGTTCAACCGTGGCCTGGTGTTCTCGAAATCAGACATCGATCATTACATTGGGCAACTGAACCTGAAACCGGCCGATACGTATTACCAACCCTGTACGAATCAGGATATTATCCGGCGGGTGCTGCGGAATCTGATGCTGGCATTCGAAAAAATCGGTGATACCGGCCGGGTGAAGGAAGTGGAGCAGTTGCTGAACGCCCTCCACGACGAAGACGCCACCCCGCCCCTGTCGGATTATACAAACAAATGAATCCGCCGGTTTGCCGGGCAACCGTTGATGGAAATTCGGTATGAAAAAATTTGAGTACAGAATTTTGGAAGTGCCAACGGGCGGTTTTTGGGGCGGCAACGTAAACAGCCAAGAACTGGTTGAAAAGCTGAATGAACTGGGCGCAGAAGGCTGGGAAATAGCGTCTTCGCTAGCCACCAATCGATACGAGGGCCAGACGCAATCGGCCTTTATCATTCTGAAACGCGAAATTGCGTTCTAAAACCCGCCAGGACTTTAGAACGCAATGGCCAGCATACCCGGCCCGGTTTCAAAATAATGAATCTGCAACTCCCGCACGTCGTCCGGCAAGCGAACGTGGCCCGTCAACAGTCCGGCGCCATCGGCAAACGGCTCAACGTGCAGGTGTTCGCGGAACGTAAGCTGGCGTTTTCCGTAGAGTTTATAAAGCGCTTCCTTGGCACACCAGTAAACCGCCAGCCGGTGCAGATCGCCGTTGGCATGGGCGGTTTCTTCGCGGGACAACACGCGCGGCACCACCCGCACAAACTGCTCCCGAAACGGTTCAATATCAATCCCGACGGCGTTGGAATGGTGCAGAACGGCAGCCGCCCACCCGGCGGTGTGCGAAATGGAGATGTGCGCTTTTAATCCAATCAGATGCGGTTTTCCGTACGCATCCTTGTACAGACCCGCGTACGGCCAGAACGGTTCCACCAGCGCCCGCACAGCCGCCCGACACGCCAGCCACTCGACGCGCTGGGCCGGGTGCGTTATTTCCAGCAACTCCATCTGTTCGGGAACCGTCAGCGTCAGCAACGGGCGCAGCTCGTCTTCACTTTCCTCAATTTGCCACAATACGGCGGTGCAGTTGGCCCCGAGTCGGTGGGTTTGGTAAACGGACATATCCGGTTTTCGGTTTGAGGGTGTAATGATAAATGTAAAATGCCGAATGTTAAATGATAAAGTAAAAACCGCTTCGGCACTTTTACCACCAACATTCGGCATTTTACATTTATCATTGCAGAAACAATAGCGAATGCAGGTCCATAAAATTGATACCTTCGCCGGTCACCGCGACGGCGTGTACACACTCGATGCGGGGGCCTCGCCGACCGAGTTTTTTTCGGCCGGTGCCGACGGGCTGGTGGTTCGCTGGCAACTGGACAAGCCAGACCTGGGAACGCTCCTGGCCCGCATTCCGGCTTCCATCTACGCCCTGGCGTTCGATCCGGAACACCGCCAGCTCTGGGTCGGCCAGAATTACGACGGGATTCACATCATCGACCCGGTTCAGAAACAGGAAGTCCGGTCGGCGCAGATCACCTCGGCGGCCATTTTCGACATCCGGTTTTTTGAGAATTCGGCCTGGGTGGCCCAGTCCGATGGGGTGCTGGCGGTGCTGGATAAAACGGAATTTACTGTCCGGAAACACCTGAAAGCGGGCGAAAAAAGTGCCCGCTGCATCGCCATTAATTCCGTCAGCCGGGAAGTAGCCGTGGGCTACAGCGACCATGGCATCCGTGTGTTTGATGCGGACTTGCTGACGCTCAAGCGCACTATTCCGGCCCACACCAACTCGGTTTTCACGGTGCAGTATTCGCCCGATGGCCGGTTTTTGCTCTCGGGGAGCCGTGATGCCCACCTGAAAGTCTGGAACGTGGCCGATCAATACCGCCTGGAAACGGACGTGGCCGCCCATTTATTCGCCATCAACCACCTCTGCTACAGCCCCGATGGCGCGTTATTTGCTACGTGTAGCATGGACAAATCCATCAAAGTCTGGGATGCCGACACCTTCCGGTTGCTGAAAGTGATCGACCGCGCCCGGCACGCCGGACACGGCACGTCGGTTAATAAGTTACTCTGGAGTTCGTTTCAGGAGCAACTGATTTCGGCCAGCGACGACCGTCTGATTTCTGTCTGGGAATTGACCCGGTAACTAAATGATTGGCCTACTTTTTAGCATTTTCACAAATTTCAGACTAAAAAATTGATATTTTCGGTCGGATAACTTTACTTTTAGCAGAAAAGTGACCGTTATGGCACCATAAACCTTTCAACCATGAAAATAACGCCCATCGAGATACGGCAGCATACATTTGAAAAGAAAGGATTCGGCGGCTACCGCCCCGACGAGGTGGACGCTTTTCTGGCGTCTCTTTCGCAGGAATGGGAACGCGTCACGAGTGAAAGTAAAATGCTGAAAATGCAGCTTGAGCTGGCCGAGAAAGAACTCAGCAAGTTCAAGGACGTCGAAATGACGCTGTTCAAAACGTTAAAAACCGCCGACGATACCAGTACGCAGATCACGGATCAGGCCAACAAAGCCGCCGAAAAATACCTGAGCGAGTCCAAACAAAAAGCCGACGAAGTGCTGGCCGACGCCCGCAAGCGCTCGACGCTGATGGTACAGGACGCTGAAAATCAGGCCCATTATATCAAAGAAAATATCCTGAACGACCTGAAGTCGATGGAACACGACTTCAAGGCCATGGAAAAATACAAGGAAGGGCTGATCAAACAGATCCGGACGCTGGCCACCAGCGCCATCGATAACGTGGACCGGTTTGAGAAAAAATTCAACCAGCAGTCGATTCAATCGAAAATTGACGAAGTAACCGCCTTACACGCCGGAAACGAGCCCGCGGCCACCAAAGGAACGGCACCCGCCGACGGGGATTCCGCCCTGGTCGATCCGGAAACCCTGCACGTTGAGACCACCGACGACGCTCAGGCTACCCCTGCGGACGCCCCCGATACAGCCGCTGACGAAACCGCCGTTGGCGATCCGGTGACCGCTCAGGGAGCCGAAGCCGCCGAGGCCGGATTGCCCGTTACGGAACGGACTGGTGAGCAGGAACCGAAAACTGACGAGCCTGAATCGACAGAACCCCAGGCGGTTTCGGAAGAAACAAACCCGGACGAAAGAAAAAAGGAAGCCGGATCGTTTTTTGATCAGATTTAACCAGAAAAGCGGACCCGGGTCCGCTTTTTCGTTCTACTTTTGGGCGAAACTTTTACCGGTTGGAAAAGACGAAAAACCGTCGATTCGCTGTTATGGGAACCATTTCGCTTGAAGGACTTGAATTTTTTGCCTACCACGGCTTCTACGACGAAGAACAGAAGATTGGCAACAAATACTCCGTTGACATTACCGTTACTGCCGATTTGACCGAAGCCGCCCGGCTCGACCGGCTGAGCACGACGGTGAATTACGGAGATTTGTACAACATCACGCACGCGGCCATGCAGCAACCGGCCCGCCTGCTCGAACACATTGCCCACAACATCATTGTCGAAATCCGCAAGCAGTACCCCCGGATCGACACCATCGAGGTCAGCGTTTCGAAATTCAATCCGCCCATTGGGGGCGTTTGCCACCGCGCGAAAATTACGCTGCGGGGGTAGGCGATTTCGGACCCAGGCCAGCTCATCGTCGAAAACCGGTCATAAAAAAAGCGCCCAGTCTGCTGAAGACCCGAACGCTTTTCCAAAGGATATTTTTGGATTATACCGATACAGCCTGCTGTTTCAGTTCATCGAACGAAATGTCAAAATGAGATGCATCATAAATGCACTCGCCGTTGTGGATCAGCAAAACCTGCGGGGATTGGTGATCGACGCCGAAATCAGCGGCCACCTGATTGGATACCGACCGAAAAGAAATCAGGTCCAGGTAATACGGTTTGATTCCGGCCGAATCGCTCCAGTTGCGTTCCATGCGGCTCAGGGCCGTCGAACTGATGGAGCAGCGGGTGCTGTGTTTGAAAATCAAAACCGGCTGTTCGGCCGACTCTTGTTTGATTTGGGCTAATTGGGCGTTGTCTTGCAGTTTGTTCCAGTTCATGATGCTTGTTCACACGTAACTACGTGCATATAAGCCATATTGAACTGGAAAAGTTTCGAACCGGATCATTCAATTTTTAATTTTTCCACCATTTCGCTCGACATCGCATCGGCATACGGGCCGTAGGCATTGACCAGCGTTCCTTTCTGGCCGTTTTTCGACTCGATGGCGTATAAAACCGTATTGTCGTCGGGATCGCTCATGCCTTCAAACCGGTAGACTTCCGTAATTTCAAATTCTTCGGGCCGGAGTTCCAGATTAGCACCCCGGCAAACAAGGCAGTTTTCGGCCAGATTAAAGTCGAGCGTGTAGCCTTTCTTCGTCAGATCATCGAGGGCTTCGACGAGGGTATCGTACGTTTGCATGGGGGGTATGCGTTAAGTTTGTAGTTTTGCACCTTCGAACCAATGCTTCATCCGCTTGCGCGCTGCACTTTATAACACCTCCATCCGACTCTACCAGGCTACGCTTCAGCTCGCAGCCCGGTTTCATCCCAAAGCCCGGCTGGCCGTTCGGGGGCGCGACGGATGGTTTCGGCAAATAAACGCAAAATTAGCCGATAATGCCGCACCGATTGCCTGGTTTCATGCCGCGTCGCTGGGCGAATTTGAGCAGGGCCGACCGGTGATGGAAGCGTTCCGGCAGCAGTATCCCGGCTACAAAATTCTGCTCACGTTCTTTTCGCCATCGGGTTACGAGGTCCGGAAAAACTACGCCGGCGCCGATTTTGTCTTATATCTGCCGTTCGATACGCCCGAGAACGCCCGGCAGTTCGTCCAGCTCGTCCAGCCGGCAATTGCGTTTTTTATCAAGTATGAGTTCTGGTACAATTACCTGCGGGAACTGAAAAACCGGCAGGTTCCAACCCTGGCGTTTTCGGCGATTTTCCGATCCGATCAGCTCTTTTTCAAACCGTACGGCGGTTTTTACCGCTCGTTCCTGCGGTTTTTCGACCATTTGCTGGTGCAGAATCAGGAGTCGGTCGATCTGCTTCACCGCATTGGCGTGACGAACGTGACGCTGGCGGGCGACACCCGTTTCGACCGGGTGAAACAGGTGGCCGACGCCCGCAAAGACATTCCGATTGCCCGGGACTTCAAAAACGAGCAACCCCTGCTGGTGGTTGGAAGTGCCTGGCAGGCCGACCTGCAGGTGCTGCTTCCGTTTCTGAACCGGTTTGACCAGCCGCTGAAGGTCATCATCGCGCCCCACGAAATCCACGACGACGAAATCGAACGGTGGCGGAGTCAGCTCCCCGGTCAGACCGTCCGGTTTTCGGAAGCGCAATCCCGCCCGCCTGCGCTCCTCCGCTCCGCCAACAACCTGATCATCGACAACGTCGGGATGCTGTCGTCGCTCTACCAGTACGGCGAGTTTGCGTACATCGGCGGGGCGTTTGGGAAAGGCCTGCATAACATTCTGGAAGCGGCCACTTTTCGGATGCCCTTGTTTTTCGGTCCCAACTACGGAAAATTTCAGGAAGCCGTCGATCTGGCGAAAACCGGGGGCGCTTTTCCGGTGTCGGACCCGGCTCAACTCGAAGCGGTTTTCCGGCGGTTTTACGCGGATTCGGCGGCTCTGGCGAAGGCTTCTGCGGTTTCCGGTGATTACGTTACCCGGAACACGGGGGCTACGTCTAAAGTGATGGAGATTGTAGCAAAGGTTGTTACACAGAGGTAATCATAGAAAACCAGGGTGCATCAGAGATTCTTTTAAATCAAATTTCTCAGAAGATCATCCAATCGGCGATTGAGGTCCATCGGGCATTGGGACCGGGTTTGCTGGAATCGGCGTATCGGGAATGTTTGGCGTATGAATTGACCAAAACGGGTTTATATGTTGAGCGTAAAAAACCGATGCCGATTGTGTATAAAGAAAAAAAACTGGACCACGGTTATCGAATGGATCTATTGGTAGAAAGAAACGTTGTGGTTGAGCTAAAAACCGTCGAAGCACTAACGGATGTCCATTTCGCCCAAACGCTAACCTATCTAAAATTGGGTCATTTTCATTTAGGTTTACTAATCAATTTTCGTGTTAATTTGTTAAAAGATGGAGTCCGTCGGGTTATCAATCCTGCTTTTAAAATCTCTGATAACCTCTGATGCACTCTGAGCAATCCTGTGTAACAATCCCATAACCTCAACTTTGCAAACCGGCTTAATCATACGCTCTACCGGCTCCTGGTACGAAGTCCGCAACACCGACGGACACATTTACCGCGCCCGGCTGAAAGGCAAATTCAAGATTCAGGGGCTGAAAGTTACCAATCCGATTGCCGTCGGCGACCGCGTGCAGTACGAACTGGAAGATGAGATTGAAAACACCGTCGTCATCACCGGCATTGAGCCCCGCGAGAATTACATCATCCGCAAATCGGTCCACAAAACCGCCCACGGACACATTCTGGCCGCCAACATCGACCAGGCCGTGCTGATCGTTACGCTGGCCTTTCCGCGCACCTCGCTGGGGTTCATCGACCGGTTTCTGGTCATCGCCGAATCGTTCCGCATCCCGACGACGCTGGTGTTCAATAAAGCCGATATCCTGAAGGAAGAGGGATTGGACTACCAGCGCGAAATCATCGATTTGTACGAAACCATCGGCTACGCCTGCCTGGAAACCTCGGCCACCGAAGGCGCAAACGTCGATGCGTTTCGGGATTTGCTCGATCAGAAAATTAACCTGTTATCGGGGCATTCCGGCGTCGGCAAATCGTCGCTGGTCAACGCCGTGGCTCCGGATCTGCAACTCCGCACGAATGAGGTTTCGACCTTTGCCAACAAGGGCGTTCATACCACTACCTTCGCCGAGATGTTCGAAATTGCGCCCAATACCTTCATCATCGACACGCCCGGCATCAAGGAATTGGGGCTAGCCGACATGGAAAAAGAAGAAATAAGCCATTATTTCCCCGAAATGCGCGACCGACTGAACCAGTGCCGGTTTCACAACTGCCTGCACATCAACGAACCGGGTTGCGCCATCAAAGAAGCCGTCAACGAAGGCGAAATCGCCGAAAGCCGCTACTGGAGCTACCTCGGCATGGTGTCGGGGGAAGACAACAGGCGATAGATGATTCGGTATGACGGGGCGGCCCCGTCATACCGAATCATTCTTAATTCGTTATCGCTGCCAGCAGATCGGCCTGGGTAATGATGTAGACTTGCTGGCTTTCGTCGCGGACGAGCAGGGCCTTGTTGTCGCGGTCGATGAGCGAGGACAGCACATCCACGGTGTTGTCGAGGGCGACGAATTTGAACGGTTTGTCCATGACTTCGCCAACGCTCAGGTCTTTCACCGTCGGGTCTTCGATCAGTTTACCGAGAATGGTCGAGTCGGTTAGGCTGCCGACGATTTCCCCGCTGGCATCGGTCACTGGTATTTGCGAGATGCTGTGCTGGTTGAGCAGCCGGATCGCGTCGCCTACTTTCAGTTCCTGGCCGACGGTTGTCAGCATTCCTTTGCCGTTTTTGCTGCGGACGATGTCGCGGGCCGTCGAAAATTCGCGCGATTCCAGAAAACCGTGGTCTTTCATCCAGGCATCGTTGTAGATCTTGGCCAGGTAGCGCGTGCCGTGGTCGGGCAGAATAATGATCATGACGTCGTCGTCGGTCAGGTTGTCACGCGCCCATTCCAGCGCCCCGTGCACCGCTGATCCGCAGGACCAGCCGACGAACAAACCTTCCTCCTTCGACAACCGCCGGGCCATGATGGCGGCATCTTTGTCGGTCACTTTCACAAAATGGTCGATCAGACTGAAATCGACATTCTGCGGCAGAATATCTTCGCCGATGCCTTCTGTCAGGTACGGGTAAATTTCACGCTCGTCGAAAATACCGGTTTCCTTGTATTTCTTGAACACCGAACCGTAGGTATCAATCCCGACCGTGACCACACCCGGTTTTTGTTCTTTCAGGAATTTGGCGGTTCCGCAAATGGTGCCGCCCGTGCCGACCCCCGCGGCAAAGTGGGTGATTTCTCCTTCCGTATCGCGCCAGATTTCGGGGCCGGTCGTGTCGTAATGGGCCGCCGTGTTCGATAGATTATCGTATTGATTGGGATACAGCGAATTCGGGATTTCGCGGTTCAGGCGTTTGGCCACGGAGTAATACGAGCGCGGATCGTCGGGCTCCACGTTCGTCGGACACACGACCACATCGGCGCCCACCGCCCGCAGAATATCAATTTTCTCCTTCGACTGTTTATCGGCCATCGTAAAAATGCACTTATAGCCTTTCGCAATGGCCGCCAGCGCCAGCCCGAAACCGGTGTTGCCGCTGGTTCCCTCGATGATGGTACCACCCGGTTTGAGGATGCCGGCCTTTTCGGCGTCCTCGATCATCCGAATGGCGATCCGGTCTTTCACCGAATTGCCGGGATTGAAGTATTCAACCTTCGCCAAAACCGTCCCCCGGATACCCTTCGTCACTTTATTCAGCTTCACCAGGGGCGTGTCGCCGATGGTATCGATGATGGAATTGTAATACTTCATGGTTGTGTGGTTTCGTGGTTTTCTAAAAAGGTAACGACTTGCCGGTGGAAATGGTTGAACGAGCGGGATTGTTTCGCCAGTTCGTCAAAGTCGGCAGGAACACCTGTTTTCTACACCCCACATCGCTTTTTTTAAATGATCGCTTATTTGCCACAGTTGAAACGGCTGGTTGTAATTCTCCCCTTCCTCCCTTTACACTTTCCTCCCTTTACTCCTTCATCTCCTGACACAACTCCACCAGCACGCCGTTCGTTTCCTTCGGGTGCAGAAAGCAAACCAGCTTGTTGTCGGCACCCCGTTTGGGCGTTTCGTTCAAGGGTGTGAAGCCTTCTGTTTTCAGGCGCTCGATTTCGGCGTAAATATCGGTGACCTCAAACGCCAGGTGGTGGATGCCTTCGCCCTTTTTTTCCAGAAACTTCGCAATCGGGCTGTCGGGCCGGGTGGCTTCCAGCAGTTCAATCTTGGTCTGGTTTACCCTGAAAAAGGAAGTCGTCACGCCCTCCGATTCGACGGTTTCAGACTTGTACGGTTTTTCACCCAACAATTTCGCAAACAAAGCATTGGAAACCGCCAGGCTCTTCACCGCAATGCCAATATGCTCTACATTCGTCATGACTTCCTCCGCTTGACTCCGCTACTCTTCGCTTCCCTCCGCGAAACAGCACGTGTTCTTTTGCACAAGTTAACCAGTTATTTCGCAGAGTTGCACAGAGACGAACCGAGTTAGGCGGAGTTTTTGAAGAAACTTTTCTTTTCGGTGTGCGGTTTTTACCTTAGTGACCAAATACAACACATTCTCATGGTTTCGGTAACGGATAAAGCCAAAGATAAAATTATTGAACTCCGCCAGAAAGATGGCCTGAACGACAATTATGCCATTCGCGTGGCGGTTCAGGGTGGCGGGTGCTCCGGGCTGATGTACGATCTGCAATTCGATACGTCGCAACAGCCCAACGACCACATCGTGGAAGACAAAGGCATTAAGATTTACGTCGACCGCAAGAGCCTGCTTTACCTGGCTGGCACCGAACTGGATTTTTCCGACGGCCTGAACGGCAAAGGGTTCCAGTTTAAAAACCCCAACGCCAGCCGGACCTGCGGCTGCGGAGAGAGTTTTTCAGTATAAGAATTGAAAGAAAAAAGCAGGAAAGGACGAACGGACAGTTACAATACGTTTCTCCTTTCGTCCCTCTAGAAAATATTTCTTGATTAGGATTGTTTAAAGGCACCGTCGGCTTCCACGCGGTGCTTTTTTTTATCTATTCTGTCTTGAACTGAGGTTACCCAGATTAATTCGCCAATTTCAGCGATTGCCAGGCGACCATCTGCCACTGAGTGCCTTTTTTGATGTATACGTCGGTGTAGCGCAGTTTCGAGTTGATGGTTTGTCCGTTGTTGCTGGCTTTCACCAGACAAATGCCGCTGATAACCGCCGTGTTGCCGTACAAGTGGATTTTCTGCTCCTGAATCCCGATGGATTCGTAGGTTTGTTTCCCATCTTTGAGCGACTGGATATACGATTGCTTGCCGTCCTGATTGCCGTTGGAATGGTTGTAGATCAGGTCGTCGCCCAATACTTTTTCCAAAACCGCATAGTTTCGGGTTACCTGCGCGTCAAACCGTTGTTTTTCTACTTCGAGAACGGCTTTTTCATCGGCCGAGTTTTGCGCGAAAGCGAAGGAACTGATAAACAGACTGGTAAAAAGAAGGAAGGATTTCATAGGAGAAGGATCTTGAACGGAGATTACACGGATTAAAGGAGTAACCCGGATTACTTTACTGATTATTGAATTCCACTTTTAATCCATATAATCCCCATCCAAGACCGTTAGCAATTATTCCGGCCAGACCGACTCAATGTTCCGGATGGTAACGGCCCGAAAACCGTCGCCAAAAAATTCGAAGCCCTGGCTGTCGGGTTTCGGAAAAATCAGATTCGTCAGGGTTACCTGCCCGTCGTTGACAAATACTTCCACCGACGAACGATCCACAAATAGCTGCATTTTGATGCGCCCGTTCGGGCTGTCTTCCCGTTTCAGCGGGGCCGAAAACCGCCCCGAAAACTCTTTCTTAAAGGCGGTTTTTCCGGACCGGGTACGGTCAACGTACACTTCCTGCTTCGCGGTGTTGTAGGCAATGACGGTTTCTTCGCCCGAACCTTTTCGCACTTTCACGCCCAGATCGCCCGCGTTTCCGCCGGTCAGTTCGGCTTCCAGCGTCAGCACGTAAACATCACCTTTGATGCGGTTTGAATCCAGACTCCGGTTCAGTTCTTTGGTGTCCAGGCCCCGCCACTGGAAACTGTCCGAGGTAAGCGGACGAATGTCCCGGGCCACCTCCTGCCGCAGTTCGTAGCCTTTTTTGGTCTGAACAATTTTCAACTCGCGCGGCAGCGTCATGGCGCCCCGGAAGGGGTTCGTCGGCAGATCGTTGGCGTATTGCCAGTTGTTGAGCCAGCCGATGCTGAGTTTGCGGGGCGTGTTGTTGTACGTAATGGCCGCGTAATAATCCTTGCCGTAATCGACAAACCGCACATCGCCCTGTTTGAAATCACTGCGGAACGCCTTGCCGTCGAAATCACCGATGTAATACTGCATTCCCGAGCCACCCGCGGGCGTTCCGGCCCCGATCGAAATAAGTAGCAGCCATTTGGTACGTTTGGAGCCCACCACCGGCATTTCCAGCAGGGCCGGACATTCCCAGATGTTTCCGGGCGAATCGGCCGAGGCAAACTCGCCGGTTTTGGTCCACTGCTTCAGATCCGTCGAACTGTAGAAGAGGGCCTTTTTGTCCGTCGGTAACACCACGCTCATGATCCAGCGCCTGGACGGTTCGTGCCAGAATACGTTTGGGTCGCGGAAGTCCTTTTGTTTGAGGTCAATCACCGGATTGTTCTCGTATTTTGTCCAGGTCCGGCCTTTGTCCAGGCTATAGGCAAGGTGCTGGCTCTGATTATCCGCGCGGTGGTTGGTATAAATCGCCACCATTGGCACCTGCCCGTTTTTGCCAAAACCGCTCGTATTTTTCGCATCCACCACGCAGCTGCCCGAAAAAATCATGCCTTTGTCATCTTCGGCAATGGCGGGCGGCAGTTCGTTCCAGTGAAACAAATCCGGACTCACGGCGTGGCCCCAGGTCATGTGTCCCCAGCGAATGCCTTTCGGATTATACTGGTAAAAGAGATGGTATTCGCCACCGTGATACACCAGCCCGTTCGGGTCGTTGGTCCAGTTGATGCGGGGTGAAAAATGATACTGCGGGCGGAAGGGCTGGCTGTAGGCCGTGTCCTGCGCAAAAACCGTCAGGCCGTTGACAATCAGGCTCAAAGCTAGGGCAATAAACGAGAGTTTCATGGTTGGGTTGCGGGTTTAGAGGGCGGTTTTTAGCCGGAGGCTGGACGTAAGCGGTCACCTGGCTGGGCCATCAGAAAATCTCCCGGGCAATTTTAACGATATTATCCGATTTGCCCATCGTATAAAAATGCAAACCCGGAACACCCGCTTTTGTTAATTCCCGGCCCTGCTGGATGCACCACTCGATGCCCACCTGCCGCGCCTGGGTGTCGTTCTCGCAGGCTTCCACCGCCTTGACAAAATCGGCGGGCATGTCGAGGTGGAATAAACGCGGCAACACCTGCAACTGCCTGCGGGTGCTCAGCGGTTTCAGCCCCGGAATAATCGGCACGGTAATGCCGGCTTCCCGGCACCGTTTCACGAAGTCAAAGTATTTCTGGTTATCGAAAAACATCTGCGTGACGATGTAGTCGGCTCCCTTGTCGATCTTCAGCTTCAGATACTTGAAATCCGTGTCGTGGTCGAGGGCTTCGAAGTGCTTTTCGGGATAAGCCGCCACACCAATACAGAAACTACTGGGGGTCATGGCACTTTCGCCTTCGTGGAGATAAATACCCCGGTTCATGTTGGCCACCTGCGTCACCAGTTCACTGGCGTAGGTATAGCCGTTCGTTTTGGGTTTGAACGTATCGAACGGTTTGGCCGGATCACCCCGCAACACCAGCACGTTGTCGATGCCCAGGTAGTTCAAATCGATCAGAAAGTCTTCGGTTTCATCCCGTGTAAAACCACCACAGAGCACGTGCGGCACCGGATCAACGCCAAATTTGTGCAGAATTGCCGCGCAGATTCCGACCGTTCCGGGCCGTTTGCGGGTAATGATTCTTTTGATGGTGCCGTCGGGTTCCGGGCGCTCGATGTACTCTTCGCGGTGGTAGGTGACGTCGATGAAAGGCGGTTTGAACTCCATCAACGGCTCGATATTGTCCAGCAGGTTTTTGAGATTGTCGCCTTTGATGGGGGGAATTACTTCAATTGAAAAGATCGTTTTTCCGTTTGCCTGACGGATGTGATCAGATACTTTAGCCATGGGTGTTTGGTTGGAACCGTAGACCGGCCTGGCTGCTCCAGCGCCGACAGAAAACCGCGTACGGCTGTAGTTACCACCCAGCCGTACACGATGCAAAAATACGGGAAAATCGGAGATAATCGGTTTAGAGTTGCACCAACCCCCAGCGAACCGCTTCGAGGGCCATGCCGACCCGGCTTTTGACCTGCATTTTCTGGAAGATCGCTTCGCGGTAGCCATCGACGGTTCGGGCGCTGACGCACATCCGGTCGGCAATTTCGGCGTAGGTCAGATCACTACACGCCATTTTCAGAAACGTTTGCTCCCGGTTGCTGAAGGTCCAGTATTCCGATGGCAGGCGGTTTCCGGTCGGGTTCAGGTTGCGGATGAGCTGGTTGGTCATCACGCCCGCGTACGAATAGCCTTTGGTGCAAAGCTCATCCAGCGCCTGATGCAGTTCGGTGGCCGAACACGTTTTGGGCAGGTAACCCTGCGCGCCGTTGCGGAGCATCCGGATCATGTTTTCCCGGCGGTCCATCGTCGACAAGGCCAGCACCCGGACGGTTGGGCAATGTTTTTGCAGATACGTCACGGTTTCATACCCATCCATTTCGGGCATCAGCACGCCCAGCAGAACAACATCCGGACAGGTGTTGCGGCTGAGGTAGCGGATCAGATCGCGCCCGTTCCGGCCAATCAGAACCACCTCATAATTCTCGGACTTCTGAATTTGATCAGCCATGTTCTGAACGAACAGCCGATGGTCGTCGACGATAGCGATAGAAGTTTTCACATTAGCAGAGATTATGTAAGACCCTGAAAGTTAGAAAAATCAGATTTTAATCCAAGTACTATTCTCCTATTTTCAAATGGTAATTTTACTTAAGCCGGCAGGTATTTATCGAACGGCTAATCAGAACCGGCCTGTTCGGTAAAGGCGGATTGTAGTCTTTCAACAGAAAGTTCCTGATCTGAGTCCGCCCGTTGACCGGCAACTGGCCTTTTTCTTCAGGCCCGCGCGACAAACCTTTCGTTCCCGTTGCACCCAGCGGCAAATCGGCGGTTTTTCCCATTTTTGAGGGTTTCTGGAACACGCGTTATGGTTTTGGGAACAAGCGTTATAGTCTATCTGAGCCGCATCCCGTACGTTTGTGCCGGCCGATTTACCCCCGCTGAGCGGCAAGGTTCCTGATAACGGGCGCCGGGCAGATCAGCAGAAAACGGAACAAGCCCGCACCGGATTCGCGTCCGGAGGTTTGCTCCTCACCAACGAAACCGGGAGAATGCCTCCGTCAAATAAATTAACGGATACTACGTATGCATTTTGAATAATTTGTGCCAGAAATACCCAGGTAGTAAACCGCTAACCCCTTCATGCCCGAAAATGGCTGCTCCATCCTGAAAAAATGTCACCATATAGTAAATATTCGCTACCGGTAATCCCGGGCTGCGCTAACTTGCAACCGCTCATTAAATACCCGCTTTTGTTCCCCAATCCCGCTTAATATTCACTCTAACTATTTTTCTTATGACCATTGCGCGTTCTACATTTCGGACCTTGTTATCCCTGACCATTGTAAGCAGTTTGCTTTTTACGGTCAGCAGTTGCCTGGTCAAGATTCAGGATCACAGTTTTCCCAATCCGCAGACTCTCGCGGTGACAGGTGATCCGGTAGCCTCCAATCTGATGTCGCCGATTGGCGTAACCGAAGATCCCAGAGGATTCCTTTGGATTACGGAAGCCGGAAGCGGCACGGCAAGTCCGGCCAGCGGTCAGGTTTCGGTCATTACGCCGTCCGGAGCGATTTACCCGGCGATTACGGGCTTTCTTTCCGCCCAGAGTCCGGAGGGTGGACCGGAAGGCTTGAACCACCTGATTTACAAAGACGGAAAATTGTACATCCTGCACGGGGTCGACGATAAACTCTACATCGTGGATGTGTCGAATTTTGTACCCGGAACTACGGCCCCGATTGCGGCCAGTACGCTGACCGGACAGGACATCCGCCAGTTCATTTTCGCCCAGAACCCGCCCCTCAATACCCCGCAAGATTCCAACCCGTATAATCTCACGTTCGGACCAGAAGGCGATCTTTACATCGTTGATGCGGGTGCCAACGCCGTCATTCGCCGGAACAAAGACACGGGCGCTTTGAGTGTTTATGCCACGTTCCCGGATATAACCGGAAGTCCAAAACCATTTTCGGGCGATGTCGTACCAACCGGAATTGTGTTTGACGGCACGAAATTCTGGGTTACTTCCTTAACCGGAGCTCCCTTCCACCAGGGCCTGGCCTCTGTTTTCCACGTAACTCCCAACGGGGCTACCGGAACGGTAACTACGTATAAGACCGGATTTACAGGCTTGACGGACATTGCATTGACGCCCGGCGGGAAACCCATCGTTACCGAATTCGGATTCGCAGCCGGTCCTCCTATCAATGGCCGGATTGCCAGCGGTGACGATGCGGGCACCACCCTGGTTATGGTTGGACCCAACAATCCCGTTGATATTTTGCCCAGCCGGACGGCTGACACGTATTATGTCGTTTATAATGCGGACAAAGTTGGCAAGATCGTAAAAGTAATGGCGACGAAATAAGCCAGCCTGAATACAAAAAGCGGCAGACCCGGTGAAATGGGTCTGCCGCTTTTTGTTGGTGGTCAAAACCGGTTTTTTGCGGTTTAAAGCGTCAGCAGCACGCCCACCGATGCGTAATTGATCCAGGTGAAAGTGTAAATTTCATCGGTGTTGGCGCCACCTTCCACCACCCGGTAACCCAGCTTGACACCCAGTTTGGGACTGATGTTATACGCGGCTCCCAGAAAAATATCTTCGGCCCGGCCCGCCTTGGCGCCCAGTGCGTCGCCCTCCAGCAAAACCGTCCAGCGATCACTGGGTGAGTAAGCCGCGTAAAAATTCAGCAGCGGCACAAAACCGACATTGTCGTAACTGGCCCGGTTTACTTCGTTCTCAAACCGGGTGTCGGCATCCCGAATTTTAGCCGTAAAACCCGCGCCCACCCGCCAGCGCTCGCGAACAACGAAATCATAGCGATACGTCAACCGGTAGGAGTTGAATTTATAATACGCCGTCGTGGGCTGATTGGCCGGAAAAACCAGGTTGTTGTAGTTCACATCCTGATCAAATTGCCCCTGAAAACGAACCGTCAGCGGGGCATACAAAGCCGAAATTGTGTGTCGATTGGCAAAAGTGTATCCTACCCGTGCCCGGTAAAATACAACGGGATTCGCACTCAGCTCCTTTGAAAGATCAACGAGCGTACCGCCCTGATTCGGAATCCGGACGTCGGTATACGCCGTTCCGAGCACGACCCCCGATTCGAGATCCAGCCGAAACTGGGCTTTTGCGGGCAGCACCATCAGGAGCAGTAAAATCGTCGTAATCGCCTGGGAAAAAGAGATTCGGTTCATCGGTTGACGGGTGTGGACATCCGATAAACCCGGTACGGGGTAAATGGTTTACGGTTTTCGGTATCCGGGTTTCGGTTTACGGTTTTCGAAATTCAGTATTCACGATTCAATCTACGGCTATTGGTGCGCGAAAAACCGCAGCGACGGCCCGCCGAAAACCGGATACCGAAAACCGTAAACAGTATACCGTAAATCCTCAACGCGTCAGGCGGTACAGCAGCAGGGCCGCCCGCTGAATCAGGAACGGGTATTGTTTCAGGTTAATATCTTCTTCGATGCTGTGGGCACCCCGGCCCGATGCGCCCAGACCGTCAAGACAGGGCATGAATTCGGCCACGAACGACACGTCACCCGCTCCGCGCGAACCCGGATCGCCCGACCGGACCGGCCCCAGCCCCATGTCGCGGCTGATCTGATCGACCAGGGCCCGCAGCTTTTCATTTTTTTCCGAAGGTTCCATCGCCGGAATCCCGTCCTGGAACGTGATGGTGGCTTTGGTAATCGGCAGGCTTTTGTCCACAATTTCGCGCATCCGGGCGCGGGCGCTTTCCTTCTGCTTTTCCGAAATAAACCGCAGATCGCCCTTCACCAGCGCCGACGGCGCCACGATGTTGGTTTTGCCGGTTGTTTCGGCCCGGGCCGATTTTTCGTCATACTTCACATCCGAACCGCCGACGATCAAACCGGGGTTGAAGGTCAGATACTGTTCCTGCCCCAATACGCGCCGAAACTCGTTCAGGATCCGGGCGGTTTCAAAAATGGCTCCGTAGCCCAGATCGGAGAACACCCGCGACGAATGGCCGGTCCGCGAAACGACGTTGAGTGTCCAGCTGCTGGCACCGCGTCGTCCGGTGGTCACGACGTTCAGGCCCTGCGCTCCTTCAAAGGCCAGGGCGATGTCACACTTTTTGGCCCGCTCGATGAAATCCCGGCGGCTTTCGGGGCCACCGCTGCTCTCTTCGTCGCCGGTAAAATAAGCCGTAATGGATACGTCGTCCAGCAAACCGTGCGTGTGCAAGGCTTTCAAAGCCGACAGAATTAGCACATTACCGCCTTTGATATCATTGGTTCCCTGGCCCGTAGCGGTCGAATCGTTGGTCCGCGTGAAGGGTTCAAACGGCAGGCTTTTCTCAAAAACCGTATCGAGGTGGCCGATCAAAAACAGTTTTTTGCCGCGCTTGCCCTGCCGGGTGGCGACCAGATGCCCGGCGCGGTTCAGCGAATCGGGCAGCCTTACCCACTCGGTTTTGAACCCCAGCTTTTCAAACTCGTCCGCCAGCAGTTTGCCATTCTGCCGGACGCCCTCCAGGTTGAGCGTTCCGCTGTTGATGTTGACGGTTTTTTCCAGAAACTTCTCGGTTTCGGGGTGGTTGGTCCGAACGGTGGCGAGTACTTTTTTCTCAACGGGCGACAGCGACTGGGCCCAGCTCACCGGCGAAAGGCCCAGTAAGGCAACCGCAAGAAGGTAAAACTTTGTCATTTCGGGCAATCATCAGGTTCATTCTCAAATTAAGCAGCCTTTTTCAAAAAACCGCCTTTCGAGCCAAAAACCGCCTTTCTTTTCCGGTTACCATTCAATCATTCGTGCTTTCAGACCCGCATTTGGTCGGGTAAGGTACGCTTTTCGTCCGGCGGTGCAGCATCCGTCCGGTGGCTTGGCCCCAGCAGGATAATTTTAAGCCTCTCATTTCCTGCATACTACAAATACACACTGATGAAACGAAATCTATTCCTTCTTCTGCTCGGTTTGTTGAGTCTAAACGCGTTCGCAAACCGCCCGGCGGCTGATCCGGTTGTTCAAAAAAGGCGGGCGGCTGTGCTCCGCCCGCTCCAAACTAAGGCTATCGCGGCCCTGAATCTGCCACCGATCGCGCCGGTGATCCAATCCATTCGAATCAAAGAAGGCCAGTTTATTGCCGTTAAGCTCCCCACTTTTACCGATCCCGAAGGTGACCCGATTCGCTATTACGTTCATGAGCCGATGCTTCCGCCGGGGATGATGTATAATGTTTTGACAGGTTCGCTGGCCGGAACCCCCACAAACGCAGGCATTTACCCAGTTGATTATATGGGGAAAACGGAAAACGAAAACGAATACACCGAGACGGAGTTCTCCGTAATTGTGGAGCCCAGCCTTCCCCCGGTTGTGCCCGTTTTACCCAACCGGATTGTCAAAGAAGACCAAATCTTCAGTTTTAAACTTCCGGCGTTTACCAGTCCGGAAGGCAGCGCGCTGAGCTATAATTTATCCTGCGACTGTTACAGCGAATCCGGTTCGCATTCCGCCTTGCCAAACTGGATACAATTCGATGCCAATACCCGGACCCTCAGCGGAAAAGCTCCGAACAAAATCGTGCAGATCAAAGTGCTGTATTCGGCCTATGATCAGGCTCGCAAAACGGGTTCGTGGGGCGAATTTGCGGTTACTGTTTCCGGCAAAAGCACCAATTCGGTGCTAAATCAACCGGCTGTCGCCCCCGTGATTCAGCCCATCAAGATCCAGCAGGGCAAGCACATTTCCGTTCAACTTCCGGTTTTTACCGATCAGGAAGGCGATGCCATTCTGTATGATGCCAATGGATACTCGATTCCCCCGGGCATGATGTTCAACGCGCTAACGCGTTCCCTTGCCGGCACCCCCACCAAACCTGGCCGCTACCTTATCCGTTACACGGGCCGGAACGAAAGCCGAAGCCAGTTCACGAGTACCGATTTTTCAATCGTGGTGGAGCCCAACCTGCCACCGGTAGCGCCCCTGCTGCCCAGCATTGTCATAAAAGAAAATACGCCATTTAGCATCCAGCTTTCACCGACCCGGATGGCGACCCGATTTCCTACCAGTTGGAGTGCGACTGTTTCAGCGAATCCGGTTCCTATTCCAATCTTCCTTCCTGGATGCAGTATAATGCCAACACCCGCACCATTAGCGGAAAAACGCCTAACTACGCAACGGATTTCAAGTTATTATATACGGCCCGGAATCTAGGATACAGCAACGGAACGGATACCGAAATTGCGTTCTTCATTGTCCCCAATACCGCCCCGACGGTAGCCGACAAAATCCTGGAATACGGTGAAACCTACAGCGTAACGCTGCCCGCATTTACGGACCCCGACGGCGATCCGATTCAGAACCTGCGGCTGCACTGCAACGATTGCCAGGGCAACTCCGGCAACCTGCCTTTCTGGATGAATTTTGAAGCAGGCACCCGGAAATTAACGGTCAATGCGCTGGACTACGGAGGATACCTTCTCTATTATCTGGCCGACGACAGCAAAGGACATACCGGCATGACACCCGTTCGAATCGCGGTTCGGGAATATAAAAAACCGGCTCTGCCCACAGTTCCGAATCTGACCGTAAAAATTAATGAGTCGTTCAACCTCCAGTTGCCGCCCTTCGTCGATGCGGATAACCGGGAGGTTAAAGCCCTGAAACTGAACTGTACCAATTGCCCGGGACAATCGCCGACTGATATCAAACTGCCGGTCTGGATGAATTTTGATCCGCAAACCCGCCGGATCACCGGAACGCCCCCGGTTTTGGGCACGTTCAAGTTTAACTACGTGGCCATCTACGGTTTTCAGAAAAGCCTGCTGGTCCCGGTTAATTTGAGCATCTCCAACGTTTCCAACGTGCAGCCGAACACCCCCTCCGCCAATTTCGATGGGTACCTGAACAAAGTGGAGTGCGGCACGATTCGCGGCTGGGCCTGGGACAAATCGAAGCCCAACGACCCGGTTTCGGTGGAAATTCTGGCGGACGATGCGGTGGTCGGTACGGTTTTGGCAAATCTCTACGGCCAGGATCTGAAAGAGGCCGGCAAAGGCAACGGCAACCACGCCTACAGCTTTCCGGTGCCGCAAAACCTGAAAAACGGCGCGACACGAGTGATCAAAGCCCGGATTGAAAACACGGATTTCGTCCTGAAAGACGGTCCGAAATTTCTGGCCTGCGCCGACAACGCGGTAACGGCTCCGGCGATTTCTCCGCTAACCGCCACGGCGGGTGTACCGTTCAGCGCCACGCTGCCGGTTTTTGTCAATCCGCAGAATCTGTCGCTCACGTATTCGCTGACGAACCTGCCCGCGGGCCTGAACTTCGACGCGGGGAACCGCAAAATCAGCGGAACACCGACCGCAACGGGGACCTTTGTGTTAAGCTATGCGGCAAAAAACAACCAGAATGTGACCACGTCAACGCTTGTTAACCTGACCGTAAATGCGCCGACGGTGAGCGGAAACAACTTCGACGGGTATCTGGACAAAGTGGAGTGCGGTTCCATACGCGGCTGGGTCTGGGAGCGCAGCCAGCCCAACACGCCGTATACCGTTGAGTTTCTGGCTGACGGACAGGTGATTGGCACCACGCTGGCCGATGTGTACCGCGACGATCTGAAAAATGCGGGCAAAGGCAACGGCAAACACGCTTACAGCTTTCCGGTACCGCAAAGTTTGAGGGACGGTCAGCAGCACAGCATCAGCGCCCGGGTTCTGAACACGACGTACACGTTAAAAGGCGCGCCCAAAAACCTGATCTGTTACAACACGCTCCGCCAGGCATTTGGCCCGAAAATCTATTACGTGACGGAAACCGGCGCGGGTAGCAAGGACGGCAGCAGTTGGGACAATGCGTCAGGCTCAGTCCAGGCAACTATTAATGTAGCCGGTCAGAACCGACCGGCGGAAATACGGGTCGCTCAGGGAGTTTATAAGGCGCAAAACGGTTTTAGTTACCCCTTACTGGATGAGGTCGTTTTACTGGGCGGATTTCCGGCAGGGGGCGGAACGCCGGAACAACGCAATCCGGCCTTGCATCCTACTGTTCTCAGCGGTGATATTGGCATCGAAGGTGATTATACGGATAACGTATACCATGTCATTTATACGGTTGATGCCTCAAATTCGGCGATCCTGGACGGCTTTGTGATTACGGGAGGAAATGCACCTGCCGGAAACCCGGCAGGCGGTGGCATTCTGAACGACGGCGGCAGTCCCACCATCCGGAATTGCTGCTTCACCGAAAACAGAGCCAATGCGGGAGCCGCTATCGCAAATTATGGAGGCAGCCCAACGATCGTTAATTGTACCTTCAGCAACAACATTGCCAACAGCATCGGCGGAGCCATCCTCAACTACGCAACCAACGGTGGTTCGGCCATGCCTCTCCTGATCAACTGTACCTTTTATAACAACAGCGCCCCATCGGGCCAAACGCTTTATAATTACGGACTGGCCGCTAATGTCAATCCCCGGCTGACCAATTGCATCCTGTGGAACAGTGGCGGCACGAATTCCATCCGCAACGAATCCGGCATTACGGTACAAATCCAGCATTCCCTGCTTGAAGCCGGCACGGCTTATGTCGATGGGGGGCATAACATCGTCGACCAGAACCCCCAATTTGTGGACGCTGGCAGCGGTAATTTTCGCTTGACGGCCTGTTCGCCAGCGATTAATGTGGGTCTGAATTCGGCGAATACGCTCGACAGGGATATGGCGGGCCAAAACCGGGTTCAGCAGAGCACCATCGACCTGGGGGCTTTTGAAAGCCCGACGGCGCTGAAACCGGATCTGTACAACGGCCAGACCAGCGTCACTTTTGCGCAGGGAACGAACGTGGTGCTGAGCGCTGCGAACTGCACCGGCGAACTGTCGTGGCTCCGCACGAATCCGCTACTGTCGGGAACCGGCCCGATTACCGTGCCGACGGATGCGCTGGCGACTTACGTTTATACCGCCGTGTGCAAGATCGGAACCTGCGTCAGTCTGCCCGCCAGCTTAACCGTGACCATCGTTCCGCCGGGTCAGCAACCGGAGCCGCCTGCGGTTAGTGGGAATTTTGATGGTTATCTGGACAAAGTGGAGTGCAGTTCGATTCGCGGCTGGGTCTGGGATAAAAGTCAGCCCAATGCCCCGGTTTCGGTCGAATTCTTCGCCAATGGTCAGAGCATCGGCAGCACGCAGGCCAACCTCTACCGCCAGGATTTGAAAGACGCCGGAAAAAGCAACGGCAACCACGCCTACAGCTTCCCCACGCCCGAATCGCTGAAAACCGGTCAGCCTTATCTCATTACGGCCAAAGTTCAGAACAGCGGCTACGTGCTGAAATGGGGACCCAAAACGCTCCAGTGTTCCAGTTCAAATCCGAATCCTGACCCAAACCCCAATCCGAACCCAGACCCGAATCCGGGCAACCCGCCGGTCAGCGGAAATTTTGAAGGATTTCTGGATAAGGTGGAATGCGGTTCGTTCCGGGGCTGGGCCTGGGACGCCAGCCAGCCCAATACGCCGGTTTCGGTCGAGTTCTTCGCTGATGGGCAGAGTCTGGGTTCCGTTCCCGCCGATATTTTCCGGTCGGATATTCGGGACGCGGGCAAAGGCAACGGCAAGCACGTCTACTACTTCCCGACGCCACAAAGCCTGAAAGACGGCAATCCACACGTCATCACGGCCAACGTGCTCAACTCGAATTATACCCTGAAATGGGCGCCCAAAACGCTGACCTGCCCGAACGCCCTTCGCCTGACGGCTCCTTCGGCCGAAGACCGCCAACGCTGGAAAGTAACAGTTTTAGGAAACCCCGTGGTGGGCAATGAGTTCGACGCGGAAATTCAGGATGCCGAGGGTGAAACGCTGCGGTTTCAGCTGACCGATTTGAACGGGCACCCCATTTCCGACACCTGGCTGGAAGTTAATCAGCAACGTCAGCAAACCCGGTTGCAGTTTACCAACCAGGCGGCCGGTCTGTATGTGCTGCGGATTGCAGGAAGCCGCCGGGTGCAGACGCTGAAAATAGTGAAGCAGTAAAACGTAATCAGGCCGTTCTCAGCGGATTAAATCTGTTGGGAACGGCTAAAAACCGGCTGGGTTTTGCAAACGACGGATGAACTTTCTACGGTTTGTTCGGCCTGCTTGCCCAGTTTTTTCAGCATCCCGATGTGCGAAGCCAGAGCGTCGAAAATCGATGATTTCTGGTAATACGGAAGGCCGTATTGCTCGGCCGTGGCCTGGACAATCGGTGCGATGGCCGGATAATGGATGTGGCTGATCGACGGGAACAAATGGTGTTCAATCTGGTAATTCAGTCCGCCGATGCACCACGACATCAGCCAGTGGCCCGAAAAATTGGCGGTACTTTCGAGTTGGTGAATCGCCCAGGCATTTTCGATGTTTCCCTCGTCGTTCCGGATCGGCGAATGCACTTCCTCGACAATGTGCGCCAGTTGAAAAATAACACTGAGCACAAAACCGGCCACAAAATTCATCAGCAGAAACCCGAGCAGCCACTGCCCAAACGTGATATCGGTCAGCAACAGGGGCAAACCGGCAATAAACAGGCCGTACATCAGCTTGCTGAACAGCAGAATCAGAATTTCGCGCGCCGAAAAGGGCTTGGTCACTTTCGACTTGGCTTTCCGGTTAAATTCGCCCACCTGCCGGAAATCTTTCACCAGAAACGAAAACGTCATCAGGCCGTAGAGCAGGAAAGCGTACCAGTGCTGGTATTGGTGTATTTTGTGCAGCCGCTGCTGATCGCAAAGCCGCAGGAAAGGTTTGCCCGTAATGTCGCTGTCCAGCTGGTCGATGTTGGTGTAGGTGTGGTGCAGGGTATTGTGCTGCACTTTCCAGTTGTACACATTGCCGCCCAGCAGATACAGACTTCCGCTAAAGAGTTTGTTGACCCAGATCGAGGACGAAAACGAGCCGTGGTTGGCATCGTGCATCACCGACATGCCGACCCCGGCAATCCCGACGCCCATGACGCCGGCCAGAATGAGCATCGCCCAGGCCGGCAGTACATTGGTCAGAATGAGCAGGTAAGGAACCAGATACAGGCTGAGCATGAAAATCGCCTTCCCCAAAATCGGCGAGCCGCCGGATTTGCAAAGGGCTTTCTCCTGAAAATGCTGTTCGATTCGCGTGCGAAGTACCGGAAAGAAGGTCGATTTGTCCCGGTTGAGAAATTTTACGTTTGCCGTCATCTTAGTTCAGTTTCCGGGTTACAAGGCACCTGTCAACCGTGACGACTGATTCGCTCCCCTGATTCAAAAATGTGCTATTTAATCTTGTATATTGACATTGTATACAAAACGCTGAAAAACCGTAATTTATACTTTATCTGCGTGATATATATTGTAACTATTTTAAGCCGAACGATAATTTAAATTTAATTATCTGACTGTCAGGCGCATACTTACACTGTGTATCGCTAAAAACCGGAATCGGAAATGCGTCCTTTCGCTTTTGCCGAACCAAGCGGGGACGGACCAGCCGGAAAGATGTTAAAATAACCGACTACCCGGCTAAGATCGGCAAGGTTTCTTCCCCGATTTTGCTTTTCCTTTGCAGACAACTTGAATGCCCGCTCACTGAACGTGCCGCAAAAAACCGCAACGGAGACGGCAAGGATACGGCCTTGAACAACCATGAACACCTTAGTTTGCACCACCCCCGGCCAGTTTGACTACCGGCCCGGCGAAAAACCGGAATTAAAACCGGGTCACGCCATTGTTAGAATCAAGCGCATCGGCATCTGCGGAACTGACCTTCACGCCTTTGAAGGAACGCAGCCTTTTTTTGAATACCCCCGGATTCTGGGCCACGAACTGGCGGGCGAACTGGTGGAGTTTGACGACGCTCCCGGTTTTCAGATTGGCGACCCGGTAGCGATCATGCCGTATTTTTACTGCGGAACCTGCGTGGCCTGCCGGCGGGGAAAAACCAACTGCTGCGCCCGGTTACGGGTTGCGGGGGTTCACATGGATGGCGGCATGGTCGACTACCTGAGCGTGCCGACGTATGCGTTGCTGCCCGGCGACGGCCTGAGTCTGGACGAACTGGCGCTGGCCGAACCACTGACCATCGGTGCCCACGGCATCCGGCGGGCCGACGTTCAAGCCGGCGAATTCGTGCTGGTGATCGGGGCCGGTCCCATCGGCCTGGGCGTGATGGAATTTGCGCGAATCGCGGGCGGACAGGTCATTGCTATGGACATTAACGAGTCGCGTCTGGCGTTTTGCCAGGAAAAGCTGCGGGTGCCGCACACGATTGACGCCCGCTCGGCGGACGTGTTCGAACAGCTCCGCACGATCACCAACGGCGACATGCCGACGGTCGTGATCGATGCCACCGGCAACCAGAAAGCGATCAACACGGCGTTTCAGTACCTGGCCCACGGCGGGCGGTTTGTGCTGGTTGGTTTGCAACGCGGGGACGTTTGCCTGAGCCACCCGGAATTTCACAAGCGGGAAGCCACCCTGATGAGCAGCCGGAACGGCACCCGCCAGGACTTTGAACACGTCCTGAACTGTCTGAAACAGGGCTTGATCGACCCGGTTATTTACATCACCCACCGGGTGCCGTTTGGTCAGGTAAAAGACCAGTTTGCGAGTTGGCTCGATCCGGCCAACGGCGTCATCAAGGCGATGGTGGAAATGCCGTAGTTACAGATTGGCCTGCAAGGCTTCCAGCGCCCCGGCCAGGTACACGAGCGGGGCGTTCCAGTTGATGGCGATTTCGTTGGATGCGTACGAACAGGAGGCATCGATAAACATTTCGTCCGCCGATGTGGCCGTATACCCCTCGCATTTATCCTGTTTGGGCGCGTTGCCGTTGGGCCCACCCGACAGCAGTCCCGGAACGGGGGCTTCGATGCCGTCGGCCACCGAGGGCCGGTGGTGCGGATTCATCACCGGTTGGTCGCCAAAACCGGTCACAAAGCAAAAACCGGTGGCGTTGCGGCCCAGCAGATAATCCAGGTTGGTCAGGGCGTGGCGCAGGTATTTTTTGTCGTTCGTCAGCCGATACGCCTGAATCAGCGCAATACCCTGATTGGCCGCCACCGCGCTGCTGCCCCAGATGTAGTCCCGCGCCGACTTGCCCATCACGGTTTGGTACGCCTGTTTGTCAACATCCCGAATGAGTTCATCGGCAAAACCGGTCAGTTGTTTTTTGAGTTGCGGTAGATCCTTTTGCCCCAGCGGACTCAGTTTTTTTTCAAACCGGGCCAGGGTGTAATAACCCAGCAACCGGACCTGCGCCCAGGACGGCAAGGGCATTTTATCGTCCGGAAACAGCTTAACCGCCCGGTAATACGCGTCATCCCGGGTGGTGACGTACAATTCGGCAGCCGCCCAGATCCACTCGTCGCTGGCGTCGCGGTCGCCGTATTCGCCGGTGACCACATCCGGGTCGAACGTTTCGTTCATCGCGTTCTGGCGGTACAGCTGATCCGGGTTTTTCTTCGCCCACGCCCAAGCCCGAACAGCCGCCGTCACGCACGAATCCGACAAGCCCGGCAACTCCCGGCTGAATGGTTTAAAAATCCGTCCGGCCTGGGCCATCACAGCCGCAAAATCAAGCGCGGCCGTCACGCTTTTCTGCACCACATACCGCTCCTTCGTGGCCTTGTCCGGCATCACCATCCCGTCAAACCGGGCGTTGGTCAGTTTGTGGTAAACACCGCCATCGGCCGGGTCCTGCATGGTCAGCATCCAGCGCAGGTTCCAGAGCGACTCGTCCAGAATATCCGGAATTGTATTGCCGCTTTCGGGGATGTTGAGTTGCAGTTTCCGGCAGAATTGCGGAAAATCTTCGTAAAGGGCCAGCAGTGTTCCCGTGGTGATGCCCGAATTGACGATGTATTTGTTGTAATCCCCGGCATCGTACCAGCCCCCCGGCGACGACAAAACCGCATTGGCGGGGCGATTGGGCGACACCGCCGACGGATGCACGAGCACCTGCGTATCTTCCCTGACGTGGCCCGCCGGACGGCTCCACTGGCCGGCGTAGGTCGCCGGTAAATCAACGGAAACCCGCTGGTAATAAAATCCTTTCAGCGAACCAATTGCCAGGGCCCGGTGGATGCCGGTTTTAATCTCAAACGGATGCGAATGGCCCAGGCCGGGAACGACCACGACAAAAGTACCGCCGGTTTTGAGGGCCGAGAAGTCGGCGGTGCGGGCGGTTTTTCCCGAAACCGCATTCCGGCGCGTTTCGCTGAGGGTCCCTTTAAAAACGACTTTCTTCAAATCCGGCGTCGTCACCCGGAACTCGCCGGAAGCATCGCCCGTCACAATGGCCAGTTTGGCGGCATTCGGGTAAAAACCGATCTGGTTCAGGCGGATGGCCGGAGCGGGTTGCTGGGCGTTTCCGGCAAGAAAAGCGCAAAGGCTGATGGCAAAAGCAAGAGTGATTCGGAAGAACATAAGGGAGCGGGCACGTTTACACGCCCTGAAATAACGGAAAAACCGTCAAACCGCCCCTACATATTCTTTCAGATGCGAGCGAAGTGTGCGCAACGATTGCATGATGTGGTATTCGACGGTGCGCTCGGGAATGCAGAGCGAGGCCGAAATTTGCCGAACCGACTGGTTTTCCAGGCGGTTTAGCCGGAAAATCTGCCGGGTTTTGTCGGGCAGATGGGCAATGCCTTTTTCGAGCGCCGAGTTCAAATCTTCGTACGCCAGCAGTTCTTCCGTGCGGCAGTCGAAGTCCGAAAGGCTGGTATTCTTAAAATTTTCGTATTTCTGCTTGATGAGCAGCGATTTGATCTGGTTCAGAATTTTATACTTCACCGCTCCGAACAGATACTTCTTCAGGTCCTCGATTTGAATCGTGGCCCGGCGTTCCCACAGATCGACAAACAGATCCTGAATCAGTTCCTCGGCATTTTCCTGCGAATAGAGCTTCTTCCGGGCTACAACAAAAAGCGGATGCCAATATTTGTGGTAAATGGCCTGAAATGCTTCTTCATCACCAGACTGGAGACGTTTCACCAATACGGCATCGCTTAGAACCGAGTATTCCATAGAAGGTCGCTAGAGTGGGTTTGTATTCTTCTTTTTGCGAACGGTACTCCTCAAAAAGAATAAATTATTATTCTAAGATTCCCATTTTAGTGCTACGGGCTATCCTGTACTTACCTGCGTTAAACCTTTAAGCTTTCACCAATCGCGCAACAGTGCCTTGCTATATTCCTATTTCTCTGCTTTGCCCTCGAAAATCCGGTTAGCTCATAATTCAAATCCCGTATAGAACAATAGAAAGAATTAGTAGTACTTACTAGCTCTGAAAATATAATTATTCATCTATTTATCTGAATGATTTGCGGTTTTCTGCTGATGAGTTGACGTATCTAGTAAGTACCCGTTGTCCTAAACCAACTTTTCCTGCTTGCTACGAATGCCCGCGGATCGCCATGAATTTCTGGAGTTGCTCCAACGCTACATGGATGGCACCTGTTCTTCCGAGGAAAAACAGATGATGGATTATTGGTATGAAATGCTCGATCAGGACCCAAAGACGGGCGACTCCCCGCAATCCCAGCTGGAGGAGAAACTCTGGACGCGTATTCAACAGCGAATGCAGCCCGAAAAAGCGACCGATCCCCCGCTTTCCTTTAAATGGTGGCCCCAGAACGACTGACAGACCCGAATCAACCACAGCCTTTACCCTTACGTTTCACTAAACCAACTACCTATGACCCCGCTTGTTATCCGTCCTCAACCACCCGAATAACCGTCCGGTTCATCAACTGGCCCGCCGGTTTTGATTTGCACCCCTCGCGTTCATTCGTGAAAGCCTCAGAATGAAGTCATTGACAAACCGAAAAACGTATTCATGTTCGAATGATTTAACAAAAAAGCAATGAAAAAACACTTACAGTTTCTACCCCTTACGGGTGTCTTAAGGAAGTTTTCGCTTATTCCGCTCTGCCTGCTGATGCTGGCCGTTACCAGCCTGTATGCCCGCGGAAATGCGGCCCTCGACCGGACCGTGACCGGCACGGTTAAAGACGAAAAAGGCGACGGCCTGCCGGGCGTTAGCGTCGTGCTGAAAGGCACCACCCGCGGCACCACCACCGCGGCTGACGGCGGTTACCGGCTGGATGTTCCGGAAAGTAATGCCACACTGGTGTACTCGTTCGTTGGTTATCTGTCGCAGGAAGTAGCCGTCGGAAACCGCAGCCGAGTCGATGTTCAGCTCGCCGTTGGCGATCGCTCGCTCGATGAGGTGGTGGTGGTCGGGTACGGTTCGCAGCGGAAACAGGACATCACCTCTGCTGTATCGGTCATCAACATGAAGGACATTGGTGAACAACCCGCCAACAACATGAACCAGTTGCTGCAGGGCCGGGCCGCCGGGGTGGTGGTCAAGCAGAAAAGTGGTACGCCGGGTGGCGTTTTCGAAGTACGCGTTCGGGGGATCAGCTCGTTGGGCGCCGGCAGTAACCCGCTGTACGTAATCGACGGTTTTGCGGTCGGTACCAGCGTAGGCCAGAACCTGAACCCGAACGATATCGAAAGCATTTCGGTCCTGAAAGATGCCGCATCAACCGCTATTTATGGAGCGCGGGGCTCAAACGGGGTAGTGCTCATCACGACTAAAAATGCCAAAGAAGGCAAAGTAAGCGTCAATTTCGCGCTGGACTACGGTATTCAGAGTGTGCCGATGTCGCGCCGGGTGAAAATGCTGACCGGCCCAGAATTTGCGCAGTTCAAGAAAGACATTTTCATGGACCAGATCCGGATTCTGCAAAACCGGGAGCCGTCCATCGACGAAGTGCCCATCGGCTACCGGTTTCCGGAACAGACCAAATATTCGACGGACTGGTTTGACCTGATCATGCGGGATAACGCACCTTATACCGATGCCAACCTGACGGTTTCGTCGGGCGCGGGTCCGATCAAGGCCTTGCTGTCAGTGGGATACTACAAAGAAAACGGAACGATCAAGGAAACGAATTATGACCGTATTTCGGTGCGTTCCAACCTGGGTGGTCAGGTCAACAAATTCATCAACGTCGGTCTGAACATTAACGGAACTTATACGAGACAGAATGGTGCTGTTACGGACGGACGGAGTAACCTCGTCGGCGGTGCGCTGCTCATGGATCCCCGCGATACGCCCTACAACGCTGACGGCTCGCTAAAACCGTATAGCAACGGTGTGGATGGGGTTTTTGGCTTTCCCAACCCCTTGTTTGTGCTCGAGAATACGACGCGCCGGAGAAGCATCGCCGACGTGTTGTCCAACGCTTTCCTGGAAGTGTCGTTCCTGAAAAATTTCAAATTCAGAACCTCGGCCAACATCAAGCTGAACAACAACACGTACAAGGAGTTTATCCCGTCAACCATCGGATTGCCGGTGGCTTCCGGCACCGCCGGTGCTCCCCCACGCATCGCGACGGCATCGGACAACACCGAGGAACTGGTCAATTATTCGCTGGATCAGCTGCTGACCTATTCCCCAAAAATTGGAACGGATCACAGCGTTGAAGCCCTGGTGGGTTACACGGCGCAGCAGGAACGGATACGCGGCTTTACGGGCTCGGGTAACACCTTCCCCGATGACCTGGTCCCGTACCTGGGTGCGGCTTCAATCCGGTCGTCCAACTCCTACGAATTAGGCTGGACCATGCTGGCGTTCCTGAGCCGGGTCAACTATTCGTTCAAAGACAAATACCTGTTGTCGGCTTCGTACCGGCGCGAAGGCAGCTCGCGGTTTGGTGCCAAAAACAAGTACGGTGATTTCCCGGCGGCTTCCATCGGCTGGCGGATTACGGAAGAATCGTTCATGCCCAAAACCGACTGGCTGACCGACCTGAAACTCCGGGCCAGTTGGGGGGTAACGGGCAACAACGAGATCGGTAACTACCCGAGTCTGGCCTTCGTTGGTGCCAACAACTACATTCTGGGCAATGCGTTTGCGGCCGGTAAAGTGATCAGCTCATTCGCCAACTCGGAATTGAAGTGGGAGAAATCCAACCAGCTGGACATCGGTCTGGATGTGGCGCTGTTCAACAACAAACTGACGCTGAACCTCGAATACTACAAGAAGATTACCAACGACATGCTGCTTCCGATCTCGATTCCGTCGGTTTCCGGATTTACAACCAGTTTGGCGAACATCGGAAAAGTAGAGAACAAAGGGGTCGAAATCGGGGCCGAATTCCGGACCAGCATTGGCCAGGTTAACTTCCGGACCAGCCCGAACATCACCTTCAACCGCAACAAAATTCTGGCCATCAAAGGCGCCAACGACATGCTTTACTACGGCAGCTTCTACGGCGGTTATAACGTACAGAAAGTGGGTCGGCCGATTGGGATGATCTACGGATACCGGAAAATGGGCATTTTCAATACGCAGGCCGAAATCGACGCCTGGCCGAAACAGGACGGTGTGATTCCGGGTGGGATGAAGTTCTTTGATGCCAACGGCGACGGTGTGATTTCGTACGACACGCAGGATATGGTGGAAATTGGCAACCCGAACCCCGCCTTTACCTGGGCCTGGACCGTGGCGGCTGACTACAAAGGATTCGATTTCAACATCCTGTTTTTGGGCGCCCATGATTTTGATGTGTATCGCAATATCGAAGCCTCAACCATGAACATGGACGGCGTTTTCAACGTACTCGACAAAGCGAAAGACCGCTGGCGGTCGGCCCAGAATCCGGGTTCCAATCCCGACGCGAAAAACTCGCAGGGTGGCACGAGCTACTTCAAATGGTCGCGCGAAAGTAGCGAACGGTATGTGTATGACGCCAGCTATACCTGGTTGAAAAGCGTTACGCTGGGCTACACCTTCCCCAGATTCAAATCCTTCCTGAGCGACGCCCGGATTTTCGTAACGGCCAACAATCTGCTGCTGTTCACGAAGTACCCGGGTAACAACCCGGATGCGGGCGTCCGTGGGGGTACGGAATTGAACAATGACGACGAATCGTACCCGGTTCCGAGACAATGGGCGACTGGTATTAAATTGAACTTCTAATTGTGACGACAATGAAAAAAATAACCGCAATAGGTACGCTTCTTCTTTGCCTGACTCAGTTTTCGTGCAAAGACGAATTTCTGGTGACGACCGACCCCACCCGGATTGGTTCCGACCTGTTTTACAAAGACGAAACCCAGTTTCTGCAAGCCCTGAACGGGGTCTACGGTCAGTTGCAGGGAATTACCAGCACGGCTTATATTTTCCAAGAATTTCCGTCGGATAACACCACGCTTGACTTCAACCCGCTCGACCGCGGGGGCGCGGCTGGCTGGGAAGCCTTTGAATTTTCGACCGTGAACCAGGGAAATGGCGAGATTTCCAACGTCTGGAACCAGTATTATTCAGCGCTGTATAATACCAATTATACGCTGGAAAAACTGGCCACCAGCACCCTGGATGCCGCCGTAAAAGGTCCCATCGAAGGGCAATTGAAATTTATCCGGGGGTATTTCTATTTCAACCTGGTTCAGTATTTCGGAGATGTGGTGCTGGTGACCTCAACGCTGGACAAACCGGATGCCGCTTTTGATCTGGCCCGGTCTCCGCAAGCTGAAATCTGGGCGCAGGTAGAAAAAGATCTGAAAGAAGCCGTGGCGCTGCTGCCGGCGACGTATCCGGCGGGTCAGTCTGGCCGGATCACGAAAGGGGCGGCCCTGGGTATGTTGGGCAAAGCTCAGCTGACGCAGAAAAAATACGCCGATGCCGTCACGACGCTGAAGCAGATCACCGGGTATTCGTTGAACCCGCTGTATGCGGACAACTTCAATCCGGCCAAGAAAAACGGCCCTGAATCCATCTTCGAGATTCAATACCAGGGTGGCAATGACCTCGGCGAATGGAGTAACTTTGCGTATGTGTTCGCGCCCCGGCTTTCGGCCGGTGCCATTACCGGTTTTGCCAACACGGCCCCGGCCGGCCGGAACATCCCGACCAATGACCTGATTGCCGCTTACGAACCCGGCGACTTACGGAAAGACGTTTCCCTCAAAACCAGTTACACGCTGAACGGTACCGTCGTCAACATTCCGTACATCATCAAATACACCTACCCACACACGTTGACGGGTCGTACCGACAACAACTGGCCGGTGCTGCGGTATTCCGATGTGTTGCTGATGCTGGCCGAGTCGATCAACGAAGCCACCGGTCCCTCGGCGGAAGCGTTTGGTTACCTCAATCAGGTTCGGAAGCGGGCGGGTCTGGCCGACAAAACCGGCCTGGATAAAGTGGCCCTGCGGGATGCCATCATGAAAGAACGGCGGGTAGAGCTGGCGTTTGAGAACCACCGATGGTTTGATTTGCGCCGGACCAAAACCCCGGCCGAACTGACGGCCTTCATGAACGCGTATGGTGCAAAAGAGAAAGCGAAACCGACGGTTGACCGGGGCGGTATTGCATTCAACGCCCTGGATTATGTGTTTGCGGATAACGAGTATTTTCTTCCGATTCCGGCACCCCAAATCCTGATTAGCCCCAATCTGACCCAAAATCCGGGCTACTAAAGGAAAGTGCAGGATAGTTAATCGTTAAAAATGCACCTTATTGGATGGATTAATGTTAAATTAGGACTGATCCATGCATTAAGGTGCATTTAGTTATAGTGCTCAGTCAACTAATCCCTACTCACGAAGTGACTATATTGACAGAATCGTTTTGGCTTTGGCAGTTCCTGGGCCGTCTGCACCCGCTGATGGTCCATTTTCCGGTCGGTTTACTCTGCGTAGCCCTGCTGCTTGAAGTAATTGGCTGGTCCCGCAAAACCAATGACATGCGGGCTGGTATTACCGCCCTGGTCTGGATTGGGGCCATTAGCTCCGTTTTGGCCGCCATTCTGGGTCTTATTTTAGTGAATCAGGAAGAATATGGGGGCGACACCGTAACCATTCACCAATGGGCGGGGCTGACCACCATGGTCCTGTCGCTCCTGACGGTTTTTGCCATTCGCACGAAACGGCTGGCCTTGTTCCGGAGTTTGCTGTTCCTGACGGTTTTTGGCGTCACTATCGCCGGTCATTACGGCGCCCTGCTGACGCACGGTGAGGATTACCTCAGCAGCGTCTTACCTTTTGGAAACGAAAAAGAATCGCCCGCGGCCACCAATGCGAACCTGGCCTTCATCAGCAACACCAACCAACCCCTCAACGCCAAGCAGATTGAGGATCTGAACCTGGAGGTTCGGTCCATTTTGGCGCACAATTGCTACAGTTGCCACAGCGCCACCAAAACCAAAGGTGAGTTGCGGCTCGATAAGAAAGAATTGCTGATGAAAGGGGGCGAGAACGGGCCGGTTCTGAAGGTCGGCCATCCCGAAGACAGCGACATGATTCGCCGGGTGAAACTGCCCGCCGGACACGATGATGCCATGCCAACCAAAGGCAAGCGACTCACCGACAAAGAAATTGCGGTTCTTGAATTCTGGATCAAACAGGGCGCGCCCTGGCCCAGCGGTGCCGAAAAAAGCATTTACCGCGTGGCCGCGCTGGAGCCCCGAATGCCTGCAGTTCCGGCCGCAACCGGCGACCTCACCAACCCCATCGACCGGTTTACGAACGTTTATTTCCAGCAGCATAAAATTGCCTGGAAAACCGTCGTTGACGACCGGACCTACCTGCGCCGGGTGTACCTGGACGTGGTGGGTTTGTTGCCAACACCCGAAAAAATTCAGGCGTTTACGGCCGACCCGCGCCCCAACAAGCGCGAACTGCTCGTCACCGAATTGCTGAACCAGAACGACGCCTACGCCCAGCACTGGCTCAGCTTCTGGAACGACGCCCTGCGGAACGATTATTCCGGAACGGGCTACATTACCGGGGGCCGCTTCGACATTACAAAATGGCTCTATGCGTCGCTGAAAGAGAATAAACCGTATAACCAGTTTGTACAGGAACTGATCAGCCCGACGAAAGAATCGGCCGGATTCATCAAAGGCATTAAGTGGCGCGGAACAATCAATTCGAGCCAAAGTACCGAAATGCAGGCGGCTCAGAATGTGGCGCAGGTGCTGCTGGGCTTGAACCTGAAATGCGCTTCCTGCCACGACAGTTTTATCAGCGACTGGAAACTGGCCGATGCCTACGCGTTTGCCAATGTTTTTTCGGATACAACGCTGGAAATTCACCGCTGCGACAAACCAACGGGCAAAATGGCCAAGCGGGCGATTCTCTTCAAAGAATTAGGAACAATCAACCCGGAAGCGCCCACGGCGGAGCGGCTTCGCGAACTGGCCGCGTTCATGACCCAGCCCAAAGACGGGCGGCTTTACCGGACGCTGGTCAACCGGATTTGGGCGCAGTTGATGGGCCGCGGTCTGGTCGAACCCGTCGATATGATGGACAACGACCCCTGGAGCCAGGATTTGCTGGATTGGCTGGCGGCCGACTTTGCGGCTAACGGCTACGATATCAAGCGGTTGATGATGCAGATTCTGACGTCGAAAACCTACCAGCTGCCGTCCATCAGCGTGAAAGACCCGGCTTTGCTCACGGCCCCGACCTTTGTGTTTGAAGGGATGGTCCGTCGGCGCCTGTCGGCGGAGCAGTTTGCCGATGCCGTCAGTCTAGCATTCAATCCGATTTACGGCGATTCGGCGCTGGCCGAAAAACGCCTGCCCGAAACCATCAAGCAGGAAATACCGTTTCCGCGCGCTTCGCTGGTCAAAAACGACCCGTTCCTGACGGCGTTGGGCCGTCCGAACCGCGAAACCGTCAGCACCAGCCGGGCTTCGCAGGCCAATCTGCTGCAGGCGCTGGAACTCACCAACGGGGCTAAGTTCAACGCGGCTTTGAAACGCGGTGCGGAACGCTGGAAAGCCCAGTATCCCACCTCCGACCAGCTGGTCAAACAATTGTACTGGAAGGCGCTGGGCCGCGAACCGCAACCCAAAGAACTGGCCGTTGCCGAGAAGATTGTGGGGAAAACGCCGAATATCGAAGGCATCCAGGATCTGGTCTGGGCGATCAGCCTGCATCCTGAATTTCAATTGATTAATTAACACTCTACCGACAAGCCTGCACGGTTTTGGCGACCTTGCCGGTTTTGAAACAACCGAATGAAAATGAAAACCAATTGGAACAGACGGGAATTTTTGCAACGCACCAGCGCTGCAACCCTGGCCGCAATGGCAGCCGGTGCTCCGATGGCGAGCCTTTTGTCAGGCTGTAAAACCAAAAAAATCGGTCAGACCGACGGAACGGCCGACACCGTGATTCTGCTCTGGATGGCCGGTGGTATGGCCCATACCGAAACCTTCGATCCCAAGAAATATACGCCCTACGAAAAGGATATGGAGGGCAACCGCGTCCTGAGTACGTTTAAACCCGTCCCGACGGTTCTGGACGGCATCAATTTCTCGGAAGGACTCGAATCCATCGGGAAGGTGATGGACAAAGGCGCACTCATCCGCTCGTACGTTTCGGCCGATCTGGGCCACATTCTGCACTCGCGCCACCAATACCACTGGCACACCTGCTACGAACCCCCCCAAACCGTAGCGGCTCCGCACCTGGGCTCCTGGATTGCCAAGGAACTCGGACCGAAAAACCCGGTTATTCCGGCGTTCATCGACATTGGCCAGCGGTTTACGGTGGGTGAAGCCGAAGAACTCAAGGCGTTTCATACCGCCGGTTTTCTGGGTAATGAATTCGGTCCGTTCTTTATTCCGGACCCCAGCCAGGGCCTCGAAAGCGTTCGCCCGCCGGTCGGGATGGACGCCAAACGCTTTGAGCGCCGGAATCAGTTGTACAACGACTTGATCAGCAACAGCCCGATGGGTGAGTTTGGCAGCGATTACCAGAAAGAATCGCTCAAACGCTCGATGGAACAGGCGTATATGCTGCTCAATTCGCCCGAAGCCAAGGCATTTGACCTGAGCACGGAGCCGAAGGAAAGCTACGACATCTACAATACCGGCCGCTTCGGGCTGGGCTGTTTGCTGGCCCGTCGCCTGACGGAGCAGGGCGCCCGGTTTATCAGCGTGACGACGGAATACGAACCGTTCAAAGGCTGGGACACGCACGAAAACGGTCATACGCGCCTGGTTGACATGAAAAAGATGATCGACGGACCCGTGGCGCAGCTGGTGAAAGATCTGGACAAAACCGGTCATCTGGACCGCACGATGATCATTCTGGCGAGCGAATTCAGCCGGGACATGATGGTGGAAGGCCGTCCGGGCGAGAAAGTGCAGGAGCAGGTCAACCAGCCGGATATCCTTTCTGATCTGAAGTTTTACGGCATGCACCGGCACTTTACCGACGGCAGTTCGCTGCTGATGTTTGGCGGGGGCATCAAGCGGGGATTTGTTTACGGAAAAACCGCCGACGAACGTCCCTGCAAAACCATCGAAAACCCGGTCAAGATCGACGGCATTCACCAGACCGTCTACCACGCGCTGGGGATCCCTGATGACACCCAATACGAGATCGAAAAACGTCCGTTTTACACCACACCCGACGGAAAAGGGAAGCCCGTACTGGATTTATTAGCATAACCGCCCGTTTATAATCTGATTTTTTAATCGAATAAGCAGCCTTTTTGCAAAAACCAGCAGAGTAAAGGATAGTCCACAGTATATCTTTTTCTTAATTGAACTAATTTCATAATTAATTGGGATTAATTGATACCTTTAATTCCATGTTTTCCGGATTCCCGCGTGGAGTAACCTTCATGCGAACGCGTACCCGCTATCCACTAGTGTTGTTAAAACCATACCTTTTAACCATCTCTACGTATTATGCCTTAGACCGAATCGCTTCCTGGCAACCATGATGCCGGAATCATTGTGGTTGCGGTGCGGGTATCCGCTGCGGTGCCCCAGCTATTCCTAAACCTTTACCATTTCTATTCTTATGAAAAAAAACATTACTTTATTGGGTAACCCCCAATATATTGCCAGACAGTTACTGACTCCCTGCCTGGTCCTGAGTCTATTAACCAGCACGGTTTGCGCCCATGCCGACACCCCAAAAAACGGATCGGGTAAAAATCCGGCGCTCAGCCCGGCCGTTCTGGCGGTCGATGTAACCGGCACGGTGACGGACGAAAGCGGTGCGGGCCTGCCCGGTGTAAACGTCGTGGTGAAGGGTTCTACGCAGGGCACGACCACCGACGCCGAAGGAAAATTCCGAATTTCGGTACCCGAAAACCGGGCCACGCTGGTCTTCAGCTCGGTCGGTTATCTCAGACAGGAAATTGCCGTTGGCAGCCAGACCACCATTAACATCAAACTGAGACCCGACGATCAGACGTTATCGGAAGTAGTGGTCGTGGGATACGGTAGCCAGTTGAAGAAAGAAGTAACCGGCGCGGTGCAGACCGTCACGGCGAAAGAACTGAAAGACATCCCGGTTTCGCAGGTGACCCAGAAATTGCAGGGTCGGCTGGCGGGGGTTCAGATCAACCAGGCCACCGGAAAACCGGGTCAGGGCATGTCGGTCCGGATTCGGGGTCAGTTGTCGGTTTCGGCCGGAAGCGATCCGCTGTACGTCGTCGACGGTTTTCCGATTACCGGTAGCATCGGCGCCATCAACCCGGACGAGATTGAGGATATTTCGGTTCTGAAAGACGCTTCGTCGACCTCGCTGTACGGTTCACGGGCGGCCAACGGGGTGGTGCTCATCACGACCAAACGCGGCAAAGCCGGTCAGACCAACATCAGCTTCAACGCCTTTGCGGGGGTTCAGCAGGTTCCGGAAAAAGGCCGGATCAAAATGCTGAACGCCGTTGAATTCGCGCAGTTCAAAAAGGAATTTTACGAAGATATGAACCAGGCGGTTCCGACGGAGTTCCAGAATCCGTCGCAATACGAAGGCAAGGACAACGACTGGTACGGTGCCCTGCTGCGGAAAGCGCCCATTCAAAGCTATAACCTGACCATTACGGCCAACACGGAAAAATCCAGAACGGCAATCGTCGCCGGTATTTTCAACCAGGAAGGGGTCGTTCTGAACAATAAATACCTGCGGTATTCGCTCCGGATGAACACGGATTACGACATTTCCGAAAAAATCCGGGTGGGTTTCAACATTGCTCCGCAGTACGTGTACGACAACACGCCCCGCACCGATGGTGACCGCGGAACCGGGATTCTGTTCAACGCGCTGCACACCTGGCCGGTGATGCCGATTTATGACCAAAATGGCGAACTGACCAAGTTCAACACGTTTCCGGGCAGCACCGGCAACATCTTCCAGTATCCGAACTGGGTGCGGGCGGCCGAGGAGCTGACCAATGAAACCAAGCAAACAAAGTTGCTCTCCAACGCGTATATCCAGTACAGCCCCATCAAAGGACTGAACCTCAAATCGAGCATCAACATCGAGTTCGAGAACAACAAATTCTTCTTCTTCAACCCGTCGACGGCCACCAGCTCGATCAACGTACCGATCCCGACCACGGCCGTTTCAATCCGGCAGGCGCTGGAAAACGTCGGCTGGCTGAACGAAAACACGGCCACGTATTCCCGGAGTTTTGGTGATCACAACTTTGAGCTGCTGGGCGGTTTTACGAATCAGCGCTACCGGCAGGAGTTCTCCCGGATTCAGGCCGACACCTACGCCGACGACCGGCTGCCAACCATTCAGGGCGCCATCAACATCAACCGGGGCGGTACCGTCAACGGGGTGAACGAATGGACGTTAACTTCGCTGCTGTCGCGTTTGAACTACAATTACAAAGGCAAGTACCTGTTTACAGCCGCCATCCGGCGGGACGGTTCTTCCCGCTTTGGTTCGGCCAACCGCTGGGGTACGTTCCCCTCCTTATCGGCCGGCTGGGTGATCTCGGATGAAGATTTCCTGAAAAGCACCCCGGAAGTATCGTTTGCCAAACTGCGGGCCAGCTACGGGATCATCGGTAACAACAACATCGGTAACTACACGCAATACGCCCTGGTCAACAACACGACCAATGCGGTTTTTGGCAGTACGGTGGCGACGGGTGCCGTAGTCACTTCACTGGCCAACATGAACCTGGGTTGGGAAACCACGAAACAGCTGGATTTGGGCTTGGACCTGGGGCTGTTCAATGACCGGATTCAGTTCACCTACGACTTCTACACCAAACGGACGACGAATCTGTTGTACGCCGTGCAGATTCCGCAGGAAGCCGGTTTTGGTAACTTCAACGACAACATCGGTGAAATCAAATTCTGGGGTCACGAATTTGCCCTGAACACCCGGAACACCGACGGCAAGCTGAAATGGACCACCAACGCCAACATCTCGTTCAACCGCAACCAAGTGATGGAACTGGCGCCGGGCATCGACCGGGTGTATGGTTCGTTCCACATCACGCAGGTCGGCCAGCCGTTCGGCCAGTTCTACGGACTGGTGAAAGAAGGCTACTACCAAAGTGCCGAAGAACTCAGAACCTCCCCCATTATTCCGGGTCGTTCGGCCATCGGGACCATCAAAATGCGGGATGTAAACGGCGACGGTGTCATCACGTACGGGGGCGACATGGACGACCGGACCATCATCGGAACGCCCTTCCCGAAATTCACCTACGGGATCACCAACAACCTGACGTACGGCAACTGGGATTTCTCGGTCGTGGGTTCCGGTTCGTACGGCAATCAGCTCTGGGTGCGTCACCTCTACAGCACGGCCAACCTCGACGGTGTATTCAACCTGGTCGCCGGAGTGAAAGACCGCTTCCGGGTTAAAAACGTCACCGATGCCAGCGGCAACAGCATTGCGACCACCGTGATCACCCCCGGAAAAGGAGAATTTGGCGCCACGAACAACGGCGGTAACTTCACCGGGATCGAACGCGACTGGAACAGCACGCAGTTCCTGGCCGATGCCTCGTTTTTCACGATCAAGAACATTACGCTGGGCTACAACATGGGCGCGGTTAACAAGTTCTTCAAGTCGGCCCGGATTTACGCTTCCATTCAGCAGGTGTACGTATTCACGAAATACTGGGGCGGACCGAACCCGGAAACCAGCGCGCAGGCCGATGGCGGAGGTGACGGTGGTAACCTGAGCCAGGGAGTTGATTTCTCCAACTACCCGGTTCCGCGCACCTACACGCTGGGCGTCAACCTGAACTTTTAAGCCCGGTCCGTAACAAAACTCATTTTTAGGATTCTTATTCTGATCGAGAATGAAAACAAAATACATCGCAACCTGCCTGCTGGCGCTTGCCCTGAGCGGTTGCAAAGAAGATTTCCTCACCGTAGTGCCCGAAACCGCCCTCAGTTCGGCGACCTTCTATACCAAGGAAGCGGATTTTCAGCAGGCGGTGAATGCCGCCTACGTGCCGCTCCGTCAGATGTTCAACGAGCGGGCCTGGGTGTTGGAAGAAATGCACTCCGACAATACGTATTACGCCCGGAACATTCTGTACGGCGCGGTTGATGCGACGGAAAACATCGCCGATTTTGCCGTTCCGACGGCCAACGGCGTAACGGCCAACGACAACGTGCTGGTGCAATACCGCCTGAATTATCAGATCATTGCCCGCGCCAACCAGATCATGGCCCTGATCGACGGAGTGGACTTTCCGGCGGCTTCCAAGAGCAACCTGAAGGGGCAGGCCCAGTTCCTGCGCGCCTTTGCCTACTTCGATCTGGTTCGTCTGTTTGGTAAAGTGCCCCTGCATTTAACGCCGGTAACCGGTCGCGAAGATGCGGCTTTGCCCCTGTCGTCGACCGAAGAGCTGTACGCCCAGATTGAAAAAGACGCCAAAGACGCCAGTGCCGGTTTGTTGAACAAAGCCAAGCAGGAAGCCGGTCGGGCCACCTCGGGGGCCGCCAAAACCCTGCTGGCGAACCTGTACATCACCCAGAAGAAATGGGCCCAGGCCGAAACCCTGCTGAAAGAAATCGTGGCCAACGACGGCTATATGCTAATGCCCGATTACACCAACGCTTTCTCCACGACCGCCGGCAATAAAAACAACGCCGAGTCGGTTTTTGAGGTTCAGTACATGGAAGGATCGGCGGGTTACAACGGAAATCAGATTTACCGCTTTATTCCGTCGCCGATCACCGCCGTTGAAATTGCCCCGATTACGGGCACCTCGAACGCGCAGCCCACTTCGCAGGAAAGCAACAACATTCCGACGCCGGATCTGATTGCCGCCTACGAAACCGGTGACAAACGGAAAGAGGCTTCCATCGGTTATGTAACGCTGAGCCAGGCGCTGGCGGAGAACAAAACGTATCCGTACATCAAAAAATACGCCAAAACCCACTCGCTGCACAACAACACGGGTCAGAACTGGCCGGTTTATCGGTACGCGGAAGTGTTGCTTTTCCTGGCCGAATCCCTCAACGAGCAGGGCAAAACCGCCGATGCCGCGACCTACCTGAACCAGATCCGGACGCGGGCGGGGCTGGCGGCCACCACCGCCACGACCCAGGCGACCCTGCGCGAAGCGATCTTCAAGGAACGGCGCGTTGAACTGGCTTTTGAAAACAAACGCTGGTTCGATTTAACCCGGACCGGTCGCGTGAAGGAAATCATCGGTGCGTACGGTGCCCGGGTGAAGGCCAATCCGGCGGCCTATTACTTCCCGAAAGGAGCCGTTCCGCCACCAAACGCCTTTACGGTTTTGGACGATTACTACGCCCTTCCGGCGGTTGAAGCGGCCTTGACCCCGCATTTTTAACTTATTTCTCCGAAAGCATCAACGGACAATCGGCCCGTTGATGCTTTCGGGATTTTTAGCGCAATGCGAATTTTGAACGGGAAAACACTGGAAAAATCGTTCGATTGATTTACTTGCTGAGCTTTATGGAAAACGGTGCGTTTGTCAGGTATAAAAGTAGAATCCCTTCCGATGGACACCCGCCCGGCGGCTCAGGCCCCGTTCCGGTGGGTCAGCGGTTGGGGCAGGCCGGCTGTTTACGAAGCCTTGCGGGCGATTCCGCAGCTGGCGGAACAATCAGCGGTTGTGATTGATAGAATCGGCGGAAGCGGCTGCCCCTGGTTGGAGCCCTTTCGATCCGAACGAGCGGATGAACAGAAGGAGCCGGGTGATTCCCCGGAGCAGTCCATTGAACAAGCGTCTACCGGACGGAGCCGGATTGATACCGGGGTCCATCCAACGATATTTGCAGTACTTAGTTAAACCTTTATCCAACACTTATTATGTTTTCTCGCTTCAACGCAGCCAAACTCGTGTTATCGGTTTCGGCTCTTGTTCTGGTCGGAGCATCCTGGGTCACGTTACGGTACCCGGAAACAAACCGACAGGGTGCCGAAAGTCCGAAAGTCGACAAGCTAAAATTGCTGCCCGGTTTTAAGGCAGAACATTTGTACAGTCCTTCCGAAAACAACCAGGGTTCATGGGTTTCGATGACCTTTGACGACAAAGGCCGTATGGTTTGTTCCGATCAATATGGCGGGTTGTTTCGATTGAAAATTCCCGCTATCGGGGCCGGCTCAACGAAACCCACCGTTGAAAAACTGCTCATTGGCAAGGATACCCTGGGCATGGGCTACGCTCAGGGCCTTCTGTATGCGTTCAATAGTCTGTATGTAATGGTCAATAACCGGTCGAACCCCCGTTTCCCCAAGTCCAGCGGGTTGTATCGCCTGCAGGATACCGACAACGACGATCAGTACGATAAAGTGACCCTGCTGAAGGAACTGAAAGGCGAGGGGGAGCACGGACCACACAGCATCGTGTTATCGCCCGATAAAAAATCACTTTACGTGGTGGCCGGTAACCACACCGACGTTCCCCAGATGGATGCCTACCGGCTGCCCTCCAACTGGAAAGAAGACAACCTGTTTCCGTTGATCAAAGACCCCCGCGGACACGCCAATGACCGCATGGCCCCCGGCGGCTGGGTGGCCAATACGGACCCTGAAGGCAAACGCTGGGAGCTGATCGGAGCCGGTTTCCGGAATGAATTTGATGTAGCGTTCAATGAGAACGGAGACATGTTTACCTACGATTCGGATATGGAGTGGGATTTCGGTACGCCCTGGTATCGCCCGACCCGGATTTGCCACATCACCAGTGGCTCCGAATTTGGCTGGCGCACGGGTAACAGCAAATGGTTACCCGGAAACCCCGACAACCTCCCGCCCCTGCTGAACATCGGACAAGGCTCGCCGACCAATGTTTTCTACGGAGCCAATGCCAAGTTTCCGCAGAAATACCGCCAGTCGCTGTACGCATTCGACTGGAGTTTCGGTATTATTTACTCGGTTCATCTGAAACCGAAAGGCGCTACGTATGAAGGCGAACGGGAAGAATTTATCTCGGGATCACCCCTGCCCCTGACGGATGGTTCCATCGGACCGGACGGCGCGATGTACTTCCTGGTTGGTGGCCGTCGGCTGGAATCGGATCTCTACCGGGTTTATTACGCAGGAACCGAATCCGCTTCGACCACGCCATTGACTGCCAACGTTACGCCAGAACATAAGCTCCGGACCAGTCTGGAGCAGTACCACGGCGAACCGAACCCGGCGGCTTTGGCTGCGGCATGGCCGAACCTTAGCCACCCGGATCGCTTCGTGCGGTATGCCGCCCGGATTGCCGTCGAACACCAGCCCGTCGCCCAGTGGCAGGACAAAGCCTTGAGCGAAACCAACCCGCAACGGGCCACCCAAGCCATTGTGGCCCTGGCCCGGCAGGGCAATGAGTCAGCGAAAAGCGGTGCTATCAATACCCTGACGAAAATTAATTTTACGCAGCTTTCCGAGTCGCAACAATTCGACGTACTCCGGGCTTTTGAGTTGATTTTCCTGCGCATGGGCGCACCCGCTGACGCCGACAAAGCCAAAGTAACGGCGTATCTGAACCCGCACTATCCGGCAAAAACCGCCTTGTTAAACCGGGGACTGAGCAAAGTGCTGATCTATCTGGAAGCGCCCGGCGTGATTGCCAAAACGCTGGCCTTGATGGAGAAAAAAGAGGAACCTGGCATGGCCGCCCTCGACCTGACGCCCTCAACGGCCTCTTCCGACCTGATTTTGCGCAACCCGCAATACGGTTTGGACATCGCCAAGATGCTGGAAAAAGTACCGCCTTTGCAACAGACGTACTACGCCGTGATGCTGAGCCGCGAAGAAACCGGCTGGACGCCCGAACTCCGGAACAAATATTTTACCTGGTTTGGCAACGCCTTCAAGTATCAGGGAGGACGCAGCTACGTTGGTTTTATCGACCGCGCCCGTAAACTGGCCCTGGCCCACGTTCCCAAAGACCAGTTTGATACGTACAACAAAATGTCGGGGTCCGAATTGCTCACCACTTCGGGAAATGACCTGGCAATGGGGTATGCGCCGAAAGGTCCGGGAAGACGCTGGCAGTTGACCGATGCCGTTGCGGCTGTCGGTGAAGACCTGAAAGGGCGCAACTTCGAGGAAGGCAAGAAAATTTACGGCGCGATTCTGTGCAGCCGTTGCCATTCGATTCAGGGCTCAGGAAGTGATGTAGGTCCGGACCTGACGCAACTCGGCACCCGGTTTTCAAACAAAGACATTCTGGATGCCATCATTAACCCGAACAAGGCGGTTTCGGATCAGTACGCATCGACGATTTACATCCTGAAAAACGGACAGTCGGTGGTGGGGCGCCAGCTTTCCGAAGACAAGGCCGGCTACACCATCTCGCAGAATCCGTTTGCGCCGGATCAAACCCGCAAGATTCTGAAGAAAGAGGTGGCTTCGACCAAGTATTCGTCGGAATCGGTGATGCTGCCCGGCCTGATCAACGCCCTGAATCCGGACGAACTGAAGGATCTGATGGCGTATCTGAAAGCCGGCGGAAACCCGGACAATGCCGTGTACAAAGGTGGCAGCGGGGCCGCCAAAGGCGATAAATAATTGAAAAAACCGTACTGCACGCTTTGTGTGGTACGGTTTTCTTTTTAGGACAACTTGCAGCGTTAAAATCAAAAAAAAGATGTTGAGAAAAACAGGTTTAAAAGTTCTTCCGCTTGGGTTGATGGTAGCCGCACTGTTCACCAGCGGTCTGGCAACAACGGCGGTCGCCCAGGGTAAAAAAAGCAAAAGCGACAAGGGGTTTGTATCGATTTTCAACGGCAAAAATCTGGATGGCTGGGATGCCGACGCGACCTACTGGCGGGCCGAAAACGGGGTGCTGGTGGGCGAAATCACGCCGTCAACCCTGCTCAAAACCAACAATTTCATCATCTGGAAAGGCGGACAACCGGCTGATTTCGAACTGAAAGGCGAATTCAACATTACGGAATCCGGCAACTCCGGCATCAACTACCGCAGCGAACAGCTGACCGATATTCCGTTTGCACTCCGGGGCTATCAGGCCGATATCGATGGTGCCAACCGCTACACCGGCCAGAATTACGAAGAACGCAAACGGACCACCCTGGCGTATCGGGGCCAGAAAACCACCATCAAACCGTTTACCGGCCAGAACACCCCGGAGGCCATCCGGGCCAACGTCAGCCGAAACGCCTGGAACGGCCTGTCCGTGACCGGTTCGCTGGGCAGTTCCGATTCCCTAAAGACGTTAATCAAAAACGCGGACTGGAACACTTTTCACCTCATTGTGAAAGGCAACAAATTACAGCATTACATCAACGGCGTTCTGATGAGCGAGGTGACCGACGATGACACCGTCAACGGAGCAGCCAAAGGTCTGCTGGGTGTTCAGGTGCACGTTGGCCCGCCGATGAAAGTGCAATACCGGAACCTGATGCTGAAGCAATTGTAGTCGTATCGGTTTACGGTTTTCTGTTTTCGCCGGGCCGCCGGAGCGGTGCAGTTTCACGCCGGGACTGACGCCGTTTAGGAACAGCGCATTAGCCCACCGTCAACGGAAAACCGTAAACCGTAAACCGCCCGTAGATTTGACACCCCAAAACTGGCACAACAAACTTTCCCATCCGTCCCAATGGGGCGGCATTGAAACCGCCGTTCTCGATAATGGCGCGGGCCGCGGCACCCGAATCGCCTGGATCAACACCGGAACCGGGTTGCGGTATAAAGTGGTGATCGACCGGGCCATGGACATCGCCGATGCCTTTTACAACCAGCACGGCCTGGCCTGGATCAGCCACGTCGGCATTACCTCCCCGCAGCCGTTCTCCGATCAGGGCATCGACTGGCTCCGGACGTTTACCGGCGGTTTGCTGACCACCTGCGGGCTGACGCACGTGGGCGGTCCGGAAGCCGACGACTACGGAAACCGGGGGTTGCACGGCGAAATCAGCAACCTGCCCGCCGAAATCGAATCCATCATCCAGCCCGATCCGGCCCTCGGCAAATTCGACATGAGCATTACGGGCATCATCCGGCAAACGCGGGTGTTTGGACCGAGTCTCGAACTGCGTCGCACCATTTCGGGCACGCTCGGCCAGCCCACCATCCGGATTCACGACGAGGTCATCAACCGGGCCAATACGGCGGCTCCGCACATGCTGCTGTACCATTTCAACTTCGGCTGGCCGCTGGTCGATGAGGGAACCGACCTGGTCTGGCAGGGCAGCTGGCAGCCCCGCCATCCGGATCAGGAAAACAAAATCTTCGTGGAAGGCAACGACTTCCGCAAGTGCCCGGCCCCGCGAGACGATCACAGCGGTTTTGGCGAGGAAGTCGCAATTATCGACCCCACCGCCGACGCCGACGGTCGTTGCACGGCCGGTTTATACAACGCCCGGCTCGGTTTTGCGCTGGCCCTGCGGTTTCGGAAAGACGAGTTGCCGTGGCTGACCAACTGGCAGCACTGGGGCAAAGGCGAATACGTGACGGGCATCGAACCGGGCACGCATCCGCCCATCGGCCAGGCTGCGGCCCGCGAACAAAAAACGCTGCTGTTTCTGGAACCGGGTGAAAGCCGCCACTACGAAGTAGAAATCGAAATTTTGAGTAAGGAAGAGACGATTCAGTCTTTTTTAAGAAACCAAGTGTAAGCCGCATAAAAGTGAATCCTTCATGGAAACAACCGAAAAAGTAAGTTTAGCAGAGAAAGCCCTTGAACAAGGCAACGGAATTTTACGACTGGCCCCGACCTGGGTTCCCCGGTCCTTCTGCGTTCCCGGACGCCGGATCAAGTTGCACCCGGACGATTATTATGTCCTGGGCGGTGAGCGCGGTGGCATCGACGAACGTTGGTTATCCTCCACAACGCCCGCCAAAAACGGCCCGCTGACCGGCGAGAACGAAGGCTTGAGTCAGGTTGTTTTTCAGGATGGCGAAAACGAAGTGCAATTTTTGCTCAAAGACGCCATCGACGAACTGAAAGGTGAACTGATCGGCGACCGGCTGTGGGACCAGTACGGAAGCTGGCCGATGTACTCGAAGTTTTTCGACAATATGGGGCCGCTCCCCCACCACCTGCACCACAACGACGAGCAGGCGGCTCAGATTGGGCAGTTGGGAAAACCGGAAGCCTATTATTTTCCTCCGCAACTGAACAACCACGGGGGCGATTTTCCGTACACGTTCATCGGCATTGCGCCCGGCACCAGCAAAGAAACCATCAAGGAGTGCCTGCAAAACTTCACCAAAGGCGATAACAAAATCACGAACTACTCGATGGCCTACCGGCTGGAGCCGGGAACCGGCTGGGATGTGCCGCCGGGCTTGCTCCACGCTCCGGGCAGCCTCTGTACGTACGAGCCGCAGAAAGCCTCCGACGTTTTCGCGATGTACCAGTCGCTGGTGAACGAAGCCATCATTCCGGAAGAATTGCTCTGGAACGGTACGCCCAAAGACCGCATTGGCGATTACGACCAACTGATGGAAGCCATCGACTGGGATCTGAACGTCGATCCGGAGATGATGAAAAACCGCTTCATGGCGCCCAAACCGGTGAAAGACAAGGCCGAAATGGAAGCCGAAGGCTACAGCGAGGTTTGGGTCTGCTACAAATCCGACGCCTTCAGCGCCAAGGAACTGACGGTGCAGCCCGGCCAGACGGTCACGATCAAAGACAGCGCGGCCTACGGCATCATCGTCATGCAGGGTCACGGGAAACTAGGCGTGTGGGACATCGAAACCCCGGCCTTGATTCGCTACGGCCAACTGACCAACGACGAGTTCTTCATCAGTGAAAAAGCCGCCGTCGAAGGCGTCACCATCGTCAACCCGTCGACCACCGACCCGATTGTGATGCTGAAACACTTCGGCCCGGGCAACCCGGATCTCGTTTTATAAGTTGACGGTTTACGGTTTTCAGTCTACGGTTTTCGGTCGGCTGACGCATTCATGCTTGAATCATTTATTCCTGAATATCGAATAATGAATGGCGAATGTTGAATATCGAATGTTGAAGGCTAAACGCGTCAGCCCACCGAAAACCGTAAACTGAAAACCGTAAACCGCATACCACGTCTAAAACCTTAAACCAAAAAATCATCATGAGCGCAAATACATTCCCCAAACTCCACAACGCCACCTGGCCGGGTGTTGTCGGAAAAGGTCCTGACTCTGAACCACTGATTCCGATTGATACGATGCTCGAACTGACGGCGGCTGCGGAAGTCAACGGGCAGAAATTCGACGGGGTCGATGTGGGCCTGTTCGACCCGAGCATTGATATCAACGACCCGAAAGAAGGGGCCAAAAAATTAGCCGACAAGGTGGCCGCGCACGGTTTGGTCATTGGTTCGCTGGTGGCTCCGATCTGGGGCGGCCCGATTCTGGGCAGCAAAGAAGACCGGGCGGTTTTTATTGACATGGTGCGCAAAGCCTGCCAGTACGGCCAGTTGCTGAAAGAAAGCGGCATCCGTCCGTACGGCGTGATTCGGATCGACTCGGCGAGTTCGCCCGAAACCTGGTCGAAAGATCCGGCGGGCAGCACGAAACTGATTGCCGAAACCTTCCGCGAAGCCTGCGACGTAGCCGCCGAATACGGTGAGAAACTGGCCGCCGAGGGCGAGATCTGCTGGGGCGGAATGCACAGCTGGAAAACGATGATCGATACGCTGGCCGCCGTGGACCGCCCCAACATGGGTTTCCAGGCCGATATGTCGCACACGTTGCTGTATATGCTGGGATACAACAGTCCCGAAGACCGGATTCTGCCCGCCGATTTCGATTGGAGCGACCGCGCGACGCTGGAAGAAGGTCTGAAAAAAATGACGGCGGCCCTGCGCCCCTGGACCATCGACTTCCACGTGGCCCAGAACGACGGAACCGTGCACGGAACCGGTTCGCACGACAAAACCGGTCGGCACTGCCTGGCCACCGACCCGAACGGCAAACTCGACATTACCAAAGACGCCGGCTACTGGCTGCGCGACGAAAACGGTAACCTCACCAAAGCCTTCAAACACATTTGCTGGGATGGCTGTATGTTCCCGAACGAGGTCATGCATAAACAACAGACCTGGAACGACATCCTGGCGGCCATGATCAAAGTCCGCGATCAGCACGGATGGAGTGAATAGTTGTATCCGGTTTACGGTTTTCGGTTTTCGGTAGGCTGACGTCAGCCGCCGAAAACCAGAAACCGTAAACTGAAAACTGTAAATAAACTTAACCCTCAAATGGCAGCTAAAAAAGAACTCAGAATTGGATTGATCGGAACCGGTTTTATGGGCCGGACGCACTCCAACGGTTATAATCGCGTACCCAATTTTTTTCCTGATCTCGAATACACCCCGGTTTTGAAGGCGGTTTGTTCGCGCAACGCCGAAAAAGTGCAGGCGTTTGCCGATCAGTGGGGCTACGAATCCATCGAAACCGACTGGAAAGCCCTGATTGCCCGGGACGACATCGACGCCGTCGACATCTGTACGCCGAACGACACCCACGCCGAAATCGCCATTGCCGCGGCTGCCGCCGGCAAAATGATTCTCTGCGAAAAACCGCTTTCCCGCAACCTGGCCGAAGGCGAGAAAATGGTGGAAGCCGTCGACAAGGCCGGTGTTGCCAACACGGTCTGGTATAACTACCGCCGTCTGCCGGCCGTCTCGCTGGCGAAGCAAATCGTGGCATCGGGCAAGCTGGGCCGGATTTTCCACTACCGCGCCAACTTCTTGCAGGACTGGACGATCAACGCCGATGTGCCGCAGGGCGGCACGGGCACCTGGCGGATGGACGTCGAAGCCGCCGGTTCGGGCGTAACGGGCGACTTGCTGGCCCACTGCATCGACACGGCCATGTGGATCAACGGCGGCATTACGGATGTGTCGGCGGTCACCGAAACCTTCGTGAAAGAACGGATGCACGCCGTGACGGGCAAAGTGCAGCCGGTGGGCATCGACGACGCCTGTATTTTCCACTGCCACTTTGAAAACGGTTCGCTGGGCCTGTTTGAATCGACGCGGTACGCGCGCGGTCACAAAGCCCTGTACACGCTTGAAATCAACGGCGAAAATGCTTCGGTTCGCTGGGATCTGCACGATTTGAACCGCCTGGAGTACTTCGATCACCGGGATGAGTCGGTGGTACGGGGCTGGCGTTCGATTCACGTCACGGATGGCGATCAGCCGTACATGGACAAGTGGTGGGTACCGGGTCTGGGCATTGGTTACGAACACGGTTTTGTGCACCAGGTGGCCGATTTCCTGAAAAGTCTGGAAACCGGTGCGCCCTGCAATCCGACCTTCAAAGATGCGCTGGAAACCCAGAAAGTCTGCGAAGCCGTCATCAATTCGGCCAAATCAAGAAGCTGGCAGGATACCGGCGTCGAGTGGACCGAAAACTAGTCTGAAATCCTTTCATTTGGCAGCCCACGGCTAACCCCGTGGGCTGTTGCTTGTCCCTCCGTTCTCAACGCAACCATGCAACCGGATTCGATTCTTACCGTTCGCGGACTGATCAAAACCTTTTCGGGCGTGAAGGCGCTCGACGGGGTGCAACTGGACCTGCGGAAGGGCGAAGTGCACGCGCTGATGGGCGAAAACGGCGCCGGAAAATCGACCTTTATGAAGATTCTGGTGGGCTTGTACAAACCGGATGCGGGCGAGATTTTCTTTGACGGTCAGGATTTAAAAACCGGTCAGGTCAGTGATGCCCTGAAAAAAGGCATTTCGATGATTCACCAGGAGTTGCTGGTAGTGCCGGAACTGACGGTGGCGCAGAACATTTTCCTGGGGCGCGAATCGAAAGGTGGTTTATTTGGCTGGATTGATGAAAAAAAGCTGAATCAGGAAGCCGGAGCGCTGCTGGCCCAACTGGGCGTGACTCTTTCGCCGACCACCCGAATGAAGTACCTGAGCGTGGCCGAAATGCAGATGGTGGAAATCGCCAAAGCCCTTTCGAACGACGCCCGGGTCATCATCATGGACGAGCCGACCTCCGCCCTCTCCGACCGGGAAGTGGCCACGCTTTTCGGCATCATCCGCGAGTTGAAGCAAAAAGGCGTCGGCATCATCTACATTTCCCACAAAATGGACGAAATATTTGCCATCTCCGATACCATTACGGTTTTGCGGGACGGCAAATACATGGCCACCAAACCGGCGACGGAACTGGACACGAATACGCTGATCAAACTGATGGTGGGCCGCGAAATTAACAGTTTATTTCCGGAATCAGGTGCGCAAAAAGGGGCCGAAGTGCTGGCAGTGCGGAATTTGCGCCGGAACGGCAAATTTTCCGACATCAGTTTTGAGGTACACGCCGGGGAGGTGCTGGGGCTGGCCGGTTTGATGGGCGCCGGACGCACCGAAGTTGCCCGCGCCATTTTCGGGCTGGACCCGCTCGACGGGGGCGAAATGTATTGGCACGGAAAACAACTTATTATCAAGACTCCACAGGATGCCATTCGTCGCGGAATTGGTTATGTTAGCGAAGATCGGAAGGGACTCGGGTTTATTCCCGGGCTGTCGGTGAAGCACAACATCACGCTGGGCAGCCTGCCGAACCACGCCAGGGGGCCGTTTGTGCAGGATCAGCGGGAAGCCGAAACGGCCGCCCGGACCATCGCGGATCTGCGCATCAAAACCGCCGGACCCAACCAGCCCGTCCGGTTTTTGAGCGGAGGCAACCAGCAGAAAGTGGTGATTGGCAAGGTGTTGCTGTCGTCGCCGAAGCTGGTGATTCTGGACGAGCCGACCCGGGGCATCGACATTGGTGCGAAATCGGAGATCTATAAACTGATTCACCGGCTCACCGCCGACGGCATTGCGGTCATCATGATTTCGTCCGAACTGCCCGAGATTCTGGGGCTGAGCGACCGGATTCTGGTGTTGTCGCAGGGCCGGCAAACCGCCTTATTAACGAAAGAAGAAGCCACGCAGGAAACGATTATGCAGTATGCGGTGCCTCATTAATGACGCTTGAAAACTGAATGAAAACCCTTTTTAAACCGGAACCTGCTACCCCTGAAAAACCGTCCCGAACGCGGCTGCGCGGCCTCGGGCAATACGGTCTTCTGATTGCCTTTCTCCTCATTTGCGCGGTTCTATCCCTGATTACACCCCGGTTTCTGACGGTTTCCAACCTGATGATCATCCTCACACAGGTGTCGATCAACGCCCTGCTGGCGTTCGGCGTCACCTTCGTCATCATCACGGGCGGCATCGACCTGTCCATTGGCTCCACGGTGGCCGTTACGGGCGTGGTGGCGGCCCTGTTTGCGCACTCGGATTCGTATCCGGTCCCAGTTCCGGTGCTGGCGGGACTGGCGGCTGGCCTGCTGCTGGGCGCCTTCAACGGTTTGGTCATTACGAAAAGTAAGGTTCCGCCCTTCATCGTGACGCTGGGCACCATGACCATTGGCCGCGGCCTGGCCCTGATTCTGAGCAAAGGCCGCCCGATCTCGAACCTCTCGGACTCGTTCAACTTCATCGGCGGGGGGCAACTGCTGGGCATCCCGACCCCGATCATCATCCTGATCGTGTTCTTCGTCATCTGTTCGGTCCTGCTGAAAAAAACCGTCCTGGGCCGTTATATGTACGCCGTGGGCGGCAACGAACAGGCCGCCCGCGCATCGGGCATTCAGCTGAATAAAGTCAAAATGGTGGTTTATACGCTCTGCGGAGGGCTGGCGGCTTTGGCCGGTATTCTGCTCACCTCCCGCATCACCACCGGCCAGCCCAACGCCGGTGTCGGTTTCGAGCTTGACGCCATTGCGGCTGCCATCATCGGCGGCACCAGCACGTCGGGCGGCACCGGCACCATGACCGGCACGCTGATTGGCGCGCTGCTGATCGGCGTCATCAGCAACGGCCTGGATCTGATGAATGTTACCTCCTACTACCAGCAGGTCGTGATGGGCATTATCATCATCGGCGCGGTGGTGCTGGACAGTTTGAATCAACCCAAGAACGGTTAACCCACTCCCTATCGCTAGTGTATGAAACGTATTTTTTTCTATTCATTGCCTTTCCTCATTGCCAGTTGTTTAACCAGTTGTAACCAATCGTCGTCGGGCGAAAATGGCGCAAAGAAACTGACCGTCGGCGTCACGATGCTCAGCATGCAGAACGAATTCATTGTCAACGTGAACGATGAGATCGAAAAAAAAGCCAAGGAATCGGATGTGGAACTGATCACCGTCGATGCCGAGCGTTCGGCCCTCAAACAGATCGAGCAGGTCGAGAGCTTCATTGCGCAGAACGTCGATGTGATCATCATGAATCCCTGCGAGGTTGAAGCCAGTTCGCCCGCCGTCACGAAGGCGCTGGCCGCCAACATTCCGATCATCAACGTCAACTCCGAAACCACGGCCAAACCCTCGGCCTTCGTGGGCTCCGACGATGTGGAGTCGGCCCGGATTGCCCTGAAATTCATTGCCGAAAAACTGGGTGGCAAAGGCAACGTGCTGATGATGCACGGGTACATGGGACAGGCGGCCCAGATCAAACGGGAACTGGGCGCGCGCGAAGTGCTGAAACAGTACCCCGGCCTGAAACTCATCGCCCACCAGACCGCGGAGTGGGACCGCGCCAAGGCCATGTCGCTGATGGAAAACTGGATTCAGTCGTACGGCAACACCATCAATGCGGTTTTTGCCCAGAACGACGAAATGGGCCTGGGAGCCGTTAAAGCCCTGACGGACGCCGGTTTGAAGGATAAGGTGGTGGTCGTCAGCATCGACGCCATTCCGGATGCCTTGCAGGCGGTTCAGAAAGGGACTCTGGACGCTACGGTTTTTCAGAATGCCGAGCAACAGGGAGCCCAAGCCATCGAAACCGCCCTCAAAATTGCCAAAGGTCAACCTTACAAAAAGGAAGTATTGATCCCGTTTCAGTTGGTAACTAAAGAAAATTTGGCTAATTTTATGAAATAACATTACTATCCTGCAAAATTATACCAGACTTTACCAAGCTCTTTTTGTTACTTGTCACTCCTTTTCGGAGCCTTTTTGACACGCTACACTTTTGTATTTATCCCAAAATCTGACTAGTTAGTAAACCGAATATGTTGAAGCGATCCTGTTATTTGATCGGTGTTCTGGCGGGTATGATCGGCGTTTTCCAATCCTGCAACACGGATTCGGCCAGTAAGGCAGACGAAGCCAAACTGCCCGATGAGGTCAGCTATAACTTTGATATCCGACCCATTCTTTCCGATAAATGCCTGGCCTGTCACGGCCCCGATGCCAACAAACGCGAAGCGGGGCTGCGGCTCGATTTAGCCGAAAGCGCGTTTAAAGCCCTGGAAGAAAACCCCACGGCGCACGCCCTGGTGGCCGGCAATCCGGACGCATCGGCCGCCTTTCTGCGCATCACCACGCAGGATACCTCCCTGCTGATGCCCCCGCCCTCGTCCAACCTGAAACTCACGCAGCGCGAAATCCGGCTGATCGAAAAGTGGATCAAGCAGGGCGCGAAGTACGAAAAACACTGGGCGTTTGTGGCTCCGAAAAAACCGGCGCTTCCGGAAGTGGAGCAGACTGACTGGCCCAAGAACGAGATCGATTATTTCGTGCTGCACCAGCAGGAACAACGGGGTCTGACGCCCAACGAAGAAGCCGACAAAGAACGCTTGCTGAAGCGGGCCAGTCTGGATTTGACCGGATTGCCGCCGAGCCTGGACATGATGGACCGTTTTCTGGCCGACAACAGCCCGAATGCCTACGAAAAAGCCGTTGATCAATTGCTGAAAAACCCGGCTTACGGCGAAAAAATGGCGCTGCACTGGCTCGATCTGGCCCGCTACGCCGATTCGCACGGCTACCAGGATGACGGCTACCGGACGCAGTGGCCCTGGCGCGACTGGGTGATCCACGCGTTCAACAAAAACATGCATTACAACGACTTCGTGACCTGGCAGCTGGCGGGCGATTTGTTGCCGAACTCGACCAAAGAAAACCTGCTGGCGACGGGCTTCAACCGCAACCACAAAATCACGGAAGAAGGGGGCGTTATTCCGGAAGAATACCGGATCATGTACGTCACCGACCGCACGGACTTGTTTGGAAAAGGCCTGCTGGGCGTCACGATGGAATGCGCGCACTGCCACGATCACAAGTACGATCCGTTTTCGCAGAAAGAATACTACCGGCTGTTCGCGTTCTTCAACAACGTGAAGGAAGTCGGCATTGAATCGGTGATTGGCGGTCCCGAAACCTACGCCAAAAAACCGCTTATGGAAATCAGCGACGACGACGTGAAGAACCTGCTGACGTTCGTCAACAAACCGGACACCAACCGGCTGATCGTGTCGGTGATGGGTGATATGGACCCGGATACGATCCGGAAAACCTACATCCTCAAACGGGGCGTTTATGACGCGCCGGGCGACGAAGTGGAAGCCGGAACGCCCGATGCCATTCTGCCTTTTAACCCCAGCTACCCCAAAAACCGCCTGGGACTCTCCCAGTGGCTGTTCGATAAAAAGAACCCGCTGACGGCCCGGTTTTACGTCAACCTGCTGTGGCAGGAATTTTTCGGCAAAGGCATCGTCAAAACGTCCGGCGACTTCGGGATGCAGGGCGATCTGCCGACCAACCCGCAATTGCTGGACTGGCTGGCCGTCGATTTCATGAGCCACAACTGGGACATCAAACGGCTGGTAAAACAGATGGTTACGTCGGCCACCTACCGCCAGTCGGCCGTCATTACGCCGGAGAAACTAAAAACCGACCCCGATAACATTTACCTGGCGCGCGGTCCGCGGTACCGGATTCAGGCGGAGTTTGTCAAGGACCTGGTGTTGTCGAGCAGCGGTTTGCTGAACCGGACCATCGGCGGCCCCAGCGTAAAACCGTATCAACCACCCGGTTTGTGGGAAGGCGCCACGTCGGGCCGGGGTCTGCTGTCGACCTACAACCAGGATCACGGCGCGAGTTTGTACCGGCGCGGGATGTATACGCTGATCAAACGCACGGTTCCGCCCCCGTCGCTGGCCATTTTCGACGCCAGCAACCGGGACTTGTGCGAGGTGAAACGCCTGAAAACCAATACGCCCCTGCAGGCGCTGGTGATGATGAACGACCCCACGGTGCTGGAAGCGTCGCGCGTGCTGGCCGCCCGTTTATTACAGGAAAAAAGCGAATCGAAGGATAAAATCAGCAAGGCGTTCCGCCTGATTGTGGGCCGGAAACCGCGCGAGAAAGAAATAGAAACGCTAACGGCCTATTACGAAAAAGAAGCCCGGGAAATCAAAAAACCGGTGGCCGAAAAAGCCGTTGCCGTTGGGGAATACCCCATTCCCGGCAACATCGACAAGGCGAAATTGGCCGCTCTGATGCGCGTCGTTTCAACAATTTACAACCTGGAAGAAACCATTACAAAGACTTAATTACATGGAAAAGGAAATCTTAGAACACGGCTTTAATTTCAACCGGCGTCGCTTCTTATCCCGATTAAGTTTAGGACTCGGCAGTGCGGCTTTGGGGTCGTTGATGATCCCGGATCTGTTCGGTGGCAATAACACGGATGAAGAAGGTTTTACGCCTGGCATTCCGCACTTCGCGCCCAAAGCCAAGAGGGTGATTTATATGTTCCAGAACGGCGCGCCCTCGCAGCAGGAACTGTTTGATTACAAACCCAAGCTGCGCGAAATGCTGGGGCAGGAAATTCCGCCCTCGGTGCGCGGAACGCAGCGGTTGACGGGGATGACGGCCAATCAGGCGTCGTTTCCGCTCGTGGGATCGTTCGTCGATTTCAAGCAGTACGGCCAGTCGCGGGCCTGGGTCAGCGATCTGTTTCCGTATACCGCCAAAATTGTGGACGACCTCTGCATCGTCAAGTCGATGTATACCGAAGCCATCAACCACGATCCGGCGCTGACGTTTCTGCAAACCGGCTCGCAGCAGGGAAACCGCCCGAGCATGGGGTCGTGGCTGAGTTACGGCCTGGGCAACGAAAACAAAAACCTGCCCAACTTCACGGTTTTGCTGTCGCGCGGCATTGGCAACGGCCAGGGGGTTTATTCCAAACTCTGGTCGAACGGTTTTCTGGATTCGATTCACCAGGGCGTACAGTTCAGCAAGGGCGAAGACCCGGTTTTGTACCTGCGCGACCCGGAAGGCATGGACCGGCACGCCCGCCGGGATATGCTGGACAACCTGGCCCAGCTCAACGACATAGCCTACCAGGAGTTTGGCGATCCGGAAATTACGGCCAAAGTGAAGCAGTACGAAATGGCGTACCGGATGCAGACGGCGGTTCCGGAGGTAATGGATCTGTCGAAAGAATCGGACGATATCATCAAGCTCTACGGGCCGGATTGCCTGGTGCCGGGCACCTACGCGGCCAACTGCCTGCTGGCGCGGAAATTATCCGAGAACGGCGTGCGGTTTGTGCAGCTGTACCACCAGGGCTGGGATCAGCACGGCAACCTGCCGTTCGAGATTGCCAAGCAGGCCAAGGACGTCGATCAGGCGTCGGCGGCCCTGGTGACGGATCTGAAACAACGCGGTTTGCTGGACGAAACGCTGGTGATCTGGGGCGGTGAGTTTGGCCGGACCAGCTACACGCAGGGCAAACTGACGGCCGACAACTACGGCCGCGACCACCACCCGCGCTGCTTTACGATCTGGATGGCCGGGGGCGGCATCAAACCGGGCATGGTCTACGGCGAAACCGACGAACTCGGCTACAACATCGCCCAGAATCCGGTGCACGTCCACGATTTTCAGGCCACGGTTTTGCACCAGCTGGGTCTGAACCACGAAAAACTGATTTTCAAACACCTCGGACGGCGCTACCGGTTGACGGATGTTTCCGGCAAAGTTGTCCGGGACATTCTGGCCTGAACAGGGCCGCATTCCTAAACCCACTGGATTGATTTTGTGATGACTAAACAGGTCAAAAGTCTGGCCGAGCAGGCGTTGTTTGCTTCTGCCGTCTTCATTTTATTTCTGTTGCTGTTTGAGAGTAAACTCGTGGTGCCGACCTGGCTGCAACCCGTCGGACGGATGCACCCGCTCTTTTTGCATTTTCCGATTGTCATCCTGCTGCTGGCGATGGCGATGGAGATGTTTCGTTTCAACGAAGCCTATTCCAGAAACGAGTTTTACCGGGGCTTTCTGAGTAACCTGCTGCTGGTCGGCATTCTGTCGGCGGCTGTTACGGTAATTATGGGTCTGTTTCTGTCCCGGGAAGAAGGGTACGCGGGCGCGGTGCTGCAATGGCACAAATGGACGGGCATTCTGCTTTTTTACCTGTCCTGCTTCATTTACTGGAGCCGAAACAAAAGCTGGTATAAGGCTCCGGTGGCGAAATCCGGGGCGATTCTGGCGGTTTTTTTTCTGGTGGGTGCCGGGCACTACGGGGCGGTTTTGACGCACGGCGACAATTTCATTTCGGGGCCCATCACCAGCCAGGCGGAGGCTGAACCGGTGGCCCTCAACGAGGCTTTGGTCTTCGATCACGTCATCAAGCCCATTTTTGAGCAGAAATGCCTGAGTTGCCACAATCCGGAGAAACTGAAGGGACAACTCAGCCTGGCGGATGTGGACGCGATTCTGAAAGGCGGAAAAACCGGAAAGCTGTTCAAAGCCGGTCATCCCGACCAAAGCCTGCTGCTCGAGCGGATTCATTTGTCGGAAGACGATAAAAAACACATGCCGCCCCGGGGCAAAACGCAGTTGACCGCGGACGAGGTGACGCTGCTGGCGCTGTGGGTGAAAGGCCGCCCGGATTTTAAAGCCAAAGTGGTGGATTTGCCGGCGTCCGATTCGCTGCGCCAACTGGCCGCTACTCGTTTCAAGGCCACGGAGCAGTCCGAAATGGTTTATGAATTTGCCGCGGCTGACGAAGAAACCGTCCAGAAGCTGAACAATGATTACCGCACCATCGCTCCGCTGGCGAAAGAGTCTCCGGCGCTGGCCGTCAATCTGTACAACCGCAGCACGTATTCGGCCGAGAAATTGCAGGAACTGAGTGACATCAAAAAGCAGGTTGTCTCGCTGAGCCTGAACAAATTACCGGTGAAAGATGCCGATCTGAAAACGATCAGCCAGTTTGAAAACCTGGAAAAACTGGATTTGAATTTTACCGATGTGACCGGCAACGCCCTGAAAGAGCTGAGCAGTTTGCCGCACCTGAAAAGCCTGACGCTCTCCGGTACGAAGGTCACGTACGCCGATTTGCAGAACCAGATCCGCGATTTCAAAAGCCTGAAAACCGTGTCGCTGTGGGAAACCAAACTGTCGCCTTCGGAGATTCAGCAGTTGCAGAAAGCCAACCGGAACATTACGTTCATTGCCGGTTTTAAAGACGACGGCAGCAATCCGCTGACGCTGAATCCGCCCCAGGTGAAAAACAGCTCGGTGGTGTTTAACCAGACGCTGGCGCTGGATCTGCGGCACCCGATCAAAGGCGTTCAGATTCGGTATACGACCGACGGCACCGAGCCCGACAGCATTCATTCACCGGTTTTCGACAACAAAACCGTGTTGACCGACATGACCACCATCAAAGCCAAAGCCTACAAAGACGGCTGGTACGGCAGCAGCGTGGCCACCTTCGACTTCTTTAAATGTGCCTACAAACCCGACAGCATCAACCTGTTACAGCCCCTGAACCGGGTGCATCAGGCCGAAGGTCCCAAATCCCTTTTCGACCAGAAACTGGGTACGTTTAATGCCAACAGTCCGGCCTGGGCCAACAACTGGACCGGCGTTCGCAACAACGACATGGTGGTGGTATCGGAGTTTAAAAAACCGGTTACGGCTTCGTCCGTTTCGCTGCGGATCATGATCGAAGAAGCCACCGGCATTTTTCCGCCGGGCTCCGTCGAAGTCTGGGGGGGCGACACCCGCGACAACCTGAAGCTGCTCTCGACCGTCAAGCCGAAGATGCCCAGCAAAGGCGACGAGCACAGCCTGACGAATGTCACCTGCACCTTCAAACCGCAAACCGTGGCGTATCTGAAAATCGTGGCCAAACCGTGTACGCTGCCGGAATGGCACGGCGGCAAAGGAAAACCGGGTCTGGTGCTGGTGGACGAGATGTTTATTAATTAACCTGGCGATTCGGTTGCGGCCAGATTCGCAGCGGGCAGAATCAAGGGCAGCGTGATCGAAAATTGTCCATTTTCTTCGCTCAGGACGGGGGCTGACTGGCCATACTTCTGGTAATAAGTGGCAATGGTCGACAGCCCGACCCCATTGGACAAAACGCGGGTCGCTTTTCGCTGCAGGTTGTTGCGTACCGTCAAATACCCGGCTCCATGGCTGAGAATTTCAATCGTCAGAGGCCGTTTGAGCGATACCACATTGTGTTTCACTGCATTTTCCACCAGCAACTGCAAGGTCAGGGGCGGCAACCAATGCGACAAATCTTCGGGACTCACCCGAATGAGCAGGTGCAGACCCTGTCCGTGACGGGTTTTCAGCAGATGGTAATAGGACTGAATGAACTCAAGTTCGCTCGAAAAGGTCGCCAGCTGCTGATCGTTGGCGCGCAATAGATAGCGATAAACAACGCTGAGCTGGTCCACAAACTGGCTCGCCCGCTCCGGTTCTTCTTCGATCAGCGAAGACAGTGAGTTGAGGCTATTGAAGAGAAAGTGCGGATTCACCTGCGCCTGCATCGCCCGCAACTGCGCGTCCGTTTTTTCTTTTTCCAGCCACCGGACCGCCAATTCAGCTTCCAGGCGTTCTTGAATCAGTTTCGCTTCCCGGCGCGTTTGCTCCACAGCCTGGGCGACGGCAAGCTGTCGTTGGCGCAGCGCCAGGGCCAGCGAAAAACTCAGCAGTTCCAGGATGAGACCACCACCCAGAATCTGCTTGGCCAGGTTAATACTGGCTTGCGTGGTGGGCAACGGATAGAAAGGCCCAATGTAGTTGCCCAGTGAATTAATTTCATGCAGCAGCAGCAATGTGCTCCCGGCCAAAAAGTACCAGCCTACCGCATTCCGGCTCCGGGTGGCAATCCAGATGCCGGTCAGACAATTGCCGATCAATAGCATCCAGTAGAGGGAAGCGATGGCCGTATGCCACGCGGTTGCCTGCCAGGTCTTCTGCGTAGCGATCAGCAAACTGATTTCCGCCAACGGATAAATCAGGGCCACGAACTGGCTCCCGCGCAACCACCCTCGCAGGCGAGGGCAGCGGTGCGGAACGTCGAATAAATTGTAAACTAATTCCAGGTAAGCAATCTGAGCCAGGCTATGCACCCCCAGGTGAATGGTCATGTAATCGGCCGTCGTCAGCGATTCATCCGAAAGATACACCCGCTGAAAAAAGGCATAAGCAAACCAGGTGAACGTTTGTAGGGTAAAAATGCCGTAAATCCAGTCGCGGGAAAAACTCCACTGAAAGGCATTCAACAGAAAGATGGCACCCACCGCACCGACATACAGAAACAATACCGCTTCACCAGCCATAGGAAATGAAAGAGAGCAACGCGATGGTCCATAGACGGGGCCTTGTGCCGGCTCTGCAGCGCAATTTCGGAAAAACCGGGCAGAAAATCGAAGCCACCGAACGCTGCTCAGAATAAGCTGCCTATCCGGACCGGACCCTTACTCCGCCAGATAATTCCCAATTCCGACAACGACGGTCGAGAAAACTACCGTGGCAATGCCGAGCGTAATGGTGCGCATGGTGGGGCGGTTGGCCCCCCGCCATTCGTGCAGATAGAGCCCCCAGAAACTGCTGAACGCAATGATGAACGCCATGTGCAGCGTCCAGCCCGAAAACCGGTATTCGCCCATTTTGCTGTCGCCCATGCCGTAGAAGAAAAATTGCAGGTACCAGGTAGTACCCGCCAGCGCGCAGAAAATGATGTTCCGGACGGCCGGCGCCGTAACGTTGCGGTAGTCGGTATAGGTTTTATTTTTGATGTTGAGGTAGATGCACCAGAGGGCGTTGGTCGTCAAACCGCCCAGCAGAATAAACACCAGCGGAGCGTTGTTCATGTAGAGCGGATCGGCCCCGTTCTGGATCGCCAGCTCGGCAATGGGCTGGCCGGCGGTCAGGCCGAAGGACATACAGGCGCTCATGACGCCCGAAAAAACCGCTACCAGAATGCCCTTCTTGAGATCGAATTCCGCGATGGTTTCCTTTTTTTTCTCGTCCGACATCGACTTTTCCTTCATCATTCCGGCGATTCCGCAAATTGAGATGCCCAGCACACAGACGGCCAGCCCCAGCATAATCACCTGACCCGAGGTTGTTCGCACCAGATCGCTGAATTGCCCCAGCCAGATCGGCGGCACGATGGTGCCGAAAACCGCACAGAGCCCCAGCACCACGGCCATCCCGAGCGACAACCCCAGGTAGCGCATGGTCAGGCCGAAGGTCAGGCCGCCGAACCCCCAGAGTACGCCCCAGAAATACGACCACCACTTCGTTTCGGTCGGCGCAGCCGCCAGCACGTCGAACAGATTCGGCACGGTCATCCAGCCGAAAATCAGCGGGGCAAACACCCACGAGAAAATGCCGCCAACGAGCCAGTAACTTTCCCAGGCCCAGCCTTGTACTTTTTTGTATGGTAAGTAGAAACTACCGGAAGCGAATCCTCCGATTGCGTGCAGAACGACACCCCAGAATACAGCCATGTATAGTGCTTTTTCAACAAATCTGTGCAGTTTTCGGAGAAACACCTTCCTGCGCTCTCCTGACCTACAAAGCCGGCCCCCGGGGTATTCTAATGATGAAACCGGGTAAGTATTTTGAAAAAAGCAGGAGAGTCCGGTATAGTTGGTTCATTTTAACTCAATATTTTTGCACCGTAGAATACTATTTCATCATAGGTTAGTAGGATAAGCCCGTTAGGTTTCTAATGGGCTTATTTTGTGATTGGCCCATTTCCTCCAGCAACCCCGCAGAATCTGCGCCTTTGTTGCCAGAATTCTTTTAAAGCTGCGCTTATTCTACGTAATTTGTATAGCTAAGTTCATCAGCAAATCTATGAGAAAACGACCCTATTTCTTCGGCCTTCTGGGCCTTTTAGTGACGCATCTGGCCTTTTCTCAGGCCAAACTGGTCGAAACCGTCACCCGAAAAAACGGCGAACTGGTCATTCCGTATCAGAAGTACGTGCTGCCCAACGGCTTGACACTGGTTGTTCACGAAGATCATTCCGATCCCATCGTCCACGTCGATATTACGTACCACGTCGGTTCGGCGCGCGAGGAAATCGGCAAATCCGGTTTTGCGCACTTTTTTGAGCACATGATGTTTCAGGGCTCCGACCACGTTGCCGACGACGAGCATTTTAAAATTGTGACCGAATCCGGCGGAACCCTGAACGGCACCACCAACGCCGACCGGACCAACTACTTCGAAACCGTACCCAGTAACCAGCTGGAACGCGCGCTCTGGCTCGAAGCCGACCGCATGGGCTTTCTGCTGGATGCCGTGACCCAGAAAAAATTTGAAATTCAGCGGGCCACCGTGAAAAACGAACGCGGGCAGTCGTACGACAACCGCCCGTACGGACTGGCGTATGAGTACACGGCCAAAAATCTGTATCCCTACGGCCACCCCTATTCCTGGCTCACCATCGGTTACATCGAAGACCTGAACCGGGTGAATGTCAACGATTTGAAAAATTTCTTCCTGCGGTGGTACGGCCCCAACAACGCGGTTTTGACCGTCGGTGGTGACGTGGATCCGAAGCAGGTGGTGCAACTGGCCCAAAAATACTTTGGCGGCATTCCGAAAGGGCCGGCGGTGACCAAAACCGTAGTCCCGGCGGTGGTGATTGACCAAGATCGCTACGTATCCTACGAAGACAACGTCCGGTTTCCGATGCTGCGGATGGTGTATCCGACGGTACCGCGTTTCCATCCGGACGAAGCTCCGCTCGACGCCCTGGCTCAGATTCTGGGCGGTGGTAAAAGCTCGTTGTTCTACAAAAATCTGGTGAAAACCGAGAAAGCCGTTCAGGCCAACGTGGGCCATCCGGCCAATGAACTGGCGGGTGAGTTTACGTTTACGGTTTTGCCATTCCCGAACGTCAGGCTGGACACGGCCGAAGCCATTATCCGTGCGACGTTGACCGAATTTGAAAAACGGGGCGTTACGGACGACGATCTGGCCCAGGTCAAAGCCACCCGCGAAGCCGAAATCGTCAATTATTTGTCGAGCGTTGCCGGTAAAGTTTCCCAACTGGCTTCGTTCCAGACCTTTACTGGTTCTCCGAACTATTTACCGAAAGAACTGAAACGCTACAGGGACCTGACGAAAGCGGATATTATGCGGGTCTACAACCAGTACGTCAAAGGCAAAAAAGGCGTTATTCTGACGGTTTACCCCAAAGACCAGAAAGAAATCGTAGCCCATCCGGACAACTACACCATTGATACGACGGGGTACAAAGCGCCGGATTACGGCTACACCGGTTTGAAGTACGTCAAGGCCAAAGACGCGTTCGACCGCGCCAAAAAACCGGCTTCAGGTCCGAATCCGGCGGTCAAAGTGCCTCCGTTCTGGACCGATAAACTGCCGAACGGGTTGAAAGTAATCGGGACGAAAAATGACGAGGTGCCCGATGTGACGCTCTTGTTTTCGGTCAAAGGGGGGCACTTGCTGTCGGCCAAAGATCCGTCCAAAGCCGGTATTGCCCAGCTTACGGCGGCTTTGATGAACGAAGCCACGCAGAACTTCAGCAACGAGGAAATCAACGCCAAACTCGAAAAACTGGGCAGCAGCATCCAGATCTACGCCACCACGGAAGAAATTCAGGTGTCGGTTTCGTCGCTGACCAAAAACCTCGACGCCACACTGGCGCTGGTGGAGGAAAAAATGTTCCGGCCCAAGTTTGCGCAACAGGATTTTGACCGGCTGAAAAAACAACAGATTGAGCTGATTGCCAACCAGAGCACGCAGCCGGTCGTGATTGCCAACAAAGCCTACAACAAACTGCTGTATGGCAACGACAACATCCGGGGCGTTCCGACCAGCGGAACAACGAAAACCGTGGAAAGCATTACGCTGGACGATGTTAAGGCGTTTTATCAGCAGAACTTCTCCCCTTCCGTGACCAACCTCGTCGTGGTGGGTGACGTCGAAAAAACCGCCTTTCTGCCCAAGCTCGATTTTCTGAAAAAATGGGCCGCCAAACCCGTTGAGCTGCCCAAACCGGCTCTGGCCCGGAAAATCGACAAAACCCGGGTTTACCTGATCGATAAGGACAAGGCTCCGCAGTCGGAAATCCGGATCGGCTACCTGACCGATATTCCGTTCGATGTCACGGGCGAATTTTACCGGGCCGGGTTGGCGAATTACATTCTCGGGGGTGCTTTCAACAGCCGCATCAACATGAACCTGCGCGAAGACAAAGGCTGGACGTACGGGGCCCGCTCGGTATTCAGCAGCACCAAGGCGCCCGGACCGTTTACGGCATCGGCGGGCGTGAAAGCCGCAGCTACCGACAGCTCGGTGGTGGAGTTCATGAAAGAAATTACGAACTACGGAAAAACCGGGATCACGGACGCCGAACTGGCGTTTCTGAAAAGCTCGGTCGGCCAGCGGGATGCGTTGCGCTACGAAACCTCGTTCCAGAAGGCCCTCTTTCTGAACCAGATCATCGACTACGACCTGCCGGGCAAATTTGTGGAGCAACAGAGTCAGATTCTGAAAAACATGACGAAAAAGGAAATCGACGCGGTTGCCCAAAAACGGCTGCCGGTGAATAACCTGATCATCACCGTTGTGGGTAATAAATCAGCCGTCAAACCGGGTTTGCAGAAGCTGGGTTACGAAGTGGTCGAACTGGATAAAGAAGGCAATCCGGCCGTGGCCGAAGGCACCTCAACGCCCGCTTCGCTCGGTGGCGCGTCTTCGACCAAACCGAAAGAGTAAAACGAATAACCAGATTTCTCTACGCCAAAAGCCGCTCAGGAGCGGCTTTTGGCGTTTTAACCGCGTCCTGAAAACCAGAAAAAGCATGAGATTCTTTTTTGGCAAAATGAAGAACAAATAATATCTTTGTAACTAAGATACTTATTTACTAAGGCATAAAATGGAGAATGAAGTCCTGGAACGAATCCGAAAGCTGAGTCAGCAACACGCTTACTCGTCCATTCAGATGCACGAAGCCGTTGCCCGAAAAGCCGGGCTGTCGGGGACGGATCACAAATACCTGGGATTTTTAATTCAGAAAGGACCGATGACAGCCGGTGAGCTTTCCGGTTTAACGGGGCTGACGACCGGCGCCGTTACCGGTTTGATCGACCGGCTGGAAAAGAAAAAGCTGGTGAAAAGGCGGTTTGCGGAAGAGGACCGGCGGAAGGTTTTCATTGAGCCCATGACCGCGACCATCATGGCACTGCTGGCACCGCTCTATCAAGAATTCCGGCGCCAGTCCGAGGAACTCATTGCTTCGTTTTCAAACGAGGAAAGCACGGTTATTGAGACGTATTTCCTGAAGTCGATTGATATCATGAAGGCAACGACCCAGCAACTCAACGAGCAGGAACGGTAAAAAAGCAAAACGATGAGCGCGTACGTACTCGGTTTTCAGGAGATCAACAAAGCAACGTGGGGACTGGTCGGCGGCAAGGGTGCCAATTTGGGGGAGCTGTCCGGAATCAAGGGAATCCGGGTGCCGGAGGGATTTTGCGTGACTACCGAAGCCTATAAAAAAATAACCAAAAACCGCCCGGAGCTGGAAGAACTGCTGGAAGAACTGACGCGGCTGAGGCCCGAAGAGCGGGAAGCCATCGGCGCAATCAGCGCCAGAATCCGCGCAATCATCGAGAAAATCGCCATCCCTGCGGAGCTGGCGGACGAGATCGCGGTCCAGCGCTACGGCGGAAGACCTGCCGACGGCTTCCTTCGCCGGTCAGCAGGACACCTACCTGAACGTGATCGGAAAGCAAGCCATTCTAAACCACATCAGCCGGTGCTGGGCGTCGCTGTTCACGGATCGGGCGGTCATCTACCGCCTTCAAAACCGCTTCGACCACCGGAATGTCCACCTGGCGGTGGTGGTGCAGAAGATGGTTTTTCCGCAGGCGGCTGGCATTTTGTTTACGGCCGACCCCGTTACGTCCAACCGGAACGTACTGTCCATCGACGCCGGTTTTGGCCTGGGTGAGGCCCTGGTATCCGGTCTGGTCAATGCGGATACGTACAACGTGCGGGCCGGTCAGGTGATCGGGAAGAGGATTGCGACCAAAAAACGGGCGATTCAGGCCGTAAAAACGGGCGGCACGAGCGAACAGGCGCTTGAACCGGAGCAGCAGAACCGGCCGGTGCTGACGGATCAGCAGATCATACAGCTGGCGCAGATCGGCCGAACCATCGAAGCCCACTTCGGCCAGCCCCAGGATATCGAATGGTGTCTGGTTGATGAGACGTTTTCCATTGTCCAGAGTCGCCCGATCACGACCCTGTACCCCATTCCCGACAATCCCGAACCCGGCCCGCACATTTACGTATCGGTGGGGCACCAGCAGATGATGACCGACCCCATGAAGCCATTGGGCCTGTCGCTGTGGCAGTTAACGGCGGGCCGACCCATGTATCAGGCGGGTGGCCGGTTGTTTGTGGATGTCGCCCGGGACCTGGCTTCCCCGGCCGGGCGGGCGCTTCTGATCAACGTGCTGGGCAAATCCGACCCACTCATCCGGGACATCCTGACGACCCTCCTGGAGCGGGGCGATGTGGTGCCGGCCTTGCCAAACGACCCGGCCGAACCGGGTCCCGGTACGGGTCCGAAAGGGCCATCACCCGCGAATTTTCAAACGCAACTCCCCAACGATCCAACCATCGTTGCAACCCTGATCAGGGACAGCCAGGCACTGATCGACACCTTGAAGCTGGATATTCAGACGAAGTCCGGCGTGGAGCTGATCGACTTTATTCTGGAAGACCGGCTGAAACTTCAGCAGAGTTTATCGTATCCGCAGAGTTTTGGGGCCATTATGACGGGCATCAACGCGGCCGCCTGGATCAATGAACACATGCAGGAGTGGTTGGGCGAAAAAGCCGTCGCGGATACACTCGCCCAGTCGGCGCCCAACAACATTACCTCGGAAATGGGTCTGGCGTTGCTGGACGTTGCCGATGTGATGCGGCCCTATCCGGACGTCATTGCGTATTTGCAGCGGAGCGATCTTCCGCAGGGCAACGATGAACGCTTTTGGGATGCGCTGGTTCAGCTGGCGGGTGGCGCCGAAGCCCGGAACGCGATTCGTGCGTTTCTGGAAAAATACGGCATGCGCGGTGTGGGAGAAATTGATATTACCCGAACCCGCTGGAGCGAAAAACCGGGTACGCTGATTCCGCTGATTCTGAGCAACATCAAAAACTTCGAGCCGGGGGCCAGCCGTCGGAAATTTGAGCACGGCCGTTGGGCAGCGTTGCAAAAAGAACAGGAATTACTGGATCGCCTGAAGCAATTACCGGATGGGGAGCAAAAGGCCGAAGCCACAAAACACCAGATCGGTCTGCTGCGGACTTTCATCGGGTACCGGGAGTATCCCAAATACGGCATCGTCAATCGCTATTTTATCTACAAGCAGGCTTTGGTAAAGGAAGCCGAAACCTTCGTACGAGTGGGCGTTCTTCCCGAAAAAGAAGACATCTACTACCTCACGTTTGACGAACTGCGCGACCTGATCCGCACCCACCACCTGGATCACCGCATCATCGACCGGCGGAAAGACGCGTACCAACGCTATCAAAAACTGAATCCGCCCCGGGTGATGACCTCGGATGGCGAAATCTTTTCGGGTCAGTACCAACGCGAAAACCTCCCAGCCGGAGCCATTGCGGGGCTACCGGTTTCGGCCGGCCTGATTGAGGGACGGGCGCGGGTGATTCTGACGATGGAGGAAGCCAATCTGGAAGAGGGTGATATTCTGGTCACCGCCTTTACGGACCCGAGCTGGACACCCCTGTTCGTCTCCATCAAAGGGCTGGTTACCGAAGTGGGCGGATTGATGACCCACGGAGCCGTGATCGCCCGGGAATATGGCCTGCCCGCCGTTGTCGGCCTGGACAATGCGACCCGGCTGATCAAAGACGGCCAGCGGATTCGGGTCAATGGAACGGACGGTTACGTAGAAATCCTGTAACGGGTCGGCGGTTTATCCGTATCTTTGGCCGTCAAAAACCGAATCGTCTCCCCTGCCTTGTTATGAAAAAACCGCTGGTCGACGGCCTGTATCAACTGAAGAAATTTCAGGGAAAAGGCGGCTGGACCTATGCCGCCCTTCCCGAAGTTCAGCCGGATAAAAAGTCGTACTTCAACTGGGTCAAAGTAAACGGCCGCATCGATGACTACGAACTCACCAATTCCCAGCTCATGCCGCTCGGCAACGGCCAGCTTTTCCTGCCCGTCAAAGCCGAAATCCGGAAAAGAATCGGAAAACAGGCCGGCGATTGGGTCCAGATTCGGTTGTATCCCATTCAGCCTCCGGTCGATTCGCACCAGGATTTATTGCTGTGTCTGGAAGACGAACCCCGCGCCCACCAAACCTTTTTGCAGTGCACCGCCGACGAGCAGCAAGCGTGCATCGACTGGATCGATTCGGCCAAAACCGACGAAACCAAAGTGGAGCGCATAGCGATCACCATCGAGCGGCTGCTGAAAGGCAGAAAAATAGGGTGACGGTTTTCGGTTTTTAGTATACGGTTTTCGCTGGTCGTTGCTACGGTAGCTAACGTCAGTTTGGAATACCGTAAACCGTAAACTGGATCCGGCTTCAAATCTTCACGGCCTGCCGCGCCAGCAGCTTCCAGTCGCCTTTCTGCTTGACCCAAACCATCAGAACCGCCAGCTTGGCCGTGCCCGCAACGCCCTTGTTGTTGGTGTTGCCGGCCAGTTTGTGCCGCACCCAGGCCGTGTTATCCACCACCGTCACGGTTTGTTCCGTCAGATCAATCGACGTAAAATCCGACTCGCCACTGACCAGCGCTTTGACAAAGGCGGTTTTGTCCTCCAGCAAACCGTTCGAGTGGCCGTAGGTCAGTTGGTCGGTGGTAATACCTTCCAGCGTGGCTTTATCGGCATCCACAATGGCTTTCCGAAGTTTTTCGACGGCCTGCTCAACGGCTTGCTTTTCGTCTTTGGCGGGTTCGTTCGCCAGCAGGTTTCCGGATACGAACAACAGCAAAATCAGGCATTTCAGGGTTTTCATGGGTAATCAGGTTTGAAAGGTGTTAAAAAAAGAGAGACAAAAGACATTCCTTCGCTTCTCACTCTCCTGTCTTCATTCTACTTGGCATTCAGCAATACATACGTTTGGCCCGGTTCCGTCGCCAGGTCATACAGCCAGACGCCGTTGGCGGGCATTTCCGGCGCGGTGGTCTGGTAGCGGTTTTCGGGTAATTGGAAAAAGGGATTCGGGTTGGCGCCCCGGGCGGTTTTCAGGGCGGTTTTTCCATCGGTTTTCAAGGCATTGGTCAACCGCAACCGGCAGTTGCCCCCCAGCGCCGACCGAACGGCCACGCGGGTCAGCTTGCCGGCTTTCCAGCTCAGGTCCAGTTCAAAACCGCCCCGCGCTTTGAGTCCTTTCACCTCGCCGGTGGCCCAGGCATCGGGCCGGGCGGGCAGCAGGTTGAGCAAGCCGTCGTGGCTTTGCAGCAGCATTTCGCCAATGCCCGACGTGCCGCCAAAATTGCCGTCGATTTGGAACGGCGGATGCGCGCAGAACAGGTTCGGATACGTGCCCCCGCCCTGGGCGTAGTCGGTTCCTTCCACGCCCGTCAGCTTGAGCAGTTCGCGCAGCAATTTGTAAGCGTGATTGCCGTCGTGCAGCCGCGCCCAGAAGTTAATTTTCCAGGACTTGCTCCAGCCGGTTCCGCCATCGCCCCGGATTTCGAGCGTTCGTTTGGCCGCGTCCGCCAACGCAGGCGTCGTCAGGGGCGACACTTCCCGGCCCGGATGCAGCACGTACAGGTGCGAAACGTGGCGGTGTTGCGGATCTTCGTCCTGCCAGTCTTTGTACCACTCCTGCAAATTGCCGTTTTTGCCAACCTGCAACGGAAACAGGTTTTTCTTTTTCTGGGCCAGTTCCTTCCGGAAATCCGCATCAATACCCAGTTGCGACGACGCCTGAATGACGTTGGAAAACACGTCCCAGATCAAGCCCATATCCATCGTGGTAGCCACCGAAACCGCCTGTTTCACGCCCTGATCGGTGATAAAAACGTTTTCGGGCGAGGTGGCCGGCGCCGTCACCAGACGGCCTTGTTGGTCTTCCACCAGCCAGTCGAGGCAGAACAAGGCAGCCTCCTTCATCAGCGGATACGCGTAGTCGCGCAGGTACTTTTTGTCGCCGGTAAACAGGTAATGGTCGTAAAGATGCTGGCAGAGCCACGGCCCGCCCATCGCCCAGTTGGCCCACGACGGGCTGCCTTTGCCTTTATCGCCCACGGGGTTGCTCGTCGCCCAGAGGTCCGAATTGTGGTGAATCGTCCAGCCCCGGGCGTTATAAAAATTCTTCGTGGTTTCGCGCCCGGTCACCGCCATGTGGCCAATCCAGTCGAGCAACGGCCGGTGCAGTTCCGACAGATTGACCATTTCGGCGGGCCAGTAGTTCATTTCGGTGTTGATGTTGGTCGTGTAGTTGCTGCTCCAGGGCGGACGCACCATCGGATTCCAGAGCCCCTGCAAATTGGCCGGAACCCCGCCGGGCCGCGAACTCGAAATCAACAGATACCGCCCAAACTGAAAATACAGCGTTTCCAGCTCCGGGTCAGCGCCCCCTTCGGCGTAGCGTTTCAGTCGCTCATCCATCGGCAGCGTAACCGGCGATGCGGTTGGCAGCGTAAACGTTATACGGTTAAAATACCGCTGGTAATCAGCCACATGATCCCGGCGCAGCGCATCGACGGTTTTGGCAAGGGCTTTTTTCAGATACCCGTCCGCGAGTTGTTTTTCATCCCGCCCTTCGCGGTCGGGGCATTTGTCGAACCCGTTGAAGCTCGTCGCGGCCGTCAGCAGCAAAACCGCTTCGGTCGCGTTCTGAATCCGGATGCCCGCCGTATCGGCCGAAACCGTGCCGTCGGTCGAGCGCACTTTCACCCGCCAGTCGAACCGCATGCCCCGGCACCCGGCGGAGTCTTCGTAAAAAACCGGCTTTTGATGGTAACTAACGTAATTCGGATCGGCGTGGGCGGGCGCTTTTCCGCGCAGAACGAGTTCATCCCGCCCCGCTACGGTTTTTGTCACCGGATGTACGCTCCGGGCGGCTGCCGTTACGTTCAGGCTTCCTTTCTTATCCGCCGTCAACCGCACCACAATCACCTGATCGGGCGCGGAAGCGAAAATTTCCCGGGTGTAGGTCACGCCCTCGGCCCGAAACCGGGTGGTCGAGCTGGCGTTATCAATATTCAGATCCCGGTAATACGCCGTCGGCGGCCCCGCCAGAGTCTGTTTCAGCAGCAGATCGCCCAGCGGCTGGTAGGCTTCCGTATACAAGCCTTGCAGGTTTTGCGTCAGTTTGGCGGCAGCGGCATAGTCTTCCCGAAAAAGGGCCTCCCGGATTTCGGGCAGGTATTTCGCCACACCGGGATTCGGATTTCGGTTGACCGGCCCACCCGACCAGAGCGAGGCTTCGTTTAACTGAATCAACTCTTCACCGGGCCGCCCGAACACCATGGCCCCCAGCCGCCCGTTGCCCACAGGCAGGGCTTCGTTCCAGTTGCGGGCGGGCTGGCGATACCAGATGGCCGCCGGCTTTTGCCCAAAAACCGGGTGAATCAGCAGGCCCAGCACACCGATTCGGAGGATTCGGCGGCTCAGAAATGAAAAATTACGGGTAGAAAAGTACATGGTTTTAAAAGGGACGACCGCCCGATACTTACTGTATCGCCCGGTTTGATCCTGTATCAATGGGTATTTTAAAATGGTTTTATCATTCGCGCCGTTTACCGGATCGCTCCTGAAGTTGGTATTGTACGGTTCAATCAATACCTTGATTTCCAAACAGAAGCTACGGTATCCATGCGTTCGACCCTGCGTTATCACCTCGTTTTGGTAACCTTCTTTTTCCTGGCGGCCACCCGCCCCGGCCGGAGCCAATCCGCCGAATCGCTGACAATTGGAAAAGAGCACACCCTCCATTCAGCCGTCCTGGGCGAAGAGCGGTCTTTTTTCATCAGCGTTCCCGCTTCGTACGATCAGGATGAGTTCTACCAGCGCAAACGGTATCCCGTCCTGATTCTGCTGGATGCCGATACGCATTTTCGCTACGCCAGCAGCATGATCCACTTTTTGAGCGAAGGCTCGAATGAGCAGATTCCCGAACTGATTGTGGTGGCTGTCCGGAACACCAACCGGACCCGCGATATGACGTCGGATTTACCCAACAAGACCACCCCTTTTGCGGCTTTTCTGGAAAAGGAGCTGCTGCCCCACATCGACCAGCACTACCGAACCCTGCCGTACCGCTTGCTGGTGGGACATTCCCTGGCGGGTTTATTTGCCGTAAACTGTTTGCTGAACCAAAACGCGTTCAATGCCTACATTGCCATCGACCCGACACTAACCTGGAACAACCGGTACCTGCCCGCGAAGGCGGACTCGGTTTTGAAGGCCAACACCGCCCTGCGGGGTAAATTGTACGTCACACAAGCCAACAACCCCTTTGATCCCGGCCCGCACACCGGCGTCCGGGGAAAATCCTTTGATTCCTTCCGGGCGAGTTTAACCAGCCATAGCCCCGCCCGGCTTTCGCATCGCTATGCGTATTACGAACAGGAAACGCATTTTTCGGTGCCTTTCCGGAGCCTGCACGATGGCCTGCTGTTCGTGTTCGAAAACTATGAATTTCCGGTTCCGACGTTTTTAGCGCAGGGAAGCAGCGGCATCCGCCAGCATTATCAGCGGTTATTTGAGCAGTGGGGCGCCAACCTGCTGCCCCCCGGCAAGGTCATGAATCAGGTCAGCCTGTTTCTGCTCCAGAGCCAGAAGCAGGCTGACCAAGCCCTTGACTTGTTAAAACTGACCGAACAGTATTACCCCGATTCGCCGGTCGTTCACCGCAGTCTGGGCGAAGCTTATCAGGCCAAAGGCGACAAGGCCAAGGCGATTCAAGCCTACCGAAAAGTGCTGGCCCTGAAAGCAACCGATGAGAAAGCCCGCCAGGCGATTCAGACAATGAGCCGGCAATAGACCCGAAACCCGGCCGGGCCTGCTCTTTTTCAGGCGTTGTTATACACTTTCAAAACCGACTCACGGAGCATTTTCCCGGCGCCAAACGTCACGAAATCGACCAGTTCGGCGATCTCTTCGGGCTTCACCCAGTTGGCCGGATCGGCGTCGGGCATGGCTTCCCGGTTGGCCGGGGTGTCGATGGTGCTGGGCACCAGCACCGTTGACACGACATTTTTGCTTTTGCCGGCGGCATTCAGAATTTCGGACAACTGAATCACCAACGCTTTCGACAAGGCATAGGCCACCATGTGTTGCCCGGCCGACGGCACCAGGGCCGGGCGCGCGCCCACCAGCACCAGCCGCCCGCCCGCGGCTTGCTGCGTCATTTGCTCAAAAACAGGTCGGGCGACCTGGTAGGTGGTCTGAAAATTCAGGCGGATCATCTGGTCGACGGCCCCAAAATCGGTTTCTTCCAGCGCGCCCATCGCAAAACCGCCCACCAGCAACACCGCTGCGTCGATGCGGCCGTGTTCGGCCACCACCTGCTCAACCAGTGCTTTACAACCGGCTTCGTCGGTCAGGTCCAGTTCGTGCGTGAACAGGCTGGGCCGGGCTTCCAGCGCGTGACCGCCCGGTTCGAGGGTTGCGACAACCGTGTGGCCGTTCTGCAACAGTTTTTTGGTAATGGAGCGGCCCAGGCCACCGGCTCCGCCGGTCAGGAAAACAAGAGACATGCGATTGGGATCAGGGTAAAATTCAAAGTAAGGAATGGAACGGGCCTATTCCAAAAAAACCAGGATTGAATTACATTTGGGTCTATTCTATTATTCCTAAACCATCCATGACAATTTCACGCCTTTTCCTGCCGCTCGTGCTGGTTGGCATGCTGACGGCGGCTTTCCGGCAGGACAAGCCCGCGTCGGACGACGCCCCCGACGAACACCGTTTTCGGAAAGTGGACCTGACCGGCGACCTCCGCGATCTGGTCGAGCTGGACATTGCGCCCAACGGCGACGTGTATTACATCAGCCACAACGGTGAACTCTACCGCCACCGCGTGGCCACCAAAGAAAACCGGCAGATCGGCCGGCTCGACGTTCAGCCGTCGGAAGCCATGCTCCAGGCCATCGCGCTGGACCCCGGTTTTGCGCAGAACCGCCATTTGTACCTGTATTACGCCCCCCGAAGCCCGAAGAATGTCAACGTACTGTCGCGGTTTACGCTCCGGGGCGATTCGCTCGACCTCGCTTCGGAAAAACGGATGCTGGAGGTGCCCGACTCCTGGCAGTGCTGCCACGCGGGCGGAGGCATGGCGTTCGATCAACACGGAAACCTGTACCTGACAACCGGCGATAATACCAATCCGTTCGGGACCAATTACGCGCCCATCGACGAACGGCCCGGCCGGGAAATCTACGACGCCCAGCGTTCGTCGGCCAATACCAACGATTTGCGCGGCAAAATTCTCCGGATTCATCCCGAACCCGACGGCACCTACACCATTCCGAAAGGCAACCTGTTTGCCGGTTCCAACGACAACCTGACGCGGCCGGAAATTTACGTCATGGGCTGCCGGAACCCGTTTCACCTGACCATTGACCGCGACACGGATTTTCTGTACTGGAGCGAAGTGGGCCCCGACGCCAGCGACAAGGAAGCCCGCGGACCGCGCGGTTACGACGAACTGAATCAGGCCCGCAAGGCCGGCAACCACGGCTGGCCGCTGTTTATCGGCAGCAACGAACCGTATGCCAAAGTCGATTTCACGAAAGATTCGGTCCTGTTTCAATTCGACCCCAAACAGCCCATCAACACTTCGGTCAACAACACCGGTCGGCGCGAGCTGCCCCCGGCCCAACCGGCGTTTCTGGCCTATCCGTACGATGTGCTGCCGGAGCACCCGGATTTGGGGTCGGGCGGACGCACGCTGGTGGCCGGACCGATTTATTATTTCGATCCGAAAAACCCCTCACCCATCAAGTTTCCGGCTTATTTCGACCGCCGGCTGTTTCTGGGTGAATGGATGCGCAACTGGATGAAAACCGTCGCGCTCGACGGGCAGAAAAACCTGAAAGCGCTGGAATCGTTCATGCCGTCGACGGCGTTTCGCAAACCGATTGCCATGAAATTCGGCCCCGACGGAGCCCTCTACCTCATCGAATTTGGCTCGCTCTGGGGCGGCAACAAAGATTCCCGCCTGACCCGAATTGAATACATCGCCGGAAACCGCCCGCCGATTGCCCACCTCGACGCCAGCACCGATGCCGGTGGGACGCCCCTGCCGGTCCGGTTTTCGGCCCAAAAATCGCTGGACTATGACAAAAACGATCAACTTTCCTACCGCTGGTCGATCAACGGAAAACCGCTCAGTCAAACCACGGCCGACCTGCCGTACACCTTTCAGAAACCGGGCAATTACCGGGTCAAACTGACCGTCAGCGACCGGGCGGGCCTGCGTTCCGAAGCCGAAACCGTAGTCAGCGCGGGCAATAATCCACCCAACGTAGCCATCGAACTGGGCGAACCGGGGCGGTTTTACGGCCCCACGGTTGCGTACCGGGTGAAGGTGGACGATGCCGAAGACGGGCGCATTGACCCGGCCCGGGTTCAGGTCAAACTCACGTATTTGCCCACTCGAAAAACCGTGTCGTTTTCGGACCAGGGCGAAGTCCAGTCGCCCCACCAGCGGGGCTACACCTGGATCGAAGAAAACGACTGCAAAGCCTGCCACGCCCTGAACGATAAATCCGTCGGGCCGAGCTTCCGGGCGATTGCCGCGAAGTACCAGCCGGAAAAATCGGATGTGGCGCTGGTGGAAAAACTAAGTCAGAAGATTCTGAAAGGCGGTTTTGGGGTCTGGGGGCAGGTGAACATGAGCGCACACCCGCAGCTTTCGGGCGAAGTTACGTCAGAAATGGTGCGCTATATTTTATCCTTGTCCGACCAGAAAACCGAGAAAAAACTCCCAGCGCAGGGCCAGTTTTCCACCGCCCCAAACACCGAGGGCACGTACATTCTGACGGCCAGCTACACGGACAAAGGCAACAAAACCGCCCGCCCGCTGACGCGCCAGTCGGCGGTGGTGTTGCGCTCATCGCTGCTGACGGCCCAGGATTTTGACGCGCATTACGAACTCAATCGCCGGGACATTCTGGCGGATGTGCACAAAGCGGCCTGGGTGATGATGCGCCAGTTTGACCTGACCGGCATTCACGTCGTCGACTTCACGCTGGCCGCTGCCCTGAAAGGCACCCTGATCGAAGCCCGGCTGGACGGCCCGGAGGGTGAGCTGGTGGGCGAACTGCACGTGCCCCAAACCGGTCGAAAACAGTGGACGGAAAAATCCATGCCCATCAAGGCGGTTTCGGGCGTACACGATGTGTATTTCGTTTTCCGCAACCGGCTGACGGTCGTGGATCTGATCGAAGTCAAGGACGTGCGGTTTCGGAAGGATATACCGTAATCACAATCGACTTGGAAATCGGCGTCAGGCTGCCTTCGGCCACGCGGTCGATGGGCACGAGCACGTTCGTTTCCGGAAAATAGGCCGCGGCACACCCGCGCGGAATGTTGTACGGCACGATGACGAAGCGTTCGGCGGTGCGGATTTTGCCGTCGTAGCGGCTTTGCAGATTGACTACCTGCTGCGGCTGCAAGCCCCGGCTGGCAATGTCGTCGGCGTGCATGAACACCACGCGCCGTTCGTTGTGAATGCCCCGGTAGCGGTCGTCGCGGCCGTAGACCGTGGTGTTGAACTGGTCGTGGCTGCGGATGGTCATCAGCAGCAGTTCGTCGGGCTGCAACACGTGCGGATCGGGGACGTTGATCGAGAACTGCGCCTTGCCGTCTTTGGTGGCAAATTTCCGTTCGCGGGGGCCGTTGGGCAGATAAAAACCGCCCGGTTTTCGGACGCGCGCGTTGTACTGATCAAAACCGGGCACCACTTGTTCGATCAGGTCACGGATGTGGTCGTAATTTCCGATCAGCGTCTCCCAGTCGACGGTGGTTTTCCGGTTGCGAAAAACCGCCCTGGCCAGATCCGCCACGATGGCCGGTTCACTTTTCAGGTGTTTCGAAACCGGCTCCAGCCTTCCATACGATTGCTGCACGACGCCGGTGGTGGCTTCGGTGGTAACAAACTGGTGACCAGACGCCTGCACGTCGCGGTCGGAGCGGGCCAGGCAGGGCAGAATCAGGGCGGTTTCGCCGTGAATCAGGTGGCTGCGGTTGAGCTTGGTCGATACCTGAACCGTCAGCCGGCACGTTTGCAGGGCTTCGGCGGTGTAATTCGTGTCGGAAACCGCCATCAGAAAATTTCCGCCCATGCCGAAGAAAACCTTTGCTTCGCCCTTGTGCATGGCCTGCACGGCATCGACGGTGCTAAAACCGTGTTCGCGCGGAGGTTCAAACCCAAAGACGGCTTTCAGTTTGTCCAGAAATTCGGGCTTCGGTTTTTCCCAGATGCCCACCGTCCGGTCGCCCTGCACGTTGCTGTGGCCCCGAATTGGCGCGGCTCCCCCACCCTCGATGCCGATGCTGCCTTTTAGCAGGAGCACATTGATGATTTCGTTGATCGTCTGAACGGAGTTGCGGTGCTGCGTCAGGCCCATCGCCCAGCAGATAATGATTTTCTTTTTGTGTTTGATGGCATCGACCGCCTGCTGAATCTGCGCCAGCGACAAACCGGTTTGCCCGACCAGCTCACTCAGCTCATACTGCGCCAGGCTATTGATAAAGTTTTCGTAACCAGCCGTATAGCGTTCAATAAACGGCTTGTTAATGACCAGGCCCGGCGTTTTTTTCTCTTCTTCGAGCAGCAGTTTACAAACCGCTTTCAGAAAAGCCAGGTCGGAGTTGATGCGGATTTGCAGGTAGAGATCGGTCAGTTTCTGGCCACCCAGGGTCATGTCGCGGACGCTTTGCGGGTATTTGAACGCCAGCAAACCCGTTTCGACCAGCGGATTTACGGCAATGATCGTCGCGCCGTTGCGTTTGGCCTGTTCCAATGGCGTCAGCATGCGGGGCGCGTTGGTGCCCGGATTCTGCCCCATGATGATGATGACTTCGGCTTTTTCAAAATCGTCGTACACGATCGACGCCTTGCCCAGCCCCAGCGTTTCGGCCAGCGCAACGGAGGTCGATTCGTGGCACATGTTCGAGCAGTCCGGCAGGTTGTTGGTGCCAAATTCCCGCACGAACAACTGGTACAGAAAAGCCGCTTCGTTACTGGTTCGGCCGGAGGTATAAAAAACCGCTTCGTTCGGAGAAGCCAGCGCATTGAGTTCCTCCGCGATGAGCTGAAAAGCCGCTTCCCACGAAATCGGCGCGTAGTGCGTCTGGCCTTTCCGGATCACCAGCGGCTGCGTCAGACGACCCTGCTGGCCGAGCCAGAAATCATCTTTCTGCCGCAACTCGTCCACCGAATACCGCTGAAACAAAACCGGTGAGGCCGTGTGTTTGGTCATCACCTCGTCGGCGACGGCTTTGGCGCCACTCTCGCAATATTCCGCGATGGACGACCGGTCGTCGTCGGGGTCGGGCCAGGCGCAGCTCGGGCAGTCGTAGCCGTCTTTCTGGTTCAGTTCGATCAGGGCTTTCCAGCCCCGCACGAGTTCGGTATTTCGGAAAACGTGCCGAAACGATTCGGTAATGGCGGTCATGCCGGCCGCCGTTGCGGCCGGTTTCGTAATTTTCAGGCCGGTCAGGGCGTCAGGAGCGAGTTTCATTCGTCTGGGTTTGAGCAGCCGGCGCGGGGGTCGGCGCATAAGAATTAAAGCGATTATCCCGGACAAAACCGAGCAGCGTCATGCCGGCTTCGTTCGCCAGTTCGACGGCCAGGCTCGAGGGTGCGCCGACAGCCGCCAGCAGCGGTACGCCCGCCATCCAGCATTTTTGCACCAGCTCGAACGCAACGCGCCCGCTGACCAGAACGCCAAACCGGCTCAGCGGGAGCCAGCCCTGCCAGAAAGCCGCGCCAATGAGTTTATCCAGCGCATTGTGCCGCCCGATGTCTTCCCGAACGAGCAGCAACTGGCCGGTTTCGTCGAACAGGGCGGCCGCGTGCAACCCGCCCGTGTAGGCAAAAGCTCGCTGCGCCTGCCGGAGTTTTTCGGGGAGGGCATGAATCCGTTCGGGATCAAGGTGGAAACCGGGACGGAGGGGTGTCTGACAAACCGTCTGCACGGCTTCAATCGACGCTTTTCCACAAATGCCGCAACTGGAGGCCGTATAGCTGTGCCGCTCGAGCCGCTGCCAGTCGACCACAACCTCCGGTTGCAGCTCCACGCGCAGCACATTTCCTTTTTTTGCGGCATCGGAAACGCAGTGACGGACGGAAACAACCTGAGCCGGGTGGGAAAGAATATTTTCGGTAAACAAAAACCCCAGGGCCAGTTCTTCGTCGTGGCCGGGCGTTCGCATGGTTACGGCCACGCTGCGTTGCTGACGGTCGTCCGCCGGGCCAAACCCCAGCCGGATTTCCAGGGGCTCTTCCACGGCCAGCAAATCCGTCTGTTCCAGCGAGATAGCAGATTGTGAAATTTTTCGGATGGTTACGGGAGCGACGGACAGCATACTCTAATTTTAGAATCTATTTTAAAACAACCGGATTGAAAAAGAGTTTAAGGGCGGTTTTATTTTCCGCCATTTCGGGTTAAAAAGAGGATTGACAGACATAAAAAGAATTTTTCGTGCATAAAATAGGACAGTACATGAAAGTCAGCCTGTCAATAGCATTTATCTTTGGGTATAAGTTCGATTAAATAATCTTTGTATAAAGATTCGACTAAAACTCAGAAGATTCAATCGCGTCGGCGTTCCGACATCAATTCGATATGCTCAGTACGAACAACACACGGCAGGCGAACGAGTTTCGTCATGTAAGCTACTTATGGGACGAAGCCAAAGCCGCCCAACTGGCCGGTGACGAAGTGGCCCTCCTCATTTATCGTTCCAACCTCCTGGGTGCCGACCTGCGGCTGACCAACTACGGCGGGGGCAACACGTCCTGCAAAACGATGGCGAAAGATCCGCTGACGGGCAAGGATACCGAAGTGATGTGGATCAAAGGTTCCGGGGGCGACCTCGGCACCATGAAGCGGAGCGGTCTGGCCGCCCTGTACGTGGATCGGTTGCGGAGTCTGAAAAACATTTACCGGGGTATCGAATTTGAAGATGAGATGGTCGAACTGTTCAACCACTGCATCTTCGATCTGTCGTCCAAAGCGCCGTCGATCGACACGCCCCTGCACGGTTTTCTGCCGTTTGCGCACATCGACCACCTGCACCCGGATGCGGCCATCGCCATTGCTGCGGCCAAAGACGGCAAGAAAATCACCCAGGACCTGTTCGATGGCACCATCGGCTGGGTCGAATGGCAGCGTCCCGGTTTTGATCTGGGGCTGAAACTGGCCGAATGTCTGGAGCAGAATCCGGGCATCCGGGGCATCATGCTGGGTTCACACGGCTTGTTTACCTGGGGCGACACGGCTTACGAAAGCTACATCAATACGCTGGAAGTCATCGAACGGTGTGCGGAATACCTGGAAGAAAACTACGGTAAAAACCGCCCGGTTTTTGGCGGTGCCAAACTCGAAAGCCTCGACAAAGAGGCCCGTCTGCAACAGGCCGCTACGCTGGCGCCGGTGCTGCGCGGTTTCTGCTCGAATAAAACGTCGATGATCGGCCATTTTACGGACGACGAGCGCGTGCTGGAGTTCATCAATTCCAACGACCTCGACCGGCTGGCTCCGCTCGGCACGTCCTGCCCCGACCACTTCCTGCGGACCAAAATCAGCCCGCTGGTGCTCGATCTGAAACCGGACGAAGATGTGACCGACACGGCGGCCATTCAGGAGCGCCTGACGCCCGCGTACGAAGCCTACCGGGCGATGTACGAAGACTATTACGAAACCTGCAAACACCCGAACAGTCCGGCGATCCGCGACAAAAACCCGGTGGTCATTCTGTGGCCGGGGGTGGGGATGTTCGCGTTTGCCAAAGACAAGCAGACGGCGCGGGTGGCGGCTGAGTTTTACACCAACGCCATCAACGTCATGAAGGGTGCCGAAGCCATTTCGGAATATACGTCCCTGCCGCGTCAGGAAGCGTTTGACATTGAATACTGGCTGCTGGAAGAAGCAAAATTGCAACGGATGCCGAAACCGAAGCCGTTGTCGGGCAAAATTGCGCTGATTACGGGCAGTGCGGGCGGTATTGGCAAAGCCATTGCCAAAAGATTTGTGGCTGAGGGTGCTGTAGTGGTGATCAACGACAACGATCCGGAGCGCCTGAAAGGGGCCGACGAAGACTTCCGCCAGCAATACGGCCGGGATACGCACACGTCCGCTACACTCGATGTAACCAGCGCCGAAACCATTCGCAAGGCGTTTGATGCGGCTGCTCTGGCGTTCGGCGGGGTGGATATTGTGGTCAACTGCGCCGGTTTGTCGATTTCAAAACCGATTGAAGAACATACCGAAAAAGACTGGGATCTGCTGTATGACGTGCTGGTGAAAGGCCAGTTCCTGGTGACGCAGAAAGGCGTTGAGATCATGCGGAAGCAGAAACTAGGCGGTGACGTGATTAACATTGCCAGCAAGAACGGTCTGGTTTCCGGCCCCAACAACGCGGGTTACGGTTCGGCCAAAGCCGCGCAATTGCACCTGAGCCGACTGAATGCCGCCGAACTCGGGAAAGACCACGTGCGGGTCAATGTGGTGAATCCGGATGCGGTAATTTCCGACAGCAAAATCTGGGCGGGGGCCTGGGCCGAAGGCCGCGCCAAAGCCTACGGCGTGACGGTGGAAGAGCTGCCCGCTTACTACGCCAAGCGGACCCTGCTGAACGAAATTATTCTGCCGGACGACATTGCCAATGCCTGTTTCGCGTTTGTGGGCGGTTTGCTGAGCAAATCGACCGGCAACGTGCTCAACGTCGACGGCGGGGTGGCGATGGCGTTTGTGCGATAAAAGTTAAAGAGTGATATCGCAGCGTTAAGCGGAGTAAATCAGCGTTTATCAGAGAAAAACCTCTGCGTAACGCTGATTTACTCCGCTTAACGCTGCGAAACAACTTATCCCCTAAACCCCTAACCTCCCATGCAACTCGAAGGCTATCAGATTGCAGATCATAATAACAAGCTCCAGGAAGCGCACCAGCGCAAACTGTCCTACTGGACCGAGGAAGTCGGCAATGCGGAGGAGGTTATCAAAAAACTGATTGAGTTCCAGATTGCGATTCCGAGTTGGGCGCTCGGTACGGGCGGCACGCGCTTCGGGCGGTTTCCGGGGGGCGGAGAACCGCGTTCGCTGGAGGAAAAGATTTCGGACGTGGGGTTGCTGCACGCCCTGAATCAATCGAGCGGGGCGATTTCGCTGCACATTCCGTGGGATATTCCGAAAGACGGGGAAGCCATCAAAAGCCTGGCCGCCAGCTTCGGGCTGCGGTTCGATGCGATGAATTCCAACACGTTTCAGGACCAGCCTGACCAGAAACACAGTTACAAGTTTGGTTCGTTGCAGCACGTCGACCGGGCGGTGCGCCAACAGGCCATCGATCATAACATTGAGGTGATCAGGCACGGCGTTGCGCTGGGCTCCACTTCCCTGACGGTTTGGCTCTCCGACGGTTCGTGTTTTCCCGGTCAGTTGAATTTCCGGAGGGCGTTTGAGCGCACGCTGGAGAGCTTGGAAGAAATCTACGCGGCCTTGCCCGACGATGGGACCGCCCCGTGGAAGATGTTCGTTGAATACAAAGCCTTCGAGCCCAATTTTTATTCCATGACCGTCGGCGACTGGGGTTCGTCCCTGCTGTTTGCGGACAAACTCGGTCCGAAAGCCTACACGCTGGTTGACCTGGGCCACCACCTGCCCAACGCCAACATCGAGCAGATTGTTGCGCTGCTGCTGATGGAAGGCAAGCTGGGCGGTTTTCACTTCAACGATTCCAAATACGGCGACGATGACCTGACCGTCGGCAGCATCCGGCCTTACCAGCTTTTCCTGATTTTCAACGAGTTGATTGACGGCATGGACCGCAAGGGGATGAATCACGCGACGGATCTGGGCTGGATGATCGACGCGAGCCACAACGTCAAAGATCCGCTGGAAGATTTGCTGCAATCCGTCGAAGCCATTCAACTGGCCTACGCCCAGGCGCTGCTGGTGGACCGCCCGGCGCTGGAAGAAGCCCGGGAAGCCAACGACGTGGTGCGGGCGCAGGAGATTTTGCAGGAAGCCTTCCGCACCGATGTTCGGCCGCTGGTGGCCGAAGCCCGTCGGCGGGCCGGTGGAGCCTTGCAGCCCCTGGCGCTGTTCCGCCAATTAAACATCCGCCAGCAGCTCATCAGCGAACGCGGACTGAAAACCATCGCAACAGGACTTTAAATTATTGAGTGAATTAGCGATTGAGTGATTGAGTGGGTTACCGATACAATGATTGATATCGGTCTGCTTTTAACCGATTGTTCCTTCACTCAATCACTCAATCGCTAATTCACTCAATGAAAACGCCAGTCATTGCCATTTTTGACATCGGGAAGACGAATAAGAAGTTGTTTCTGTTCAACGAGCGGTACGAAATCGTGTGGGAACGATCGGAGCCGTTTACCGACATTGTGGATGAGGATGGCGACCCCTGCGAGGACCTGAACCGACTGACGACCTGGGTGCAGACATTGCTGCGCGAGGTGCTGGAATTGCCCGAATTTGACATCAAAGCCTTAAATTTTTCGACGTACGGCGCCAGTTTTGTGTACCTGAGCGAAGAAAGCCGTCCGATCGGTCATCTGTATAATTACCTGAAACCGTATCCGGCGGCTGTTCGGAAGAAATTCTACAAAACCTACGGCGAGGAAGCGACGCTGGCCATGGAAACCGCTTCTCCGGCGCTGGACAGCCTGAATTCCGGGTTGATGCTATACCGCATTAAGTACGATAAGCCGAAATTATTCCGCAAAATCTGGTACTCGCTGCATTTGCCCCAATACCTGAGCTACCTTTTTACGGGACAGGTGCTGACGGATGTAACCAGCCTTGGTTGTCACACCATGCTGTGGGACTACACGAAAAACCAGTACCACGACTGGGTGATCAGTGAAAAGCTGGACAAACTTTTCGGACCCATTTTTACGTCTGACAGCGTCCTGAACGCCATTTGGCTGAACCACCCACTGAAAGTTGGGGTCGGGCTGCACGACAGCTCGGCGGCTTTAATACCGTATCTGGCTTCGTTTCAGGAACCGTTCGTGCTGATTTCGACGGGCACCTGGTCGATCAGCCTCAATCCGTTCAACACCATTCCGCTGACGGCTGAAGAATTGCAGTATGATTGTCTGTGTTACATGCATTATAAAGGCCAGCCCGTCAAGGCATCACGTTTGTTTGCGGGTTACGAACACGAACAGCAAACCAAACGACTGGCTGCTCACTTTACTACCGACGAAAATTATTACAAGCAGGTCGATTACAACCCGGAACTGATTCATTACTTGCGGGAAGCCCGCCCGAATGCCGCCAATCGGTTTGACGAAGTGAAAGCGCCCCCGCTCCAGGAATCCCTTTTCAGCCACCGCGACCTGTCGGTTTTCCGGACTTACGAAGAAGCCTATCACCAGCTAATGCTGGACATTGTCGCCCAGCAACTGGTTTCGACCAATCTGGTGCTCGATAACTCTCCCGTCAAGCGCATTTTTGTCGATGGCGGTTTCAGCAAGAATCCTATTTACATGAACCTGCTGGCGGCCGCTTTTCCCCAGATCGAGGTGTTTGCGGCCTCGATGGCGCAGGCCACGGCTTTGGGCTCTGCCCTGGCCATTCACTCGTACTGGAACAGCAAACCGCTTCCCGGCGACACCATTGAACTCAAGCACTACACGGCTGCCGGTCGGTATGTAGCGTAGTAATAAAGGAATTAAGCCCAAAGACAAGAGAGGTGAAACCAGGGTCTAATAGACGGCGAACAACGTTCGATCTATGGTCCCCGTTTCCCCTCTCTTGTCTTTTTATCTGCTGCTCTTCGGCTTTTTACCGCTCATCCCTCCTATTTACCGAATCCTCAAAAAAGACAAAACTTTTTTGAGGAATATTTGGTTGATATATCAACGTACAATAAGTTTGTGACCATGATTACGCAGGAAGATAGTACCATAAAGGAAAAGATTTACAACATGATGGGCCGCCTGGTGGTGTTTAACATCACGCACGTTTCCCACATGTTTGCCAAGAAGACCAACCGCGATTTGGCAAAATCCGGGATTTCGCTGCAATTGGAACAGCTTCCGGTTCTTTTTGTGGTCAATTGTTCGCCGGATGGTTTGCTTTCGCAGCAGGATATTGCGAATCTCCTGCAAAAAGACAAATCGGGCATTCAGCGGTCTATTCGCACCCTAGAGCGGGACGGATACCTCCGCGTGACGCCCGACAGCATTGACCGGAGAAAGAATCTGATCAAGCTAACCCCCGCCGGGAAACTGACGATCGAAAAAGTAATGGAAACCGCCAAGCAACTCGATGAGGAAATTACCAACCAGCTCGAACCCGAAGAAGTGGCTACCCTGCTCCGGCTGGTAAGGAAAGTGACGACGCTACTGGAAAATTAATTTTTTTGAATAAATAGTTGACATATCCACTGTTGATAGGTCTCCGATGTAAGTTTTTCTTTTTTTAGTACAATTTATGAAAAAGGTAATTGCTCTTGTTTTAACGCTTTCAGTGACTGCTTCGCTGCCCGGACTGGCGCAGACGGACTGGTCACTGAAGCAATGCATCGACTACGGTCTTCAACATTACGGAACCGTACGCATTGCCCAGTATCAAACGCAAACGGCTGATCAGCAGGCTCGTCAGGCGGTTGGGTTGTATTTGCCACAGGTATCCGGAACGGGAAACTTTACGGACAACCTCAAATTACAGACTTCGATTATCCCGGCCGGTATTTTCGGTCCGGAGCCGGTTCGGGTTGCCTTCGGTCAGAAATACCAGACCACGGCCAGTGCGACGGCAACGCAGGCCATTTACGATAAATCGCTGCTGCTCGGTCTGAAAGCCAACAAGCCGAATCAGCAACTGGCGCAGTTGAACGACCGCCAGACGCGCGAAGACGTAATCTATAACATCACCAGCAACTATTATCAGGTTTTTATTGCCAAACAGCAGATCAGTCTGCTGCGCGACAACCTGGAACGGACCCAGCAGGTACTGGACGTGCTGAAACTTCAGCGGGACAATGGGGTGATCCAGCCCATCGACTATACCAACACGGAAGTGAGCTACAACAACAACCGCTCGCAACTGTCGCTGGCCGAAAACGACCTGAATCTGGCCTTGAACCGGTTGAAATTTCAAATGGGCTTGTCGCAGGAGCAGGTAATTGAACTGCCGGACTCGCTGGCGCTCGGACAGGCATCGCCGGTTGAAACTACCCCGTTCGACGTCAAGAAACTGGCCGGTTATCAGCAAACGGAAACGAACCTGTCGTTGCAACGCCTGCAACTGGAACGAATCAAGGCGGGTTACCAGCCCACGCTGAGCGCGTCGGTCAGTTACGGAACGCTGGCCTTTGCGAACGAATTTGGGGGTGCGTTCAAGAACTTTACCGGTTTTGGTAGCGTCGGGGTGCGGCTGAACGTTCCGATTTTCGATGGTCTGCAACGCGATGCCCAGATTCAGCAGCAGAAGCTGACGGTTTTGACGCAGGAAGAACAGCAGCGGCTGAACGCTTCATCGTACCAGTTGCAGTTCAACAACGCCCAGTCGCAGTTGCAGCGCGCCAGGACTACGGCTCAGAACGACGAGCGGACGGTGAAACTGGCGCAGGAAGTGTACAACGTCACGACACTCCAGTATAAGCAGGGCACCAAAACGCTGACGGACCTGATCAACGCCGACAATTCGTACCGGCAATCGCAGTCGAATTACATCAACTCGCTCATTAATTTTTATCAGGCCCGCCTGGATTTAGAACAATCGCAGGGCAGTTTGTTAAGTTTTTATAATCAACTCTAAGAATACAACCGAAGAAAAGCTCATGAAAAAGTCATCCATCATCGTTGTACTGGCTATGGTAGCCATTACCGCACTCATCGGCTTCCGGCTGGCTTCCAATAAGAAGACCATTGATGAGAAGAATAAACTGCCGACGAACACCAACGTTGCCATTCCGGTCACCGTTACGCGGGTTGAAGAAGGCGAGGTTAGTCAGCAACTTATCAAAACCGGCAATCTGATTCCGTTCAAAGAAGCCAACATCACGGCTACCACGGCGGGGCGGGTGACGGCGGTAAACTTCGATCTGGGCTCGCAGGTGGGCCAGGGCAAGGTTCTGGTGCAGTTGGACAACAAGTTGAAAGAACTGTCGCTGGAAGCTACGCAACTGAATATTGAAAAGCTGAAAAAGGACGTAACTCGGTACAACACGCTGCTGGCCGGAAACGCCACGACGGAAATTCAGGTGAACGAGACGAAATACAATTACGAAAACGCCATCAACCAGGCTGAGCAGATCAAAAAGCAGATTCTGGATGCCAACGTGAAGGCGCCGATCAGCGGTCAGATCGTAAAGAAAGACATCGAACCGGGCGAATACATTTCTCCGGGTACGGTTTTGGGAACGGTGCTGGACGTAAACCGGCTGAAGGTGAATGTGCTGGTCAACGAGAGCGACGTATACCGCCTGCGCAAAGGTCAGACGGTGCGCATCTCGGCGGATGTGTTTCCGGGCAAAACCTTCAACGGACAGGTTTCGTACATCGCTCCGCAGGGTACCGATGAGCACAATTATCCCGTCGAAATTACGCTCAGCAGCGCGGGTAGTCTGAAAGCCGGAACGTTTGTGAACGTGGATTTCTCGCAGAAGTCGAACCAGAAAGCTCTGCAGATTCCGCGCACGACCCTGGTGGAAAGCATCAAGAATCCGTACGTGTACGTGATCGAAGGCAACGTTGCGAAGCAGCGGAAAATTAAAGTTGGCCGGGAATTCGGCGACACTATTGAAGTACTGGACGGCCTGGCGGCTGGTGATCAGGTGGTTGCCACCGGTCAATTGAACCTGAGCGACGGTAAATCCGTACAAGTCACAAAATAAAGAGTGAAAGAGCGAATGGTGAACGTTTCGGTATTGCCCGAGTCCGGCGTCCCGGTTTCATCATTCAGTTCTTCACCACTCGCTCTTTCACGCATTCACTCTTTCCAATTATGTCAATATCCGAAATAGCCGTTAAAAGACCGCTGCTGGTCCTCACGGTTTTCATCGTCCTGATTCTGTTCGGTGCGCTGAGTTACAAGCAGTTGTCGTACAATTTATTGCCAAAGTTTGAAGCCAACGTCATCAGCGTGGCAACGACCTACCGGGGCGCGTCGGCCGACGAAGTAGAAACCAACGTCACCAAACGCATCGAAGACGCCCTGTCGTCGCTGGAAGGTCTGGACCGCATGACGTCAACCTCGCAGGAAGGCGCTTCCATCGTGATCATTCAGTTGAAAAACGGCGTCAGCACGACCCTGGCCCAACAGGATGCCCAACGGAAAGTAGAGCAGATTGTCAACCTGTTGCCCGACGAAGCCGACCGTCCGATTCTGAATAAATTCTCGACCGACGAAATACCGGTTTTGCGGATGGGGGTCACGGCCGATATGTCGCCGACGAAACTCTATGATTTGATCGATGATGACATCAAACCGCAGCTTTCGAACGTATCGGGCGTGGGACAGGTGAACGTGATTGGTGGCAACGAACGGGAAATTCAGGTCAACATCAATCAGGAAAAACTCCGGGGGTACGGTTTATCAATCGGACAGGTATCGCAGGCCATTGCAGCCGCCAACACCAGCTACCCGGCGGGTCAGCTCGAAACGCGGGAATCGCAGCTTTCGATCCGGTTTGATGCTTCGGTGGAAACCACCAACCGGCTGCGGAACCTGATCGTTGCCCGCCGGACGAACGGCAGTGAGATTCAACTGAAAGATGTAGCCGAAGTGGTAGATGCCACCACGAAACCGACGGCCATCAACCACATCAATGCCCAACCGTCCATCGGTTTGCAGATCCAGAAGCAATCGGATGCCAACGCCGTGTCGGTCAGCCAATTGGCACAGGTCCGGATGAAGCAGCTTGAAAAGCAGTACAGCAACGTCAAGCTGAAATTCAACATTGCTTCTGACCAGTCGGTTTACACGCTGGCATCGGCCGATGCCGTCGTGTTCGATATGGGGCTGGCGATCCTGATCGTGTCGGTGGTGATGCTGCTGTTTTTGCACAGTTTCCGCTCGGCCATGTTCGTGCTGGTGGCGCTGCCTTCGTCGATGATTCCGACGTTTGCGCTGATGTACCTGATGGGCTTTTCGCTGAACCTGATGACGTTGATGGCGCTTTCGCTGGTGGTCGGTATTCTGGTCGATGACTCGATTGTGGTCCTGGAAAACATCAACCGGCACCTCGAAATGGGGAAAGACAAGCGCACGGCGGCTCTGGATGGCCGGAGCGAAATTGGCTTCACGGCCCTGGCGATTACGCTGGTGGACGTGGTGGTTTTCGTGCCGCTGGCCATGACCGGCGGTTTGATCGGGAACATTCTGCGGGAGTTTGCCCTCGTGGTGGTTTTCTCGACCCTGATGAGCTTGCTGGTGTCGTTTACGCTGACGCCCCTGCTGGCTTCGCGCTTCGGCAAAATTGAGGTGTTGAGCAAAAAATCACTCTGGGGCCGTCTGAACCTTGGTTTTGAAAACCTGCTGAACCGCATCACGGAAGCCTACGGCAGTATTCTGGTGTGGGTGCTGGGTCACAAACGGTATATTTTCCTGTCCGTGATTGCTTTGTTAGTTGGCTCCATTGCGCTGGTTCCGGCCGGTTTTATCGGTGGCGCGTTCATGCCGCAGAGCGACCAGGGCGAAATGGCCGTCAACCTGGAATTGGCCCCTACTGCTTCGATTTACCAAACGAACGCCGTCGCGCAACAGGCGGAGCAGATTATTATGAAGCACGCTGAAGTCACCAACGTTTTTACCAACGTCGGGTATACCAGCAGCGGGATTGCTACCTCTTCGAACAGCAACATTGCCGACCTGAACGTGAAGCTGGTGGATAAAAAACAGCGGACGCTTTCGACGGAAGAATTTGGTCAGTTGCTGAAGCGGGAAGTCGGCCAGATTCCGGGCGTGAAAGTAACGGTGAGCCCGGTCGGGATTGTGGGCGCATCACAGGCGCCGATCCAGATTGCGGTGAAAGGAACCAACCTGAAATCGATTCGGGAAGCGGCTGCGACCGTGTTGAACGTCACCAAATCCGTACCGGGAACCCAGGACGTGAAGTATTCGGTAAAAGATCCGAAACCGGAAGTAACCGTGAATCTTGATCGGGAGAAAATGGCCCAGCTCGGCATCAATGCGTCCGATGTGGGACTGGCCCTGCAAAATGCTTTCCGGGGGAACGACCAGTCGAAATTCAAACAGGGCGGTAATGAATACGATATCCTGATTAGTCTGGACCGTTTCGACCGCACGAACGCCAACGACATCAGCCGCCTGACGTTTGTTAACAGCCAGGGCAAAACGTTCGAACTTTCGCAGTTCGCTCAGGTACAGGAGCAAATCGGTGAAAGCGTGCTGGAGCGGATCGACCGGCTTTCGTCCGTAACGGTCAACGCGCAGGTAGTGGGCCGTCCGGTGGGTACCGTGGGTACGGATATCCAGACCAAGATGGCGAAGGTGAAACTGCCGGAAGGCGTGTCTGTCCAGTACCTGGGTCAGTTGCAACAGCAGTCCGACGCCTTTGGCAGCCTGGGTCTGGCGCTGGGAATCGCCATTCTGCTGGTTTACTTCATCATGGTGGCGCTGTATGAAAGCGTGGTGTATCCGTTCGTCGTTTTGTTCTCGATTCCGGTGGCGCTGGTTGGTGCCTTGCTGGCGCTGGCGCTGACGATGGAAAGCCTGACGGTTTTCTCGATTGTCGGGATGATTATGCTGCTGGGTCTGGTGGCTAAAAACGCCATCCTGATCGTTGACTTTGCCAACCAGTTGAAAGCCGAAGGACACGATGTGATTCACGCCCTGATCGAAGCCGGGAAAGAACGTCTGCGCCCGATTTTGATGACGACGCTGGCGATGATTCTGGGGATGCTGCCAATCGCGCTGGCGAGTGGAGCCGGGGCCGAAACCAAAAACGGGATGGCCTGGGTCATCATCGGCGGTCTGACGTCTTCCCTGCTGTTGACGCTGCTGGTAGTGCCTGCAACCTATCTGGTGGTGGATCGCCTGATCGCCCGGTTTTCCGGCAAAAAGGTAACACCGAAAAAACCGCAGGAACTGGAAGTTGCCCAGGCGATTGATTAATCGTCCTGCACTGGTTGTATTAAAAAAGGAGCACTTGAAAGTGCTCCTTTTTTGTTGGAAGGGAGGCCATTTTCGCCCTTCTTTTGCTGGTTTCCCTAATCCTGCCGAACGGTGCTGGACCCCGACAGCCGGGATTTCAGTTCGGGAGCGCCCCGGTAGCGCACGCTGCTGGCGCCACTGGCGTTCACATCGAGTCGTTTCGTTACGCGCACGCGAGCCGTGCTGGCGCCCGACAAATCCAGCTCGGCTTCAGCGACGGCGTATTCGTACGCTTCCAGTCTGCTGGCGCCGGACAAATCGCCGTACAGCCATCCGCTGGCTCCTTTCAGATCCAGATCCGAGGCACCCGACAAATCAAGGTTCGTGCGGTCGGCGTCGACATCAAACGTCGAACGCGAAGCACCCGAGAGCTTAATATCCAGTTCGCGCAGGCCCTGAAATCCAACCACTTCGGAGCGGGAAGCCCCGGAAAAATCGACGGCACGGAGCGTTGGCATCGTGATGGTGATGTTCATGTCGTACCGGCGGCTCCGCAGGTTGTTGCGGTATTTGGCGTAGAGCGTTCCGTTGCGGGTGTAAATATCCAGATCGTCCAGATCCCGGCGGTTTCCGCGGGCTTCAACGCTGAAGGTACCGCCCTCTTCAACGATGACCGTGAAAGCGCTGCCCATGTCGAGCCGGTCGAAGTTGGTCAGGCCGTACGATCGTTCGTCTTCTTCGTAGGGACCAACCCGCTCAAAGTCGCAGGAAGAGAGTGCGACCAGGGCAAAAATCAAAAAGGCGGAAAGAATGGAGGTAATTTTCATGGCTGTCATAGCAAGTTGTGACTGTATCTGTTGTTTGATGCTGCTATGACCCGCGTACCAAACCGCACCCCTACGCCGGTTTCAACTTTTTTCCGAAAATGAAAAACCGGCGGATTTGTGGAGACTAGTGTGTGGTTTGATTTCAAAAAACAAACCGGCCACAGGGTAGCCGGTTTGAACCATTAACGTGTATGTACTCCTGGCGGGCAACCTCCTCTGTTGCCTCAGTCCTCAGTAGGACGAAACCCCAGCCGGAAAGTCACTCTGAATCAGGAAAATAGACTTGAGCGATCCCTGCGCTCTGGCCAGGGCCCTGGCGGGTTCAACGGGCCGGCCAGCGTTTATTCCATCAGCCAGATCCGGTCGGTTTCGGTACCCTGTTCGGTCCACTCGACCAGGACGCGCTGCGACTCCAGCGTGTTGACCCGCTTGCCGATGTAATCCGGCTTAATGGGCAAATCCCGGTTGTAGCGCCGATCGACCAGCACCAGCAATTCCACCGACTGCGGGCGTCCGAAAGCCGTCATGGCGTCCATGGCCGCCCGGACCATCCGGCCCGTGGCAATCACATCATCAACCAGAATCACCTTTTTATTTTCAATCAGGAAGGGCACATACGTATTGTTGGGGCGCAAAGGCATTTCGCGCCGACGAAAATCATCCCGGTAAAAGGTGGCATCCAAAAAGCCCAGTGGAATTTCTTTCTGCAGGGTCTGATTGAGCTCAGCCACCACCCGTTTCGCAAAATAAATCCCCCGCGGCTGCATCCCTAATACCACTGTATCCGTAAAATCCTGGTGATTCTCAATCAGTTCCTGACACAAGCGACTGATTACGATCTCCAGCAACGGGCTGGCGAGAATAAGGCGTTTTTGATTCATGAACGAAAGATAAGGGGCGGTTTTCAGTTTTCGGTTTTCGGAGAATGTTTTTTGTTGATTTGTTTCTGCGAACTTTGCGAGCGGTAATGATCGACAGACAACTCAAAACGATCTCTATGAAATTTCTAATCGCCGGGCTCGGCAACATTGGCCCGGAATATGCGCTGACTCGTCACAACGCCGGTTTTATGGTGGTGGATCGCCTGGCGGCTCAACACGGTTTTTCGTTTTCCCTGAACCGGCTGGCTTACACCGCGGAATGGCGTCACAAAGGAAAAATCATCTACCTGATCAAACCCACCACGTACATGAACCTGAGTGGGCGGGCCGTTAGCTCGTATTTAAAGCAATTCAATGTCCCCATCGAAAATTTTCTGGTTATAACCGATGATAAAGACCTGCCATTTGGTAAACTGCGCCTGAAACCCAAAGGCTCGGCGGGAGGTCACAACGGACTGCGGAGCATCGACGACGTGCTGGGCACTCAGGAGTACGCCCGGTTGCGGTTTGGTATTGGCAATGATTTTTCGAAAGGCCGGCAGGTTGATTTTGTTCTGGGCACCTTCCCAAACGAAGAAATGGAGCAATTGCCGCAGCATCTCGACCGGGCGGGCGACGCTACCCTCAGTTTTTGCACTTCTGGCTTACAGCACACGATGAATTTTTTCAACCAATAATAGAATTATTTAAAGATTTTTTCAGTTTGCCAAATAAAAATTTCCTTTGGCAAAATTGTGCAAATTGTAGTATTTTGTTTTAAAATACCGCCAAAACGGCACACAGAAGGCATTATAACCTTCTACAAATCAATACCATAACCGCACAAGCTTCATATATAATTTAAAAATAAAATTTGTACTCTTAAAATTTATTGCGATATTTGCATTGTTCTTCAACAGCAGAACAATTGAACAAAATCAGGAAATTATCAGTTAGTTTAGAAAATTCTGATTTTGGTTCGTTACTTCTGAAAACCGGTTACGTCTTAAGGACAGTTGACACGAAAAAACAGAAGGTAAGATCTTAAAGAAGAAAAGGTTAAGGGTTTAGGAATAGTCAGTATAAAGCCTCTCGCAGTGATCGGGAGGCTTTATCTTTTTAGAAAAAGGAGAAAGGGCGGAGGGAACGAAAGGACGAGGGTAATCCCTTTTTCCTCTCGTTCCCTCCGCCCTTCTTTTAACTTACCGTTCCGCCATTCCAAACCGCCTTGTCCGGGCTGATCAGGGCGAGGCTGCCGTCGCGGTCTTCAGCCATCAGAATCATGCCCTGCGATTCGAGGCCCATCATTTTGCGGGGAGCCAGGTTCGCCAGAAACGTCACCTGCGTACCAATGAGTTTTTCGGGCTCAAAATGCTTTGCAATCCCGCTCAGAATCTGGCGCGGGCCGGTTCCATCGTCCACCTTCAGTTTCAGCAGTTTATCGCTCTTCGGCACCCGCTCGGCTTCCAGAATGGTTCCGATGCGAATGTCCATTTTCGCAAAATCGTCGTATTGAATCACCGGTTTAGCTTCCGGTACGGTTTTAACGGCCAGCTCGTTCATGCGTTTGGCGTCGTGCAGTTTAGTAATTTGTCCAGTAATGACCTCATCCTCCAGCTTCTCGAACAGCAAAACCGCTTCGCCCAGCTCGTGTCCCTGGGGCAACAGGTCCGGTTTTCCCGCGTTGATCCAGTGGAAGGCCGAGCCCGTGGCGTCCTCGGGTGTAATCTGATTGGCGTTCAGCAATTTCCGCAATTTCTCCGCCGTAAACGGCAGGAAGGGTTCGCAGACAACGCTGAGACTGGCCGAAATCTGCAGGGCAATATTCAGAATCGTATGGACGCGCAGCGCATCGGTTTTGGCCACTTTCCACGGTTCGGTTTCGGCCAGGTATTTGTTACCCAACCGGGCCAGATCCAGCAAATGATTCAGGGCTTCGCGAAACCGGTATTGCTCGATGGCCTGCCCGATGCGGTCCGGAAACTGCGCCAGTTCGTCCAGCACCGCCTGATCGGTTTCGGTCAAACCGTGTTTGGCCGGCACTTTCCCCTCGCAGAACTTCTGCGTCAGCACCATCGCCCGGTTCACAAAATTACCAAACACCCCAACCAGTTCGCTGTTGTTGCGGGTCTGAAAATCCTTCCACGTAAACTCGCTGTCCTTGGTTTCGGGCGCATTGGCCGCCAGCACGTAGCGCAGCACATCCTGTTTACCCGGCAATTCTTCCAGGTATTCGTGCAGCCAGACCGCCCAGTTCCGCGAAGTCGAAATTTTGTCGCCCTCCAGATTCATAAACTCGTTGGCGGGCACGTTATCGGCCAGAATGTAGGAGCCTTCGTGCATCAGCATCGCCGGGAAGATGATGCAGTGAAACACAATGTTGTCCTTTCCGATGAAATGCACCAGTTTCGTGTCCTTGTCGCGCCAGTACAGTTCCCAGTCGCGGCCCTGCTGTTCGGCCCATTCCTTCGTCATCGAAATGTACCCGATCGGCGCATCGAACCAGACGTACAGCACCTTGCCTTCCGTATCGGGCAGCGGCACCCGGATGCCCCAGTCGAGGTCACGGGTCATGGCGCGGGGTCGCAGCCCTTCTTTCAGCCACGACTGGCACTGACCCATCACGTTGGTTTTCCATTCGGGATGGGCGTTGATGTATTCTTCGATGCGCGGCTGCATCCGGTCGAGGGGCAGATACCAGTTTTTGGTGGCTTTCAAAACCGGCTTGGCACCCGACAGCATCGAACGGAGCGGTTCTTTCAACTCGGTCGGGCTGAGCGTCGAGCCGCAGCGTTCGCACTGGTCACCGTAGGCATTTTCGTTGCCGCAAACCGGGCATACGCCCACAATGTAGCGGTCGGCCAGAAATTGCTTGGCGGTTTCGTCGTAATACTGTTCCGTCACTTCTTCCGTAAAATCGCCGGAATTATACAAACTCGTGAAAAACTCCCGCGACGTCTCATGGTGAATTGGTTTCGAGGTTCGCGAGTACATATCGAACGAAATGCCGAACTCTTCAAACGACCGCTTGATCTGCACGTAATATTTATCCACCACCTGCTGCGGAGTAATGCCTTCTTTCTGAGCCCGGATGGTGATCGGGACGCCGTGTTCGTCGGTACCGCTGATGAAGGCCACGTCCTTGCCCGTTGCCCGGAGGTAACGCACGTAAATATCGGCGGGCAGGTAACAACCGGCGATGTGTCCGATGTGAATCGGGCCGTTGGCGTAAATCAGGGCCGCCGTGACGGTATAGCGTTGCGGGTTTTCTAGTGACATGATCGTCGGTTTACGGTTTTGGTAAACGGTTTTTGCCGGGCCGCCGTTTCGGTTTGCAGTCAGGATAAACAGAACCGGCAAATCGTATTCCTGAACACCTAATTTTGGCGCGAAATTAGCAAATCGGCTCTAAACGTTGTTATGTTTACAAAAATGCTCGACAACGGGCCGGTTATGGATAACAACATGGAAAGCACGAATAATTTCCTGAACAGGGTTGAAATCTTCTGAATGACTTCCTCACGACCTGATATCACCCTCATCACCGGCGCCAACGGCCTGATTGGCAGCCACATCGTCCGGCGGTACCTCGACGCGGGCCGGAACGTGGCCGCCCTGCGCCGGGCCGACAGCGATCTCCAGCTGCTGGATGACCTTAAAAACCGGGTCACCTGGCTCGAAGGCGACATTCTCGACATCCCGGCCCTGGAAGAAGCCATTCAAACCGTTCAGAAAAACGGCGTGGTGGACGTGGTGCACGTGGCCGCTATTGTTTCCTACCAGCCGAAAGACCGCAACCGCATGAACAAGGTAAACGTCGAAGGAACGGCCAACGTGGTCAACGTCTGCCTGGCGAAGGGCGTCCGGAAACTGGGCTACGTGAGTTCGGTGGCAGCCGTGGGCCGACCGACGATCAAAGGCGACAGCGACCACTCGCCCGTTGTGATCGACGAAGAACAGCGCTGGGAAGAATCGCCCCAGAATTCATTTTACGGCCAGACCAAATACCGGGCGGAGCTGGAAGTCTGGCGCGGCATTGCCGAAGGGCTGGACGCCGTGCTGGTCAATCCGTCGCTGGTGCTGGGCGAGGGCGACTGGACGCGCAGCAGCACGCAACTGTTCAAGTATGCCTACGACGAAAAACCGTTCTACCCCGCCGGCATTGTAAACCTGGTGGATGTGCAGGATGTGGCCGAAGCGGTTTTTCAACTGATGCAAAGTCCGATTACCGCCGAACGGTTTATTCTGAGTGCCGTCAGTCTGCCGTACAAGGAATTTCTGGACAAACTGGCGGGGGCATTCGGCCGAAAAAAACCGTCTTTTCGGGTTTCGCCCGGGCTGACCCGGTTGCTGTGGCCGCTCGAAGCCGTCCGCTCCTGGTTCACCGGGAAGGCCCCGCTGATCACCCGTGAAACCGCCCGCTCGGCTTCCGGGTCGTACCGCTACGACGGTCGGAAGATTGAAAAGGCGCTGCCGTTCCGGTACCGGAATATCGACGAAACGATTCAGCGAATTTGTATGTTCTTCAATCGTACCCACGGCCGGGCCGCGTAGGCTTTGGCGGTGTAAATTTGTTAAAATCCTGATCGCCAATTCCCGCCCAAAAAGGCCCAAAACCAGTGGGTACATTTTTTGCCGGAATACTTGCGAAATAGATTATTAGTTGTATATTTCTACTACATTTCCACGCCCGAGAGTGGTGTATAGTATATACGTAACCCCTGTACGATGTGAATATGGAGCAAGAGTTTGAGGAAAGAGAAAGCGAAATAAAGGCCTCATTACAGCGGTTTGAAAGTATGCTGGGAGGCACAGAAACCCAATTTTTCGACCTGGATGTTTATGAACAGATGGTCGAGCATTATATGGAAGAGGGCGATCTGGAAAAAGCCATGAAAGCCTGTGAAGCCGGACTCGGCAATTTCCCCTACTCGCTGGAATTGATGTTGGATAAGGCGCAGCTCCTGGCCACCAACGGCAAATTTGAACAGGCCCTGACCCTTCTTGATCGAGCCGCCCTTTACAATCCCAGTGACCCGGATATTCAGTATATGCAGGGAACCATCAGCAACCTGGCCGGTAATTACGAACAATCCGTCGAAATCCTGAGTGATTTGCTGGAAACCGCCGACGAAAAGGACGACATTTATTTTCAGATCGGGCAGACTTACCAGAATTGGGGAAAATACGAAGAGGCTATCGAGAACTACAAACGATCGATCAACCACAACATCAACAACGAGAATTCGCTTTACGAACTGGCGTTTTGCCTGGATCTGATTGGCGAACTGGAAAACAGCCTGGATTATTACCAGCAATTGATCGACCGCGACCCGTATTCGCACAATGCCTGGTATAACATCGGAATTGCCTACAGCAAACTGAATCGCTACAAGGAAGCCGCCGAAGCCTACGACTACGCGACGATTATCAAGGAAGATTTTGCGTCGGCGTATTTCAACCTGGGCAATACGTACATGAATTTGAACGAGTTTGCCAAGGCGGAAGAAGCGTACCGGAACACGTTGAAGTTTGAAGAAGCGACGCCCGAAACGTATTGCTACCTGGGCGCGAGCCTGGAGAAACAAAACCGCTTCGGCGAAGCCATCACGCGGTACCGCGAGGCCGTCCGGCTGGACAACCTGTGGGACGAGGGCTATTACGGCATCGGCGTGTGCCTGAGCGAATTGGGCAAATGGCACGAGTCCATTCCGTTTTTGCGGAAAGCCCTGAAACTCAACGAAAAGAACGCCGAATACTGGCTGGCGCTGGCCGAAACCGAATACAAACTGGGCAACGGCGTTTCGAGTCTGGAAGCGTTTGAAAAAGCCGTCGAGGCCGATCCGACCAACATCGATGTGTACCTGCAATGGTCGCTGGTGCTGTTCGATCAGGGCGATTTTGGCCGGGCCCACGAGATCATCGAGATGGGCATCGAGGAACTGCCGCAGGAAGCCGACCTGTATTACCGGGCGGTTATTTACCTGATTCACGGCGGGATGTACCGCGAGGCTCTGGTCAGCCTGGAAGCCGCCCTGACGCTCAATTACGACCTGCACGTTCAGTTGTTCGACTTCTTTCCGGAGCTGGAAAAACAGAAAGCGCTCTACAAGATTATCGAGCAATACCGCAAAAATTAAGCTTGAAATTACTGCCCAAAGCCGCTCGAACTGAGCGGCTTTTTTTACGGGCATAGTTTTTGCACTATTCTCCTAAACTATCAAGCCACCGTCCAGCGTTATGCAGAAAACGTTTTGTTCGATCCTCTTTTTCAGCCTTTTGATCGGTCTTACCTCCTCCTCTCCCACCCTGGCCCAAAACCGGCTCAAGCGAATTACCTACACCGACGGCAGCATCCGGCAGTTTTTTTACGACGTGAAAGGAAAGGTCACGAAAGAAGAATTTACCCGCGACCAGTCTCCGTTGAGCCAGATTCAGCACCAGTTTGCCACAACGGGTAAGCTGAAAGTGTATTCGATGCAGTATGAGCACCCCGAAGCGCCCTGGAATTACGGCTACTCGGAGCAGTACAACTACAGCCGCGAGGGCCGCCTGAACTCGAAAGAACGGTACGTTCTGCGCAAAGGAAGTTCGTCGGCCCAGCCCGACAAATCGCTTTTTTATTCAGACTCCCTGACCTACAACGCGGCCGGGCAGATCGTAGGCCGTCAGCGCTATACCTACGCGATTCGGGGCGAAACTGCCAATTCGCCCATTAACCTGACCAACCATAAGTACCAATACAACGCCCAGGGCAATCTGGCCGAAGAAACCGTGACCACCGTTCCGCTGCAACGCCACGCGGCCGCAACGTCCCAGACCCGCCGGATTGTGTACGAATACGACAACAAGCCCAATCCGTACCGCCTGCCCGATTACCCGATTTTCGATCAGGCGAGTTGGTCGAAAAACAATTGCGTCCGGGCTACCACCTACCTGACCGAAGCCGGCAAACAAACCAAACCGTTCGTCAATGAATACCGGTACGTATACGACAACAACCTGCCGGTCAGACGGGTACAGGCCGAAAACGCGACGGTGCTGGAGCAGTACGAATACGAAACCTACTAAAACCGGTGGTCATTCCGCCGGATGCTGCGCCCGCTTTTTCAGGTCGTAGGTGTGCGCGGGAAACACCATCAGCACCTCGTTTTCGTCGAACGCTTTTTTGACGGCCTTGATGGCTTCGCTCAACGATTTGGCGGCATCGGCTTTGGCCGGATCAATCCAGAACCAGACCAGAAACTGAACCATTTCCAGCGAAACGCCTTTGTAGTGCATCTCCACGGGTTTGTCTTTCCGGATAAACGGCAGGTTTCTGACGGCGCTGATGGCCACCTGCTGCGCCTTGTCCAAGTCGTCGAGGTGCGAAACGCCCGCTGCGAACTCGATGCGCCGGCCCCCCGAGCGCGAAAAATTGATGATCGGTTTCTGAAAAACGTCTTTGCTCGGAATCTCGATGGTTTGCCCGGCGCCGTTGTCCAGCACAATGGACCGCAGCTTGATACTAACCACCCGGCCCTGAAAACCGTTGGTGTCCACCACGTCGCCCACCTGAATCGGCCGCTGAAGCGCAATAATCGTTCCCGAAATAAAATTGGCGGTCAGATCCTGAAAGGCAAAACCGATGGCCAGGGCCAGCACCCCCGCTCCGGCCAGCAGCGAAGCCACGGTTTTTTCCAGCCCCAGGATGTCCAGCGCAATGAATAACCCGAGGGTCATCATGAGCAACTGTGCCACCGTTCCGGTCAGGTTGATGAGCGACAGGTTATCGCTGAAACGGTCGAAACCGCGCACCACCAGCCGCCGGAAATAGCGGGAAATAAAATTAAAGAGAACAATGACCAGCAGCGCCACCACCAGATTCGGCATCAGCACCAGGGCGGTTTTGCCCCAGCCTTCCAGCCGTCCGAAGATCAGTTGCGCGACTTCCCGCAGGTTGAACATACACTAATTAAGGATAGTAGAATTACAGCATTGCCGGCGCGACTCTGGATTTGCCGGCTAAGACCGGAGCCGGGCCGTCAACTGCTCCGCCCGAATCCCGTAAGCACACTGAAAATGACCCAACGGACACGCCTTTCGTCCGTGTAAACCGCAGGGACGGCAGTCAAGGATTTCCTCAATTTCGACCCGGTGCGAATCGTCGGCCAGCGGACCAAAACCAAACTGCGGCACGGTGGAGCAGAAAATAGCCGTCGTTGGGGCATTAACCGCCGACGCCAGGTGCAGCGGGGCGGAATCGTTGACGTAATTCATGTCGGCCCCTTCCATCAAAGCCGCCGACGCCAGCAACGACAGCTCCCCGGCCAGATTCACCAGTTGCTGGCTTCCCACGCCCCGCCGAATCCGCTCGATGGCTTCCCGATCCTGGGGAGCGCCGAGCAGATAAACCGTCAAATGAGCCGGTATTTGTTGCAAAAACTCAATCCATTTGTCTTCCGGGTACTGCTTGGTAAACCAGACCGAGGTAGGTGCCAGACAAATGTAGGGCCCGCGCTGATACGGTTTTACCTGCTCGACATCGCCGGCCGACGGATACAGCCGGGGCCGGAACACGGATCGGTTCGTAAACCAGCTAACCAGCTCCGTGTTTCGGTCCGTTTCGTGAATATCCGGCGCGATTCGGTGCTCGACGCGGTGCGTAAAAAACCGGGAGAAAGGGTTTTTGCTAAACCCGGCGGTTTCCGTAGCCTGCGACAAAGCCGTCAGCAATCCCGTTGCCCCAAACCGTTGCAGGTTAATAATTTTGTCGTACCGGCGCGGGCGGATCAGGCGCAGCAACCGGAGCAGATCGCGGTACTTACCGTTTTTCTTATCCCAGATCAGCACCTCGTTCAGATGCGGGTGATTTTTCAGCAGGCCTTCGTTGCCTTTCCGGAGCAAAAAGTCGATGTTGGCATCCGGAAAATGGGAATGGAGTTTTTCCACCAGCGAAGTCGCCAGAATGACATCGCCGATGAAAGCGGTTTGGATAATCAAAAACCGTTGCGGGTGGTTCATTGGGCAAGTTTCGGGAACACGGCGCAGGGAAACAAGTTTATCGTTCGTTCAAATCGATAAACTGGCCACCGATTGCTTCTTCGTTACCGGATCATGAATTTTCTTTGACTAAATTTAGTTCTTAATTTTATACCTGCAACTCCGTACCGCAAAAACCCCAAACCGGCCGGATGGTAAGCTGACCCTGCGCTTCAAAACGGGGTTGAAAACGAATGGAAGAATACGAACTCTATACTTTACCGAACGGAATCCGGATTGTTCATAAACAAGTACCGCATACCCAGATTGCTCATTGTGGCATCATGCTCGACATCGGGAGCCGCGACGAATTACCGCAGCAGGAAGGCCTGGCCCACTTCTGGGAACACATGGCGTTCAAGGGCACCAAAAAGCGCAAATCCTTTCACATCATCAACCGGCTCGAAACCGTCGGGGGCGAACTGAACGCCTACACGACCAAGGAAAAAGTCTGCTTTCACGCGTCGGTGCTGGGCCTGCACTTTGAAAAAGCGACCGAACTGCTGGCCGACATTGCCTTCCACTCGGTTTTTCCCGAAAAGCAGATCGAGAAAGAACGCAGCGTGATTCTGGAAGAAATGGCGATGTATTACGACTCGCCCGAAGATGCGCTGCAGGACGATTTCGATCAGGTGGTGTTCAAAAATCACCCGCTGGGCGGCAACATCCTCGGCACGCCCGAAACCGTCCGCTCGTTTACGCGCGAACAGCTTCAGCAGTTTATTGGCGAAAACCTGGACACCGAGCGCGTCGTGTTTGCGTCGGTCAGCAACTGGCCGTTCAGCAAAATAAAAAAAATTGCCACCAAGTACCTCAGCGACATTCCGCACCGGATCACCGAACGGAAACGACTGGCACCCGAACATTACGAACCGCAACGGCTGACCGTCGAACGGCCCATTACGCAGGCGCAATGCGCCATTGGCCGCCCGTCGTACGCCCTGACCGACGCGCGCCGGCTGCCGTTTTTCATGCTGACGAACCTGCTCGGCGGCCCCGGCATGAACTCCCGGCTGAACATGAACCTGCGCGAGAAATACGGTTTGGTCTACTCCATCGAAGCCAGTTACACGCCCTTTCTGGACACCGGTTTTCTGGGAATTTACTTCGGCACCGACCAGAAACACCTCGACCGCAGCATCACGCTGATTAGCCGGGAGATGAAAGCCTTGCGCGAAAAACCGCTCACGAAACTTCAACTTCACAACACCAAGGAACAGTTGATGGGGCAACTGGCGATGTCGGAAGAAAGCAACCAGAGTTTGATGCTCACGATGGCCAAAAGCATTCTGGACACGGGCAAACTGGATTCGCTGGACGAAATTTTCCGGGAAATCCGCCAGGTCGATGCCGGTTTGTTGCAGGAGCTGGCGCACGATATGTTTGAAGAAAACCGCCTGAGCCACCTGATTTTCGTGCCGGAACCGGACGAAGATGCGTAATTTCTCGTGATTTCTCCACCTGAATCCGGTTCGTCGGCCCGCGAACAAAATACGACGGTTGCATTCCCGTTAACAGAATAATCGTATTTTTACAAAACCGCCGGTTGCACGTTGAGCGACCGAAAGCAACCCCCGTAAACAGGCATGGATTTTTTGCCACCTGATATTTCAGCCTATTCCGAAGCGCATACCTCCCCCGAGAGCGAGTTACTGCGCCAGCTTAACCGGAATACCCACGCCCGGATGCTTTATCCGCGCATGTTGTCGGGGCACTTGCAGGGTCGAACGCTGGCCCTGCTTTCCCGGATGCTCCGCCCCCGCCGGATTCTCGAAATCGGCACGTTCACCGGGTATTCGGCGCTCTGCCTGGCCGAAGGACTAACTGACGACGGCCGGTTGATCACCCTCGAAAAAGACGATGAGCTGGAAGAATTTGCCCGCTCGTACTGGAATCAGTCGCCGGTTGGTTCTAAAATCGACCTGCGGGTCGGTTTTGCGCCCGACTTGATTCCGACGCTGGACGGCCCCTTCGATCTGGTTTTTATCGATGCCGACAAAGAAAATTATAGTTTGTATTACGACCTGGTTTTCGACAAAGTCCGGACCGGTGGCATCATTTTAGCTGATAATGTGCTGTGGAGCGGAAAGGTGGTAAAACCGGCCGGTGCCGGAAAAACGGCCGCCGAACGCCGGGCCGATAAAGACACCCAGGCCGTGCGCGATTTTAACCGCAAAGTAAGTGACGATCCGCGGGTTGAGCAGGTTTTGCTGCCGGTTCGGGATGGATTAATGATGATTTACAAACACTAATAACGTATGAAAAAGAGGTTATCGACTCTCTCCCTAGTCCTTTTCTTTTCCTATTCTCTCCTTCCTCCCGGAAGCGCCCAAACGCCTGTCGATGTTCCCTCTTCCATCCGTTTTGCCGACCTCGACGTTCGTTTTGACGACGGCGCCCGGCGCATCATCAAACAGGATATTACGGCCCTGGTGCAGTCCAACAAAAAATACTGGGAAGCTAAGCTCGACCGCGTGGTGTTGTATTTTCCGCTCATCGAATCCATTTTGATCGAAGAAGAAGTGCCGGTCGATCTGAAGTATCTGGCGGTTCAGGAAAGTTCGCTGACGCCCGATGCGGTTTCGGCTTCGACGGCCGTGGGGTACTGGCAGTTCAAGAAAGAAACCGCCACCGACCACGGCATGCGCGTCGATGACGAAGTTGACGAACGCAAGAGCATTGTGGCTTCCACGCACGGCGCGGCCCGCTATTTCAAGCGCAACAACGCGGTTTACAACAACTGGGTTTCGTCGCTGTTTTCCTACTACCTCGGCACCACCGGCATCAGCAAAATCGTTCCGGCGGACTGGGCTTACGCCAGGGAAGTTACCCTGAACGACAAAACCGACCGCTACATCCTCCGCTTTTTTGCCCACAAAATAGCCTTTGAAACCGTGTTGCCCGCCTACCGCAGCGCAAATGCCGTGGCCCTCGTCGAATATCCCTACGGCAGCGGAAAAACCGTCTCGAAAGTATCGGCCGATCTGAGCATCGACGAAGTCGAAATTCGGAAATACAACCGCTGGATTCTGGGCGACGATATTCCATCCGACAAGGAATACGTGCTGGCCATTCCGGCAACGGGTGAACAGGTGGCGGCTCTTCGGCGGCAGGTCGCGCAGGCCAAACCGTTCGTCAGTCAGACCCCGGCCAAAGCGCCCGCATACGCCAAAAAAGACACCGGTTTTCCGATTTTGCGGAAAGTCAACTACTCGAAAGGCAAACCGGATGTTGTTCTTTACGAAATCAACGGGCTGCCCGGTATTCAGGCCTTGGCGGGCGACAACGCATCGACGCTGGCCCGCAAAGCCCGGATCAGCCTGTCCAGCTTTCTGCGGTATAACGACATGAGCGACCGCGATCCAGTGACGGAAAATGAAGTGTACTACCTGTCGAAAAAAATGCGGAAAGCGGTGGTGCCCCACCACACGGTTCTGGTGGGCGAAACCGCCCGGAGCATCTCCCAGATGTATGGCATCCGGCTGAAAAAACTCCTGCGTTACAATCGCATCGACCGCTCGGATCGCTTGCAGGTGGGCCGCGTGATGTGGCTGCGCGAACGCCGTCCGGGCAATCGTCCGGTGGAAATTATCAAAACGCCGTCGGCACCGGCTCCCGCATCCCGCCCAATTGCGTCTCCGTCCACAACCGCCCCCAGCGAAAACCGGGTTAGTCAGTCTACGGCCGCCGATCGGCCGGCCAACAGCATTCCGCGCAACGCGTCGGAACGTAAATTGTATTCGCCGAAGTTAGTGGAATCGAAAGATTCGCCCGCGCCCGTGAGCTCGAACAGCCCGGATTCCCGAATGGCCACGACGACGCCCGCACCCGCCAGCCGCCCGGCGGAGAGCACCACCAGCCCCGTTACCAAACCGCCGGTTTCAACGCCGACCAGTACGCCCACCGTCAGCAGCCCGAATGCCGGCTCCACCCAGCGGGTCGTAATTGTTCGTCCGGAAGGCTCCGGAAGTTCGTCCAGCTCGGATTGGGACGCCACGCCCATGCGGAACACAACCGCTCCGGCGAACCGACCTGCCGAGCGCAAACCCGCAGATTCGGGTTTCAGCAATGCCCCGGTCACGGCCAGCGCCAAACGTCCGGTTTCCGAACCATCGGCGGAAGGATCGGCACCCGTAACCCGCTCGGCGCCAGCCGCTACCACAACATCCCGGGGGAACAATGCCCGCTCGTTAACGCACAAAGTAGAACCGGGGCAAACGTATTACAGCATTTCCCGGCTGTACAGCGTATCGGTCGATGAGCTGTTGCAATGGAACAACCTGACGCAAAATGACAAACTGTCGGTGGGTCAATCGCTGGTGATCAAAGGAGCCGGCGATGGCTCTAAACCCGCGTCGGTCAGTTCGTCCAGCCGTCCGACCAACGACCCGCTGGTGACCGAAGAGATCGAGTATCACACGGTTCAGAAGGGCGAAACCCTGTTCCGGATTTCAAAACAGTACGGCGTGACGGTCGAACAGATCCAGACCTGGAACCAGCTTTCGTCGGGCGGTGTTAGTGTGGGTCAGCAATTGAAAATTATCAAGAAATAAGCCAGGAATGATACTCATTGACAATACCTGCATCAGCGATGATGTGGCCGAGAAATTTTTTGTTTGCAACCTCGAAAAATGCAAAGGTGCCTGCTGCGTCGAAGGGGACATGGGTGCTCCGCTGGAACAATCGGAACTGGCCGTGTTGGATGAGATTTATCCGCTGGTAAAACCGTATTTGCTCCCCGAAGGCGTTAAAGCCATTGAAAAACAGGGCCTGTACGAATCCGACGGCGACGACGGTTTTGTGACGACCACCATCAACGGACGCGAATGTGTTTTTGCCAACTACGACCAGCGCGGAATTCTGAAATGCGGTATTGAGGCCGCCTACAACGACGGCAAAGTGGATTTCAAGAAACCTATTTCCTGCCACCTTTACCCAATCCGGATTACCAAATACGAGAGCTTCCACGCCCTCAACTACGACCGTTGGCCCATTTGCAGCCCGGCCTGCGGTTTTGGCGAACAATTGGGGGTCCAGGTTTACAAGTTTCTGAAAGAACCGCTTATTCGGATGTACGGCCCGGACTGGTACGGCGAGTTGGTCAACGAAATTGAAAATAAGTAAGCGGAGTGACCGATGGCCCAGCGTGAGTACTTCGAGGATGTCTACGACGTGGTCCGGCTTATTCCGCCGGGGCGCGTCACCACCTACGGTGCCATTGCCCGCTACCTGAGTCTGCGGGCGGGCGCGCGTATGGTCGGCTGGGCCATGAATGCCGCCCACGGCCACGACGTTCCGGCGCACCGCGTTGTCAACCGCATCGGCGTTTTATCGGGCAAGCATTTTTTCGGAACCCCAACGGCCATGCAGGAGTTGCTGGCGGCTGAAGGAGTTGGGGTGAAAGACGACCGCGTGGAGCATTTCGACCAGGTGCTCTGGGACCCCACGACGGAATTACAATAGGCGGTTTTTTAAAGCAGCTTGGACCAGCGCAGACTGGGCACTTCCAGAAAACAGGCCTGCATGCTGATGACCAGATGATTATAATCATCCATCAGATTCGGTTTTTGCAAATACCCGTTGGCCCCCAGTCCATACGCCCGCTGCACCAGATCTTCCTCGATGGAAGTCGATAGCATCACCGTCGGAATATGTTTTAGCGACGGATTGGTTTTAATCGCTTCCAGCACTTCAATGCCGCTCATCCGGTGCATGTTGACATCCAGAATAATCAGTCCGCACTGGCTTACTTTTTCAGACGCTTCCTCGCCGTTAAGCAGGCTGTTCATCAATTGATCCCCGTCCTCAAACTGGCTAACCTGGTATTTGGCCCCCACGTTTTGGAAGGCGCGAAGAATAAACTGACGATCATCTTCATCATCGTCCACGATGAAAACCGATATTTTGCGTTGAAGGGAAGGTGAATTCAGAAACCGGGCCGATTGTGGCATTAGTGTAATAATCAGTTCAGGATGAGGGTATAATCTTTTACCTAAAAGCGTTTTGTGCTGAATTTATACCGTCCAGTCTACCAGCATTAAAACCAGGTAATCAACACAAAACAGCTTTTTTTTCTGTCAGTATTCCACAGGATTAACAGGGAGTAAAACCGTCTTTTACGGACGATTAAAAATACAACTATTTCCTCATTTTACAAATTATTCAGGTACTTCTGCCCGCCCAAATAACGCATTTGGCGGCTAATCTGGCGGGTCCGTCGCTGGGTATAAGCAGACGGTTTTTTGATCGAAAACAAGCGGGGGTTGGGGAGCACGGCCGCGATCCGGGCGGCCTCCGTTCGGGAAAGCGTTTTGGCCGAATGTCCGTAATACCGCCGGGAAGCGGCTTCGACCCCGAAGGTCAGCGGACCGGTTTCGGCCACATTCAGGTATACTTCCAGAATGCGTTCTTTTCCCCAGATCAATTCAATCAGAAACGTGAAGTAAACTTCCAGTCCTTTGCGCAGGTAACTCCGGCCATTCCACAGAAAAACGTTCTTGGCCACCTGTTGCGAGATCGTGCTGGCTCCGCGTGGACGTTTGCGGTTTTTGTTTTCCTTGATGGCGTCCTGAATCTCGTCAAAATCAAACCCCCAGTGGAGGGGAAACGCCTGATCCTCCGAAGCGATAACCGCCAGGGCGGCTTCTTTGGAGATGTTTTCGTAGGGCGTCCAATCCTTGTAAAGCTGGCTATTCTGGTCTTCACCAACGGCTTCCATCTTCCGGGAGATCATCAGGGGCGTAAACGTAACCGGCAGGTATTTCAGCAAAATCACCCAGCCGAACGAGGTCAGAAACAGCAGGGTAATCAATTTGACAACCAGACGAATGGCCCGCTCCAGCCACGGACGCTGGCGGAGGGCGGAACCGACGCGCGGAGACCGGCCCGAACGGGATGAAACCGACTGAGGAGTTGACGAGCGCAAACGATTAACGGGACGGGGCGTACTCATTAAACGCAAAACTAGTGATAAATGGTGAATGATGGCATGAAGTTATCATTCATCTGCGCGCGGGAGTCGTCATAACGCATCATGTACGAAAAGATCACTGGCTACGCGGTCGGCGAAGAGCTTCCCGGCTTCGGTTAACGTTAGCGTACGGTTTTTAAGCGTGAGCCAGCCCGCTTTGTATAATTTTTGCAATTCAGTACGCTGAAGCTGCTCAAAATCGGTGCCGGCCAGCGCCGTCAGGGCCGGCACCTCGCAGCCCCAGGTGGTCCGGAGGCCAGTCAGCAGGTATTCGTTGACCCGGTCGGCCCGCGATAGTTCCTCCACCGTTGCCGGAACGGCCCCTTCGCCGAGGGACTGAACGTACCGCGAATTATTGGAAATGTTATACTGGCGGCTGTGGCCGTTAAACGAGTGGGCGCTCGGCCCAATCCCCAGGTAAGGATGCTGTTTCCAGTAACTGCTGTTGTGTTTTGCTTCCCAGCCCGGGCGGGCAAAGTTCGAAATTTCGTATTGGTCGTATCCGCTCGCCTTCAGCGTCTGCACCAGACAGGCAAACTGTTCGGCCGCAAAGTCGTCGTCGGCGGCCTGAAACCGACCTTTTTTCGACCAGTTGCCCAAAACCGTACCCGGCTCCACCGTCAGGCAATACGCCGAAAGGTGCGGCACCCCGAGCGAAACCGCCTTTTCCAGATCCGTCTGCCAAAGCTGGTGGTTTTCGGCCGGAATACCGTAAATCAGATCAATCGTCAGGTTGTCGAATCCGGCTTCCTGCGCCAGCCGCACGCAGGTTTCAGCTTCGGCGGCCGAATGAGCCCGGTTCATCATCCGGAGAGTGGGCTCGTGAAACGACTGAATGCCAATGCTTAAGCGATTGACGTATTGCCGGAACATCCGGAGTGGCGCCCCTGGGTCGGTCGGCGGCCCAACCAGATCGTCGGGATTGGCTTCGAGCGTAATTTCCGCATCCGGCGCCACCGTATAATACCGGTGAATGGTGTCAAAAAGCCGGGTCAATTCGCTTTCGGTCAGCAGGGAAGGCGTGCCGCCACCCAGGTAAATGGTTTCCAGATGACGGTTGGGGAGGTACTCTTTTTGCAGCTCGATTTCCCGGCAGAGCGCATCGACCAGGGCGGTTTTCTGCTTCAGATTAGTACTGAAATGAAAGTCGCAGTAATGGCAGGCTTGTTTGCAGAACGGGATATGAACATACAGATGCATCGGGAAAAGTACAAATCCTGGGTCGATCCAGTTCCCGGCAGCCCGGTTAAACGGGGTAACTCATTCAGCCAGCCTTTTTTCCAGAACGATGGTGGTGTGGCCGCCCGCGTTGGCGATGGTGCCGATGATGTCGAAACCGTGCCGCAGGTTCAGAATGAGCATGTCGCGCCATTGGTTGCGGGTGTGTGTCCGAACGGCCTGAAAACCGCCTTCCCGGCACCAGTCGTGTTGTTGCCGCATCAGTTCGCCCGCGATGCCCTGCCGCCGGTAATCCGGATTCACGCAACCCAGCCAACTGTAGAAATGCCCCGGTTTGCGCTGATAACCCATTTTATATCCGACCACCGTCTGCTGATCGAGGGCCAGAATCGTCAGCAGATTCCGGTTTTGTACCTCGCGGAATTCCTGAAGAAGTTCTTCCGCCGTCTGGCCGGAGAAAACACGGAGGTGAAGTTGACTAATTTCCCCCAGAATCCGTTCGGGCGGAAAACCGTGGTATCTTTCATAGCGGAGCTGCATTCTACAAAAGTGCAGAAATTGAACTGGCTTTTTTAGCCAACGGCCCGCAAACAAAAGGAAGATGAAAAGAAGTTCTTATTTCTCGGGACATTTTTTGCAATGATTCCCCTTCTTTTTCCATTTTTTGCAGCACTTTTTAAACACACAGTCCATGCCACCCATGAGCGGATTGGTACCGGGTTCCGGGGATTTTTCTGCTAAAAAGGAGAATTCAAACGATTTTTCGGTCAATTCGATCATGGCGCTTTCAACGTTGCAAAACAAAAGTAGGACTTATTTAGAATAAGTACAAATATCATTTTTTTGTTAAAAGCACCCGCGAACTAAATGAACCGAAAATGACGCTCAAAACTACCTTCCAACCGCTCAACCGGTTTCGGCCTTACGCGCCTTTTTTACTCCGGCTGGCGTTCGGCTATCAATTGTTTGACGTGGTCGGGCACACGGCTCTCCACCCCACCGAAGGAATTCCGGGGTATGCCGACTGGCTGAAAAGTCTGGGGTTTCCGTTGCCGCTGGTGAGCGCAACGGTATCGGCTTATACCGAATTTTTCGGGGCCATTCTGATGGTTGTTGGCCTTTGGACGCGCTGGGCGGCTTTTTTCCTGATGATTAACTTCATCTTTGCCGTTTTCATGGGGCACATCGTCATTCAGGATACCTACAAGAATACGTTTCCTGCGCTCAACCTGCTGGCGATGAGCGTCTTTCTGCTCTTAAATGGTCCCGGAAAACCGTCTATCGACGAAGGAATCCGCCCCCACTGAATTTAAAGGTCAAATTCGCCGGTTAGATACAATTTCACCTGACCGCCAATTTCAACCCGGTCGCCGACCAGTTTGCAGCGCAGGTAACCGCCCCGCTTGGAAACCTGCCGGGCGATCAGGTCTGTCTTCCCCAGTCTTTCGGCCCAGTACGGGATCAGGGTGGTGTGAGCCGAACCCGTCACCGGGTCTTCGTCAATTCCGGATTGCGGGCCAAAAAACCGGGAAACGAAGTCGATAGGCCCGTTTTCGGTGGAATTTCCGGGGGCCGTCACAATGACACCCCGCGCCGGAATCGTCGCCAGTTCCCGGAAGTCGGGCTGCATGTCCAGAATCTGCTGTTCATTCTCAAACACAATCAGGTAGTCGGTTTTTCCTTTCAAGACCTCCACCGGTTTATTACCGCCCAGACTGGTTTCCAGCGCCGGCGGCTGAATCGCGAGGTGCGTGTGATCGACCGGAAAATCGAGAATCAGCCAGTCGTCCTCGCGCCGAACGTTCAGAATACCGCTCCGGGAGTCAAATGAAATCGCGTCGCCGTCAACGGCTTTTTCCAGAAAAAATACCACATAGGCCGACGCCAGCGTGGCATGGCCGCACAGATCGACCTCCACCGCCGGTGTGAACCACCGGATGTGAAACAGCCCGTTGTCGGGGTCGATGGGCACATAAAAAGCGGTTTCGGCCAAGTTGTTTTCAGCCGCGATTGCCTGCATGGTTTCGTCGGGCAACCATTCCGTCAATGGACAGATGGCGGCCGGATTGCCCCCAAAAAGCTGGTTGGTAAAAGCGTCAAGTTGATAAAGGCGAAAAGGCATGATGGTTTAGGTTTTCAGCGGGTCGCTAATGACAGGTGATTTTCTAACTCTTTTACGTGCGACAGCCTGAAGTCGGCGATCGACGCCAGTTTCAGCGTGGCGATGTCAAATTTAGGATCATCAAACTCATAATCAGCCGGAACCGAAACCGTCAGCATGTCGGCGGCATGGGCCGATTTCAGACCATTGCCCGAATCTTCGAAAGCCACGCAAAAGCGCGGATCAATGCCTAGTTTGCGGGCGGTTCCCAGGTAGACGTCCGGATGCGGTTTATTGCGTTTTTCGAGCGTTGCCGAATGCCAGAGCTTGAAATAAGACCGGATGTTCAGCCGGTCGATGACGACTTCGATCAGGTGCATGGGCGAAGCCGAAGCAATCGCCATCGGAATGCCCCGTTCCTGAAACAAGTCCAGAATGCCCGGTACGCCCGGCATCGGTCCCGCGTGTTTCCCAATGGCGTCGTAAGCGCCCTGAATAATATCCGCATTCACGTCGTCCAGACTCCGGTTGTGCCACGGCTGCTTTTCATACCAATACCGCACCACGGCGTCGGTCGGCAAACCGGTGGTGCGCTTGCACATTTCGTCGTCCATTTCCAGCCCCACCGTGCGAAAAACCTCAATCTCCACTTCCCGCCAGAACGGCTCCGAATCGACCAGAAGGCCGTCCATGTCAAATATTGCTGCCTGAATCATTCGTTTTTTTCGGTATTCAGTTTACGGTTTTTGGTTTACGGTAAGCGGTTATAGTGGTGGATGTTAATCGGGAACATCGCCCCATTGCGGTGTCAATTCCGATCGGCCACGGGTCTAACGAACGTTAGCGTTAGCCACCGTAAACCAAAAACCGTATCCCGTAAACTATTTAAATATCTGCCTGGCGAAACGGTTTGACATCAACCCGCTCCCAAACTTTTCCTGTCAGATAAACTTCGTTCTGCAACCAGTCGTTCAACTGGTCTTCAGAATCAAAATCCAGCAGCATCATGGAACCGATCATTTTTCCGGCCGGGTCCAGCAAAGCGCCACCGAGGACAAAGTGACCGGCGGTTTTCAGTCGGCGGGCGCCATCGAAGTGCTGAGCTCGCACGGCCAGCCGCCGATCGTGAGCCTGCTCGTCCGTATAATCGTAAGCGTGAATCACATACTGCATAAATTACCAGCAAAACCATCAAAAGGGCTACCTCTATCCGGCAATCGAAACTTGTTTTCGGCCAAATCTAACCCTTTTCCCATTTTCTCGCTAATTTCATAGCCTAAAAGCGCAAAAGCCTCAGATTCATCAATGAAACAATTACTTATCGGCCTGGGTTGGCTGCTAACCAGCCACGCAACCGCCCAGACTCCAACCCCCAATCCGCCCCTGCTTACCGTTGAAAAAATCATGCAGGACCCGAAAGGCTGGATTGGTACGTCGCCATCGGCCATTTTCTGGTCGGAAGATTCCAAAACCATTTACTTCAACTGGAATCCGGCGAAAGCAAAAGCCGATTCACTCTACAAAATTGTGCTGACCGGTGACCGCAAACCGCTGAAAGTCACCCCCGCCGAACGGCTGATGTTACCCCCGGCAACGGGCGGCATCTACAACCGCACCCGCACGCTAAAACTCTACGAAAAAGACGGCGATTTGTTTCTACTCGACTGCAAACCGGCCAAAAACGGCCCGCTGTCCGTGCGCCAGCTTACCAACACCGTCGAGCGGGAGAGCAATCCGGCCTTTAGCGGAAATGAGCAACAGGTCGTATTTGCCCGCGCCAACAATTTATTTACGATCACGCTGGCCACCGGCGAACTGACGCAGGTCACGAACCTCGACACCAGTACGAAAAAAACCACTCCCAAAGTCAACGAGCAGGAAACCTGGCTCAAGCGCGATCAGCTGGCCCTGTTTGACGTGTTGAAGGAACGCAAAGCAAAAAAAGACGAAGGTGAAAAAATCACCAAAACCGGGCAACCCAAACGCCCGAAGCAGTTTTATACCGAGGGTCGCACCGTGCAAAACCCGCAGCTCAGTCCCGACGGACGGTTTGTTACGTTCTCCCTTGGCAAATCTGCGCAGGGCGCCAAAACCGCCATCGTACCGAGCTATGTCACGGAATCCGGTTTTACGGAAGACCTCAGCGCCCGCACCAAAGTCGGAGCGCCGTTTTCCAGTTCTGAATTTTACGTGTATGACCGTCAGCGGGATACCATTCAGGCGGTTTCGACCAAAACCATTCCGGGCATTACCGATTTGCCGGACTACGCCAGAACCCTGAGCGCACCGGTGCCCGACAGCAGCAACCGACGCGGGCCGTCGGCCGCCGAAGCCCTGGTGGCCGACACCGTGAAGAAGGAAAAAAAACCGGCCGAACGCAGTGTAACCGTGAGCGGGCCGATCTGGTCGGAAGATGGCAACTACGCCGTGGTCATCGTCCGGGCTTTGGACAACAAGGATCGCTGGATCATGCGGCTCGATCCGGCCACCCGCCAGCTAATACCGCTGGATCGGCAGCGTGACGAAGCCTGGATCAACGGCTCCGGCGGGTCGGCAGCCACCACCGGTTTTCTGGCCGATAACCGGACGTTTTATTTTCTGTCCGAAGCCGATGGCTACGCCCACCTGTATACCGTCGATGTGGCAACGGGCCAGAAGAAACAGTTGACTAAGGGGAAGTTTGAGGTTCAGCAGGTCCACTTGTCAAACGATAAAAAGTTTTTTTACCTGACCACCAACGAAGTGCATCCCGGTGAGCAGCATTTTTACCGCATGGCGATCAACGGCGGAGAACGCACCCAGCTCACCACCCTGACCGGAGCCAACGACGTTACGCTTTCGCCCGATGAAACAAAGCTGGCCATTCGCTATTCGTACAGCAACAAACCGTGGGAGTTGTTTTTAACGACCCATGACGGGGCGGCCGCGCGGCCCACAAGCGTGAACAAGGGCCGGAAGAGAGCGCCGTCGGCTACGGCCCCGGTTCAACTGACGCATTCGCTAACCCCTGAATTTCAGGCGTATCCCTGGCGCGATCCGGCGGTTGTTACCATTCCGGCCCGCGACGGACAAACCATTTACGGGCGGCTTTACAAACCCGCCAAGCCCAACGGAAAAGCCGTCGTGTTTGTGCACGGCGCGGGCTACCTGCAAAATGCGCACAAATGGTGGAGTCAGTATTTCCGCGAATACATGTTTCATAACCTGCTGGCCGACAAAGGCTATACGGTTTTAGACATCGACTACCGGGCCAGTTCGGGCTACGGGCGCGACTGGCGAACCGGCATCTACCGGCACATGGGCGGCAAGGATTTAACGGACAACGTCGATGCGGCTCAGTGGCTGGTTAAAACGCAGGGTGTCGATGCCAAACGGATCGGGCTGTATGGCGGTTCTTACGGCGGTTTTATTACGCTGATGGCGATGTTTACGACGCCCGATGTCTTTGCCGCCGGGGCGGCTCTGCGGCCCGTTACCGACTGGGCCGCCTACAACCACGGCTACACGGCCAACATTCTGAACGAACCGTTTACCGACACGCTGGCCTACCGGCGCAGTTCACCGATTTACTTCGCCAACGGCCTGAAAGGCCATCTGCTGATTTGCCACGGAATGGTGGATGTGAACGTGCATTACCAGGATGTGGTGCGGCTCACGCAGCGGTTGATCGAACTGCGCAAAGAAAACTGGGAAGTAGCTTCGTATCCGGTTGAAGATCACGCTTTTGTGGAACCCACCAGTTGGATGGACGAATACAAGCGGATCTTAAAATTATTTGAAGAACGACTGTAACTGACACGAACCAAGCGCTTTGCCGCGTTGTTATAAAAATAGGCGGTTTCGGTCCGAAAACCGCCCTTTCCATCTTTTTTCTTAACTCATTCGCATGACCATTAACCGCAAGGAGTTCCTGCTGTCGCTCCTCCTGTCGACTACGCTATTTCTGTCGGGCTGCAAAACCTCCGAAAACGGAAAAGAGCCGGAACCCGAACCCGATACGTATCTCGTCAGCAGTGCCGAAATCACGTCATTGACTAAGGCTCAGTTGGCGACGCAGATCAGCCAGAACCTGGCGGGCCAGTACCAATCCCTGTTGTCGAGCTTCCTGCGCTACGACGTTAAGGTCTATAAACTGGTTTATAACACCAAATTACCCGACGGAACCGCTACCAAAGCCTCCGGAGCCGTGATTGTTCCGGCGGCACCCACCGCCGTTCCGATCCTGAGCCAGCAGCACGGCACGATTCTGAATGAGGCCGATGCGCCTTCCAGTTTCGGCCCGAACAGCGATGCCGCTTTTGGAGGTACGCTGTTTGCGGCAACCGGTTTCATTCTGGTTTGTCCGGATTACATCGGGTATGGCGAGTCCAAAGCCATTCCGCACACGTACGAACACCGCGAAGGCCTGGCCACGGCTTCGCTGGATATGCTCCGGGCCGCGAAGGAATTTATCCGGAAAAATTCAATCAAATGGGATGAGCGCGTGTTTCTGACCGGTTATTCGGAAGGTGGTTTTGCGACCATGTCGTTGCAGAAAAAAATTGAAGAAGAATTTCCGTCCGAATTTACGTTGACCGCTTCCAGCGTCGGGTCGGGGGCCTATCACAAATCGGCGTTCATGAAATACATCATCAACGAAAAAACGCACGGCAATACCAGCTACAACAATTTGTACTTATGGACGCTGGTGACCTACAACGACTTGTATAAGCTGAATAAACCGATGAGCTATTACCTGAAAGAACCGTATGCGTCGCAGGCAACCCAGAACAGCCGGAGCGCCCAGATCAATGTCAGCATCAGCGATGCCTTTACGGACACTTTTAAAAAAGCCATCAACGACGGAACGGAGACCGGTTTTCTGAATGCCGTAAAAGACAACGATGTCTACGACTGGAAACCGAAAACACCCACGTATCTCTTTCACGGCACTGCCGACAACCTGGTGTTCTTTTTCAATACGCAGGACGCCTACGACGCCATGAAAAAGCGGCAGGCTGCCAGCGTCGAAATCAGACCGCTCGCCGGTAAAACCCACAGCAGCGCCGTTACAGATTACCTGATCAATACGTATCTTTTGTTCACCGGTCTTCAGTAGGGCAATCGGTCGCGGTTTTCCGGCTATAAAATCCTCCCGAAACGGAGGATTTTTTGTTGTTACCCAACATTTAGCGCTCTGCGTGGTTATAGAGACAAGACTCATATATCATACCAACCAAAGTCATGAAAAAATTGTGGATAGCAGCCTTGCTGGCCGTGTTCGGTTTTACAGCAAATGCACAGACCGTGAAAGAGGAAGCGAAGGAAACCGCGCACCATGCCGGCCAAACTGTTAAAAAAGCGGCTGATGAAGTAGGTGATGAAACCCGGGAGACGAAGCAGGAAGTGAAGCAGAAAGCCAAAAAAGCGGGACGGAAAATCGATAAAGCGGCTGATGATGTAGGTGACGAAGTCCGGGAAACGAGCAAAGAAACGAAGCAGAAAGCACGCGAAGCAAAACGCAAAACCGGCAAAAAAGTAGAGAAAGCCGGCGAGAAGATGCAGGAAAATTAGTCACTAGTCGAAATGCTACAGTGAAGAGCGGAGAAACCGGGGCCATGTGTTCCGGTTTCTCCGCTTTTTTTGGTCTTTATTAGCCAGTTTCAAGGCTTCAAGGTAGCCGATAAATTTCTTAAGCATTGAATAAAAGAATAGCCTTTTATACTTTATGGTTGAAAACCAATTGATCAACCGCCCAGGCTATTGAAATGAGCCCTTACAAAATTTTTATCAGCTACAGCAGCCAAAATACGCATACGGCTCAATTGATTTTAGCCAACCTTCAGGAGAGATTCGCCCATGAAGTTAAATTCTATTTATCCGGAAATGACATTGGTGGCGGAGACCGCTGGATGGAAGAACTTAAAGCGAATATTCTGGACAGCGATGCCGTTCTCAGCCTGGTAACACCGAGTTTTAACAAGGGAGAATGGTTTTTTATTGAGTGGACCTATTTCTGGCTATTCGAAAAACCGATTTACCTGTTATTAACGGAAAAAGTCGAAAAATACAGCTTAAAAGGACCTTTGTCCACGCTTCAATACACGGAGCTGAATGACCTGCCGTCCATGCAGCGTTTGCTTCAACGCCTGCACACCAAGATTACGGGCGCTCCTCCCGAAAATCGTTCGCTTTACGATGAGTCTATTCGGGAATTGATTCAAAGCGCCATCCAGAAACTGGAGGAAGAAGAGTTAAATTCGTATGAAATTTACCGCCATCACGACACCCCGCTCCCGTCGGACTTCCCTGAAATTGAAAAAATTCTGACTTATTTTTATCAGTTAGGGGATACCAGTGAAGTCATAAACCTTATTTCACGACTTCAGGATCGCACGAAAGGCGAAGTGGCGCTTGTTGCCCTTGAAAAGGGGCAGCTGGATGTAATGAAAGCGCTCTATCAGAGCATTGATCTGTCAGAGCCGCTTTATACTCTTTCCACTAAAATGGTCGACAAAAACGGATTCGACCGGGAAGAAGTGTATGAGATAGTAAGCATTATCGGCCAAAAAAATCAGGCTGCCAGTGCAAAACTAGCCGAATACATGATCAATAATTCTAAATCTGAAAACACCCTGTTCCCGTTCGTTATTGAAAACATACACAATAAGAACGGTTTGGAGCGGGTTTTACTGGAATACTTAAAGAAAGCAAAACCGGATATAGACATTCTGTTTACTATACTGACTAAACTGATTGACAAACCAGAAACGTATGCCATCCCGGCTTTAAAAAAATTGGCAGAGCATGCACCTCATTTACGAGAACCACTACGTCAGCGGATCGAGCAAGTGGCTGCTGATAACAAGGTTAAGAAAGTGCTTGCGTGGCTAAATGAAAACATCGGCAATCAAGATGCGTAATCACCCTAAAAAATCGTTCGGTATTTGCACCCTCCACACCTTTCCCCGCCAGTTGTCGTATGAATTGTTCCGCGTTTATCAGGAAGCGCAAAAACTATACGACGACGTTTTATTGATCAATCCCCGGCGGGTGTCCTACCTATTCGTGCGGGACACGACAAAGCCGGTTATTCTCTATCAGGATACCGATATTTCTTCGCTGGATACGCTGCTGGTGCGAAGCACTAAAAACAGCGAAGCGGCCATCGCCATCCTGGTTCGGTCCCTCAAAAGTTGCGGCTGTGATATTCTGGACCCCATGGAGCGGTTTTCGGTCGGGAAAGCCTCTAAACTCCTCACCACCATCAGCCGGTTTCAGCGTGGTCTGGGCACCAGCACCTACATCAGCTTTACCCGCCCGGGCGCGCAGGCGCTGTTGCGAAAACTGGAGCAGGAAAACCGGTTTCCGCTGCTGAGCAAACCCGTCGCGGGCCGCCGAGGAGAGGGCGTCGAACTGATCGGCGACCGAATGGCCGGCCTGGATTGCATCGATCGGTATTTTGGCGCGGAAGAATACCTGGCGGACCCGTTTTACTTTCAGGATTTTGTCCAGTTTCAGCGGGAATATCGGGTGCTGGTGATCGACGGCGAGGCCATCGGGGTGGTAGAAAAACGAAAACCGGCGGGCCAGCTAACGGCCAATGCCGCTCAGGGCGGTGTATTTGTGGCCGTAGAGGCACCTGAGGTAGTCCGGACGGTTTTGCAGAATGTAAGCCATGAGGGCGCGCTGGGCGTCGATGTGGCTATTGATCAGGATTCGCAGGTGCACATCATCGAAACCAACCGCGCCCCGCAGTGGCAGGCTTTTGAAGAAGCCACCGGCCTGAACGTAGCCAAAATCCTGGTGGAACGCGCATTGAACCGCCAGAACCGCAGAAAATAGCAGAAAAAAAAGAGGATGCTCAGCATCCTCTTCCCGGTTTTATTTTCCCGTCATCTTCCTGATAAAAGCCGTTTCGGCGGGGATATACGGTTTTCCGTTTTCCCGGAAAATGTCGTGGAACCAGACCGGCGGCTCGGCCGTATATTGTTTCTGCCACGAATCCCAGGGATAAATGGTGTTCGATTTGCCCGACACAAACCCCCAGTTGATCATTCCGACCCGCTCGGTTTTGGCAATCGGCAACGCGCCTTCAAACGTGCTGCCCGCCGGACGCGCCATGTATTCCGTACAGATCAGCGGCCGGCCAAACTTCTGGAGATCGGCCACGCGCTTTTTGAAATCCTCCGGTTTTCCGTAGTTATGGAACGTAATGATGTCGGAATTCTGGACCAGAAACCGGTTCATGTCGTCCATCTTTTCGAGCGACGACCATTCGCCTTTCCACGGTCCGGATGTGATCGGTTGCGTCGGTTTGGCTTCGCGCGCCCAGCCAAAACCGGCTTTCACCAGTTCAACTCCCAGCTGCGATTTGTTGGGCAGTTCGGTTTTGATGGTGCCATTCCGGCCGTAGCTGTTGGCATTATCGTTGTCCGGTTCGTTGACGATATCCCAGGACAAAATCCGCTTGTCGGTCCGGAACGAACCCACCACGTCTTTTACGTAGCTGCGCAGGCTTTCCCATTGGGTTTTATCGCTCAGAATCGCCGAGCCGGGGCCCTGCACCCAGCCCGAATTATGGCGTCCCATAACCGGCGCGTGTTGCTTGCCCAGCTTCGGCTGCGGGTCCCAGCACGAATCGAACAACACCAGCATCGGCCGGATTTTGTGCTTGGCACAAAGCGCCAGAAACTGATCGAGCCGGTTTTTGAATCCTTTGGCATCCTGCCGCCAGACCATGTCGTGCAAAAAAACCCGCATGGTGTTCATGCCCAGGCTTTCGGCGTAGCCCAGCTCTTTGTCGATCGTTTTCGGATCAAAACTTTCGGCCTGCCACATTTCCAGCTGGTTGATGGCCGTTGCGGGCATGTAATTGCTCCCGACCAGCCAGGGCTGGCTTTTATACCAGTCGTTCGCCTGTTTGGCCGTCCACTGCTGCGCCATTGCCGAAACCGACCCGATCATCAGCAGAGCGATAAAAGCGGTTTTTATGTTTAGTCCCAATCTATTCTTCATCGTTTTCAAAGATCAATTTTGCGGGAATTCAATTCGTGACTATCAACTGTAAAGTGATGAATCATGAATATAAAAGGGGCTAAACGTGCCCGAAACACTTTTATATTCCTTATCCATCACTTTACATGTATCATTTCTCCAACCTTATTTCACCGAAAACCGGTATTCCGTCGTGGTTTTGTAGGTTTCGCCCGGTTTCAAAACCGTCGTCGGAAACGTTGGCTGGTTGGGCGAATCGGGGTAATGCTGGGTTTCCAGGCAGAAGGCATTCCGCTTTTCGTACGGTTTGCCGGTTTTTCCGGTGCGCTGGCCGTTCAGGAAGTTTCCGCCGTAAAACTGCACCCCCGGTTCGGTCGTCAGCACGTCCATGCTGATGCCGGTTTTGGGGGAGGTAACGGTGGCAATCAGCCGGGGCTGGGCGGTTTGGCCGCCGTTCAGCACGAAGTTATGGTCAAAACCGCCCCCGTTTTTAATTTGCGGATCGTCGGCATCCTGGCGGTAGCCGATGGCAACCGGTTTCCGCAGATCGAAGGGCGTACCTTCCACCGGCGCCAGTTCGCCGGTCGGAATCAGGGTTGCATCCACCGGCGTATAGCGGTCGGCCTTGATATGCACCAGATGATCGGCTACGGAACCGGAGCCTTCACCGTTCAGGTTGAAATAAGCGTGGTTGGTCAGGTTGACAACCGTCGCCTTGTCGGTCGTGGCCATGTACTCAATCTTGATTCCGTTGTCGTCGGTCAGCGTATAGGTCACATCGACGTTCAGCGTTCCCGGGTAATTTTCTTCGCCGTCGGCGGAGACGTAGTGCAATCTCAGGCCGTTGGTTCCCACCGGCGTGGCATCCCACATTTTGGCGTTAAAGCCCTTTTTGCCGCCGTGCAGCGAGTTAGGACCGTTGTTGGTGGCCAGCTTGTACGATTTCCCGTCGAGCGTAAACTGCCCCTTGCCGATCCGGTTGCCGTAGCGTCCCACCAGCGTTCCGAAGAAAGACTCATTCGCCACGTAATCGTCGATGCTGCTGTGCCCCAGGTTCACATCCACCAGCTTCCCGGTTTTGTCGGGCACCAGAATGCTGACAATCCGACCGCCGTAGTTCGTGATGGCGACTTTCATGCCGCTGGCGTTAGTCAAGACATACAAATCATTTTTTTTGCCTTCAATTTCTTTCTGAAAACGCGCTCGTTCGGGCAGGCCACCGGCTGAATCCGCGGCCGCAGTGCTTGTACTATCCGACATGGTTGAAGATTCTTGTTGCTTTTGGGAGTTATTACAACCGACCAGCATTCCGAGCAGGACGGCGGAGAGAAGGATTTGTTTCATAACCACGAAAGGTGTTGGGTTGCTTGGTACTACTGACTACCAATCCGATTTAAAAGTCGGGCGTCAAATATCAAACTTATTTTGGAAAAACGCATACTCCTACTCTTCCGCCGGATTTTCGGCGGTGTCGTTTGAGAGCATTAGGATGATTAAAAGGATTGAAGGATTGGCGACCCAACCCTTTTTTGCCGTTTTATCGGCCCCCCTCTTAACCATCCTAACCTGATAATTTTGTATCTTTGAGCATGAGCAACCAGGTTTCCGTTCAGCTTTTTGGCATCACCCGCGAGATCGTCGGCTCGTCGGCCCTCACGCTCGACCTGCCGCAATCCGGTCAGGTAGACGATTTATTGACCCATCTGAAAGCCCACTATCCGGCCCTGAACGGTCTGCGTTCGCTGCTGGTGGCCGTCAACGGCGAATACGCCGAAACGGACCAGCTCCTGAATCCCAACGACGAAATCGCCCTCATCCCGCCCGTCAGCGGAGGGTAAAAACCGCAATGATGCGTTATGATGGGGCCGCCCGTGCGGTGATGAACGGATGAATTCTTCGCGTCAGCCCATTGATAATCCATCGATTATCATCCATCCTTCAAAATTATGGTTTCGATTACGACAGATCCCATTGATATGAACGCGGCTTACCAGTACGTTTCGACCGAAGCGGCCGGGGCCATTACGTTCTTTTTTGGTACGGTTCGCGACAATACCCAAAACCGCCCCGTCGAACGGCTGGAATACGAAGCCTACGATCGGATGGCGCTAACCAAAATGCAGGAAATTGCCGACGCAGCCTGCCAGCGCTGGGATGTCCGGAAGTATGCCATCATTCACCGCAAAGGAAACCTGGCCATTGGTGATATGGCGGTACTGATTGCGGTGGCGACTCCGCACCGCGCCGACGCCTTTGATGCCTGCCGGTATATCATCGATACGCTGAAGCAGCAGGTTCCGATCTGGAAAAAAGAAATCTTCGAGGATGGCCAGGTCTGGGTCGATGCGCATCCGTAGAGCCATCAATAACGAATACCGACTACTGAACATCGAATGCCGAACGGGAAATAATTCAGCGAATCTTTACCGTAATCGCCATTCAAAATCCGTTATACATCGTTATTAAAAATCAAACTCGACGTGTGTCCTCGGCGTTCGGTCTTTGCTGACTTCGCGCGGTTTGATGGCATATTGTGCCATGATCGGGTAATGGTCGGAGAACTTGACGTCGCGGTACGTAACGTAGTTGAGCGGTTCCAGAAACCGGGCGTTGTAAAACTGGTTGTCGATGCGCAAATACCCCGGTGCCTTGTTGTAACTGAACCCAAACCCACGCCCCGCGTCTTCAAAGGCATTCCGAAGCAACCGGCGTAGCTTTCCGTACGTATAACTGTAGGGCGTGTCGTTGAAATCTCCGCAGACAATAACCGGGTGCGGACTGTTCCGGTAGTACTCTTCGATGCGGGCAATCTGGTTCCGGCGGTGCGTGAAGCCCTGCCGGAGCTGCCGCATAACCCCCTGCGTTTTCTCCCGCACCTGATCGGTTTTTTGTTCCTCCAGCATCCCGCCCACCCGGATTCCCATTGACTGCAGATGCACGCTGATAACCCGGATGGTATCCACGCCAATTTTCAAATCCGCCCAGACCAGCCCGTTGAAATTATCGAAAACCTCCTCACCCCGCTTCACAATCGGATGACGCGAAAACAGGGCCACCCCGATGAATTTTCCCTGCTCGTCTTTCCGGTCTTCTTTATCGGGCGGGTGGAGAACCGCATAGTACGGATACCCGGCTTTTTCCAGCCGCCGGATGGTTTTAAAAACCACCGAACTGCTGTTGTTGTAAAACTCCTGAAAACACTTCACGTCCGACGATTCTTTCAAAACCCAGTCAATCATGCGGTTGGCATCGTCGGGGTGCTGCGTATCCACCACATCATATTTGTTAAAACCCATGACATTGTAGCTCATGATCTGCAAGGTCGCGCGTTTTTCGCTGTTGCTACCGGGCTGGCTAAACGCAAGGGTCCGTCGCCAGAACGGAATGCCGATCAGCATGGTAACCACCGGAAGGACGGCCCGCCAGGGGCGCACCAGCACCCAGAAAATGATAAACAGCAGATTGAGAGCCCAGGCAACCGGCAACGAAATCATCAGCACACTGGCCATCCAGTGTCCGATCGGGACTTCGTACAGCAGGTAATAAACCAGAAGTGTGTAAAGAAACAACAACAAGTTTAGCGACCAGAGTATCGAAGAAAAAAACGAAGAAACCAGTACGCCAAGCCTAAGCGAAAATTTCATACGAACGAACAAGATGGGTGCGGAATCGCAGACCGACTTTTTCCAGTAACGACAGATGTAGGGCGCAGGAATACAAAGTTACGAACGTTTGCCCGGAAAATGGCCCGTTTAATCACTCGGAAAAATTGTTACCGGCTCATCCCTAATTTGATTGGGAAACAATTCATAAAATACTTATCTTTGCAGCACTTATCAGCATTTATGCATGGCAGGGAGTTTTTAACTCCCTTTTTTGTTAATTTATGGATGTAAAAGCGAAGGTTAACGAACTGTTACAGCCGTATCTGAACGAAGACCAGTATTTTGTCGTTGATATTCAGGTATCCCCTTCCCGTACTCGTGCTAAAATAACCGTCTTGCTGGACAGCGATACCGGAATTACAATTGATGAGTGTGCATCGATCAGCCGTCAGCTGGGCAACCAGCTTGAAGAACTGAACGTCTTTGAGGATCAGCCGTTTACGCTGGAAGTATCGTCACCCGGTGTCGATGAACCGCTTGTTTCGAAACGGCAGTACCTGAAAAACGTCGGACGGGAGATTGAAGTGCTGCTCAACAGCGGTCAGACTCGTAAAGGTAAACTGGAAAGCATCGGTGATGAACAGATTGTGATCACCGAAACACCGGTCAAAAAACCGAAAAAGAACGACCCGCCGATCGAACCCGTGGCAATACCGTTGACCGATATCAAGAAAAGCACAATACAAATTTCATTTAAATAAATTGAGTATCAGTTTTAAAGTACCGTTTTCAGTTAGTTGTTTCTGTTTGTTCTGACTGGAAACCCTTAACTGATCTTCGTAAACTGAAAACTGAGGACTGAACTTATGGATAGCGGAATACTCATTGAGTCGTTTGCAGACTTTGCACGGTCAAAAAACATCGACCGCCCGACCATGATCAAAATTCTGGAAGATGTCTTCCGGACGATGATTCGCAAAAAATACGGCACCGACGAGAACTTTGACGTGATCATCAACGCCGAAAGCGGTGACCTCGAAATGTGGCGCACCCGCGAAATTGTGGATGATGACTCGGAAGACATCTGGGATTACGACAAAATTCCGCTGGCCGAAGCCCGCAAAATTCAGTCGGACTTTGAAGTTGGTGAAGAAGTAGCCGAAGAGGTTAAACTGGAGGATTTCGGTCGCCGGGTGGTGCAAACCGCCCGCCAGACGCTCATTCAGAAAGTAAAGGATTTAGAGAAAGAAATCCTGTACGACAAATACAAAAATCAGGTGGGCGATCTGCTGAACGCGGAAGTTTACCAATTGCTTAAAAATGAAGTAATTTTGCTCGATAACGAAGGCAACGAGATTAGCCTTCCGAAAGGTGAGCAGATTCCGAAAGACCGCTACCGGAAAGGGGAAACCACGAAAGCTGTCGTGCACCGCGTCGAAATGATCAACGGGACACCCAAGATCGTTTTGTCACGGACCTCGCCGGTTTTTCTGGAGCGCCTGTTTGAGAACGAGATTCCGGAGATTTATGACGGCTTGATTTCCATTCGCCGGATCGTGCGCGAACCGGGTGAGCGGGCTAAAGTCGCCGTTGAATCGTATGACGACCGGATCGATCCGGTGGGTGCCTGCGTCGGGATGAAAGGATCCCGGATTCACAGCATTGTCCGGGAGTTGGGCAACGAGAACATCGACGTTATCAACTATACCGACAATTTTGAACTGCTGATCAGCCGCGCGTTGAGCCCGGCCAAAATCAGTACGATGAACGTCGACCGGGACGCCAAGCGCGTATCGGTTTTTCTGAAACCCGATCAGGTTTCGCTGGCTATCGGAAAAGGTGGTCAGAACATTAAGCTGGCCGGTCGGTTAGTGGGAATGGAAATCGATGTGTTCCGGGATGTCGAAGGGCAGGAAGACGATGAAGACGTTGATCTGTCGGAATTCAGCGATGAAATCGATACCTGGATGATCGAGGAGCTGCGCCGGGTTGGTCTGGACACCGCTAAAAGCGTACTGGCCCGCACGAAGGAAGAACTCGTTCGGATGACCGATCTGGAAGAAGATACGATTGAAGAGATTCTGGCTATTTTACGTCAGGAATTTGAGTAATAATGATGAATGATAAATGGTGGAGGATGAATTAAGTTCGTCCATTCATCGTTACTCGTTTAAAAGCCATCATTAATAGTGCTATTTTTCATTCTAAACCATTTGTATGGCAGAAGATAAATCCATGCGCCTTAGCCAAGTGGCAAAAATACTCGGAGTAGGTTCGTCTACTGTGGTGAGTCGTCTTTCTGCCAAAGGGATTAAGGTTGATAGTAACCCTAACGGCAAGATTTCCAATGAACAGGTGGAGATCTTGGCGAAAGAATTCGGTAATGCTGAATTGTTGAATGGAGGAGCGGTCCGCAAGCCAGCTCCCGAACCTGTCATGCCCGAACCCAAGCGCCGGGATGACGATGATTTGCCGCAATATTTTCGTAATGAACCCGCCCGCCCGGCCCAGCCCGCAACGCCCCAACCGGTCGCCAATCCGGTTGTTCCGAAGCCCGTGGCTACCCCGGAAGTGCCGGTAACACCGAAACCACAACCAGCCCCACAACCCGAACCGGTTGTGGCAGAAAAAACACCGGCACCGGAGCCAAGTCAACCGGCACCGGTCGTTCAACCCCCAGTTGCTCCGGTAGAAGCCCGGCAGCAACCTGCACCCGTAGAACCGCGTGAGGCTCCGGCTCCAAAACCGGAAACCGTCGCGCCCATTATAGAAAACAAACCGGCCCCAACCCCGCCCGTGGTAACTCCACCCGCCGAACCGTCGCAGCCCGTTGAGCCTGTTCGGGCAGAAACCCGTCCGCCAGTGACCCAACCGGAAACCAAGGAACCGGTTCAACCGGAAATGACCAGTCCTCGACTACCCGGCTTGACGGTTTTGGGGAAAATTGATCTGGAACGCAAACCGAGTCCGCAGCCATCCCAGCGGCCGAACGACCCGAATGCGCGCCCGCAAAACCCGAATCGGGATCAACGCACCAACGGCCCGCGACCCGATGGAAACCGGCCGGATAACCGGCAAGGTCAGCCCTTCAACCGGAACGACGGATCACGCGATCGGCGGCCCGACCGGCCGGGTGACCAACCCCAACGTCCGGATCGGCCCGGTTCGCAAGGACCCGGCAATCGCCCGGACCAAAACCGGAACCGTCCGCAGGATCCCCGGGCTCAACAGCCACCCCGCCCGATTGATCCGTTGCCAACACCCCCTCCGCCGGTCGATGAACCGGAATCAGTGGAGTTGGATGTGCCCGTCGAGACCATTCGGGCTCGTGGTGAGCAACTGCGTGGTCTGACGGTTTTGGGCACCATCGAGCTTCCTTCTGATCGCAACAAACGCCAGAATGGACCCGTTGCCTCAACCGACGAGCGCGATAAGAAACGCAAACGCAAACGGTTGCGTCGCGATCCGGTCAGCGGGGCTGCACCGGCAGCCGGCGGAACCGCTCAACCCCAACAGGGTCAGGGCGCTCCACGAAACCGGGATGCGAATCAGCCGGGCAACCGGAATCAGCCGGGTCAGGGTCAAGGCAACAAACCGGCTACTGGTACGGCCGGAGCCGCAAGCCAGAACAAAGGAAAAACCGGCAACCGGAATACGCGCGATCGGCGGGAAGAGCCCACCCAGCGCGAAGTAAAAGATTCGATCAAGGCCACTCAGGCCCGGATGACCGGTAACAAACCGAACCGGGGGGCCGACCGTCGCCGGGATCGCCGTCAGGAGCGCGCCGAACGCGAACGCGAACGGATCGACCTTGAAAACGAAGAAGCAAAAATCCTGAAAGTGACCGAATTCGTTTCGGCGAATGACCTGGCTTCCCTGATGGATGTTTCGGTCAACGACGTGATTGCGACCTGTATGAGCCTGGGGATGTTTGTATCCATCAACCAGCGCCTTGATGCCGAAGCCATCACGGTAATTGCCGACGAATTTGAATACGAAGTTCAGTTCGTGTCAGCCGAGGAAGAGATCGAATCGGGATTGGTTGAAGAACCGGATGCCGAGGAAGATCTGGAGCACCGGGCCCCGATTGTTACCATCATGGGTCACGTCGACCACGGTAAAACGTCCTTGCTTGACTACATCCGCCGGACGCGCGTTGCGGCTGGCGAAGCCGGGGGGATTACGCAGCACATCGGTGCCTACAGCGTAAAAACGACCGATGACCGGATGATCACGTTCCTCGATACGCCGGGTCACGAAGCGTTTACGGCCATGCGGGCACGGGGAGCCCAGGTAACTGATATCGTTATCATCGTGATTGCCGCCGACGACAGCGTCATGCCACAAACCCGCGAGGCTATCAACCACGCGCAGGTGGCCGGTGTTCCGATCGTATTCGCCTTCAGTAAAATCGATAAACCGGGTGCCAACACGGATAAGGTTCGGGAAGAACTGTCGGCGATGAATATGCTGGTCGAAGAATGGGGTGGTAAATACCAAACTCAGGAAATTTCTTCGAAATCCGGTCAGGGGATTTCCGAACTGCTGGAAAAAGTCCTGCTCGAAGCCGAACTGCTCGAACTGAAAGCCAATCCGGATAAACGGGCGACCGGTACGGTTATTGAAGCGGAGCTGGACAAAGGCCGGGGTTATGTGACGACGATGCTCGTCCAGACCGGTACGCTCAAACAAGGTGATATCGTGCTGGTCGGTGCCCACTTCGGCCGGATTCGCGCGATGACGGATGACATCGGGCAACGTCTGAAAGAAGCCGGGCCGTCGACGCCGGTCCAGATTCTGGGTCTGCCGGGCGCTCCGCAATCAGGCGATAAGTTCAACGTGATGGAAACCGAGCGTGAAGCCCGCGAGATTGCCAACAAACGCGAACAACTGCTGCGTGAACAGAACCTCCGCACCCGGAAGCACATTACGCTCGAAGAGATCGGTCGCCGGAAGGCCATCGGTAACTTCAAGGAACTGAACGTGATCGTTAAAGGTGACGTGGACGGTTCGGTAGAAGCTTTGTCCGACTCCTTGTTGCAACTGTCAACGGAAGAGGTGCAGGTCAACATCATTCACAAAGCCGTTGGGCAGATTTCCGAGTCGGATATTCTGCTGGCGTCGGCATCGGATGCCATCATTGTCGGCTTCCAGGTGCGGCCTTCGGTCAGCGCCCGTCGTCTGGCCGAGCAGGAGCAGATCGAGATTCGCCTGTACTCCATCATCTACGACGCGATCAACGAGATCCGGGATGCCATGGAAGGCTTGCTGGCTCCGACCACCGAAGAAGTCATTGTCGGTAACATTGACGTTCGTGAAGTGTTCAAAATCAGCCGCATAGGAACGGTAGCGGGTTGTATGGTTACCGATGGTATCATCCGCCGGAGCAACAAGGTCCGCGTGGTCCGCGACTTCATCGTGGTGCATACCGGCGAAATCAGCGCGCTGAAACGGTTTAAGGAAGATGTCAGTGAAGTTCGTACCAACTACGAATGCGGTTTGAGTATCAAGAACTTCAACGATATTCAGGTAGGCGATACCATCGAAAGCTTCGAACTGAAAGAAGTGAAGCGGACGCTGTAAGTCACTCCCTATTTGACAAAAAAGCCTTTACTGCAAACGCGGTAAAGGCTTTTTCAATATATTGGCGCGGTATGAAAATCATTACGATTCCGGATCTTCACGGACGCAACAGCTGGCTTCAGGTTGATGTCGATCAGTACGACAAAGTAATTTTTTTGGGTGATTATACCGACAGCTACGATCTGAGCGATGACACGATCCTGACGAATCTGCAACAAATTATTGCGCTCAAACAACAGCACGTTCACAAAGTAGTCTTGTTGATCGGGAACCACGACGCCCAGTATCTGCACTTTCCGCATTACCGCTGCTCGGGGTTTCGGGCATCGATGCAAACCGCTCTCAGCGAAGTATTCATCCAAAACCGCTCGTTGTTTCAGATTGCTCATCAGGAAGGACCGTATCTGTTCACCCACGCGGGCGTCTCGAACCGCTGGCTGGCCCATTTACCCAAAGCAACTTTCAACGGAAATCCGGAACTGAATCTGCGGACATCCGACCAGTTGGCTGACTGGATGAATACCATGCACCAGGACCGGACGCTGCGAACAACCTTGTTTGACGTCAGCTACCTGCGGGGCGGTTTCGACGAAGCGGGTGGCCCGGTTTGGGCCGACAAACGGGAAACCTCGACCGATTACCTACCCGGTTTTCACCAGATTGTTGGCCATACGCCCGTACCGGACTTTTTAACCATCGGCGACCAAACCAGTTCCATCACGTATACCGACGTGTTGCAAACGAAGGAAGCGTTCTACACGCTTGTAACTGATTGAGTATAAAAGTTTACTTCACGGATTTATCTGGGTAAATCGGAGTATTTAGTATCATCCGTGTGCTATTCTTGTTAAATTCGTCGGAGCCGAAACAACATTGGTTTGTTTGGCCGTTATAAAGTAACTAATCGTTCCAGCGAACCCTTTGATGAGTTTCCTATATCCTTCGTTCCTGTTTGGGCTACTGGCGGTCTCTGTCCCTGTCGCCATTCACTTATTTAATTTTCGCCGGACGCGCCGGGTATTTTTTACCAACGTCGCCCTGCTGAAAACCGTCCAGACCGAAACCAAATCGTTCCGGCGGCTGAAGCATTACCTGATTCTGTTGTTCCGGTCGCTCTTCGTGATCTGCCTCGTTCTGGCCTTCGCCCAACCCTTTATTCCCAGCAAAAGCAAACTGGGTCTGTCACGAACCGGACTGACGAGCCTGTATCTGGACAATTCCTACAGCATGCAGAACGAGCTGAACGAGAAACGGTATCTGGACATTGCCACCAGCAAACTCGACCAACTGCTGGGGTTGTTCCGAAACGCGACTTCGCTGCAACTGGTGACCAATGACTTTAGCAGTCAGGAGCAAACCGTCGGAACCGCCGATGCCCTGCGCGACCGCGTCACGACCATCCGGTTTGCCCATACGCCCCGCACCCTGCCCGATGTCTACCGCCGGCAACTCAACCTGCTGGCGACGCACAACCCCAGTGGCCCGAATCAATTGTTCTGGTTTTCCGACTTTCAGAAAAGCACCGCCGGCGATCTGTCCCGCCTGAAAGTAGACACCACCAACCGGCTTTTTCTGGTACCTTTGGAAACGCAGCCGACCAAGAACGTTTTTGTCGATTCGGTCTGGCTCAGCACGCCGTTTATCCGGGAGCTTCAGAACAACACGCTCAACGTTCGGGTCCGCAACAGTGGTGACGAGTCGGTCCGGAATTTGCCCATTAAGCTCTTTATTGATCAGACCCAGATTTCCACGGCTTCGGTGACGCTGGCCGGTAAAGGGGCCGCAACGGCTACGCTTAACTTTAATGTCACCCAAAAAGGGTTCCGGCGGGGGCGCATTACGTTCGAGGATTACCCGATTACGTTCGACAACGAATATTATTTTGTCATTCAGGCATCACCGTCCATTCGGGTGCTGCACCTGTACGATCAGAAAACAGAAGCCAATTACGTTGAAAACGTCTACGGAAACGACAGTTTATTCGTTCGGCGCAGCTTCAGTGCCCAGAATGTAGACGTAGGTCAGTTAAAAAATGCGGATCTAGTAGTACTGGAAGGTCTTAACCAGGTTGGCGGCACACTACGAAGTGAACTCGAACGGTTTGTCCGCCAGGGCGGTAATCTGGTGGTTATTCCGCCCCCAAAACCCGACGCAACCGCCTGGTCGTCCTTTTTTGCCAGTCTGGGCGCAGGCGGTTTACAAACGCAGCCGACTCCCCTGCCGCCTTCGCAACCGCTGTCGGCTCCTAACCGCCAGAACCCGTTCTTTCGTGATATTTTTGAGCAAACGAATCAGCAGGGCATCGAAAACCTGCCGAATGCCGTTCCCGTCTGGCAGTGGCGGGTGGTGGGCGAACGACTCCTGACCCTGCGCAACGGCACCCCTTTTCTGACGCAATCGCGAACCGGCGGTTCAACGGGCGGTCAGGTCTATATTTTTGCCAGCCCCCTGAATACCGAGTACGGAAATCTGGCCCAGCACGCGCTGTTTGTGCCCATTATGTATAAGATTGCCGCGCTGAGCGTACGGCCGCAGCGTACGGCGTACTCGTTCGGCGACAACACCATCGACATTCCGGTCAGCAATTCGTCGCCCAATGCGGTTTATAAACTGAAGCGCGACAAGCTGGAAATCATTCCGGTCCAGCGCATCAACGGGCAGCAATTGTTGATGGAACTTCCGAAAAGCAACCAGCTAAACGAAGGGCAGCAATTGGCGTCGGGATACTATGAACTGCAGCTGAACGGCAAAACCGAAAAACTGCTGGCTTTCAACCACGGAAACCGGGAATCGCAGATGGAATTTTACAAACCCGACGAACTCCGGCGAATCTTCTCCAACCAGCCCAACGTTCAGATTTTCGACAGCATTCAGGACGACGATTTTGTGGAGGAACTCCGTCAGCAGAACCTGGGTACGACCCTCTGGAAATATTTCGTGATTGCCGCCCTGTTCTTTCTGCTCGCCGAAGTCGCCGTCATTCGGTTTATGAAAGGGTAATTGGTATATTTGGTAAAAACCGGTGGTTTTATGAAACTGACCTTGCCGCTTGAGATTACGAATTTGCCATCCGGCACGGACTTGGCCGACCAGCTTCGGGCTATGAACGATGACGAATTCTATTATTTCTGTCAGGAAAATCCAGATATCAAATTTGAGCGCGATTCTGAAGGCAATATTGAAATTATGGCATTGACAGGCGGAGAGACAGGTCGCAGAAACACTAAACTAACATCTCGTCTGGATATCTGGTCGGACGAAACACAACTTGGTCTCGTCTTCGATTCATCGACCGGATTTAAACTGCCAAATGGCGCCGACCGTTCACCCGATGTTGCCTGGATTAGCCAGGGAAAATGGAATAAGCTTACAGCGGAACAACGCCGAAAGTTCCCCCCAATTTGCCCCGAATTTCTAGTTGAATTAATGAGTGAGTCGGATGTCCTGCGAACGATGGAAGACAAAATGCGCGAATACATCGACAACGGCTGTCGGTTGGGCTGGCTGATCGACCCGAAAACCGAAACCGCCCGAATTTATCAGGCCGACGGCTCGGTGCAGGTGGTTCAGGGCTTCGACAAGCACTTATCCGGTGAAGGTACACTACCCGGTTTTACGTTCGATCTTGGCCTGCTGCGCTAAACCCTACTTTTTCCGTTCCCAAATCACAAAATCAAACGCGACGGCGTGCCGGTCGTCGGCCGGATGGTGCCGACGACTTACCTCCTGCCACTCGGTTTTGTCAAAATCCGGAAACCGGGCGTCGCCTTCAAACGCGGCTTTTACTTCGGTCAGGTACAGACGGTCGGCTGCCGCAATGGCCTGTTTGTAAATTTCAGCCCCGCCAATTACAAACGCTTCGGCAATCCCGGTTTTTTGGGCCTCTCCAAGCGCTTTTTCCAACGAATCGACCACCAGCGTACCTTCGGGCTGATACTCCGCGTTGCGCGTAATGACCACATTCAGCCGGTTGGGCAGCGGTTTCCCCAACGATTCAAAGGTTTTACGGCCCATCAGAATGGGGTGACCGGAGGTCGTTTGCTTGAAATATTTAAAGTCATCGGGCAACCGCCAGACCAGTTCGTTATCCCGGCCAATAACCCCGTTTTCAGCCACGGCGGCAATTAGACTAATCAGCATTTTATCAAATTTTATTTCCCCGAAAATAGTCTTCAACCGTCATTTTCCGCTTGCCTTCGGCCTGTAATTCCTGCACCGCCAGCCAGCCGTCGGCCGCTTTGATGAGCAGGGTTTTCTTTCCGTCGGTGTAGGCTTCGCCCGGTTCGGCGGCAAAGGGGGATTCGTCGGCCACCGAAACCGCGTAGATTTTATACACCTTGCCGTTAATTTTCGTCCAGGCGGCCGGGTACGGTGATAAACCCCGCACAAAATTGCGAACGGTGACCGCGGGCTGAAACCAGTTGATTTCGCAGGTTTCGCGGTGAATTTTAGGAGCCGGTTTCAGATCACTGGCCGACGGCTGCGGAATCAACGGGTAGGTTCCGGCTTCAATCGCCCGCACGGTTTTCAGCACCAGATCGGCTCCTTTTTCCATTAACCGGTCGTGGAGCGTCCCGGCGGTATCGTCGGCATGAATTGGCTCGGTTTCCTGGAAAATCAGTTGTCCGGTATCAATTTCTTTTTCGATCAAAAACGTGGTCAGGCCGGTTTCTTTTTCGCCATTGATTACGGCCCAATTGATGGGAGCCGCCCCCCGGTATTGCGGCAACAAAGACGCATGGAGGTTAAACGTGCCGATCCGGGGCATGGACCAAACCAGTTCAGGCAGCATCCGGAACGCAATGACCACCTGTAAATCGGCCCGATAACCCTGGAGCGTTTCCAAAAAAACCGGGTCGCGCAGTTTCTCGGGCTGCAAAACCGGAATACCAGCCGCCACAGCCGCCCGTTTTACCGGCGACTGGGTCAGTTGTTGCCCGCGTCCGGAAGGCCGGTCGGGAGCCGTCACCACGGCCACAACCTGACAGCCGTCGTCAAGCAGTTTTTGCAGGCTGGCTACCGCGAAATCGGGCGTACCCATAAATACAATACGAAAAGAATCACTTCTCAAAACCGTAACTAGTTATTTGCTCGAATTGCTGATTAGGACATTGGGAGAATACCAGGGAATTGTTATTTTTGTCTTCCTGAGTTCCACTATGAGTAGTCGAACAACTATACATACAATTCCGCAGAAAGGCTCCTGACGCTTCCTACAAAGAAACAAGATTTTGTATGGAGAACGGTCAGCGAACCGTTCTTTTCTTTTTTGTAGCCCATTCCACGAACGGGCTGCGGTGGAGTTGCCGGGTCTTGGGAACAGCGAAACCAAAGGCAAAGAAATTATAGAGTTAATGTAACATGGGTAAAATTTCGTATTACACTGAAGAGGGTCTAAACCGACTGAAAGCCGAACTGAATGACCTGAAGACCAAAGGGCGGAGCGATATGTCCCGCCAGATTGCGGAAGCCCGCGACAAAGGTGACCTGAGCGAAAATGCTGAATACGATGCGGCAAAAGACGCCCAGGGCCTGCTGGAAATGAAGATTGCCAAGATGGAAGAAATTATTTCGAACGCCCGGCTGCTTGATGAATCATCCATCGATACGTCGCTCGTCTCGGTTTTATCAACCGTCAAAATTAAAAATAAGAAAAACGGCGCAACGGTTACCTACACGCTGGTTTCGGAAGAAGAAGCGGATTTAAAGCTGGGCAAAATCTCCGTGGGTTCGCCCATCGGAAAAGGTCTGCTCGGCAAAAAAGTAGGCGACACCACCGAAATCAAAGTACCGGCCGGTACGCTGGAATTTGAAGTACTCGAAATTGGACGCTAATTTTTAAATGAACCGCCCGGGCGGCCCCGAATAAGCAATGAATGAAGGGAATCTGCCTCGAATTAGGTTGTTCATTATTCATTCGGGGCCGCCTGTGCGGTTCATTGTTCATTAAATCACATGCCTTCCATCTTCTCCCGCATTGTGGCTGGCGAAATTCCGGCGCATAAAATTGCCGAAACCGACCAGTACCTGGCTTTTCTGGATGCGTTCCCCGTGGTAAAGGGGCACACGCTGGTGATTCCGAAACAGGAAATTGATTACCTGTTCGATCTGGATGAAGAGCTTTACACCGGCTTGATGAAATTTGCCAGGCAGATCGCTCCGGCCCTTGAAAAAGCCGTTCCCTGCCAACGGATCGGCGTTTCGGTCATTGGTCTGGAAGTACCCCACGCGCACGTTCACCTGATTCCGATGAACAGCATGGCCGACATGAATTTAAATAACAAACTGAAAATGAGCGCGGAAGAACTGGCTGAAGTAGCCGCTCAGATTCGGAGTTTCCTCTGACAGCCCCCGGGCTTTAGTCCGTGAGCTTCGTCCACGACAGCAGACAATTTTACAACTCTCACGATTAAATCCTGCGTGCTCCAATCCGCAGGCCCTTATTTCAGGACGGTTTTCAGGGCATTCGTCGCCACGCCCGGCGACGTTTTTCCGTATAAAACCGCATAGACCATCTCCACAACCGGCATCGCAACGCCGTACTGCTGATTAATTTCGTGAATGCTTTTCACGGCGTAGTAGCCTTCCGCAATCATATTCATTTCCATCTGAGCCGACTGCACACTGTAGCCTCGCCCGATCAAATGACCAAACGTCCGGTTTCGGCTGAAGGGCGAATAAGCCGTAACCAGCAAGTCCCCCAGATAGGCTGATGCACTCAGATCGCGTTGCATGGGGTAAACCGTATCGACAAACCGCCGGATTTCCTGCATGGCGTTGGACACCAGAACCGCCTGAAAATTATCCCCATAGCCCAACCCGTGCGTGATGCCGCAGGCCAGCGCAATGATGTTTTTCATCACCGCACAGTACTCTACGCCGTAGATATCGTCGAGCGGGGAAGTCTGAACAAAGCGGCCGTTGAGCAACTGCGATACCTGGGCGGCAAACGCCAGATTCTGCGAAGCCAGCGTCAGGTAGGACTGCTTCTCCAGGGCCACCTCTTCGGCGTGGCACGGGCCGGCAATTACCGCAATCCGGTCGGCCGGAACGTCAAATTCCTGCTCGGCCCAGTCGGTTATCAATTGATTTTTTTCGGGAATCATCCCTTTGATGGCCGAAATAATACTTTTTCCGTCCAGTTGCGCCGGTTTTACACCCTTTAAAGCATCGCCCACAAAAGCCGCCGGCACCGCCAGAATAATGTGCTCACTGACACTCAGGGCGTCTTTGATTTTGGTGCAGACGCGAACCTTCCGCGGACTGATCTGCACATCGCTCAGGTAGCTGGGGTTGTGATGAAATTTCTTGATATGGTCGGCATCGCGCTGGCTGCGGAGCCACCAACGAATGTGGTTATTTCCTTCCGACAGAATTTTAATGAGCGCCGTGGCCCAACTGCCACCGCCCACAACGGTGATTCGAGCGGGTTGATTCATACTTGTAACAGACACGAGAATAAGGAGAAAAGACTGTTGACGGCCAAAGGGTTGGCTCGCTATTCGCCCGTCTACCTTCTTTTCCCTCCGAATAAGGAGATGCAAAATACAAAAAACGCCTGCACAGTCTCAACCGCACAGGCGTTTTCGCTTATTCAGCCTGGTATTACTGGTCGGATTTCTCCGGTTTTTTCTCCTTTGCCGGATCGCGTTTTGCCACCGGATCGCCGTCTTTCAGGCGTTTCGAAACGGCAATGAACGGCCCGGAGACGACTTCTTCGCCCGCTTTCAAACCCGATTTCACTTCAATATTATCAAAATCGCTGATTCCGGTTTTTACCTGCCGCTGCACAACTTTGTCATTCTGGCGCACAAAAACAATCTCTTTCACTTCCTCTTTTTTAGCCGCAGCCTGATTACCCGGTTTTTCAGCCTCCTGATTGCCCTCCTCGTTGGGCTTTTTGTTCATGGCTTCCTGCGCGGCTCCGCGCGTTGTGACGGCGGCAATCGGCACGGCCAGAACGCCCGGACGGCGGTCGGTGATGACCTCGACCGAGGCTGTCATCCCCGGTTTAAGCGGATAAGAGCGTTTGGCCCGTTGCGCCATTAAATCCCGGTACGAACTGTTCAGCACCTTGATCCGGACTTCAAATTCGGTAACCGCATCCGTCGACAAACTCGATGCCGCGCCGGTTGACGCCCCGGCGGCTGCCAGACCGTTGGCCGTATTGGCAATTTCGGTCACCACTCCTTTGAATTTACGTCCGGTAGTCGAGTACGAATCCACATCGATATCGGCCGTATCGCCCAGGCTGACCCGTACAATATCGTTCTCGTTGACATTCACCCGCACTTCCATGTTGTTGAGGTTGGCAATCCGGAGCATTTCCGTACCGGCCATCTGCGAGGTTCCGACGACGCGCTCGCCCAATTCGACATTCAGTTTGGAAACCGTACCGTTCACCGGCGCGTAGATGGTGGTTTTCCGGAGGTTCTCGGTAGCATCCCGTAAACCGGCTTCGGCCCCGGCTACGTTGAACTCGGCGGCTTTGATGTTGGCCTGAACCGACTCAATTTCCTGTTTCGCCACGTTGTAATCCGCTTCATTCTGTTCAAAGTCAGCGGTTGAGATCACCTTATCGGCCAGCAGTTTTCGGTTCCGGTCGTACGTGGCCTTGGCGCGAATCAGCCGGGCTTCGGCCTGAGCGGCCAGCGCTTTGGTCTGGAGGTATTGAGCGCGGCTGGAGTTAACGGTTGCTCGGGCGCGGGCCAATAACGACTCGTAATTGTCGGGGCGGATTTTCAGCAGTAACTGCCCTTGCTTGATCGAATCGCCTTCGGCAATGTACAGAGCGATGATTTCACCTGAAACGTCCGGGCTGATCTTTACTTCCACCTCGGGCTGAACGCGGCCCGAAGCGCTCACCCGTTCAATAATATCGACTTTTTTAACCGCTGTAAAATCAACTTCAGCCGGTTTTTCTTTTCCAATCAGGCCGGTTTGCTTGGCAGCCACCAGTCCGCCCACTAACAAAATAACAATAGCCCCTAATATCCACCAGAGACGGTTCGATTTACGTTTCATACACGATTGTTGAATAATGAACCGCCCAAGCGGCCCCGAATGATCATGAACGGGATATTGAATACGCAGGCAACAAATGAAAAGATGCGCAAATTATTCAATATTCATTATTCAATGGCCATTCGTCGTTAGAAAGATAACGGTTTGTTTTGGTAAAAATCAAGGATTTTTGTCCGGAAAATATAATCAAATTTAGCCTGCACCAGGTTAGCACGAGCCTTATCTAAGTTATTTTTAGCAATGTTATAATCCACGGAGTTTAGTGCCCCGGCGTTAAACCGACTTTCGGCCGCTCGAAATGCTTGCTCCAAAGATTCAACCTGAATTGAAGTCGCCCGGAAACGATTGGATCCGGCCAGCATGTTCGTATACGCGGTTTCAATGTTTTGTCGCAACGTCAGGCGGGCATTTTGGGCGTTTAATTCGGCCGTCTGCTGCTGAATCTTGGCAGTAGTGATCTGGGTCCGCGACTGAAAATTCGTAAAAATTGGTACACGTAAGCTTACGGATACAGACCGGTTCAGGTTGTTGGTTACTTGGTTGAAAAACCCAACTCTGGAAGAATTTGAGCCATAAACGGTCTGAAAAATGGGCTGTTGTATACCGCTAACCATGATGTATTGCCCAGGTATTTGTTGTTGTATAACGATGCTGGTATCTCGCGAGCTTTGCCGGTTCGTGCTGGAAACAAAGGTGTACAGACTACCATTTAATGTTAAAGAAGGATATAATGCTCCTTTTGCTACTTCAACCCCGGCAGCTGCACTGCGTACCCTTAAGTCGGCGCCCTGAATATCCGGCATGTTTTCCAACGCTACATTATAAACTTCCTGGGCCGTCGCCGAGTAGGGAGCAAACGTCGGATCCGGTACTTCCATCCGTTCTACATCAATACTTTGCCCTCCCGGTACATTCATGGCTTGTAGCAAAGCCAGCTTAGCGAGGTCGAGGTTGTTCTGGGCCGTAACGATGGCCAGTTCGTCGTTTGCAACCTGAGCCCGTAGGTCAAAAAGCTGAGCCTCCGCCAACGTTCCGGCATTCACCAGTTTTTGAGTCCGATCCAGTTGACCGCGAGTGGTGGTAACTTGACCCCGAGCAATTTCTAACTGCTCCTGATACGTCAGCACATTTAAATAATTCTGGACAACTGTCAACGCAACGGTATTGTTGGTTGCCAACAATTCCTTCTGACTCGCATCCAGCGCCAAGTTGTATTGTTTAATGGTATTTCGCTGCGAAAACCCATTAAAAAGCGTTAGGGATGAACTAAGCTGATAATTGCTTGAACTTACGCTTTGCTGGGGTATAACTTCATTGGTAAAAGGGTCAATCTGTCGCCCACCTCCACTGATGGATTGATTGGCGTTAAAAGCCGCATTTGGCAGTAAATTTACCCGTGACTGACGCAATTGCAAACTACTGTTTTCAACCTGCAACTGGCCCCGACGAGCCTGAATATTATTCTGCAAGGCAATTTCAACACACTGCCGTAAAGAATATACGGTTGATCCCGTCGAATTTGCTGTAGTGACTTGGCTTGTCTGGGCATGGGTTGACGTTACGACAAGCCCCAATAGCGATGCCAGGATCGTCACTTTAAACCGGTTCACCGGGCCGTGGTTAATAGAAAATCGCTTCATGGTTGTTCAATGTTACAAAGTATCTTGCGTACTAATTGATTATTTTAGATAAACGGTGAAAATACAAATGAACGTGGTTTTAAACGGGGATGTAGTACCGGAAGAAGTCGTTCAGCTTTCGCTGAACGACCGGGCATTCCAATACGGTGACGGCTTGTTTGAAACCATCCGCTACGAACACCACGAAGTCCGGTTCTGGCCCGACCATTACGACCGGCTGAGCCGGGGCATGGAAGCGCTTTCCCTGCAGGCTCCCCCTTTTTTCGATTCGGAGTTGCTCCACGACCAGATCATGCGCCTTCTGAAAGCCAACCATCTGCTCGACCAGGCCACCCGAATCAAGCTCCAGGTCTGGCGAAAACCGGGTGGTTTATACACCCCGACCAACGCCCATTCCAATTTCCTCCTGACCGCCCGCTCCGGCCCGGCGTTTGCCTTCACCGACAAGACCAAAGTCGGTTTTTTCGATGCGGTCCGGCTAAGTCCTTCGCCGGTTTCGGCCTACAAAACCCTCAACGCCCTGCCTTACGTGCTGGCGGGCCTTGCCAAACAGCACGAACAGGCCGACGATATGGTTCTGCTCGATCAACACGGCCATCTGGCCGAATGCATTGCGTCCAATCTCTTCTGGCTCAGCGACAACCAACTTTTTACGCCTTCGCTTGCCAGCGGCTGCATCGACGGAATTTTGCGTCGCCAGCTCCTTCGCCGGGCCCCCAAACACGGCCTGATCGTTCAGGAAGGGCTTTTTTTGCCGAACGTTTTAAGCCAGGCCGATGCGGTTTTCTGCACGAACGTCGCGGGCATCCAGTGGGTCCGGCAAATCGGCAGCCAATCCTTCGACGAAAAGGCGCGGGATAAAATCAAACCCCTATACGCGGATTTGTAGCCCGGCGGTTTTACTCGCGTTCCACCGAAACCGGGAAGGATTCGAGCCAGCCGTCTTTCAGGCGCAAAATCCGGTTTCCGTACTCCGCGTTGACCTCCGAGTGCGTCACCTGAACAATCGTCACGCCATCTTCCTTATTCAGTTTTTTGAACAGCTCCATAATTTCCTTCGCGTGGTCGGAGTGCAGGTTGCCCGTCGGTTCGTCGGCGAAGATCACTTTGGGTTCCGAGGCAACGGCGCGGGCAATGCCGACCAACTGCTGCTGGCCCCCCGAAAGCTGCGTCGGGAACAGGTCTTTTTTGGCGACCATATTAAACCGGTCGAGCAGCTCGGCCACCCGGCTTTTGCGCTCCGATGACGACATGCCTTTGTAAAGCAGGGGCGTTTCGATGTTTTCATACACCGTCAGTTCGTCGATCAGGTGATAGGCCTGAAACACAAATCCGATGTAATTCCGGTGCAATTCGGTGCGTCGTTTTTCCGACAATTTCTGCACCGGCTGGTCAAAAAACAGGTACTCGCCCTCCGACGGCTCTTCCAGCATTCCCAGAATGTGCAACAGCGTAGACTTGCCCGATCCTGACGGCCCCATGATGGACACAAACTCGCCTTCGTTGATCTCCAGGGTGATGTTACGCAGCACGTAGGTTTTCCCGAAACCAGCCGGGTAGTACTTGGAAACGTTATGTAGTGAAATCATACTTTGTGTTTTTTATAATTATGAATGATGAATTAAGATGTCCGCTCATTCATCGTTCATCATTCATAATTCATCATTTATCGGTACTACCTATTCACTCCGTAAGCTGTCCGCTGGATTGGCCAATGCCGCCCGGTACGTCCGGATTCCGATGGTCAAACCGCCCAGCAACAGCAACAGACCAATGCAACCGCCCAGCGTTTCGATTCCGACCGTAACGTGGTAGGCAAAATTAAGCAGAAATGCCATTCCTGCCATATACCCCAACGGCAACGCAATCGCTCCGGCAATGAGCAGTAATTTAACAAAATCCCAGGACAACAGCCAGATAATCTGGTTCACCCGCGCGCCCATCACTTTCCGGATGCCCACTTCCTTGATGCGGGTCTCGGTGGTGTAGGTCACCATGCCGAGCAAGCCCAGGCAGGCAATGGAAAACGCCAGCCCCGTCAGCAAACCCATGAAGTTAACATCGTCCTCGTGGCTGTGCCGTTCGTGCAGAAAATCGGTATACCACTGAGCGTCAAAAGGTTCGTACGGATTCAGACGTTTCCAGATTCGCTGCATATCGGCCATCGCCGAGGCTTCGGCTCCGCGGGCGACTTTCACATTCAAAAACCGGAACTGCTTCGGATGATGCAGCAGAACCAGGGGTTTGATGGTCCAATTAAACGTCGTAAACCGGAAATCTTTTAATACCCCCGCAATCGTTACTTCCGTGCTGTCGTTCAACCAGAGTGACTGGCCGACCATCTCCCGGGGGTTTCCGAGCCGAAAGGCGTTGACCGCTTCCTCGTTGACGAGCACGAAGCGGCCCGGCGCACCTCCTCCGGTCGTATCGGTCACCATCTCCGGCAAATTCTGGCCCGCCAGGAGCGTCAGATCCAGGTTGGCAACAAAATTCTGATCGACGGAAAACTGAAAAGCCGCGATGGAATCGCCACCGGAGCGTTGCCGGTGGATCTGTCCGTAATCGCCATCGTGATGACCAAACCGCTCCGAAGAAGCCGATACGCGCTCGACCCCCGAAACCCGGTTTAGTTCATTGGCAAGGCGCTGGTAGGGCAGGCCATTCAGCGGAATATTCAGGATCTGTTCCGTGCGAAAACCGTAGTCGGCCGTGGCCATGTAATTTTGTTGCCGCGCCATCGACAGCAGCGCAATCATTGCCACCAGGGCAATGGCAAACTGCGCCACAATCAGCGACTTACGCAACGTGATTCCTTTGAATACTTTCAACCCCGTCTGGCTGCGCAGAACCTGGGCCGGACGAAAACCGGATAGCACCCGGGCGGGAACAAAACCGGCAAGCAAACCGGCCCCGATACTGAATCCGATGAAAATCGCCCACAACGAACCCGTCAAGGTAACCCCGCCGGTCAGCCACTGCTGCACAAACGGCATCGGCTCGATCAGCAACAACATTCCGTAAGCCACGCCCAGCGCCAGCACCGATAACACCACCGATTCGGCCATAAACTGGCTCATCAACTGCCAGCGCACGGCCCCGGACACTTTCCGGATGCCGACTTCCCGCGCGCGACTCAGCGAACGGGCCAGCGTTAAATTGACGTAGTTGAAAACCGCCAGCAGCAACGTTACCAGCCCAACGCCCATCTCGGTCGCCAGCTTTCCCCAGGTTGGCTCCCAGGTTCCCATTTGCAGGTCCTCGTACGACGGCGAAAGTGCCGCCAGCGATTGCGCCCGCAACGTGTATCCTTTTTCCGATTTGAATTGTAATCCTTTTGTAGTCCTGGCCGCAATTGTCGGCAGTACGTTTTTCAATAATTCGGGTGATGCCCCTTCTTTCAGCAAAACGTAGGTGTAACCGCTGCTGTAGTTTTTCCAGTCGCTCTGCTCCCGCTGCTGATTTTTTGAGGAAAGCGTTGCCATCGACATGGCCAGATCGAATTTCAAATGCGAGCGGTTGGGCAGTGGCTCAAAAACGCCCGTTACCCTAATCGCGCCAAACTCCTTGTGGTGAATGACCTTGCCGATGGGGTTCGCTACCCCAAAAAACCGCCCGGCCGTCTGGGGTGTCAAAACCGCCGTATTCCGTTCTGTAGCCGGTTGTCCACTGGCCAGTTTATAGCCTAAAACCGTAAAAAATGCCGAATCAACGGCGCAAAAGGAAACCGATAATGGTTTGCGATCCACCGTTAGTTCCGCATAACTCCGGATGACGCGGGCGGTTTTTTCCACAAAACCGTAGTCACGCTGCAAGGTTCCGGCCAGGGGCAGCGGGCTGGTTGCGAAGGCTGCCGTTTGGTTATCACGGCCCGTGACATCGGTTAAAACCCGGTAGGTCCGGTCAGGATGGGGGTGGTAATTGCCATAATCAAAAGCGCCTTTGATGTCGATCAATGCCAGCAGACACACCATGATCCCCGACGCCAGGCCGAAGATGTTGATAAAGGAAAACAGCCGGTGTTTCCAGAGATTTCGAAAAGCAATGACGACGTAATTGCGCAACATAGGGAATCGAAGGACGGAATCGACTATCCAGACTCAAGGCTTATGCCAGAAAACCAAAAGACTGATAATTAACCGAATAAACCCAACAAATGCAAAAGAGTGTCCGGTGACGGACACTCTTTTGTTCACAAACGGACAAAGGGATTAGAGTGAAGAATGATGCGTTAAGAGTGATGAGTCGGCTCCGCAGTATTAAAACCCGTCAGCCAATTCCTCACTCGTAACGCATCATTCTTCACTACCTGTTGACGCGTACGCTGCCGCTGCCGGCGGAGATGCGGACCGGCACCCCACCCCCGTTCAGGCGGCCCCGAACGCGGTCTTTTTCAACGGTTCCGTCGAATTTGCTCAGGGGAATATCGACCCGGTTTCCCGACAGATCGAGATCAATGCCCTGATCGAGCGGCATTTTGACGTTGACGCTGCCCGGACCGCCCGACAAACGGACGTATTCGCCCAGCTTCGTAATTTCTACGTCCATTCCGCCCCCGCTGGTGCTGGCTTCCACGCTGCCCGCAATGCCGGACAACCGAACCGAGCCGCCGGACGTTCCGGCCACCAGTTCACCTTTGATGCCATCGCCTTTCACGCTGCCGCCACTGGTGCGGGCGTTGATCCGGCCACTCAGACCATCGAGGTGAACGCTGCCACCGGAGGTCCGCAGATCCAGATTGCCATCCGAATCCGTCGCGTGGATTGACCCACCGCTGGTCGCCAGATCGATGTCTTTCCGGCAACGTTCCAGGTGAATGCTGCCACCCGACGTCCGGCCTTTGATCAATCCTTCGACACCGGTCAGGTGCAGACTTCCTCCGCTGGTGGCAAAATTCTGGCTCCCCACCAGGTTGTTCAGCCGGATGCTGCCCCCGCTGGTGTGCAGGTCGGTGGCAAAGTTTTTGGGCGTGTATACCCTGAACGAAATATTGATCGAGCGCTTCCAGTCCCAGTTGTCCCGGTTTTTGCGTTTAGCCGTTGCCACCACCGTGTTGCCTTCGGTGCCCAGCTTAATTTCGTATTCTTTCAGACGCTCTTCGATTTCGTCTTTGGAAAGTTTATTACTCGGCCAGTTGTTGGGCCGCACATACATTTCTACTTTGACCCCGCTCGACTGGCCGCCTTCCACCGAGATGCTGCCGCCGGAGGTCTCCACCCGAACGTTGTTCAGATTGCCGCTGAAATTCTTGGTATCGTACGGGGTTTCGTCCTTGTCCTGCGCCAGACCCTTGAAAGCCAGCGCGACTGCACACATCGTCGTTAAGAGGAAAGATGAACGTTTCATGGTATTTGTGTTAGCGATTGTTTAAGCGTTGTGTTCAAAAGATGCTGAATCAGCAGGGAAAGTTGCACGGTTTTTCAGTAAATGTTTTGCACTCGGATTATACCGATTAAAACCGGGTTCAGAACCTTATTCCGCCCGCAGGCTCTTCACCGGATTGGTCAGAGCGGCTTTGATCGACTGGAACGATACGGTTGCGAACGCAATAAGGATAGCGGCCAGCCCGGCCAGCACAAACATCCACCACGGCACGTCAATCTTATACGCAAAATCTTCCAGCCACTGGTTCATTCCGTACCAGGCAATGGGCGTCGCAATCAGAATGGCAATCAGGACCAGTTTTAAAAAGTCTTTCGACAGCAGCCCCACAATGCTGGTGGTGCTGGCCCCCAGCACTTTCCGGACGCCAATCTCCTTGGTGCGTTGCTCGGCCATGAAAGCCGCCAGCCCGAACAGGCCCAGGCAGGCAATCAGAATGGCCAGCACGGAAAACGTCAGCACGATCTGCCCGACGCGCTGTTCGGCGCGGTACATCGTATCGAAACTGTCTTCCAGAAACGCGTAATTGAACGGCATGCCCGGCGCCATTTGCCGCCATTTGGCTTCCACCTGTTTCACCAGACCCGGTATGTCCTGGCTGGTGAGCCGAAACGAAACCGCCCCCCGCGAAGGTTCCATGAAGAGCACCACCGAGCCAATGTTCTGCCGCAGTGATTCGAAATGGAAGTTTTTGACGACCCCAACCACCGTGTAGGTTTTGAAAACTTTGCCCTCATTATCCATCATCCGCATTACTCGCTTGCCGATCGGATCTTTAAAAGCAAAGAGTTTGGCCGCGGTTTCGTTCAGGATAATGGCCGAGGAGTCGGAGCCGAACGTCCGCGAAAAATTCCGGCCCTGCGCCAGTTCCATCCCCAGCGTCGGTATATAATCCGCATCGACGCCCCACTGCTGCGCCGAAACCGCCTTGCTTTGGTCCATCTGGCCTTCCGGAAACAACGCGCTATCGCTCCGGTCCGACGGAACGGGGAGGAAACTGGATAACGAGCCCGACGCGACGCCCGGCAATTTCAGCACTTCTTCCTTGAAAGCCTCCGCCTGGTTGCCCAGTGCATAAACCTCGTTGATGGTCAGGACCTGATCGCGCTTGAAACCGATTTTGGTGGTCTGGATAAAGTTGATCTGCCGGTAAACGACCATCGTACCAACAATCAGAATCACCGACATCATGAACTGGAACACCACCAGTCCGCTGCGCAAACCGGCGCTTTTCAGCCCCAGGTTGATCTTGCCTTTCAATACGCTGATGGGCCGGAACGACGACAGAAAAAAAGCCGGATAGCTCCCCGCCAGCAAACCGACCACCAGCGGCAGCGCCAGTAAAACCGGTAGAAATTTCGGAACGAACAAGCTGTTGATGTTCAGTGGCTTGGTCGAAATATCGTTAAAAAGGGGCAGCGCCAGCGCCACCAGAAACAAAGCCAGTCCCATCGCCAGAATCGCCATCAGCACCGATTCGGTCATGAACTGCCCGATCAGTTGCCGCTGCACCGATCCCAGCACTTTCCGGACGCCCACCTCTTTGGCCCGGTTGGCCGAGCGGGCCGTCGACAGGTTCATAAAATTGATGCAGGCAATGAGCAGAATAAAAACCGCCACGGCCGAGAAAATGTAGACGTACTGAATATCGCTGTTGGGAGCCAGTTCGATGTTCTGTTTGGAACGCAGGTGAATGTCGGTCATCGGCATCAGCCAGTAACTGATCCGGTTTCCGGAGTTGCGAAACTGCTCGATGGAGGTTCCAATGAAGGCAACCGCCTGCGGACCAACGTATTTCTGAATGATGGTTTCAAAGTTTTTATTAAACTCCCGGTAGTCAACCCCTTCTTTTAAGACAATGTAGGTCTGGTGGTTGTTGCTCAGCCAACGCCCCCAGTCGTACTGATCACTCCGCATACCGAGAAAAAAGTCGGTCCGGAAGTGCGAATTTGTGGGCATATCCTGCATGACACCCGTTACCCGGCAGGTCAGGTTGTTGTCGAACACCAGCGTTTGCCCGATTGGATTCTGGGTGCCAAAATGCCGTTGAGCCGCCGACTCACTGATCACGACGGTATTGGGTTCCACCAGCGCCTGTTTCGGATTTCCGGCCAGCAGCGGCAGCGTAAACACGTCGAACAGGGTCGAATCGGCGAAGAGGATGTCTTTTTCCCGCAGACTGTTCGGCTGGCCCGCCCGTTTGACGAGCCACGTTCCGCGCCCGTGCAGCCGCACAAAGTTCTCGACCTGCGGATAATCCTTCAGCAGAGTCGGCCCCATCGGATCGGGCGACACGGCCATGTGCATGTCGTTGCCGCCGAACATAATGTCGGAGTTGACCCGGTAAATCCGGTCGGCTTTTTCGTGAAACCGGTCGTAGCTCAGTTCGTCCGCGACGTAAAGTGTAATCAGCAGGCAGCAGGCCAGTCCCGTCGCCAGTCCGAAAATGTTGATAAACGTAAACCCACGTTGTTTGCGCAGGTTCCGCAGCGCGATTTTGAGGTAGTTGGTTAACATAGAATAAAGGATTAATGGAGGAAAGAAGAAAAGAGGAAGGGATAATGGCGTTGAAGCGTTCTCCTTTCTTCCTCTCTCCTTCCTCCTTTTATTCTGAACGCAGTGACTTCACCGGATTCGCATTGACGGTTTTAAAGACCTGGAGATTCACCGTAATCAGCGTAACCAGGACGGCGGCCACCCCCGCGACGACAAAGAGTATGGCGCTCTGGTCGGTGCGGTAGGCAAAACCGTCCAGCCAGCGGTTCATCAGGTACCAGGCCAGCGGTGACGCAATTACGAACGAAATCAACACCAGCTTGATAAATTCGCGGGACAGCAGATACAACAGCGACCCGGTTTCGGCGCCCAGCACCCGGCGAATTCCGATTTCTTTCCGGCGTTGCTCAGCCGTAAAGGCCGCCAGCCCGAACAAGCCCAGCACCGCAATGAACAACGCCAAAACCGTAAAGTGGCTGAACATCGTGGCAAACGCCTGTTCGCTGCGGTACAGCTTGCCAAAGTCCTCATCCAGAAACGTGTAGTCGTACGGCGTTTCCGGATTAATCCGCTTCCAGGTTTTTTCGATAAACGCCAGCGTTTCGGGCGCGTTAGCGGTGTTGATCTTGACGGCCAGCTGGTTGTTATTTCGGTTGTAAAGCATCATCAACGGTTCCACCTTGTGCCGAATGGTGGCAAAGTTGAAATCCTTGATCAGTCCCACGACCGTGTAGGTTGTCGCATCCGTCGGATTGGGGCCCGATGGCAACCGGATGATTTTTCCAATGGGCTCCTTCCAGTGGAGCAGTTTGGCCATCTCTTCGTTGATCAGCAGGGAGGAGGCAGAATCGGCGGGGAAATTAAGCGAGAAGTTACGCCCTTTCAGGACTTTCATGTCCATCGTCGGCACAAACGATTCGTCGACCGACATCGCGCTGGCAATGTAATTGGTCGTAGTCGGTTTTCCCTCCGGCACAAACGTTGTCCGGCCCAACTGCTGCCCCATCCGGTTGGTGGTCGTACCGGTGCCGAGTACGTTCGGATTCTGCTTTAATTCGGCCTGAAACGTCCGGGCACGATTTACCGCCAACGGCCCTTTGAACGGAATGGAAAGGATCTGTTCACGACTAAACCCCAGGTCTTTGTTTTGAATGTAGCGCATTTGCCGGAACACCAAGCCGGTCCCAACCATCAACGCAATGGAAATCGTAAACTGTACGACCACCAGCGACTGCCGCAGCCGGATGCCGCTGTCGGTATTTTTGAAGGCCCCTTTCAACACCGTAATCGGACGGAACTTCGACAGCACAAACGCCGGGTAGCTCCCGGCCACCACCCCAAGAAGGAACACAAACCCGATTATACCCAGCATCACCCCCGGGTTCAACAGTGATTCTAAACGGGCATTCCGCTGGTAGATACTATTCAGCAGCGGCAGCGCCAGTGCCGCCAGCGCGAAAGCCAGCAGCGCCGACACAACCGTCACCACCAGCGATTCGAGCAGATGCTGCCCGATCAGTTGCGACCGTACCGCCCCGGCCACTTTGCGCAAACCGACCTCCTTGGCCCGCCCGGTGGCGTGGGCCGTCACCAGATTCATGAAATTGACCGCAGCCAGCAACACCACCAGCAGCGCGATGGTCGCCAGGACGTAGAGGTTTGCCGCGTCGGTTTTGGCCGTATTGTGTTCAAACAGAATTTCGCCCGACCGCAAATGCACGTCGTTCAGGTATTGCAGGGTCGGGACAAAAAACGCGTAGCCCTGGTTTTTATCCGCGACCTGTTTTAGCTTTGGAATAATCGTATTCAGATCCCGCGGACGATCCAGCAGCAGGTAGCTGTAAACGCTGATGCCGTTGAAGGAATTCAGATACTGGGCGTAGCTGGTGTCACCCCGCGCCGGTACCATTGACCGCAGCATGTCAAATTGAAGGTGCGAATTGGTGGGCGGATCGGCCATAACGGCTTTGACGCGCAGATCCAGCGTTCCCGACCTGATGGATTTGCCCACCGGATTTTCGTTGCCAAAGAGCTTCTTCGCCAGGGTCTCGGTCAGAATGACGGTTTCCGGCTCGTCCAGAATGCCTTTCGACGGCCCGCTCAGCACCTTGTAGTCAAAAATCTCAAAGAAGGCGCTTTCGGTCCGAAACGTTCCTTCGGAGCTGATGAGCGTCTCTCCCACTTTCAGCGGCACTCGGCCCTGACTGGAAATCCGGACGCTGTTGACCACTTCGGGCAAATCCCGCGTGAGAGCCTGGGCCAAACCGGGGTAACTCACACCCACCCGTTTGCTCTTGACGCCCTCGGCCTGGTCGATGGTCAGCACCCGCACAATCCGGTCTTTCTTTTCGTTAAAACCGTCGTACGAAAAATCCTCGTACACAAACAGAGCGATCAGAATGCCAGCCGCCAGCCCGACGGCCAGCCCGGCAATTTTGATGACGGAATAAAACCGGTTTTTAGCCAGATTCCGCAGCGCGATTTTGAGGTAGTTTTTGAACATGAGCAGACGGTTTCATCGGCGTAATCCGGTTCAGACGTTTTTATTCACTCCGCAGTGATTTCACCGGATTGGCCACGGCGGCTTTTAAGGATTGGTAAATAACCGTCATCCAGCAGATGAGCAGCGTGAGCACGCAGGCCGCCACAAAAACGCCGATGCCAATGTCGGTTTTATACGGAAAATGCTGCAACCAGCGGTCCATCGAATACCACGCCACCGGAATAGCAATCGGAAACGAGAACAGCACCAGCTTCGTGAAATCCTTGGAAAGCAGCAGCACCACGCTCGAAATCGAAGCGCCCATGACCTTCCGGACGCCGATTTCCTTCACGCGCTGCTCGGTGGTAAACGTCGCCAGGCCAAACAGACCTAGACACGCAATCAGAATCGTCAGCCCCGAGAACGCCGTAAAAATCCGGCCCCGAAGCTCGTCAGCCCGGTAGGCCGACTCAAAATCCTGGTCCAGAAACGTGTATTCAAACAAGCGGTCGGGGTAGGTTTCCCGCCATTTTTTGCCGATAAACTCCAGCGTTTTGTCGGCGTTCTTCGCGTCAATTTTGATGTGCACCACCGCATTATTCGGACGGTACAACATAATCATCGGCTCAATGGGACTATACAGCGACTGCTGGTGAAAATCCTTCACCACGCCCACCACTTTCGCCGTCGGCGGAGCAGGCTGACCGGCCTGGGGCAACCCGCCGAGCAACACTTTTTTGCCGATGGGTTCTTTCCAGCCCATCCGCTTCACAGCCGCCTGGTTGATCAGAACGCCGTTCAGGGTATCGGCCGGAATGTCGGCGGAAAAATCACGGCCCGCAACCACCTTCATCCCCATTGTTTTCAGGTAATCGTGGTCGATTCCCATCGGTTTGAAACCCATTTCTTTCAGGCCGGCATTGGATTCGACCCCAAAAATGATCCGTCCGCCGATGTTGCTGGTGGGCGAGGAAGCCGTGCCCACGCTCCGGATGCTCGGGTTTGCCAGCAGAGCGCTTCGCAGGGCGTCGTAACGGGCTCGGGGCTGCCCGTTCTGGTAATCGACCGTCAGCACCTGTTCCCGGTTGTAGCCCAGGTCCTTGTTGCGCATGTAATTGAGTTGCTGGTAGACGATCCAGGTGCAGATGAGCATGATCAGCGAAATCGCAAACTGCGCCACCACCAGCGTTTTCCGGAAAAAGCTGCCTCCTTTGGCGTTGAACGAGCCCTTCAAAACCGTTGCGGGCTCAAACGAAGACAGGTAGAAAGCCGGGTAACTCCCGCTCACAAACCCGGTGAAAACGACAATGGACAGCGCAATCAGGAGAAATTGCGGCTGGAGCAATTCGCGGAACTGAATCGCTTTTCCCGAAACCGTGTTGAAAAACGGCAACAGCAACGCTACAAAGATCAGGCTGGCCGTCAGTGCCAGAACCGTCATCAAAACCGACTCGGTCAGGAACTGCGCCATCAGCGCGTTTCGGAGCGACCCCATCACTTTCCGCAAGCCCACTTCTTTGGCCCGTTTGGCCGAGCGGGCTGTCGACAGGTTCATGTAGTTGATGCTGGCAATCAGCAACATAAAAAACGCAACGGCACTAAAAATGTAGACGTAGCTGATGTCCCCCCCCGCTTCGCCGTCCATTTTGGAATGCAGGTGAATGTCGGTCAGCGGTTGGAGTTCGTAGGTAATTTTGATGCCCATCCGCTGAAAAATCGACGCCATGTGTTTGTCGTACAACTGCGGAAATTTGCTTTCCAGAATCTTCGTGTCAAATTTCTCGGGCAGCAGCAGGTAACTCACGATGTAAAAACCGCCCCAGCCGTTGGCCTGCCGCGCATCCGTGCTGAGCGAGAACAGGGCGTTGAAGGTGAAGTGCGAATTTTTCGGAACGTCTTCAAGCACCGCCGTTACTTTGTAGAACGTCGTGTCATTGGTTTGCAGCGACTGCCCCACCGCCGGACGGTTTCCGAAGAATTTTTGCGCCGTGGTCTGCGTCAGAACCACGCTGCCCGGCTGATCCAGCGCGGTTTTGGGATCTCCCTCCACGAACTTATAACTGAACACATCGAAAACCGTCGAGTCGGCGGCATAAACGTCGGTTTCGTAAAACCGCTTCTCGCCCTGCCGGAACATCACCCGACCGTTCGGAAAAAACCGGACGTAGTTTTCGACAAACGGATAATCCTGTTTCAGGGTTTTCACCAGCGGGGGCTGCGTGCTCACCCAGTGGTTGATTTTGTCCGGTTCGGTGATGTTCGAAACGATGCGGTAAATCCGGCTTCCCTTTTCGTGATACCGGTCGAAGCTCAGTTCATCGGTCACGTAGAGCAGCAGCAGCAGGCCACAGGTGACGCCAATGGTCAGGCCTAGAATATTGATCAGGCTGTAGAATTTATCCTTCAGCAGGTTTCGCCAGGCAATGGTCAGATAGTTTTTCAGCATAAAAAGAGTTGGAAGAGAGTAGGCCACCCATCTTCTTTCAATTTTCATGCCGCCCATATCAACTATCTGAACGACAGTATGTTAGCCAATAAATACGGTTTTCCCTGTACGGTTTCGGACAACTTGCTGTCCGCAGATGAACAGAAAAAAGGCGAAACAGGGCCGGGGTAGCCACCGGTAAAACCGCACTCCGACCGAGCCGCTTATTCCGTTCGTAAACTCTTCACCGGATTCATCAACGCGACTTTGATGGATTGAAAACTTACCGTCAGCAGGGTGATCAGCAATGCCCCCAAACCCGCTGCGCCAAACACCCACCACGACAGTTCGGTGCGGTATTCGTATTTCTGAAGCCAGGCAATCAGGAAATACGATGCGGTTGGTACGGCAATCGCAAAGGCCACCACCACCAACACCACAAACTCTTTCGACAGCAGACCCCACAGGTTGAGCACGGAAGCGCCCATCACTTTTCGCACCCCAATCTCCTTGGTGCGCTGTTCGGCGACGAACAAGGCCAGCCCAAACAGCCCCAGGCAGGAAATAAAAATGGCCAAAACCGCAAAGAGCGACGCCAGCCTGCCGATGCGTTCTTCGGCCCGGAACTTGGCGTCGTATTCGGCGTCGGCAAATTTGTAGTCAAAAGGCGCAGCGGGAATCAGCCGTTTGAAAACCGCTTCGATTTGGGGCAACGCAGCGCTGGCACTCACCGCCGGATTGATTTTGATGTTGATCCAGTTGGCCCCGCCAAACAAAATAAAAACCGTGGGTCGAATGGGTTCAAACGGCGATTCCATCACCATGTCTTTTACCACGCCGATCACCCGGAACGGCTTTTCGATGTTGTTGGTCATCCACTGGCTTTTCCAGCGGACGGTTTCGCCCACGGGATTCGGGAAACCCAAAAGCCGGGCGGCCGCTTCGTTGATGATAAAACCGCTGGAATCCGAGCTAAAATCCCGCGAGAAATTTCGTCCGGTCACGAACTGCCAGCCCACTGTTTTCGCGTATTCGGGCGTCACGGTCAGGGTGGCAAAATTTTCGTTCAGCCCGGCTTTCATGCCTTTCCAGCTAAAGCCTTCGTTGGTCGACCAAACGCCCGTAATCGGACTTTGGGATTCGGCCAGTTCAACGACGACGCCGGTAGCTTTCAATTCCGCCCGCAACCGATCCGCTTTCCCGGAAAAATCGCCGGTTTGCATCGGCATCATCAACAAACCCTCCCGCGAGTACCCAACCGGGCGGTTTTTGGCAAACTGAATCTGCTGATAAACGATCACCGTACCGATCATCAGCGTAATGGAAACCGTAAACTGCGTCACCACCAGCACCTTGCGCGGCAGCGACGCCAACCGGCCCGCCGAAAACCGCCCCAGTCCCGACCCTTTCAGAACCTTTACCGGTTGGAAGGAAGTCAGGTACAAAGCCGGGTAACTCCCCGCCAGCAGACCCGTCAGCCCAATAAACCCAAGACTCAACAACCAGAAGGAGCCATTGGCCCACGGAAACGTCATCTGCTTGGCGGCCAGATCGTTGAAGCCCGGTAAGAAAACCAGCGCGAGGACCAGCGCCAGCAGAAAAGACAGGAATGTCACCAACAGGGACTCACTGAAAAACTGCGCGATCAGTTGCCCGCGCAGCGAACCGATGGCTTTCCGGATGCCCACTTCTTTGGCCCGTTTTTCGGAGCGCGCCGTGCTCAGGTTCATGAAATTGATGCAGGCCAGCAGCAACACCACAAAACCGATCAGGCCCACGGTCCAGACATACGAAACCGGCCCCGTGTTGACCGAGCCATTTTTAAAACTGGAATACAAATGCCAGTCGCGCATGGGGTGCAGCCACATCTGCGGGTTGGTGGCCGCTTCTTCCTGCATGCCGTCCAGGTGCCGGATCACCTTGATTTCGGAATCTTTGATGCTCGCCGTAACCTGCTCAAAATTCGTTTCCGGCCGGATTTCGACGAAAATCCAGAGGGCGTGGTTGTCCCATTTTTTTGCTTTCATGTGCGGATTCGTCGCCAGAAAGTACGCCCAGGACGCCAGAAACTGGACCTCGTGAAACTGGGTGTTGTGCGGCAAATCTTCGTACACGCCGGTCACCTTCACCAGCAGGTCGGTATCGATTTTCACCGGTTTGCCCAGGGGGTCTGCATCCCCAAACAGCGCTTTGGCGGTCGATGCCGCCAGCAAAATCGATTGCGGGTCCTGCAAACCGGCCCGGCTGCCCCGCAGCATGTTCAGCGTGAACATTTCCGGCGCATCGGCGCTGATGTATTGCCCTTTTTTCGTCAGTTTGGTGTCGCCCGCCGTCAGCACGCAATCGCGGTTTTGCGACGAAACCACAATGCGCTTGAAGTGCCTTTTGTAGTTCGTTTCTAATTCATTAACGTACGGATAAGGCAGCGAACGAGACGTGTGCATTTCGCCGTTCCGGTGTTGATTCTGTAGAATCTGCGCAATGCGCGGGTAGTTCTGATGGTAGGTGTTGAACGACAACTCATCGTAAATCCAGAGCCCCACCAACAGCGCCACTGCCATTCCGACGGCCAGGCCGCCGATGTTGATGATCGAGTAAACCGGGTGTTTACTCAGGTTCCGGAAGGCGATTTTCAGGTAATTGCGTAGCATGGTGGTTGGGGCTGGAGAAGGAAACTCACCGGCTTTTCGTCTGATAACCGAGGGCCGTAGCATGCTCAGCACATCCCGAACATACCGGCGACGCGCTTTCGGTACTCCCAGCAATTCGATCCGCTGCCGAAAGAGTTCGTCCAGATCGCCCTCCAGTTCTTCGACCAGATGCGGGGCGCAAAACCAGTGAAGCAGGCGCGTTGCCCAGCGGGGAGGGGCGTTCATTATGAATTATGAATTATGAATTATGAATTATGAATTATGAATTATGAATTATGAATTATTACAAACAAACAGTTTATTATCAAGGACTTAATTAAATCGTTTATTCATTGTCAATTGTTCATCAGTAATTGCCCTAGAACCAGGCGGTGTTCGGAATGGCGCTCCACATCTGGTTGCGGAGTTGGCGGATTTCTTCCAGCGCCCGCCGGCCGGCGGTGGTCACGGCATAAAGCCGCTTCCGGCGTCCACCGCGCTCGGCCGTCATGCCGCCCATCTGGGAGTTGACCAGCCCTTTTTCCTGCAACCGGTTCAGCGCCGAATGCACCGCCCCCAAATTCACCGGACGATTCATCTGCTGCTCGATTTCGGTGACCACGGCGGCCCCGTAGGCGTCGCCCGCCCGGATCGCTACGGCCAGCAAAACAACCTCTTCAAATTCGCCTAAATAGGTTCCTTTCATTGGCTTCCATTAGTTATGTAAATGTATAACAAATGTCTTGCCAGAATCAAAAACCGGCCTATTCCGCCTAAAAAGAGCGTTTTTCTAAAACCGTATGGGTAGTTTCTGTCCACAAACGGACAGGAAACGTACGCTGCTGGACACGGTTTTTTATTTAAATCGAGGAGGCCAAAAAGGCGACAGGGAGAAGGCAGGAACGTGTGTCCTGACCTCCTCCCTGTCGCCCCTGTTTCTCTTCTGCCTCCTTATTCACTTCGCAAGCTCTTGACGGGATTCATCAACGCGGCTTTGATGCTTTGAAACGAAACCGTCAGGAAAGCAACCAGAATGGCCAGCCCGCCCGCGCAAACACCCACCACGACATGCCGACCCGGAACTCAAAGTTCTGCTGCCATTCGTCCATCGCATACCAGGCCACCGGCACGGCAATCAGCAGGGCCACCAGCACCGGTTTCAGAAAGTCTCTGGAAAGCAGCAGCACAATGCCCGCAACCGATGCGCCCAGCACCTTCCGAACGCCAATCTCCTTCGTGCGCTGCTCCGCCGTAAAAGCCGCTAAGCCGAACAGGCCCAGACAGGCAATCAGAATCGCTAAAACCGTGGCCGTGGCAATCAGTTTCCCCGTGCGGGTTTCGGCTTGGTAAGCCTGAGCCAGCGTCTCGTCCAGGAAATCGTACTCGAACACCTGGTCGGGATACGTGGCCGTCCAGGCCTTTTCAATGTCCGACAAAGCTGCTTGCAGGGATTCCGTAGTCGGTTTTTCGGCCTGGAGTTTGATCCCCGCCTGATAAAAATGCTTGGGGACGACCTGAACCAGGGTTGGATCGATTTTCTGGTGCAGCGAATTGACGTTAAAGTTCTTCACCACCCCGACAATGGTGGCAAACTCCTGTCCATCGCCGTAATACACCTGCCGGCCAATGGCATCTGCCGGTCGGCCAATGCCCATACGACTGAGAAACACCTCGTTGGCGATCACTTTGGAAACCGCCGAATCGCGCTCCTTCAGGCCCTCGCCCGCCAGCAGGTGGATGCCGTAGGTGCTCAGGTAATGGGCGTCGCCCATTTTCAGCTGCGTCTTGATGTCGGTGACTTTCGCGCCGTTCCGGTACTGCATGTTCTGCATCCAGTTGCTTTCCGCCGATGCGCTGTTGAACGAAAAACTAACCTCCCGGATCTGCGTCGACTGTCCCAGCCGATTCCGCAGCTCGCCCAGTTTGGCCGGACTGTTGTCGGGTAATCCGACGGTAACCAGAGCCTCTTTATTGAAGCCCAACTCGGCATTCTGGAAAAACCGCAATTGCTGATTGATCAATAATGAACTGCTGATGAGCACCAGCGAAACCGCAAACTGCACCACCACCAGCCCCTGTCGCAGCGAAACGGTTTGCCGCCCCTGCGGCATTTTATGGTTTTTCAACGCCCAGATCGGCGCCATTCCCGACAAGCGGAACGCCGGATACAAACCAGCCAGCAAAGCCGTCAAGGCAAACAGCGCCACCAGAAACAAGGCGGTTTTTCCGGAAAACAGATCCGCCGAACGCAGCGGAATGCCGAGCGTATCAACCACCAGGGGCAGCCCCAACCACGCCATCAGCACCGACAAAGCCACCGCTGCGAACGTAATCAGACCGGCTTCGGTCAGAAACTGGTACACCAGCGACCAGCGATTGCTCCCCACGGCTTTGCGGATGCCTACCTCCCGGGCTCGTTTAAAGGCTTGGGCGGTGGTCAGGTTGATGAAATTGATGCACCCGATCAGCAGCACGCACAGACCGATGAGTGACAGAATATTGAGCAGTTTGCGATTGGCCGTCCGACCGCCCATGTTGGCCGAATAATGGACTTCGGCCAGCGGGTTGAGCGCAAATTGCTGGTCCTGGGCGTGTTCGGCACCGCGGTATTTGGCCAGGATGGCCGCCGAGCGCCCGGTGACCTGTTCCGGTTTTGCACCTTTTCTGAGGAGAACAAAGACCTGGAAATTGTCATTCCAGCCGTTCCACTGGTTCAGGTTGTAGTCGAGATTGGTGTTCCTGATGGTTGGGAACGAAACCAGAATGTCGAACGGAAAACTGGTGGTGGTCGGGTAATCTTCCAGCACCCCGACCACCTGCAAATCCTGTTTGTTGTCGAGCCGCAGGACCCTGCCAACCGCTTCGGCGGTGCCAAAATACTTCCCGGCCTGGGTGCGGGTCAGCACCACGGTATTGGGTTGCGACAACGCCGTCCGGGCGTCGCCCGCCAGCCAGCGGTAATCCAGCAAGCGGAGCAGTTCATTGCCGGCAAAGACCAGCGGCTCTTTAAACCGCTTTCCGGCCGAGGGCACGGACAGCGTGCTGCCGCCCACCTTCAGCAACGGAACGACCAGCTCGACTTCGGGCACTTCATTCCGGAAGGCAACCGCCGTCCCGGTGTAGGTGCCCGGGTATTGGTGCCCTTCTTTCAGGTTGTGATTTTCGACCCGGTAAATCCGGTCGCCGTTGGACTGGTTCTGGTCGTAGCCGGTTTCGTGCCGGATCACCAGAAAAATGACCAGGGCGGCCGTCAGGCCCAACACCAGCCCCAGCAGATTGATCGTACTAAACGCAAGGTTGCGGCTCAGGTTCCGCCAGGCGATTTTGACATAATTCCGGATCATAACAGGACGCAGAAAAGAAGGTGACGAAGGTGGATTCGATGGGGCAAAAGGCCGCAGCAATTTCAAAACACTCAGGGCATACCGCCGGCGGGCCCGCCGTTCCCCACGGTTTCCACCCAGTAGGCATACAGTTCCAGCAGGTCACCCTGCACCTCTTCCAGCGCATCGGGATGACCAAAGACTTCAAGCAGCCAGACGGCCCAGCGGGGAGGGGTTTTCATAAGAGGAATGAGTTATGAATGATGAATGATGAGGGTCAGGTGAGAGCGGTTTTTCTTGATCATGAATGGACGCGTCTATTTTTCAACTCATCACTCTTAATTCTTAACTCATCATTCCGAACGTAGCGAGCGAACCGGGTTCATGAGGGCAGATTGGATGGATTGCAGCGCAACCGTCAGCAGGGCAACGGCGAGAATAACGATACCGGCCAGCACAAAGATCCACCACTGAATATCGACTTTGTACGCAAAACCCTGCAACCATTGGTCCGTTGCATACCAGGTAAGCGGGGAAGCGATGAGAATACCGAGCAGCACCAGTTTCAGGAAACTTCCCGCCAGCATGGACACCAGACTGCCGACCGAAGCGCCCAGCACTTTCCGGATGCCGATTTCCTTCGTCCGGATTTTGGATTCATGCGCCACCACGCCAAACAGACCCAGACACGAAATCACGATCGCCAGACCGGCAAATACGTTCAGAATCTGACTCATGCGGTCCTCCTTGCTGTATAAAGCCGCCACGCGCTCGTCCAGAAAACTATATTGAAACAAGGTGTTGGGAGCCAGTTTTTCGACGGTGTTTTTCAGGAAAGCAATCGTTTCCTGCGGATCTCCGGCTTTGATTTTGACCAGCAGATTCCCAGACCATTTCGGCCGGTATTCCAGCACCAGCGGCTCGACCTGGTTGTGAAGCGAGGCAAAATTATAGTCGCGAATCACGCCGATAATCTTGCCCTGCAGGTGCATGGCGTGGTTTACGACAATCTCGCCCACCGGATTTTTCAGGCCCAGCAGCCGGGCGGTTTTTTCGTTGATGATAAACGAGGCCGAGTCGTTGAACTGCCGCGAAAAATTGCGGCCCTCCTTCAGTTTGATCCGCAACACGTTCAGGTAATCTTCATCGACCCGCGACACTTTGACGGGCGGATACTCGCTCCCGGCGGGCGGATTCAGCGGTGTTACCGTCTCAACGCTCAAATCGTCCCCAATCAGGTTCGACGACTGCCCAACGGCCAGAATGGATGAGTGTTGCAGCAGTTCGTTTTTGAAAAGAGCCGGATTCAGCAACAGTTTTTCCCGTAGATTCCCGTACAGTTTAACCGTCAGCACCTGCTCTTTGTCAAAACCGAGTTGCTGATTGCGGAGCAACTTCATCTGTTGCGCAATCAGAACGGTTGAGATAATCAGGAAAGCCGACACCACAAACTGAACCACAATCAGGCTTTTGCGCAGTACGTTGGCCGAGGATTTGGGCAGTTTATCCGCCTTCAGGGACGTGATGGGTTCAAACCGGGCGATAAAAAGCGACGGAAACAAGCCGGCCAACAAGCCGACAAAAAGCACGATCAGGCCGATCGTCAGCAGATTTTCCGGGCGCAGGATTTCCCACCCGGCGACCTGCCGGCCCGCGATGCTGTTGTAAAAAGGCAGCGCCAGTTCGTAAATCACCACCGCCACCAGACTGGCCAGCAAGGTCAGAATGAACGCTTCGCCCAGAAACTGGCCGATCACCTGCGTTTTCCGCGCACCCAGCACCTTCCGCATGCCCACTTCCTTGGCCCGCTTCAGCGCCTGGGTTGTAAACAGGTTAATGAAGTTGACGCAGGCAATGATCAGAATCAGCACTTCGACCGCCAGAAAAATATAAACGTACAGAATGTTGCTGTTCGGGCCCATTTCCTGAATCAGATTCGACTTCAGGTGGATGTCGGTCAGCGGCTGAAACCGCGCGGTGGCCGCAAACGCCATTTTGTCCTTCCGATCCGCTTCGGTCGTGGGCGCATAATACTTCAGATAAAAATCGGGCAGTCGTTTTTCGGCTTTGGCCACGGCGGTTTTATCCCGAAACAAGACGTACGTCCAGCCAAACATCCAGCCTTTGTTGTTTTTGAGGTCTTCCGGTACGGAATTGTTGAAAGTAGGCATCGACACTAGGTAGTCGAATTTCAGGTGCGTATTGTGGGGCAAATCCTCGATGACGGCCCGGACAAACAATTCCTCCTTGTTGTCGAAAATCAGCTTGCGACCGAGCGGGTCGCGTTGCCCGAAAAACCGGGTCGCCATGCTCCGCGAAATCACCATCGAGCCCGGTTCGGTCAACGCCCGGACCGGATCGCCCACTACCGGTTTCAGGCTAAAAATTGGCACTGCCGTCGAGTCCGCGAAAAAACCGGTGCTTTCACCCTGCTGATTAAACGCCGAGCTGACCACCTGCGTACCCCGGCCCACAAACCGTACGATGTGCTCGATGTCCGGAAAAAAAGCTTTCATTTCGCCCGCCAGCGGGGGCTGCGACTTCGACCATTCCGTCGTTGCGGCTCGGTAAATCCGCTCATGATTCGGAAAATCCTTTTCGTAACTCAGTTCTTCTTTAATGTGCAGCGTCAGCAACAGCCCGCACGAAATGCCCAAGGCAAGGCCCACCAGGTTGAACACACTGTACACCCGCTGTTTGAGCAGGTTGCGAATGGCGATTTTGAAATAATTCCGAATCATAGCAGGACCAAACAGGAAGGGTTGAGAATAGTCACTTGATGCTTTTCGCCGGGCCAGGGGCCGCAGCAATTTCAAAACACTCAGGGCATACCGCCAGCAGGCCCGCCGTTCCCCCACGGTTTCCACCCAGTAGGCATACAATTCCAGCAGGTCGCCCTGCACTTCTTCCACAGAATCCGGATGCCCGAACGTTTCCAGCAGCCAGACGGCCCAGCGGGGAGGGGTTTTCATAAGGAGGAATGATGAGGGGGCCGCCCGACCGGTTAAAGGATATTAGGCGACCGGTTTTTCAATGCTGGATGGGTCCGACGTTTAATTCACCACTTATCATTCCGTACGCTTAACCGCCCGGGCGGCCTCCGTCGTCATTCGGACCGCAGGGACTTCACCGGATTTACGAGTGCGGCTTTGATGCTTTGGAACGAAACCGTCAGCAGGGTGACGAGCAGCGCGCCGGCCCCCGAAATGGCAAACACCCACCACGAAATCTCGGAACGGTACTCGTATTTTTGCAGCCAGTTGCTCATGAAATACCAGGCCGCCGGCGTTGCGATGCAGAAGGCGATGATAACCAGCAGCACAAAATCCTTCGACAACAGGCTCCACAGGTCCAGCACGCTGGCACCCAGCACTTTCCGAACACCAATTTCCTTGGTGCGCTGCTCGGCCATGAAGGAAGCTAAGCCAAACAGCCCCAGGCAACTGATGAAAATCGCCAGGCCCGCAAAGAAGGTGGCCAGCTTGCCGATGCGCTCCTCGTGGGCGAATTTTTTCCCGAACTCCACGTCCGCAAACTGGTATTCGAACGGCGCCGACGGAATGTATTTTTTGAAAGCCGCTTCGATGGTGGTCAGGCATTCATTGGCGCTTTTATCCGGATTCATTTTCAGGGTGATCCAGTTTACATTGTCGTAATTCATCAGGTAAATCGTCTGCTTGACGGGTTCATACGGCGACTGCATCAGCATGTCTTTGATGACGCCAATCACCTTAAATTCGCCCATGTCCTTGCCTTCGCCCCAGCGAACGATGCTGCCGACCGGGTTTTTGATCCCCATGAATTTCACTGCGGCTTCGTTCAGCACAATGGAAGCCGAGTCCGACGAGAACTCCCGCGAAAAATCCCGGCCCTCCTTAAACTGCCAGCCTACGGTTTTGCCAAATTCGTGCGTCACCCAGATCGTTGCAAAGTCGGTGTCCAGGTTCGGGTCTTTGCCCGGCCAGTGAAAACCGCCGTTGTTCGACCAGACATTGGTCAACGGACTCGACGATTCGGCCAGTTCCTGAATGGCCCCCGCCTTTTTGAGGTCCGAGCGGAGAACCTCAAACTTGCCGTAAAAATCCGGCGACTTCATCTGAATCATCACCAACCCGTCGCGGTTGTAGCCAATGGGGCGGTTTTTGGAATACTGAATCTGGTTGTAAACAATGATCGTTCCGATGATCAGCGTGAGCGAAACCGTAAACTGCACCACCACCAGCACCTTGCGGGGCAGCGAGGCAAACCGCCCGGCTTTGAAGGTTCCCTTCAGAACCTTGACCGGCTGAAACGACGACAGATACAGCGCGGGGTAGCTCCCGGCCACAAAACCGGTAAAGAGCGTAAACCCGATGCCAAACAGCCAGAACAGCGGATTTCCCCACAACATCACGATTTGTTTGTCGGCCACCTGATTAAACCAGGGCAGAATCAACAGCACCAGCAGCAACGCCAGCCCAAACGCGCAGCCCACCACCAGCAGTGACTCGTTAAAAAACTGGCTGATCAACTGGCTGCGGACCGAGCCCACGGCTTTCCGGATGCCCACTTCTTTGGCCCGTTTTTCCGACCGCGCCGTGCTCAGGTTCATGAAGTTGATGCAGGCCAGCAGCAGCACAAACACCCCAATGAAACCGAATAGCCAGATGTATTCGATCATCCCGCCGGTTTTGACGCCGTTGTCCCAACTCGAGCGCAAGCGCCAGTCCCGCATCGGGTGCAGAAATATTTCCGCTTTGTATTTTTTTTCTTCGGGCGCCACGTTGTTTTGTTTGGCGTTCCGAATGTTTTTATCGACCAGCGCAAAATCCGCCTTATCGGCAATCTGGACGAAAACCTGGAATGAATTATTGCCCCACTGCTGCTCGTCGCGGGCGTGTTTGATCCAGTTTTCCGACGAAACATACAACTCCCAGGGAGCAATGAAAGACAGGTCGTGAAACTGTGCGTTGTGCGGGATGTCTTTATAAACCCCGGTGACCCGGGCATCCATTTTGTTGTCAATTTTAAGCAGTTGATTCAGGGCATCGCGCTCGCCGAAAAGCGCCTTCGCGGTCGATTCAGCCAGCAAGATGGAGTTGGGTTCGTTCAGTCCCTCGTGGGAGCCTTTCACCATTTCCAGCGTGAGCAGCCGGGGCGCAGCCACGTCCATGAAAGCGCCCGGTTGGGAAATTTTCTTTTCCCCCAGCGTCAGGAAGTGTTCGCCCTCCCACGAAGACATCACCACGTACTTGAAATTGCTGCCATACCGGGTTTGCAGTTCTTTGCCCATTGGAAACGGCATGGCGGTTCCGGAATAAATTTTTCCGTTGACCGTCTGGTGCTGCATCACCTGCGCCACCCGTTCGTAACTCTTGTGGTATTTGTTGTACGATAGTTCGTCGTGGATCCACAGACCAATGAGCATGGCCACCGCCATCCCGACGGCCAGCCCCGTAATGTTAATGGCCGAATACCCTTTGTATTTGACAAGGTTCCGCAGGGCGATTTTAAAGTAATTCCGGATCATAGTAGCACCTAGAAAAGAAGGGGTTGAATAGTACTCGGTTGTTCGTTTGGCAAAAGGTCGCACCAGTTTCAGGGCATTCAGGCCATACCGCCAGCGGGCCTGCCGCTCCCCCACGGTTTCGGCCCAGTAGGCATACAGCTCCAGCAAGTCGCCCTGCACTTCTTCCACAGAATCCGGATGCCCGAAGGCTTCCAGCAGCCAGACGGCCCAGCGGGGAGGGCGGTTTTTCATAAGGAACAGGGAATAATAAACAATGAATAAGCGCGTCTTCGAATGCAGAATGAGGAGTTCATAATCGGATCCATCCTTGTTAAGTAGTCGTTTCTTCTTGTTGATTACGAATCACCCTCCCATCAATTGCAAAGTTTGCGGGGGAAGCGCATCCCACAACTGCTCCCGGATCGTTTTCACTTCCACCAGGGCTTTCCGACCGGCGGCCGTGACCGTAAAAAACCGCTTCCGGCGACCACCGCGCTCGGCCGTGGCCCCGCTCATTTTCGACGACAGATAGCCTTTTTCTTCCAGCCGTTGCAGCGTGGTGTGCACGGTGCTGAAGCCCACCGCCCGCCCGGTTTTCTGCTCGATCTCCTGCGTAACCGTTACCCCGTACGCGCTCTCGCCCAGCACGGCAACCGTTAACAAAACGACCTCTTCAAACTCGCCCAAAAAAGCCCTTTTCATGCTGCCCTGATTTTATACGATAATGCCGAACAAATGCAGTGCCAGCCCGTAGAAAAGGGCCTGATTACGGTTCAAATGCGGTTTTTTGAAAATAAACGAAAGCGAAACTGTCCAGAATCGGACATAAACTGTCCGCAAAACGGACACTGCGGAGGAATGACCATCGGGCGGTATTTTGGCAGCCGGCAAATGGTTATCTTTGCGGTATGGCCTACCGGTTTTTCACGATTGATCCACGGCTGAAGCCCTTCGTCAAAGCCATTTGCGCGCTGGAAACGGACGCGCCGGCGGTGCTGCCTCCGCCAATTCGGGTGTTGCCCGATACCTGCGTGGAGCTTTTCGTCAATTTTTGCGAGCCCCAGCGCGTGGTTTCGGCGAATGGCCGGGCGGCTTCGTCCGGTCGGAGCTTCATCACCGCCCGCCTGAATCACTTCATGGATGTCTGGACAGCGGGGCCGGTGCGGTTCGTGTCGGTCTGCTTCGCGGAAGGCCAGGCCTACCGGTTTTTTCCGGTGCCCATGCACAACCTCGCCAACCAGCTCATCGATCTGGGCGAGTTGTGGGAAGACTGGAACCACCCGATGCAGGAACGCGTCGAAACGGCCCCAACCGCCGATCAGCGGGTGCACCTGATTCAGCAGCACCTGATTGCGCAGCTTCAGCACCTCAACAGCCGCGATCCGGGGGTTGATTTTTGCCTGCGCCAGATCCGGCAGGCGCAGGGCCTGCTTTCGGTGGAAACCCTGGCCGACCGCACCGGCCTCAGCAGCCGGCAACTGATCCGGCGGTTCAATCAGCGCATTGGACTGTCCCCCAAAGAATTTGCCCGCATGACGGTTTTTCTGAATGCCCTGAAACACGTCAAAAAACACCCCCGCCTGAGCCTGACCGAAATTGCCCACGAAAGCGGTTACTACGACCAGTCTCACTTCATTCACGCCTGTCGCGATTACACCGGCCTGACGCCGAGCCAACTGCTGGCCAGTAATCACGTTCTGTGCTGATGTCCGATTTCTACAATTATGCCGGTTTTTCCCTTCGCAATTTTGGGTCCTGAATGGGTTGAGGTGGTTGGAATGGTTAAATGATTTTATAATTTATTCAGCCATTTCTAACCATCCAGCCATTTCAACCATCCAAACCATTTTTAACCATGCGCAAGGTAATTTTATGCGTGGCCGTCAGTCTCGACGGCTACATCGAAGGGCCCAATGGCGAGTATGACTGGTGTTTTACCGATCAGGATTATGGCTTGACAGCTTTTCTGGAGCGAATCGATGCCCTGTTCGTCGGGCGGAAAAGCTACACTGTCCTGAACAGCCCGAACGAGCTGGCCGGCAGCAATCCGTTTGCGGCCTACAAAAAATACGTTTTTTCAACGACTCTGAAGGAAGTTGGCGACAACGAAGAACTCATTCGTGGCGATCTCAAAACGCAGGTGACCGCCCTCAAAAATCAACCCGGCAAAGATATCTGGCTTTTCGGCGGGGCCGACCTCACGAACGCCCTTTTGAACGAAGGGCTGGTTGATGAACTCTTTCTGGCCGTTCACCCGCTGGTGCTGGGCGCGGGTAAACCCTTGTTCGCCAATCTCAAAAACCGCATCAACCTGAGCCTGCTGGAAACAAAACCGTACGAAACCGGGCTGGTCTCGCTAACCTACCGCGTGGGGAGTGGTGAGTGATAAACGATGAGCGATGAATGATGGACGATGAATGAATTGGCTGACGCATTCATCGTTCATCACTCATCATTCTAAATTCCTTCATTCCGAGCGCAGCGAGACAACGGGATTGGTGAGGGCGGCTTTGATGGATTCGTACGAAACCGTGAGCAGGGTGATTCCGGCCGTCAGCAGGAAGGCCAGGGCAAAAATCCACCAGTCCAGATCAATGCGGTATTCGTACCGCTGTAGCCAGCCGGTCATCAGCCACCCGCCGAGCGGAGCCGCCACCAGAAAACCGACTGCCATCAGTTTGCCAAACTCCCGGCCAAACAGCCAGAGAAGCTGGGCGCGGGTGGCACCGAGCACTTTCCGAACGCCGATTTCCTTGGTTTTCGACTCGGCCATAAACGCCACCAAGCCGTAAATTCCCAGGCAACCGATCAGCATGGCAATCAGCGAAAACGCCTGAATCAGCCCCAGCAAAATCCGTTCGGTGAGGTAAAACTGATTGACCAGATCGTCCACAAAAACCGCCTTAAAGACGTTCTCCGGAAACTGCCCGTTCCAAACCTTCTCAACCGCCTGAACCGTCGCGGGCAAATTACCGGGGGCTACTTTCAGGGCCGCAATGGCCAGGCTCGGGTGGAGATTGAGCAGGGCCGTTGGCGGAATGCTGCCCTGCGCTTCGCCCAGTTGAAAATCATTCATCACGCCCACCACGGTCTTTTCGGTGCCAAAAACCGTCAGGCGTTTGCCCAGAATGTCGGTGGGAGTCCGCAACCCCAGTTGTTTGACCATGGCCTGGTTCACCAGCGCTTCGTGGCTCGTCGAGTCGTTGGACCGCAAATTCCGCCCGGCCACCAGCGTCAGTCCGAACAGCGGAACATAGGCTTTGTCGCCCATCTTCACACTCACCGGAAACTTCTCCGGTGCGGTCCGGCGGTCGAACGTAAACGGAACCGGCGGTCGGCGGTGCGAAGCCGGTGGATCGCCCGCCAGCGCCACCTGCTCAACGCCCGGAATCTGCCCCAACTGCTCGCGCAGCGTTTGTTGCCGGGAAAAACTGGTGGTCGGCACCGGAACCGTCAACACCGACTCTTTATTGAAACCCAGATCGGCCTGTTGCATATGACGCACCTGCCGCGTCATGACGATGGCGCCAATCACAAAAAGCTGGGTGATGAAAAACTGCACCACCACCAGGCCGCGCCGAACCGACACCCCGCCCACCTGCTGCGTCGTCAGTCGCCCGCGCAAAGCCGCCACCGGATTGAAGCGCGACAAGACGACGGACGGGTAAAAACCGGCCAGCAGAATAACCGCCACGACCAGCCCGCCAAACCACAGCAGCGAATCGGGGCGAAACACGTTCAGGACCGAAAGATCCGCGTGCAACACGGCCAGCGCGTCGTTGAGCAACGGCAAATTGAGTTGAACCAGTCCCAGCGCGACAAGCACGGCGGCCAGCACCAGCAGGGCGGTTTCGGTCAGAAACTGCCCGATCAGCTGACGCCGGGTACTGCCGATGGCCTTCCGGACGCCCACTTCTTTGGATCGCTGGATGGCCCGGGCCGTGGCAACGTTGATGAAATTGATGCAGGATGCCACCACCAGAAACACGCCCACGATGATCATGGCGTACAGGATGGGGCGCGGAGCATGACCGCCGTATTGCGGATTATGATTCAGGTCGCTGAGCGGAAGGGCTTTAAAATCAAGCAGCTTCGCATCCGGGGCCGTCAGATACGTCCGGCGAATGGCGGGAAAGGCGCTGGTGAGCCGCTCGACGGGGGCGCCTTCGCGAAGGGCCACGAAGCACAGCGCACTCGGGCTGCCCCAGCGTTGCAGTAAACCCGGGTCGTTCGCTAAACCGGGCAGGGTGCGGTACGAAATTAGCACCTCCATCGGGAGCTTCGTATTGGATGGCGGGTTCCGGATGACGCCCGTCACCGTCAGATTAGTCTGGTTATCCAGCCGTACGGTTTTCCCGACCGGGTCGGCACCGTCAAAATAGTTCCGGGCGTAACGCTCCGACAACACCACGGTGTTCGGCGCGGACAGGGCGGTTTTCGGATTTCCTTTGACCCAGTCCACGTCAAAAACATCGAAAAACTCGGGTTCAACAAAACCGACGTTGCGCGACTCTTCAAACTTTTTGGCCAAACCGCCCCGTCCGTCCGGTATTCTGATGATTTTCCCGAACGCCAGCTCGATCCGAACGGCGCTTTCCACGAACGGATAATGCCGGCGCAGAACCTCGGCCAGGGGCCGGGGCGTCGCGTCGCTCGGGATCACCTGCTCGTGTCGGAGGTCCGTCACAACCCAGTAGGTCCGGTCGGCTTTGGCGTGGTAGCGGTCAAAACTGAACAACCAGTTTACCAGCAGAAAAATCAGCAAGCCACTGGCCAGTCCAATCGCCAGACCGACCGTACTGACCGCGCTCGAAAGCCGGTTTCGCCACAGGTTTCGCAGCGAAATTTTAAAGTAATTGCGTAGCATAATTGGGTTAGGGGTAGAACGAAACGGATCAGCACCGATTTTACGTTTTCCGGCAAACGGTTTTAAAAAGCCCAACACATCCCACCAGTAGCGAATTCGGGCCCGGTTTTCACCCACCCGCCGGACTTGCCAGGCAAACTCTTCGTGCAAATCACCCTGCACCTCCTCCAGCCGCTCGGACGAGCAGAAGAGTTGGAGGATACGGTCGGCGAAGCGGGGCGGTTTCATAAAAAAGGAATGAAGGAAGTAAAGGAGAAAGGGAGGAAGTTTCTTTTTTTCTTCCATTCATCCCTTCCTCCCTTTCTCCTTTACTCCGTTTTTAAACTCTTCACCGGATTCACCAGCGCGGCTTTGATGCTTTGATAGCTCACCGTCAGCAGGGCAATGCCCACCGCCAGCAAACCGGCCAGCGCAAAGATCCACCAGGCGAGATCGACCCGGTAGGCAAAATCCGCCAGCCATTGGTCCATTGCATACCAGCCCAGGGGTGTAGCAATGACAATGGCAACCAACACCAACCGCAGAAAATCTTTGGAAAGCAGCGCCACAATGCTGGCAACCGACGCGCCTAAGACCTTGCGGACGCCGATTTCCTTCGTCCGCTGAAGCGTGGTGAAAGCCGCCAGGCCGAACAAGCCCAGACAGGCGATGACAACGGCCAGCCCCGCAAAAATGCCGAACAACTCCCCGATTCGCTGCTCCGACTGGTACATTTTGTTAAACCGCTCGTTGAGGAACGAATACGAAAACGGGTTGTCGGTTTCGGCTTTCCAGGTCTTTTCCAGGTTGTGAAGCAAGGCTGGTAGGTTGTCCGTCCGGATTCGCAGGGCCATCTGGTAGTGATCTCCGCCGTAGAGCATAATCAGGGGCGCAATGTGCTGGTGCAGCGACTCGAAATGAAAGTTGCGGGTGACTCCGACAACCGTGTAGGTATGTCGGTCTTCCGGACTGCCGTTGCCGACGGTTGCGACGCGCTGCCCAATCGGATTTTTCCAGCCAAACTGCCGGACGGCGGCTTCGTTGACGAGCACAGCCGCGCTGTCGCCCGAAAATGCTTTGGAGAAGTTGCGGCCCAGTGCCACCCGAATCCCCAGCGTCGGCAGATATTGATCGTCGATCCGGTAGGTTTTCAACCGGAAGGGCGTTCGTTCGGCGGGAGCATTTATATCCCGAAAACCGTCGACGCCCTGGTTTGAATTCCCCGCCGGTAGATAACCCGCCGAGCTTGCGCTGACAATCTGTGCTTGTTTTTCCAGCTCCTTCTTAAACGCAGCCAGCTTGTCGCCCAGCACGTACGTATCGTGCAGAATCAAGACCTGTTCTTTGTCAAAACCGACTTTTTTGCTCTGGATAAACCGGAGTTGCTGATAAACGACCAGCGTGCTAATAATCATGCCGATGGACACCACAAACTGAATGGTAACCAGCGTGTTTCGTAGCCAGCCACTCCGCATTCCGCCCTGCAACCGTCCTTTCAGCACACTGACCGGGCGAAACGATGCCAGAAAAAACGCCGGATAGCTTCCGGCCAGCAAGCCCACCAGCAGGCAGCCCGCCAGTGTGTAGGCGATCATCCGCGTGTTTAACAACGTACTAAGACTGAAATCTTTGTCAGCCAGTTGATTGAAACTCGGCAGCACAGCGACCACCAGTCCGCAGGCCACCAGCAGCGCCAGAAAGGTGATCAAGACCGATTCGGACAGAAACTGACGGATCAACTGTTGCTGCACCGACCCCAGCACCTTGCGAATGCCGACCTCCTTGGCGCGGTTGGCCGACCCCGCCGTGCTTAGATTCATGAAATTGATGCAGGCCAGCAGCAAGATAAAAACCGCAATAGCCGAGAAAATATAAACGTATTTCACGTCGCTGTTCGGTTCCAACTCGCCCTCCCAGTTCGACCCCAGGTGAATAGCGGTAATGGGCTGGAACTGAAACCCAAGTCGGTCGCCTTTGCGGACGTATTCATCGTAGCTCATTCCCAGAAACTCCTGCACTTCGGGGCCGACATACTTCCGGACAATTTGCGGAATCTGGGCCGTCAGGCTCTCTATCGAATAGCCTTTCCGCAGCAACAGGTAGGTGTTGGCCCCGCTGGACAGCCACTTCTCGCCCGAACGAAGGGAGCGGTAAGAGCCAAAAAAGTCGTAGTGAAAATGCGAGTTGGACGGCACGTCCTGGCAAACACCCGTCACCCGGAACAGGCCCTGGTCGCCCAGCGTCAGGCTTTTGCCAACGGGATTCTGACCACCAAAATATTTCCGGGCGGTTGATTCGGTCAGCACCACGGTTTTGGGTTCGGCCAAAACCGTCTTCCTGTCTCCTTTCAGCAGCGGAATCGAGAAAATCTCGAAAAAGGTAGAATCGGCAAAGGCAACCCGTTCTTCCTTAAACCGTTCCTTGCCGTATCTGACCACAAACGTGCCCTGTTCTTCCAGCCGCGTAAAGGATTCAACGCCCGGATAATCGTGCTGCATGGCGGGTCCGGCGGGCGAAGGTGCGTAGGCCATATTGACTTCCTTGCCGCCCATGGTCCCGTGCATGGTCATGCGAAAAATCCGGTCGGCTTTCGTGTTGTAACGGTCGTAGCTCAGTTCATGCTGCACAAACAGGACAATGAGCAGACAGGTTGCCAGACCAATGGCCAGACCAACAATGTTGATGGCCGAAAAGCCTTTTTTTCGCCAGAGATTCCGCCAGGCGATCTTGAAATAATTCTGGAACATATCGAACGGTACGGTTTTTGGATTATCCCTTGATTTTGTTTTGGTGGCAAACGGCCTGAAAAATCCCAGCACATCGCGCCAATACCGGAACCGGGCCCGCCGTTGGCCCACCCGCCGGAGCTGATACTGAAATTCCTCGTGCAAATCACCCTGCACCTCCTCCAGCCGGTCCGAAGCGCAGAAAAATTTTAAAAGACAGTCGGCGAAACGGGGCGGAGTCATTGTCAATAATGAATGATAAATGTGGTGGAAATGACCGTTAACAGGTGGGCTTTTGCGAGTTTAATTCATCATTCATCGTAATATCATTCATCATTCTTCGCCCTCATTCCGAGCGCAGGGATTTGACCGGATTCATCAAAGCCGCCCGGATGCTCTGGAAACTTACCGTCGCGGCCGCCACGATGACCGTCGCCAGCAGGGCTACTGCAAAAATGCCGGGGCCAATTTCAATGCGGTAGACAAATTCCTGCAACCAATGGCTCATCACCCACCAGGAAACCGGTGTCGCAATTACAAAAGCCACGACGATCAGGCGGGTAAATTCTTTGCCAAACAGCCACAAAATCTGATGAATGCTGGCCCCCAGCACTTTCCGAACGCCAATTTCTTTGGTTTTTTGAGTCGCCATAAACAACACCAGCCCGTACAGGCCCAGGCAGCCGATGACGATGGCAATACCGGCAAAGAAGTTGACCAGCTTTGCCATCGTTTGCTCCTGGACATAGTCCTGCTGCAATTGTTCGTCAACAAATTGGGCGGAAAAGTAGCTCTCCGGGTAAATCTGGTTGTAGTTCGTTTCCAGCTGGCGAATCACGCGCCCGAAATTTCCGCTGTGCAGTTCCAGGTTCGCGTAATGATAGCTGGTTGCCCGGGTGGTCATGAACAGGGGGGCAATGTCATTTCGCAGGTTGTTCACGTTGAAGTTTCTCAGCACGCCCACAATTTCGAGCCCACGTCCGTTGTGAATCAGCTTGCCCAACACCTGGGCCGGATCACGCACCCCCAGCGCCTTGACAAAAGCTTCGTTGACCAGCACTTCCCGCGACGTGTCGGCGGGTTGCAGGTTACGACCCGCCACCAGTTTTAATCCGTACACATCCACAAAACTGGCATCGATAAACCGTTGCTGGGTGGCAAACTTTTCGGGTTCGGGACGGGTATCGAATTTGATCATCGTCTGACTGATCCAGCCCGACTGGGGCGGCCCGCTGACGGAATAGCTCACCTTTTTCACCTCCGGAATGGCCAGCGCCTGCTGCCTGAACCGGTTCATTTTATCGATATCCTGCTGGGGCAAATCGGGAAGCGCAACCGTAAGAATCGCCTGCTGACGAAAACCCAGGTCTTTCGTCTGGATGTATTGCAACTGACTGGCTACGACCACCATACCGACAATCAGCATCTGGGAAATAGCGAACTGGGTGATAACCAGACTCCGGCGAATGGAAAAACCGCCTACCTGCTGCGTGGTGATTCGGCCCGCCAGCGCCAGGGCCGGTTTGAAGCCCGCCAGCACCAGCGCCGGATACAGTCCGGACAGGAAAATAACCCCGGTCACAATCAGGGCCAGCCAGCCCAGGACGGAGGCATCATAGTAGAACGTAAACCGAAAAGCGCCGTGTAACTTTTCCTGCGCGAATTGCTGGCCGATTTGAAAAAACAGCAGGGCGAGTAGCGTGGCCACCAGGGTCAGCAAAGCGGTTTCCCCAATGAATTGCCAGAATAACTGGCCCCGGGTGCTGCCCAGCACCTTCCGAACGCCCACCTCCCGGGATCGATTCAGCGCCTGGGCTGTGGCCAGATTGACAAAATTGATGCTGGCCGTCAGGATCAGAAAAACACCAATGGCAAACAGCGACCAGATCAGTCCCTGGCTGACTCCGCCGGTATCGGTTGAAAAGTGTATGGCGTGCAGGGGCTGCATCAAAAACCGGGTGTCCTTGACGCCATGCGGTTTATACTTCCGGACAAAAGCCAGCATCTGCCGGTCCCAGTCGGCTTTGGTGAACCGATGATCCAGGCTCACAAAACACTGGGTGTCGCCGTTGATGCCGTCGAAATCTTCGGGCAACGAATGCCCGTGAAACGCCTTCAAACTGGCCCAAGAAGCCATAATCGGGAAAGCGAAATCGGTATTATCCCGGTAATTCTCAAAAACACCCACAATCCGGACGTCCAGCCGCGCATTGAGCCGGATCAGTTTGCCAATTACCTGCGTTGTACCGAAATACCTGGTGGCATTTTCGGCGCTGATGACCACGGTGTTCGGCTGCGTCAGTTCAGCGGGGTCGCCCACAACCCACCGATAATCAAAAATTCTGAAAAAAGCCGGCTGAACGAAAGCCCCCAACTGGTGAGCCTCTTTAAACTTCCGGTCCGCTTTCCCCTGCTCCGGTATGGTGACCAGCGGATCCCGGTACTGATCAATCATCGCTATTGCTTCGATGTCGGGATGGTCGTTCCGGAGCGCCCTTCCCAGCGGATAAGGAACACCGGCTATATCAAAATGGCCCTCGGGCGTGACAAACTGTGTGGTTACCCGGTAGATGCGATCCTGTTTCTGATGGTGTTTATCAATCGAGTAATGGTACCGCACCAGGGCAAAAATCAACAGGGCAGCGCCAATGCCCAGGGCTAAGCCGGTGACGTTAATCAAGGCGTAGGTCTGGTTTTTAGCCACATTTCGCCAGGCGATTTTTAAATAACTTTGGATCATAAGCGGGTTTACCTGATTACTTTTCGCGTGTCTTTTTAAGTGTCGTTTAGGCCCAAACCGGGGTTTAAAAAAGCCCAGCACCTCTTGCCAATAGCGCAGTCGCGCCCGCCGTTGGCCCACCCGCCGAACCTGGTGTTGAAACTCCTCGTGCAAATCGCCCAGCACCTCCTCCAGCCGCTCGGGCGAGCAGAAAAGTTGCAGAAGGCGGTCAGCGAAGCGGGGCGGTTTCATAAAAAAGGAATGAAGGGAGGAAAGGAGGAAGGAAGTAAAGGAGAAAGGGAGGAAGTTTCTTTTTTTTCCATTCATCCCTTCCTCCCTTTCTCCTTTACTCCGTTTTTAAACTCTTCACCGGATTCATCAAGGCGGCTTTGATGCTCTGGAAACTTACCGTCAGCAGGGCAATCAAAACCGTCAGCAAACCCGCTCCGGCCAGCATCCACCACTCCATCTCGATTTGATACGCAAACCCGTCCAGCCACTGGTTCATGGCGTACCAGGCCGTGGGAAAGGCGATCAACATGGCGATGGCGACCGGTTTCAGGAAATTGCCCGAAAGCAACGCCACGATGCTGGATACGGAGGCACCTAACACCTTGCGGACGCCAATTTCTTTCGTGCGCTGCTCGGCCGTAAAAGCCGCCAGCCCGAACAGGCCCAGGCACGAAATGAAAATGGCCAGAAAGGCAAAAGAGTTGGACAACTGACTGACGACCTGCTCGCTGCGGTACAGCTTTGTGTATTCCTGATCCGAAAACTGGTAGCTAAACGGGAAGTTGGGATTCAGTTCCCTGGAGACTTTCTCCAGACTCGCCAGCGCTTCCCGGGTTTTGCCCGCTTCGGTCCTGACCAGAATGGTGCCCCAGCGGGGGCTTTTCCGGAGCCGGATAATCAGCGGTTCGATGGTTTGCCGCATCGAATTGAAGTGAAAATCTTTCAGTACGCCCACAATGGTGCCCTGGCGGTTTCCCCAGCTCAACGGCTGGCCGACGGGATGCCGGTAGCCGATTTTTTTCGCGGCCGTTTCGTTGATGATGTAATTGACCGTATCGGTTCCGTAGGCATCCGAGAAGTCCCGACCGGCTACCAGACTCAGATTCAGCGTTTTCACAAAATCATAGCCAACCGACGTATTGGAAAAGGACGTGATCAGGTTCGGATCTTTGCCCGTCCATTTCACATCGTTGATGTGGTGACCCAGACCCGTCGGCGCTTCTTCCATGCGGGAAATGGTGGCAATCCCGTCCAGCTTCCCGGCCTGTTCCTTAAACAGATCATATTTATTGAGCAGATCGCCTTCCAGCGGAACGTACACCAGATTTTGCCGGTCAAACCCCAGGTTTTTCGACTGGAAATAATTCATCTGGCGGTAAATCACAATCATGCCCACCATCAGCATGATCGACAATGAAAACTGAAACACGACCAGCCCTTTCCGGAAAACCGTAGCCCCTCCGCTAAACCGCAGCGATCCTCTCAAAACCCGGATCGGATGGAGCGACGAGAGAAACAGCGCGGGGTAACTGCCGGCGACAAAACCGGTCAGCAGCAGCAGGCCGACCAGACTCAGCCCAAAAACCGGCTCCGTAAACGGCAGAGCCAGTTGCTTGCCGGTCAGTTCATTAAAGGCCGGCAAGAGCAGACCAACCAGCCCCAGCGCAATGACGATGGCGAAAAACGTGAGCAGAACGGCTTCGCTCAGAAACTGCCCCATCAACGCCAGCCGGGCCGCCCCAACCACCTTCCGCACACCCACCTCCTTCGCCCGTTTCTGCGAGCGGGCCGTGGCCAGATTCATGAAATTGATGCAGGCAATCAAGAGGATAAAAACCGCCACGAGGCTAAAAAGCCGCACGTATTCGATGCGTCCGCCGTCGAGCTGACCGTTTTTAAAAGTCGAGTGCAGGTATTTTTCGGGATAGGGCTGCAAGGCCAGTTCCATCCGTAAACCGGGTGTTTTGTCGGTGTACCGGTAAATAAAATCCTTGATTTTGGCTTCGACCTTCGCCGGGTCAATCGGATTGCCGTTGCGGTCGGCGCGCAGTTGCACCATCGTCAGCGGGTCCGTGTTTCCCCAGCGTTTCGTCCACTCGTTTTCCTTGACAAAATCGCTCCAGGGCGTCAGAAAATCGAACTGGTGCGACGAATTGGCCGGTAAATTTTCAAAAACGGCGCTGACCGTCAGGTTACTGCGGTTTTCGTGCCGAACGCTTTTACCCAGCGCCTGTTCCGGACTACCGAAAAACTGCTCGGCCATGGTGCGGGAAATGGCGATGCCGTTCGGAACGGTCAGGGCGGTTTCGGCCGTTCCGGCCAGCAGCGGATAACTGAACATCCTGAAAAAGTCTTCTCCGGCCTGGGTTCCCGCCATTTTGTTTACCTTGTCACCCACGGTAAACGTGGCCGGCCGGACCCACTCCAGGGCGCTGGCGTACTGAATTTCGGGAATCACGCGCTTGAGTTCGTCGGCCAGCAGGCCCTGCGTGAAATAGGCAGCCTCCACTTTGCCGTCATAATACGAGCGTTCGTAAATCTGGTACAGGTGCGGGCCGTTGGCGTGAAAACCGTCGACGCTGCGTTCGTCCTGCACCCACAACAGAATCAGCAGGCTACAGGCCAGTCCCAGCGCCAGCCCCAGAATGTTGATGGCCGAAAAAGCTTTGTTGCGGATCAGATTCCGGCGGGCGATTTTGAAATAGTTACCGATCATGGTTGGGTTCATGGAGTCTGTTGTTGGATACTGCGGTTTTCGTTTGATGGCGAAGGGTTTCATGAAGCCGAACACGGCCCGCCAATACTGCCTTCTGGCCCGCCGTTCGCCCCCCTGCCGAAGCTGGTAGACAAACTCTTCGTGCAAATCGCCCAGCACCTCCTCCAGCCGCTCGGGCGCGCAGAAGAGTTCAAGTAAGCGATCAGCGAAGCGGGGCGGTTTCATAGTTAAGCGTGATGAATGAAGCGTCAGTATAACAGGGTGGTAAGAGTTGGCAGGAATGCATCGTCCATCGTTTATCATTCGGCATTCTTACAAAGCCGGTTTGAACGGGTGCAGCAGGCGGCTCCAGAAACTGACGCGGACTTCCTGAATTTCCTCCAGCGTCCGCCGACCATAGGCCGTGACGCGAAACAACCGCTTCCGCCGACCACCGCGCTCGGCCGTGGGCTCGCCCATTTCCGACTTCAGCATCCCCTTCTCCTCCAGCCGTTCCAGGGCCGAATGAATCTGGTTCAGCCGCACCGGGCGCCCGGTTTGCTCGATGATTTCGTGCGTAATCGCCACGCCGTATGCTTTGCCTTCCATGACGGCCACGGTTAGCAGAACGATTTCTTCAAACTCCCCTAAGTAACTGCCTTTCATCGCGATTCATTAGTTCTAGTTTTGCTGATCAAATGTCTTGCCAAGTCCCAAAAACCGCCCTCTGAGCGGTTTTTAGCGGGGTATTTCGCAAGCCGTTGTACGATTTCGGACAGTTTTTGTCCGCTTGTGAACAGGTTGCAAACCGGGCGTGAACAGTATTTCGGCGGGCTTCTCCCCTTTTGTTTTTGATTCCTGAACCGCCTTTTTGGCTCCTGAAAATGAAACCCATGCTCCTGTTTTTCCTGCTCGGTATCACGGCAGGCTTTGCGCAAAAGAAAACCGTACCGGTCATTGACGCCAGTGTCATCAACGTTGATTCGCTGCTCTGGGATGTTAAGGCCCTAAGCAAAGCGCCGTCGGTCGAATGGCTGACGCAAACCGGCCCGGTTCACTCGCTGCTCTACCGAAGCGTCGATTACGCGGGCAAACCGACGCAGGTCTTTGCCTATTATTCCAATCCCGATCTGATTCGGGGAAAACCGGCGGGAAAACAGAGGTTTCCGGGCGTGGTGCTGATTCACGGCGGGGGCGGGAAAGCGTTTCAGGAGTGGGTGGAAAAATGGGCCGCCGACGGCTATGCCGCCATTGCGATGGATCTGGCCGGAAAAGGCCCCGACAGGCAGCGACTGGCGCAGGCCGGACCCGATCAGGGCGATGTCGATAAATTCGCCAAGCTGGAAAAAGCCCCGCTGAAAGACATGTGGACCTACCAGGCCGTGTCGAGCGTCCTGCTGGCGCACTCGCTGCTGTTGAGCCGGCCCGAAGTGGACGCATCCCGCACGGCGGTGACGGGCATTAGCTGGGGCGGTTATCTGACCTGTCTGGTGGGCAGTCTCGACAACCGGTTCAAGGCAGCCGCACCGGTGTACGGCTGCGGTTTTTACGACGAATCCGATATCTTCAAAAAACCGATCAGCCAGCTTTCGGCGGAGGGCCACCGGAAGTGGATGAAGTTCTTCGATCCGTCGACGTATCTGCCGTTTGCGCAAGCCCGGTTTTTGTTTGTCAATGGCAATACCGACCGGTTTTACAACGTCGTTCCGTACCACAAAACGTACAGCCTGGTTGCTGCCGACAAACGCACGATCTGCCTGATTCCGGACATGAAACACGGCCACGAAGCGGGCTGGATTCCGCACGAAATCCGGTATTTTTTCGAGAGTGTGCTCAACGACGCCGTGCCGCTGGTGCAGGTGGCCCCGGTTTTGGTGCAGGATTCAACGCTCCGGTTGTCGTACCAGTCGCCGGTTTCGGTGCTGACCGCCGAATTCCATTATTCCAACGATACAACCTCGCTCAACGAGCAGCGCGTCTGGTCGAAGCAAAAAGTGACGATCGATCCAAAAAACCGCACCGTCACCAGCCCGACCCCGAAAGAAGGCTTCAAATACGGTTTTTTCTACCTGAAAGACCACCGGGACGTCTCAGCCTCCAGCCCGTTTATTTTTAAATGATGAGCGATGCGTTAGGAATGATGAATAGGCTGACGCAGTAACTCCGCGGTACCTATTCATCGTTCATCGTTCCTAACGCATCGCTTATCTTCAGGCTTTCCGCTTGCTTACGGCTTCCATCAAACCGCGCATGTAACCGAGCGCGTAGAGCGTGCCGATGGTGCTGTAGCCGGGGTGCTGGTTGCTGTCGCCAAACATCGTCGGGACGTGGTCCGGGCGGATGGGGCCTCTGAAACCGATGTCGTAATAGGCTTTCATGGCCTGGTACATGTCGATGATGCCCTCATCGTGGAAGGTTTCCTCGAAGGCAAACTTGTCACCCCGCACGTTCCGGAAATGGACAAAATGGATTTTCTTTCGTTTCCCGAAGTAGTCGATCAGGCTCGGAATATCGGTGCCCATCAGCGCAAAATTGCCCTGACACATCGTAATGCCGTTGCTCGGGCTCGGGTAGACTTCCAGCAGTCGTTTAAAGGCGTCAACGGTGTTCATAATCCGGCCAATGCCCCGCAGGCTGTCCACCTGCGGATCGTCGGGGTGCATCGCCAGTTTCATGCCGACTTTTTCGGCTTCCGGCACCACGGCTTTCAGAAAATACGTCAGGTTTTTCCAGAGCGTTTCCTGCGACACCGTGCCGTACTGGGTCGGCGGCAGGTTTTTGACCGCTTCGTACTCAAATGCCGTTACCAGCGCCCCACCCCGACCCGGTTTGTCGTTCTGGGTGCGGTACCAGCCAATCACCGGCATCCAGTTGTAGCAGATGGTGTCAATCCCGACTTGCGTCAGGTTTTTCATCAGGGTGATGAAATTCGCGATTTCCTCATCGCGTCCTTCCAGGCCCAGCTTGGTTTTCTCGCCGAGTGCGGGCGGACCTTCAATCACGCTCAGTTTCAGTCCAACCTTCTCCCAGGCCTCTTTTACGGCCTGCACGGCTTTGAGTTCCCAGGGTTTCACGTCCCTGAGGCCCACCATGCCCGGATTGATGCTGCCCACCGCGCCGAACACGTCCATCTGTTTGGTCAGGGCGATTTTTTGCTCCTCCAGTCCCCAGAAATAAGCTTCGCAGAGCTGCATTCCGGCATCTTTGATACCGGCGGATTGAACACCCGGTTTTTCCGGACCGGGTGACGCACGAGCCTGCGCCGAAGGAAAACCGCCTACGGTCAGGGCGGCCAGTGAAGTGCTTTTCCGGAGGAAGGATCTGCGGGTGTTTGCCATTTGTCTTGAACCGCCCGGGCGGCCCCGTTGGATTACCTGGATTAATGGATTAAGGAAGATGGCTGCGTAATCTAATCTTTTTCAGCCTAGTAATTCCGCTCCGGCCCGGTTTCATCCGCGTAATCCGGCGGGGTTACCCAGGCAGTTCGTGATAATCGATCCTCCTTTTATCCCCTCCTCCCTTCCTCCATTTACTCCGTTTTCAAACTTTTCACCGGGTTCATCAGGGCGGCTTTGATGGATTGGAAGCTGATGGTGAAAAGGGCAATGAAGAGCGAAGCGGCCACCGCTACGGCCAGCATCCACCATTCGATGTCGATGCGGTTGGTCGCAAACTTCTCCAGCCAGTTGTTCATCGCCCACCAGGCCACCGGCAGGGCGACGAAGGAAGACACCAGCACCAGCACCAGAAAGTCCTTCGACAGCATCAGCACGATGTTGCTAATGCTGGCCCCCAGCACTTTCCGAATCCCAATTTCTTTCGTGCGTTGCTCGGCCGTGAAAGCCGCCAGCCCGAACAAGCCCAGACACGATATAAAAATGGCCAGAAAGGCAAAGTAATTGGCCAGTTTGCTGATGATGTTCTCGCTCTTGTAGTTGTTGCCGAACTCCTGATCGGTAAACTTGTACTCGAACGGGTATTTCGGATTAAACCGTCGGAACGTCTTTTCCAGGCTGGTCAGGGCCTCCTGCGTCCGACCGGGCTCCGTCCGGGCCATCACCACGCCGTCGAACTCATTTCGCTGCATGTGCAGAATAAGCGGTTCGATGGCCACGTGCAGCGAATTGATGTGGTAGTCTTTCACCACGCCCACAATTACGCCCTTGCGCCCCCAGAACGTCAGCTCCTGCCCCACCGGATTTTTGTAGCCGATCTTCCGGGCCGAGGCTTCGTTGATGATGTAGTTGGTGGTGTCGGTGCTGAAGTCGGGCGAAAAATCCCGGCCTTCTTTTAGCCGGATGTTCATGGCTTTCAGAAAACCGTAGTGCACGGCGGTCTGGTTAAACAGGATTCGCTGCGTGGTGTCTTTGCCCCGCCAGCCCACGCCGATGGTCGAACTCCCCACTTCCAGCGGATCGGACCACGAAGCCGAGACTTCCCGGATGCCGGGCTGGGTCAGCAGTTCGCTGCGAAAAGTCTGGTAATTCTTCTTCAGATCGCCTTCCAGCGGCATATAAATCAGATTTTCCCGGTCAAAGCCCAGGTTTTTGGTCTGGATGTACCGGATCTGGCGGTAAATGACAATCATCCCAACAATCAGGATAATGGACAGGGAAAACTGAAAAACCACCAGTCCTTTGCGGAAAAACGTGGCGCTGGGCTTGAACTTGAGAACGCCTTTCAGGACCACAACCGGCCGCAGCGACGACAGAAACAAGGCCGGGTAGCTGCCCGATAGCAAACCGGTCAGCACTGTCAGCGCCAGCAGAATCAGCCACAAAACCGGGTCGGCAAACTGAAAGCTCAGGTGTTTTTCCGTGAGTTCGTTAAAAACCGGCAGCAGCATCACCACGATCAGCAGCGCCACCAGCAGGGCCAGCGTCGAAATCAGCAGCGATTCGCCCACAAACTGACCCACCAGCGCCTGCCGCACCGCGCCCACCACCTTCCGAACGCCCACTTCCTTCGCCCGCTTGACCGAGCGCGCCGTGGCCAGATTCATGAAGTTGATGCAGGCAATGATGAGAATAAAAACCGCCACGATGATGAATAACCGCACGTACTCGATCCGCCCGCCGTTGAGCTTGCCGTTTTTGAAGTTGGAGTGCAGGTAACTGTCGCTGTATTTTTGCAGAAACAGCTCAATGTTATTCGTTTGCCGGTTGGTTTTCAGCTTGATATAATCCTTGATCTTGGCCGACACCTTTTCCGGATCGGCCTTTTCGCTCAGCCGGACAAACGTGCGCGGGCCGTTGTTTCCCCACTCTTTCACCCACTGGTTCCGTTTGGAAAACTGCTCCCACGCAATCAGGTAGTCGAATTTCAGCGAATTATTTTCCGGAAATCCGGCCATCACGCCCGTCACCATCAGATCCATGTTGTTGTCAACCCGAATCGTTTTGCCGAGCGCTTTCTGGTTGGGAAAATATTTGCGGGCCAGGCTTTCGGAAATCACAATGCTTTCCGGGCGGACAAGCGCCGTCCGGGCGTCGCCCTGAAGCAGCGGAAACGAGAAGATGCTCAGAAAATCCCCGCTGGCAAACCGGCCTTTCTCTTTGCCAAAGGTGTTGCCCACCGTCAGCAGCAGGTTGTTTTCCCAGGTCATCGTAGCGGCTTTTTCAATCTCCGGAAAATCTTTCTTCAGGCTTTCGGCCAGAATACCGGGGGTTGCGGGCGTGGTGCCCACATCCTGCCCCGCCCAGGCCTGGTTTTCCATGACCCGAAAAAGCCGGTCGTCCTTCGCGTGAAACCGGTCCATGGCCCGTTCGTCCTGCACCCACAGCAAAATGACCAGGCTGCAGGCCATACCGAGCGCCAACCCCAGGATGTTGATCAGCGAAAAGGTTTTGTTGCGCAGCAAATTGCGCCAGGCGATTTTAACGTAGTTGGTTAGCATAAGGAGGAGAAGGAAAGGAGAAGAGAGGAGGGGATGAAAGAAAGAAAAGTACGCACTCCTCTCCTCCTTTCATCCCCTCCTCCTTTACTCCGCTTTTAAGCTTTTCACCGGATTCATCAGTGCCGCTTTGATGGATTGGTAGGAAACCGTCAGCAGCGCAATCAGGATGGCCAGCATCCCGCCCAGCACAAACACCCACCAGTCAATCTCGATGCGGTAAGCAAAATCCTGCAACCAGCGATTGATCGTGTACCAGGCCAGGGGCGAGGCAATCAGGATGGCGACGAGCACCAGTTTCAGAAAATCCCGGGACAGCAGCGCCACAATACCGGTTATGGAAGCTCCCAGCACCTTCCGGATGCCAATCTCCTTGACGCGCCGTTCCGCCGAAAACGAGGCCAGTCCGAACAAACCCAGGCAGGAAATAACGATGGCCAGCGACGCCAGAATCCCGACGATTTCGCTCACCTGCCCGTCGGCGCGGTAGAGCTCCGCAAAATGCTCGTCCAGAAACGAGTACTCAAACGTCTGGGTGGGCGCAATCCGTTTCCAGACGGCTTCGAGGTGCGCCAGGGCTGCCGGGGTGTTTTTGCCACTGATCCGCACCGACAGCTCGCTGTAGCCCCAGTCTTTCTGGTTGAAAATGCAGAGGGTTTCGATTTTGTGGTGGAGCGAATTGAAATTAAAATCCTTGGAAATCCCGACAATCCGGCCCAGCGAATCCAGCCCGCCGAAGCCAAAATTCCGGCCGATCAGCGATTGCATGGTGGCTTTGGGTTGTTCTTTGAGCAGCTCGCGGGCCAGCGTTTCGTTGATGATGTAGGCTTTTCCGTTGTCGGTCTGGCTGTCTTTCAAAAAATTCCGGCCGAAAAGAATCGGGATTTTGTAGAGCGTCAGATAATCCGGATCGACAATCACCTGCGAGGTCGCCATTTCGCGCACCGGCCCGTCGCCGTGAAACCGCACGCCGGTCTGGTGCAGGTTGTTGCCCAGCCGCTGCTGCGAACCCGTCACGGCCGCGACCAGCGGATTCGCCAGAAATTCCTGTTTGAGCGCATCGTATTTCGGATTCGTGACCGAATTGAGAGGAATAATAATCACCTGATCGCGCGAAAAACCCGGATTCTGCTGCTGCATAAACCGCAACTGCCGAACCACAAACGCCGTGGCAATAATCAGAAAAACCGCCCCGGTAAACTGCCCGATGACGAGCATATTGCGGAAAGCGCCCTTGTTTCTGGCGCTTTCCAGCGTGCCTTTCAACACCTTGACCGGCTGGAAAGAGGAAAGAAAAAAAGCCGGGTACATGCCGGAAATAACGCCGATCAAAACCGCAAAAGCCACGAAGAGGGGCAGCAATACCGGGTTGCTGAACAGGCCCAGATCCAGTTCCCGCTGGCTCAGGTCGTTGACGTAGGGCAGAAATAACGTCACCAGCAGCAGCGCAAACACCAGGGCAATGCACGACAGCAGGACGGACTCGCCCATAAATTGCATTGACAACTGCATCCGCTGGGCGCCGATGGATTTCCGGATGCCCACCTCCTTGGCCCGACCGGCGGATTTGGCCGTCGAAAGGTTCATGAAGTTGATGCAGGCAATCAGCAGCACAATCAGCGCAATGATCGAAAAGACGTACGTATACTTCTGATCGAATTTGTGAAAATTGATGTAATCGTGCGTGATGTCGGTCGAGTCGCCGTGGACTGCGCGCAGGGGCTGGAGAAATAGTTCGTAAAAGCTCGCGCCCTCGTTCTTGATGTGTTTTTTGAGAAAAGCCGGGAATTTTTTCTCCAGCGCAGCGACGTCCGCGTTGTCCGCCAGCTCCAGGTACGTCACCAGCCAGTTACCGCCCCAGTTGTTCATGGCGTCGGCTTTGACGAACGAGTTGAAGGACACCAGGCCATCGAACTGCAAATGCGAGTTTTTGGGGGCATTTTCAATCACGCCGGTTACTTTGAACGAGGTCGTGTCGGAGCTGTACACCACCAGCGTTTTCCCGATCGGGTCGTCGTTGCCAAAAAAAGCCGTCGCCCGTTCTTCCGTCAGCACCACGCTGTTCGGACTTTTCAGGATGCTTTTTCGGTCGCCCTTCAGTAATTTATAATCGAACAGGTCCAGAAACGTCGAGTCCGCCCACAGGATCTGGGGCAGGACTATCTTTTTCTCCCCGTACGTCAGCGGCACGTTCTGGTTGGGCCGGACCCGGACAAAACTCCGAATTTCGGGATATTCCTGAACCAGCGTCGGGCCCATCGGAAACATGGACAGGGCCACGTTCTGGGGCGCCACCATTCCCGGAAATTTCTGCACCTCGTCGAGCCGGTACAGGTTCTTTTTGTGAATCCCGTCGAAGCTGTTTTCGTACGTGACGAACAGCATAATCAGAATACAGGCCGCCATCCCGACCGCCAGTCCGATGATGTTGATGGCTGAAAAAACCTTGCTGTTCCACAAGTTTCGCCAGGCAATTTTGAGGTAGTTCCGTAGCATAGTTGTTAGAATGTGAATGATGAATGAGGAGTGATGAACGATGAATGGGTTGACGCCTTTTCATCGTCCCTCATTCCGAACGCAGTGAGGTTACCGGATTCGTCAAGGCCGCTTTCACCGATTGGACCGAAACCGTCAGCAGGGCCACCAGACCGGCCAAACCGCCGGCTAATGCAAAAATCCACCATTCGATCTCGATCCTGTAGGTATAGTCCTCTAAAAATCGGTTCATGGCGTACCAGCCAATCGGCACGGCAAGGGCGAAAGCCACCAGCACCAGCTTCAAAAGATCTTTCGACAACAGCGAAACGATGCTGGCGACGGTGGCCCCCAGCACTTTCCGAACCCCAATCTCGCGGGTCCGCTGCGTGACCACAAACGACACCAGCCCGAACAACCCCAGGCAGCCAATCAAAATGCCGACGGCGGCAAAGAGCGTCAGGAAATTGGTGATCTTCCGTTCGTCGTCGTAAAACGCCTGAATGTCCTGATCCAGAAAATGGGCATCAAAGTAATAGTTCGGAAAAACCGCCTTCCACTCCCGGGCAATGTGCTCCAGGGCCGTGGCCTGCCGGTGCGGGTCGATGCGGATGCTGGCCAGTTGAAAGTTCCAGTCGGCATACAGAAACAGGTGCGGCACAAGGGTCGAGCGCAGGCTTTGCGAATGGTAATCTTTCACCACCCCCATCACCGTAAACACCTGATTGCCGTTGACTTTAACCTGTTCACCAATCGCCTTTTCGGGATTTTGGTAGCCGAAATCCCGGGCGGCTTTTTCGTTGATGACCACGACGGCGCTGGTGTCCGCACGCGTCCACGACCGACCGGCTACCAGCGGAATCTTGAAAAAATGGAAGTAATTCGTATCCACATACTGCATCCGAAAGACGGTTTCGCCGTTGGGCAGGTTGCGGTGGTTCACGGTTTCCCACCACCAGTTGTGGTCACTTGAGGGCGTGGTCAGCGCAAACGCCACGTCTTTGATGGCCGGATTTTCGAGCAACTGCCGACGCAGCCGCCCCCGCGCTACGCCATTGCCCATTTCCGGCATGGCGACCGTCACCACCGCTTTTTTATCAAACCCCAGATCGGTTTCGTAGAAATACCGGATTTGCCTGGTGCCGATCACCGTGCAGATTACCAGCACCTGGGCGATCACAAACTGCGTGACCACCAGCGATGAGCGCAGCGAAATGCCTTTGGCGCGCGTAAAAGCAAACCGCCCCCGCCACACCTTTACCGGCTGAAAACCGGACAGCACGAGCGCCGGATAGCTGCCGGCCAAAACGGTTACGATTAGCCCCAGCCCCAGCAGAAACGCCAGGGTGTTGCCGTCCCAGACGTTCGACTGCCCAACCTGCGTATTCAGCAACTGATCGGCGTAGCGGATCAACTGGGCCGCCAGCAAACCACCGGCGCCAATGGCGATAAACACCAGCAGGGCGGTTTCGCCGAAAAACTGGGCCATCAGTTGCTGCCGGTTGCTGCCCAGCACTTTCCGGACGGCAATTTCGCGGCTCCGCTGCACGGCCTGCACGGTGGCCAGGTTGATAAAGTTGATGCAGGCAATAACGATCAGAAACAGACCAATGGCGATCAGGGTGTTAAGCATCCACGGCGCAATGACGTAATTAAACGGATCGGGGTCGCTTTCCGTGTTGCGGTGGATGTCCGTGATGGGCAGCAGACCGTATCCGACCGTGCTCGATTCGCGCTGGTGCTGGCGGGCCATTTTGGTCAGGGCCGCTTCAACGGCAGCCGCCGAGACCCCCGGTTTTAACACCACGTACCCGTGGTGCATCGAATCGCCCCCGCCCCAGTGTTCTTCGTTCTTGAATTCCTGCCGGATTCGTTTCAGCGTCTCGCGGGAAGCCACCACCTGGAATTGAAATTCGGTATTGACCGGCATTTTGCGAATGATTCCCGACACCACCAGGTCGATCTGGTTATTCAGCCGAAGGGTTTTGCCCATGGCTGCGCCCCCGCCAAAAAACCGCCGGGCCGTGGGTTCGTCAATCACCACCTGATCGGGCCGACTGAGCGACGTCCGGGCCGAGCCGGCCACCCACGCCACGTCGATCATTTCCAGAAACTGCGGGGGCGAAAAAAAGACATTCTTCACGTCAAAAAGCATCTGCCCGACCCGCAAGCCACTGGACTCGGTGCCGTACACGCTGGCCGCGTTCTCAACGCCCGGAATCCGCTCGTTCAGCGCCTTGATGACACCCTGCGGAACGTACGTACTTTTTTCACCGTACTTGTCATTTGAAATGATGCGGTACAGCCGGTCGGTCGTCGCGTGGTAGGTGTCGAAGCTGTATTCGAACCGCACAATCCAGAACAACACAATCGCTACGCCCAGTCCCAGCGTCAGGCCGGTGAGGTTGATCAGCGCGTAGCTGCGGTTTCGAAGCAGGCTGCGCAGCGTGGTTTTGAGGTAATTGCGAAGCATACGCTTTTTGGGTATGTTTGTTTAATCAAATTCGTTTTTATTCCGGACAAGCCATGTACAAATCAAGCTATCCACCGCCGTCAATGGCTCGCGAGGATGAAATGGGCGTTAATGCGCCGTTCATCCACCAGCGGACCATCGCCCAGCTCACGGCCGGACTCTATCCACTGTACAAATCAGGCACTATTCCGTTTGAACCACTCCCCGAAATGATGCTCACCGAAGGCTATGCGACACCGGTGCCCGATTTGATCTTGTACGACTACGAAGCTGAACAGACCCGCATTATTGTCGAAATTTGCCAAACAAACGGTCAGAAACACGACCTCAATAAACTTATACGGCTCATCGACGAAGGCGATTTCGGTATTCTCGAAGGCTTCGTTTACAATTACAAAACCAATGACTGGTTCCGGTATCGCAAGGACGACGGTGGCCTGACCGAAAAAACCGCCTTCTCCGACATCCTCCAACTCGATTTGAATGGTTTTTTATGAAGCAGGAAAGGACGAAAGAAGGACTACGTGCGTGCCTTTATCCGTTCATCCCTTCTTCCGGTCCTCCCCGCTTTTTACTCGCTCCGTAAACTTTTCACCGGATTCATCAAAGCCGCCCGGATGCTCTGGAACGAGACCGTCACCAGCGCGATGACGCCCGCCATCAGCCCCGCAACGGCAAACATCCACCACTCTACCGCAATTTTATAGGCGAAACCCTGTAGCCATTTGTCCGTAAAGTACCAGGCAATCGGGGCTGCCAGCAGCAGCGCAACCAGCACCAGTTTCAGGAACTGGAACGAGAACAGACCAAAAATGTGCGCCGTGGATGCGCCCAGCGCTTTCCGGATGCCCACTTCCTTCGTGCGCGACTCGGCCATGAACGCCACCACGCCGTACAACCCCAGACAGCCGATGAAAATAGCGATGCCCGCCAACAGGCGGAACAGCGCATACTGCCGCTCCTCGCTCGCGTAGAAATTCGAAATCGTTTTGTCCAGGTATTCGTATTTAAACAGGAATTCGGGGAAGGTTTGCGACCAGGCGGTTTCGACCTGGGCGAGCATTTTAGTCACCTGCGCCGAACTTCCCGTCACCCGGATGCCCAGGTTGCCGTACATGCTCCGGTGGGTGGTCAGCACGCAGGGTTCGGTTTCCTGATGCATCGAGAACGTGTTGAAATTCCTGACAACGCCCACAATCGGCAACCGGCGGCCGTTCAGCAAAATCGTTTTGTTTAGAATCTGACCGGGGGTCTGAAAACCGAGTTTGGCCACAAACCGCTCGTTCACCACAGCTTCCCGCATGGTATCGGCGGGCAGGTAGATCCGGCCGGCAATCAGCTTCAGTCCGTAGGTATGAACGTACGACGTGTCGGCGGGGCGCATCACAATCGCGTAACCTTCTTCTTTCTCGCGGTTTTCATACCGAAAACCGGTCCACCAGTTCCCCCGCGACGAAGGCGATGAAAAACCGAAACTCATCGACCCGATGCCGGGCAGGCCCGTTAGTTTAGCCTCCAACGACTCGAGCTGACCCGGTTTTTTCTCCGGAATCGGAATCATCACCACCGATTCTTTCCGGAAACCCAGATCCGCTTTCCGGAAATAATCCATCTGGTTGTAGACAATAACCGTCCCGATAATCAGCGTCTGCGAAATGGTAAACTGCAGAACAATCAGGCTCCGGCGAAGTACCAGCTGGCCGCTGCCCGTTCCTTTCATTTTGCCTTTCAGGGCCAGCACCGGCTGGTAACCCGACAAGACGAGCGCCGGGTAAAAACCGGCCAGAACCGTGGTAAAACCGGCCAGCGCCAGCAGAAACACCAGCACCAGCGGATCAGTAAACAGGCTCGTCGGGATTTTCACGTTCAGCAGTTCGGCCACGGACGAGAGCGAGACCTGGGCAATCAGCAGCGCCAGCAAAACCGCCCAGACCGTCAGAAAACCGGTTTCGCCCAGAAACTGCCGCACCAGCTGCATCCGCGAACTGCCCAGCACTTTCCGGACGCCCACTTCCTTCGACCGCCGAATGGCCTGCGCCGTCGCCAGATTGACGAAGTTGACGCAAGCCGTAATCAGCAAAAACAAGCCAATCAACCCCATTGCCCAGACCATCTGTTTGCTGATGGTGCGTTCGGCGTAGTTCGTCATGTCGGTATTGTAATGAATTTCCGTCAGCGGTTGCAGTTCGTATCGCTGGTCGCGGGCGTCTTCTTCACTGACGTATTTCCGGAGAAACGCCACCAGTTTTTGTTCCATCGCAGCCGTCGTCACGTTTTTTGGCAACGTCAGATACAGTTGCATCCCGCTGTACGACGAGCCCCAGTCGTCCCAGTTGGTCTCGGCGCCGTATTGCCTCAGGGAAGCCAGTGAAAGCAGCATTTTAAACGGGACGCTGGTCGTCACCGGCGGATTCTGCACCACGCCGGTCACCAGAAAATCCATCTTATTGTTGACCCGGATGCTTTGCCCCACCGGTTCGGCATCGCCGAAATACTTCTGCGCCATTTCGTCCGAAATCACCACCGTGCCGGGGCGGTTCAGCGCCGTCGCCGGGTCCCCGCTCACCCATTCGTAATCGAACAGGCGGAAGTATTCGGATCCGGCAAACGCCACGACTCCGTTCTCTTCCTGAAACCGGCGGATGCTGCCCTTCAACCGCCGATCTTCCGTCGCTATCACCGGATTTCGCATGTCGTTGATCAGCGTCACCTGCTGTTTCAGTTCGGGAAAATCGGTGCGCATCGCGGCCAGAACCGGCAGCGGCATTCCGACATTGTAGCCATCCTCCGGTTTGGTGAAGTGCCGGATCACCCGGTACGTCCGGTCGGCGTTCGCGTGGTGCTGGTCGAAGCTCAGTTCGTAACGAATCACCACGAACAGCAGCAGGCAACACGCCAGACTGAGCGTCAGGCCAATGAGGTTGATGATGGAATAATTCCAGTTGCGCCGAAACGCCCGAAAAGCGGTGAGGAGATAGTTTTTCAGCATTGTTGTTATTGTAATAAATGTCTTGAACTCGGATTCCACGGATTAAAGGATTAACGGGGATACAAAAGATTGCCTGATTGCGGTAGACCTCTTCGTAAATCCTTTAATCCGTGGAATCCGAGTTCAAGACGGTTATTCACTTCGTAAACTCTTCACGGGATTCGCCAGGGCCGCTTTGACCGATTGATAGCTCACGGTCAGGAACGCGATCAAAACCGCCAGCAGACCCGCCGTGGCAAACAGCCACCACGACAGTTCGACCCGGTACTGAAACGTTTCCAGCCACTTTTGAATGGCCCACCACGCCAGCGGAGACGCCAGCACCATCGCTACCAGCACCAGTTTCAAAAAGTCCCGGGAAATCAGGCTCACCAGGCTGCCCACCGAGGCTCCCAGCACTTTCCGCACCCCAATTTCTTTCATCCGCTGCTCGGCCGTAAAAGCCGCCAGCGCAAACAGTCCCAGACACGAAATCAGAATCGCCAGCGTTCCGAAGTAGTTGATAAGCGTGTTGACCTGCTGCTCAGAGCGGTACATGCGCTCGTGCGCTTCGTCCAGAAAATGGTATTCAAACGGATAGTTCGGATTAAATTCTTTGGTAAGTCGTTCCAGTTCGTCGAGCGCTTCCGTTGTTTTTCCCTTCTCGGTCCGCACCAGCAAATAGCTCGTATTCACGGGAATAAGCGTCAAAATCAGGGGCATGATCGGGCTGTGCAGCGATTGCAGGTGAAAATCTTTCATCAACCCGATGATCGGCCCCTTGCCCATCCAGAAACCGACCTGCTGGCCCACCGGATTTTTCATGCCCATCATTTTGGCGGCTGCTTCGTTGATGATGTACGAAACCGAATCGGCTTTCCGGTCGCTCGAAAAATCCCGGCCGTTCACCAAGGTAATGTTCATGGTTTTGATGAAATCGTACCCCACCGACATGGTCGCAATGTTGGCATTTGCGTTGGGCTTCTTGCCGGGCCAGGTCAGGTCGCCGGAAGTGCCCTGAATGTTCATGGGCAAACTCATCGTGACCGACGCCGACGCAATGGACGGTGTGCGGATCAGATTCCGCCGAAACGCTTCCATGCGGTTGTAGGTTTCGCTCTCCAGCGGCACGTAGAGGACGTTTTCGCGGTCGAGCCCTAAGTTTTTGGTGCGGATATAGTCCATCTGATAGGTCACGGCGAGCATGCCGATGATCAGGAAAATCGACAGCGTAAACTGAAAAATCACCAGCGCCCGGCGGAATAGCGCGGCTCCGACGCCGAACTTCAGCGTGCCTTTCAGAATGCGGATGGGTTGCAGCGACGACAGAAACAGGGCCGGGTAACTGCCCGAAATCAGGCCGGTGATCAACACCAGCACCAGCGTGCCGAGCCAGAGCGTTGGATCGGCCAGATTCAGACTGAGTTGCTTGATAAAAACCGCATTGAAAACCGGCAAAATCATCACGACGATGGCCAGCGCCAGAAAAACCGCCAGCAAACTCGTCAGAATCGACTCACTCATAAACTGCCCGATCAGCGACGAGCGCAGCGCGCCCACCACTTTCCGGACGCCCACTTCCTTCGCCCGCTTGACCGAGCGCGCCGTCGCCAGATTCATGAAGTTGACGCAGGCAATCAGGAGAACAAAAACCGCCACCAGGGCAAAAATCCGCACGTACTCGATCCGCCCGCCAGTGGCCTTTCCGTTCTCATACTCCGCGTACAAGTACATGTCTTTCACGGGCTGGAGCGTCAGCGTGGGCACTTCTTTCCAATCGGTCTTCCGGCGGTAGATGCCCTTCATATTGGCCTCGGCTTTGGCCACTTCGGCCCTGGCGTCCAGCCGGACAAACGTCATGAACGAATTATTGCCCCAGGTTTTTTTCCAGTCCTGTTCCTGAACGTCGTAATTGATGATCCAGTCGAACTGAAAACTCGAATTCCCGGGAATGTCCTCCAGAACGGCCCCGACGGTGTAGAAGGTCGTGTTGTTGAAATGCAGTCGTTTTCCGAGCGCGTTGCTAGTTCCGAAATACTTCTCCGCCAGTTTTCGGGTAATGATGATCTGGTCGAGTTTGGTGTGCGCCATGAGCGGACTGCCCGCGAGCGCGGGAAAATCAAACACCAGAAAGAAATCCTTCGTGGCGTAAAAACCGCGTTCTTTCGTCGATTTTTCGCCTACCTTCACCAGCAGTTCCTCCGGAAATTGCACCTTGGTTGCGTATTGAACTTCCGGAACATCGCTTTTCAGGACCTCCGCCATCGGGCCGGGCGTGAGCGTTCCCGTATAAATTTTCCCCTCGAATTCGCTGTTGGTCCGTACGTAAAAGATGTCGTTGAGGTGCGGAAAAAACCGGTCGTAACTCCATTCATCCTTCACCCAGAGGCCAATCAGCAGGCTGCACGACATGCCCAGCGCCAGGCCGAAAATGTTGATGAAAGTATATAGCTTGTTTTTTAGCAGACTTCGCCAGGCAATCTTGATGTAATTTTGGAGCATGGTTAAGAAGAATAGGATTATACCTTATCCTCCCAAACGGTATACCAGAAAAACCAAACTATTAACTATCAATATCTTAACCTATCATTGATGAAATAAAATGTCCGCAAACGGACGGTTTTTCGGCCATTTGCGGACAGGCAGAACGAAGTTTTTAGTCCAGCGGATCGGTCCGGTATTTTGCCCAAAGGCTTTTCGCGAAGGTTTTGAAAACCGCCGGACGCTGTTCAAACGCGGCATCGAACCGGTACTTACCCCCCACAAACCGGTTTTCGCCCGCCGGAACCCGCGTCGTTCCGCGCATGGCGTATTTGGTTTTCCCTTCGTACAGAATCAGTTTCAGCGTGGCCGGACTCACATCGCCCCGGCAGGCCGTGCGGTACATGACCCACACCTCGGGCACCTCGTTTTTGTCGAGATCGGTCACCTGAATGGCCTCCGGCACAAACCGGGCCGTGGCATCGAGCGGACAATCCGCCAGACCGTCCCGGATCTCCCACTCCACCGTCATTGTCGCCCCGCTTTGCCGGTACTGCTTCACCGACAACCGGGCCGACCGGTAAACCTCGCCGTCAGCCGCCGGTTTTTCCTCAATCCCCGTGGTGCTGGCCACCACGTAATGCCGTCCCGACGCATCGCTCCATCCCAGGGCTTTCACCAGTTCGCCGGTCACCGGAACGCCCGCCGGCCATTGCGTCTTCCCAAGCGGTTTTGCCGGTAGCTGCGCCCGGATGAGCGGGCTAACACCGAAAAGGACCAGAATCAAGACATACTTCATTTGACCATCAATTCGACCCGGCGGTTTTTCGACCGGCCTGCTTCCGTTGTGTTGTCGGCCACGGGCCGTGTGCCGCCGTAGCCCTTTGTTTCAACGCGCTGACTCTCAATCCCATTTCGGTACAGGTAATTGGCAATCACGCTGACCCGGTTTTCCGACAGAGCCCGGTTCAGGCGCGGGTCGCCCACGTTGTCGGTGTGTCCGCTGATCTCAATCCGGAGGGCGGAATTTTGCCTCATCGCCCGTACCAGCTTGTCCAGTTCGGCGTACGATTCCGGCAGCAATCGGTACTCGCTTTGCTCGAAAAAAACCTGGTTCAGCACCAGCTTATCGCCGGTTTTCAGGTCGGCAAAGCGTTCCGGACTTTTCATCGGTACCGTTTCTTTCGCAGCGATCACCGCTGCCGGCTTCGGCTTCAACCCGGTTTTGGCAACCAGCGGACGGCCCCCGGTTTTCGGCGGAACCGGTTTCGGGGCGGTTTTTGCCGGTACGGGCCGGGGCAGATCCGGTTGAAATAAAAAATTACCGCTCAGGGGCGCCGGGCCGGTTTCGTTGGGCGGCACCCAGAAAAGGTTGATGCTGCCGCCGTAGATGTCGTTGAAAAAATCAACCCGCAGGTCGTAGTACTGACCCGCCCGCAGGCTAATTTGCCCCTGAAACGTCTTTGAATCGTTGAGACTCCACACATCCATGACCTTCCTGCCGCCCACCCAAAGCCGGATGCCATCGTCAACGGTAGCCGTAAATTTGTAGACCCCGGTTTTGGGCGCGTACAGCTTTCCGGTCCAGCGAACGGAGTAAAACGAGCGCCCGATGCCCGGTCCTGGCGTTGCCCGGTATTCCCAGTCAAAATTGACCGCCGGATCAATGCGCGTAAAGACTTTCCGTTCGAAATTCGTTCCGTCGAAATACTCGCCTTTCAGCCCGCTGGCCCTTATTTTCTTTACCTGGCCGTTGGCGACAGGTCCCATCAACAGGCTCACGACTCCCCAAATCAACCACCGCGCTTTCATAAGACCAGTGAAAAGGTATGCGTTATGACGGAGCCGCCCCTGCGTTGGTGAAGTAAGGCTTTCGACGGGCCGCTCGTGCAGGGAAAAGGTACGAATAAAAGCGCGATCCACCAATTGCCTTCCCGAACTCCTCACTCATAACTCTTATCTCATTCCGAGCGCAGCGAGGAAACCGGGTTCATCAGGGCGGCTCTGATGCTTTGAAACGAAACCGTCACCAGCGCCACTAAAATCGCCAAACTGCCAGACAGGACAAACACCCAGATACTCAGGCTGATGCGGTAATCGAATTGCTGGAGCCAGTCGCTCAGGAAATACGCCGTGAGGGGCGAGGCCAGCAGACAGGAGACGACCACCAGACCCAGGAATTCGCGGGAGAGCAGGGCCCACAGACTCGTGACGCTGGCCCCGAGCACCTTCCGGATCCCGACTTCTTTCGTCCGTTGTTCGGCCAGCGAAGCCGCCAGCCCGAACAGGCCCAGACAGGCGATAAAAACCGCCAGAACCGCAAAGATTCCCGCCAGCTTGCCAATCAGCTCTTCCTGCCTGAATTTTTGGTTGTATTCGTCATCCACAAATTGATAATCAAAGGGATACGCCGGATTGAACTTCTGAAAAACCGGTTCGATGCGGGCCAGCGCTTCCGCCGTATTGGTCCGGGTCGCCAGCCGGAAAATCAGGTAATTTTCGAACGGCAAACCCGTCAGCAGCAGCAGCGGATGAACGGGCGTATACGGCGATTCGATGATGGCGTTTTCGACCACACCCACCACCCGCAGTTTCCGGCCCGGGTCCCAGACAAGACTCATTTCCTGATTGAGCGGCTCCTTCAGGCGCATGGCCCGCACGGCGGCTTCGTTCAGAATCACCGACAGCGAATCGGCCCCGCCGGGCTTGAAATTACGGCCGGTTTTTAGGTTGATGCCCATCGTTTGCAGGTACTCCGGCGACGCTGAAATCAGGTTCAGGCGCATGATTTCGTCGGGCGCTTTGCCCGACCAGTCCACCCGCGTGTCGCCCGTGATGGTGGTGGCCGGGCTGGACGCTTTCGCAACGCTGGCCACCACGCCCGACCGAAGCAGTTCGTCGCGCACGGCCTCGTAATTCCGGCTCAGATCGTTGGTCAGTGAAACCGTCAGCAGCCGGTCCGGGTTGTAGCCCATCGGGCGGTTTTTCGCGTGCTGAATCTGCTGATAGACCAGCAGGGCGCTGATGATGAACGCAATGCAGGCCGTAAACTGCGCCACCACCAGCACTTTACGCGGCCAGTTGGCCGTCCGGCCGACGTGAACCCGGCCTTTCAGCACCCGAACCGCTTTGAAACCGGAAAGGTAAAAAGCCGGATAACTCCCCGCCAGAACGCCCGTCAGCACCGTGAATCCCAGCGTCAGCCCCCAAAAACCGGGTTTCTGCCAGGGAAAGGCGAGTTGCTTTTGCGTGATTTCGTTAAAAACCGGCAGCAGCACCAGCACCAGCACCAGCGACACGACCAGGGCCAGGCCCGCAATCAGCAGCGATTCGCTCAGAAACTGGCCGACCAGCTGCGCGCGCACGGAGCCCACGGCCTTGCGGACGCCCACCTCTTTGGCCCGTTTTTCGGAGCGGGCCGTCGCCAGATTCATAAAATTGATGCAGGCAATGAGCAGCACCGCCAGGCCCACAACCCCGAACAGCCGCACGTACCGGATAAAACCGCCGGTATTTTTTCCGTTTTGAAACTCGCCGTACAAATGCCATTTCGCCACCGGATGCAGAAATGCCTCGAAGATCGATTCCGGATAATGGCGTTTGATGAGGCCTTTCAGTTTGGCATCCACCGCGGCCCGGTTGGCGTTCGGGTGCAGTTCAACCAGGTACTCAATCAGGTTGTTGTTCCAGTTGGTACGGCTGTCCTGCACCCAGGGCAGATTCAGTTCGAGGTGCCGGAAAGGAACCAGAAAATCGAAGTCCCAGGCGGTGTTGGCGGGTAGCTTTTTCAAAACGCCACTGACTTTCAGGTCAAACTGGTTGTCGAGCCGTACGACTTTTCCGACCGGATCGGTTTCGTCAAAAAGCGCCCGGGCGGTTTCTTCGGTCAGCACCACCGAATTGGGATCGTGCAGGGCCGACTGCCCGTCGCCGGACCGCATGGGCAACTGAAACATCGCCAGAAAGTCTTCGCCGGCATTCTGACCGGTCCGCAGCAGTTTTCGTTCCCCCGCCTGGAGCGCCGTTTCGTTCTGCATCCGGGTGGGCAAGGTTTCCACCACCCGCTTGATTTCCGGAACCTCGGTTTTCAGCACCTCCCGCAGCGGCAGGGCCGCGTTGGACTGGGTGGTGGTTTCGCCGTTGGCCGTGCGGTTCAGCATCACCCGGTACAGGTTCGCTTCATTTTCGTAAAACCGGTCGAAGGTCAGTTCGTCCCAGACCCAGATGCCGATCAGCGTGGCCACGGCCATGCCGACGGCCAGCCCCAGAATATTGATGAGGCTGAATCCCCGGTTTTTCCGCAGGCTGCGCCAGGCGATTTTCAGGTAATTTCGTAGCATGATTATCCGTCAATGATTTGCGCGTCAAGGTACGGACAACCCGAAAAATCAGGGCGTTAAAAAACGTTAAGAGTGAAGCCGGGGCCGCCCGGCGGTTGGCGGAGCCCCTTTTTCCCTTTTTATTCCGAGCGCAGCGAGGAAACCGGGTTTACCAAAGCGGCTTTGATGCTTTGGAGCGAGATCGTCAGCAGCGCGATCAAAACCGCCAGTCCGCCCGCCAGCGCAAACACCCACCATTCCAGTTCCACCTGATACGCGAAGTTCTGCAACCACCGGCGGGTGGCATACCACCCCAGCGGTGCGGCCACCAGAATCGCCACCAGCACCAGTTTCAGAAAGTCCTTCGAAAGCAGGGTTACAATGCTGCCCACCGAGGCCCCCAGCACTTTCCGGACGCCAATTTCCTTCGTGCGCTGCTCGGTCAGGAACGTAGCCAGTCCGAACAGACCCAGGCAGGCAATAAAAATCGCCAGCAGCGACGCGGTTACGAAAAGCTGACCATACTGCTGCTCGGCCTGGTATTGCTGGTTGTACTTTTCATCCACAAAAAAGTACTCGAACGGATTGCCGGGATACGTGGCTTTGTAGAGCCGCTCCAGCGCAGCCATCTGGGCCGGTATCTGATCCGTGGTGAGTTCGACCGTCAGCCAGTTGCCCCGGTTTTGGGGCATGAAAATAAGCGGGGCAATGGCTTCTCGCAGCGACTGGTGGTGGTAGTCTTTCACCACGCCGACCACCTCAAACGGTTTTTCCCAGTTGACGGTTTTGCCCACCGCATCCGCAGCCGACGCAAAGCCCAGGTGCCGGACGGCGGTTTCGTTGAGCAGCATCTGCGTCCCTTCCGACCAGCCGGCTTCCGCTTCGGGGCGGGTAAAATTGCGACCGGCCACCAGCGAAATTCCGTAGGTTGCCAGAAACCGGTGGTCGATGAAGCCAATCGAATACACTTTGTTGTTCTCACCGGGCTGCGGGTTGTTCCGCGTAATGCCATCGGTGGAAAAATTGTAATAATTTCCCGGCACGGTGCCCGTGTTGCAAAAGCTTTTCACGTAGGGAAGCTGCTCCAGATCGTGTTCAAAAGCCACCGTCCGCGACGAAAAGGAGTCGTCTTTGCCCACTTCCGGGCCGTGAATCACCACCCGTTGCTCCAGCCGGACGCCCAGACGCTGGTTTTGCATAAACCGCAGTTGCCGGTACAGGACAAAGGTGCAGATCAGGAGGACCACCGACACGCTGAACTGAAAGATCACCAGCGACTTCCGCAGCAAACCGCCTGTGGCCGGGCTCCCAAACATTCTTTTTACCGTTTGAACCGGTCGGAAGGAGGCTAACGCAAAAGCCGTGTAACCACCCGACGCCAGCGCCCCAACCAGCAGCAGGCCCAGCCCCGCCAGCCAGGCCGGATTGGACAGAAGGCCCAGCGACAGGTCTTTACCGACCAGGGCATTGAAAGCGCCCTGAAGGCTGCTGATCAGGAGCAGCGCCACCCCAAAACCGAGCAGATTGAGAAGCAGCGATTCGCCCAGAAACTGGCCGACCAGCTGCCATTGTCCAGCCCCGACCACCTTCCGGACGCCCACTTCTTTGGCCCGTTTCAGCGCGCCCGCCGTAGATAGATTGATGTAATTGAACCAGGCAATGGCCAGAATCAGCACCGCAATACCGCCCAGCAAATACACAAAACTCAGGTTGCCCGTGGTCGGAAACGAGTCGCTGAGCGACGCGGCCAGGTGAATGTTGGCAGCCGGTTGCAGCCGCATCCGTTCTTCGCCCTGCGGACGGATTTTCTTTTTTAGCTGATCAAATTTTTCCTCCAGCCGGCGCGTGTCCGTTCCGTCGGCCAGTTGCAAAAATGTCGTCAGATACCCTCCGTCGAAACCGTCGAGCCGCGCCCAGTCGTTGCCGTTCAGGTTCGCCGGATTGGCCAGCGTCTGCAACGAAAACACCAGACCAAACTGCAAATCAGACTGTTGGGGCATATCGGCGTACACCGCCGTAACCGTATACGCCGTCTGGCCAAGCTGGTTATTCAGGGTCAGCACTTGCCCCAACGGTGGCTCGTCACCAAAATATTTGCGGGCATACGATTCGGAAATGGCCACGGTATTGGGCCGGGTCAGCACCGTGGCCGCATCGCCCTGACGGAGCGGAAACGTGAACAGCGTGAAGAAACTCGCATCGGCATAGGCGATGCTGGTTTCCCGAAAGGCTTTCGGAGCCTGGCGGTTTTGCCGCTCGGCCGTCGAGACAATGCCCGAGATCGAGTTATCGGCCACCCGGCAGAACTTTTTCACTTCCGGAAAATGCTGCTTCATCAGGGTCGCTGCGGCCGGGGGCATATCCGCCCAGACCTCGCCGGTTTTGCCCTCCCAAACCATGCGGTACAGGCTGGGCAGGTTTCGGTGAAAACCGTTGACACTTTTCTCAAAACTGATGTATTCCAGAATCAGCCCGAAAGCCGTGATGCCGAGCGCCAGTCCGGCGATGTTTACACCCGAAAAAATCTTGTTTTTCCTCAGGTTCCGAAAAGCAATTTTGATGTAGTTTTTTAACATAGCCGTTTAGGTTCACGAATCAGTATACAACGTATCCCAAACGGTATACCAAAAAGAACACACGATTGATTACCAACCGGTTAAATTATCAAAGGAAGCGGTTATGTCCGCAAACGGACGGCTTTCTTTTTCACTTTCGGACACCGTCTGAAAACCGGGTGTCAACGGCCGATCGGGTTGCCGGAATTGAGCATTCCTAGCAACTTTCTGAGCCAATTCGCTATTTTTAGGCTGTACTTACGGTTTTCCTCATCACTCCTTCCATGACGCCACGGCTCAATATACCGGTTTTTAGTTTCCTACTCCTTGTTGTTTTCGTCCGCTCTCTATACGCCCAGGACGCCACTGCCGTCGATAAACGCTACACGGACGAAATCAAAACGCTGGCGAATCGACCGGCGGTGAAGGCGGTTTTTCAGACGTTCACGGAACTGGAACCGCAGACCAAACAGGACCTGATCACGCTCACCGAAACGCCCGCTCCGCCCTTCAAGGAAGCCGTGAAGGCCCGAAAATATGCCGCAATGCTGAAGGAAGCCGGGGTTGATTCGGTCTGGATCGACGAAGTGGGAAATGTGATTGGCAAACGCAAAGGAAAATCCGGGCAGAAAACCGTCGTTGTGGAAGCGCACCTGGATACGGTTTTTCCGGAAGGCACCGACGTGAAAGTCAGGCAAAAAGGCGACACCCTCTACGCCCCGGGCGTGGGCGACGACACCCGCGGGCTGGTGGCGCTGCTGACGGTTTTGCGGGGACTGGAGAAAGCAAAGATCGAAACCAGTGCCGACGTCTGGTTTGTGGGCACCGTGGGCGAAGAAGGGCTGGGCGATCTGCGCGGCATGAAACACCTGTTTAAAACGCACCGGGCCACGATTTCGTCCTGCATCTCGGTCGACGGCGACGGCATCAGCGAAATTGTGCACCGGGGGCTGGGCTCCTACCGCTACCGGATTACGTTCAGGGGGCCCGGTGGGCATTCCTACGGCGCGTTCGGGATCGTCAACCCGCACAGCGCACTCGGCAAAGCCATTTACTACTTCACGGGCGAAGCCGACACCTTCACGCGGCAGGGCGTCAAAACCACCTACAGCGTCAGCGTCCTTGGCGGGGGCACGTCGGTGAACGCCATCCCGTTTGAGTCGTGGATGGAAATTGACATGCGTTCCGAAAGCCCCGAGCGGCTCAACGGCATCGACCGGTTACTCAAAACCGCCGTTCAGCGGGCGTTGCAGGAAGAAAACCGCCTGAAACGCAGCGGCCCGGATCTGACCGTCGACGTCAAAAAGATTGGCGACCGCCCATCCGGCCAAACCGACCCGACAATGCCGCTGGTGCAGCGGGCGATGGCGGTTTCCACCTACCTGGGTGCCAAACCCCGGCTGGACGTTTCATCGACCAACGCCAACACGCCGATTTCGCTGGGTGTTCCCGCCGTCACAATCGGCAGCGGAGGCACTGGCGGCAATGTCCACGCCCTGAACGAATGGTGGCTGAACGACAAAGGCTACCTCGGTTTGCAAAACGTGCTGCTGGTGCTGCTGGCCGAAGCGGGGACGAAATGAAGGTTGAAGGGATGAAAGGAGAAAGGGAATAAAGGGAGAAAGGGAATAAGGGAGGAGAGAATGACCCCTTCTTCCTTTCCTCCTTCCTGGTCTTATTCCGCCCGCAGGCTTTTCACCGGATTCGTCAGGGCCGTCCGCACCGAGTGGTAGCTGACAGCCGCGAGCGCCACGAAGAAGCCCAAACCGCCCGCCAGCGCAAAGATGGTCCAGGTCAGCGGAATCCGGTAGGCAAAACTTTCCAGCCAGCGGTTCATCAGCCAGGTCGACAGCGGAATGGCCAGCACAAAGGCCGCGGCCACCAGCGTCAGCGTCCGGCGATTCAGCAGCAGCCACAGCTGCCCCACGGTGGCGCCCATCACTTTCCGGATGCCCACCTCCCGGATGCGGTTCACCGCCTGAATACCGGCCAGCCCGAACAGACCCAAAGCCGCAATCAGCAGCGCAATGCCCGTAGCCAGCTGGGTCAGCGTCATCCAGCGCCGGTACGTCCGGTAGCGGGCTTCCAGATCCTGATCCAGAAAGGAGTAGTCAAACGGCTGTCCACCAGAGAGCTGCGGCCAGTCGCGGGCGATCTGCTCAACCGTTGCGGCCACCTTGCCGGGCCTCAGTTTCAGGTAAAAAACACCCTGGTACTCCAGCCCCAGTTTGTAGTAGGCCGGGAGAATGGCTTTGGTCAGCGGTTCCATGTTGTGGTCGTTCACCACGCCGATGACCGTGCGGCCATCCAGCGTTTCCAGCGGTTTATTAAACACCAGTTCCGCGCCCAGCAGCTTTGCCAGCGTTTCATTGATGACCACGGCCTTCACGCTTTTGGCCGTGTCGGACCGAAAATGGGTCGAAAAAAGCCGTCCCTGTTTCAGTTGTATGCCCAGCAGGGTAAAGAAGTTATAATCAACCGATTGCTGAAGCGCCCAGTGTTTCTGGCCTTTGATGGTGGTACCGTTCCGGTTGAAAGCGTCTTCGCCGTAGCCCCCGGCGCTGCTGGCCACCAGTAGTACGTGCGGGTTCGTGGCCTGGTAGCGGAGCAGACGCTCGTAAATCCGGGGACCGCTCCCTTCTTCCGACTTCTCCAGGTTTTTGATTTTGAGGACGAGTTCTTTCGTCAGGCCCAGGTCTTTTTCCTGAACAAACCGCAACTGCCGGTACATCGTGATGGCGGCCGTTACCAGCACCAGCGACAGCACAAACTGGAAGCCCATCATGCCCTGAATGACCAGCGGATTGATTTTGTAGGTCCGGTTCTGGCCCAGAAACAGCGTGGGCCGAAACCGGGCGAACAGCAGCGCCGGGTAGATGCCCGCCAGCAGGCTGATCGCCAGCACCATCACCGGCAGGCCCAGCAAATTCTCCGGTTGCAGCACCTCAAAAACCGTCAGTGCCCGGTCGGTCAACGCATTGAACGTGGGCAGCAGGAGGATGGACAACCCCAACCCAAGCACCGACGCCAGGCCCACGACCAGCACGGTTTCGAGGCCGAGTTGCGCGGCCAGCTGCCGGGGGGCCGCTCCCACCACTTTCCGTACGCCCACTTCCTGCAAACGCCCCGCCAGTCTCGACAGCGAGATGATGATGTAATTCAGGCTGGCTACGAGCAAAATCAGCAAACTGATGGAAACCAGCAGGTAAACATTCGTTGGCGAAACGGTGCGGTTCCAGCGTTCATTAAACGAAAAATGGGTGTCCGCCAGCGGGCGGATGGTTAGCAGAAAGGGGTTGTTGGTCAGGCGGTTTTTCTGCTCCGGCGTTGCCGACTGGCGCATGTCGTCGATCAGCTCCCCGAAAAGCCGGGGGCCGAGCGTCGCCAGTTTGGCGGTCACCTGCGGCAGCGAAGCCGTCGGACGGAGTTTCCCGAGCGTGTACACATTGCTGGTGTTATACCGCTGTTCGAGTTGCCGGCGGTAATCCGGATCGCTGTCCAGCCGCACCACCAGTTCCGCGCTCAGGGTCGTGTTCGAGGGCGGGTTTTGCATGACGCCCGAAACCGTGTAGCGTTGCCCGTTGTACTGGATCGCTTTCCCCACCGGATGGTCATTGGCAAACAATTTCGCGCGCAACCGCTCCGAAATCACCGCGTTGTGCAAGTCCGCCAGCACCTGCTCCGGCCGGCCGATGGTCAGCGGCAGCGAAAAAAAACTAAAGTAATTGGAATCCGCGCGCAGAATCTGCTTTTCGTAAACGGAATGGGTTCCGTAGTTTACAATGCTTTCCTGCGCCCGGCTCAGCCGGATCAGGTCCTGAATTTCCGGAACCTGCGGCTTCAGCTCCACGCTAAAAATTACCGGAAAAACAAAGCTCCGGTGTTCTTCCGCCGGAAAAAACGGCAGGTTGAGCGGCCGTTGCGCCGGTTTTCCGTCAAAATCGAACAGGTCGGTCATCTCAAACCGGTAAATCCGGTCGGCATCGGCATGAAAGCGGTCGAACGAGCGTTCGTGGTTGACAAAAGCGTACGTCAGCAGCCCGAAGGCCAGGGCAACCGACAAACCGGCAAGATGGATGGTGGAATAAACGGGGTCCCGCCGAAGCGCGCGGAAGGCCACTTTAAGGTAATTTTGAAGCATGGTCAGGAGGGTTTGGAACTCTAACGGCCTTGCGTTATGCCGCCGGTTTTTCCAAAAGACACCCTCGTTGATCCAAGGTTGCAGCCTCACCGGGTCGGTGAAAAATAAAATTCCCAACCGAAGCGACCTGGCGTTCGGCTGGGAATTTCCGTTTTTTAGTAAATGGATCCGGTTTTCCGGGTTTACTTCCGCGCGTTGGACAAGCCCAAACTGCGTTCAGTATCGGCAATGAGCCGTTGCCGCTCGGCCTCACTTTTACCCTGCACGTTGAGCGTCCGTTCGAAAACGTGCTCTTCGCCGTCCAGCCTGTACTCGTATTTCAACTTCAGGCGGTTATTTTCCGCATCTTCGGTGACGGTTTTGGTATACGGCGTTCCGTCCGGGGCCACAATCACGTTTTTGGGAAGCTGGCTCTCCTCGTTTTTGGGGCGGTTTCCGGCGGTCCGGCTAACGGCGACGACCTCGCCCGACTCGTACCGGGGTGGCCGGGTGCTTCGGGAGAACGTGGGCGCTTTCGGGGGGCGGGGCGGACTCACCGCAACGTGTACGCCCAGCGAGTCCTGAATGTGGCTGACCAGATACTCTTTCTCCTCCTTGCTCATGCCGGTCGCGTCGAACTCCTCGTCGTAATGAATTTCCCGGCTGGATTGCTCAACGTCAATCCTGATCCGCAACGTTTTGCCATTGTCACTGATGTTCCGGCTAATTGACGAGCGTTCCTGCCCGACGGCGACCATGCTGATTCCTAAAAGGGCGAGAGTAAGTGCTGTTTTCATGCGTGTTTACTGTTTTTAAGGAGGAGAGGAGGAACGGAGGAATGGAAGAGGATGCGCATTTTTCCTTTCTTCCCTTCCACCTCTCCTCCTTTTATTCATTTTTCAAGCTTTTCACCGGGTTCGTCAGGGCGGCTTTCATCGACTGGAAAGACACGGTCAGCAACGCAATCAGAACCACCAGACCACCCGCCGTTGCGAAAATCCATCCTTCCAACCCCACCTGGTATGCGAAATCCTGCAACCAGCGATCCAGGGCGTACCAGGCCAGCGGTGCAGCAACGAAAATGGCAATGAGAACTAACTTGAGAAAATCTTTGGAGAGCAATAACACCACGTTAACGACGGAGGCACCCAGAATCTTGCGTATCCCAATCTCTTTTGTTCGCTGTCCGGTTGTAAAGGTAACGAAACCAAACAATCCCAAGCAAGAAACCAGCATGGTTAGGGCCGCAAAACCGTTAAAAACCGTCATCATGACCCGATCTTTATGGTACTGGGCCTCAAACGATTGCTCCAGAAAGGCATAATCGAACGGGGCCATCGGATAATGCCGCTCCCAGATGGCTTTTACCACCGGCAGCTGATCCGGTTTCATCTTCACCATCAGGCTGCTGGCGGGGATCGTGTTGTAGACCAGCACCAGCGGTTCGATCAGGTTGTGCAGGGAGCGGTAATGAAAGTTCTTTACCACGCCCACCACCTCGCCTTTGTGACCAAATCCGTCGATGGGCTGCCCCAGGGCGGTTTTCCAACCCGCCATTTTCACAAACGCTTCGTTGACCAGAAAACCGCCTTTCTGGTCGGCTTTCGATTGCGCCGATAGGTTCCGGCCGGTTTTCAATTTCATCCCCAGCAGTGGCATAAACTGCTCATCCACAAACAGGTAATTGCTCATTAGCTCCCGTTTCCGGCCGGTGCTCCGGATGGTCGTCGACGCCATCGGCACCAGGGCCGCCGGTTGCAAACCCGAGCCCAGCGTGACCCCGGCAATGCCGCTCTGGTCGTTCAGGCTGTTTGCCAATGCCCGTGCCCCCGCGCGGGCGGTCGAATCGTCGGGCAGGTGCAGGGTCAGGATGCGTTCTTTCGTAAAGCCCAGATCGTGGTTTTGCAGGAAGTTCATCTGCCGCCGGATCACTAGCACGCCCGCCATCATCCCCACGGCCAGCACAAACTGAAACACAATGACCGATTTGCGCAGCCAGGCGCCTTTGCCGTACGTTCCCAGCCTTCCTTTCAGCACCTCAACCGGGCGAAAATCAGACAACACCAGGGCCGGGTACAAACCGCCCAGCAGGGTGATGAGCAGCCACGTAAAACCGGGCAGCAGAGCCGCTTCGGAGCCGGAAATTTGCATCCGGATCTGCAATAGCGCATTGAAAAAAGGAAGGGCCATTCCGACCAGCATCACCGCAATACCGACGGAAAACCCACTCAACAGCCCCGATTCCAGCAGAAACTGCCGGATCAACTGCCCGCGCTGCGCGCCACTGGCCTTCCGGATGCCAACTTCTTTGGCCCGCTCGGTGGCTTTGGCGGTCAGCAGGTTGACGTAATTCAGCAGCGCAATGGCGAGCACAAAAACCGCCAGAAATGCGAACAGGTAGCCGTATTGTTTGCTGCCCTTCGGCGTATCGGCCATTTTTCCCTGGCTGTAATGCACGTCTTTCAGTTGTTCGGCCGGAAAACGGAGCGAATAGCCTTCCGCCCCCATTTTCTTCAGCTCCGGATTGGCGTATTTGCCGGCCAGCTGGTCCAGCTTTTTGCTGAAAACCGCCAGGTTGGGCTGTTCCCGAAAAAGGACGTAGGTGTAACAGGGAAAATCGTCTTCCACCCACGACCGGGAGCCGACAAACTGCTTCGCCAACAGGGCGTTAACGGGCAGATCGGTATTGCTCGGCGCATCGGCGATAACGCCCGTGATCCGGACCGGCTGCTGATTAAACTCGATGCTTTTTCCGAGTACGTCCGTCGTTCCGAAATACTTCTGGGCAAATCGTTCGGCCACCACCACGCTGTTGGGACTGCTTAGCGCCGTCGCCGGATTGCCCGCCCGAAAGGCGTACGAAAAAACCGTAAAAACGTCGCTGTCGGCATAATACACATCCGATTCCTGCAGTAGCTTTTCCCCGTGCCGGACCACCGCCGAAGTAGGCAAAAACCGTACGGCGGTTTCCACTTCCGGGTAATCGCGTTTCAGCGCGTCGGCCAGCGGCACCGGGCTGGAGGCAATCGACAGGGGCGACTCCGGCGTTTTCATCTCGGTCGTTACGCGCACAATCCGGTCGGCCCGGGGGTGAAAACCGTCGTACGAAAACTCATGAGTGACATACAGCGCCATCAGCAGACAGGCCGCCAGCCCGATGGCCAGCCCGCCCAGGTTCAAACCGGTGTACAATTTGTTGCGCCAGAGGTTACGCAGGGCGATTGTGAGGTAGTTGCTCAGCATCGTTTATGGGGGTAAATTTGACTAAACTAAAACAGGATGAATTATGTACTTCCCACCGATCAATCTTCCTTCCGTTGTTCATGAAGACTGGGGGTTTGGGCACCCGCAGCTCACCAACGCCTTATTTCCAAACTAACGGTCGGCCTGGGCGACGGGGCCGTCACGACTGCTTCCTCCTACTCCGACCTCCTTCAACTCGATCTGAACGAATTTTTGTGAGCGGATACAGGCAGGCACGTATTCCTTCCTCCTTTTTTACTCCGCCCGCAGACTCTTCACCGGATTGGCCAAAGCCGCCTTGATGCTCTGAAACGAAACCGTCAGCAGCGCTACCAAAACCGCCAAACCGCCCGCCAGGGCAAACATCCACCATTCGATGGCAATTTTATAGGCAAACTCGTTTAGCCACTGGCTCATGGCGTATCCGGCAATCGGCGATGCAATGACCAGCGCCAGCACCACCAGTTTCAAAAAGTCTTTCGAAAGCAGCCGGACGATGCTGGCCACCGACGCGCCCAGCACCTTCCGGACGCCAATTTCCTTCGTGCGCTGCACCACCACCAGCGACACCAGACCGTATAAACCCAGCCCGCAAATCAGAATACAGATCCCGGAAAACGTATTGACCAGCCGGAAAATCAGGCTTTCGGTTTCGTAAAACCGGGCGAGCTGGTCGTCTAAAAATTCGTATTCAAACACCTCATCCGGATACGTTTTTTCCCAGATGGTGCGAATGCGCTGAACGGTTTGCTGGGGGTTCTGGCCCGCAATCCGGATGCCGGCGGTTTTGAACTGATCGGCATACGTGGTGATGAGGCAGGGGCCAATCTCATCGCGCAGCGAACGCTGGTGGAAGTCTTTCACGACTCCCACAATGGGCAGCAAAACCGGCGACAGATGGTACTGCATCCGGCGGCCCAGCACCTGCTCTGGATTTCGGATGTTCATTTTGCGCAAAAACGCTTCGTTGACCACGTATTCCCGAATTGTGTCGCTCTCCGAAACATTCCGTCCGGCAATGAGTTGCAGCCCGTAGGTTTTCAGGTAATCGGCGTCGGCCAGCCGCTCCCGAATTGGGAAATTTGCCCATTCATGGCTTTCAAACTTAAACGAGCCGCCGTTCATCATCTGCGCCGAGGGCGGCCGGTAGCTGGCACTGACGGTTTTGATTTCGGGGTATTGCAGCAACTCGTTTTTAAACGTTTCCCGCTGGGTTTTCCCGGGTTTGGGCAGCGGCACCACCACCACGTTTTCTTTATTCATCCCCAGATCAGCGTTCTGAAGGTACCGAACCTGCGTTGCCACCACCAGCGACCCGATGATCAGGGCCTGACAAATCACAAACTGCACCACCACCAGCGACTGCCGAACCGTGTAACTCCCCACCGACCTCGCCGGCAGTTGACCTTTCAAAGCCGCCCAGGGACTAAAGCCGGACAAAACCGCAGCCGGATACCCGCCCGCCAGTACAATGACAACCCCGATCAGCAGGGCCACGAAGCCCAGCGTCAGTCCGTCGAGGTCTACCGATAACCGAATACCGACCCACTGGTTGAAAAGCGGCAGGCTCAAAACCGCCAGCAGCAGGGCAAAAACCGCAGCGGTCAGGACAATCAGGGCGGTTTCGAGGATAAATTGCCGGACCAGTTGCGCCCGCGTACTGCCCAGCGTTTTGCGAATGCCCACTTCCCGGCTCCGACGCAGCGCCTGCGCCGTGGCCAGGTTGACAAAGTTAATGCAGGCCGTCAGCACCAGAAAAAGACCCACCAAACCCAGCGACCAGAGCAGCGACGGACGAATGGCCGTGGCACCCGTGGCCAGCCGCCGGACGTCGAAATGCACATTCTGAAGCGGCTGGAAATGAAACTGAATATACCGGGCGTCTTTGCCGAACTGTTTTTTCGATAGCGCGGGCATAGCCGCTTCCAGGCTGGCGACCGATTCCGGATTTTTCAGCGTACAGAAAAGCCGGTAGTTGCTGTTCAACTGGTACCAGTTCGACTGATCGTATTTCGGGTCCAGCGCCCTGAGGGTCGCCATCGAGATAAACCACTGCAAGTCCACGTCGGTGGTCCGGGGCGGGTCGGCCAAAACGCCGGTGATCCGGACGCCCGTTGTGTGGTTCAGCGTCAGGGTCTGGCCCATCGGGTCGGCTTCGCCAAAGTATTTCCGGGCCCACGATTCGGTAATAACTGCGGTATTGGGCGCGTGCAGGGCGGTTTTCGGATTGCCCTGTACCCAGCGGTACTCCATGATCTCAAACAGTTCCGGCTGCACCAGCCCGGTGCCCTGGTGCTCCTGAAACCGGGTAGTGGCCGCTTGTCCCGGTTTTCGGTAGCTGACCAGCAATTCGCGGTTCATGATCAGAAAAGCCGCCTGCTCAACCTGCGGATACGTCGTCCGCAAGGTTTGCGCCATCGGCAGGGGGGCTTCGGGGTAGTATTCGACCGAACCGTCGTCGAGGTGCAAATCCGTCACCACCCGAAAAATGCGGTCGAATTTAGGGTGGTGCCGGTCGGTACTCAGGTGATACCGGATAAACAAAAACAGCAACAAGCCACCCGCCATCCCCACCGATAAACCGAGGATATTCAGCAAGGTGTAACTCCGGTTGGACGTTAGATTCCGCCAGGCGATTTTAAAGTAGTTTTGCAGCATAAACTCTGGTCAGCAACGGGTTCTGCGTTGCCCCAAAGGTAATAGCCTTCACCAGTACCCGGTTTTCGGGGGGTGTTAATAAACGTTAAAGGATGAACCGGGACGGCTACTCACTCCGCAGCGATTTCACCGGATTCATCAGGGCGGCCCGAATGCTTTGAAAGCTGACCGTTGCGAAAGCGATCACCAGGGCCAGTCCACCCGCCAGGGCAATCATCCACCATTCGATGGCAATCCGGTATTTGTAGTCGGCCAGCCAGCGGTTCATGATGTACCAGGCAATGGGCGTTGCCACCACGATCGAAAGTGCCACCAGTTTCAGAAAATCACGGGAAAGCAGGGAAACAATGCTCGCAACGGATGCGCCCAGCACCTTCCGGACACCAATTTCTTTCGTCCGCTGCTCGGCGGCAAAGGTGGTCAGGCCAAGCAACCCCAGACAGGCAATGAAAATAGCGAGGGCCGTAAACGTGCCGAACACCCGGCCGGTTTGCTGTTCCGTGCGGTAGGCTTTGGCAAATTCACTGTCCAGAAAGGTGTAATCGAAAGGCGTGTCGGGCGAAAACCGTTTCCAGTTGGCTTCGATTTTTTTGAGGGCGGTTTCGACCTCACCGGGCCGGATGCGGGCCAGCACGTAGGAAATCGGTTCCTGATAACTGTGGGAAGACGTATGAAACAGGGCAAACGGCGCCATTGCCGACCGAACCGATTCCATGTCGAAATCCTTCATAACACCAATCACTTTATACGATTCCTGCCGACCGCCGGGATAGACCAGCTGCTGCCCGATCGGGTTCTTCCAGCCGATTTGTTTCACCGCCGTTTCGTTCAGAATCACCGAGAGCGAATCCGAATGGTCCGGCGAAAAATTCCGCCCCTGCTTCAGCCTGATATTCAGCGTCGGCACCAAATCATAATCCGTCATGAACGAATACAGGGTGAGGTCTTTGGCAATTTGTTTTTCGGCGGTTTGAACCGGATTGTAAAAATCGCCAAAACCGCCCCGCAGCGGTACGCTGCTCGAAATGCTGGCGTTCGTCACTTCGGCCAGCCGGGTCAGCTCCTGCCGAAACGCTTGTTCGTTTTTCCCCAGCCGATCCGAATTTCGGATCACCAGCACATTTTCTTTGGTAAGCCCCAGGTCTTTGGTCTGGGCATACCGCAACTGCGCAAACACCACGATGGTCCCGATGATCAACACCGTTGACACCACAAACTGAAAGACCACCAGCCCGTTGCGGGTCAGGCGCTGACTCAGCGAAGTTTTCAGAATCCCGTTTTTAAGAGTTTGCACCGGGTTGAAGGAGGTCAGATAAAACGCCGGGTAGCTGCCCGCCAGCAGCCCCACCAGCAACGCCAGCGCACCGGTGATGAGCAACAGATCCGCCGAAAACAGCACATCGGCCGAAAACGTTTTTCCCGCCAGTTGATTGAAAAAGGGCAGAAAAACGACCACCAGCGCCAGCCCAATGAGGGTTGCTACCAGGCTGTACAGCATCGATTCGGTCAGAAACTGGCGAATCAGCGTACTGCGGTACGAGCCCAGCACTTTCCGAACGCCCACCTCCTTCGCCCGTTTGACGGAGCGGGCCGTTGACAGATTCATGAAATTGACGCAGGCCAGAATGACGATAAAAACCGCCACCACCGCAAACGTTTCCACCTGCCGACGGTCACCCAGATTCGGGTAGTGGCTCGAGATGTCGTTCGAATGCAGGTGAATGTCGGTCAGCGGCTGAAGCTGAAACAGCCAGCGCCCGCCGTTTTTCAGGAAGTCGGGCTGGCCGATGCGTTTGAAGGTGGGATCGGCGTGTTTCCGGACCATCTCCCCAAAGCGGGCTTCCAGCGCCCGGATTCGCCCGGGCTGGCCGGCCACCTGCTCGTTGACCCGAATGTAGGTTGCCACGTTCAGCCACACCCAGCTCCAGTCGAAATACTGCACGACGCCGTAGTTTTTCATCGGCGTCAGAAAATCAAACTGAATCGACGACTGCGCGGGCAGATCGGCCAGCACCGCCGTAATCCGGAACGGGTCGTTGTTGATTTTCAGCACCTGGCCGACCACTTCCGGTTTTCCGAAGTATTTCCGGGCCATTTTTTCGGTGATCACCACCGAGTTCGGTTCCTGCAAACACGTCACCGGATTCCCGGCCAGCGTGGCAAACCGGATGACCTGGAAAAAATTTGAATCGGCCGCCATCACCTGCGATTCCGTAAACGAGCGGTTCGCCTTTCCGTTCTGCTCCCGCTGAACAACCACATCCATCACCTTGAACAGGCGCGTGTAGGCTTCCACATCGGCATACTCGCTCAGCAGCGTTTTTCCGAGCGGGGGCGGGGTGCCGCTGGACGTAAAATCGCTCCCGCCGAAATTTCCCGCGGTGTTGATCTGGTAAATGCGGTCGGCATTGGGCAAAAACCGGTCGAAGGCCAGCTCGTCTTTGACAAAAAGAACGATAAGCAGACAACTTGCGACGCCTACCGCCAGGCCAAAGAGGTTGATGAACGAATAAACCGTATGCGTACGGAGGTTTCGGAGCGCGATTTTAAGATAGTTCAGGATCATCGGAATCGGAGAAAAGAATTTGACCTTACGCACAGACCAATTAGACTATGGTTGTGCTCCTGCCAAGCGTGTGCCAGCCTGATATATCACTGAATACCAGATACATACCTAATACATTACCGGGGTACCTGTCCGCTTGCGGACATATTTTTGTACGATGGCGGACAGGCCATTTTTGTTGCCTGACTGCAATCTGGCAGCATTTTTAACGGGATGTTCCCGAACAGCCGCGCTGTTGACTACTTTTTAACCGGTTTTGACTTTTCTTTAACTATTATTGTTTTAATATTTTAATAATTAATATTCTGTTATTAATTTAACGTAAGAATTCTGGGAACAGGCGGATACGAAATGTAACTATTTAAATAAAATCCTATTTTTAAAGTTACGGCAACCTGGCAAAAGCGGATCAAATGCTTTATCAGAATTCGACCGAAGTGCCCGTTAACAGAATGATACTATTTTTTGGTAATAAGTCACAAACTAATACATTTTGCCAAAAAAAGCATTTCTTTGCATAGTTCAATTTGTTCCAAAACCATCTCTATTAATTATGATAAAAAACTACTACATTTCTTTGCGTTTCCCCTCTTTGCTAGTAGTCCCCACACTTTTTATGCGTCCAGACGTCGGTTGTATGTCTCACCCGTCAGCGAATTGATTGCTGTCTACATCCCCACTGTCCCAATTTTTCTGTCAAAAACTTTAACTAAGTAACCAGTGCCCAATCTTAATCTCAATTAAACCAATCCTTCTTATCTGTATGAAAAAGTCTACTCATCAGATACCTCCCAAAAACAGGTATCTCTTAGTACTTTATCTAATGCTAGTTTCTGTCTCCGGAGCTTTCGCCCAAGTAACCATTAAGGGAAAAGTGACCGGCGGACAAAGCGACGTTCTGCCCGGGGTCAGTATTGTGGTGAAGGGAACAACCCAGGGAACCACGACCAATTCCGAAGGAACGTATTCGCTCAATGTACCGAGTAAAACCGCCACGCTGGTTTTTTCTTTCATCGGTTACGTCACCCAGGAAGTTGCCATTGGTGGTCGCTCGACGGTCGATGTCAGACTGCTGGATGATGTCAGCCAGTTGAACGAAGTCGTGGTAGTAGGGTACGGGGTGCAGAAAAAAGAAACCGTAACCGGCTCGGTGGTTTCGGTCAAGGGAAGCGACCTGGTGAAATCACCAACGACGAACCTGTCTAACTCCATCGCGGGCCGTCTGCCGGGTGTTGTGGCCGTCAACCGCAGTGGAGAACCGGGTTACGATGGCTCGGCCATCCGGATTCGGGGAACGAACACGCTGGGGAACAACAACGCCCTGGTCGTTGTCGATGGTGTTCCGGCGCGGTCCGGGGGTCTGGAACGGATCAACCCGGCCGACATCGAAAACATCTCGGTTTTGAAAGATGCTTCGGCCGCCATCTACGGATCACGGGCTGCCAACGGGGTTATCCTGATCACCACCAAGCGGGGTAAAACCGGAAAACCCCAGTTGTCGTATTCGTTCAACCAGGGCTTTGCACAGCCCACGGTGGTGCCGAAACTGGCCAATGCCGCCGAATACGCCAAGATGCTCAATGACCTGAACGTGTACGAACTTCCGGTTTCGGAATGGTCGGCCGCCACGCAGGCGTATACGGCTACCGGTAAGTATACCCGCCCGGACGGCACCGTCCGGACAGCGCCGTATTCACCGGACGACATCACCAAATACAACGACGGTTCGGACCCCTGGGGCCACCCGAACACCGACTGGTATAAATCGACGCTGAAAACCTGGTCACCGCAACAGCAGCACAACCTGCAGGTGACGGGCGGTACGCCGGAGTTCAAGTATGTGGCTTCGCTGGGCTACCAGAACCAGGATGCTTACTACAAACGCTCCGCAACCGGTTACAAACAGTACGATCTGCGCGTTAACCTCGATGCCGACATCAACAAGTACGTTCACCTGGCGGTGGGCTTGCTGGGTCGCGAAGAATTCCGGTTTTATCCGACGCGGGGCGCCGGTGCCATTTTCCGGATGCAGATGCGGGGCAAACCGAACCAGCCGGCTTTCTGGCCCGACGGTCGCCCGGGTCCGGATATCGAAAACGGTGAAAACCCGGTGGTGATTACGACCAACGATACCGGTTACGACCAGGAGAAACGGGATTATTTCCAGACGAATGGCCAGTTGGACATCAAAATTCCGGGTGTCGAAGGGCTGAAATTTACGGCAACGGCGGCAATCGATAAATACATCCGCAACCGGAAACTGTGGCAAACGCCCTGGACGCTGTACGAACGCGGAACCGGCGTTGATGCCAACGGCATTCCGAACCTGATTGCCAGCAAACGCGGACCCGCCGAACCCCGTCTGAACCTCTACAACGAAAACCAGCTGAACATTCTGCTGGGCGGTATTCTGAACTACGAGCGGAAATTCAACGAAGACCACGGCCTGACGGTGCTGGCCGGGGTAAACCGGGAAACCATCACGGGTGACGCATTTGAAGCCTTCCGGCGGTATTTTATCTCGGCGTCCATCGACCAGCTTTTTGCCGGTGGTGACCTGGAGAAAAACAACAACGGGGGTGCTTTCGAACGCGCCCGGATCAACTACTTCGGGCGGGTAGCCTACAACTATAAGGAGAAATACCTGGCCGAGTTCCTGTGGCGCTACGACGGTTCGGACATTTTCCCGAAGGAAACCCGCTACGGTTTCTTCCCGGGCTTCCTGGCTGGCTGGGTAATTTCCGAAGAAAACTTCCTGAAAAACGCCATTCCGTCGATCAACTACTTGAAACTGCGCGGTTCGTGGGGGCAGTTGGGTAACGACCAGATTTACCTGCCCGGAACCACCAACCTGGCAACCTATCAGTACCTGGCGACCTACGGTTTCAACACGTACATCATCAATAACCAGCAGCAGAAAACGCTGACGGAAGCCCGGATTCCGAACCCAACCATTACGTGGGAGGTGGCCAACAACGCCGATATCGGTCTGGAAGGCCAGTTGTTCAACGGCAAAATCAACTTTGAATTTGACTACTTCAACAACCTGCGGACTTCGATTCTGTATCCGCGGAACGCATCGATTCCCCGCACGACGGGTCTGGTGCTGCCTCCGGAAAACATCGGAAAAGTTCGCAACAAAGGGTTCGATGGTCAGATCGGTTACAACGGCCAGGTTCAGGATCTGAAGTTTACGGTTAGCGTCAACGGTGGGTACGCCCAAAACCGGATCATCTTCTGGGATGAAGCCCCGGGCGCACCCGAGTGGCAGCGGACCACCGGTATGCCGATCAACGGATACATTGCTTACGAGTACGACGGGGTGTTCAAGGATCAGGCCGACATCGACGCCAACACGCTCGATTACTCCGCCATCGTAAAAACCATCCGTCCGGGTGACATGAAGTACAAGGATTACAACGGCGACGGTAAAATCACCCCCGACGACCGCGTCCGGAACACCCGCACGAACCTGCCGCTGTTCCAGGGTGGGATGAACATCACGGCATCGTACAAAAACTTTGACCTGACGATTCTGTTTCAGGGCTCAGCCGGTGCGCAGCAGTACATCAGCCTTGGCGAGTCCGGCAACATCGGTAACTACCTGAAAGAGATCTACACGGATCGCTGGACGGTTGAAAACCCGAGCAGCGTACACCCACGTATTGCCAACCGGAGCGACCAGTATTTCTCGGGTGGCAACACCTACTGGCTGCGTTCGGCCGATTACATCCGCCTGAAAAACTTCGAGATCGGCTACACGATTCCGGACAACATCGGCAAAAAAGTCGGTATCAGCAACCTGCGCGTGTATGCCAACGGTCTGAACCTGTTCACGTTGCTCAACAAACTGGGTTCGTTTGACCCGGAAGCTGACAACTCCACCGGACAGTACTATCCGCAGGCACGGATTATCAACACGGGACTATCGCTTCGTTTCTAATTATTAATTCAACATGCTACGAAAATTTAAAACCATAAGTTTAGCAGTCGGAATTGCAGCCTTTTCCGTCACGGGTTGTAACGACGACTTCGTGAATACCCAGCCGCTGGATCAGGTGTCCGGAACGGCGGTCTGGTCGGATGCGGCCCTGGCCGAAGCCTTCGTTACCGGTATCTATGCCGGGCTGGGATTTGGGGGACTTTACGAACAGCAACTCTCGTCGCTGACCGATGAAGCCATCTTCACGCACCCCGGTCGGAACATTACCACCATCACCGAATCCCGTTCCAACCCGGCTGATCCGGGTTGGGTCAACGAAACGATCGACTGGAACCAGATGTACCTGCGCATCCGGGCCTGTAACCTGGCGCTGGCGAATCTGGCGAAGCCGAACTTCACGAACACGAACAAAATTGTGGAACGGCTGACCGGTGAAGCCAAGTTCATGCGGGCCTACTATTATCATCAATTGGTCCGGTATTACGGTGGGGTTCCTATTGTGGACCGTCCTTATGAGTTAGGGGAAGCCGATTACCTGGTGACCCGCAATACCATGGAGGAGTGTATCAACTTCATCGTAAAAGACTGCGACGATGCCGCTGCCGCCCTGAAAGGCCTCTCAATGGCCAAAGGCCGGGCGAACGACGTTTCGGCGCTGGCGCTGAAAGCCCGCATTCTGACGTACGCAGCCAGTGATCTGTACGACGCGACCACGGCCAAAGCCAAATCTTCGACGCATGCCGCTTTTGCTAACCCGGCGCTGCTGGGGTATGTTGCGGGCACCCGCGCCGAACGCTGGACCAAAGCCCGGGACGCGGCCAAAGCGGTTCTGGACATGACGGCTTACGGTTTTCAGCTGAACCTGACGGCGCCGGCTACCAAAGAAGACGGTACGGCCAACTACATGAACATCGCCCTGTCGCGCAGTGGTGGTGAACGTGACGTCCTGTTCACGCGCTCGTTTATCAACGACAAACAGGAAGCGGGCGGTCAGGTAGGTCTGCACAACGGACCGAATGGGTATCACAACTGGGCCGGAAATACGCCGGTTTCGCTGCTGGTGGATGACTACGAAATGATGGACGGTACCAAATTTAGCTGGACCGATCCGAAGAAAGCGGCCACGCCGTATGTCAACCGCGATCCCCGTTTGTATGCAACCATCCTGTACGATGGCTCACCCTGGAAACCCCGCACGGCCGATGTAGCCGCGAAAGATCCGGTGAACCAGATTCAGACGGGTAGCTACGAGGTTACGGGCGCTAACGGAGCCAAAACCGTCATCGCCGGTCTGGATACCCGCAAGAGCTCGGTGGAAGACTGGAACGGTAGCTATACGGGTTATTACCAGCGGAAATTCACCGATCCCAACCCGGCTATCGTTGACCAGAACACGTACCAGCAAATTCCTTGGCCGTTCTTCCGGTATACCGAAGCTGCCCTGAACTACGCCGAAGCCTGCATCGAACTGGGTCAGGATGCCGAAGCCAAAATCTGGCTGAACCGCATTCGCTACCGGGCCGGGATGCCCGCGCTGACCGAAACCGGTGCGGCCCTGAAGGAGCGGTATCGCAACGAACGCCGGATTGAGCTGGTCTTCGAAGAACACCGCTACCACGATGCCCGTCGCTGGATGATTGCTTCGACCACCCTGGGCCGCAAAGCCAACACCATCAGCGTCACCGGTACGTTGAAAGCGGGTAAGTCGGTATCGCTCTACAAATACGATCCGACCAGCTACGATTACACGTACAAAGTCGTCGACATCGATCCTGGAAAGGAAAACCGGTCCTGGGCCGACAAGATGTACTACCTGCCGATTAACCGCGACGAAATGAACCGGAACAACAAGCTGGTTCAGAATCCGGGCTACTAAGCCATGCGGTTTTACATGCGATAGAATTTGTGCCAGCCCAAGTGGGCTGGCACAGCTTTTTAGCCACTTTTTACCGTAACCCCTGGCGTCATGAAAGCCGTGTTAGTCATCGCCCTGATTGGATTGCTGGGTGTTTCTGAATTGCAGGCGCAAAAAAACGGAATCCTCCGGATCAAAGGAGGCCCCAACTGGCAACACTCGGTTCCGATGCCGGACCGCTACCGGTATCCCCAGTTTCGGGAAGGTAAAGTCGAGTACCGCAACGGTCAGTCGGCGGCCGGACGCTTTAACTACAACATCCTGATCGGCGAGATGCAGTTCATCGACCCCAAAGGCGACACGCTGTCGCTGGCCAACGAGACGCTGGTCCGATCGGTTCAACTGGCCGAAACCGGCTACCGGTACGATCCAAAATACGGTTTTGTCGAACTGCTGGCCGATTACAGTGCGGTCAGGCTGGCGTTCAAGCCGATCTTTAAAACGCTGCGGGCCGAAAAAAACGGCGCGTACAACCAGTCGTCCGGCACCTCGTCCATCACCCAGTATAAATCGTTTATCGGCGGCAGCGGCCAGCTTTCCCGGCTCGAACAGGAAGGCGATCTGTTGCTGGAAAAAGACGTGGTATACCTGATGATCGACCAGAACAACCGGTTTTACCGAATCAGCAAAAGCGCCGTTCTGAAGCTGTTTTCAAAATCCAGATCGGCCATCGAAGACTACCTGAAAGCCGAATCCATTGATTTCAAAAAAGAAGAGGATCTGAAACGATTGCTGCAATTTTGCAGTACGTTAACCAGTTAACTTTAAAGGGGTTCGGTTTACAGTTTTCCGTTTACGGTTACGCGCTGTACCCAAAATGCGTCAGCCAACCATAAGCGGAAAACCGTAAACCGTCACCCTATTTCGCATTCTGATTCCATGAAATTGCTTTCTTTACCTTTTTTTTCATCCTGTCTCCTACTCGTCGTCCTCACCCTGACCGGCTGCCGGGATTCTTCCTCGCGGGAAGAAAAAACCGCCGTCGAAAATACCGGTCCTCCGCTCTTCACGCTGCTGGCTCCGGAAGAAACCCAGGTCCTTTTTGCCAACACCCTGACGGAAGGCCTGAACACCAACGTGCTGATGTACGAATACTTTTACAACGGCGGGGGCGTGGCCGTTGGCGATCTCAACAACGACGGGCTGGACGATTTGTACTTTACCGGAAACATGGTTGCCAACAAACTCTACCTCAACCGGGGCAACCTGAAATTTGAAGACGTTACCGACTCGGCCGGGGTGGCCGGGCGCGAAGGACCGTGGAAAACCGGCGTGACCATGGCCGACGTCAACGGCGACGGCTGGCTGGACCTCTACGTGTGTTACTCCGGAAATCTGTCGCCCGAAAAGCGGATCAATCAACTTTTCATCAACGAGGGCAGCAAAGCGGGCGGCCTTCCACATTTCACCGAAAAAACCGCTGAATACGGTCTGAATCACGCTGTTAACAGTACGCAGGGTTTCTTTTTCGACTACGACCAGGACGGTGATCTGGACCTTTTTCTCCTGAACCACAACCCCAAATCGCTACCGCTGCTGGACGAAGCCAGTACGGCGGACTGGTTGAAAAAACCGGATCTGCAAACCGGCATCCGGCTTTTCCGGAACGATCCGAAGAACGGAAAACCGCATTATCAGGACATCACCCGAACGGCCGGTTTACGCAACACCGCCCTGTCGTACGGCCTGGGTGCGGGCATTTCCGACCTGAACGGTGACGGCTGGCCGGATTTGTACGTTTCCAATGACTACACGATTCCGGATTACCTCTACATCAACCTCAGAAACCGAACGTCCTTCTCGGATAAAATTCAATCCAGCCTGGGGCATTTCTCGCATTTTTCGATGGGCAACGACGTGGCCGATGTCAACAACGACGGCTTACCGGACGTCTTCACGCTGGATATGCTGCCCGAAGACAACCACCGGCAAAAGCTGCTTTTTGCCCCCGATAACTACGAAAAATTCGACCTCAACCTGAAAACCGGGTTCCACTACCAGTACATGCGGAACATGCTGCAACTCAACAACGGCGACGGCAGCTTCAGCGAAATCGGGCAGCTGGCGGGGCTTTCAAATACCGACTGGAGCTGGGCACCGCTGCTGGCCGATTACGACAACGACGGCTGGAAAGACCTGTTTGTGACCAACGGCTACGTGCGCGACTTCACGAACATGGACTTCACGAAGTACATGAACGATTATTTGCAGAACAACCAGAGCAACGTCCGGCGGCAGAACATCCTCGAACTGGTCTACCAGATTCCGGCTTCGGATGTGAATAATTACGTGTTCAAAAACAACGGCAACCTGACGTTTTCGGATGTCAGCAAGGCCTGGGGCATGGCGCTGCCCTCGAACAGCAACGGGGCGGCTTACGCGGATCTGGACAACGATGGCGACCTGGATCTGGTGGTCAACAACCTCAACAAACCGGCGTTTATCTACCGCAACGAAGCCAATGTCCAACTTAAAAACAACTACCTGACGGTCAGGCTGGAAGGCAGCGAAAAAAACCGCTTCGGGCTGGGTGCGAAAGTGACGGTTTATCAGAAAGGCCAGCAGCAGCTGCTGGAACAGATGCCGTCACGCGGTTTTCAGTCGAGCGTATCGCCCGTGCTCCATTTTGGGCTGGGGAAAAACGCCACCATCGATTCGCTGCGGGTGGTCTGGCCGGGTGGCAGCCAACAGCTTCTGACCGCCATGAAGGCCAATCAAACGCTGGTTTTGTCCGAGAAAAACGCCCGGACCGCCCCGCGTCCGTCGTCTGACCCTGCTGGCCTGTTCACCGAAATTAAGCCGCCGGTCGCCTATCAGGCGGTTAAAAACAACCTGAACGATTTCAAACGCCAGCCGCTGCTGATCACGCCACAGTCGTTTGTCGGGCCGTGCATGACCAAAGCCGATGTGAACGGCGACGGCCGGGAAGACGTGTTTGTGGGGGGCGGCAACGGCCAGGCCGGCGTCCTCTACCTGCAACAGACCAATCAGCAGTTTCTGCCCACACCGCAGCCCGCGCTCGAAGCCGACAAAGGCAGCGACGATGCCGACGCGGTTTTCTTCGACGCCAACGGCGACGGGTTCCAGGATTTGTACGTGTGCAGCGGAGGCTACGCCAATTTCCTGCCCGACGATCCGAAGTTGCAGGACCGGCTGTATCTGAACGATGGTAAGGGAAATTTCACCAAAAATCCGGCGGCTTTGCCCAACCTGCGCACCAGCAAAAGCTGCGTCCGGGTTTCGGACGTGAACGGCGACGGCAAACCGGATCTGTTCGTCGGCGGGCGGGTCATTCCGGGGCGGTATCCCGAAACCCCGCCCAGTTTTCTGCTGATCAACGACGGCAGGGGGAAATTCAGCGACCAGACGGCCAGCCTTGCTCCGGCGCTGCAACGAATCGGAATGGTGAGCGATGCCGCCTGGACCGACCTCAACGGCGACCAGAAACCGGAGCTGGTGGTCGTGGGCGAATGGATGCCGGTGACGGTTTTCGGAAGCAGCGACGGGAAATGGGAGGATCAGACGAAGACCTATTTTGACAAAACCTACCGCGGCTGGTGGAACAAACTGCTGGTCGATGATCTGAACGGTGACGGCAAACCGGATCTCGTTATCGGCAATCAGGGCCTGAACACGCAGTGCAAAGCCAGCGATCAGCAGCCCGCCGAACTGTTTTACAAGGATTTCGACGACAACGGCTCGGTCGATCCGATTTTGTGTTTCTACATTCGGGGCAAAAGCTACCCCTACGTGTCCCGCGACGAACTGCTCGACCAGCTCAGCATCATGCGCACGCGCTTCCCGGATTACAAGAGCTACGCCGACGCCACGATGCAGGAAATTTTTACGGACGAAGAACGGAACGGCGCCACGCGGCTGGAAGCGAATTACCTGAAAACCGCTTATTTTGAAAGCAACGCCCAGGGGAAATTCCGGGAAAAACCGCTGCCCATTGACGCACAGGCATCGCCGGTTTTTGCGCTGACGGTTCTGGATTACGACCACGACGGCAAAAAGGATTTGCTCGTGGGCGGCAACATCAACCGGGCGCGGCTGCGGTTTGGCAAGTCCGACGCCAACTACGGCCTGCTGCTGAAGGGCAACGGAAAAGGACAGTTCACAACCGTGCCGCAACGGCAATCCGGTTTTCAGGTCAAAGGCGATGTCCGGAGCATCCTGCCGATCGGCAACACGGTTTTGTTTGGAATAAATCAAATGGGTATTAAAGCGTACAAATTTTAAGGAGAGATTATTTCGCAGCGTTAAGCGGAGTCTCTGCGAAATAGCTTTTTGAATGATCATGAAAAGGTTAACTCTCCTTTTTTTCGTCTTTCTCATCGGCTGTAAGACGGAAAAGGCGCCGGAGCTCAACAACCGGGAGATCACCCAGGTCGTTGACGCGATGACCGAGGTGATGATTCACGACGTGACGAATCCACCCTTGGCCGCCCGGTTTTTCACCTACGCCTGTCTGGCGGGCTACGAGGTTCTCGCCCAGAACGACAAGGCCTACCGCCCGATGCACGGCGTGCTGAACGACTACCCGAAGATGGAAAAACCGCAGGCCATCGACGGTTTTTCCACCGATCTGAGTGCGGTGCTGGCGATGGTCAAAACCGCCCAGAAAATGCAGCCTTCGGGCAAGCGCCTGGAAAAACTGGAGCAACACTTGCTGGATTCGTGCCGGACGATCGGTTTTTCCGAAGCGGCCATTGAAAGCTCCACGGCCTATGCGGTCGCCATCAGCCAGCAGATGCTGAAATACGCCAAAGCCGATCGGTACAACAGGATCAGCAACTATCCGCGTTATACGCCCTCCGGCAAGGAAGGCACCTGGTACCCGACACCCCCGGGCTATTTTGCGCCGGTCGAGCCGCATTTCAACACCGTACGGCCCTTTACGCTTGACTCCGCTTCGCAGTTCAAACCCGTGCCGCCGGTGGCTTTTTCCCGAAATAAAACGTCTGCGTTTTACCGGCTGCTCGAACAGAATCACCAAACCGGAGCCGCGAGTTTGAGCGACGAACACCGCCTGATTGCGGCTTTCTGGGACTGCAATCCGTTTGCGCTCGAAAACAACGGGCATATGCTGGTGGGCTTGAAGAAAATTTCGCCGGGCGCGCACTGGATGGGCATCACCGGCATTGCCTGCGCCCGGGCCAAAAAAAGCTTTGCGGAGTCGCTGAAAATCCATACGGCGGTGGCCATTGGACTGATGGACAGTTTCCTGGCCTGCTGGGACGAAAAATACCGCAGCGACCGCATCCGGCCCGAAACCGCCATTCGTCAGCTCGTTGATCCGGCCTGGAAACCGTTTCTGCAAACCCCGCCGTTTCCGGAATACCTGAGCGGCCACTCCACCATTTCATCGGCTTCGGAAGTGATTCTGACCCATTATTTCGGGGATAATTTTCAGTATACCGACACCGTCGAGGAACGCTACGGCCTGAAAGCGCGCTCGTTCCGCTCGTTCCGCGAAGCCGCCGTCGAAGCCGGACTGTCGCGGTTTTACGGAGGCATTCACTTCATGGACGCCATCGACAACGGCCGGGCGCAGGGCCTGAAAGTGGGCGAATGGGTAGTGAAGAAGCTCCACTGAAAGGCGGTTTTCCGGGCGCTAGTCGACAAAGGCCGGATCCGGTTTTTCGGCAATGACCGGGGCGGTTTTGCCGATCATTTCGAGCAGCGACACTTCCACCGTGCGGCACATCTGGTTCAGCGCCAGGTCGTTGGGCTCCACCCCAAAGGGCTCCTCAATCTCGTTGCCAATGGCTTCCAGCGCAATGAACGTGTAGCCGATAAAGACGACAATCAGGGGCGTCATCCAGCCGATGCTGTCCACCAGTCCAAACGGCAGCAGGAAACAGTAGATGTAAACCGTTCGGTGCATCAGGACACTGTAGGTATACGGAATCGGCGTATTGGCAATGCGTTCGCAGCCGCCGACCACGCCCGAAAGCAGATTCAGGTTCTGATCAAACGCCAGGCTGGTGGGGGTGTCGATCCGCCCGTCGTGTTGCCCCTGCTGCACCCATTTTCCCAGCTCAACCAGCAGCCGGACCGGTTTAAACCGGACGGATTGCAGGGTTTCGGCCAGCGGTGCGGGCAACAGGCGTTCCAGATCGGCGGCCGGACTGGTCTGCCGGAGCTGGTGTTTCAGGGCGTACGCAAACGCAATCAACAGATTGACAAACTGGGCCGTCTGGGGCGAATCGGCGGGCAGACCGCTCATGGTGATGGCCTGCCGGGCGAGTGAGCGCGAATCGATCAGAAGCGAGCCCCAGAGTTTCCGCCCTTCCCAGAACCGTTCGTAGCTGGCGTTGTTCCGAAAACCCAGAAAAATAGCCAGGGCAATGCCGATGAGCGTAAAGGGCGCGGGCGTCAGCGGAATCTTGTGCAGAAACACCTGCCCCTGCAGGGCCACGATCAGGCACGAGAGCAGAAACAGGGGAATCAGGCGGGGAATCAGCGCGGGCAAAACCGATCCTCGCCAGACAAAAAGCATTCGAAACCAGTTGTATTTAGGGCGTACAATCATTCCATTTCAGCTCCGCCATTTTCCGAAAACCGGCGTTACGGCTGCAAAATAGAGGAAGAATTTCTAGAATACCCAAACGTTTTCCGCTTCCCGACTGGCCGGGCGCTGCCGCTTCGGCCCGGCATCCCGCAGGCGGTTTTTACAAAAACCGGTCAGTCGTGCGGTTTTGCGGTGATCCACGCCAGCAACGCCCGATTGAACGCATCCGGTTCTTCGAACTGGGGCGTGTGCGCGCTTTCTTCAAAAATACGGATTGTCAAATCGTTGAACCGGGCCTGCACCTCCTCCCACAGAAAAGGCAGACCCGTGAGGTAATCATAGCGTCCGAGGGCCAGGAAAACCGGAATGTCGAGTTGAGCCAGCCCGGCGGTAATGTCAATATCCCGAAAGACCACTCCCCAGACGTGGTCGATCACCGGCATGTTCGTATAAACCCCCTCCCACAACGCCGTAGCGTCAAACCGGTAATCGAACCAGCTGGCGGGGCCCGCGCACAGACACAGCTGCACGAACCGCCGGTCGGGATCGGCGGCAAGGCGCTCCGGCAGTTGGGCCATGCTCTGCTCGAAGGCGGTTTTGCGTTCCGGCGTAGCTTCTTTTGCAAAATACGCCCAGCGGGCCTGCGTCGTGGCCGCGCTGTAATCCGGACTCGCCCCGATCATCACGATCTGCGAAACGTGCTGCGGGTATTTCTTGGCATATTCGAGCGCTAAAAAAGCGTGGCCCGAATGGCCGATCACGATAAACCGCTCCAGCATCAACGCCTTTCGAATGATTTCGATATCGTTCAGCAAAACCGCCAGCGAGAAATCGTCGTCCTGCCAAAGGCCGGCCGGGGCCGGAACAAATCCCCGGTGGTCGATAAAAATCAGCTGCAACTGCTGGCGAAGGTCGCCCAAAAAAGTTCGGGGATAGTACACCGCGCTGCCAATGACCAGCGCCGGAACGCCCGCTCCTTCGATGCGATAGTTTAACCTAAAACCCTGAATGTCAACACTCCCTTCATTTTTCATGTTGGCGTCCATCAAGTTGCATTTTATTTATAGTGATAATTTACGGTTGTGGTCGGCAACGGTTTCGTAGTCGTCACCTGCTGGGTTCTTCGGACGGGGTAGCCCTGCTCATTGTACCCGTACGTATTGCGTTCTTCCACCAGAACGGTGTTGTTGTCGGCGCTTTTTACGGTAATTTTTCCCGGATTATTCACCATCGTTCGCATCTGCGGAAGAAACGGATAATTAACTTCGGGAAGCTGCGGATTCTTTTTGTCATCATATCCTTCGTAGTACGTATTTTGCCAGGCTTTCGCAGCCGGGTCGCCCACCCGCCGGGTGAAGGACTGAACCCGTTGCACATTTCCGCGACCATCGTATTCATAGCGGGATTTCAGGTACGAAACCGGGTCGGAGGTCGGTTCGTAAGGATCATGAATCAGATCCAGCAGCTCAACGATCCGGCCCTCGGCATTAAAAAGATAGGTGTGGGTTATCACCAGCCGATTTCGGTGGTCATACTCCTCGGCCCGATCCAGCACCTTGCCTTCATAAAAGAACTTCACGTACGGTTTTCCGTTGCTGGAAATCTGACTCAGCCGCTGCTGATCGTCGTACTGAAATTCCGCATTCTGGCTATAAACCGTCGACGCACTATCGGTATAAATCCAGTACGACTGAAAATTAGCCAGTTGCCCCTGGGCGTTGTAGCCGAAATTCTGAAAACTTTTTTCACCCGACGTGATTTTCTGAAGCTGAAGCGTTTCCGGTTGCGGTTTGGGCTCCGGCTGGTGAGTGGTTTTGGAATCACAGGACCAGGTGAGCGCCCCCAGAGCCATCGCGCCCACGAAGAAAGCCGGCGAAAGAAGCCTTGAAAATACGGTTTTTTTCATGTTGCTAGTCATATGCCCGTTCATGGACCCCGGCAAAAAGAGCGCAACGCTGACCAGAAACCAGTCGTGTGTATCGCTTTTCCGGGACTTGTTTACAAAGGCAAAACTACGCGCAGTGACCTGACCGTCCAGACAGGTTTGTCATCAACGGCGGATTGGGCGGGCTGAACATGCAGAAATGACGCCTGAACAGTGGCGTGCACTGGCTCCCGAGGGCATCGGTTCCACCCGGTTTTCTCCCGAATGGCCGAATCAACGACCCCGGGTAACGGCTTACAGAGCGGTGCCTTCGATCAGCAAAACCCGCTCAATGGACTGGTTTTTCAGCTCCAGATAGTGCAGCCGCTGCGGGTCGTCGCGGTAGGCTTCAAAATCGGCCCGGGTCGCAAACGTCACCAGATGAATTTCGTAGGGATGACCCAGGGTGGTGGCCACCACCGAAGCTTCCGGCGGTCTGACCCGGTAGAGCAACTCGCCGTTGTGGTTTTGAAGCAAAGGCAGGACGTGGTCTTCGAAAGTATGGAATACGGTTTCCTGACCCGGTTTTATGAACAGAATTTGGGTGTAGTAAAGCATCGGTTTAGTCATTTTCAAGCTTTCTTGGCCGGATCGGCGGGTCAGGCTTTGCAACGGAGCCAGCCGGCCCCAATCAGCGCACTACTCAATCACCCGAAACAGCCGGTTCCAGCGGATTTTGGCCCAGGCCGTCGCGGGGGTGGGGTCAATGGACATCCAGACAAAAACCGCCTTGCCCACAATGTGGTCCTTCGGCACGAAGCCCCAGTAGCGCGAGTCGTCGGAATTGTGCCGGTTGTCGCCCATCATGAAGTAATAATCCTGTTCGAAGGTGTACGAGCTAAGCGGTTTTCCGTCGACGGTAACGCCCGTCGGCGTAACGACGACGTTTTCGTTGCCGTCGTAGCGGCTGATGACCTGCCCGTACAGCGCAACGGTTTTCGCGTTGATCGGAATCGTCATCCCTGCTTTCGGGATGGTGAGCGGGCCAAAATTGTCGCGGTTCCAGGCTTGGGCGGCCCCGCCGTAAATACCGGGTTCTGCTTGTCCGGCGGGCTCCGTCAGCCGTTCGACGGATTGCACCCAGTCGAGTTCCCGGATCTTCGCGATGGTTTCGGCCGTGGTTGTCACCTGATAACCCACCAGCGCCGGCGCCGGATTCGCTTCGCTGGCGGCTTCAACCGGTTGCCAGTTGACGAAGGGCCCTTCCGCCGATACGTAATCGTTGACGATGTTGTATTTCCGGAAAAACCGCTCGTTCAGCACCTCCGTCGTCCGAATAAAATACGTGGTTTGCGAGCGGGCCGGGGCCGGAAACACCTGGCCGTTGATGTAGACCGTTTCCTGCCGGACTTCCAGTTTGTCGCCCGGAATGCCGATGCAGCGTTTGATCAGGTTGGTGCGTAAATCGACCGGATGATCGGGCTCGCCGGGTTTCGGGGGCGGAAAGTTGAACACCACCACATCACCGTTTTTCACCTGCGTAAAACCGGGTAGCCGAAACGACGGCAGTTGAATCAGGTCGCTGTACGACGGGATTTTCGTCCCCCAGATGGTCTGGTGCGTGAGCGGCACCTGCAGCGGTGTTTTGGGCGTGCGAATGCCGTAATGCAATTTGCTGACAAACAGAAAATCGCCCACCATCAGGCTGTTTTCCATCGATGGCGTCGGAATGGCGTAGGCTTCAAACGTCAGAAACCGGATCAGCGTCGCGGCAATAACCGCAAACAGTAGGGAATCGAACCACTCCCGCAGGAAGGATTTTTTAGGTTTGGCAGTTGGGCTGCCGGTTGGCTGTTTGCGCATGACGATCAGGGATTGAAAACACGGTTCTGCCGGAAAACCGCAGCACCCGGTGTAAAATACGGCTCCGTCGTCCGGCCCGAACCGGATTTTATAGGAATGGTCTTTTCGTTTGCTGAATGGTTGGGGCCGGCTCAGAATTCGGGCAGCATCCACAGAATCAGCCCAACGTACCCGTACTCTTTCAGTTCCCGGAGGGTGCGCCAGAGCAGGTTGGCCACGCCCTGCCGGCTGAGCGCCATTCGTTCGGCAATCGCCTGATTATCGGGTTTCCGTAAAACCGCAGGTAGATGATTTCCTGCTGGCGCCGGGACCGTTTGGGACTGAGCCGTTGCAGTTTGCGGACGTAATACGGACTGGATTCGTCTTCGATGCGGACCGTTTCGGTGGGCAGGCCCCCATCAGATTGGACTCGAAAAGAAGTTTTTTTCTAAAATTGAACAGAATCCGGGGTATTAAAATCCGAATGGATTCTTTTACCGGGAGAAGCGGTTTTCGTGCGTTGTGAACCGATGGCCCCTTCGCCACCGGAATACGGATGGAGCGGCTCGAATCCGTTTCAATCCGTCCCAACCGCGTTCTCAACCAAAATCGTAGATCACTTCCGCATGCAGTATCCGACGCGCAGTACCTCTTTCTTTCTCTTGTTTTTGATTTTGTTCAGCGCCGGTTTAACGGCCCAGACGCCCGATTCGTTGCAGGTCCGGTCGCCCAACGGGCGGCTCCGGTTTGCGTTTTCGATCCGGGCGGAGGGCGTGCCGACTTACGAGATTCAGGACCGCGACCGGCCCGTTATTCTGCCTTCGTCCCTCGGTCTGAGTCCCAATCCGAACAGCTGGTCGCCAAACTGGGATCGGAACCTTCGGGTTGTTTCCGTCAGCCGCAGCCGCAGGGACACCACCTGGAAACCGGTTTGGGGAGAACGCTCGATTATTCCCGACCGGTTCAACGAACTGGTCATCACCCTGCGGCACGAAGCGGCCGACCGGGGGGCGTTGCAGGTCGTAGTGCGGGCCTACGACGAAGGGGTCGCTTTCCGGTATTTTTTCCCGGAAAACATGCGAACGCAGATTCTGGACATTGGGCAGGAACAAACGCATTTTGCGCTGCCGCCCGGCACCAAAGCCTATTTTACCGACCACGCGCAGGGGAGTTACGAAGAGCGGACGCCCGAAAACTGGACCCGGGATGCGGAACTGCCCGTCACGCTGAAACTGAACAACGGGTCGTGGGCCTGCATCGCCCAGGCCGGGCAGACCAATTATCCCCGCATCCGGCTGCATACGGCCACCAGCGGCCAGCTGGTGAGTCGGCTGTTTGGCCCGGTCACCGAAACCTCGCCCTATGCGCTGCCCTGGCGGGTGGTGCTGGTCGGCGAGCGGCCGGGCGAACTGCTGGAACATAATTACCTGATCCAGAACCTCAATCCGCCAACTCCGCTGAAAGATGTGAGCTGGATTCAGCCGGGGAAAGTGATGCGGGAAGTGACGCTTTCGACCAGCGGGACCAAAAAGCTGGTTGACTTTGCCGTTGAGCAAAACATTGACTACATCCACTTTGATGCGGGCTGGTACGGGCACGAATACGAAATTGCTTCCGATGCCACCACGGTTTCGGTCGATCCCCGGCGCAATCCGAAAGGCGACCTGGAATTACCCGAAGCGATCCGGTACGCCCGCTCCAAAGGCAGAAAGGTGATTCTGTACGTCAACCACCGGGCGCTCGAACGGCAACTGGACACCTTGTTTCCGCTGTTCAAAAGCTGGGGCGTCAGTGGCGTCAAGTTTGGATTTGTCCATACCGGCTCCCACCACTGGACGGTCTGGGTGCACGAAGCCGTCCGAAAAGCCGCCCAGCACCAACTGGTGGTAGACATTCACGATGAATACAGCCCGACCGGTTTTAGCCGGACCTTTCCGAACCTGCTGACCCAGGAAGGCATCCGGGGCAATGAAGAATTTCCGAATGCCACGCACAACACCGTCCTGCCGTTCACCCGGTTTGTGGCCGGAGCCGCCGACTACACTTTTTGCTTCAACGAAGCCCGGCTGAAAAACACGAAAGGCCACCAGCTGGCCCTGCCGGTGATTTATTTCAGTCCGCTGCAATACCTCTACTGGTACGGTAAACCAGAACATTATCCGGATCGGGCCGAAATTGCGTTCTGGAAAACCCTGCCGACGGTCTGGGACGATACGAAAGTGGTGGAAGGCAGCCCCGGCCAATGGGTGTCGGTGGCCCGGCGAAAAGGTCCCGACTGGTACCTGGGCACGATCACCAACACGGAAGCCCGGGCGGTTTCGCTGCCGCTGGCGTTTCTGGAACCGGGAAAAACCTATACCGCCGAATGCCACGAAGATGACGGAACGGGCAAAATCCGAAAAACCGTCCGAAAAGTGACGGCCCGGGATCAGTTCCCCATCAAACTGCTGGCCTCCGGCGGTCAGGCGGTTTTTCTGAAAATGCTGAAGTAAGACGGGCGGTCCTGCCTTACTTCAGCATTCATAACTCAGCATTCATAATTGATCACGCATCACTCATTCCGAGCGCAGGGAGCGAACGGGGTTCATCAGGGCGGCTTTGATGGACTGGAACGACACCGTGGCGAAGGCAATCAGGAGCGCGATCACGGCCGTGAGCACAAACACCCAGGGGCTGATGCTCGTCCGGTAGACGAATCCTTCCAGCCATTTGTTCATCGCCCACCAGGCCAGGGGCGACGCCAGCAGCAGCGCGATCAGGACCAGTTTCAGCAAATCTTTGGAGAGCAACGCGACCAGTCCCGGCGTGGTGGCGCCCAGCACCTTACGAATGCCGATTTCTTTGGTGCGCTGCTCGGCGATAAACATCGACAAACCAAACAACCCCAGGCAGGAAATCAGGATCGCGATGCCGGCAAAAATGCCGAAAAGCGTCTGCTGCGTTTGCTCCGTGGTGTATAAGCGACCAAACCGCTGATCCAGAAATTCGTAAAAGAAAGGCCGGGCCGGAAACCGCCGTTTCCAGATGGATTCAATGTGAGCCAGGCTGTTTTGTAAACCGGCTCCCCCCGCAACGTGCACCGAAATCCAGTTGTGCCGGCCCGGTTCAAGGAACATGGCAATGGGCGGAATCGACTGTTTCAGGGATTCAAAATGAAAATCTTTGGTGACGCCGATGATTTGTCCGCGCCGTTGGCCGTACCCAAACGCTTTCCCGATGGCCTGCGTGGGATCCTTCCACCCCAGCATCCGGGCTGCGGTTTCGTTCAGCACAAAAGCCGCCGTATCGTCCGTAGCGTACGAGCGGGAGAAATTACGCCCGGCTGCCATTTTCATGTCGTAGGTCGGGATGAAGTCATGGTCGATCGTCAACGCTTTCAGAATCACCTTGGTAGGCGCCATGCTGTCGCCCTTGGCGACGTACGCATCCCAGGAGTCCAGCAACCGCCCCGAGGGCACCCGCGACGATTGCCCCACGGCCAGAACGGCGCTGTTGCGCTTGAGTTCCTGTTTCAGGGCTTCGTAATCAACCGTCGAATCCTCGACCGACCGCAGCAGCACGATCTGGTCTTTCTGGTAGCCCAGCTTGTAGTTCCGGATGTAGGCCATCTGGCTGTAGACAACCACCGTGCTGATGATCAGCACCACGGCAATGGTAAACTGGGTGACAACCAGCCCCTGCCGGAGCCGCCCGGTCCGCAGGGCCGACGCGATTTTCCCTTTCAACACGCTAACGGGTTGAAACGAGGTCAGGAAGAACGCCGGATAGCTTCCGGACACCAGCCCGGTTAGCAGCGTAATGCCCACCACAATACTGAGGAAAACCGGGTTGATTAACTGGTTTATCGTCAGGGCCTTCTGGGTAAAATTATTCAGGAAGGGCAGGCACAGGATCACCAGCCCCACGGCCAGGCTCAGGGCAAAAACCACCAGCAAAATGGATTCACTCAGAAACTGCCCAATCAGTTGCGCCCGGTGAGCGCCCACCACCTTCCGCATCCCGACTTCCTTGGCCCGCAGGGCGGAGCGCGCCGTGGCCAGGTTCATGTAGTTGATGCAGGCAATCAGGAGGATAAACAGCCCAATGGCCGAAAACAGATACACGTACCGGACATCTCCGGCGGCCTCCAGCCCATCGTCCGTATCCGAACGCAGGTGAATATCGGTCAGTTTTTGCAGACCCAGCACCGAATACGTTGATGCTTTGGGTTCGACGCGCCGGTTTTGAAAAGCCGGAAACGCCTTCACCAGTTTTTCCGGATCGGCCCCTTTGGCCAGCAGAACGTACGTCAGAAAGGAGTTGTTGCTCCAATTCGTACGCAGCCCTTCGGCGCCGTACAACCGGTTGTCGTTCAGGGTATTGAAGGAGATCAGAATGTCGGGGTGGATGTGGGATTGGGCCGGCAGGGGTTCAAACACGCCCGTTACCATCAGCTCATACTGTCCTTCACCCCGCAGGCTTTTTCCCATCGGGTTTTCTTTTCCGAAGTATTTTTCGGCCACCGGCCGCGACAGCATGATCGAAAACGGCTGCACCAGCGCCTGAACCGGATTCCCGCTGACAACCTTGAAATCCAGCACCTTGAAGATATTTTCTTCGGCAAACAGAACCCGGTTTTCGTTGTAGGTATGTTCGCCGTATTTCAGCACCGCGCTCGAATTGAGCGTCCGGACTACCTGCTCGGCTTCCGGAAAATCCTGCTTGATCAGCGGCCCGAAGGGGGGAGCCACGGTGCCTAGTTTCAGTTCAACCGTTCCGTCGTTGGAATTCAGAAAGGTCCGCAACACCCGGTAGGTTCGGTCCGCTTTGGTATGAAAGCGGTCGTAACTGATTTCGTCGCGCACGTAGAGGGCAATCAGCAGAAAACACGCCAGCCCGATGGCAACCCCGATGATGTTGATAAAGCCGAAGGTTTTGTGTTTCAGCAGGTTTCGAAAGGCGATTTTCAGGTAATTCCGTAGCATACAGTTCGTCGTTCACTGTCCAGTCAAGGTACGGTTTTTAGACGATCAAACAATATACCATAATTACTAATTGACTGATTAACAGCCGAATCAGCTAGTTTTTGATCATTCATTTGTCCGCAAACGGACGGCCTTTCGTTCGCAGCCGGACAAGGTAGAGAAGGTTATTACGCAGCGTTAATCCGAGCACATCAGAGTTGAGCGGAGAACCTCTGATAAACGCTGTGTTCCAGCGCCCCTCATTCACTTCTCAAACTCTTCACCGGATCTGTCAAAGCGGCTTTGGCACCTTGAAACGAAACCGTCACCATCGTGATTCCGACGGCCAAAAAACCGGCCAGCGCAACCATCCACCACTCAATATCAATGCGGTAGGCGAAGTTCTGCAACCAGCGGTTCATGGCCCAGGCCGCCAGGGGCGAGGCAATCAGCATCGCCAGCAGCACCGGTTTCAGAAAGCTTTTTGCCAGCAGGGTGATGATGCTCAAAACCGACGCGCCCAGCACCTTCCGAACGCCGATCTCCCGGGTGCGCTGCCGGGCGGCAAGTTTGGTTAGGCCGAACACCCCAAGTCCGCAGATCAGCATCGCCAGCCCCGTTTCGTACCCCACAATCTGCTGCCATTTCTGCTCCAGTGCATACCCTTTGGCGTTCGACTGGTCCAGAAAATCGTAGTCCATCTCCATCCTGAGAAACGCTTTCCCGAAGGCCTTCTTCAACCCCGCGATCGCTTCCTCCTGCCGGTTTTTGTCAATTTTCACCAAAACCCCACTGGATTGATCGTTCCGCATGAACAGGGCCATCGGCGGAACGCGCTCCCGCAACGATCGGGCGTGAAAATCGTTGGTGACCCCGACGATGATCAGGGACTTCTGGTGATAATTCTCGTGCAGCCGGATCATTTTTCCGATGGGCTTCGTCAACCCGGCGGTTTTCACAAACGTTTCATTGACCAGTACCGCGCCGGTTTTATCAGACCCGAAAGAAGATGAAAAATTACGCCCGGCCCGGAGCCGAATGCCCAAAACCGGCAGGTAGTGCTCGTCAATGTACTGATAGTTGCTTTCAATTTTGCGGTCGCCCACGCGCGTCCCGTACGTTCCACCCCCTAAATCCCCATGGAATGAAATTTCCCGGATCGACGGTTCATTCGCCAGTTCGGCCCGCAGAAACGCCTGAGCGGCTTTCAGGTCATCGCTGTAGGGAATGTAGGTGGTAATCACCTGGTCCGGATTGTAGCCCAAATCTTTAGTGCGCACATACTTCATCTGGTAGTAAAAAACCGTGGTGGCAATCATCAGAAAAACCGACAGGGCAAACTGAATCATCACCAGCGTTTGCCCGAACCCGTTCCGGCCCGAGCGTTGCGGTTTGCGGTATAAAACTTCGGTTGGCCTGAAAGCAGACAGCACCAAAGCCGGATAAAAACCGGTCAGTATCACATTGACGATCAGCAATATCATTAGATAGACGAGCAACTCGCCGTCCAGTATTTCACTGAACACAATCGCTTTTTCGGCCAACTGATTAAAAACCGGCAGGCTCAGTTGAGCGATCAGAATGGCCAGCCCAAAAGCAAGTAAACACAGGATCGCCGATTCGCCCATGAATTGCACAATTAGCATTCGCTGGCTGCTCCCCGTCACTTTCCGAACCCCGATTTCCTTGGTTCGTTTCAGCGAACTGGCCAGGCTGATGTTGATAAAATTGATGGACGCCATCAGCAGAATGAAGGCCGAAATGCCGAGAAACAGGTACGAAAAAACCGGGTTGCTGCCGTTGATGACGCCCCCTTCGCGGTTGCCTTCGCGCCGGTATAAGGGATTCAGGTGAATGTCGGTCATGGGCTGTAAACCGTAGCGGATCGAAGGATCAAACCCGTAATTTTTCCGGTTTTCGGCCACCTGCTGCCGGGCGTGAACGGCGTAGACCCGACCGAATTTCCGAACAACGGTTTTCGCGTCCGCTTGTGGATGCAACACCACAAACGTGCTCAGGTACGAGTTCAGCCAGGCGGTATCGTCAAATGAAGCTTTCATGAACTGAAACGGAAACAGCAGATCGAATTGCAGCGAAGAGTTTTTGGGCGGGTCCTGCACCACTCCGGTGATGATGGAAGCCCCCAACCGCCGACCCGAAGGCCCGTCTTCGAGCAGCGTTTTGCCGATCACATCAAGGCTGTTAAACAATTTCCGCGCCGTCCGTTCGGTCACGACGACCGTTCCGGCGCCCCGCAGGGCGGTTTTAGGATTTCCGCTCAGGAGCCTGAACGAAAACACGTTGAAGAACGTCGAATCGACAAAGAAGGGTTGCAAAATGAACGCTTTCTGGTCAACCACAAACATTCCCTGGATGTCGCCCCCCATCACCCGCACGTAATCCCGGACTTCCGGCACCTCGGCTTTGAACGCGGGCCCCTGCACCTGCCCCGTCCCGCCGTTGGTTTCGGCCTGCCCGCCCTTGCTTTCGGTCAGCGTCGTCGTGATGCGGTACAGGTGCGGATTTCGTTCGTGAAACCGGTCAAAACTCCGTTCATCCTTGATGTACAGGATCGCCAGCACTACGCTGGCAATGCCGACCGCCAGCCCCAGCCCATTGATGGCCGAATACAGGCGGTTTTGCCACAGGTGCCGCAACGCGATTTTAAAATAGTTTTGAAGCATAATCGCACGAACGGTTAGTCCGCGTAAGCCTGGGTTTGAGAACCTGTGATCAATGGCAGCTTAAAGCGCGTTTGTACTGATTTCCAGCCGGTAGCCAACACCGTGAACCGCCGAAATCCGCAGACCCGGATCCCCCTGAAGCAGTTTGCGCAGGCGCGACACAAACACGTCGGCGCTCCGTCCGACAATGATGCCTTCGTCCTCCCAAACCGATTTGAGAATAAAATCACGCTCCAGCAACTGGTTCGGATGCTCGACGAAAAGGCGCAGGAGCTTGGTTTCGCGGTACGTCAGCTTGTGCTGGTTGGGTCCCGAATAAAGAAGCTGGTTGGCGACATCCAGACTGGACGTACCGAAGGAAAGCCGTTCCGACTGCGGCAAGTGGACTGCTCCCCCGGCCGGTTCCTCCACCGGTTTTAGCGTGCGCCGGACGACAAAAATCAGGCCCGCGACCAGGCTGCCGACGGCCACCAGCCACCAGACAACGACCGGCTGCGATCCGGCTTCCGGCGCGGAAAACCGTACCTGCAGGGTGTAGCAGCCTTTTTCCTGCTCGCGATTCACACAGGCAACCCCGCCTTTTTCCCTCAGGTCCAGAAAGGTGTAGCCCAGTTGCAGCTCGCCTTTGGCACAATCCCGAACCGCCACATCATAGCCGGTTTTGATGCCGTGAACGTCCAGGGATTTTTGCAACAAACCCGGTAATTGGCCGTACTGAAAGGAGCGGTTGAAGCGGACCAGAAACGTATGGGCATCGGTTTGCTGCACCGGCGGTATTTTCGACGTGGAATCGCCCACCGCCACCAGCAGCTGGTGGGCGGTTCGGCGGAGGGCAAGATTGACTTTTTCCGCAAAAACCGAATCATCAACCGGCGTCGAGCGAACGGCAAACTGCACAAAGAGCAGCGCGATCAGCAGAACCGCGACCACGGCAAGGAGTGGCGTCGTTTTTTTCATATCCCTTTCGTTTTATCCCGAAAAACCGGATCGGTCTTCAATTTCGCCAATTCTTCACAGTTCGTCAAGCGTCTCCCGGGTCAGGCAGTCCGATTGGGTCCGGCCTTTTCCCCGTTGCGCGCAAAAACCGCTTATGGCGCAGCGCTGGCGGCCTAACAACCGTCGCCTTTTCGGCCCATGGGGTTCGGAAGGAACCAGAAAAGTTTCAACCGGATGACGCGCCTGGCTACCGCGTCTTCTTTCCGGAGGGGTTCAATCACCAGTTCGTCGCCGGCCCGGGCTCCGCTCATGACTTCCGCCAGATTGACGTCAACCGCGCCCCGGCACATACCCGACCCATCCGGACCCACATTGACCCCTTCGCGCCGGAGGTAAACCCGGATGGGTATTTTGACGGCATCGGGTTCACTGGGGTCACCCGCAACGACCGATAATTTCCCCCGGCTCTGGATCGAAAACCAGGTATAATCCAGCGGAAACCCGTCGACCAGCAAGGGATTTCCGTAGAAAACCCTCTTTTCCTCTTCACCGGTCAGCCCGCGGTTCAGCGTTGCGACCCGGTTTTCTGAACGCTCCTTCGGCGTACTCTGGCCCGACAAGCCCAGCAGCAGGGAACAAATTGCGACGATTGAAATCCTGATTGTTGACATGATGACAGTCCTGTTTAAATGAGCACAGGTCAAAGGTATCCGTTGCCGTAAACCCCGCCGAAAATCACCGGTAAAAGATTGTAAAGGAATTGTAAAAGCTTTGTATGAAGCCCGTGCAGGCGGTTTTTCAGCGAATTGACCAAACCCCTGGCTCTTTGCAAATCCTTCCGGGGCCATCCCCGATCCCGGCAAAATGGGCGTATTCAGAACAACATCCGCTAGTTTAAAAATTTTAATATATTTCAGGCGCCTTTTTGCAAAATCGCCCAACTAAATACTAATTTAAGCACCAGATGAGAAATTAAATACTTTCGTATGACTATTTCGCCAAATTATTGACGTTTTCACACCTTCCATTCCATAACCAATTACCATTTCTAACTCCATCACGTTCCATGCAAAAACCAGTACGCTTTCCAAACTACCCGTCCCTCAAAAGGCGCGGGCTAGCCGGTTTAACGGTTTTATCATTCGCTACTTGTCTGGCGTTTTTCCCCTCCCCGATTCCGGTTTACGGAAAACCGGGAACGGGCGACGTGACGGCCCCGCTGGCAAAAGACATCACCGGGACCGTCAAAGACGCAAACGGTGCCGGATTAGCGGGCGTCAACGTCTTGATCAAAGGCTCTACCCGGGGCACGACCACCAACAGCGAAGGCAAGTACGCCCTGAGCGTCGACAACAGCGCGACGGTTTTGATCTTTTCGTTCATTGGCTCGTTGACGCAGGAAATCACGGTCGGCGACCGCTCGGTGATCGACATCACCCTGCTGGAAGATTCGAAGCAGCTGAATGAGGTTGTCGTGACGGCCCTCGGAATCGAGCGGAACGCCAAAACGCTGACGTATGCCACGCAGCAGATCGACGGAAAAAAGCTGGTGGATGTTCGGGATGCCAACTTCGTCAATACACTGTCGGGTAAAGTGGCCGGGATGGTGGTAACGCAGGGGGCTTCGGGACCGGGTTCGGCCACGCGGGTCGTGCTGCGCGGCAACCGCTCCATTACCGGAAACAACAACGCCCTGTTCGTGATCGACGGCGTTCCGGTCGACAACACGGTGCGCGGTCAGGTGACCGGTGATTTCGGTGGCATCAACGGCAGCGACGGGGCCAACAACATCAACCCCGACGACATCGAGTCGATGAACGTGCTGAAAGGGCCGGCGGCTTCGGCGCTGTATGGTTCGCGCGCGGCCAATGGCGTGGTGATGATCACGACGAAAAAAGGAAAAGCCGGAAAAGTGGCGGTGGATGTGAACTCCGGGGTGCAGATGGAATCGCCGTTTATGCTGCCGCAACTGCAAAATACGTACGGACAGGGCGCGGGCGGCAAATCCAGCGAAAATGCCGCCGGGAGCTGGGGAGCCGCCACCGCCACCTATCCCGACAACGTAAAGGACTTTTTCCGGAATGCCGTTTCGACCAACAATTCCGTGGGTATTGCGGCCGGGACCGACAAAATCCAGACCTACGCTTCCTACACCAACAACTACAACCAGGGGATTCTGCCCAACAACGAACTGATGCGGCACACGCTGAACCTGCGCATCACCTCGCAGATCTCAAAGCGGTTTTCGACCGACGCCAAGATCACGTACGTCAACCAGAAAATTGACAACAAACCGCGCTCGGGGGAGGAAAGCTCGATCACGATGAACCTCTACAAAGTGCCGCGCAGCGTGGATCTGAACGGGAAATACAGCGCGTTTGAAGACGCCACCGGCAAACCGACCTACTGGACCAGCTCCGGAATTTACATGAACCCCTACTGGACGCTGAACCGCACGTTCGCGCTCGAAAAACGAAACCGGGTCATTGCGCTGGGATCGGCCAAATACGAAATCACCGACTGGCTGAACATCCAGGGGCGGCTCAGCTACGACTGGTACGCCGACCGCTACAACTTCGGATATTACAACAACACGCTGCTGTTTGCCGCAGCGGGCGGTTCGTATCAGGATTACACGGGCGACCAGCTGGAGCGCAACATGGACGTGATTATTTCCGGGAACAACGCTTTCGGAAAAGATTTGGCCATTACTTACAACGTCGGGGCCGGTTCCACCTTCAACCGCTACTCGCAGGTGGGGGGCAGCAGCAACGGCGGGCTGTCGGTGGCCAACCGCTTTGACCTGTCGTTTGCCAAAGCGATTACCCACAACAGTGCGTTCAGCCAGAAAGAACTGCAATACGCGTTTGGAACGGCTTCGGTTTCGTTCCGCGACTTCCTGACCGTCGATGCGTCGGTGCGGAATGACTGGTCGTCGACGCTGCCAAAACCGTATTCCTACATTTATTCATCGTTCGGGGCCAACCTGATTCTGTCGGAAGCCGTGCGGCTGCCCACCTGGATCAGCTTCGCCAAAATCCGGGGTTCGTGGGCGCAGGTGGGGAACGATGCCGCCCCCTACAGCCTGTTGCAGACGTATGCCTTCTCGCAGGGTGGAACGGGCGGTTTTATCTCGCGCAGTACGCAGCGCCCCGCCGAATTTCTGAAACCGGAAATTTCGTCCTCGACCGAATTCGGAGCCGATCTCCGTTTCCTGGGCGGCCGGCTAGGGATCGACTTTACCTATTACAACAGCAACACCGTCAACCAGTTGCTGTCGCTGGGTCTGGCACCGGCCTCCGGTTTTGCCAGTCAGTTCGTCAATGCCGGAAAGATCAACAACAAAGGGTTTGAGCTGACGCTGACGGCTTCACCGCTGAAGGGCAGTCGCTTCACCTGGGATGCGTCGCTCAACCTGGCCCGCAACGTCAACACGATTGTCGAGCTGCACCCCAACATCAAAACGGCCACGCTGGGCGGCAACACCCGGACCACAACGGCGGTTGTGACGGAAGGCGGTTCGTACGGCGATTTGCAGGCCTATACCTGGGCCAAAGATGCGCAGGGCCGTTTGCTGGTGAATGCCAACGGTTTGCCGGTGGTGAGCGCGTTCCAGACCATCGGCAATTACAACCCCAAACTGACGCTCGGGTTCAACAACACGTTCGCCTATAAAAACATTGTGCTGAGCTTCCTGGTCGACGGCCGGGTGGGCGGCATTATGGTGTCGGGAACCGACGGCAACCTGGCCTACGACGGAAACGCCGAGTATACGCTCGAACACCGCGAAGGCGGTTGGGTGCTGCCGGGCGTAACCGCAACGGGCGAAACCAACACCAAAGCCGTGACGGCGGAGCAATTCTGGCAAACCGTCTCGCAGGGCCGCTATACCTGGGGCGATTTCTTCGCGTATTCGACCACCAACATCCGCCTGCGGGAACTGTCGCTGGGGTACAACCTACCGTTCCCCTCGAATTTCTTTATCAAAAACGCCCGCTTGTCGCTCACGGCCCGCAACCTGTTTTTCCTGTACCGCGGCAAAGCCACAATGGACATTCCGGGCCTGAAAACCCGCAAGCTGCCGTTTGACCCGGATGTGAACCTGAGCGCGGCCAACTACCAGGGTTCTGAATACGGCGCCCTGCCCTCAACCCGCACCGTTGGTCTTAACTTAAAATTAGGATTCTAAAGTACCTCACCGGAAACCAACGCCATGTTGGAATCAAACACTACGATTGAACAAACCATGAAACGAGTCATCAATACATTTTTTCGCCGGTCGGTGGTCGGCCTTATCGCCGGTTCGGCCGGAATCTGGGGCGGTTGCACGAGCGATTTTGACGAAATCAACACCAGCAAAACCGCCATCACGACCCTGACAGCCACGGAATTGCCGTACCTGTTTTCGCGGGCCCAGCAACAGGCGTCGTATGCCGCCGGTACGTACCAGACCGCCCAGAACCTCTTTGCGGATTTGTACGCCCAGTATTTTGCCACCACAACGCCCAACTTTCAGTCGGACCGGTATTTCATGCACCCCACCTGGATCAACTCCCACTGGAATCCGATCTACACGCAGGTGGTGCCGCAGCTGAAAACGCTGTTTGAACAAACCGACAAGGCGTCGTCGCAGTACGCGCTGGCCAACATCTGGTGGGTTTTTGCGTTCCACCGCCTGACGGATTACTACGGTCCGGTGCCGTATTTCGACGCCGGGATTCCGGCCAACAGCGTTAAGTACGACGCTCAGGACAAAATCTACGACGACTTTTTTAAGCGGCTGGCCGAAGCCACAACGGTTTTGAAAGGAAAAACGGCCGAAAAACCGTATGGCACCTACGACATCATCTACGCGGGGGATGTGAACAAGTGGATCAAGTTTGCCAACACGCTGCGCCTGCGGCTGGCCCTGCGAATTTCGAAAGTGGATCCGGCCCGGGCCAAAACCGAAGCTGAAGCCGCCATTGCGGGCGGTTTGCTGACCGACGTTGGCGACAACGCCTACATGGTGAAAAGCCTCGACGGGGGCGACAACAACGGTCTGGCGACGATTTCCGGCTGGGGCGAGTTTCGGATGAGTGCGGCAATGGAGTCGGTGATGAAAGGCTTTGAAGATCCGCGCATTGGAATTTATTACCAGCCCGCCTTCAACACCAAAACCTACGAAGGACTGCGCAACGGCCTGGGACCCACGGAACTGATCGAACCGCTGAACACCAACGACAACAATTCCAACATCGGAGCGCTCTGGATTCGGAACACCGGAGCCGGTTCGGCCTGGGATCGGCAGCTGGCCGTCCGGCAGGACATTATGCACACCGCCGAAGCGTACTTCCTGGTAGCCGAAGCCGCCCTCAACGGCTGGAACGTCGGTGGTACGACCGCGCAACAGGCGTACGAAAAAGGGATCAAGGCATCGATGGATGGTTGGGGCATCAGCAACGCGCTGACGGAGGCTTATATTGCCAGCACCAAAACGCCGGTGGCTCCGCAGGACCAGCAGAAATCACCCGCCTTATCGACCATTACCGTAAAATGGGGTGCAACGGCCGCCGTTCAGCGGGAACAGATCGGCACCCAGAAGTGGCTGGCCATCTACCCCGACGGCATCGAAGCCTGGGCGGAAGTTCGCCGGACCCGGTTTCCCAGGCTCTACCCGGTCGTCAATTCCGTCAATACGGATGTACCGACGACGGCGGCCCCCCGCCGGATTCCGTTCCTGCTGCTGGAACAGCAATCCAACACCGAAGCCGTTAAAGCAGCCGCAGCCCTGCTGAACGGTCCCGACAAAGCCTCGACACCGTTGTGGTGGGATAAAAATTAACGGTTAAAAAGGAGCAAAGGGAGGAGAGGAAGAAAGGAGGAAGGATCAAAAACATTCTCCTCTTTTCCTCTCCTCTTTGCTCCTTTCAAGATTCTACCAACAGCTTCCGTTGTTTCACCAAATCCTCCCGTTTTACAAACGTGATCGGGACAAACTGGTCGGTGGGCGAGCCGATGTAGTAGAGCGTCCAGTCCTGATCGTAACCGGCCAGCATTTGCCGGATGCAATCCACGCGGTCGATGGTGGGAATGTTGCAGTCTTCCCAGTAGAACAACTCGACGCGGTAATGCAGGGCCTGTTTCTGGCCGTTGATCGTGACTTCTATTTCGATGTCCTGTTTTCCGGGCATCGTCGGAATGGGAATAGCGATATGAGCCATAATTATCGGAGATTGGAGTTAATTGCTTTTGCGAGGAGAAGAAAGGGATGAGGAGAGGCATAAACTTTTGCTTCCGTTCCTCCCTTTCACCTTTATTCCGTTTTTAAACTTTTTACCGGATTCATCAGGGCCGCTTTGATGCTCTGAAAACTCACCGTAATGAACGCGATGACAATGGCGGCCGCGGCTCCGGCGGCAAAAATCCACCATTCAATGTCAATCTTGTACGCAAAATCCTCCAGCCATTTGTCGGTGAAATACCAGGCAATGGGCGAAGCAATCAGAATGGCGATCAGAACGAGTTTCAGGAAATCTTTGGTCAGCAACCCCACCAGGCTGAGAACCGTCGCGCCCAGCACTTTCCGGACGCCGACTTCCTTGATGCGCTGGTAGGCGATCAGCGTCGAAAGCCCGAACAAGCCCAGGCAACCGATGACGACGGCCACGGCGGTGGCCAGGTTGATGACCCGGACCATGTTGCGCTCGCGGGTGTAAATCTCCTCCAGCGAGCTGTCGTAAAATTTATACTCGAACGCTTCGGTGGGGTAAAAAGCCTTCCAGGTTTTTTCAACCCGGCTGATGGCGGCCTGCCACTGTTCGGGGTTCGACGAATGAAGTTTGATGTTGAACGTCGTCAAGTTGTCTTTCTGGCTCATCAGCAAAACCGGCTCGATTTTCCGGTAAAAATTCCCGATGTGAAAATCCCGGACCACCCCGACGATTGGCATCGGCTTTCCGTCGAGCCGCCGGAGAAACTTGCCAATGGCGTTCTGGGGTGACGAAAAACCGAACTCGCGCAGGGCGGTTTCGTTGATAACGTACTCCCTGACCGTGTCGGAAGCCAGCAGATTGCGCCCCGCCAGCAACGGAATTTTATAAACGGAAAGCAGGGTGGTATCGACGAATTTGAGGTTGACGCTCCGTTCGGTGATGTCGCCCTTTTTGTTTACATACTGAAAGCTGTTGCTGCTGAACGAGTTGCTCATCGGCGGACTGCCCAGCGCGACGCGCGCAATACCGGGCTGTTTCGCCAGCTCCTGCTGCATCGTAAAGGGGCGGTTTTTGTAGGCAGGATTGTCCCTGAACTTCCAGGGCACCCCAACCAGCACCACCGCTTCCCGGTCGAAGCCCAGGTCCTTGTGCAGCAGGTAATGCAGTTGCCGCCCCACCAGCATCGTGCCGACAATGAAAAGCTGCGCCACCACAAACTGGAACACAATCAGGCCTTTGCGCAGGGTCAGCCGGTTTTTGCCCACCTGCACCGTGGCCTGCCCGCGCATGATGCTCACGGCCTGTACGCGGGTGATCAGCCAGCCGGGATACCAACCGGACAAAACCGTAACCGCCAGCACCAGCCCCAGCAGAAAAACCGCAATCTGCCCGTAATTGATGTGCTGATCCAGCCCTTCAGGAATCAATTCCTGAAAAGCCGTTAGGGCCCAGTACGACAGGCCGTACGACAGGCCGACGGCCAGGGTGGTGATGGCGAGCGTTTCGCCCAGAAACTGCCGGATCAAATGCCAGCGCGAACTGCCGAGCGTTTTGCGAATCCCGATTTCCTTGGCGCGTTGCGGCACCTGCGCCGTGGTCAGGTTGATGTAGTTGATGCAGGCCAGTACCAGCAGAAAAACCGCAATGCCCATCAAACCGTAGAGCACATTCCGGTCGGCTTTCCGCATGTTTTCGCCGTATTCCGTCGCAAAATGCACGTCCGGCATCGGCACCAGCGCGTGCCAGCGTTTGAAGTGGTATTTCTTCATGTCTTCCGCACCGTTCCGGAGCGAAATGGCGTTGATCTGCTTTAAAACCGGGTCGGTAAAGCCGTTCTCCGCCAGTTGAATATACAGTCCGTCATTGGAACTCACCCCGCCCCAGCGGGTGCTGTAATCCTCGTGGGTCGGCATCGGGAAAAACTCCTGCGCCTGAAAACTGCTCGGAAAATCCAGATCCGCCACGACACCCGCCACCCGAACGGCCACCGTATCGTCGTACAGGAGGGTTTTGCCCAGCACCTTCGCGGCTTCCAGATCCGGAAAATACTGCTTCGCCCGGCTCTGCGTGAGCACAACGGTGTTCGGGGCCTCCAGGGCCGTAGCCGCACTGCCGGCCAGCCAGCGATACGGCACCAGTTCGAAATACTGACGGTTGGTGGTAATAAGCTTTTTCGGCTCCGAAAACAGGTCCTGACCGGTTTTGGCGCCCGGCACGCGCACACTCTGCTTCCAGTGATCCCAAACCGGCACGACCTTCTCCACCCCCGGAACGTCCCGCCGGATGGCTTCCGCCAGCGGTTTCGGAACACCCGCATTGGCGCCTTCGGTGTCATCATGCTTAAACCGGCTCACCACCTTGTAAATCCGGTCGCGGTTGGGCTGCTGCTGGTCAAAGCTAAACTCGTAGCTCACGATCCGGTAGATGACCCAGCAGCTGCTGATGCCGATGGCCAGCCCCACAACGTTCAGGACCGTAAACAAACGGTGCCGCCACAGGTGGCGAAGGGTGGTTTTGAGGTAGTTGCGAAACATAGGAAGAAAGGATTAAAGGAGGAGAGGAAAAGGGAGGAGAGGGAAAGGGTTGAATCTTTTTCTCCTCTCTTCCTTTACTCCGTTCTTAAGCTTTTTACGGGATTCGTCAGGGCGGCTTTGACGCTCTGGAAACTGACGGTGATCAGGGTTACGAAAACCGCCAGAGCGCCCGCCAGCGCAAACATCCACCATTCGATGTCGATTTTGTAGGCGAACTCCGACAGCCATTTGTTCATGGCCCACCACGCAATCGGCGAGGCAATGACGAGCGAAATCACGACCAGAATGATGAAGTCCCGCGAGACCAGGCCGACGATGCTGCCCACCGTGGCGCCCAGCACTTTCCGGATGCCGATTTCCTTGGTTTTCTGCTGCGTCACGAGCGACACCAGCCCGTAGAGGCCCAGGCACGAAATCAACACCGCCAGCCCGGCGAAGTAGCCGATCAGCTTGCTCAGCCGCTGTTCACTTTCGTACAAACGCGCCAGACTCTCGTCCAGAAACGCATAGGCGAAGCCTTTTTCCGGAAAAAACCGGTCCCACTCCTGCTGAATGAATTTGAGTGTTTCGGCCCGGTTTTCCGACTGAATTTTGATCGAGAACAACCGCAGCAACGGCTGGTCGATGGTCAGCAGCACGCTTTCGATGGGCCGTTGCAGCGACTGGTTGTGGAAATCCTTCAGAACGCCAATGATCCGGCCCTGTTTTCCTTCCATGTTGACGGCCTTCCCGATGGCTTCGGCGGCCGATTTCCAGCCCATTTGTTTCACGCCGGTTTCGTTGATCACAAACGCTTCGGCCTTGTCGGTCGGAAACGACTCCGAAAAATCACGGCCGGCCACAAATTTCAGCCCGTAGGTAGCGGCAAAGTTGTAATCGACGCCCATCGTTCCTATGAAAATATTCTCGTCCGGCGAATGCCCTTCGGCCACCACGTTCCGCCGAACCGATCCCGTACCCATTTGCTGGGTCGAGAGCGTCACCTGCCGGATGCCGGGATTCTTCAGCAGCATTTCCCGGAACGTCCGCAGGCGGTAATAGGCGCTGTCGGTGCGGTTGGCAAACACGTTGGTAATTTTCTCGTTGCGGGTATTGGCCGTAATGATGAAATCCTTTTCAAAGCCCAGCGGCCGGTTTTGCATGTAATTGAGTTGCCGGAAGGCCACCATCGCCCCGATGATCAGCGCAATCGACGCCACAAACTGCGCACCCAGCAGCACCTGCCGCAACCGCCCGCCTTTGGCTTTGCCGCTGACAAAACTGCCTTTCAGGGTTGCGATCGGTTGAAAACCGGAAACAAAAAACGCCGGATAGGTGCCGGACAGCAGACCGGTGACCAGCGCAATACCGACGAACGCCAGCACCAGCGCGCCATCGGTCAGAAAATACGAAATCGTCAGCTCCTTGCCGGTCAGGTTGTTTAAAACCGGAATCAGCGCGGCAATCAGGACAAACGAAATGGCCAGGGCAATGGCGCTCAGCAGCAGCGATTCGCCCAGAAACTGCGCAATCAACTGCTTCTTTTCGCTGCCCAGCACCTTCCGAATCCCGACTTCCTTGGCCCGTTTCAGCGAACGGGCTGTCGAAAGATTCACAAAATTGATGCAGGCAATCAGCAGCGTGATGCCCGCAATGCCGAGAAAAACGTAGATGTAGGTCATGCTGCCGGGCGCTTCCGGTGCACCCTGCGCCGGTGAACGCAGGTGAAAATCCTTCATCGGTTCGAGCTTGTACTCGATGTCTTTGGCAAACTGCTTGGGCGCGTAGGTCTGCAAAAACTTCGGAAACCGGGCGTTGACCGCTTCGGGCGACTGGCCGGGCCGCAGCAACACGTAGGTGTAACCGTGCGAGATGATCCAGTTTTGGGGCAGATTCTGCCGGACGGCCTCGCTTTCGGTCGCGTACATGGTCTCGTAATTCGACAGCAGATCGATGTGGAGGTGCGAGTTAGCGGGCAGTTTCTCAATCACCCCCGTCACCCGCAGCGGATGCCGGCCTTCGTACAGCAGCGTCTTGCCGATCGGGCTGGTTGGGCCGAAATATTTCGCGGCAATTTCGTCGGTAATCACCACCGTGAATTTGTCTTTCAGGGCCGTCCGCGGATCGCCCTGTAAAAACCGGAACGAGAAAATATCGAGCAGGGTGGAGTCAGCGAAGAAAAACCGCTCTTCATCGTATTTGACGGGTTGCGATTGCCGGTTTTCCTTCAGCTCGATGGTGGCACTGCTGTTGAAAATCCGGGCGGTTTTTTCGATTTCCGAGAAATTAGACGGCAAAACCGGCGACACGGTCGGGGGCGTCAGCGCGAGCGGCTGCTCCAGTCCGGCAAATTTGGGCAGGTACGTAACGCGGTAAATCCGCTCGAATTTCGACTGAAACGTGTCGTAACTGAGCTCATGCCGGACAAACAGCAGAATCAGGAAACAACACGTCAGCCCGACCGTCAGACCAATGATGTTGATGAGTGAAAAGGTCTTCTGCCGGAGCAGGTTTCGGTACGCGATTTTAAAGTAATTCTTTATCATACTCATAGGATAGGTTTGGAAATGACTCAACGGTCCTGGACCGGGATTCCCGGTTCAGAATTACTCCGATCGTAAGCTCTTGACCGGGTTCATCAGGGCCGCTTTGATGGCCTGAAAACTGACGGTCAATAAAGTAATCAGGGCCGCTCCCAAACCGGAGACGGCAAAAATCCACCAGGTAATATCGGTTCGGTAGGTGTACTGCTGCAGCCAGTCGCTCAGGAAATACCAGGCAATGGGCGAGGCAATCAGAAACGACACAATAACCAGCCGGACAAAATCTTTCGAGAGCAGGCCCCACAAACTGAATACCGACGCGCCCAGCACTTTCCGGACGCCGATTTCCTTCGTGCGCTGCTCGGCCACAAACGACGCCAGGCCGAACAACCCCAGGCAACTGATGAAAATGGCGAGCACGGCAAAAACCCGGGCCAGCTTCCCCACGCGCTCTTCCGTCCGGAATTTGGCGTCGTATTCGGCGTCGGCAAACCGGAAATCAAAGGGGCTGTCGGGATCGTATTTCCGGAAAACCGCTTCTACTTTTTTAAGGGCGTCCTCGACCGGAGTGGCCGGTTTCAGCTTGATGTTGAAGACGTTCGACCACCCATAATTCAGGACAAAAATCGTGGGCTTGAAGGGTGCGTACGGCGACTCCATCACCATGTCTTTCACCACCGCCACCACCCGGCACTGTTTTTCGTTGTAGCGAATAATTTTGCCCACCACATTCGTCAGCCCCGTCAGTTTCACGGCGGATTCGTTTAGAATCAAGGCGGTGGAGTCGGTGGAATAGTCACGGGAAAAATCGCGTCCCTCCTTGATTTGCCAGCCAATGGTTCTGCCAAAATCGTGGCTGCAACCCACCACCCCAAACAGCGGTTTTGCCTCCGGATCTTTCCCGTCCCACTCAAAGCCAATCTGATTGGACCAGACGCCGGTGGTCGGGCTCGACGACTGGCTCATTTCAAAAACCGCCCCCGATTTCAGCAGATCGTCGCGCAGCGCGTTGTATTTCCCGTACGTCGAGCTGCTGACGGAGATCTGAAGCAGGCCCGCCCGGTCGTAGCCGGTGGGGCGGTTTTTGGCGTACTGGATTTGCCGGAACACGATGATCGTGCCGATGATCAGCGTAATGGAAACCGTAAACTGGATGACCACCAGCACCTTCCGCGGAAGCGACGCCCAGCGCCCCACCTTGAAGGTTCCTTTCAGCACTTTCAGCGGGTTGAACGACGACAGGTAAAAAGCCGGGTAGCTGCCGGCCAAAAAACCGGTCAGCACCGAAAACGACACCAGCAATCCCCAAAAAACCGGGTGCTGATACGGGAAGCGGACCTGTTTTCCGGCCAGCTCGTTGAAGGGCGACAGGGAGATCAACACCATCAGAATCGCCAGCACCAGCGCAAAAAGAACCACCAGCAGGGATTCGCTCAGAAACTGGCTGATCAATTGCCGCCGTTGCGAACCGACGGCTTTGCGGATGCCCACTTCTTTGGCGCGTTTTTCGGAACGGGCCGTTGACAGGTTCATGAAATTGATGCAGGCCAGCAGCAGCACAAACAGGCCGATGATGCTGAACAACCAGACAAACTGGATGCCCCCGCCGATGTTTTTCCCTTCTTTAAAGTCGGAGTACAGGTGCCAGCGGCTCATCGGGTGCAGGAAGTGTTCGGGATTATCGTGGGCCGTCGAATGGGCTTTTTCCACATCCCGGATTTTGGCCGTAACCCCTTCCATCGTCGCCCGGTCCGCAATCTGGACGAAACACTGAAACGAGTGGTTATCCCATTGCTGCTGCGATTGTTTTACCCAATCCTCATCGGCCAGGTAATCGCTCCAGCTCAGGTAGAATTTAGCTGAATAAAAATCCGTATTGAACGGCAGGTCGGCAAAAACACCCGTCACCTTGAGGTTGTTTTTGGCATCCATTTTCAGGATTTTGTTCATCGGGTCGGCAGCGCCAAACAGGGATTTAGCCACCGACTCCGACAGCAGAATAGACCGGGGTTCTTTCAGTGCCGTAGCCGCGCTTCCCCGGAGCATCTTCAACGAAAGCATTTCCGGGAAGGTCGGCTCCACAAACATGCCTTCCTGGTTGATTTTCTTCTCGCCGTTCACCAGCAGATGGCCGTAATTCCAGGATGCCAGCGACACGTATTTGAAATTCGACGCGTATTTGGTTTTGATTTCGGTGGCCGACGGAATGGAAACCGCCCGGCTGCTGCCCGTGGTGCCGTTGAACGTCTGGTTGATGTAAAGCTGCGCCAGCCGGTCGTAATTCCGGTGGAATTGATTGAACGACAGTTCGTCGTAAATCCACAACCCGATCATCATGGCCACGGCCATTCCCACGGCCAGACCCAGGATGTTGATCAGCGAGAAAACCTTATTTTTAGCCAGGTTCCGGAGCGCTATTTTGACGTAATTACGGAGCATAATTGGTGGAAAGACACAGGTAGCTTTTTAGCCCGCCCAAACCGCATACCAGTTTTTCAACCCATTGACTATCAATTTTATACCGATTTAAAATAAAATAAAATGTCCGTAAACGGACGCCGGGCGTACATTTACGGACAGAGATATTCGGGCGGTATTTCGGTGCTACCTGAGCGATTCAAACTCATCGCCCTAACGCCTGATTTATACCGCCTAGTTCGGAATCATGCCGTGCGGGTCGATGACGAATTTCTTGGCGGCTCCCTTGTCGAAATCCTGGTAGCCTTTCGGCGCTTTATCCAGGCTAATGACCTCAACGTTGACGGCTTTGGCAATCTGGATTTTATCGTACAGGATGGCGTTCATCAATTGCCGGTGGTATTTCATAACCGGGCACTGCCCCGTGTAGAACGAGTGCGATTTGGCCCAGCCCAACCCAATCCGAATGCTCAGGCTGCCTTCTTTGGCCGCGTCGTCCTTCGCGCCGGGGTCGCCCGTGACGTACAAACCCGGAATCCCGATGGCTCCGCCCGCCCGGGTGACGCTCATCACCGCATTCAAAACCGTGGCCGGATGTTCCGTGCCGGCTTCTGAACCGTGCCCCCGCGCTTCAAAACCGACGCAATCGACGGCCGAATCAACTTCCGGTACACCCACGATAGCGGCAATCTGATCGGCCAGCGGAGTATCTTTTCGCAGATCGACGGTTTCGCAGCCAAAGCTCCGGGCCTGCTCCAGTCGTTCGGGAATCATGTCGCCAACAATGACCACGGCCGCGCCCAGCAGATGGCAGGAAGCCGCGCAGGCCAACCCAACCGGACCCGCCCCGGCCACGTAGACGATCGAACCCGGCCCGACGCCCGCCGAAACCGCCCCGTGGTAACCCGTCGGGAAAATGTCGGAGAGCAGCGTCAGATCCCGGATTTTGGCCATCGCCTGATCTTTATCCGGAAATTTCAGCAGGTTGAAGTCGGCATACGGCACCATGACGTATTCGGCCTGACCGCCGACCCAGCCGCCCATGTCGACGTAGCCGTAAGCCGCGCCGGGCCGCGATGGATTGACATTCAGGCAAATACCGGTTTGCCCGACTTTACAGTTGCGGCAGCGTCCGCAGGCAATGTTAAACGGCACCGACACCAGATCGCCGGGTTTGATGAATTCCACATCGCGTCCGGCTTCGATGACCAGCCCGGTGATTTCGTGGCCCAGCACCAGACCCGCCGGCGCGGTGGTCCGGCCCCGCACCATGTGCTGATCGCTGCCGCAGATGTTGGTGGACACGATTTGCAGAATGACACCGTGTTCGCATTTCCGGTCGCCGAGCGCCAGTTTGGGATATTCAATGGACTGTACTTCGACCACACCGGGTTTGATGTACGCAACGCCGTGGTTTTGACACATACGATTTGAGGGTTTAGAAGGTTTAGGATTGGTTTAAAAACAGCGCGGATTCAGTTAGATGAATCCGCGCTATTAGGAAATGGCTGGTGCCTATTTACACTAAAATACCATTAAATCATATTTTTGTCCGGTTTTCTTATTGAGCGACGAAAGCGCACTGAACGGTCCTGAGGGCGAATGAAACCGGGCCGCATAATCCAGGACTATTCACTTCGCAAACTCTTCACCGGATTCATCAGGGCGGCCCGGATTGACTGGAACGAAACCGTCAGGAAGGCAATGCCAAGGGCGATGAAGGCCGCGACGCCAAACACCCACCAGCCGACGCCGATGCGGTATTCAAAATCCTGCAACCAGCGGTTCATGGCCCACCACGCCAGCGGAGACGCCAGCACGATTGCCAGCAGCACCAGCTTCAGGAAGTCTTTGGCCAGGAGCAGAACCAGGACGGGCACCGAGGCCCCCAGCACTTTACGAATCCCGATTTCCTTCGTGCGCTGCGCGGTCGTATACGCCGATAGGCCGAACAGACCCAGGCAGGCCAGCAGAATGGACAGGGACGAAAAAACCGTAAAAATCTGCCCGGTGCGCGTTTCGGCGGAGTAAAGCCGGTTGAACTCTTCATCCAGAAACTCGTACTCGAACGGCCGCGACGGCACGATGGTTTTCCACTTTTCTTCCAGAAATTGCAGCGTACGCGGCAGATTCCTTCCGGATAATTTCACCAGCAGCGTGTGCCCGCCGTCTTCCGGAAACAGCACGAGCGGAGCGATTTTCTGCTTCATGGAGGCAAAATGAAAATCTTCGATCACCGCGCCCACTTCGCCGGGTCGCCCGCGACCCATGTCCATTTTCTGGCCGATGGCTTCCTGGGGCGATTTCCAGCCGAGGGCCTTCACCGCCGATTCGTTCAGGATAAAATGAAAATGCCGCAGGCTGTCGCGGCCGGGCACGGTCGCCCGTTCGAGGTCGTTGGGGGTTAGGTCGCGGCCCGCAACCAGCCGCACATTCATGGTTTTGACAAAATCCTCATCGATGGGCAGAGCCGCCACCGATTTGTACTGATCGTCCGGCGTCCCCGTCCGGTGCATGCTGTAGCCGCCATTGATGTAAACCGGCGATTCGTAAGCGCGGGCGACCTGCTTCACCTCGGCATTTTGTCTGAACTCGGATTTTAAGGCCCGGATTTTTTCGTTGACCTGCTGATCGGCGGGCAGCACCAGCACATGGTCTTTGCTGTAGCCCAGTTTTTTGTTTTGAATATACGCCAACTGGTTGCGAACCAGCAGTGTACAGACAATCAGAAAAGCCGTCACGGCAAACTGAAACACGATCAGCGCCCGCCGGAATTGCCCGGCTCCGGCGGTTTTCAAATGCCCTTTCAACACCCGCACCGGCTCAAACCGGGCCAGCACCAGGGCCGGATAACCGCCCGCAACCAGACTGACCAGCAGGCCAATGCCCAGTAAACCGAGCAGTTGATTCGGTTGCAATAGGGCATCGAACGAAAACGAGCGGTCGGACAAGGCGTTGAAAAATGGCAGACTCAGGTAAACCAGCAACAGGCTCAACGCCAGGGCCGTAAAGGTCACCAGAAGTGATTCGCCGATGAATTGCCCGAAGAGCTGCATTCGCTGGGCGCCCAACACCTTCCGGACGCCCACTTCCTGCGCCCGCTCCACGGCCCGCGACGTCGCCAGATTGATGTAGTTGACGCAGGCAATGATCAGAATTAAAACCGCCACCGATCCGAAAATATACAGGTAGAGCAGGTCGCCATTGGGCTCGAAGTTGCCCTCCACCTCCGAATACAGGTGTACCCGGCGCAGCGGTTCGAGGAAGTAGGTCAGGTAGCTGCCGCCGGTCATTTCGCCGGGGCCGAACTGCGTCTTCATGAAGCCCGGAATTTTGGCCTGCAGCGTCGGGATCTGCTCCGGTTGGCGCAGCAACAAATACGTGGCATAATTGGCCGAGAACCACTGCTCTTCTCTGGACGCGGAGAGTGTTGTAAACGACGCCAGCAAGTCGTATTTGATCTGGGAATTGGCCGGGCAATCGGCCACCACCCCCGTTACGGCGTACTCCTTATCGCCCCCGCCCGCGTTGATCCGTACGGTTTTTCCGACCGGGTTCTCGTTACCGAAATACTTTTGCGCCGACGACTCTGACAATACCACCAGATTAGGACCGGCCAGGGCGGTTTTCGGGTTGCCCTGTCGGAGTGGAAACGAAAAGATCGTAAACAGCGCCGAATCGGCGTAAACCAGCCGTTTCTCGCTGAATTGCCGGTCGGCATAACTCACCACGGCGGGGCGGTTTTCCAGCCGGACACCCGATTCGACCTCCGGAAACTGCCGCCCAAACTCCGGGGCGACTTTGGTACCGGTTTGCTGAACTTTGTTGACCACCCCTTCCATGCCGTACTCCATCACCACCCGTACGATCCGGTCCGCCCGTTGATGAAACGTATCGTAGCTCAGCTCGTGCGAAATATACAGGAACAGCAACAGACACGACGCCAGTCCCACGGCCAGCCCGAATACGTTTATACCGGAAAAAACCTTGTTTCTCCACAGGTTTCGAAAAGTAATTTTGAGGTAGTTGCGTAGCATAATTTTCAATGGAAAATGAAAAATTGACACTGAACAGCCTGATCCACTCATTCACTGCACCTCGTTCATCTTTTTATTCTGAACGTAGTGAGCGAACCGGGTTCATCAGGGCGGCCCGAATGCTCTGGAACGAAACCGTCAGGAAGGCAATGCCGATGGCGGCCGCTCCTACCAGGGCAAAAATCCACCATTCCACATCAATGCGGTAACTGAATTCGTTCAGCCAGCTTTCCATCACAAACCAGGCAATCGGCGTGGAAAGCACCAGCGCGGCCAGCACCAGTTTGAGAAAGTCCCGGGAGAGCAGGGCAACAATGCCGGTAATGGACGCGCCCAGCACTTTCCGGACGCCAATTTCCTTCGTGCGCCGTTCAATGATGAAGCTGGCCAGCCCCCACAGCCCTAGGCAGCAAATGACCAGCGCCAGTCCCGCATAGATCCGCAGGAGGGTAAACTGCCGCTGCTCGTTTTCGTACAGCTCCTGCAGGCTCTGATCCAGAAATTTGGCTTCGAACAAGGCGTTGGGATAGTACTTTTTCCAGACGCTTTCAACAGCCGCCAGGGTCTTTGCGTAATCGCCCGTTTGCAGCTTCAGACCCACCGAGTAATAAAACGACGGGAAATTCATCATCACCATCGGCATCATCGGTTCGCGCAACGAACTGGTGTGGAAATCGCGGACAACGCCAATGATTTCGGCGGTGATGTCGTTCAGGCCCAACCGAATTTTGCGTCCGACGGCTTGTTCGGGTTTCGAATAGCCCAGGACTTTCACCAGGTTTTCGTTGACCACAAAGGCATACCGGCGTTTTTCTTCCGGAATGCTCCCGGCGAATCCCAGCGTATCCCGGTGTTCGAAGAAGCGCCCGGCCACCAGTTTCAGTCCGTAGGTGTTGAGGTAGTCGGCATCGGCCAGCTTGAGCGCAATCGATATTTTTTTATCCGGATTCGCCAGATCCGGGCGCACATCCGTCCCAAAATTGTTGCGCGATGTGGGTGCGCCGAGCGCAAAGGAAACCTGCTCGACGCCCGGAATCTGCCGCAGCGACTCCCCGAGCGGATTGAGATTCCCGGGCACCGGCACCCCGACCGAAACAATGGCTTTCTGGCTGAATCCCAGGTCTTTCTGACGAAAATAACTCATCTGCCGGTAAACCACCAGAACCCCCACGGCCAACACCAGCGAGATCGTAAACTGGAACACCACCAAACCCTGCCGGAGCCAGGCGGCTTCCCCCCGACCCGAATCGGCAGCGGTTTTCAGCGCCCGGGCCGGCCGAAAACGCGCCAGGAAAAACGCGGGGTACAAACCAGCCAGCAGACCCGTCAGCAGGGCTAAAACCGTCAACAAAACCGTTGTTTCGGGCCAGGCAAATACCACCTGTTTCTGCATAAAATCATTGACCAGCGGCAACACGTTGTACGTCAATGTCAGCGCCAGAGCCGCCGAAAAAACCGTAATCCAGAACGCTTCGCTCAGAAACTGGGTAATCAGTTGCCCCTGCGTAGCGCCAATCACCTTGCGAACCCCAACTTCTTTGGCGCGGAGCATCGCACGGGCCGTCGACATGTTTATGAAGTTTACGCAGGCAATCAGCAGCACAAACAATCCTACCGCCCCAAAAACGTAGAGATAGGTGGTGGAAATGGCGGGCGTCAGAATGGTGCCTTCGTAAACCGGGTTGAAATGAATATCGGACAACGGCTGGAGCACCAGTTCGCTGGTTTCCCCGTTGCGCATGGAAAAATACTTTTTCTCGGCCTGCCGCAGCCGGGTCATGTAGTCGTTGGGCGAGCGGTTTTCGGGCAGCACCGCAAACACGCTCCCGCCGGAGCGCAGGCCCCACTGATCGATCCCGAACGAAAAAAAGGTTTTCATGGAGACAAACGACACCAGCATGCTGGCGGGCAGGTTCGACTGGGTCGGAATGTCGCGCATGACGCCTTTCACCAGCACCGTCAGGTCGTTGCCCAGCCGGAACGATTTACCAATGGGCGAAGCCGTACCGAAGTATTTGCGGGCGGTGCTCTCGCTCAGAATGACCTGATTGGGCTGGCTCAAAACCGCCCGACCGTCTCCGGTCAGGATCTCAAAATCGAAGATATCCAGCAACTCCGGTTCGGCAAAAACCACGTTATCCTGCGCAAAAATTTTGTCCGGCGACACCAGAACCGTCAGGTCCCGGTCGGCGTGAATCCGGGCAATTTTGGGCAGGTCGGCAAAGTCGGTGCGCAGGGCCGGAGCCAGCGGATACGGGGTGAGGCCCGAACGATCCACCTCCTCGCCAGTGGTCCGGATCAGATTGACGCGGTAAATCCGATCCCGTTTGCTGTGGTACTCATCATAACTCAACTCATTGCGGATCAGCAATCCGATCAACAGGCAGGTGGCCAGGCCCAGGGTCAGGCCCACCACGTTAATCGCCGTTGTGGTCGGGTATTTAATCAGATTTCGCCAGGCGATTTTCAAGTAATTACGCAGCATCTTATTTGACTCTATTTTAATCTTTCCCACTAATGGACCGCGCCAGACACGATCTGCCCCACGTCCACGAGGACGAAATGGCGATTTACGGGCTGAAAGACCACCAGCGGGTCACCAGCAAACTCAATACCCGTCACGATCACGCTCGAACCTTTCCCGAAAACCAGGCTGGACCTGTTTTTGCGTTAAGACGGGTGAGCCGTCTACCCCCTCATTCTGCGCGCAGTGAGGAAACCGGGTTCATCAGCGCGGCCTTGATGCTCTGGAAGCTGACCGTTACAAAAGCGATCAGCAAGGCCAGGCCACCGGCGGCCACGAAGACCCACCACGGAATGGCAATTCGATACGCAAAATCCTGCAACCATTGCTGCATGGCCCACCACGCAATCGGCGAGGCAATCAGAATGGCAATCACCACCAGGGTCAGAAAATCTTTCGAGAGTAGCAGGACAATGCTGGTCACCGAGGCCCCCAGCACCTTCCGCACGCCAATTTCCTTGGTCCGCTGCTGGGCCGCAAAAGCCGCCAACCCAAACAACCCCAGGCACGAAATCAGAATGGAAATAACTGTAAAGTAACTGACCAGCTGAGAAGTACGCACTTCGGCCTGGTAGTTTTTCTGAAAATCTTCGTCCAGAAAAGTATACTCGAACGGGTCGTCGGGGCGCAATGTTTTCCACTTCAGCTCCAGAAAATCCAGCACCTTCGTCATGTCGGCGGTATTGACGTGGACGATGATGTAATTAAAATCCGGCCGATTATTCAGCAGAAACGTGTAAGGTTCAATGGCCTGGTGCAGATTTTCGAAGTGAAAATCCTGCAGGACACCCATAATTTCGTATTGATGCGTCTGGCCCTGCCAGTCGAAATTCAAGCGCTGCCCGACAGCCTTCTGAAGGGGAATCTGGAATTTCTGCAACATCGCTTCGTTGACGACAATCCGGTTGTTGGTGTCGCCCGGAAACTGGCGCGAAAACACCCGGCCGGCTTTGAGCTTGAAGCCCATGGTCTGGAGGTAATCAACATCAACCCAGTTGGTTTTCACATTGTGGCTCATCTTTACGCCTTGCTCGGGCCGGTACAGCCCAAAATCCGTGGGGTTGTTGATGCCGGGATAGTATTGCGTTCCGGCGGCCGCCACGACCTGACTGTTGCCCAGAATTGCGTTGCGGAAGGTCGTGTAAATGCCGCGCGACTCGCTGCTGCGGAACGGGATGGCAATCTGCTGATCCTGCGTGAAACCCAGCGACTGATTGCGCAAAAACCGCATCTGTTCCTGAATCACAAAGGTGGCCAGCACGAGTCCGATGGAAATCACGAATTGAAACACCACCAGCCCCCGGCGCAGCGTAGCCGCCGACAGGCTGTTGGCAAATTTGCCTTTTAAGACCTGAGCCGGCTTGAACATCGACAGAAAAAACGCCGGGTAACTGCCCGCCAGCAAACCCGTCAGCAAGGCCAGCGCCCCGAAACTCGCGGCAATTTTCGGTTCGAATACTTCAGAAACCGTCAGCATTTTGTCGGCGACCTGGTTAAAAACCGGCAGGGTCAGGGCAACCAGCATCAGCGCAATGGCGAGGCCGATCAGCGACAGCACCACCGACTCGCCCAGAAACTGACCGATCAGCGAACCGCGTTCCGCGCCCATGACCTTCCGGATGCCGACCTCCGCAGCCCGTTTGGCCGAGCGGGCGGTGCTCAGATTCATGAAATTGATGCAGGCAATCAGCAGCGTAAAAACCGCAATCGACCCCAGAATGTACAGATAGGTCCGGGAGTTGGTCGGCGTGATGACGCGCCTGAAGGGGTTGTAAAGGTGCAGATCAGGCACCGCCACCAGAAACAGCTTCTTGTCGAAACCGGCCGCATTCAAATCGCCCCGGGCGTATTTTTCCATGAACGCGGGCAGCTTGGCCTGCAACTGGTTCAGATCGGCGCCGGGTCGTACTTTCAGGTAGGTGGTAAAGAGGTTATTGCAGCAGAAATCCAGCCGTTGTTCCCGCAGATAATTCCCGACCCAGCCCGCATAAACCGGGACAAAAAACCGGGCGTCGATGTGCGAGCGGGCGCTTTCGTCGCGGTATACGCCGGTTACCTTGAAGTCTTCGCCGTTGCCGGTCGTTCCGTTGATCCGCACCAGCCGGTTCAGCGCGGGGGCCGAACCGAACAGTTTATGCGCCACCTCTTCGGACAACACCACGGCGTTCCGGTCGTTCAGGGCCGTGCGGGGGTCGCCCTCGGTAAATTCGTACGAAAACAGTTCGAAGAAAGTCGAGTCAACCTGGTACCCTTTCGTTTCGTAAAACGATTTCAGGGCTTTACCACCCTGCCGAACCTGCAGCAAAGCCTTGTCATCAATGATGTTGACAAACAGCCGGGCCACCTGCTCGATCTCCGGAAACTCCGACTTCAACGCAAAGGCGTAAGGTGCCGACGCCACTGGACTTCGTTCATTGCCGGCACCGCTGTCTTTGCCATTACTGAGCAATTCCTGACCCAGTAAATACAGATTATCAGCGTATTGCTGATGTTTATCATACGACCATTCGCTGCGAATGTAAAGCAACAGGAGCATGCAGCACGTCATGCCCACCGAAAGCCCGAGAATGTTGATGAACGAGAACGACTTGCTTCTCAGCAGATTCCGGACGGCGATTTTCAGATAGTTCGTCAGCATAAGAAGCAGTTTAAAGAAGGAAAGAAAGGACGGAGGAAAATCGTTGCCTTCTTCGTTATTCCCCTCCTCCGCTTATTCCGTTTTCAGACTCTTCACCGGATTCGTCAGGGCGGCTTTGATGCTCTGGAAGCTGACCGTTGCAAAGGCGATCAAAACCGCCAGCAAACCGGCCAGGGCAAAAATCCACCACTCAATTGTGATCTTGAAGGCGTATTCTTCCAGCCACTGATCCATCATCCACCAGGCCACCGGCGTTGCCAGCACAATGCCCACGAAGACCAGTTTAAGGAAATCCTTCGAGAGCAGCGCCACAATGCTGCCCACACTCGCCCCGAGCACCTTCCGCACCCCGATTTCCTTGGTCCGCTGCGCCATCACCATGACGGCAATCGCAAACAGGCCCATGCACGAAAGCAGAATGGCAATCAGGGCGGCACTGATGAACATCTTCGACATTCGCTCCTCCGATTGGTACTGCCGGTCGGCATTTTCGTCCAGAAAGCTGCCCTGAAATTCGGTCTGGGGGGCTATTTCGCCCCAGGCTTTTTCCAGCACCGTCATCGTTGCCGGCATGTTGTCGGGCGCCACTTTAACCAGAATGTAGGCAATCGGCCAGTCGTGGCTGATGAGCAGCGTATTTGGCTGAACGGTTTTTTTGAGCGATTCGTGGTGGTAATCTTTCACTACTCCGATCACCTGCATCGGCGGTTCGCCATCGCTCACGTTCAGCAGCGTTCCGACCGGGTTTTTCTCGCCCAGTTGTTTCGCCATGGTTTCGTTGATGATGACGCTGGTGGTGGTGTCGGTGGCGTATTGCCGGGAAAAATCGCGCCCGGCCAGCAGTTTGATATCGAGGGTTTTCAGGTAATCATACTCAACGGGTTGCCAGTGGCTCCGAACCGTCCGGTTTTTGTGATCAAAGCCAAGGATGGACGTGAAGTTCGAGCCATCCCGTCCCCGGCCAAAGTTTTTGTAGGCCCCCGTCACGCTAAGCACCTGGGGCTGTTGCGCCAGTTTATCCCGAAAACGATTCAGGGCCTGCCGCCCGTTGATCCGGTCACCCACCGGAATACTGACCACCTGGCTTTCGTTGTAGCCCAGCGGCATGTTCCGCATAAAGTTTACCTGCTGCCAGGCAATCATCGTGCAGCCAATCAGAAACGTCGCAATGGAGAACTGCACAATGAGCAGCGTGTTCCGGACGACCCCGGTTTTGCCCAGCGACACTTTTCCTTTCAGAATCTGGGTGGTATTGAGTCGGGAGACAAACAAGGCCGGATAACCGCCAGCCACGAAGGTAATGACCAGAAAAACCGCGACCGTTGCCAGCAGCAGTTCGGGGGTAAACAGATCGCCGAGGGCGGTTTTACTCCTGAAAATGGCGTTGAACTGACTCAGCAGCGACATGGCAAGTCCACTCCCCAACACGAGCGCAATCAGGCAAAGCAGGAAGGCTTCTCCCCAGAACTGGACAATCAACTGCTGTTTCAGGGCGCCGAGCACTTTCCGCATGCCCACCTCGCGGGAGCGCGTCATCGAGCGGGCCGTTGAAAGATTGATGAAATTGATGCAGGCAATCAGCACGATAAAACCGGCGACGACCAGCAGCAGAATGGGGTACGAGCGCTTGACGGGCGAGCTGTTGCCCCCGCCAATCTCCGTGTCGAAATGCAGATCGCGGAACGGCAGCAACCGCAAACTGGTCAGGTCGCCGTTTTCGTCGCGCGGTCTACCGTCGCGCTTCCGGTCTCTGATCGAATTGGCGTAGTATTTCGTCACAAAAGGCCGAAGACGCTGCTCAAAGGCGGCTTCCGTGCTTTTTTTATTGAGCTGGACGTAGACGGCATGAAACTGATTGTCCCAGCGGTCTTTGTTGGGCTGGTATTCCGGATAGGCTTCAAACCGGGCCAGAATGTCAAACTTGATGCTGGAATTCTCCGGCGCATCGGCCACAACCCCCGACACTACGAACGGTTTCCAGTTTTCGTTCAGCCGCAGCAGCACGGTTTTTCCGACCGGATCAGTTTTTCCGAAAATAGCCTGAGCCGTATTCTCGCTGATCACCACATTGCTCAGGCTGTTGAGGGCCGTGGCCGGGTTTCCTTTTCGCATTGGAAACGAGAACATGTCGAAAAAACCGGGATCGACAAACTGAACGCTTTTGTCGAACTCCTGATCACGGTATTGCACCAGTCCGCCCCCGTTGACGATGCGCGTGACGTGCTCGACCTCGGGCAGCAGGTCATTCCGAAGCGTGGGCGCCAGCGGAGCGGGCATGGCCGACGATTTTTCCGTTGGTCCCGACTGCTCGTACACCTGGTATAACCGATCCCGGTTGACGTGAAAATTATCAAATGAGAGTTGGTTCCAGGCGGTTAAAAACAGCAAAAGGCAGCTCGCAAAAGCTACCGACATGCCAATGACGTTCACCAGCGCAAACGTTTTGTGTTTCCACAGATTCCGCAGCGCTATTTTGATGTAATTAAGCAGCATGAAAAGAAAAGTTAGAAGAAAGAAACCGCTAACTCGCCAGCGACCGAACGTATTGGGCCAGGGTCCGTTTGGACAGGCGGCAAGCTGACCGCTGGCCTTCTTTGCCTTTCGGAGCGTATTGTTTCACCTTCTGGTGCGCCGAAAACAGGTTATGCGGGTGCCCCACCGCCGAAGCCGACAGACGACCGCCCAAAACCAGTACCAAGAAGAGGATCAGCTTTTTCATAGAGAAAATCGGAATAGTCTGGACCGAGATTACGCGGATGAAACCGGGCCGCCGGAGCGGGATTTACAGGATCTAAAAGATGCGTTGCGCTAGCTCATCCTGGTTAATCCCACTCCGGCGGCCCGGTTTCATCCGAGTTCAGACGATCAGACGTGGAAATTTTCGGTTACGATCTTGCCGTCAAACAGATTGACGATGCGATGGGCAAAACCGGCATCGTACGGGGAGTGCGTCACCATGATGATGGTGGTTCCTTCCGTGTTCAACTGGTTCAGCAATTTCATCACTTCCTCGCCATTCGTCGAGTCGAGGTTACCGGTCGGTTCATCGGCCAGGATCATCTTGGGTTTGGCAACCACCGCCCGGGCAATGGCCGTCCGTTGCTGCTGGCCCCCCGACAGTTGTTGCGGGAAGTGATTGCGCCGGTGCATGATGTTCATCCGCTCCAGCACTTCCTCAACGGCTCTTTTGCGCTCGTCGGCGGGGGTTTTCAGATACAGCAGGGGCAATTCTACGTTTTCGTAAACCGTCAGTTCATCGATCAGGTTAAAGCTCTGAAAGACAAACCCGATCGAGCCTTTCCGCAACTGCGCGCGCTGACGTTCCGACATTTTCGAGACTTCCGTACCGTAGAAGTGATATTCCCCTTCCGATGGGTTGTCGAGCAAACCGAGGATGTTCAGCAGCGTGGATTTTCCACAACCGGACGGGCCCATCATGGCCACAAATTCGCCGTCTTTGACATCCATTGAGATGCCGTGCAGCGCGGTGGTTTCGACTTCTTCAGTCGCGAAAACTTTTTGTAGATTTACGGTACGTATCATTTGATTGAGGATTAGAGGAGAAAGGGAAGAAAGGAAGAAAGGAAAGTTGTTGCTTTTCAGACGGGTTTGCGTCTAATAGAAATCCATATCCTTTTATTCTTTCACTCTTTCCTCCTTTTTTTAATCATGCCTAAAATTGAAAAGTTTGAAGATTTAGTCGTTTGGCGCGAAGGGCTTGATCTGGCCATTTCGCTTTATAAAATACTAATTGCTTGTCAGGATTTTGGCTTAAGAGATCAAATCCGCCGGTCTTCCGTCTCTATTTCTTCCAATATTGCCGAAGGTTTCGAACGTCATTCCAACAAAGAATTCATCCGGTTTCTTCGAATCGCCAAGGGATCAACGGGTGAATTGCGCACCCAAATTCATCTCTTGATCGCTGTTGGCAGGGTCTCCGACACAACAGGTGAGCAGCTTTTGGAAAAGACCCGCTTCCTATCCGCTATGCTGCAAAATTTAATAAAAACAAGATTGGAAAAGTTTTGATGACGGGAGGAAGGGATGAAAGAGCGGAAAACTTCAGAATGCCGTCCCTTCATCCTCTCCTCCTGTCATTCCTCTTCTTCTCAAAATTCCAATACTTCGTTGTCGCCAAAGTTTTCGTACGACGACGTGATCACTTCATCACCCGGTTCGAGGCCGGTCAGCACTTCAAAGTATTCGGGGTTTTTGCGGCCCAGCGTGATGCTGCGTTTCACGGCCCGGTTGCCCGCTTTGTCGATCACGTACACCCAGTTGCCCCCCGTGTCGGAGAAGAAACCGCCCACCGGCAACAGGGTCGCTTTCGAGGCTTTCCCGAGTTCGAGTTGAATCGGCGTTGACTGACCGCGTTTGATACCCGTCGGCGCCCCTTTTGTGAAGATCATGTCGACTTCAAACCGGCCGTTGCGAACCTCCGGATAAACCCGGGTGATCTGCAGGGCGTGGTTGCCCCCGCTGTATTCAAACGAACCGTTCAAACCGGCAAAGATGCGGCTGTTGTAGTGCTCGTCGATGCCGACGCGCATTTTGAAACCGTTCAAATCATCAATCTGACCGATGTTCTGACCCTGGTTGATGTTGGAACCGACCTCCACATCCATCGACGAAAGCTGGCCCGAAACCGGCGCTTTTACCACCAGGTTGTTCAGCGTCTGTTGCCAGAGCGCCACGTTTTTCTGCGTCCGTGCCAGCGTTTCTTCCAACTGCTTGATCTGAATCATCGCGTTTTCCTGCTGGTATTTCTGCGACTCGACTTCAATTTTCCGCTGCTCCACCAGCCGGTCGTAATCCCGTTTGGCGGTCAGGTAATCCTGCTCGGGGATGGCTTTGTCTTTATACAGTTTGGCCTGCCGATCAAAAGCGTCCTTGGCTTTATCCAGTTGAAAATCCAGATCGGAAAGTGATTTTTGCAAGGTATAACGTTCGACGCGCAGCCGTTGCCGGGTGTTTTGCAGGTCGTTGACGAGTCGGTTGGCTTCCGTTTCCGATTGCAGGAAGTTGAGCCGCAGGTTCTGGTTTTCCAACCGCAGCAGGGTTTCCCCTTCTTTTACCATCGCACCGCCTTCCACTAATTTATCGGTTACATACCCACCCGCGATGGCATCGAGCCGGATGGTTTTCAACGGCTGGACAACGCCGGTTACGACAATGAAATCATCAAACGTTCCGGTCGAAACGGTTGACACCGTAATTTTATCCTTCTCGACGTTCAGCTTCGAACGGTGATCAGCCCATATAAAATTGTAAACCAGCAATCCCACGATGGCTGCTCCACCGACTGCAAGCGCAATCCGCTGGTTTGTCCAAAATCGTTTAGGTAATACGCGATCCATTACTTCTGATAAGTGTTGATTGGTAGAATAATTAAAAGACGAATAACCTTTTGTCTGTATTACTCATCTGCAGACTCTAATGCCAATTGACGTGCCAGTATTGTAATTATGTTGTAAATCAGATACTTATAATGATTTTGAAAGGATTTTTCTGTCCACATGCGGACAGGTTTTGTCCGCTTTCGGACACGGGTAAAACGACCGTCTCTCCCGGTCAAAAACCGTATGTGTAAGCCACTTTGCAGCGTAGCATCCGGCTGCCTATATTTAGGGGTTTAAACGATTATTCCCACTCGCAAAGTCCCACGGTTTACGGCACCGCCTTGAAAGTTTATGTCGAAAATTCTGATTATTGACGACGATGTCGATGTGTTGAGCGCGGCTAAATTATTGCTCAAGCGCCATTATCCGCAGGTTGATATTGAGAAGAATCCCGAAAAGATTCCTTTTCTGATTACCAACGGCAGCTACGACCTGGTGCTGCTCGATATGAATTTCCAGCGCGACAACAGCAGCGGCCGGGAGGGTTTCCTGTGGCTGGACCGCATCCTGGACATCAAGCCCACCACGGCGGTTGTCTTGATTACGGCCTACGGCGACGTCGAAATGGCGGTTCGGGCCATCAAGTCCGGCGCCCGCGACTTTGTGCTGAAACCGTGGGAAAATGACAAACTGCTGGCTACCCTGCACAGCGCCCTGGAAAAAAGCCCGAACGGCGAGAGCGCGGAATCCAAAACCGCCCGGACCCAGGCCACCGGCCCCAAACCGTCCGCCCAGGGACCCACCTACATTGCCGTCAGCCCGGCCATGCGGCAGGTGTTTGCAACCATCGAACGGGTGGCCGAAACCGACGCCAACGTGCTGATTCTGGGCGAAAACGGAACCGGGAAAGATGTAGTCGCCCGGGCGTTGCACCAGCGGTCGCTCCGGCGCGACAAACCGTTCGTCAGCGTCGATCTGGGTGCGTTGAGCGACAGTTTGTTTGAAAGTGAGTTGTTTGGTCACGTCAAAGGCGCTTTCACCGACGCCCGCGAAGACCGCGCCGGGCGGTTTGAAGAAGCCCAGGGCGGCACGATCTTTCTGGATGAAATTGGCAACATCTCGCTTCCCCAGCAAGCCAAACTCCTGACGGTTTTGCAGCAGCGCGTGGTGACGCGGGTGGGTTCCAACAAACCGAAGAACATCGACGTTCGTCTGATCTGCGCCACCAACTCACCGATCTACCAGCACGTCAGCGACCGTTCATTCCGCCAGGATTTGCTGTACCGGATCAACACCATCGAGATTCACATTCCACCGCTGCGCGAACGCTCGGAAGACATCCTTCCGCTGGCCGAGCATTTCCTGAAACAATACCGCAAGCAGTATAACCGCAAAGTGGCCACCATCAGTCCGGCCCTGACGCGGCAGTTGCAGCAATACCGCTGGCCGGGCAACATCCGGGAATTGCAGCACGCCATCGAGCGGGCGGTTATTCTGGCGCAGGGCAACGTGCTGGAACCGGAAGATTTTTACTTCGGCACCAACGCCCCGGCCGCCATCCCGACGGACAAGGACCTGCCTTTCCAGGAAAATCTTCAGATCGAGGATATGGAGAAAAAGATGATTCAGCAGGCCATGCAGAAATACCACGGCAACATCACCGACATCGCCCGTGAGCTGGGTCTTTCACGGCAGGCCTTATACCGGCGGCTGGAGAAATACGGGTTGTAATTACGCATCTGCTTCATCCACTTCCATCGAATCGGGATTTCGGCTGACGTGATAAAGGACAAGAAACTTAATCTGAATTCCGTAACTTTATAAATGATGAAGTAGTTTCTCCGATAAACGGCGCGTCGGTAAGCATGTTCGGGAGTGGGCTTTCCGCTGTATTCGACAAACATATACGGATTCAGCGGAATCGTATCTGTTATGAAATTAAGGAGGCCAGTGCTTACTTTTCGCCCCTGCACGGGATGGATTTCATTAAAATACTCCTGAACAGCCGCCAACTGTGTGATAAAAAGATTTGTCAGAATGACCTCACGTCCTTCAACAATCATATCCCAAGCATTGCCTTAGCTTCTTCCACCGAATAGGAGCGGCTTTGCTCGCTTTCATCAATCATCCAATTCAGTTCATTGACGGTCATCGGTTTACCGGGGCGAACCGTCTCTTTTGGTGTATTGATCGCAATGATTCGTTTTTGGGCCAGAGCATTCAAGATATTCATGACAAATTCCTCATCATCATCAGCCAGAATATTGACTTCTATCGTTCTCATGGGATCGGTTTTTTTCTCAATTTATCACTTGACAGGTAGAATAACAATCTAAACCATGAAACGATTCGCCACCGGGCTTTTTATCCGGATTGCCATTATTTTGCTGACCTGCCTGCTGATTGCCTACGCCTGGTGGACGGTTCCGGCCAGCCGGTCGCTGCTCGTTGGGGTTGGCATCATTGTCCTGACCATCCAGACCGCCAACCTGCACCGTTACATCACCAGCCTGAACCGCAAACTGACCCGGTTTATGGAGTCGGTCCGGTATTCGGATTTTGCCGTGGCGTTCAAAGCCGATAATGAGCTGGGGCCGAGTTTTAAGGAACTGAACCAGCAGTTTAACGAAGTACTGGAAGCGTTTCGGCAGGCCCGGGCCGAAAAGGAAGCCAATCTGCACTACCTCAACACCATCGTTCAACAGGTTAGCGTCGGGCTGATTTCGTTCGATGCAGCAGGCAACGTTGAGATGAGCAACCAGGCGGCTCTGCGGTTGCTGGGCATTTACCGGCTTCGTAGTTTGTCCGATTTACAAAATGTTCACGCCGGCCTGTACGACATTCTGACCGGAACGCCCAGCAGCACACCCGCCATTTACCAGACCAGTTTTGAGCAGGAGCTTTCCGTGCGGTGCGCCACGGTGAGCCTGCGCGGTCGCCCGGTGACGGTGGCGTCAATTCAGAACATCCGCTCCGAATTACAGCAGAAAGAGCTGGAAGCCTGGCAGAACCTGACGAAGGTTCTGCGCCACGAAATCATGAATTCCGTGACGCCCATCGTTTCGCTGGTCGGCACCATGCAGCAGATTGTCAATACGGAACTGGCCGGGGCCGATGCCGAAGCCGTCAACGACCTGCGCGAAGCCCTGACGACCATCGAACACCGGGGCCGCGGAATCATGCGGTTTGTTGATGCCTACCGCAACTTCACGGCCATTCCGCAGCCGCGCCTGGCCGAAATCTCCGTGGAAAACCTGCTGAAAAATGTGCTGGCCCTGGTTCAGACCGAACTCCAGCAGCGGCACATCATTTTGCAGGCCCCGCCCGTACCGTCGTATCTGATGATTTTTGCCGACGCCGGCCAGATCGAAATGGTGCTCATCAACCTCATCAAAAACGCGATGGAGAGCCTGGACGGCCACCGCAAACCGAAGCTCAAAATCGAGGTAAAATCGCAGGATAACCGCCTGAGCATCTACGTCATCGACAACGGGCCCGGCATCGAACCGGAAGCCATCGAGAAGATTTTCATTCCGTTTTATACCACCAAAAAAACCGGCTCCGGCATCGGTCTGAGTCTTTCGCGCCAGATTATGCAACTTCACAACGGCCAGTTGAAAGTGACTTCAACACCGGGACAAGGCAGTACGTTTTCGATGATTTTTTGAAAAACCGGCTTTTTCAGGCCCGGGCCCAGACGATGAAATCCGTCGTCGGCGCGTCGGCCAGTTGCGGACGGATCAACTGAACCACCTGGCCCCGGTGGTAAGCCGCGTGGTGACTCAACTGCGTCAGAATGTCGATCACCGAACTGGTGTAGGACTGACCCGCCGACGTTTTGTACGAAATCGCCCGCTCCAGACTTTCTTCGGCGTCGAGAAAACTTTTTAACCGCCGGAAATTCCGGTCCGACGTTTCGCCCATCCAGGCAATCGGAATGTCTTCCCAAACCGCCACGTAACTGACCTCCCCCGTCAACCGGGAAAGCCAGATCTGCTGCGCCGACAGCACGTGCGCCATCACCTGAACGGCGCGTCCGGGCGGTTTTTCAAGGCTGGCCAGGGCATCGATCACGGATCGGTTGGCCCATTGTTCGTAGTCGATCAGGCGAATCAGGTAGTCTTTCATAGGTAGCCCAGAGTCGATTGGATGAACGTTGCAACCATACGAAAACACGGTTTTGCTTATGGCGTCGCCAGAATGCTGGCCAGATTGGAGTTGGGTCCCCGGCGGATGGCCTCGTACAGCACATCGGCCACGTTCGTCCGGACGTTCTGCGTGATGAGCTTGGTGTGCGTACGACTCGGATACACCCGGTTCGACATGAAGACGTAGGAGGTGTTGTACTCCGGGTCAATCCAGATGAACGTTCCGGTGAAACCGGAGTGCCCAAAGCTCTGTGGACTGGCGTATTTCGGCGCATTTCCCGAATATTTGAACGTCGGCTTGTCAAAACCGATCCCCCGCCGGTTGCCTTTTTCCGGAAACTGATACCGCGTAAACTCCGTCACCGTCTGCGGACTGATGAACTGCTTGCCGCCGTAGTAGCCTTTCTGCAAATACATCTGCACCAGCTTCATCAGGTCGTTGGACGAGCCGAACAGCCCGGCATGGCCCGACACCCCGCCGAGCATGGCGGCTCCTTCGTCGTGCACCCGGCCCCAGACCAGCGTCCTGCGGAACACCGAGTCGTATTCGGTGGGGACAATGCGGGGCAGCGGATAAAACCGCATCGGGTTAAACGTCAGGGTCGTTGCGCCCAGCGGTTCGTAGACGTTTGTTTTCAGATACGCTTCAAAATCGTCGTGCGTGATTTTTTCAACGATTTGGGGATACAGAATAAACGACAAATCGCTGTAAACATACTCCTTCTTGGCACTCACCGGCGAATCCCGAATCGTATCGAAAATGGTTTTCCGGTATTTCCGGTGCATAAACAGGTTGTCCGTGATGGGCACTTTATACGGACCGTGTTTTTCGTCGTCGAAGGTTTTGTCCTTCCAGGTGCCATCCGGATTTTTTGTCTCCGTCCAGAACGCAATGGACGCCTTCAAACCGGCCTGGTGCGTCAGCACATCGCGCCAGATCAGGTTGGCCTTGTTCGACTCCTTAAAATCCGGCAGGTACTCCGCCACCGCTGCGTCCAGATTAAACTTGCCTTCATCGACCAGCCGCATCAGGGCCAGCGTCGAAGTGCTGACTTTCGTCACGGACGCCAGATCGAACAGGTCGTCTTCTTTCGTCGGCGTAAGTCCTTCGTAGGTGTGGGTTCCGTAGGCTTTCCGGAAAATCACCTTCCCATCCCTGGCCATCTCTACCACCCCGCCCGGCGTCGCTTTCTCCCGGATTGCCACCTGCATCAGCGAGTCGATCTTCGCCGTCAGAAAATACGAGTCCACGCCCACTTCTTCCGGAATGGTGTACTTCAACCGGCCAATCGACGAGCTTGGAATGCCATCGTTCCGTTTATAGCGCTCATTAACCGTCACCGGCAGTTTTCCTTTCGCCGGAATCGCGCCAAAAATCAGTTGAGCGGCCAGCTCTTCCGTAAACTGGGTCAACTGGTACGCCATCACAAGACCCCGCGCCTGGTCCAGTCCTTCCAGTTTTGCCAGGGCGTACGGATTGCCAAATACCGAGACGATGGCTTTACCGGTTTCGCACAGTTCCTTTAAAACCGCCACGGTTTTGGGCGTAACGCCGTATTGCACCGCCGGACGAATGTTGCTCAGGTGAACGCCCACCAGCAGCAGATCGTAGTCTTTCAGTTCGTTCCGAATCCGTTCGAGTGTCGTATCGGCCGTGGTGGCCGCAACATTAAAATGCTTGACGGTCGTGTAATTGGCGAGCATTTTCTGGAAATACGTTTCCTGGGCGGCATCGAGCGAAACCGTGGCAATTTTTTTCGTGCTCAGATTCAGCAGCGGAATCAGCGGTTCGCCCGACTCTTCCTGGTCATTTTTCAAAACCGTCAGGGCTTCTTCACTCAGCAACCGGTTGATCAGGTTGGATTCGGGCTCGTTCAGGTCCCGGACGAGGTTCATCAGGTTCACGGGTTTGTAGCGATCCAGCCCCGCCCAGGCTTTGGCCGCCAGCACCTTGCGGCAGCGGGCGTCAATACTGGCCTGCGAAAGCCGTCCGTCGGCCACGGCCTGTTTCACCTCGGCAATGGCCCGCGGAATATCGAGCGTGTATTCCAGCACGTCCATTCCGGCTTCCAGTCCCATGCGGTCGGCAATGCCCGACGGAAAATACTTCGTGACGCCCTTCATGTTCATCGCGTCGGAAAACACCAAACCGCCGAAACCCAGTTCGTTTTTGAGCAGATCGGAAACCACCCTGCGGGAAAGCGTGCTGGGCAGGTTGGGCGTGGCATCCAGCGCCGGAATGTTCAGGTGGGCAATCATCACGCCCGCGGCCCCGGCGTCGATCAGCTTCCGGAACGGATACAATTCCAGGTCCTCCAGTTGCTGCCGGTTTTTGGAAATCAGGGGCAGGTCGTAGTGCGAATCCGTGCCGGTATCGCCGTGGCCGGGAAAGTGTTTCAGGGACGTCAGCAACCCGTTGTCCTGCATTCCTTTCATGTACGCCAGCGCCTTGTTGGCGACGGCTTCTTTGTCCTCGCCAAACGAGCGGAAGTTGATAACGGGGTTATTGGGATTGTTGTTCACATCGGCCACCGGGGCAAAATTGACGTGAATGCCCATCCGGCGGCATTGGCGGGCCACGGAAGCGCCCATTTTATAAATCAGATCATCGCGACCCTGAATGGCGCCCAGCGTCATCTGGTACGGAAACCGCACGGTGCTGTCCAGCCGCATCCCTAGCCCCCACTCGCCATCGATCGCCACCAGCATCGGCACTTTGGTCACGGTTTGCAACCGGTTGATCAGCCGGGCCTGCCGGATCGGGCCACCCTGGAAGAACACAATTCCGCCAATCTGATGCGTCTGCACCAGCGTCATCAGCGAATCTTCGTAGCCTTTGCTCCGGTTCGAGAACCCCGCCACCATAATCAACTGGGCGATTCGCTGATCGGGCGTCAGGGCGTTAAACACCGAGTCAACCCAACGCGGATTCGCTTTCAGAAACGACGGAACAGTCTGGGAATGAGCCGCATGGAGGCACAGGAAAAGACTGAAGGCACAGGCCAACGAACGCAGACGGACGGTAAAACGCATAGGTAGCAGATTCAATGGTTACACAAAAGTAACGAAATCAAGGGCTAAATGTGCTCAAAAGCTTGCTTTAGGTCCGCAATCAACACGCCCGGTTCTTCCAGACCAATGTACAACCGGATCAGATTGAAACCCGTGTCACCCGGTTTTGCGGTGCCGTCGGCGTAGCCCGAACTGGCCGGAAAAGCCAGCGATTCGTGCCCACCCCAGGAGACGCCCAGCAAAAACCGTTTCAACGAATTGGCGAATCGGTCAACGACTTCAATCTGGTCGGTTTCCAGCGAAATGGTGAGCAAACCGCCACAGCCGGACATCTGCCGTTGGGCCAGGTCGAGCTGCGGGTTTTGCCTGGAATACGGAAAATAGACGCGCCGGACTTTCGGATGGGTTTCGAGGTAGGCCACCACTTCGGCGGCTGTCCGGGCCGAGCGTTCGAGCCGGAGCGGCAGGGTACGCAGTCCGCGAATCATCAGCCAGGCGTTCATCGGGGAGATGATGCCGCCCAGGGTCATGTACTCCGAGTAGAAGATTTTGCGCATCATTTCCCGGGTGCCACAAATTACCCCCGCCACCAGATCGCTGTGGCCGCCAATGTACTTGGAAGCCGAATACAGCACGAGGTCGATGCCCAGTTCGACCGGTTTTTGGTACAAAGGCGTCGAGTAGCTGTTGTCGATCATCGTCACAATTCCGCGCGCTTTCGCCAGTTGTGCCACGGCCGCCAGGTCCTGCAACTCGAACGTGAACGTGTTGGGCGACTCGAGAAAAATAACTTTGGTGTTGGGCTGGATGGCCTTTTCGAACTGGCTCGCATCCGTACCATCCACGAAGGTCGTCGTGACGCCAAACCGGGGCAGAAAGTTCTCCATGAGTTTGACCGTCCAGCTATACGGTTTGGCCACCGAAACAATGTGGTCGCCCTGGTTGACGTTGGCAATCACCGCCGTGGCAATGGCCGCGCTGCCGCTGGCCAGCACCAGCGCGTCTTCGGAGCCTTCGAGAGCCGCCAGTTTTTTCCGCAGAATTTCGACCGTCGGGTTGTTGCCGCGCGTGTAGATCGGCAGTTCAAACTCGTGGGGAAACATCCGGCGCATCGTTTCGACGTCCGGAAACATGAAATTACTGGTTTGAATGAGGGGCGGAGCAACGGCGTTGTAGTATTGGCTGTGTTCTTCCCCGAGTTCGTTGAGAATGTATGAAATATCCACGTGGTTATTCCGACGACAGGAGGATCGTACCGGCTTGAGATCCCTCCTACCGTCGGAATGACAACATCTCAAGCGTTCTTTTCTGATTAAAAAACCTTTTTGAGCAACCAGTACAAGGGCGCTCCGCTGAAAAACAGTCCCCAGCCAATGGCCGCCGGAACCGGATCGCTCACAATCACGTTGACCGAAACCGCCAGCAGAAAAAGGATAAAAAGGGCCGGAATCCACGGGTAGAACCGGATTTTATAGCCCGTATGCGGATCGTTGCCCCGGACGCGGTGCCGAAACACAAAAATCGACGCGGCCGCACTCGCCAGCGCCAGGCTGTCAATCGACATCACGTAACTGACGATTTTCTCGAACGTGCCCAGCACCAGCAGCGACGCCAGCACGACGACCGTAATGAAGATGAGCGTAAACTCCTGCACCTGCGTCCGCTCGTTGACCTTCTTGAAAACCGGCGGCAACACCCCGTCGTCGGCCATCGCGTAGAAAACCCGGGGCAGCGACAACAGCGTCGCGTTGATGTAACCCAGCACCGAAATAAAAATTGCGACGGACACAAATGCAAAGCCCCAATCGCCAAACAGCGCCCGCGCCAGATCGGCGGCAATGAGTTTGGAGTTAGCCAGGCCGTCGAAGCCCAACTGGCGGTAATAGGCGTAATTGATGCAGAGGTACAGGCCAATGACCAGCCCGATTCCGATCAGAATACCGCGGGGGGTGTTGCGCACCGGGTCTTTGATGTCGGCCCCAAAATTCAGCGTCTGCTGGTAGCCGCCGTAGGTGTAAAAAACCGCAATCAGGCTGAGGGCAAAAGCAGAGAAGAAATTAGGAATGATGACCGGGCCGCCGTTCGGTGCTGCATGATGCGTTGAATCGAATGCGGTTTCGGCGTTTGGAGCAATGATGACCCCCAGGCATAAAACCGCCATCAGGACGATTTTCAGGCTGCTGAGTAGGTTTTGCAACCGGGCGCTGGACTTGATGCCGAGGTAATTGACCCCGAAAAAGAAAAGAACCGTGATCACCACGGTTCCCTGAATACCCGCTTTGGTTTGTAAAAAAACCGGCAACAAGGGATTGATGTATTCGGCGCCAATGAGCGCGACGCCGGCCAGGCCCGCACCGTAGGTCAGCACGATGACCCAGTTGAGCATGAAGGCAAAAACCGGGTGGAAGGCCGTGGAAATCAGTTTGTAAAAACCGCCCGGGAAGTGATACCGCGCCCCGATTTCGGCGTAGGTCAGCGCCCCGCACAGGCTCACGAAGCCACCGGCCACCCAGGCGGCAAAAAAAACCGGGGCCGAGCCCGCCGACTGGGCTACAATGGCGGGGGTCCGGAAAATACCCACGCCAATGACCAGACTGACGACGATCATGGCAACATCAAAAACCGTAAGCTTGGGCTGAATCATCGGCGCAACCGTTTATTTTTTCCGGCTTTTAGCGGCCTGTGCCTTCTCCCGCTGTTCTTTTTCGTAGGCTTCGCGGTGACGCTTCTCGGCCGACAAGTTCCGGTACAGGCCGTTCAGAACGTAAACGTCGTCGACTTCGTCGATAAGCCGGTGCAGTTGTTCGCGGATTTGGTCAATGTTCATGGTAAATCTATGCTTTTTGCAAGCCCTACTGGCTTGACTATGGATAACTCGGAATTACAATTCCGGCTTTTGCTCAGTGGAAAAAGAAGTACCCCAGCGCAATACCGGCCAGCACACCGGCGGCATCGGCGATCAAACCGGCCACAATGGCGTACCGGGTTTTCTTGATCCCCACTGAGCCGAAGTACAACGCAACGATGTAAAATGTGGTGTCGGCGGCTCCTTGAAAAATGCAGGACAAGCGGCCCACGAACGAGTCCGGCCCGAATTCTTTCATGGCGTCAATCATCAGCGCCCGCGACGCACTGCCGCTCAGGGGGCGCATCAGCGCGACCGGCAACGCATCCGTAAAATCCGTATTGATGCCGATCAAACCGATCAGGTATTTCATGCCATCGACGATGTAGGCCATTGCGCCCGAATTCCGCAGGGCGCTGATGGCCACCAGCATCCCGACCAGGTACGGAATAATCCGGACGGACGTTTCAAAACCGCCTTTTGCGCCCTCGATAAACGCATCAAAAATATCGACTTTCTTCCGCATCGCGCCCAGCAAAAACGCCACGATAATGACAAATAGGGTCACGTTGCCCACCACTTTGGATACCTGCTCGATTTCTTCCTTCGGCAGCGACGACAGGTACCACAACGCCAGCGCCAGAAACGCCGTAATGCCGCCCAGCCAGCCCATCACCAGCCCGTTGAACAGGTTAATCCGCTGTTTCAGGGCCACGATGAACATACTGAAAACCGTAGCGACGTAGGTTCCAATCAGGCAGGGAATAAAGATGTCCGACGGGTCTTTTGCGCCCAGAATCGCCCGTTGCGCCATGATGCCCAGCGGAATGATGGTCAGCCCGGAGGTGTGCAGCACCAGAAACATAATCTGGGCGTTCGAAGCGGTGTCCTTCTGCGGATTCAGCTCCTGCAAACTCTGCATGGCTTTCAGGCCGAAGGGCGTGGCCGCGTTGTCCAGCCCAAGCATGTTGGCCGAAAAGTTCATGATCATCTGGCCGTTGGCCGGGTGGTTTTTGGGCACTTCCGGAAACAGTTTGTTGAAAAACGGGCCGATGATCCGCGCCAGGAAGTTGATGGCCCCGGCTTTTTCGCCGATGTTGAGCAGGCCCAGAAAGAAAGTCATCACGCCCGCCAGCGGCAGGGCAATATCCATTACGGCGGTTTTTGAAGAATCGAACAAGCCCTCGACAATGGTCTTGAAGATTTCGGTATCGCCCAGAAAAATCAGTTTAAAGAGCGCAATCAGAAAGGCAATCAGAAAAAAAGCTACCCAAATGTAGTTAAGGGCCATAGTAAGGGAAACACGTTATTCGTAGCAAAATAGCGGGTTTTTCGTTATTTCGCAACGAACTACCTCACTCTCCGCTTAACGCTGGCTCATCTTGACTCACCTCCGCGAGGCCACAAAACGAGTTAGTTCGCGGAGTTGAGCGGAGGATTTTAGAGTCAAGCACAGATTTACAAAATGAAAAATACGGTTTTACTACTTCTCCTCTTTCCGCAACTTCTTCTGGCGCAGGGGAAACTGGAGCAGGTGATGATCCGGCAGGGGCTGGTGGATATTCAGAAAGTCGATCCGGCGGTTTTGGTGGAATTGAAGTACTCGACCACCGATAATTTTGTCGGCAAAGATGTCTACGGCGACCTGACCCGGGCCTACCTGCAACCGCTGGCCGCCCAGAAACTGGCGAAAGCCAGCCGGGAATTGCAACACCGGCGCCCCGACCTCCGGCTGCTGGTCTACGACGCCACCCGCCCGCGCTCGGCGCAGTGGGCTTTGTGGAACACGCTCAAGCATCTGCCCGTCAACGAGCGCGGCAAATACGTTTCCAATCCCCGCAACGGCTCGGTGCACAACTACGGTTGCGCCGTCGATCTGACCCTGGCGACCAAAGACGGAAAACCGCTCGACATGGGCACCCCATTCGATTACTTCGGCGAACTGGCCCATCCGGAAAAAGAAGATCAGCTGCTCAAACAGGGGAAGTTGCGCCCGAAACAGGTCGAAAACCGGCGCCTGCTGCGGGCCGTCATGAAAAAAGCCGGTTTTTCTTCCCTGAAAGCCGAGTGGTGGCATTTCAACGCGCTGTCGCGGGCCGAGGCCAAAAAGCAATATAAAATTGTGGAGTAAATCCGGTCCGGAGGGTCAAACCGGCACCCGCCGGGTCCGGATCAGGCCCTGAAAGTCGTTCAGCAAAAGCCGCTCGAAAAGCTGGACGGTGGCGGCTGCGTCGCCGTGGGCGCGGTGGCGGTTGCTGACCGGAATTTCCAGCGATCGGCACAATTTGCCCAGGCTGTAGGAAGGCAATCCCGGAAAAATCCGGCGGCTGAGCTGCACCGTGCAAAGCCGGTGACGCTCGAAGGGCTGGCCAATCCAGGAAAATTCCTTTTTCAGAAAACCGTAGTCGAAGGGGGCGTTGTGGGCGACAAAAACCGCCCCTTCCGTCACGCGGGCGATTTCGTGGGCCACGTCGGAAAAATCGGGGGCCAGTTGCACCATTTCGTCCGAAATGCCGGTCATGCGGGCAATAAAAGGCGGAATCGGGCAATGCGGATTTAGCAGGGAGTGGAAGCTATCGACAACCTCGACGCCATCATACCGAAAAACCGCCACTTCTGTCAGACGGGTTTGTCCACCGATTCCCCCCGTCGTTTCTACGTCAACAATTGAAAACATCGTTTTGCAAGATACACTTTTTTCCTGTTCAGTAAGTTTTTCGGGACCCGATGGCGAAAAATACGTTTTCATAAGGAGCGATCATTCGCTCAAGCAAACCAACCTGAAATGAATCGTCGCGAAGCACTAGCCTCCCTCGGGCTCCTGACCACGGGTTTGCCCGGGCCCGAACTGACCACCCCGTACGGGCGAAAACGCGTTCTGCGGGTCGCGCACCTGACGGATGTTCACATGATGCCCCGGCCCAAAGCCGAAGCGTCGCTGGCGACCTGCCTGCACCACCTGCAAACCATGAAAGACCGCCCGGCCTTTATTCTGAACGGGGGTGACGCCATCATGGATGCCCTCTCGCGGGACAAAAGCACGGTTCGGCGGCAGTGGAACGTCTGGAACCGGATTTTGCAGCAGGAAAACAGCCTGCCCATCTACCACTGCATCGGAAATCATGACGTCTGGGGCTACAACGGCTCGAAAAAAGACCCGCTTTACGGCAAAGCCTGGGCGGTGGAACAGCTAAAATTGCCGAACCGCTACTACAGCTTCGACCACAGCGGCTGGCATTTTGTGGTGCTGGACAGCACGCAACCGACGCCCGAGGGCGGCTGGTACGTGGCCCGGCTCGATGAAAAACAACGCGACTGGCTGGAAAACGACCTGCGAAAAACCGACCGTAAAAAACCGGTTCTGATCCTGTCGCACATTCCGATTTTATCCGCATCGGTTTTGTACGATCACAACAAACCGCAAACCGGTCGGCGGGAAATTGGGAGCGGATTGCTGCACACCGATTCGTCGGATCTGATCCGCCTGTTTCACAAACGCCCGAACGTGAACGTTTGCCTGAGCGGCCACACGCACCTGCTCGACCGGGTGGATTACAACGGCGTGACGTACCTCAACAACGGCGCCCTCAGTGGCGACTGGTGGGACCATTCGACCTACCACCACACCCGCGCCGGGTATGCCCTCATCGACCTGTTCGACGATGGCTGGGTGGAGCGAACGTACGTGGGCTGCTGAGCGGTTACTGGCTTACTTCTTTTTGTAGAAATTGTAGACAATCGAGACCTGAAACGTGCGGTTGTGATACTCCACAATCGGGTTGGACGACACGTTGTTCAGCCCGTGAATGTAGCGCAGGTGCAGACTGAATTTATCGGCCATATCCAGAAAATCGTAGTGAGCGCCGACGGCAATGCCGGTGTCCTGTTTTTTGCCGGGGCCGTAGGGCGTATCGATGGCGTAACTGAATTCGGGACCGGCCTGAAGCACAAGCCCTTCGGTGGGTATCCAGCCCAGCAGCAGGGGCACACTGATGTAGTTGAAATTATTCCGGACCGTCTGCGGATTGGTGCCCAGCCGTTTCAGCGTCCCTCCTTTCACCGACAGCAGCAACTCGGGCTGTGCCACAAACCGGTTGTACCGCAGCCGGTAAATACCGCCCAGATGGAAGGCGGTTTTGTAGCGTTCAATGTAAGGCGTGATGCCTTCCTGGGCGGTCCGGGACGTACTGGCACCCACTTTAAGACCAAACACGCCCTGAAGCTGAGCAAAGGAAGAAAAAGAAGCGAACGAAAACGCAACAAGTAGAAGTAATCTGACTTTCAACATACTGTTTTTGTGAATAACCCGGTCGATTCGCCAACGTTCCCACGAACCAACAGACAAATAACGGGAGAATTTCAGTTATCTTACGGATACCGTCCGAAGTTTCGGGGCATTTTCACAAAAATTAAGAGATCAGACCCGCGAGCGCCGACCAGCGGGAAATGCCGGAATCCGGCAAAACCGGCCCTTCTCCCCTTCCCTTTCCCGGCTTTACGCTCGTATTTTTTCCGCTTGTTCCACGAATCAATTCAAGCGCGGATCGACGGGGTAGTGCGACAGAACGCGGTACTGCCCGCCCATCTGGCGCAGAATGCCCCGCCAGAACTGATCGGAAGGGGTGTCGAAAATAAAGCCGGAATCGGCCTGGGTCACGATCCAGGCATTTTTGGCCATTTCGTCGGCCAGCTGCCCGCCCGACCAGCCGGAATAGCCGACAAAAAACCGCACGTCGGTTTCCTTCACCGCCCCGGCGTTGATCAGTTGCCGCAGCCGGTCGAAATTTCCGCTCCAGAAAAGGCCGTTGGGCAGTTCGATGGATTCTTCCAGCGCGTGGCCCAGCCGGTGAATGTAGTGCAGGGTGTTCTGCTGAACCGGGCCACCGACGTACAACGAATAGTCGTGGTACATCTCGTCGGTCAGCACATCGTTCAGTTTTACCTGCGCGATCTGGTTCAGGACGAGCCCGAACGTGCCTTCATCGTTGTGGTCGCACACCAGCACGACGCTTCGTTCAAAATTCGGATCGCCCAGAAACGGTTCAGCAATCAACAGACAGCCATTGGTGATCGGATGCGTGCCCATATCGGTGGTATTCAGGTTGTGATCAATGGAAAGAAATCTACACAAAGGGTCCTTCTCTTTGCTATAACGTTTTCTAGAGTTCCGTAACACAATCTTAATACCAAAAATCAGTATTTGGCGGAAACCGTTCCGAATTTTGATTTTTAGGCCCGGGAGCGCATTCTTCCGGAAGAATGCGTATTTTGTCTGCAAACCGTTCCGAATGTCCCAGAAATCTCTTTTACGCCATCCGGTCGTTTTCGTGCTTTTTGGCGCGGTAGCCGCGTTCTGCACCTACGCCTGCATGTATGCCTTCCGCAAAGGAATCACGGCCGTCATTTTTGAGGGCCTGAGTTTTGCCGGCGTCAGCTACAAAATCTGGCTCATCACGGCGCAGGTTCTCGGTTACGCGGTTTCGAAGCGGATTGGCGTCAAGGTCGTTTCGGAAATGAAACCGGGTCAGCGGGCGCTCTACGTGCTGCTGTTCATCGGTCTTTCGGAGCTGGCGCTGCTCGGTTTTGCCCTGGTTCCTCCGCCCTACAACATTGTTTTTCTGTTTCTGAACGGCCTGCCGCTGGGCATGGTCTACGGCATTATGCTCGGTTTTCTGGAAGGCCGCCGGCAGACCGATGCGCTGGTGGCGGGGCTAACGGCCTCGTTTATTTTTGCGTCGGGTTTCGTCAAAACCGTTGCCCTGACCATCAAAACCGCCTGGGGCATTTCGGAGTTCTGGCTTCCGTTCGTCACGGGCCTGCTGTTCGTGGTTCCGCTGCTGGGGTCGGTCTGGATGATGACGCTGCTGCCCCCGCCTTCCGCCGAAGACCGCGCCCTGCGCACCGAACGGCGGCCCATGAACCAGGCCGAACGCCGTCACTTTCTGCAAACTTTTTCGGTCGGCCTCACCACGCTGATTATTTCCTACGTGCTGCTGTCGGCGTTCCGCGATTTCCGCGACAATTTTGCCCCCGAAATCCTCTCGGCGGTCGGCATCAAAAATCCGGCGGTTTTTACGAAAACGGAAACCACGGTAGCCGTCGGCATTCTGGGGGTGATGGGGATGTTGCAGGTCGTCAAAGACAACTTTCTGGCGTTCCGGCTGATTAATCTGGTGATGCTGCTGGCGGCTGCCCTGATTGGGGTCAGTACCTGGTTTTTTCAGCAGGGCGCGCTGTCGCCGGGGGCCTGGTTTACGCTGGTCGGGATGGGCTTATACGGGGCGTATGTTCCCTGCAACGGACTGTATTTCGAGCGGCTGGTGGCTTCGTTTCGTTACGTCAGCACGGTCGGTTTTATCGTGACGCTGGCCGACTACTACGGCTACATGGGCAGCGTGGCCATAACGCTCTACAAAAACTTCGGCCAGCCCAACATCAGTTTTCTGGATTTCTTCGTGTATTCGGCGTACGTGGTGTCGGTCGTCTACGGCGCGCTGGTGATCGTTTCCTTCGGCTATTTTCAGCGGAAATATAAACAAACTGTTTCGCAGCGTTTAGCGGAGCGCATCAGCGTTTAGCAAAGAAAAAGGGAATTAAACAGAGAATTACCTCCGCTCAACTCCCTTTTTCTTCGCTCAACTCCGCGAAACCACTCGTCTATTCCACGACGCTCAACTTCACGGTATTGGTTTTCGAGCGTTCCAGCAACGGCATACTGAGCGTATTGATAAAAATATCGCCTTTTTCCAGCACACCCTGCTTCACCAGCAATTCCTTGATTTCGGCCACCGTCTGATCCACGGTATTCGCCGGATTGGGCTCATACGGCAGAACGTTGACCCCCCAGTACAGCGCCAGGGTATTCATCATCGCTTTGTTGGCCGTAAAAACGTATAAACCGGCTTTCGGACGGTGGTGCGCCAGTCGGAACGCCGTGTAGCCCGAGGTCGTGATGCCGATAATCGCTTTCGCTTTGGTGTCGCGGGCCAGTCGGCAGGCGCTCATCACCACGTTGTCGTTCAGGACGTTTTTGCCCGGATTTTCGTTGACGTACGCGTGGTAACGGTAGTATATTTTATCGCTCAGCTCTTCCACCTTCTGAATCGTGTGCGTCATGTTTTCAACCGCCAGAATGGGGTATTTTCCCGACGCAGTTTCGGCGCTGAGCATCACCGCATCGGCGCCATCCAGCACGGAGTTGGCGACATCGTTGATCTCGGCCCGGGTGGGGCGGGGCGCGTCGATCATGCTTTCGAGCATCTGCGTGGCCACAATCACCGGTTTGGCGGCCTTGTTCGACTTTTCGACTATCATTTTCTGAATCATCGGCACGTCTTCGGCGGGCAGTTCAACGCCCAGGTCACCCCGCGCTACCATGACGCCATCGGTGGCGGCCACGATCTCGTCGATGTTCAGAATGGCTTCCGGTTTTTCGAGTTTCGCAATCACGCGGCTCGATTTGCCCCGCGCCCGGATGTATTCCTTAATTTCCAGAATCTCGGATGCCTGCCGCACAAACGACAGCGCAATCCAGTCGACGTTATGTTCCAGACCAAAATCCAGGTCTTCAAAGTCTTTTTCCGTTACCGACGGCATCGAAACCTTCGTATTGGGCAAATTGACGCCTTTTTTTGATTTCAACGGCCCGCCATACACCACTTCCGTAATCACATCCGTACCTTCCGTGCCAATCACCCGGACTTCCAGTTTGCCATCATCCAGCAGAATGCGCTCCCCGTTCCGCACGTCGCGGTACATGCCTTTGTAGGGCGTGCTGACCCGCTCGGCGGTGCCAACGACTTCTTCATTCGTAAAAACCAGCTTATTGCCGGGCAGAATCTGGACCCCTTCTTCCCGTTCTACTTTCCCGATCCGGATTTTAGGCCCCTGCAAATCCTGCAAAATGGCGAGATTCAGACCGTATTCTTCGTTAATTTCCCGGATTCGCTGAATACGAACCAGGTGTTCTTCGTGCGTGCCGTGGGAAAAATTCAACCGGAAAACATTAACACCGGCGCGGGCTAAAGCCAACAGCTTTTCTTTGCTCTCGGACGCCGGACCGACCGTGGCAACAATCTTGGTTTTTTTCAATGACATAGAATTTGACGGTAGTCAGTAGACCATACAAGTGCAAAATAAGCAACCCTTTCCGACATATCAGCGAATTTTCTGTAAAGGTTGTGTAATGAACGATAAAAACCGCCCGGATCGTCCGCCAATCAAGCCGCTCGCCGGTTTCACTCCGCAGCGTCCTGTGGCGCCGAAGCGGTTTTCTCGTGCATGAATTGCAGGTAAACGCCATTGGTCCAGCCAAAGCCGTCCTGATTTGGGTACGCCCCGCCCCCCGCGGTGATCGTGTCGTCCACCACGTTGTATTTTTCCATCATTTTGCCGGTTTCGCGAAAAACCCGGTCGTTGAGGGCCAGCCAGCGGTCGCGTCCTTCGATTGCGGTTTCCGCAAAACCGTAGTTCATCAGCCCTTTATACACCATCCATTGCAGGGGTGCCCAGCCGTTCGGCGAATCCCACTGCTGCCCGGACCGGATCAGGGTGGTCACCCAGCCGCCGGCTTGTAAGAAATCCTTCCGCAGCCGGCTATGAACCGCGTCAGCCTGGTCGGGCGTCGCCAGCCCGAAGAACAACGGAAAGGCAGCCGCCAGCGTCAGCGCCGTGGTCTGGCGCTGGCTACCCAGGTCGTAGTCCACGTAAAACTGCCGCTGATCATCCCAGAAAAACCGGTCGATGGCGGTTTTCCGGTTTTCGGCCGCTTGCGCAAACTGGTCGGCCTGCGCTCCGTCGCCGGTCTGGCGGTAGACATCCCGCAGCGTTTGTTCGAGAAAATACAGCAGGCAGTTCAGGTCAACCGGCAGCAGGTTGCCCGCGTTGGTACTCACCAGCGACTCGCCCTCGCTAAACCAGCGGCTGCTGAAATCCCAGCCCGACTCGCAGGCCGCCCGCAGGTGGCCGTAAAGCGCCTGGGGTTCAATGCCGAGTGCCGTGGCGGGTTCCGTCAGCTGCGATTCCTTCAGGTAGGCTTCGGGCCGGGGGCGCGGGGTCGGGTCGTAATACCGGTTCAGTTCAAAACCGCCTTCGAGCCGAACGGCCCGGGTTTCGCCCTCAGCGGTTTCGCGCATCCAGAAGGCGTATTCCTGCGCCAGCTGGGGCAAATAACGGATCAGAACGTCCGGACCGTCGAGTTCGGCCAGCAGGTGCAGCATCAGCGCAAAAACCGGCGGCTGCGACCGGCTCAGGAAATAGGTGCGGTTTCCGTTCGGAATAAAACCGTACGTATCGATGAGGTACGCGAAATTTTCGATCATGTTCCGGATCAGACCCGTCCGGCCGGCCTGCTTCAGGCCCAGCATCGTGAAATAACTGTCCCAGTAAAAAATCTCGCGAAACCGCCCGCCCGGCACCACGTACGGATGCGGCAGCGGCAGCCGCGAACTGCCCTCGACCGGCACATCCGGGGTCCGCGTGAGCACATCCCAGAGCTTCTCGATGTGGGTCGTGGTCGGCAAGGACGCATCGCTCGAAAAACCGGACGTGGGCGAATCGGGCAGCGTAAAATGCGCGTCGATAAACGCTTTCAGGTGAAAATCCGGTTTATCCTTCTGGGCTTGATACTGGGCCAAAATGGCCTCCGGCGCCATCCGTGGCACGCAATCGACAAATGTTTTCGAGTCCGGAAAGACCTGACTCAACTGCACTTCCCGAAAAAAATCACCAAACAATTCATCCGGCGCGGGGGGCATCTGGTACGCGGGTGGGGTAACGGTTTCAGCTTGCTTCATGCATTTATCAACTCCGGAAGGGCCGTCGTGGTTTAGGGCGGGGGTGGGGCATTCGCTGGGTTCGTCAAACATCTCGCAGCCGTAAGGGTTAGAATTAGTAAGGCGCCGGTTTGGCCGGCTGCGGGATTCATTCAGATTGACCGGTTTTTTGACGAAAAAAATATGGCGACGAAGAAAGCAGGCTTAGACGACAAACTTCATTGGTACAAAGATGCCATCATTTACGAACTTCATATCAAGGCTTTTCGGGACAGCAGTGGCGACGGAATCGGTGATTTCAAAGGGCTGCTGGAAAAGCTGGATTACCTCCAGGACCTGGGCGTAACGGCCATCTGGGTATTGCCGTTTTACCCGTCTCCGCTGCGCGACGATGGCTATGACATTGCCGATTATTACAGCATCAACCCCTCTTACGGCAACGTCGAGCAGTTTCAGGAATTTTTGCAGGAAGCCCACAAGCGGAACCTGAAAGTCATTACGGAGCTGGTCATCAACCACACGTCCGACCAGCACCCCTGGTTTCAGCGGGCCCGCAAAGCGCCCAAAGGTTCGCCCGAGCGGGCGTATTACGTCTGGACCGACGATCCGAACCAGTACAAGGACGTGCGGATTATTTTTCAGGATTTCGAAGCGTCGAACTGGACCTGGGATCCCGTGGCGCAGCAATACTACTGGCACCGGTTTTTCCACCACCAGCCCGACCTGAACTACGACAATCCGCTGGTGCAGGAGGAAATTTATAAAATTCTGGATTATTGGTGCGCCATGGGCGTCGACGGTTTTCGGCTCGATGCGGTGCCCTACCTCTACGAACGCGAAGGCACCAACGGCGAAAACCTGCCCGAAACCCACGCCTACCTGAAAAAACTGCGGGCGCACGTCGATCAGCACTTTCCGGGGACGGTTTTTCTGGCCGAAGCCAACATGTGGCCCGAAGATTCGGCTTCGTATTTTGGCGACGGCGACGAGTGCCACATGAACTACCATTTTCCGGTGATGCCCCGGATGTTTATGGCCGTGCAGATGGAAGACCGGTATCCGATCACCGATATTTTCGACCAGACGCCCGACATTCCGGAGACCTGCCAGTGGGCCATTTTCCTGCGCAACCACGATGAGCTGACGCTTGAAATGGTGACCGACGACGAGCGGGATTACATGTATAAAATGTACGCCAAAAACCCGAAAGCGCGTATTAACCTCGGAATTCGGCACCGGCTGGCCCCGTTGATGGACAACGACCGGCGCAAAATCGAACTCCTGAACAGCCTGCTGTTTTCGCTGGCCGGGACCCCGGTTTTGTATTACGGCGACGAAATTGGCATGGGCGACAACGTGTACCTGGGCGACCGGGACGGGGTTCGGACGCCGATGCAATGGTCGCCCGACCGGAACGCCGGTTTTTCGGTGACCAATCCGCAGAAACTCTACCTGCCGGTGATTCTCGACCCGGCTTACCATTACGAAGCCGTTAACGTCGAAACGCAGTGGCAGAATACCTCGTCGCTGCTGTGGTTTACGAAACGGATGATCAACATGCGGAAGCGCTACAAGGCGTTCGGGCGCGGTGATCTGAAGTTTCTGAACGTCGAAAACCCGAAGGTGCTGGCGTTTACCCGGACCTACGAAGACGAAACGCTGCTGATTGTGGTCAACCTGTCGAAACATTCGCAACCCGCCGAAGTGGACCTGGGCGGTTTTGTCGGCTACCGGCTCGTGGAGCTGTTCAGCAAAAACCGGTTTCCGGCCATTACCGACAACAGCCCCTACCGGTTTACGCTGGCCCCGTATGATTATCAGTGGTTTGCGCTGCAAAAAACGCATCCGAATATCAGTCCGGAAAGCGCACTGCCGCAGATAACGCTGGCGCAGTGGGAAGACCTGATGCAGGCCCAGACCCGGTCGCAACTCGAAAACGACATTCTGCCGAATTACATCACGGAAGCCAACTGGTTTATTGGCAAAGGCCGCGAAATCGACAGCTTCTCGATTTCCGATCAGGCGATGATCGACCTCGATGACAAACGGGGGTCGCTGCTGCTGGTGGAAGTGACGTATGAGCAGGGGCTGCCCGAGTTGTATCAGGTGCCGGTGACGTTTGTGCAGGGTGACCGGGCCAGCCAGATTTCCGCGAGCTGTCCGCAGGCGGTTTTGGCGCAGATGAAACTCGGCGACGAAGACGGTTTGCTCTGCGATGCCTTTTTCACCGACCGTTTGCACCAGTTGCTGTTTGGCAAGCTGGCGGCCAGTCAGTCCATCCCGGCGAAAAACGGAAAGCTGGTTTTTGCGGGCGACAAATCACTGAAAAAATACCGCCAGGATACCGACGAGATCAAGTCCAAAATGCACACTTCGGATCGGGACTACACGGCCATTACCTACGACAACCGGTTTTTCCTGAAGATGTACCGCAAGGTGGACTGGAACCTCAACCCGGACATTGAGATCAGCCGGTACCTGAGCGAAGAAGCGAAATTCGAGTATATTCCGGAATTTCTCGGTACCATCGAGTGGCAGTCGGAAAAGGGGCTGATTTCGCTCGGCATGGTGGAAGCAATGGTGGAAAACCACGGCGACGGCCACAGTTTCATGCTCGAACGGATTCATAATTACATCGAACGGATTCTGGCGCGGAGCAAGGACACGCTGGCGACCGTATGCCGGCAGGGCAGCCTGGGCGATCCGCAGGGCTACGACGATCTGTCGGACAACTGCCGCGAACTGCTCGGCGGATCGGCTTCGGAGCAGGCCCGTCAGCTTGGCATCCGGACCGGCCAGATGCACCTGGCGCTGGCGGCCACGACGAACAAGGACTTTGCGCCCGAAGAATTTTCCCTGCACTACCAGCGCTCGCTTTTTGCGGGTATGCAGTCGCTCGTGCGGGAGAGTTACCAGAGCCAGAACCGCAGCCTGAAAAACCTGCCGGACGGTAGCAAATCGGAGATTGAAGCCATACTGGACAAAAAACAGGCGGTTTTGAAAACGATGAAGCGCATCTACGACCACAAACTGGACGCCCTCAAAATCCGGATTCACGGCAACTACCACCTGGGGCAAATTCTGCTGACGGGCAAAGACCTTGCCATTCAGGATTTTGGTGGCAACCCGCTGCGGACGTTCAGCACCCGGCGCATCAAACGGTCGCCGTTGCGCGATGTAGCGGCCATGATTCGCTCGTTTTATTACGTGGCCTACGAAGGATTTCTGGCCACCAACCAGGTTCCGAAGGAAGACATCAAAAATCTGCTGCCGTTTGCCGACCTGTGGGCCTTCCAGATCAGCGAAATCTTCCTGAAGGCGTATCTGGACACTGTTCAGGACAGTAATTTTTATCCGAAAGACAAAGCGGATCTGCAAATGATGCTGGAAACGTATTTGCTGGAGCGCGCCATTTTCGACCTGAATTATGACCTGGCAAATCGCCCGGAGCGCGTGCTGGCACCCGTCCGAATCATCAATACGATCGTGGAGTAAACGGATTAGAATTTCTCTAATTGGGCGGTTTTGCGAACCATTCCCGGCCGAACAGCCTTATTTATGATACGGTTTTTGGTTACCAGTCAGAATTCCGACTGATAACCGAAAACCGCAAATCCACACGTTATGAAGAACAATAGACTCATTATTGTATCGTATCGCCTGCCTTTCACCTTCGAAACGGCAGGCAGTACGACCACGGTAAAAAACTCCGCCGGAGGCCTGGTCACCGCCATGAAATCCCTGGATTTCAGCGAAGCGACCGAAAAACCGGTTTGGGTGGGATGCGCCGATTTTTCCCGCCGAACCTGGGAAAAAAATCAGCATCTGGTCAATGATGACTTCGACTATGTGCCGGTTTTTCTGGATCGTAAAATTCAGCAGGATTTTTACAACGGTTTTTCCAATTCGGTGCTTTGGCCGCTTTTTCACTATTTCACCACCTACGTCGATTACCAGGAGCGGGATTTTATTGCCTACCAGAAAGCCAACGAAACGGTGAGCGAAGCCGTGGCGCAACTGCTGAAACCACAGGATATCGTCTGGGTACACGACTACCATTTCATGGGCTTGCCCAGGCTGATTCGGGACAAACAGCCCGACGCCACCATCGGTTTTTTCCTGCACATTCCGTTTCCGTCTTACGAGCTGATCCGGATTTTACCGTACAAGTGCAAAGAGTACCTGCTGACGGGTTTGCTGGGTGCGGACCTGATCGGCTTTCACACCACCGACTACAACATTCACTTTCTGCAATCGATCCAGATCAATCTGGGCATCCAGCACAAAATCTGGAAGATCAACTACCAAAACCGGCTGATTCAGTCGGCTGCCTTTCCGGTCGGCATCAACTATTCGCTGTACCACGATGCGTTTGACAACCCGGACGTTATTGAAGAACGGGAGGCCCTGAAGAAAGCCTATACCGACAACAAGATCATATTTTCCGTCGACCGGCTGGACTACACCAAGGGCGTCATGCAGCGGCTCGATGCGCTGGAAGCCTTTTTCAAGAAATACCCGGAATGGATCGAGCGGCTGACGTTTATTCTGGTGGTGGTGCCTTCGCGCGACGAAATTCTGAAATACGGCGAACGGAAGGTGATGATCGAACAGACCGTCGGGCGCATCAACGGAAAATACGGTACGCTCATCTGGCGACCGATCGTGTACCGCTACGGGTCCGTGCCGTTCCCGCAACTGGTCGCCCTGTACACGGCCTGCGATGTGGCCCTGATCACGCCCATCCGCGACGGGATGAACCTGGTCGCCAAGGAGTTTGTGGCCGCCCGCAAAGACCACCAGGGCGTCCTGATCCTGAGCGAGATGACCGGAGCCTCCAACGAACTCAGTACGGCCCTGCACATCAATCCGCTGGATGAAAATGAAGTGGCCGATAAGATGAAGCAGGCGCTGGAAATGGAACCGGAGGAACAGGCCCGGCGGATTGCCATCATGCAACGGCGACTCAAGGAATACGACGTAAAAAAATGGGCCAACAGCTTCGTTGAGTCCCTCCTGACCATGCCAACCCAGCAAACCGAACCCGCGCCCCTGTTGAATTCGAACGTTGATTTTTCGCTCCGGGAACGCTACGCCCAGGCCCGCTCACGGCTGCTGCTGCTCGATTACGACGGCACGCTGGTGAATTACAAAACCAAACCGGAACAGGCCGCTCCGCCCATCGAAGTTATCAACGTGCTGGGACGACTGGCGAGCCGCCGGGAGAACTACGTGGTGATTATCAGCGGCCGCGATCAGCAAACGCTCGACGAATGGCTCGGGTTTCTGCCCATCGACATGGTGGCCGAACACGGTTCGTACATCAAACAGCAGGGCCTGTGGCGACGCGACATTCTGGACGACGGTTCCTGGAAACAGATCGTGAGTCCGGTGCTGATCGACTTCGTGACGCGCTGCCCCGGTTCGTTTGTCGAAGAAAAAAGCCACTCGCTGGCCTGGCACTACCGCAGCGCCGAATCGGAAACCGGTTTTGTGCGTTCCCGCGAGCTGATCAACACCCTGGAAAATCTGCTGCCGTACCAGTTGCGGGTCATCGACGGCAATTGTGTGGTCGAAATCAAAAGCACCGAAACCGATAAAGGCAAGGTAGCCAAGCAGTTATCCCTGGCCCGGCCCTACGATTTTGTGCTGGCCATCGGCGACGACCGCACCGACGAAGATATGTTTTCGGCCCTGACGCTGGAAAACCAGTATACCGTGAAAGTCGGCCCCGGCACGACCAATGCGGCTTTCCGGCTTGAGAACGTTCAGGAAGTGCTGGGCCTTTTAAAAGACTTTTCGTCCGAAACCGCAGCCTTTTAGGGAGGTAATTGATTGGTAAAAACCTAGACTGCCAGCCGGGCGACATTCTGAAATATATCCAAACGGAAACCGGGGTAGCTGTATAAGGAGGAAGGGAGAAAAGGAGGAGAGGAAGACGTCAGTAACGGAATCGTCCCTTTCTCCTTTTTTCCTTTCCCTCCTTTTCTCCTTTCCCTCCTTTTCTCCTCTATTTCAATTCCTTAATCTTCATGTTCTTAAAATAGATCGGGGCTCCGGCGTGTTTGCCCTGAAAACCGACGTGGCCTTCGTTCGGGAGCGCGGCCCAGGGTTTGTTGAGCCAGTTCGGAATGGCCGAGCCGTCGGGGTTGGTCTTGCCGGATGTCCACAAACTCATGTCGATCTCATTGACAAGCTGGCCGTTCAGCAGGACGGTGATGTGCTTGCCCTGGCAGGTGATGGTGTAGCGGTTCCATTCGCCCGCCGACTTGACCACCTTGGGCTGAATGGCCGGTTTATGGCCAAAAAATGCTCCGCACTGCCACGAAGCCGGGGCTTTGGACCACTGATCGCTGTAGTCGTCGGCGATCTGGATTTCCACCGAGTTCGGAATGAAGTTGGCCGTGTCGCTGCAATACACGAAAACCCCGCTGTTGGTACCGGGTGCGTTCTTGAATTCCAGATCCAGAATGAAATTTTTGTACGGTTTTTTGGTCCAGATCGGAATGTCCTGGGTGGCGCTCAGCACCCCCTCGTCAACGGACCAGATTCCTTTCGGAAAACCGGCGTCGGACAGGTCGGCGGCAAACAGCGGTTTCCAGTCCGGTCCGGCGGTGTCGGGATGTTTCTGCGGGGTTTGGGCAAACGCCAGGCTGGTCAGAAAGCAGCCGAAAAAAAATAAAATTCGGTTCATGGAGGGGGTTGATTTCAAAATAGATTAGCACTGCGAAATTGCCGGTCTTTTGCGAAAAAGAAAAGTTTTCGCAAACCATTCGGGTAAATGATGGTTTATGTAAGAACCAATCAACGTTTGAACAACATGGATAAGGCGCAAAAATTTGAATTGATGAATAAAGTCGTTCGTGAACTGGAAGACCTCCAAAACAGCCAGACGGCGCTGATTACCAAGATTAGCCAGATCGAGGTTGACAACATGAACGGCCTGAACGACTCCTATTTAGAAAAACAACTGGACGACATGCACGCCAAAATCGCGAACAATGTCGATACGGTTAATGATATTTTCAGCCACTTTGAAGGCACCCGCGATAACTTCGCGAAAGCCAACAACCTGGGTGTTGAAGAAGAAACCGAAGAATCGGCTGGTTAACCTAAAATGAACCCGTCAAAACCGGGTCGGATGCTTTGATGGCATCCGACCCGGTTTTGTTTTAACGGGGTCCGAGTACGTCACTTACCGCGGAAACGCCGTTTTCGTTGAAACTCTCGATGGCGAAATAATACGGCACTCCAACGTTCAGCGCCCGCAGTTCCAGCTGATTCGGCTGGTCGTTCCAGGTCTGATAGGTCTGGTAAAGTTTGTCTTTCGCAATTCCCCACCGGATATTATACCCCACCGCACCGGGTACTTTCTGCCACGTCAGGTCGGCATTTCGCTGGTCTTTCTGCCGCACTGCCGTCAGTTTAGGCGTCGTCGGGGCCTTGCCCAAGCCGGTTCCGAACACCCGAAACCCGTTGATGGCCACATACGGCCCCGCCGTGTAAACGTGCTCGTAGCGCACAAAACGCGCCCGCACCGGAGCCGGTAATTCGACGTACGCACAGGCCCGGTCGCGTTTGGGTTGCTGGGTCAGGTCCGCCACTTTATCCCACTTTTTGCCGTCTTTCGAGGCATACAGCCGAAACTGCGTATAAACCGTCGAATCACTGTCAAAAACCTTGTTTTTGTAATCCACATAATTGACCTGCACGGCCCGCACTTCGTGTTCGGCACCGAGGTCGGTGGTCAGCGTTTCGCTCGGTTTGTTTTTCGCCGGCACCCAAAACGTGCGCGGGTTTTCGTCCACCGTCAGTTCGGCCCGCAGCGTATCGAGGGTCGAGGACGCCGTGACCGGTTTTTTGTAATTCAACAGCATCCAGCCCGTAAACAACTCCGTGCTGGTGTCCCATTTTTTAGTTGGCAGCCGGTGCGGAAAATCCCCGAAACGGGTGTTGGCATACATCTGGTCGTCTTTGTCAAAACCGGCGGGGTGCATCACAATCCGGCGTTCCATGCCCCAGACGATGCCCAGCCAGGTGGTGCCGGTATTCCAGTAATTTCCGAAATGATCCTGAAAGGTATTGCCGTGGCCGGTGCCGGTGGCATACCCACCCGGTTTGTAGGCAACTGGGTTGTAGGGCGCATACTCGAACGGCCCCAGCGGGTCTTTGCCGACATAGGTGCCGTTGGCGTAGACGTTGTATTCGGTACCCGGAGCGCCATACTGGAGGTAATATTTGCCGTTGTGTTTGGTCATCCAGGCGCCTTCCGTAAACGGTTTGATCGGATCGGAGTGGTTCGGCCCGAAGCGTTCCCAGCCGTGCTGCCAGGGGTCGAGCCAGAACATGGGCTGGTAGGCTTTCGCAGGTTCGGGAATCTTGTAGGTCAACCGGCGGCCGTGGTCGAGTTCGGCCCCGAAAATCGGGTAGACGTTCGAGGAACCCCAGTACATGTACCAGCGGTCGGTATCGGAGTCGTGAAACAGCGCCGGGTCCCAGGGACCGATGTCTTTGGGCAGACGCGGCAACCAGCGGTTGTAGAAGTTCAGCTTGCCTTTCTCCGGTTCGGTCGAATAAAAAATGGGCCGCTGTTCGAAGGTCGACTGGAACAGAAACAGCGTGTCACGCACCGACAAAGCCGCCGGCGCGCACATGTCTTCCATCGGCCACTTGTCGGGCACGACGTACTGCCAGCTCACCAGATCGTTCGATTTCCACCAGCCGCCCGAGATCGTCACGAACAGAAAATACTCCCCCGGTTTGTTGCCTACTTTGTGGTTGATAATAACCGGATCAGCGCCGGAGCGGTACGAAATCCGTTCGTTCAACTGTTCGAAATTATACCGGTAGCTGATGTCCATCGGATTGCAGTACGTTTGCTGCTGGGCAAAACCGGGCGCAGCCATCCACGCCAGAATACCCCCCAAAAAAGCGCCGACTTGGTAAAGGTTCATATCCGCTGTCCTTTCAATTATTTCTTCGAAATCTGCTAATTTAACAATTTTCGCGGCAGGACAAGAAATTTTCTTGAGCCAACCAACCGGACGTAGTAGATTTCCCGGGGATAATCTTTTCATAATTCAACACATTCCACCAACCCAATCCTATATTTGTTTTTTTAACCACAAGCGACTCATGAATATTACAGCTGTTAAAGCCCTTCAGAAAAAGAAGCAACAGGTCCTTGAACTCTGGATGAAAAACCAGTTGGACGACGCGGGCCTGCGCGAAGACCTGATGACCAACGATGAGTTACAGGTTCAATCGGACGAACTGCTGGACGTCATTCTGAAAAGCCTGAACGAAACAAATATAACGCAACCCGAGTCCTACGACTTTGACCCGGTTTTCGAGATTTTAAGCGGCATTTCCATTTCCCGGGCCCGGCAGGGCTATTCGCCCCGCGAAACCGGCCTGTATATTTTCAGTTTGAAAAACGCCATGCAGGAAGTGCTGCGGCAGGAGATCCACGACGATCCGCTGCACCTTTACAACGAGAGCATCAAGGTCAGCAAGCTGATCGACGCTTTTGGCATCACCACCTTTGAAACCTTCATCAAGGGCCGCGAAGAAGTTATCCTGCGGCAAACCGACGAAATCACGGAAATTTCCACGCCCGTCATCCGCGTCTGGGACGGTATTCTGGCCTTGCCCATCATCGGCACCCTGGACAGTTCACGGACCCAGGTGGTGATGGAAAACCTGCTGCAGGAGATTGTCGACACCAGCAGCAACATTGCCATTCTGGACATTTCCGGTGTTCCGGCCGTTGATTCGCTGGTGGCGCAGCACCTGATCAAAACCGTTAGTGCCACGCGCTTAATGGGTGCCGAATGCATCATCAGCGGCATCCGGCCCGAAATTGCGCAAACCATCGTTCACCTGGGCATTGATCTGTCGAACATTGTGACCAAAGCCACCCTGGCCAGCGCGTTGAAGTATGCGTTTGCCATTCAGAAGTTAGAAGTCCGAAAAAAACAGGCCCTGTAATTCTGCGCAACCATGGAAAAAATTCCTATTCTCCGGATGGGCCGGTTTTTATTGGTCACGATCCAGGTTGACCTATATGACCGGCTGGCCCTGAATCTGGAAGCCGACCTGATTCAAATGATAAACAAAACCAGCGCCAGGGGCGTTCTGATAGATATTTCGGCGGTTTCCATTGTCGATTCATTCATGGGGCGCATCATTGGAAACATCGCCAGCATGTCGAAGATTCTGGATGCCGAAACGGTGGTCGTAGGCATGCAGCCCGCCGTGGCCATCACCCTCATCGAACTGGGCCTGCCACTGCATGGCGTTTATACGGCGCTGAACGTTGAAAAGGGAATGGAGTTACTCAAGACAAAACTGGGGCCGGATGACACCGAACTGGACGACGAGGACGACGATGCTGGTGCTGAGTAAAGACCGGATGGTCATTCAGAAAGACCAGGATGTTGTCCCGTTCCGCAACCGCGTCAAGGAATACGCCGTCAAGATTGGCATGGGGCTGGTGAACCAGACCAAACTGATCACGGCCGCCAGCGAGCTGGTGCGCAACATGCTGCGGTATGCCAACGGGGGCGAAGTGGCCATCGAGGTGGTCAGTCGAATCCGCGAAAACGGCATCCGGCTCACCTTTACCGACAAAGGGCCGGGCATCGCCAACGTGGAACAGGCCATGCAGGATGGCTATTCCACCGGCAAAAGTTTGGGGCTGGGCCTACCGGGCACCAAACGGCTCGTCAATGAATTCGATCTGAAAAGCAAAGTAGGTGAAGGCACAGTAATCACGATTGTCAAGTGGAAAAATGGATAGCTCGCACCATACGGTTTTTAATGCCTCCGATCGAAGTTACCTGGCCATTTTAAAAAAAGAAATCCGTTCCTATGCCGCTCAGATTGAATTTAACGCCCACAAACTGGCCGAGCTTGATATCATCGTGGCGGAGATTGCTTCCAATCTGGTGAAACACGCGGGCGGTGGCGAAGTGCTGGTCCGCAAAATTCAAGAAAAAGAACAAACCGGCATTGAACTCATCAGCATCGACAACGGACCGGGCATCAATGACCCCATCCGGATGCTGGAAGACGGTATGTCGACCACCCAGACCTTAGGGCAGGGGCTGGGAGCCATCAAGCGCCTGTCTGATTATTTCCAGTTGTATTCCTTAAAAAAATGGGGAACAATTCTGCTCTCACGAGTTTATACGAAAGATCCACCGGCTTTCAGGGCTTTGCAAAAAGTGGAGATTCGGCCGGTCATTGTTCCGAAACCCGGTGAAACCGCCTGCGGTGACGGCTTTTTCGCCAAAACCACCCCGACGGGCCTGAAGCTCTTCCTGGGTGACGGGCTGGGACACGGCCCGGAAGCGAGCCACGCGGTTCAGGAAGCCATTCGGGCTTTCCAGCTTTGTCCGGAACCGAACCCCGCCAGCATCATCCGGTCCATTCACCAGGCCGTCAAAAAAACCCGGGGGCTGGTCGGCACGGTGGTTACGTTCGATTACAAAACCCGGTGCTGGAAACTCTGTGGGGTGGGAAACATCGCGACCCGCCTTCAGAGCGGGATCCTGTCGAAAAACCACATGGCCTACAACGGCATCATCGGCCTGAACATTCCGGGAACGATGAACGACCAGGAGGTGGCTTTTGAGAGTGGTCAGCAGCTAATTATGTGTTCCGACGGGATTAAATCGCGCTGGGACCTTTCAAAATATCCGGCGATTGCCAAGTACGATCTGTCCATTCTGGCAGCCGCTTTGTACAAAGATTATGCCCGCCGGACCGACGACACATCGGTGGTGGTGGCACGAATTGGTTAATACCATGAACGAAATTGCAAAAGTCGCTTTAGACAACGAACTGGACCTGATTCTGGCGCACAAAAACACCATGAAGCTGGCGGAGTTGGCGGGACTTTCGCTGGCCGCCCAGACCACGTTCGCAACCGCGGTTTCGGAAGTGGCCCGGGATGCCATCACGTTTGGGATCGGGGCCATGCTGACCCTGGGCGTTTCGCAGGAGAAGGAACGGCACCTGCTGGCCCGGATCAAAGACCGCCGGATCAACGGCACGGGCAACGAAGGCGTTCAGTACGCCCGGCGGCTGGTCGATCACCTGGCGGTGTCGGAAAACGAACGGGGGTCAGAGATTACGCTTTTTTTCCGGTTTCCGACAAATTACCGGATCAGCGAGGCCAAGGTAGAAGTCTGGAAGGCCCAGTTTCGCGACGAGCCGCCCATTTCTCCCTACGAGGAAATCCGGCGTAAAAACCGGCAACTGCAGGAGATGGCCGAACGCCTTCGCGACAGCGAAAAACAATACCAGGTGCTGACTGATTCGCTGCCGCTTATGATTTTTACGGCCTCGGACGACGGCAATCTGCTGTATACCAACAAGTGGCTGGAACAATACACCGGAACCTCGCTCTCCGAACTCAATGAAAAGGGCTGGCGGGCGGTCATTCATCCGGAAGATGCCGCTCAGGACTGGAAATGGCGCGAGCGCATTCACCAGGATGCCAATTTCCGCAACGAAATCCGAATCTGGAATGCGGCCGCCGGCGACTACACCTGGCACCTGATCAATGCCACGCCCATTCTGAACGAACAGCACGAATTGCTCACCTGGAACGGGTTTCTGGTCGATATTCACGCCCAGAAAATGATTGAGCAAGCCCTGAAAGACAACCGGGAACTGACCGAAACCAAGCAGCAGCTGGAACAATACCAGCACGAATTGCAGGCCAACATCGGCGAATTAAACCGGAGTAATCAGGAGCTGGCCGAATTTGCCTACGTGGCCTCGCACGATTTGCAGGAGCCGCTGCGTAAAATTCAGTCGTTCGGCACCCTGCTGCTCGAACAGTTTGCCCCCGAAATCAGCCCCCCGGCGCAGGACATTATTCAGCGGATGCACGCAGCCGCCGAACGGATGCACGTGCTCATCAAAGATCTGCTGGCTTATTCCCGCCTGAACACCCGGCACCAGCCGTTCCGGCCCGTCAATCTCAATACGCTCGTCGGCGAGGTGCTGGGCGATCTGGAATATAACATTCAGGATAAAAGCGCTCAGATCGACCTCAATCCGCTGCCCACCGTCAAAGGAAATCCGTTGCAACTGCGGCAGATGTTCCAGAACCTGCTTTCCAACGCCCTGAAATTCAGCAGCCCGGACCACGCCCCCCACGTGCAGGTCAGCGCCCAGCAGGTGAATATTTTCGACATTCCGGTGGCCATGCGCAACCGGGAACCCTCGTATCTGGCCATCAGTGTTCAGGACAACGGCATTGGCTTCGACGAACGGTATCACGACCGGATTTTTCAGCTTTTTCAGCGCCTGCACGGCCGGGATCAATACGCGGGCACCGGCATCGGGCTGACCATCTGCAAGAAAGTGGCCGAGATGCACGGCGGAACCATTGCCGCCCGGAGCCATCCCGGTCAGGGAGCCACCTTCACGGTGTATCTTCCCACGAGCGTCCTGGTGTAAAAAACCGCTCCCGCCTTACCCGTCCCTACCCACTGGACCGTAAAAGAGCGCCCTAAAGTCAGTCATCCGTGAGCTTTTCAAAGCCTCGAATCACTCCGGCCCGAACCGACAACAGCTCGCTTACGGCAGGGCGGTTTTTGCCGAAGCCGTGGTCCGGAAAACCTGCAAACGGGCCCCATTATTCCCAATTAACACCCAGACGGAGCCGTCAGGCCGCCGGAGAGTAGCCACGGTTTTTGCTTCTTTATCCGCCCGCATCCCGCTGTTTCGGTCAACGCGGAACGCCCCCTCTCCGTCGCCCAGCAGCAACGTTCCCCGGGAGGCATCCTGCCAGCCGCCGATGGTTTCCGGCGCGTAGGAATTGCCGATCAGCAGGGCGTCTTTGTGGCCGTCGCGGTTGAAATCTTCCACCAGAATGCCAAAAACCGGCGCAAACTGGGTTTCCTGCGGCAGCGGGTGCGGTTTGAAATCCAGGCCGGTATTTTCAAAATACAAGGACTGAAATTCGGTACAGCGCAGGTGATAGGCCGGCCGGAGTTCCTCTTCCGTAAACGACTCGTCGAAGGTCGTCCGGGCGTACGTCTGAAAATCCGGAAAGCGACGCTTCATCGACGGAATCTGAAACGTGAGCAGGTCGCGGGTGGGCCGCAGCCACTTCCGTCCGCCGTTGTAGTACGTCATGATCGGATCAAGGTGCCCGTTTTTGTCGAAATCCGCGGCATACAGCTCAACCGGCTGCGGCTCGGAGGCCCGGTATTTGGTATTCAGGCCCAGATTCCCCGCCATCAGATCCAAATCGCCGTCCTGGTCAAAATCGTGGGCAACGAGCGTATTCCACCAGCCTTGGGAATGAGTGAATGAGTGAATGAGCGAATGAGTGAATTGCCGGCCGGAAATATTCTTAAAAAGCATCAGGGGCATCCATTCTCCGCAAAGCGCCAGATCCGGCCAGCCGTCGCGGTCGAAATCGGCCCAGACAGCCGCCGTCACCAGACCGATGTTTTGCAGTTCGGGCGCCAGTTGGGCGGTGACGTCGGTGAATCGCCCCTTCTCATTCTTTAGCAAAAAGCTTTTCACCGGCATCGGATACCGGCCCGGCTCCAGCCGACTTCCCCGAAACAGATCCAGATCGCCATCGTGGTCGAAATCAGCGGCCACCACACAGGAACCGCTGAGGTCAATTCGGGGCAAAAAACCGGCAGCGATTGCAAAACCGCCTTTGCCGTTGTTGGTATACAGCCGATCCTGGTAGGCAGCCGACGCGCCTTCGATGTGGCTCCCTCCGCTGACCACGTACAAATCCAGGTCGCCATCTGAGTCGGCATCGAAAAACAGAGCCCCCGTGTCCTCCTGATCGGCGTTTTTGGGAAGGATCATTTTACGAAAACCGCCGTCTGGCTGCTGCAGATACAGGAAACTCGGCTGCCCGAAATCCGAGCCGATGAAAACATCGTCCAGGCCGTTGCCATCGGTGTCGGCCACGGCCATCGGCGGCCCGTTCTGCGAGTGTTTGTGGGGCAGCAGCGGAGTCCGGGCAAAGTCGTTGAACTCCCTTTCGGTATGCACAAAATCCAGGCCCGCAGCCTCCGCCGAAACTTCCTGAAAATACGACGGGCGGTTTTTGGGCGGCCGATACGGACCCGTTGGCCGGTACGAAACGGCCAGCAATTGCCCCGGTCGGACGTTGCGCAAAACCTGGTACTGCCCGTTGTTCCAGATCACCTCCACCGAATCCACCCGCGATACCGCGCCCAACCCAAAATGCAGATACGGTTCAACGGACGAGACATAGCCGCGCGTCGGGTTGAACTCCGCCGACTGCGTTTTTCCACCGTAGTAAAGATTAACCTTTGTACCAAACGCCGGATTCCGGTCAAAGCCCAGCCGCAGCCAGGCATTTCCTCCCCCCCCTTCCTCTCCTGCCTGATGGCCCCCGTTTACCGTGTTCTCGTACACGAAGGCTTCCTCGTCAATGGCGTTGATGACCAGATCCAGATCGCCGTCGTTGTCCAGATCAGCGTACGCGGCACCGTTCGAGAAATTGGGGGCGTCAAAACCCCATTGGGCCGACACGTCCTCAAACGCCAGACTCCCCTCGCCACCCCGGTTTCGGTAGCAGAAATCCGCCAGTTTCACTTCCGGCAATTCGCGTAATTGCTGGTAGGCTTTGCCCTGCTTTTGGGTCATATCGCCAAAACCGCCCGCGTGCAGATCGGCCAGGTAGGCCGTAAAATCCAGGTTGGTAACATCGCGCCGGTAACCGTTGGTGATCAGCAGGTCCCGGTAGCCGTCGTTGTCAAAATCCGCCAGCAAAGGCGCCCAGCTCCAGTCGGTTTTATCGACCCCCGCCAGTTGGGAAATTTCAGAAAAAGAGGCAGAAGGAATGAAAGGAGGACGGGAGGAAAGGGGGTTGATTGGGCCCGCTTCTCCTTTCCTCCCATCCTCCTCTCCCCCCCGATTCAACTGCAACGTATTCCGCATGTATTGTGGCTGGTAGCCCATCTGCAAATCCATCCGAAACCGGTCGTAATTGTAGCCCGGCAGCATCATTTTCTGGCGTTCGTTAGTGTTGGGCAGCATATCGACCACCATGATGTCGGGCAACTGGTCGTTGTTGATGTCGGCAATATCGACGCCCATGGCGTTGTGCGTCTGGTGTTTCAGGTACTCGGCGGCCCGGTTGGTAAACGTGCCGTCCTGGTTGTTGATCCAGATCAGGTCATTCGAAAGAAAATCGTTGGCGCAATACACATCCTCCCAGCCGTCGCCGTTCAGGTCACTGACGGCCAGGCCCAGTCCGTAGCCTTCGGTCGAAATACCGGCTGCGTGGGTGACGTTTTCAAAGAGCGGACGAGCGAAAGGGGGAGAGAGTGATTTGTCTGGTCTTTCGCTCTGGTTCTCTTTCGCTCTTTCTTTGGTCCTATTCCGGTAAAGCCGGTCATTGGACGGCGCTTCGCCGTGGGTCCTTTTGGGGCGCAGGGCGTTGCGGTTTTCGCGGTCGAGGGCGTTGGTGAGCACGTAAGCGTCTAAATCGCCGTCGTGGTCGTAATCGAAAAAGGCGGTTTGGGTGCTGTAGCCCATGTCATTTAAACCGTACTCGCGGGCCTGTTCCCGAAACAAAACCGGGTCGCCTTTGCGCTTCGTTTGGTTGATGAACAGCAGGTTCGCGCGTTGGGTGGTATCCGAATCAAAACCGGCCACGCTGACGTAGATGTCGGCCCAGCCGTCCTGGTTGAGGTCCACCACCGTTACGCCCGTACACCAGGCCCTGGTTGTCACGCCCGCCGATTCGGTGATGTCTTCAAACTGCAACGGGCGGTTGTCGGCCGGTCCTTTGTTGAGATACAGGCGGCTGGAAACCTGATTGCCGGTGAAGAAAACGTCCTGCCAGCCGTCGTTGTTGAAGTCGCCAATGCCGACGCCCCCGCCGTTGTAAAAGTATTCAAACCGGAGCACGTTGACGGAGTCGGACTCCTGAAGCCGGTTGTTGAATGCAATCCCGGTTTGCGACGAAGGAAGCCGTCGAAACAAGGTAGTCGGCGATTTTTCGTAGCCAATCAGCCAGAACAGCGAAAGAAAAACCGGGACGAGAAGAAGTCGTTGCATGGCCCGTGACGTTTCGTTTTTAGAGCGACGCCCGCTGGATGAATTGCATCGGAATCCGAAGGGCCTGTTTGCGGTTCTGGACAATGATCTCGTACAGACTGCGGCCAATGCTCGGCACGTCGGTTTTCAGCACCGAAATCCCCCCGGCCACCACGGCCTTGTAACTGGCGTCGTTGAACGACACCACGCCCACTTCTTCGCCCAGCACCAGCCGCTTCCGGTTGGCTTCCTGAATCGCCAGGATCAGATCTTCGTCGTCGAACAGCAGGTAGGCCGAGCCGGCCCGCAGGGGCATTTCATCGACCGCATCCAGCACCCGGCCGTTCAGGCCGTGGGATTCGGTGAACGCCAGAAAAGCGCTGTACCAGTCGGCGGGAATGTATTCGTTGTCGGTCGTGACAAAATTCAGGGTCTGGTATTTGCGGAACAGAGCCGCGTTTTGCTCGAGTATGCTCCGAAAATGATCCCCGCAGCCAAACGAAACCGACGCGCAATTCCGGGCGTAGGTCGAAAGGGAGCCATCGAGCAACACCAGTCGCTCGGCCGGGATTTTCTTCAGCACCTTTTTCAACTCCTCAGTTTCGGCCAGGTGGTGCGGCATCAGCACAAAATGGTGGTAATTGCCGGCCTGCTTTTCCAGCACATCGTGCAGGTAGCACCGCTGGTATTCGTAGGCATAAATATCAACCTTGTAGGATTTGCCCAACTGGTCGCTGACGGCGTTGAAAATGGCCCGGTTACTTTCGTTGATCTTACCGGTCAGGAACAGCACCCGCTTTAGGGGATTGCCGTTGGCGATAAAAAAACCTTTGCGGTAGAGCGACGTAATGTGTCCGCTCTTCAGCAGGTTGCAGTAGGCTTTCTCGACCGTGGCGCGGGCCAGGTAATATTCGGCGCTGGTTTCGTTGATCGACGGCAGCCGGTCGCCGGGCTTGAACACCCCGGTTTCGATCTGCGCAATGATGCCGTTAACGATCTGCAAGAACTTAGGCGTTTTTTCAGTTTCATCGATGCGCAAAAAGCGCTCGGGTCCGACAGCAGTTCCCCCCATCATGATTTTTCCGGTTAGCGTTTTTCACATCCAGCCGATGCCGAGGATCACCAGCCCGATCAGCAGCAGAACGAGTAGCAATTCGAGCAGGTAGCTTTGGTCTTCGCTAACCGTTTCGAGGGACTGCTTCACTTTCTGGCCGCAATACCGGATCAATCTGGTGAGTAACATAGCGGAGCGGGATGCCGGAACGAAGGTAGCCCGGCCCCAAAAAACCGTATTGGACGATTCGTGCAAATACTTGGACGGGAATTACAGCGGGGCGGTTTTTGGCGAAAAAAACCGGATTCTCAACGGTTGATCGGTTTAGCAGTCAGAAAAACCGGCAACTTATTTTTTAAAACGCAGGTCATTTTCCAGCAGCGCCTGTCTGATTTTGCCCAGCGCATTGGGGCCGACGCCGTGCCACCCCGCAATTTCGTTCTCAGTAAACCGGGCGAATTGGTCGAGGGTTGTCATTCCGGCAGCCGCGAAGGCCCTCTCGGCCGGTTTGCCTAATTTAAGGGACAGATCGCTGAGTTTTTTCACCGTAAATCCATTGGTTTTGTCAACACCAGCCGCGGGTTCTTTCGTGGGGTTGGGTAAAAATAGCCAAAAAGCCGATGCCTGTCAAAACCAGTCCGGATTGGTTTGACAGGCATCGGCTTTTTAAACCGGATCATTGCTGGTTTAATACCCCGGATTCTGCACGACGTTCGGGTTCAGGTTTGTTTCATTATCCGGGATCGGGTAATACAGGTGTTTTTTCACATCAAACGTCACATCGGTGCGGGCCGAACTCCAGTTCCAGTTGGTGAGGTTGATTTTTCCGCCCAAGTGCCAGCGACGCAGATCGAGCCAGCGGGCGCCCTCCTCACCGGCCAGCTCCCGCAGGCGCTCCATCATGATCCAGTCGAAAATTTTGGCTTTATCGGCTTCGGCCGGGGCAAAATTGGCCGGAACCGTGCCCCCCGCTACCGCATTGCGCGCCCGGGTCCGCACCTGGTTGATCAACCCGATGGCTTCGGCGGTCGACCCGCCCGACTCCAAAACCGCTTCGGCCTTCAGCAACAGCACATCGGCATACCGCAGAATGCGCGGGTTGTTGAGCGAAGCCACCCCCGACTGCGTTTTCTGCTCCCCGGTGTGCCAGTATTTGTAGAACTGGCGGGTTTTCGGATCGAGCGTCGACGCAAGGCGCGGGTCGCCCGGTTCAAAGGCATCGGCCAGTTTCTGGGACGCAATAAACGGCGCCTGGCCGCCCAGTTGCGGCACACCTTCGTACCAGCCCCAGAACGCCGACGTCGAACCCACCCCACCCTGCTCAAAATCGTTGGCCAGCCACACGTTGTCGAAGCTGGGTTGCGATGCCTGAAACTCGAACAGTGATTCGGCGTTATTCTCGGTTTTGACGTCGAAATTGTCGTTGAACTTCGGCACCAGACTCACGCCCGTAATTTTGTTGAAAGCCGCAATGGCGGCCGTGTAATCAGCCGCAGCCTTTTTGGCCGACGCCCGAAACACCAGCGCTTTTCCCAGCATCCCGTTGGCCGAATTGTTGGTTACCCGCCCCCGGTTGGCCGCATCCCAGCTGGCCGGCAGCAAGGTAGCGGCTTCGGTTAGGTCTTTGATGGCCTGATCGAGCAGTTCGGTATCCTTCGAACTCGGGGGGGTGATCTGGTCCGGCGACTGAATCCGTTCGGTCACCAGCGGGGCGGTTCCGTAGAAATTCCACAGCAGAAAATTCGCGTAGCCCCGCAAAAACAAGGTTTCACCCCGCAGCCAGTTCTTCAGGTTAGCGGTTTTGATGGCGCCGTTTTCGGCGTCCAGTTTTTGCAGCGCCGTGTTCGCGCGGTTAATCAACTGATACGTGACCCGGTAGAAATTCCGGCTGTCGTTGGTCGATGGTTGCAGTGTACCGAAAATTTCAAACGCATACGTGCCCGTTGAGGTGATGTCATCGCCGGGCAATTGCCAGACGCCGTGCATGGGCGCATTGGCATTGAACCAGTACCAGTCGGTCATCTTGGCATAAACGCCCAAAACCGCCTTGTTGAAGTCCGACTCTTCCGTAAAATACGACGCTTCCGTGGGTGTCAGGGGTTGCAGATCCAGCCGCTTTTCGCTGCAACTGGCGTAAAAAACCGTGCTGAAAACAACGGTCAAAAAAACGATTATCGTGTATTGTTTCATGATCAGCGATTAAAACGTAGCGGAAATACCCATCGTGAACGAACGCACCGGCGGAATCAGGTCGGAACCGCCCCGGTCGACATCTTCCGGGTCCGGCCCGGTCCAGGGCGTAAACACAAACAGGTTGGTGGCTCCCACGTACGCCCGCAGCCCGTTGATGAAGCCCAGCGAGCGCGTTACCGAAGCGGGCAGGGCGTAGCCGAGCTGCACATTTTTCAGCCGCAGGAAAGCCGCGCTTTCGACAAAGCGATCCGAAAACCGGTTGTTACCCGCCGGATCGGAGCGCACGGCCCGGGGCAGGGTGGTCGACGGATTTTGCGGGGTCCAGCGGTCCAGTACGGTGGTCCACTGGTTGGTGCCCGTGCTGCTCATGCTTTCGCCCGCAGCCCGCCAGCTGTTGTAGCGGTACACATCGCCCACGCCCTGGAAGAAAATCGACAGATCGAAGCCTTTGTACGTGCCGCCCAGGTTGACGCCGTAGTAATACCCCGGAATGGTGCTGCCCAGATACGTTCGGTCATTCGTGTTCACCTTGCCGTCGGCGCCTTCGGAAATGATTTGTCCGGCTTCCTTCGGATCACCGTTTACATCCTGAAAGTACATATCGCCCGGGGCAAAATTGTTGTTGTTGGTTACATCCTGGGTCGTGCTTTTCCAGGCATCGATTTCAGACTGGTTCTGAAAAATACCGCCTTTTTTGTAGCCCCAGAGGTAATTGATCGGCTGCCCGACTTCAATGCGGCCAAACTCGCCCCCAAACGGCAGGTTCTGGAAGGTCGACTCCACCCGGTTTTTCACCGTCGTCAAGTTGCCGGAAACCGTATACCGGAAATCGTCGCCGACCGAACCGTTGTAGCCAATTTGGAACTCCATGCCGCTGTTGCGCACCGAGGCAATGTTCAGGATGGGCTGGTTCTGGTTGCCCACGCTGGCGGGCAGGTTCGAAGCCTGCAAAATACCGGATGTCAGGCGGTTGTAATACTCGACCGTGGCCGTCAGCTTGCCTTTCAGAAACGAGCCATCAAAGCCCAGGCTGGTGGTTTTTCCGATTTCCCAGGTCAGGTTTTCAACCGGGAAATCCGGCAGCGAAATGCCGTTCAGCAGCGTCCCGATGCCGTTGCCGTTGCCCGACCCCAGGGCGTAGTCCGGGCCGTTGGAAATCAGCGACAGGTAGGCAAACGAGCGGGTCTCCTGGTTTCCGAGTTTGCCCCAGCCCCCGCGAATTTTCAGGTCGTCGATGAAGGTAGCCGGTTTCATGAAAGGCTCGGCACTGATCCGCCAGGCCAGCGAAACCGCCGGAAACGTGCCCCATTTGTACCCGGGCGCAAAGCGCGACGCCCCGTCGCGCCGGACCGTGGCATCGATATAATACCTGCTGCCGTAATTGTAACTCACCCGGCCCAGGTAGCCCTGCAGGGCGTTGATGTCGCGGAACGATCCCGCATTGCTGTACGGCATGACGTTGTTAATATTCCGGAATTCGGGCTGGGCAAACTGAATCTGCGACGAACTGCTCTGCAAAAACTCGTAGACGTACCGCTGGTCCATCGCGTTCGCCAGCACGTCGATGTTGTGATCGCCAAATGAGCGGGTGTAATTAATACTGAACTCCTTAATGAGGTTGGCGTTGCGGGCGTGACGCTCGCCGTAGGCCCCCTTCGAGGTACCGTCGCCCACGGCGTACGGATTCCCCGGGTTTTGCAGAAACAGGTAGTTATCGAGCGCCGTCCAGTCGTTGCGCCGGTTGTAATACCAGTCGGCGCTCAGCGTTCCTTTAAACTTCAAACCGGTGATGGGTTCGAGCTGGATAAACGCCGTTCCCATGTTGCGCAGCAGCGCGTAGGTCCGGTCGATGGTGGCATTGATGCCGTAAATATTGTTGTTGGTTTCCGGCCCCCAGAGTGGCGTAAAATTGCCGTCGATGACGTAGGGTGGAATGGGCGGCAGATACTGCGGACGCGAGGCAATGGCCGTTCCCAGCTCCGGATTGGGCCGGAACTTCATGCTGATCGACGGCGCGTACCCCAATGGTCCGTTCGGGTCGTAAATGGGTTGCCAGGGCGAGGTATCGGCGGCATATTGCAGGGCGCTCGGTGTTTGATCCACCGCGTCGGAATAGGCAAACCGGAAGGTCAGGCCCGCCGAAATGTATTTGGAAATCTTCGTATCGACGTTGGTGGCCAGCGAGTACCGCTTCAGGCTGTTGGCAATCAGCGGTCCTTCGGTGTTCGTATAGCCCGCCGAAACATAATACCGCGTGGCTTCGTTGCCCCCCGACACCCGAAGGCTGTAGTCGGTATTTGGCGCGTTGCGGTTCAGCAGGGGCGTTTGCCAGTCGGTGGTGGGCTGATTGCCCAGGTAGGCCGGATTGGAAGGATTGAACTGCACCGGCAGGTTGGCCGCTTCGTTCGGGTTGTTGGCGTAGGCTTCGCGGTACAGGGCCGTGAACTGCTCGACGTTCAGCACGTCCAGTTTTTTCGTCACGTTCTGGATGCTGTGCGAAATCGACACATCGACTTTGGGGGTTCCTTTCACCCCTTTTTTGGTCGTGATCAGCACCACCCCGTTGGCCGCCCGAACGCCGTAGATGGCAGCCGCCGACGCATCTTTCAGGACCGAAATGGACTCGATATCGTTTGGATTGATCATCGACAGCACGTTCACATTGCCCCGAATGTCGCGCGTCACCGACCCGCTGGCGTTGTCGGTTCCGGTTCCGTATTCCGTCAGCGGAATGCCGTCGACCACATACAGCGGTTCGGCATTGCCAAACGTGCTGACCCCCCGAATCCGGACCTGCGGACGGGCGAGCGGACTGCCGCCGGGCGTCGACACAAAAACCCCGGCCATCCGGCCCTGCATCGCCAGTTCGGGGGCCTGCGCCACACTCTTGCTGATTTCCTTGGATGAAACCGTGGCGATGGCGCCCGTCAGGTCTTTTTTCTCGCGTGACCCGTACCCAATGACCACCACCTCACCCAGCGATCCTTCTTCGGGCGTGAGCGAAACCGTATAGTCCGCAGCATTGGTGACCGGAATTTCTTTCCGGGTGTAGCCCACAAACGACACCACCACCCGCTCGGTCGCATTCGGAATGGAGAGCGTAAAATTTCCGTTGGCGTCGCTGGTTGTTCCCTGCGTTGAGCCGGCCACGATGATGTTGGCCCCGGGAAGTGGCGAATTTGTGCCGCCGTCGACTATTTTCCCTCGAATGGTCCGGTTTTGGGCGTAGGCACTGCCCGCAAACCACAGCACCATGACCACCAGCGTAACCAGCGCCTTAAAACGGGCGTAAAGACGATTCATACAAACGTTATCGTAAAAGTTAGGTTTCACCTGTTAAAAGTGGGATCATTTAGAGATAACTTTGTCCTATTCTGTCATAGGTATGCACATCCTGAAACCGTTTCTGCTGGTCCTGTTGCTGACCTTTCCGGCTCGTAGCCAAGTTGTTTTCAGGCACCTGACCACCGCCGACGGGCTGTCGCAAAGCACGGTCTGGGAACTGGTGCAGGACCGGAAAGGGTTTATCTGGATGGCGACCTCCGACGGCCTGAACCGTTACGATGGCTACACCTTCAAGGTGTTTCGCAACCAGCCCGGCCAGAAAAACAGCCTGCCCATCAGCAACATCGCGGCCGTCTATGCCGACCGGCATAACACCCTCTGGGTGGGGCCGCGCAACAACGGCCTGAGTCGGCTCCGCGACGACGGCGAAACCTTCGACCATTTTCCTCTCTATACGGGAAAAAACCAAACCGAACAGCTCAGCATTTCCTGTTTTGCGGAAGACGAAAACCACTTGTGGATGGGCACCACCGAACAGGGGTTGTTCCAGTTCGATTACGCCCGCAAACGGGTAAAGCGGTGGCCTGATCCGGCGATCGGCACGTCCATAACCGCCCTGTACCGGGATGAACGGGGCCTGCTCTGGATTGGCACCAACGACGGGAAATTGCAGTCTTTTTTACCGGAAACGGGCGTTCTGTCCACCACTCCGCTGCCCTTTTCCGATGAGGTAGCGGCCCACCACCGGGCTATCAACGTCATTCACAAAGACCGCCAGGGCCGGTTTTGGGTCGGAACCGGCGGACAGGGACTGTTTCAGTTTGATCCGTACCAGAAAACCTTCCGGCAGGAACTGGTCAAACCGGGCGTCTACGAAACCGTCAACGTCATTACGGATGTCATTGACGACAAAGCGGGTAATTTGTGGATCCTGACGGACTTTGGCGCCTGGTTTTATCCGCAGGGGAAGCGGGAAAAGCGGGTGTATCTGCTGCCCGACAGCGAAAATGAACACAGCCTGAGCACGCACGCGCTGAAAAAAGGAATCTGCGATGCCAGCGGCAATCTGTGGGTGGGCTCCTGGCAGGGGGGCGTGAACATCCGGTATGCCCAGCCCGACCGCTTCAGCGCCTTTCGCCACCAGCCCCACCACGCGCAAAGCCTGCTGACCGACCGCGTTACCGCCGTAGCCTACGACCGGCGGGGCAATCTCTGGGCCAGTTCCACCAAAGGGCTGACGGCCCTTTCGGCCGATCGGCGGCAGTTTCAACGGTTCACCACCAGCAATTCTTCGCTGGCGGCCAACGACATCAACGCCCTGCACACCACCCCCAACGGCAATCTTCTCATCAGCACCTGGACCGCCGGTTTTGCCTTTTACGATCCGGCACGCCAGCAGTTTATCCCCTTTTCGATTGGAAAAAGCAAGTCGGTGAAGGCGTTTGCCGGCTCGCCATCCGGGCGCGTCTGGGTCGGTACGCACGAACGGGAACTGTACCAGTTTGACGAAAAAACAAGACAATTGCATTCGGTTTCGGCCAAACCGCTGACGGATTTTTTCCAGCGGCTGGACCTCAACACGCTCTACGAAGATTCGTACGGCAACCTGTGGATTGGTACCTACAACTCGGGCTTGCTGCGCTGGCACCCGAAAACCGGCCGGATTCGCCATTTTACGAGCAGTCTCCAGCGGGGGGCACTGGGCAGCAACAGCATCACCACGATTTTCGAAGACAGCCGGAAACAGCTCTGGATTGGCACCAACGGCAGCGGTTTGCAACGGTTCGACGCTCAGAGCGAACAGTTTAGCGCCCTGACGACCAAGCAGGGACTGGCCAATAATTTCATTGCCGGCATCGTCGAAGATGCCCAACACAACCTCTGGCTTTCGACCAACGGCGGGATTTCGTGTTTCAATCCGGCCACCGGAACCATCGAAAATTACGACCAGAACGACGGCCTGATTGGCAAGGAATTTCTGCCCGATGCCTGCCTGCGGCTGCCGTCGGGGGAGCTGGCGTTCGGCAACATGCAGGGCCTGGTGGTGTTTCAGCCCCAGCGTGTTCGCGAAAAAACCGCCCCGCCCCAGGTGTATTTGTCGGACTTGAAACTGTTTAACCGGCCCGTTAGCCCGACGGATCCGGATGCGCCGTCGGCGGTGAATCTGACCGACGCAACGCAGCTGGTTTTTCAACCCTTTCAGTCGGTGTTTACCATCGACTTTACGGCGCTGGCCTTTCTGCCCCACCGGAACATCAAGTATGCGTATCAGTTGGTCGGGTTCGATGCCGACTGGAACTACGTCGGCTCGCAACGGTCGGCTCCCTACACCAACCTGCACGAAGGCGACTATACGTTTCTGGTCAAAGCGGCCATTGGTAACAGCGGCTGGAGTAAGCCCAAAACCGTGCGGATTACGGTTTTGCCGCCCTGGTACCGTACCTGGTGGGCGTATGTCCTCTACGGTTTTCTGTTTTTAAGCGCGCTTTTCGCCCTGCGCCGGATTATCCTGATCCGGGAACGCCTGAAAGCCGACATTCGGATCAAGCAACTGGAAACCGACACCATCAAGGCGCTCGATGATGCCAAAACCAGTTTTTTTACCAACATTTCGCACGAGTTCCGAACTCCGCTGACCCTGATTCTGACGCCTTTGGACAAGCTGATTGCCGAACCCACGGCGGCTGGCCGGTCCCACGACGGCCGCTTGCAGCACCAGTTTCAGACCATGCAACGCAACGCCCAGCGACTGCTGCGGCTGATCAATCAATTGCTGGATTTATCGAAACTCGAAAGCCAGAGTTTGCAGCCCGACATCACGCGCAACGACCTGGTGCCCTTTGTCGACCGAATCGTGGACTCTTTTGCTGAACTGGCTGAAGATAAACAGATCGGCTTGCTATTCTGGGCTAACTTTGACGCGTTCGACGGTTTTTTCGATCCGGATATGGTTGAAAAAATCGTTTATAATTTGCTGTCGAACGCCTTCAAATTTACCGCAGCCGGTGGTGAAATTCGCGTCAGCCTGACCATCGATCCCGCCGACAAGAAGGTTTTGTTTACGGTGAAAGACACCGGTATCGGTATTTCGGAAGAAGCCCAGGCCCATATTTTCGAACGGTTTTATCAGGTGAACGAGCAGCACACACCGAAAAAATCGGGCAGCGGCATTGGCCTGGCGCTGACCCGCGAACTGGTCGAATTGCACCGGGGCACCATTGCCGTGGCAAGCACCGAAAACGTCGGCACAACGTTTTCGGTAACCTTGCCGCTGGGCGAAACCGCCTTCCCGCCCGAATGGCTTTCGCAGCCGTCCGACCTGCCCATCGAGGCCGTTCAGCCGGTTTTGCCGGTTCTGGTCCCGGAGCGACCGACGGTTTTGCCGACCAAAGCGCTACCCATTCTGCTGATTGTGGAAGACAACGAGGAACTGCGGCAGTACTTGAAAGAAAGCTTCGCGCCCTCGTACCACATCCTGACGGCGGCCAACGGCCAGCAGGCTATTTCGCTGGCCCAGAAGCACATTCCCGACCTGATTCTGTCGGACTGGCTGATGCCCGTCCAGTCGGGGACCGGCCCCGAAATCGACGGAACGGAGCTTTGCCAGGCCATTCGGACCAACGAAAAAACCAGCCACATCCCGTTTCTGCTGCTGACCTCACGCTCGGCCAACCAAAGCCAGATCAGCGCGTTCGGCACCGGCATCGACGATTACATGACCAAACCGTTCAACCTGGCGGTTCTGGAGACAAAGGTGAAAAGCCTGATTCAAAACCGGCAGCTGCTGCGCGAAAAATGGAGCAAAAAGCTGCTGACCTCGCCCTCCGAACTCCAGCTTCCGCCGATGGAAGAACAGTTTATTCAGAAAGCCATTGCCATCATCGAAGCGCACATCGACGACGCCCATTTTGACGCCGAGCAACTCGAACAGGCCATGAACATGAGCCGGATGCAGTTTTACCGGAAACTGAAAAGCATCGTTAACCTGTCGGGCACCGAATTTATCCGGCAGGTTCGGCTGAAACGGGCGGTTCAGTTGCTCGAAAGCGGCCACTACAACGTGTCGGAAGTCGCCTGGCAGGTCGGTTTCAACGATCCGGCCTATTTCAGTCGTTGTTTCCGGAAAGAATTCGGGAAGTCACCCCAGGAATTTCTGACGCGGGTGTAAGCGGATAGCCTGCGTAACACCAGGCTACCAAAACCACCGTTTAACCCGAATCCGTTGCGGTGACGTTTTCATTTATGTAATTTTGGAAACATTCGTGTGAAGCCTATGGTACAGCAAATGATCCTTCGTCACCCGGTTTTACGGCCCTATCTGAAAGACATTCTGGTGCTGGAAGGTTGCGAGCAGGTCCGCTCCTCGGAATCCTTCCGGTTTTTCGCCGACGGCTGCCCGGGCATTCTGTTTCAGCAATCGACGCAGGGAATTTTGCTGAATGAACATGCGTACCCGCAGACGTCCATCCTGCTGTACGGCCAGACCCTAAAACCGGTTCACATCGTTCCCAAAGGCCGGTTTCGGATGGTAATTTTCTTCCTGTACCCGCACGCCATCAGGCCCCTGCTGGGGATTAAAGCCGACGAACTGACCGATAACTGCTTCGATTTAAACCTATTGCCGACGGTTTCCGGTTGTTCGTTGCAGGAGCAGCTGCTCCATACGGATTCGGTAACCGATCAGGTTGAAAGTATCACGTCCTGTTTGCTGCGAATGCTGCGGCTGAATCACCCCAAAGCTGATCGGGCGCTCGATTTTGCCGTCAGCCGGATTCTGGCGGCCCAGGGCGATGTGTCCCTGAGTGAACTGCAAAAGACGTTGCAAATTTCGGAACGGACGTTCGAACGGCGGTTTGAACAATACGTCGGCATTTCACCCCGGCTGTTGGCCCGAATCTGCCGGTTTCAGTCCACGCTGGCCCAGTTGAAAAACCGTCAGTACGGAAAACTTTCCGATCTGGCGTTTGATAACGGCTACGCCGACCAGTCCCATTTTATCCGCACCTTCAAGGAATTCACCGGTTTTTCTCCGCTTAAACTTCGCCAGAACCCCGACCCGTTTGCCGAAAACCGGTCTTTTGCGTATTAGCATCCCGTTGTCGGTTTCGTTCTATTTTGGGCGGTGGAGTCGCCCTAGTTTTGTCTCAACCAAAAAGACAAACACGATGAAACTCCTCATTTTCGGTTCAACAGGAAGCATCGGCCGCCAGCTGGTCGTTCAGGCACTCGCAGAAGGTCATCACGTTACGGCGTTTGCCCGCCATCCGGCCGCGCTTCAGGCGTTGCAGCACGCTCATTTACAAATCCATCAGGGCGACGTTCTGGATCCGGCATCGGTGGAGCGGGCGGTAACCGGACACGATACGGTTTTGTGCGTCCTGGGGGCTGGCAGCAAGGGAAGGGTGCGCGCCGAAGGCACGAAGAACATCATCCGGGCAATGGAAAAAACCGGGGTTAAACGCCTGATTTGCCAGACAACGCTGGGGGCTGGCGACAGCAAGGGCAACCTGAATTTCTTCTGGAAGTACGTCATGTTCGGTTTTCTGCTCCGAAACGCCATGAAAGACCACGAACTCCAGGAGCAGTATGTGCAGCAAAGCCGGCTCGACTGGACCATCGTTCGGCCGGCGGCTTTTACGAACGGCGGGGCAACGGGACACTACCAACACGGTTTTTCGGCGGATGCCGAATCGCTGACGTTAAAGATTTCCCGCGCCGACGTGGCCGGATTTCTCCTGCGCCAGTTGTCCACCACCGATTACCTGAAAAAAACGCCGGGACTTTCGTATTGAAACCAACGGGGCATTGTCCAGGCCGGATGCGCCTTGTACTACCACCAGGAGTTCAACCGCAAGGCAAAACCCTCGGGTGCTCCAGCGGGTTACATTGGCAACAAATCACGAATTGAACAATGGAACAACGACTCAGTGTGATCACGTTAGCCGCTGACAACCTGTCGGCCATGCGCGAATTTTACGTCGAAACCTTGGGCTGGCAGCCTGTTGCCGAAAATGGGGATATCATCTTTTTCAAGTGCAACGGATTTCTGTTCAGCATCGGGAAAAGAGAACAACTCGCCCCGCTGATTGGTGTCAGGCCCGACGGAACCGGTTTTCGCTCCTTTACATTCGGGTACAACGTTCCGACCAAACCGGAAGTCGACGACTGGTTTGAAACCCTGAAAGCGAAAGGCGTCTCGATTCACCAGGAACCGACGGAAACCTTTTTTGGGGGCTACTTTTTCTACTTCTCGGATGTGGAGGGCAACGTTCTGGAGATCGCCTACAACCCGTATATTCCGCTCGATGAAGTCCGCAATGTCGTTACGCACCACAACATCGATGATCTGTAATTCAGATTAAAAACCGGCTCCCGGTCTGGAATGCAAAACGGGAGCCGGTTTTTTTCACAGATTCATCCCGCCCGACACCTCGATGCGTTGCGCGTTGATCCAGCGGGCCTCCTCAGAACACAGGAAAGCCACCACCCCGCCGATGTCGTCGGGCAAACCCGCGCGGCCCAAAGCCGTGACCCCGGCCACCCACTGATTCAGCTGGGCGTTATCGCGAACCCCACCCCCGCCAAAATCGGTTTCAATGGCACCGGGCGCCACCACGTTAACGGCAATTCCCCGGCTGCCCAATTCCTTCGCCAGGTAGCGGGTCAGGGTTTCAATGGCCCCTTTCATGGCCGCGTAGGCCGAATAACCGGGCGTGGAAAACCGGGCGAGACCCGTTGACAGGTTGATGATCCGCCCACCGTCGTTGAGCAGCGGCAGGGCTTTTTGGGTCAGAAAATAAACGCCTTTCAGGTGAATATCCATCAACTGATCAAATTGTTCTTCGGTCGTTTCGGCAAACGGAGCGTGCACTCCGATTCCGGCGTTGTTCACCAGAAAATCAAACCGGTCGGCTTTAAAACGGTCTTTCAAAACCGCAGCGACCTCCCGAAAAAAACCGTCAAACTGGCGGTTGTCAGCGGTGTTGAGTTGCAAAGCCACGGCGGTTTGTCCCAATTCTTCAATTTCGGCAACCACCGCCCGGGCGTCTTCCCGCTGGCTGTTATAAGTCAGAATGACATCGATTCCTTTTTGGGCCAGGTGCAAGGCCATGTTTTTCCCCAGGCCGCGGCTACCGCCGGTAACTAAGGCAATCTTTCTAGTGTGCATCATTTTTTATCAAATTGTGATGACACAAAAGTAGCGCAGCCGGCCAGCGGGTTGTTTGCAAGGATCAATCCAGGATTTGCAAAATTCAAACCGGATCAGGCACGAAAAGCCAACGGAGCGAACGAAGTCTGCTTTTTGAAAAAGTTGGAGAAATGGGCCACTTCTTCAAAACCGAGCGAATAGGCAATTTCGGAGATGTTCCAGTCGGTTTGTTTCAGCAGGATTTTGGCTTCCTGCACAATCCGGCCGCGAATGAGGTCGGTGGTGGTTTTGCCGGTATTTTCCTTTAAAACTTTGTTGAGGTGATTGACGTGAACGGCCAGCCGGTCGGCAAAATCCCGGGCCATGCGAAGGTTTAGTTTCTGCTGGGGCGACTCAATCGGGAACTGCCGTTCGAGCAGTTCGACAAACAGGGACGAAACCCGGGCCGACGCATTATGCGTTGGGTACAAGGCCGTTGCGGGTTGCAATTTTTGACCGTAATGAATCACCTCTAGGACGTAATTTCGCAGCAAATCGTATTTATAGGCGTATTCGGACGATAGCTCCCGGTACATTTTCTGGAAAATAGACGTCAGCTCATCCACTTTCTCGTCCGAAAGCAGGAAGATGGGGTAGCCCCCGGGATGATAGATCGGCAGGTCGTCGAGTACCACCCCGCTTTTGCTCTGCACCAGAAAATCGCTCGTAAAAATGCAGAAGTACCCCGTCTGATTATCATCCTGCGGCACGTAATGATACGGAATTTTGGGCGTCGCAAACAGCAGGGCATTCGTTTCAATGTCGATCACTTTATCGGCGTATTCGGCCCGGTTCCGCCCGCTGATCAGACTGATTTTGTAGTACGCCCGCCGGTTGTACGGCATCACCGGTTTGGGATTTTTCCGGTTTTTTGCGTGTAACTCGTCAATTTTGAAGACGTTGAAATGACCGATTTCCTTGTTGATATCCCGGGGCACCAGGGCCGCCGTTTCCGTGTAAAACCGTTCCAGAGTCGTTGGTTCCATTTTCGCGCTGATTTGCAAAAATCAAATGTAGGCAAAAAGCGCACCCCGTCCGAGCGGACCGCGAAAAACCGCTACTTCAACGTTCCGAGGTATTCGACCAGGTCCACCAGTTCCGGCTTCGACAGCACTTCGCCAAACGGCGGCATCATCGACTGCGGGGCCTGGCTTCGCGCTTTTATATCGGCTTTACGGATTTTCTGCGTCAACCCGCCGGGTAATTTCAACACCAGCTCGTCGTTCGATTCACTGCCTATTAGCCCCCTCAACTGGCCCCCATCCTGCGTCTGAAGCTGGTGGGTTTCGTAACCGTGATTGATGCCCTCGTCGGGATACAAAATGGCCCGGTACAATCCTTCCTTCGATAATTTGGCCCCGATTTTCGACAGTTCCGGCCCGAACAGTACGCCCGACTGCTGCACCCGGTGACACGGCTGGCAATTCTGAACAAAAACCGCCCGCCCGCGGCTCACCACGCCTTTTTCGTGCACAAGCAGATAAACCGGTGGCAGCAACTGGCCGTTTTTACCCGCCGGTTTGGGCAGATAGTCGGCGGCTTCGCGTTTGATTTCGTTGCGAAAAGCGCCAAACAACACACTGCTGGCGGCCGGTTTCAGTAGGTCCGGAAAGCGTTTCTGTTTGACTTCCTCCAGCAACGCCCGCTCACCCGGCCAACTGCTGCCCAGCGTGCGGACAGCGGTTTTTCGAAGCTCAACCGGGCGGTTTTCGTCCCGCACAATTTCGCTCAACAGCACCAGCGCATCCGGGCGGCCGTTGCCTTTCAGGGCCGTCATCACCGCCAGCGCCGTCGAATCACTCCGCATTTGCTGCCGCACGAATTCCATCTCGCCCCACTTCCACAGCAATTGCAGCGCTTCAACGCCGGTTTGCCGGTCGGCGCAGCAACGCACCAGCCTGAGCAGGTCGGCCCGTTTAGCCGTCACGTTAAATTTTTCAACCAGCCGAACGTAGCTTTCCGTCGGCCCCGCCGTTGCCAGGGCGGTTTCGAGGGCGCGGTTCAGGGCCTCGGTTCGCACCACCGTTCCGCCATCCATCTGCTCCAGCGCCAGTCGTTGAATTGCGGGTCGTGGGTCGTTCAATACCGAAAGGAGAACATCGTTTTTGGCCGCCGATGGGTGAAAATCGAACGCCCGAAAATACCGCAGCGTTTCGGAAACCGCTGGCGTTTGCCGGATCAGCTGCGCCAGCAAGGGCAGGGTTCGCGCCGACCGGATTCGCCAGACCAGATCGCGACCCGCCGGGGTATTCCAGTTGCCGTTCACTTTCCGCAACCAGGCGTCGAAGCAGGCATCGGCGTTCTGGTCAGACCCGATTCCGAGCGCTTCGAGGTACCAGCGATCGGTGCCCTCGTGCTGCATTGCCAGCGTCGCCCACGATTCGGCGGCTTCGGGCGTTTTCAAAAACCGCAGGGCAATCGCCCATTCGCGCCGGACGGCCGGCTCCGGGTCCGTCGCCAGCGGAGCGCAGCGGGCAAACGGAAAAGGCACCTGCTGCCGGGCCGCCCGCAGCGCCGTCATTCGAATAGCCGGATTTGCATCAGCCAGGGCCGGTTTTAGGTATTCCGGGCCGGTTTCGGGCAATTTGGCGAGCAGCCACAACGCCCGCGCCCGCCAGGTGGACTGGCCCGACTGGTACAGCTTTTGCAGACTGGCTTCGGCTTGGGGTCCGAATTTCAACAGAATGGCCCAGGCCCTCCGCCGAACCGCCCAGTTCGGATTTTTCAGGGCTTCAGTGGCGGTTTCGGGCGTGTCGAAACGGAGTTTGGGCGAACGATAGACCCGGTTTTTGCCGTAACTGATGCGGTAAATCCGGCCTTTGCGGGCGTCGGCGGCCGTGCCTCCGCCAATGCCGGGATCGTACCAGTCGGCCACCAGCACCGAGCCGTCGGGCGCGACGCTCACATCAACGGGCCGAAACCATTGCTGGCTGCTTTTCAGAACGTTGCGGGTAGCGGCCCGGTAGCCCGCACCGTGCTGCTGCGTGGCGTAGGAACGAACGACGTTGTGCAGCGCTTCGGCGTGCAAAAGCTGGTTGCGATACAAAACCGGAAACTGCATCCCTTCGTAAAAACACAAACCCGCCGGTGACCCCGAACCCGTAATCAGCACGTTTGGCACCACGCCGGGGTCGTTCTGGTGCCAGTGCCGTTCAGGTACGGTTTTTTCGAGGTTCGCGCGGGAGGTCGTCCAGGCCGCCCCGGTTTTCTCATCGCCAAAGCCGTAATTGCCGTATTCCAGCACGTAATTCAGCCGCACGGACTCGTTGCCGTCGTCGTCGTTGTCGGTCACCCAGAGGTTGCCGAACGAATCGAGGGCCGGTTCGTAGTGGTTCCGGAAATTGTGTGCAATCGTTTCGAGCTGGCTCCCGTCCGGATTGCAGCGCAGAATCAGGCCGTTGCGGTACGGATTCCCCCGGCCGTTGACGGGATTTCCCGCCTGATCCAACACCGGTTTTCCCCACCGGTCGCGGACTTCGCCCCCGTTATTGCCCATCGAGAAGTAGAGCTTGCCGTCCGGCCCCCAGAACGGCGCGTGAATGCCGTGGTCGCGGGCGCCAAAACCCGAAAACAGGGTATCGATGCGGTCGGCGCGGTCGTCGTGGTTGGTGTCGAACAACACGAGCAGATACGGAGCCTGCGCCAGAAAAACCCGGTCTTCGGCCAGCAGCAGGCCCATCGGCGCTTTCACGCCCGGATGTTCAAAAAAAACCGTGCGCTTATCAGCCCGGCCGTCGCCGTTCACGTCTTCCAGAATGACCACCTTATCGCCTTTCTGATCCCGCTCGGCGGGGGCCACATCGTAGTTGGGCGATTCGGTCACCCACACCCGACCGCGCTCGTCCACATCGAGGTTGGTGGGATTTCGCACCAGCGGTTCGGCGGCAAACTGCTGAACGACGACCCCTTCCGGCACCCGCATCGTTGCCAGAGCCGCTTTGGGGTCGTGCGGATCAATGAACCCGGCGGCCCATCCCGAAATGAGAGCGGTAAGCAACAGCAAAAAGAGTCCGTGCGTTTTCATCCTTTCCATCACCAGTTACTTCAACACCACCTCACCCGTTTGCGCGTCCAGCAGCAGCGTCGTTCCGCGTTCCAGCGGAATGGTCACCGACCGGCCAGTTTTCAGCCGGATGGTGCGGGGGCCGCCGTCTTTGGTGTGCAGCAGGATCAGGCCGGAGTTGGCGTAGGTAAAATCGTTCTGTTCGTTGTAAACGTGGCAACCCGCCTGCCGGAAAATTTCCCGAAAACCGTTGGTGCCGTTGAGCGGCAACCCGCCGAAAACCGACGTAAAATCCTTGTTTTCCTTTCGGGCGATAACCGGCTGATTCGTCGCGTCCAGCAAGGCCAGCGGCTGGGCGGTTTTGTCGTTTACCACCACGAGCGGGTCCACGGGGCCGCTGAATTTGTACGTATACTCCGGTTTTAAAAACCGCACCGTCGGGGCGTTGTCAACCGGGGCGCGTTCCAGGTTCAGGCCCGTCAGCGCCTTGACAAAATTCAGGTCAAGCCGGTCGCCGTTGGTGTAACCGGTCAGGTAATTCCAGACCAGGGTGCGGCCATTTTTGGCGACTTTCTCCCGGATAAACCGGCGCTGGGCATCGGTCAGTTTGTAAACATTCATGAACACCACGGCCTTGTACTGCTCCAGATTAACCCGCTCCAAATCAAAATCGTACACCTGATCGGCTACCACGCCCGACCGCATGGCCTGCTCGATGGCGTGGTCCAGCACGTTGACGGTGATCGGCAGGGGCGCCGATTTCAGGTAGTAAAACACATCCTGACTCCAGACGTAGAGCACGTCGGCTTCGGAGCGGTACGGCACCGTCAGGCGCTGGTCGAAAACCGCCTTTTCGGCTTTCATGCGGGCTAGATAGCGCGGATTGTCCCACCAGCCGAAGCTTTTCTGCGTTCCGAAATCGTAGAACCAGAACCCGATGCCCCGCATGAGCGGCAGCAGCGCACACCGCCGGATAATGCTGGCGTAGGTGGTGTCGTAGCGTTCGGTGTAACGGATGTTGTCGTAGTCGGTTTTGGCGTGCAGATAGCCGTTGTCGATCTCGTCGAACCAGAGTTTGTTGTGCAGCAGGGTGGATTCGATGAGGCCCCGCGAATTGCCCGAACCGCCCGCTTTCCGGCTGTCGGGCCAGTAGGTTTGCGGAGCCGACAGGTAATCGATGTAGGGGCTGTCCAGAATCTGCCGAATGAACAGGTGGCCGCCCACAGTCTGGCGGTTGAAGGTCATGTGCAGGTAGCCGTAAAAAATCCCGGTGACGAGGGGCCGGGGCCAGTTTGTTTTGACCAGCCGGCAGAAATGAATGGCGTCGTCGGCCACCACCTGCTGCTGGGCCGTGAAGTAATCGATGGTGCGTTGCTCCTGCGCGGGGTCTTTGAAAAAACCGTCCTGGGTTTGGAGTCGCTCGGCAACGTTGGGCACCGTGGCGTTGTCAAACGTAAAGGCCGGGGTTTTCCAGGCTTTTTGCAGGTTCCGGGCGGTTTTGTATTTTGTTCGGAGCCAGTCGCGGAAGTAGGCCGTCATGGCCGGGCCGGTGTCCGGATCGTGCTCGATGAAGCCCCAGTAATGCCATTCGCCGTAAATACCGCCCGCGACGTGCATTCCGATCACGGCATTACCTTCGGGTGTTTTCGCCAGTTTTTGGCAGAACTCCACCAGCTTTTCCCCGGCTTCCGTTTTCCACCGCGCCGACGCCAGGCTGGCCCGCAATCCCGCGTGAATGTCGTGTTCTTCGTTGTGGTAGGGCGGCCCGGCCTGCAACGTCGTATCGACCGGCGTATCCGCGTATTGCGTGCATTCTTCGGGGTGTTTTTTGTTCCACCAGAACGGCGCGTTGACGTGAATCCGAACCACCACGCCGGCGTCCGGGCACTGGTCGAGGACGCCCCGCACCTGCCGCCGGGCCCGGCGCATGTCGAGCGAATCGCGGTTTTCGGCCCAGAGGTCTTCGAGCCACAAATCCACCTGAAACAGGCGAAAACCGATCTGGCAGAAGTTGTTCAGGTTGCGGGCGGGCACCTCCTCCCACGACCAGCGCCCTCCGTAGGCGTGGGTGAGTGCGTAAAAAGCCGGTGTCTGGGGGTTGCCATCGACAAACAGCGTCGGCCGCCCGTTGTGCGGTTTCACCTCCGCCGACCGGGGCAACTGGGCGCACAGGCTCTGCGAGATCAGCCAGCAGGCGAAGCAATAGAGGAGTTTCATCCGGTATGACAATCCGGCCCGGCCGGTTTTGAGCAAAGCGGCTAGTTAGCGGATGTCAGCGGAGTTTCTGTCCTAGTCTGTGTCAATAAACCGAATTACTATCAGCCATGACTAGGTTTCTTTTGTCGGCGTAAACCGGACTTAGAAGCAGTTGCCCGGGTCTGGCGTTCCATTTTATAATTTCGAATGAAGTCACTGATCTCCTGTCTGGCCTGATCCGTCAGCGGTTCGCTTTCAATTATAAAATCAACGCCCTTCGGCTCTTTACGATATGCCATAACTTTAAGATTTAAAATATTGCTCTACCAACACTGAAGCCGCATTGGTAGGAATAATCATTCGCTGCCCGCTTAATTGATACGCTCCTAATGTAGTTTTATAATGAGCGATTAACTGGGTTTTGGCGGTAAAAGCTACAAATCCGTCGAAACCCTGCTGAAAAGATAGCTTGCAGGCATGGGCGACTAAATTTCCTGCCACACCATCGTAAAACTTGTTCTGCCCAACATTAAAAGGAACGTTCTCAAGCAGGTGCATGTAAACATGATCCGGCTCAAATGTCACACTCAATACTCCCTGAATGATAGTAGAATTATTCGTAATTGCTAGTTTAAACACACTCTTCATATTGTCTGCCCACTCAGCTTTCCAATTGAAATGCCAACCATTTTTTCGGGTTACCTGTTTCAAATCTGCTTTCGTAAGCCGAAGTACTTCTGTAGCGAAGCTATCCCCTGAAATCGTGTTTTGAATCGAGTTTGTCAGCTTGTCTACAACGAAATCAAGTTGGATAGGTTTATGAGTTGCCATTCATTAAATATACGGAATTAATTACAGGTTTGCCAAAGGGCTTGCTTTGATGCTGTCCCTAATTTTTACTTCACCGCTCCCCCAACAATTCATTGACCGTCTTGAACGAATACCCGCGTTGCCGCAAGCCGGTTACCAGGCTCCGGAGGGCTTTCACCGATTCCTGGCGGTCTGGATTCATGATGTGCAGCAGGATAATCGAACCCGGTTTGGTCGTTTCCAGAACATGCTGGGTGATCTTTTCCGCATTGTTCACCAGCTCCGCATACGACTCCGGTTCCACATCCCACAGAATGGTTTTCCGCCCGGTTTTGCTCAGGAAATACGGCAGCACGAACAGTTTCTTGCCGTACGGGGGCCGGAACACAATCTCGCCCCGAAAACCGGCTCGGCGAATCAAAGAGTCGGTTTTTTCGATTTCACGGCGCGTAAAAGCCGGGGTTTTGAAAACCATGCGGGTGTGCGAATACGTGTGATTGCCCAACTGGTGGCCCGCCAGAACGAGCTTTTTCCCCGCCAGCGGACGCTTCACCAGGTCGTTGCCGGTGACAAAAAACGTCGCCCGGATGTCCAGGTCGCGCAGGAGCGCCAGGAGGCTGTCGGTTTTTCCGGTCGGGCCATCGTCGAAGGTCAGGGCGACCACTTTTTGCGTGGTTTCAACCCGGGGGTACAGCTCGCCGAAAAACTGGAAGGTGCGGGACCGGGCCACGTTCCACAGGAGGGTCGCCAAAACCAGCAAGGCAAGGAGCAGGAGACTTGTTTTCTTCATGGCAGGATTTGGCCGCGCGTTTCGGCCAGCCAAGCCCACAAAGATCAAAAAAAACCGCCCACGGTTTTAAGCGTGGGCGGCACGTATCTCAAAAACAGTACGTTAATTTGTTTTCTGATAATGCAGTTGAACAACGCCGTTGCTGAAGACCCTGGTGTCCGACAGTTGCAGGTCGATCCGTGCGCTGCTCCCATCGAACAGTTTGTCGCCTTCAACGGCCACCACCGGGTGAACCCCCAGAATCAGTTCGTCAAATAAATTGTGCTCCAGGAACAGTTGCCAGCTGGTCAGACCGCTTTCCACCGACAGATTTTTGCCGTCGCCCTGCCGGAGCTTTTCAATTTCGCGGATCAGCGAGTCGGTATCTTCAAAAAGCAGTTGCTCGGAATTCCGCCAGGTGAGCTCCACTTCGGAGCGGGAAAACACGATTTTTTTGATGTCGTTGATCTTTTTGGCAAACCGCCGTTCAATCGCGGATTCGGCGCTGGTTTCGGCCTGTTGCCAGTATTCGCCCAGGCCAGCGTAGGAGTTTCCACCCACCAGAATGGCGTCCAGCGTATCGTAATAGGCCGATGAGGACTCCATGATCTCGTCACTCATTTTCATCCATTTATCCGGATCGGCCACAACGCCGTCGAGCGACATGTTCAGGGATAAGATTACTTTTCGCATGATTAAATCGGTTTTTGAGTTCACGTTCACTTGACAACCCGGTACCGGATGTGGTTCACCAGCGGCCCTTCGAATGACTCAATGATCGCCAGTCTGATGAAACGGTCGCCGAAATGGTCAAACAGCCGAACGCCGTCGCCCAGCAGAATGGGCGCGATGTGCACAAAAATTTCGTCGACCAACCCGGCTTTCAGGGCCTGCTGCGCCAGACTCGCCCCGCTGATGCCCACGCTTTTGTCACCGGCCGCTTCCTTGGCTTTTTCAACGGCGGTTTTAAAGTCGGATTCGAAAATAAGGGTCGATTTTCCGGTCGGCACCTCCTGCGGTTTTTCGTGCGTCACGACAATGATCGGAATCCCGTTGATCGGGTGCGTACCAGCCCAGCCGTGCGTAATGTCGTAGGTTCGACGCCCGGTCAGGATGGCTCCGACGGTTTTAAACATTTCTTCCACCACCTTCACGTTGGCGCCTTCGGGCCGGAATAAGTCGCCGTAAGGACTCGGTTCCGAGCCGGTGGTGTACCAGTCGAAAATGTGTTCTCCACCCCGCAGGCCGAGTCCATTCTGGGCGTCGTCGTGGGGTCCGGCAATGAAACCGTCCAGCGACATGCTCAGGTCAATCACAATTTTTGCCATTTTTAACACCGTTTTAGGAAACCACTTCGCCAGCAGCCGCCTGTTCCAGCCGGGCAAGGTCGATCTTCGTCATCTTCAGCATAGCCTGCATCGCCCGCTTTGCTTTTGCCGGATCTTCGTCCTGCAACAACGCCTTCATCGCGGCCGGAATGATCTGCCACGACACGCCGAATTTGTCTTTGAGCCAGCCGCACGGTCCCGGTTCACCACCGTCGGCGGTGAGCTTTTCCCAAAAACCGTCAACTTCTTCCTGCGTTTCGCAGTGCACAAACAGCGAAATACCTTCGGAAAACCTGAAATGCGGACCGCCGTTCAGGGCCGAGAAGGGTTGTCCGTCGAGCACAAACGAAACCGTCATCACCGTGCCGGCCGGAACCGGGGCGCCTTCGCCGTAGCGGCTGACGTTGGTGATTTTCGAGTTTTTGAAGATCGACGTGTACAGCTTCGCGGCTTCTTCGGCCTGGTCGTTGAACGTCAGAAACGTGGTGATTTTTTGCATGTTGTTTACCTTAATGAATTAATTATAAGGCAAATATAGCGGAGTGCCTGGTAACCAGCAGAGGGTAAACGCGACAATATGAGGGTGGATTACGACAAAGTAAATCCGTTTATTTTTTCCTCTTCGACCGAAACCAATCCATCAACTGCGTCTGGTATTCGCCCAGGTAATTGTGTTCGACGCCCTCGATTTCTTTCCACCAGAGCTGGACGCCGGCCTTCAGAAAATCGTCTTTCAGTTTCCGGTTTTCGACGTTCAGCCACTCCTTTTCGCCCCAGACCATCCAGACCGGCAGCGATTTAAACGCGGCCGCTTCCTCGAAAGACACATTTTTGCCCACGGCCGCCGAGTACATCCCCACCGCCGTCCAGCGGTTCAGCGACTTCCGGGCGATGCGAAAGGTGCCTCCGCCCCCCATCGAAAAACCGTAGAGATACTGCCGCCGGGGGTCGGTTTTGAACTGGGCGTCGAAATCCTGCAGGCATTCAAAAATATCGGTTTCGGCAATGTCCCGGTAGCCTTTGTCGCCCCGGCCCCAGGGAAAAATCATAAACCCTTCGCGCCGACTCATCTGGGCCGTGGCGCCGGCGGGTTGGGGTTGCAGGTAATCATACAGCATCATCCAGGGCGGATTGTTGGTTCCTCCTCCGCTGCCGTGCAGTTCCAGGTAAAACGGAAACCCGGTTTTGCCGGGCGCAAATCCGTTCGGCAGAAACAGCCAGTAGTAGCTGTTTTTGCGGTCGGTTTTTGAAGTGAAAGCCATGATCAGCGGCCGGGTTCCGGTCAGGTACGTTTCCCACAGGGCGCCCTCATTTTGGAAAAATTCCAGCGTTCCGGTGGCGGCTTTCAAGTTAGCGTCCGTGGGCGTCAGGCCGTGGGTGGTGTCCAGACTCATCGTGGCGACGGACTCGAAGTGGCGTTTGAGCAGGGGGTTTTTCTCGCGGGCGGCCAGCTCCCGCAAGTGCGTCACCAGGCGCCGGATTTCCTCGTTCTCGCGGGCGAACGATTTGACGGTATCGCCGGTCGGCTCGGGGCGGCTCCGGGGCCCATTGGCCGGGTGCAGAAATGCAGCGTACGGGCCATTGTCTTTTAATCGCGCCGGATTGCGGTAACCGGTGCATAAACCGCCGACGAAGGCGGCCAGAATGAAAACAAAAACCGGGCGCTTGAACCGGTCAATCTCAGGGAATTGCATGGCGTATGCCGAGGTTAAGGATTCGTTTCTACGCAAAAAACCGGAAATAGAACGACTTCTATCCTGTTCTATCGTTCAGGCGCAGATAAAGCAGGATAAATACCCGTTTTAAACGCCCCTTTTTAGCGTTTCCTTTTCCATTCAGCCCTTACGTTCATGGTGTTATTCCGTAAAATACTCGTTCTGATTAGCTTTCTGGTTGGCAGTTATCTCCCCGTTTTCGGGCAGGCGCAGACGCAGTTTGGCCCGGGTTCCGGCGAATACGAAGCGTTTTTCAACAGCCTCAAAACCCAGTTGATCAACACCCAATACCGAAAAACCGTGCGGTTTGGCGGCAGGGAACGGAAACAGTTTGTGCAGTGGATTCGCGACAACGTGCACGTCATGAAAGCGATGAAATACCTGGAGCCCGACATCAGCAGTTTCTGGCAGTTTTTTATGGAACAACAGACGCCCGAAGGGCTGTATTACGACTATTACTACCCGATGGTCGCGCGCGAAAGCCACCGGATGAACCTGTTTGAAAAGCGGTACTGGAAGATCATCGCGCGCGACACGATTCAGTTACACCGGCTGCCGGTCGAAGCCGATCTGGAATACCTGATGGTGGAAGGCGGGCATTACATCTGGCAGGCCACGGGCGACACGGCCTACCTTCGTCAGTGGATCGGGAAGCTGGAAAAAGGCCTTACTTACTCGATGACGGACCCGCTGCGGTGGTCGAAAAAATACCAGCTGGTGAAACGCGGCTACACGCTCGACACCTGGGATTTCATGCAGTTGCCGACGACGCGCGCCGAATACGTGAAACAGGGCAAGGACGTGCAAACCGGCATTTTCAACATCGACGAAAACACGCCGATGGGCATTATGCACGGCGACAACAGCGGCACCTACGCGGCCTGTCGGCAACTGGCGCAGTTGTACGCAGCGTTGGGCAATACCGAAAAAATCGCCTACTGGCGCGGGCAGGGTGAGGGCATCCGGACGCGCACCAACCAACTGTGCTGGAACGGGCGGTTTTATGCCCATTTCGTGCCCGACGACCCGATGCCGGATTACCTGAAAATGGACCAGAAAAACACACTGAGTCTGTCGAACCCGTACGACATCAACCGCGGTTTGCCGACCGAGGAAATGGCGCAGTCGATCCTTCAGACGTACCAGAATCTGAAAGCCAAAAACGCGATCAATTCCTTTGCCGAATGGTTTGGCGTGTATCCGCCGGTCGAACCGAGCTTTGCCGACTATTTGCCGGGTTCCTACATGAACGGGGGCGTCAACACGATTGTCGGCGGGGAGCTGGCCAAAGCCGCTTTTCAACACGGTTTTGAAACCTACGGCGTCGATATTCTGAAGCGGATGATGGCCCTGAACGAGCAGCACAACGGGCAGTTGCCGGTTTCTTACAAACCGGATGGCACGGTGGACGAGGGCATTCCCGACAACTGGGGGCAGGCTGCGGTCATGAGCGCGATGGTGGAAGGGCTGGCGGGCGTGGTGGATCTGAGCCACTCGTTCGAGACGGTGGAGGTGTCGCCCCGCTGGCTGGCGGCTGGCAAAAACGAGGTCAGCACCACGATTGCGTACGGGCCTTCGGGCAAATCGGTACGCTATTCGTACCGCCACGACCCCCAGCGGAAGACGGTTTCCCTCCGGGTGCAGGGCGACCCGAAACGCTACACAATCCGGCACCTGCTGCCGCCCGGCAAACAGGCCCGGCGCGTCACCCTCGACGGCAAACCGGCGGTTTTCACCCTGGAGACGGTGAAAGACAGCCGGTATGTGGTGGTGAAGGACGTGCCGGGCGGGGAACGGACGGTAGCGGTGGGGTATCGGTGAGGATAAATTAATGGCTGCTGAGGGACTAAATACTGCCTGAATTAGAAATGAACAAACCGTCTTCTGTTTATTTAGAATATCATAACCGTACTATTTTCAGGCCGTAATAATGCAGTTCACTAGTGGCCCGGCCCAAAAACCGCCTTTTGTACAAGTCTTACGATCAGGCCATTCAACTGATCGAACAGCAGCCACGCGTGAAAATTGTGGAAGAAAGCGAACTGGAACGTTATTCGATAAGGTGGCCGAGACGTTAAGATAAGGGTAACAAATCTGCCAATTAACAATTGCATAACTGCTTTTTGGCAGTTATATTTACTACAAATCAGGAATGAATGGCTACTGTAAACCGCCCCTTGTCCTCGTCTTCCGCACGTCGCCGTCCGGCTTCAACGGTAAAAACCGGAACGCCTTACCAGCCGCAACGGGCATCGGGTTTTACGATCATTGAGCGGGCGCAAAAAGGCGTTTCAACTCAGCAGGTCGATCAACTGGCTCAACTCCTGAATCTTTCGCTGAAAGAACTGGCCTCTATTCTCCAGATTGCCGAACGGACCCTGCACCGCTTCCGGAGCGAGGGACAACTGGATGTTCCTTCGTCCGAACGCTTGCTTCTGCTGGAAAACCTGGCCGCACACGGTTTGCTGGTTTTCGACGGACAGCCGAATGCCCTGGCCAACTGGCTCCGCTATCCTCTGCGCGAATTGAAAGGGCAATCCCCCGTTCAATTGCTAACTACCATCAGCGGTTTTGGGCTGGTAGACGATGTGCTAACGCGGATCGAATACGGCGTGTACACGTAAGGGAATTTTATGCTGGTTTACCGCCTGTACAAAAGCACTTATATTGCGGATCCGTTGTCTGCTGAAGGAGCGCGTCGGGCGGGTGGGCGCTGGAATCCGAAAGGCTACCCCATTCTGTATACTTCCGCGACCCCCGAATTGGCATTACTGGAAATCATAGCTCACCTGAACCCGGCTTTCATTCCCAGTTTTCACCTGCTGGTTCTGGACATTCCTGATTCCTGCCAGACCATTACTCTGAACGATTTACCAACGGATTGGCAGGACGATTCGCAGTATGAACCCTTGCAAACTTATTTATCAGACTGGTTGACAAACCCCAACCATCTGACCGTATCGGTTCCCTCAGCCCTTGTTAGCCGGTCACGTAACTATTTGCTGCACACGCTTTTTCCCGACTTTCGCGATGCGGTCAAGATCGTGGAGAATGTGCCGTTTCCTGTGGATAGCCGTTTGGTGAAGCACTAAAATGCATCTTTGATCAGTTCAAAAAAAATAGAAAAGCCCCTCCAAAATCGGAGGGGCTTCCCGAAAGCCGTAACGGTTAAAACCGCCTACCGCTCCGGCACGCAGTCCCTGATTTTGTAAATCCGGCCGTCGGCCTTGGTGTAAATGTAGAAATCCTGATTCAGCCCCAGCCCAAACCGCAGGTCGGTTTTTTTGCTGTTGCTCAGCGCCTGGAAGTTGGCGGGTTTTCCGGCCACTGCTAGTTTCAGCTCCTGGATGGGTGCCTGTTTGCCGGGTTGCAACTGACTGCTTTCCACGAAATACACCCGCCCATTGACAATATCGCCAAAGATGTACTTGCCGGTTAAGGCCGGGATCGCCGTTCCGGTGTAGACAAAACCGGCCGAAAAGGCGTTGCCCTCGTCGTGGTCGTACTGGACCGCCGGATAGGTATATTTGAAACTGGCGTCGTTGGCGGGCAGGGCGTACACCCGATCCATGCGGCCCCGGTAGTTGATCACAAACGTTCCTTCGCGCTCCGGCCAGCCGTAGTCCGCTCCGGCCACGCCCAGGTTCAGCTCTTCCGACCAGGCTTGTCCGATGTCCGAAATCAGCATTTTGCCGTCCGGCGTCCAGCTCATCCGGTTGGGGTTCCGGAAGCCCTGGCAGAAAATTTCGCCCAGCGCCGACGGGTCCTTGGCAAACGGGTTGTGGGCCGGAATACCGTATTTTCCGTTTTTGCTGTTCCGCCCGGCTGGATCGATGCGCAGCACCTTGCCCCAGGGCCGGTTCCGGTCCTTGCAAATCCAGTAAAAACCGTTCTCGGTGGCGCCCCCGTCGCCGATGCCGATGTACAGCATGCCGTAATCCGCACTGCCCAACTTGGCCAGCGGATTGAACGTAATTTCCTGCACGCCGTGAATCGGACTGACCATGTTGACCCGCAGCAGCTCACGCCCGGTTCCCGCAAACTCCGTCGCGTTCGGGTCGGCCACTTTCCATTCCGTCAACACCCATTGCAGCGTTACTTTGATGGAATCGGCGTACGGAAAATCGGCGGGGGCGGCATTGGCTTTTTCGGTATGCGTGGTGTACAGCAGGCCGTTGGTGTAAAAATCCGGGTGAAAGGCGTAGCTGCCAAAACCGGTCGCCAAACCGGGTGTGTGAATAAAACCGGGTCGCTCTTTGGCCATCGACAGATACGGCCGCAGCGATTTGCCGTCCATTTCGTACAGCGTTCCGCGCAGATCTTCCAGAAAGAGCCGGTTTTTGGCGCCGGGCAGCACCTGCATTTTGTTGATCCGGGCCCGCGGCACCTTTTCGGCCGTGGCCGGGGCCGTCGTGATTTCTTCGAGTTCGAGTCGCAAACCGGACGGCGGTATTTTGACCGGAATGGGGTCCGTCAGCACTGCGCCCAGGTTTTCGCTCCCGGCGTCGGTGGTGGTCATTTTGCGTTTCGAGTGAATGTAAGCCGTCAGGGCGTCGATGTCACCGGCGCTCAGGTGCGTGAACGCGGGCATCGTTTGTTTGTATTCTTCAACCAGCGCGTAGGCCCGGGCGTCCCCGCTTTTGATCACCTCTGGCGCATTGCGAATAAACGTCTTGAGCCAGGCGGGTGGCACTTCCAGCGTCACGCTGGCCAGATTCGGGCCGATGCCTTTTTGCAGAAAATTGTGGCAGGCCGTGCAATTCTGCTGAAACAACTGCTGCCCTTTGGTTAAAACCGCCTTGTCCGTCGAATACGGCACGCTGGCGGATGCGGTTTCAGGCGTAGCAGCCGGTTTTTTAGCCGGTTTTTGTCCGTAGCCGTACGTTGACAGGCCGATCAGGACCAAAGCAAAAAGGCGGATTCGTTTGGGAAGAAAAGAATGCGTTGACGTGACTAGGGTTCGGAATTTCATGCCAAAATTAAATTTCTGTTGAAAATTAGGGCATTGTCCTGCCAAAATCAAATGCGCCGGCGCGCTTTGTTGCCATTTTAGCGAAGAAACCCAGCAAGCTTTGCCTAACGGGCGTGGCCGCCGGTGCAGTCGGGCTAAAATGTTTTCGTCGAAAAGGTGATCATCGGGAAGCATTCCGGCACGTGCGAATCCCAGACCCGGTGCGAATTCCAGGCCCAGCCGCCGTGGTCGGTAGACGGGGCGGCTTCCTTGTAGGTGTTGAAGCGCGAAAAATCAATTCGCCAAAGATCATTGTTTTTCGGCGGCAGCGACCGCTGGTCGCCCTTTGCCAGCAGCGCCATGCTTTTCCACGGAAACGCCAGTTCCACCGTCCATTTCCGGTCCCGATCCTTGTTGTCGTTGAGGGTGCCATCGACCTGAACCGCCGTCTGCAAACCCGGAAAGCGGAAATCCCAGGAACCGTATCGCAACCCGCGGGGGTGTTTTTTGAATCCCACGCCATTGAACGATTTGACCTTCGGATTGGAAAGCGCAAAGAGGGGGTCGGCCCCAAAACCGCCTTTCTCGTACGCGTCTTTCCAGATAAAAAACACCTCGTAACGCGTTCCTAAGGCATTGATCTCGAATTCGTAATACGTATCCGGCCCGGCGATAAACACCTCGACGTCGTTTTCCGTGTAAATCAGGTCGTTCTGGTTGGTTAATTTGGCGTTGATGAATGGTTCTTCCACCCAGAAGGCGATGTACAGGTGATCGGCATCCCAACACACGGCGGCCCGCGTGTCGTGAATCACCGGCTTGCCCGACACCAGATCGACGAACCGGGGTGAACGCGGAATTTTCGTCCAGATTTTCTCGTCCAGTTTCCCGTCGATCACGAGCGGTTGGGCGGTTCGGTAGGCGGTATACTGTTCGATGGAATTTTTGTCGCAGGGAAAGGTCCAGTGGGTCGAGTCGCGCCGACTGGTTGTGCTAAAATCCGTTCGAAGGGCCGACCCTTGAAAAAACAGGCAACCGAACGCCAGAACAACGAACAAAGGCAGGGAAGCCGGGCGGTAGTTTTTCATTCGAATGCGGCAGTGTTTTTCCTAAAAAGTAGTGCTAGTGTGGCTTGTCAAAGTTCGTCGTAATTTCCCGTATTATTGTCAGCGTTGGCAGATGATTTTGTACTGCCGATCAATGCACCCATCCATGCGATCATTCCCCTTCACTTTCCCGGCTTTCTTCCACCTCATAAGGACCCTGCCAGGACACCTGGTCGGCCTGTCTGTTCAGGAGTTCAAGGTTATGCGCCAGCCAACGATTCGCCGATGTTGGGTTTAGAAAGCTTTTGAAAATGTCGATCTGTTTTTCCAATTGGGATGACAGTTTACGAACCGCTTCTCCGTCGTCGTTCACCACGATCGTAAAGCGGTGAATTCCGGGAAGGCCGGATGCCGTCACCTGAATGGCTTCAATATTGATCCTGCGCCGGGAGATGATGACACTAACCCGGTTCAGCATACCGATCTGATTTTCCGCAAACAGGGTAATGGTGGAATCGCTCATCCCAATCGTAACGGTTTTATCAACTATTTTGCACGATTACTAACTTTTCTTTCACCAGCCGGGTAACGCTCCGGGTTGCAACCGGGAACACTTTACGGAGGTCGATTTCTTCTTCGTTCAGCGTGGATTGCAGGGTTTTCATAAAAATATTCTTTATTTCCGTAGCCAGATTAACCTTGCAAATTCCGAGGGAGATTGCTTTCCGGAGTTGGGCCTCGGGAACCCCGGAGCCCCCGTGCAGCACCAGGATGGTGTTGACCGTATCGTGGATGTCTCTCAGCAAATTGAACTGGAGCTGGGGCTCCTGCTTGTAAAAACCGTGAGCGGTTCCAATCGCAACCGCCAGCGCATCGACCCCGGTTTCTTCCACAAACGTTTTGGCCTCTCCTGCCTGCGTGAAAGCCTGCGCATCGTGTGATTGCCCCAGTTTTGCCACATAACCCAGCTCCGCTTCCACATTGGCATTGTAGGCCTGCGCCCGTTTAACGACTTCCCGGGTGATCCGGACGTTCTCCTCAAAGGCAAGCTCGCTGCCATCGATCATCACCGAGTCGAACCCGGCATCCAGGCAGGCCTGCGCCAGTTCGACGGACGATCCGTGATCCAGGTGCAGCCACCCCTCCACCCCAAACTCTTTCAGCCCCGTGCGGGCCAGCTCCACCGCCGTATGGAGGCCCATGTAATCAATCGAGCTGCTGGTCAGTTGGAGAATGACGGGCTGCCGGGTTTCCTTCGCAGCGGTCAGCACCCCGTGCAGGGTTTCCAGGTTGTAAAAATTCGTCGCGAGCAAGCCCTTTTTCTCCGAGGTCAGGAGCCGCATTTTTTCTTTTAAGGTCACAGGGTTTACCAATCAAGGTTAAAAATTTCTTTTGCAGTTCGCTTCACAGACGTGACGTGGACAAAAGCCGCCGTGCCCCCGGCCGCCGTGGTATTGATCGCTCCGGCCAGGTTGCCCAATTTCAGGCATTCCGACAGCTCGTGCCCGTTGAGAAAACCGTGGATAAAACCGGCGTTGAAACTATCCCCGGCCCCAATGGCGTCCACGAAGTTTTCCGTGATGTAAGCGTCGGCATGGAGCACCCCGCCGTCTGCATAGGCGGTGGCGCCCCTGATCCCTTTTTTGACCACAATGGTGTTGGCAAAACCGGAAAGCCGGTCGATGGCGCCCCCCACTTCGCGCTGGCCGGTCAGGCATAACAGCTCTTTTTCGTTCGGCAGAAAAAAATCGACGTAGGGCAGGCATTCCTGGGCCGGGAAGTCCCATTCATTGGCCGGATCCCACTGCAAATCCAGGGACGTGGACAGACCCGCGGCCTTGGCGGCTGCGAACAGGGTGGTGATGTCGGCCCGCAGCGCGCGCTGCAAAAAATAGGACGACACGTGAAGGTGCCGGAATTGAGGCAGCGCCTGAAGGGGGATATCGTTGATGGAAAAATGGTTCATGGCCCCGCCATAGGTGACATTTGCCCGATCCTGCTCGTAGTTAAGGATCATCGTCAGGCCGGTCTGGTGCCCGGGCGATTCGATCACAAACCGGGTATCCACCCGTTTGGCCTGCAGCTCCCGGAGGATGAATTTTCCGAACAGGTCATTGCCCAGGGCTCCGCAGAAGGCGACCCGGCTGCCCAGCGCCGAACTATTGGAAGCGAAAATGGCCGACGAACTGCCCAGGGTCAGCAGCATTTGCTGGGCCAGTATCTCCTGGCCGACCACCGGAAAACCGTTCACCTGATCAAGCAGGATGTCAACGTTCAGCTCGCCGACTACCAGCAGGTCTGTTTGTTCCATATCAGCGAAGACATTTTAAAAATTTAAAAGGCTACGGTTGTGGGTTTGCTTTCCCACCGGGTCTATTCTTCGAGGACCGCCGGATAAATGGTCACTCCCTGCACTACGCGGTTGATCGCGCCGGATACCGAGGGATTATCCGGCCTTAGACCCAGGTACAGCGACTGGTAAAAACCGATCAGCTGACCCACCACGGCCGCTCCGATAAAGGATAATTCATTGGGGCCGTCGTGGTAATTGGCCAGGGTAATATCCAGCACCGAATGGTCCAGCTTCTGCCTGGGCATGTTCCAGGTGGCCGTAGGGACGTGCTGCCCATCCTGGTCGATGGCCACACAGAGGTCGCGTTCGTATAAGCCCACAACGGGATCGGCGGAAAACAGGTAAACGATGAGTGATTCACGGTTTACCACCGCCCGGGGACCGTGCCGGAAACCGAGAAACGAATCGTGCTTGCAGATCACCTGGCCGTCCGAGAGTTCCTGCACCTTCAGGTGACATTCCCGGGCGATCCCGAGCAGCGGGCCGGAGCCCAGAAAGATGATGCGCCGGTATGGCTGGCTGGCCAGGGCAACGATCCGGGGCAGAAGCTCGCTCAGCAGGGACCGGGTTTGGTCCACCAGTGTTTCCAGTGAGGCTCGCAAGGCATCCATCGACTGGAGTTTCATGACCAGTAAAACCGCCAGCAGCATGCCCGTAAAACTGCCCGTCATCGCCAGTGACTGGTCGTTGGCCTGTTCGGGCAGAACCAGGTAAAACGCATTGGGCAGTTTCCGGTGGGTCAGCGCGCTGTCTTTGTTGCAGGTGATGATCAGGTGGTGGACCTGGTCGCAGTGCTCATCGGCTATTTCGACAGACGCGAGGCTTTCGGGGCTGTTTCCCGACCGCGAAAAGGACACCATCAGCGTCGGGATTTCCCGCTGGAAGTGGAGTTTCGGATGGGTGAGGAGGTCGGTGGTCGCAATGGCGTGCGTGAGTTTCCCCGTGCTTTCCTGCACGATTCCCTGGGCGGCTTCACCGATAAAGGCCGATGAACCGGCACCGGCCAGGATGATCCGCAGGTCCGGTAACTTCAATAAAGGAGTGAGAAACGCTCCGATGTCCGCCCGCTTCTGGCTGATCATCGCATAAATTTTCTGCCAGAGAACCGGCTGGCCCTCTATTTCAATCGCCGTGAACCGAGCTCCTTTTCGCTCCAGTTCCCGGTCGTCAAACTGTAGGTATGGCATACATAAATTCTATTTTATTTTATTGACTAGTTTGGTCGGGACCGGCATTTTATCACCGTCTTTTTTCTCCATGTTCATCTCGGCATTTCCCATCATAACGGCCGATGCAATAGCCAGTACGATCCCGACGAGGGTGATCGGATGGGGAAAAGCGGAATAAATCCACAGCGAAAGAATCACCGTCAGGACGGGGGAAAGGGCGGTCGTCATCGGCGCCACGAAAATCGCCCGGCCATACCGGAAGGCGTACACCAGACAAAGCGCCCCGAATGCATTCAGCACCTGCACGGCCGCCGACAGGTACGGTCCTTTCAGACCATAGTTGATCGGTTGCGAAAAATCCGTCATCCAAAGGGCAAACGGAATGAGCGCGAGGGAACTGAGGGTCATGTAAAAAAAGATGCTTTCGGCCTTCATGTGCTCGTTGGCAAAGCGCATGACGAATCCCTGCGCTCCCCAGGCCAGCAAAGGCACCAGGGTCAACACAACCCAGCCATACCCGCTCAGGGCCGAATTACCGGGAGGAATGTAGGAAAGTGAAACGATGGCGACCACGGCGATGCCGATGCCGGTCCAGCCCACTGCCCCCGTCGATTCTTTCAGGATCAGAACGGCCATCAGGATGGTCACCACCGGCGTCAGCGACAGGATCGGAAACACGATGTAAGCGGGCGCGATCCGGAGGGTTAAAAACAAAACGAGCTGACCGGCCGCCCCGAGAAATCCGGCCAGACAACCGAGCAGGACGGACCGTCTGTCCGTTTCCAGTTTCCACTTGTTGACAGCCAGGGCCACGACGGCTGCGGGGATCATCATCACGGCCCAGACCACGTATCCCAGGGTGGGCGGAAAACCGTTCTTCTCGGGCAGCTCAATCAGCGCTCCCCACACGCCCATGAAAATGACGTGTATGATGACGAAACTGATCCAGGTTTTTGAATTTTTCATGCTGCGGTCTTCGGATTCGTTTGGTTCGGACAGTGTTTCTTCAACCAGTCCACCGTGCGGGTCAGCACGTCGTAGCGGTTCCGGGGGAGCAGGTCAGGACGCCAGCCGTGGCCTTCCCCAACGTACTGCACGAGCGTACTGTCGACCCCCCGTTTCCGGAGCGCGACGAACAGTTCCTCCGCCTGCGAAACCGGCACTTCATGGTCTTTTTCGCCGTGCAGAAAGAGCGTCGGGGTTTTGATATTTTTTACATACTTCAGCGGAGAGCACTTCCACAGTACGTCAAAATTGTCGTAGATACTCCCCTGAAACTCAGACTCCATCAAACTATGGTACAGGGACGTGCCGGCGAAACTGACCAGATTGCTGATGCCGCCATCGGTGATGGCCGCCCGGAACCGATTCGTTTGCGTAATGATCCAGTTGGTCATATACCCCCCGTAGCTCTGGCCCGTGACGGCCAGTCGGTCCGCATCGATCCAATCGTTTTCCTGAATCGCTGCGTCGACACCTGCCATCAGGTCCCGGTAGTCGCCCCCACCCCAGTCCAGCACACAGCCGGACGAAAACGTCTGGCCGTATCCGCTGCTGCCCCGGGGATTGATGGACAGGACGGCGAACCCCTGACCCGAAAGCACCTGAAGCCGTTCCTCAAAACCGTACCCAGCCATGTTGTGCGGTCCACCGTGAATGACGAGCACCAGCGGGTAGCGGACCCCTTCCGCAAAACCGTATGGCTTGATGAGCCAGCCCTGAACCCTGGTGTCATCGAAACTGGTGAACCAAAAACTCGTGGCGGGTTGCAAACGGATCTCCGCCAGAGCATCTTCGTTGAGCCGGGTCAGCGGGCGGGATTGCCCGGTCTGCCCGTCGTGAACAAAAATCTCGGGCGGGTGAACCGCATCCGTGCGGATGTACACGATCCATTGCCCACTGGCGTCCACCCGGTATTCGAGCACCTGGCACTCCTCACCAACGATTTTTTCAACGGTTCCCCCGTCCGCGGGCACCCGGTAAAGTGCGGTGGTCCCTTCGCTGCCCGCGGTGAAATAAAGCCGGGGCTGGACCGGGTCCCAACTGACCTGCTCGATCCGCCGGTCGAAGTGCCGGGTGAGACAAACCGGCGCGTTGGTAGCCGGCGACAGCACATACAGGTGGGTGTCCTCGGCGGGACTGTCGTTGGTGGAACGAACTGAGGTGGTACCCAGGAACGCAATCTGTTTCCCACCGGGCGACCAGGCCGGCTGGTACACCGTGCCGAACTGGTCGGTATGCCGGGTAATTTCCCGCTTACTCAGTTCCACACTCCACAGGTCATGCCGTTGGTTGTTGTCGGCATCGGCCGAGCGGTTGCTGACAAAGGCGATTTGTCGGCTGTCCGGACTCCAGCTCAGGGAATGGTCGTTGTAGGGACCAGTCGTCAGCGGGGCTGGCTTCCCGCCCTGGACATCGACGATCCAGAGGTGGGAGAATTCATTGTCCGTTACATCCGGCCTTCCCCGGCCGCCTTTCGTCTTGTATAAAATACGGTCTGCAATTTTTACAGGGCTGCCGCCTGTTTCGACAACGGCAGAGGAAGCACTGACAAAAGCGATGCTGGAACCGTCGGGTGACCAGTCGAAATTTTTGAGGGCCAGGTGTCCGAGGAAATAATGCGACTCAAAAACCGGGGCCACCGGGCGGTGTTCCTGCGTAGAGAGGGCGTAAATCCAGATCCATTCGGTCCCGTTCTGTTCAACAAGGTAAGCTATTTCGTTGGCTACCGGCGACCATTTCGGGGACGATCCCTCCCAGGTATTCAGCTCCGTGTTCGTGGCAGCGTCTACCACCGACACGGTATTCCGATAGGCATTGTCATCCAGCAGCACCTTCGTAGTTGAATAGCTCACATACCGGTGATCGGCCGACAGGGAGGCTGCTGACGGCACCACGATAGATTGCAAATCCTTTATTTCAAGCGGTCGTTTCATTGTCTACTTACCAGCCTAATTCCGCTGTTCTGCCTTCTGAATTTGTTTCACGTAATCGGCACCGGGCCTGTTTCATCTGCTACCAACTTTCTTTTTTCAATAACCGCGCGCCGAACCAGGCTTGTTTTACTTCTTTGTTGAAGTTTGATTGATCAGCTCGCCCAGTTCGAGTCGTTTGCGGTCCCACAGTTCCGGATCATAGCTCCACACCGCCAGCTTACCAACGGACTGGTCCCCGAAAGGCCGGCCGATTACGTCATTCACCAGCGCATCGGCCCGCGCATTGTTTTTATCCTGGCCCGCCAGCAGCCGCATGTATTCGTATTCCTGGACGCCATTGCGCAGGGTTTTGAGCCGGACTGACGGAGCGGCCACATGGACATTTGGAATAATGCCGGGGCTGTAGATCAGCAGGGCGTTTCCGTTCATTTTTTTGTGGTCGTATCCGTCGGCATTTCCGTTGTCATGCCCGCCGTCGTTGGCGCTTTTCCAGGTTTCGGTATCGTACCAGGCCGCTTTCCAGCCGGCACCAATGCCCCAGCTGATCCACGAATGGGCCCTGTATTTCCAGACACTCCAGCTGATGGCACGGTCGTTCACCAGGGGCAAATCGGTAAATGTGGAACTGCCCACCCAACTGTTGACCTTGCTTTCATAAATCATGGGGCCGTACAGCCATTGGTCGATCCCCTTTTTCGTATAGGCCGCCATCCGGTCTTCATTAAAGTCAATGGTATGCACCGCCCAGGCGCTAATAGACCGATCGATCACCTTCATCGCGGTATCGTTGTAGCTGCCATCCACCCGGAATTTCGCTTCCGGATATTCCTTTTTGAACAGGTTGCCGTAATGCACCATGCGGTCCCACGCTTCGGGGAAATACGATTCGTCCAGACCGTTGAGGTAAACTGTCAAATCGGTGGTTTTCGGGTTGACCAGGGGCTTCAGGTGCGTACGAACCTGGCGGATCATTTTTGTATATTCCGCCTGATTCGCCGGATTCCGTTCCACGTTCGGCTTACCCACATCGGGCCAGCCAGCCGTCTCATGTTTGCCGTAAACATCAAAGGGCAGCAGGAAGGTTTCGACCGGCGTGCCGTAGCCCGGGCCATACGCGTAGCCATGCGATTTGGTAAAAGCGGCCCCGGTCAGGTATTTTTTCAGGCGACGGTCAAAGGCCGTCCAGTCAATGGTGTTGCCGCCCGGTTTTTTGGTCAGTACGGGTTTGTAGGTAGGGTCCATGACGCAAACCCGGTTTCGCTTCATCAACTGGTAAATCGCCAGTTCGTCTTTTTCCGTCATCTCACTGACAAACCCCTCGTGCTGGAGGCTGCCCTTGAGACTGTTTTCATTCGGAATGGCAAAGTCCCAGACATCGAGCCGCACCGGGATTGATTTGGTAACTCCATCAATGACCACCGAAATCGTACTGGTATAGCGGCCGGGAAGAGCCCGGTTTCTTTCAAACGGAATGTACTGGTCCACCCAGACAAACTGGGACCGCTGGTCTTCGATCCGGTTATTGAAATCCGGCAATTGCAGGGGATAAATCCACCCGCCTTTGGGGGGAACCGTGCCCTGCTGAATGGCAGAGAACGGAATCAGTGCGTCCGGATACCAGCCCTTTCCCAAGGTGGCCTGCGGATAACCGGTCGTGGGCGTTTTGACCTGCACCGACCACGTCAGGAAAAGCTCCGGTGCGTTCGCAAAGCCGGTATTTTCCGAACGGAACGGCGGCATGGACACCTGAATCCCCTTAAGGGCGGCTTCAGAATGGTTGGTCAGGACGAGCTGGAAGGAAATGTACTCGCCCCGGGCGGCTTTTAGCGAAACCGTGCGGCCGTCGTAAATCCAGTTTGAGGCAAGAAGTCGGTCCGCCTTTCTGCTTTCGCCGTACGGCGCATCATAGACCCGGTGCGTTACCGGATCCAGACGCACCGATGACGGAATGACCGAGATCGACCAGTCTGAGTGACTCTCGCTGGCCAATCCCGGCGAACAAAGGGTCAGGGTTAGGAATAGAACTAAAATTATCTTTTTCATACGCGTACAGGCAATGCAGGAATGTTTTCTGGCTATTTTCCGGAGTCCTTATCGACCGGAAAAACCAGCAACTGGCTCAACGCTTCGTCTTCGCCCATCACGATGTATTTCCCGTCTTCGGAGGCCGCGATGGCTGACAACTGGAAACCGCGCCACTCAATTCCCTGCTCGATGCCGGGCGCCTTCAGAATAAACTGGGGATTTCCCAGATCGGTAAAGCCTTCGCCCGACGGACTGTAACTGAACAGGTGCACGTAGCCCGGCAAAGCGCCCGACAAACCGTAGAGCCTGCCATCGGCACCGACGCACAGCCCGCGCAGCCGGTTCATCATCGCCGGTTTTCCCAGGTTTTTGATTTTCCGGGTAGCCGGATCCAGCTGAAACAACTGACCGTCACCGGCATTGCCCCCGTACAGCAGCCCGTCGGCGGTTCGGGCCCAGGACTCGGTGCGCCCCAAAGTTCTGCGGCCCCAGACGGCGGGCAGTTCGGAGAGGGTCGTAAAGCTTTCGTCGGCGGGGTTGAACACCACGAGCCGGTTAATGGGCTGGCTCGTGTAAACCAGTCCCCGCCCGTCGGTCGCCATCGCGCCACTCAGGTATTCTTCCGGTTTTTGGTGATATTCGTCCACCAGGATACGGAGGTCCGCCGGGGTGACCCCACTGTTTTTATACACCTTAACACTTTTCGAGACGATGTTGTAGCTAAAAAAGAATCCCGAGGGGTAGCTGATTCCGTACATCATGTTACGGCTGGCGTCTCCGGTCAACGCGAACACGCCTTCGCCGGGAACCGGGGTGCCCAGGTCCGTGACCCGGATGCCCGCATCAACACCCACCACGACCCGCAGCAGGTGACCGCTTCCGGTGCCACCCGCCATCGTGCCCGCATACAGGGCCTTGTCGTCCGCCCGGAAAAAACCGGTTCGGATGCTGGTTTGTCCCGGCAGGTCGTCGTTGAGGTCTTTCAGGGTCAGCATTTCCCGTTTGGAAAGGGACGCCACGAACAAAAACGGAGCCCGGTTTTTCTGCGCCGTGGTGCCGCCAATGATGTAGTCGTTCTGGACCGTCAACGATGTGATCGCATTGCGGTACATCGGCATCCGTACCAGCGACGTATTGGCAAGCGAAACCTCAATGCCGAAGCCTTCCAACGGTTTGAAATAGCTGTACTGGGCAAAAACCGGCATTGCCAACCCCACGAACCCCAGCGCCAGTACGTTTTTCAGAGATCGGAGTTTCATCTGCTTACTTTTTTGCCGGGGTTAAACTTGATCAGGAAGGGTTCGGAATGGTCGTTGGCGTCGAGTTCCCGGCGCCCGGCGAAATACAGATTACCGAATTTGTCTTTCGTATCGGAACCCGTGGCTTCACTGAGCTGGTCAACGGGGTATTCGTAGATGACCGTGTGTTTTCGGGTTCGCGGATCAAATTCCATCATCACCGTCCGGTTTTTGACCAGGAAATTGCCGTGACCACCGACGAAGTAATAGAGCTTGCCGTTATCGCCGATGTTGAGGTTGGGGACATACGGTCCGTAGGGCTTTACATCCGGGCGGCTGTCGGCCACCCCGCCCAGGTCCTCGATTCGGCCAATACCGTCTTTCTGCGGATAAAACGCCAGAATCTTGGCTCCGTACGTGATGAGGTAAATCACGTTGTTTTTTTGATCTTTGGCGTAAGCCGTGATGCCGGTGACGATCTTCTCACCCGGTGTGCCGGCAAAGGCGGGCAGGCTTTCCCGGGCAAAAAGCAGCGTATCCTGGGCGGTCTGGTATTTCACCAGCCGCTGGCGCCAGTCGACGTAGTAACAGTTGCCCCACCCGTCGGTGAACAGGACCCGGGGCACGTGGGAACTGCCCAGCCGCCCCAGATCCTTCATGTGGTTTTTGGCCGGATCATGCACCAGGAAATGCACCTGCGGGTACGAAACGCCGAACAGTTTGCCGGAAACCGGGTCGATGTCCATGTCCTTCACACTTTCGTACTGCAGGCCCATTCCCAGGTTGACCAGATCGTCCGTTGCGGGATGCCATTTCATAAAAAAACCGCCTGCATAACCCGCGGGGTGTTCCATGAAGTACTCCTCCCGCGACTCCCCGCCATCCGTCGAGAAGTACATGTATCCGTCCTTCCCTTCAATGATCTTGGAATGAATTTTGGCCTGCCACTGAAAAGGTCGCAAATGGCCGCGATCCGCCAGCGATCCGTGGTTGGTCATCTTTCCGGTGGTCACATCGTAGTCGTACAGCATCACTTTGTCAACGTGGTTGGTCACGCCGACCACCACCTTGCCAAACCGTTTGCTATACCCGATATCATCCCAGGTTGAATGGGCGTCGGGAAAACCGTCGTACTTGATAAAGGCGATATGATCCTTGTTGATTTTGGGCTGCGCCGTCGCCGGTGCACTCAAGACCTGGCATAAACCGGCCAGCACAACGGATCGTACCAACGAGTTTAGACGCGGTTTTTTAAAGAAAAAGCAATCGGCCCTTTTATCCACGGTCAGTATCCCTCATTTTGCACAATTGCCGGAGTGCTGGTGGAGACAACCAGCGCCGGAATCGGGTACAGGAGCTGGTACGGCTTGATCGGCGTCGAAATGCCGACGGTTTTGCTGCCCCCGGCGGTTACTTTTGAATTCATCACCGTGAGGGCCCGATCCGTGCGCAGCAGATCGAACCAGCGATGGCCTTCAAAGGGGGACTCCAGTCGTTCCTCATTGTAAACCGCCGTTTTGAATGTTTCGTATGTCAGACCGTTCAGGTTGCTGAGGTTTGCGCGCTTGCGGACCAGGTTGATTGCCGTGTAGGCATCGGCGTTGGGGCCCTTATTGACTTCATTCAGCGCTTCGGCATACATCAGCAGGATATCGGCATACCGGATCACGTACCAATCGGCGCCCGAATCGGCATAACCGCCCCCGGTTTCGCGCTCCACATACCCGCGAATGTATTTGGCGGCAACGAAAGTGGACCCGTTCTGATAGCCGTCAGCAATGTTGTTCCGGCGCGCATCGCCGGCTGAATAAGCGGCAGCGATATCGTCGGTCGGCTGGTTAAACCCGTAAGCCCCGCCGGAGGGTATGGTTATCCCTTCCGAACCGGTGGGTGCAAAGTGATTGGGGAGGTTCGAACCCAGAAAGTTGGCGGCACTTTTGTACTGCGCCTGCCAGATTGCTTCGGCATTGCCCTGCTGCCCGGCTTTGTACAGGTCGGCATACACCGGCAGCAGGCTGTAGGTGCCCGCCGTCACAACTTTTTTAAACTCCGCAACGGCTTCGGCGTATTTTTTCTGCGTCAGGTAAACCTGGCCCAACAGGCTTTGGGCGGCCCCCCGTGTTGCCCTTCCCACACCGGATTCGCCATACGAAACCGGCACCAGGCCCGCGGCCTCGACGAGGTCGGCCTGGATCTGGGCGTATACTTCGTTGACCGGCGAGCGGCCAACCTGGTAACTGGCATCAATATCCGCGACCGGTTCGGTCACCAGCGGAACACCGCCGAATAAGCGGATCAGGTTGAAATAACCCAGTGCCCGCAGCGTCAGGGCTTCGCCCCTGTACTGTTTTTTCAGGTTGTCCGCTACGGCCGCGCCATCGATTTTTGACAGGATGCTGTTGGTCCGGGCGATCAGGGTGTAACTGTTCTGCCAGAAGGCGGTGAGGTGCTCATTGTCGGTCGTTTCCCGAAACTCGTCGATGTTCCGTTTGGCGTCGTTCCCATCCCCGCCCGCGGTCAGCTCGGTGGTGTTATCGGACCGAAGGTCGACCAGCAGGGAATAGTATCCATTGCCCGAATACACCTGGGCAAAAGCGGAATAGGCCCCCACCAGCGCCTGGTTAAAATCCGACTCGGTTTTGAAAAAGTCCGTTTCGCCGATCTGAGAAATGGGTTTCGATGCCAGAAAATCTTCACAGGACGTTCCGGAAAGGGCCAGGATGACCAGGGCAACCGCGGTCGTTATCTTCTTTGAGGTCATACGAATCAATGTTAGGGGTTGATCGGAATTTTGGTGGATCAGAAACCGAGGTTGAGGCCAACTACAAAGGTTCTTGCCATCGGGTACGTACCATAGTCGATGCCGGGAGCGAGTGCCGACGAGATCCAGGGGTCCCCTTCGGTGGTGTTCACCTCCGGATTGTAGCCGGTGTAGTTGGTGAAGGTATACAGGTTCTGGATGTTTACGTACGCCCTGGCACTTCGGAAAAAGGTCCCGTTGAGCACCTTGCCAAACCGGTAGCCCAGGGTAATGTTTTTGACGCGCAGGAAGGAGGCATCCTCAACCAGCCAGGACGAGATCGTCCGGTTGTTCGCCGAGCTGCCCGGGCCGAATGTTTTGCCATCCCCCGGCTGTTCGGGCGACCGCCAGTAATTGTTGAAATCCGACCCGTTGTTTCGGTAGTTACTGCGTTTTACGAGGTTAATCACCTCTACATCCTGAACACCCTGCAGCAAAACCCCCAGGTCGAAATTTCCGTAGGTGAAGCTATTCGTCAGACCGTAGGTGAATTTGGGCAGGTTATTCCCGATGATGGTCTTGTCGAGGTCATTGATTACGCCATCGTTGTTGAGATCCCGGAACCGCGCATCGCCCACGTAGGTGTTCGGCAAATGGGCCGAACCGTCCAATTCGGCCTGCGTTTTATAGACCCCATCGAAGATGTAGCCGTAATAGCTTCCCAGGGGACTGCCGATCTGGGTGATGTGGGTCAGCGAGTTCTCCTGCGCCCGGTTGGCCACGATAATTGGCGTGCCACCGGCCCCCAGCGTTTCAACCCGGTTTCGGTTAAAAGAGATGTTGGCGTTGGTGGTCCAGGTGAAGTTCGTTGTCTTGAAATTCCGGGTTTCCAGGGCAATTTCGAGTCCCTTGTTGCGGAGACTTCCCAGGTTGCGCAATGCCGTTTCGTAGCCGGTGGAAAGCGGCACCGGCACATTGAGCAGCAGGTCGGAGGTCAACTTGTTGTAGTAATCGACATTCAGAAAAATCCGGTTTTGAAAAAGTCCGAGGTCCAGCCCCAGATCCACGGCTTTGGCCTTCTCCCAGCCCAGAATGGGATTCCCCAGCGACCCCTGGGCCAGTCCACTGGTAATCGCCCCGTCGCCGGAGCCGAAAATATAATTGCTGCCGTAAATCAATCCGACCGAAGCATAGTCGGGAATCTGGTTGTTGCCGACCAGGCCATAACTGGCCCGCACCTTCAACTCGCTCACGGCGGCTACATCAGCCATAAATTTTTCCTGGCTGATCCGCCAGCCGAGCGAAGCCGAGGGGAAGTTCCCCCATTTGTTATCCGACCCAAAACGGGACGAACCGTCGCGCCGGAACGTGGCCGTCAAAAAATACTTCTGGTCAAAATTGTACGTCACCCGGCTTAACAGGGAAAGCAGCGTCCACTGGGAACGGAGCGAGCTTCCCCCCGTCACGATACCGGCATTGAGCGTCGGCACCAGATCGTTCGGGAAGGCATTGGCGTTGACGGCGGTTGAGTTGAAGGTTGATTTCTGTTCGGTCAGCCCGGCCAGTACATTGAGGGTATGCCGTTCGGCAAACGTGTTGTCGTAGGTCAGGGTGTTCTCGTTGATCCAGCTCACATTGGTGGCCGAGTACGACCGACCGTACGACGGATTGACACTGATGAAGGAAGGTGAGAATTTATTATTATTGAACGTGTTGACGTCTGCATTGATACTGGTTTTGAACTGAAGATTTTTCAGTACATCCACGGTGGTGAACAGGCTGCCGACGGTGCTGAACTGGTTCATGGTGTTCTGAATGCCCTCCCCAAAAGCCAGTGCGTTGTTGTAAATGATGTTCTGGGTGGTGCCGTCGTCGTAATTCAGCGTATAGGATGTTGCGTAAGTGCCGTCGGCATTCCGGGCGGGATACAAACCCGGGGTCGACATGACGGTGGTGGCTACCGCGCCGTAGTCGGATATGCCTCCGGTCGTTGCGATGCGGTTATTCGTGTAGGAGGGTGAAATCCGGAAACCGACTTTGATCCGGTCCGATACGTTCGCATCCACGTTCAACCGGAACGCGTATTTTTTAAAACCGGAATTGATCACAATCCCTTCCTGATTCTGGTAGTTACCCGACAGGTAATACCGGGCGTTCTCCGTTCCGCCGGAAGCCGACAACTGGTAGTTTTGGATCGGAGCCTGCCGATACAGCAGATCCTGCCAGTCCGTAAACGGCAGGGACGCTGCGTTCTTGAATTCTTCCGGAATCTTGTAGGCCGGGCTGCTGCGCACCGAGTTGGGATCACTGGCTTTCCCGCCCGCGCGCACCCAGTCCGTATTTCGCAGGTCGATCTGCCGCTGCGCGTATTCCTGGTTAGTCATGATGCCTACCTTTTTGGCAATTTCCTGAAAACCGTAACTGACGTTGAGGCTGATCTGCGACTTGCCGGCGGCTCCCTGCTTGGTGGTGATCAGCACCACGCCGTTGGAACCGCGGGAGCCATAAATTGAGGTAGCCGCGGCATCTTTGAGTACATCAATCGACTGAATGTCACCGGGATTGATGCTGGCCAGCGGGTTCACCGGCGACTGATCCCCGATATCGCCCCCCTGGGCGGCCGCATTACTGATGGAGTTGTCGAGCGGAACGCCATCGACCACATACAGGGGCTGGTTGCCCGCCGTAATGGAACCGGTGCCCCGGATCTTTAGCGAAATGCCCCCACCCGGCGCGGTTGAGGTCTGCTGGACCTGCACACCCGCCATCTGGCCGGTCAGCGCTTCACTGAACGACACCACCGCCCGATCCTGCAATTGCCGGGCATTTACCGACGTCACCGAACCGGTCACATCCCGTTTTGACTGGGTTCCGTAGCCTACAATAACGACTTCGTTCAGCGTTCTATCGCCACTTTCGAGCTGGGGTGAAATAGCCGTCCGGTTTCTGACCGGTTCCTCCACATCACTATAGCCTATATACGTAAACAGAAGGCTACCGTTGCCGGGCACCTGAATGGTGTAGGAACCAGTCGCATCGGAAACCGCACCGGTCGTGCCGCCCTTAACCCGAATGGATACGCCGACCAGCGGCTGACTGGTCGCTTTTTCGGTAACCTGACCACTAACACTTATCAGATTCGCCCGACCAGCCGTCTGAGCCTGCCCGTTGAGACCAAGGGAAAGCAGAAATAGCGCGACGAAGAGCATCCCGACGGGCACCGGGCACCCATTTCGGAAACACGTATAACCTTCGGTAAACATTTTTTTTCTCATAAGTTAAAGAAGGTAAAAGGGCTAGTGATGATCTTATCGAAAGGTATCGAAACAAATATAAGGTTTTTATCCTTATTAAAATCTTTTTCGTAAGAAAAAACAATATTTCAATGAGAAAAGAAAGGTAATAGCAGCTTTTTGAAGTTTTTAATGAGTAGAAAGCCAGCGTGAACGGATAATTAATTCTTTTTTTGGTAAGTCCTACGGTTTAGTATCCAGAACAATACCGGTGATTTGCAGAACGAAACAAGAAAGCGGTTGCAGAAGCTAAACGTTTCAAAACGTGGCGATAAAGTAAATTTGACTATTTTTGAGATCGCTGCTTCAGGAAATGCTTTCTTATCTCTATTACGATCAACATCACGGGTATCCGCATGAAACTCAAAAAAAGTACGTCAACCGTTGAACGACGCACCCAGATCCTTGACATCCTGAATGCGGAAGGTCAGCTTAATGTGACGTCGCTGAGCACGCAATTGGAGGTTAGCGAAGTCACCATCCGCAACGACCTCAACTGGCTTGAGAAAAAAAATATGCTGATCCGGGCCCGGGGGGGCGCGATCAAGGCGGAGCGGGTGGGCGAAGAGATTTCACTGACGGAAAAAAACAAACTACATTACCAGGAGAAACTGCGGATCGGCAAAGCCGCAGCCGCCCTGATCGAGAACGGCGATACCATTATTCTGGATTCGGGAACAACAACCCTGGAGATTAACAACCACCTTTCGGACACCGTATCACTGACCGTTATTACCAACGCCCTGAACATCGCCAACCGGCTGGCCGAACACGAACACGTCAATGTGATTGTGCCGGGCGGTTTTCTGCGTAAAAATTCCTTGTCGCTCGTGGGAGCCACGGCCGAAGAAAGCTTCCGGAATTATTTCTGCGACAAACTGTTTCTGGCGGTCGACGGCTTCAGCAGCACGCACGGACTTTCCACGCCCAATGTGGAGGAAGCCCACCTGAACCGCATCATGATTGCCAATGCGCGGCAGGTCATCGTGGTGACCGATTCCAGTAAGTTTCACAAACGCAGTTTCGCCTTCATCGCGCCCATTACGGCGGTCCACATCGTCATTACCGATTCGGGAATCCCGGATTCGGACAAAAGAAGGCTGGAAACCGCCGGCATCAAGGTGATCATCGTGTAACCACTAAAAACCGGCTCACTGCTTGTACTGCTGCCAGTTCAGTTGTTTCTGTAGCAAGGGTAACTGGTGGCGCTGCGCATACTCGTTCCGTACCTTCTGCACATCGTTCCACCACTGTTCCAGGGGGTAATGCAACTCCCGGTAAATCAGGTAGCTAAGGTCGGTAGTACGCACCGGCTGGTGGTCCTTGATATCGTCGACCTGATGCAGAAACGTCCGGCCATTGGCTTTTTCAACCAGCGGATGCCATTCGTTTGACCAGACCTTCGTTACCCGTTCAAGCGTACTGTCGCGCTGGGTTTTCAACTGCCTGACCATGTCCAGGGCCGCATCCAGTTGCCGGATTGCCCCCGCCGGATTGGCCGCTGCCGCCGACGAAGCTGCCTGCAGCCGGTCCGCAACCCTATTCAACGCCACCAGCATTCGCAGATTCTGTCCGCAGAGGGCCGCCACCGATTCCAGCACTTCCAGGTTGTAAAGCTGCGTTTTTTTAGTGCGTGATTTATTGGCCCGCAGCAGCTGAAGCGCGTGTTCATACCGGGGAAGAAACGATTTGGCGGTTGCCAGCCGTTCGGCATTGACCGGGTACTTCTTGCTGGCGAGGGCCAGGGTACCCGGAGCGGGCACCGGCAACAGCGGCAACGTCTGGTCTCGTTCCGGTTTTGGTTGCCGGTAAAGACTGTCCGAGTTACCCTTGATTGGCGATCGCCAGGGGGAATCAATCCAGTCCCAGCTTTCGGTATGAAACTCCGCCTGTACGCTGAGAATCCGGTAAACCGTGTCCATATCCTGTTGGGATGGCCCGTAAAACGAAGTCATAAACCGGGCCGAGGCATCGGCAGGGCTCAGCTTTTTGCTGTTCCAGCCAGCCGCCGTGCCCGTGGCATAGCCCAGCCAGAATGTCTCGGGGTGCAGGCCCGCATCGGCCCAGCCGGCAATCACGACCCCCATGAAAGACGCCCGGTTTTCACCGAAGGCGGTATTGATTTCCTTCATCATATCCGCGACCCGCCCCGACGAACGATCACTACCGTCGGCCATCACGGCGGTTTTGGTATGCAGCGGGTAATAGTTCGGAAAAATAGGCTCCGCACCCTGCGTGGCCGTATACACAAATTGCCGGATTCCGTGCTTCTTGAAATCCGGGGCCATGTTGTTGTAAACGCCGTTGACCAGATGCGAGGGCAGCGACGGGATATCCTCCTTCGTCAACGGAAATTCGCCCCAGAACAGCACCGTACGGCCCTGCTCATGCAGCCGATCGGCCATTTTTTTGATGAACCACGCCAGTAATCGTCCGTTTCCGCCCAGGCTATCCGCCATCTGTTTTTCGGAGGGCGCTTTGCCGGTATAGTAAGCCTCATCCGTCGACAGGAGAATAAACTTACTGCCCTTGCTGGCGTTGATGAGCTCGGTGAACATCGCGTCGAGCAGTTTGAACGTAGCTGGATTGGTGACCGAGAACTGGTAGTTGATGTCTTCGACCAGCCGCAGCTGACGGTATTCCGGATGTTTCAGGATAAAGGATACGTGGGCCGGGGCGTCGAGAAAGGGCACCAGATCGACGTAATGGGCCTTCGCGTAATCGGTCAGCTCCTGGTATTCCTGGGCGGACAAGGCGTAGGGTTCGACAATGGCGGGGGCCGACCGGTAGTTGAAGTGGCCTTCCAGTTTGATGGCGAAAGCATTGATCTTATACGTGGATGCCTGCCGGATGATCCGCTTCAGGGCGCTCAGTTTCTCCAGGTGATGGGCATCGTCCCAGTAAATCATCCGAACTTCCACGTTGGGCCAGTCCGTAATTTCGCCTTCCGGAAGTTGCCGCTGAGGAGCCTGCGCCCGGAGCAACTGCAAGAAAGTCTGGGTGCCGTAATACAACCCCTGGGCCGCATTGGCCGTAATCGTGATCAGGTCCGGTTTTAAACTCAGCCGGTAAGCCTGGCGGGCCAGCGCGGCCCGGTTGGTATCAACGCTGGCGCCAATGGCGACGGCCCCCTCCTGAACCACCAGCCGAAGGGTCGGCCCCCCGGGCATACCCTCGGAGCCGGCCCGGTTATTTGTACCCGGTTTTTCGGCCTGCCGTTTCATTGAAACTACCTTGAGAGACAGACCGGCGGTTTTTAATTCCTGCTGCAAATCCAGCACAATCGGTCCCGGCACGGACGAGGGGTCGGAAACCACCGTCCAGTTTTTACCGATCGGGAACCGTTTCTCGCTCAGGTTCAGTTGCTGCGGCAGCGGCAGCAAACCCGAACCAGCCCCGCCGTTTTTAGCGGATAAAGGCGGAGAAACCGGGCCCTGCGCCTGGGTCCGGGACAGAATGAGCAGCCCGCAGCAAACCAGAAAAAAGAACCGCCCCGTCAAAATGACCCTCTGTAAAACCGGGCCGGCGGGGCTTGACGCTCCAAGGGTGATTCGGCGGCCAGGATGGCTTTGGCGAATTTTCTGAAAAAGTGCAGGTGTATTCAAGGCCGGAATTTTGAGGGTAGTCATTTCGTTTAGCTTCTCTAGTATAGTCAACCCGCCGGCATTTGGATCCGGGAAAGGGTACACTTTAACGCATCCCAGCGACCCAGCGGTTTTCCGTCCGCAGGCTGTCTTTAAAAAGCCAGGCATACGCAACGAAGTAAAAGGCATCTTTCCAAAGGGAATAGGCGCAAAGATGCAACAAAACGAATTGTTTTGAAAGTATTAGTCATCTTTCGAAAGCTATCGAATGGTACGGACAAAATCCAAACCCGGTTTTTTTAGCAACCCGGATACCTCTGCGGGCATTTGAGCATCGACCGGTTTGGTGGCCGGTTTTTTATATTTGACGGATTCGCCCCCGCTGGCTCCTGAACTGGCAGGCAGTCGGGGTTAGATGCCGTTTATGTTGCTGTTCCTTTCAGCCGGCCCCGATTAATTTCGATACCTTCCGAAAGTTTCCCGATTCTACCCATTAAGTTATAAGTCGAAAGACGATATATTTTCATTTTTTTCTGTATAATTACCAATTAAATTTTGCCATTCTATATTCCTAACCCATGCAAAAAACACTACGTAACTGCTTTCTGGTACTTATCGGACTAGCAATGTGGACCCTGGAGGTCCAGGCTCAGGGCCGGCAGGTCACCGGCACCGTAACCGACGAAACCAATGCCCCCGTTCCCGGTGCCAACATTATTGTGAAGGGCACCACCGTTGGGACCAATACGGCCGGTGACGGTCGCTTCTCCATCGCGGTTTCGGCCGGCAATCAAACCCTGGCCATCTCGTCCATCGGCTTCATCACCCAGGAAGTGGTCGTTACGCCGGCCATGACCAAAGTAAGTATTAAATTAGTGCCGGATGTCAAAAGTCTGAGCGAAGTGGTTGTTACCGCTTTGGGCGTTCAGCAAAGCACCCGCAATGTGGGGTATGCCGTCCAGCAGCTCGATGGAAAAGCCATCCAGGAGGCCCGGGAAGTCAATTTTATCAATTCGCTGCAGGGCAAACTGGCGGGGGTGCAGATTGGGGGCAACAGTGGTTCGATGGGCGGCTCATCCCGGGTCACCATCCGCGGCTTAAAGTCCATTTCCGGCAACAACAACGCTCTGTTTATCGTCGATGGCGTCCCCATGGCCAACATGAACCTGAACTCCTACGGAACCACCGGCGGGCAGGGCACGGGGGGCGGAGGCTACGATTACGGCAATCCGGCCCAGTTGATGAACCCGAACGACATCGAAAATATTTCGGTGCTGAAAGGGGCCGCAGCCACCGCCCTGTACGGCAGCCGCGGCCAGAACGGGGTCATTTACATTACAACCAAATCGGGGAAAGGCTCCGGCAAAATTTCGGTCAACTACGACCTCAACATGCAGACCGATCAGGTTTCGCTCCTACCCAACCTTCAGAACTCGTACGGCGGGGGTGGCAGTTCGGCGTTTACCAAATTATACGTCAACCAGAACCCCAGCGGTTTTTTGCCGGGCGGGGGCACCTACGACGATAACGACGGCAAAGGGAAATACGACCTGATTCCGGACTACGGTACGGACGAATCGTGGGGACCCAAACTGGATGGCACGCTGGTGCGGCATTACTGGTCGTGGGATCAGGACCGGAACAATCCCAACTTCGGAAAAACCGCCCCCTGGAGCGCCCATCCCGACAACGCGAAGGATTTTTTCAAAACCGGGTTTACCTTCTCAAATAACCTGTCGGTCGCCAGCAGCACCGATCAGGGCTCCATCCGGTTTTCGCTGGGCAACACCAGCCAGAACTTTATTTACCCCGGCAGCCACCTGAACCGGTTTTTTATCAGCCTGAATACCGTCTACAAATTCACCGACAAGTTCACGTTCAGCGGGGGCGTCAACTACATCAACGACCGCTCCAAAGGGCGGCCCGGTACCGGTTTTTTTGGCAACAACCCGATGCTGTTTTACGTCATGTACGGGCAGCGGCAGATCGACGACGCGTATCTGAAGGAGTATAAGTACGCGGACGGAACCGAGCAGTCCTGGAACCGGACCGCCTGGAACATCCAGAAACCGGCTTTCACGCAAAATCCGTACTGGAATCAATACGAAAGTTTCAATACCGACCAGAACAGCCGGTATTTCGGAAACGCCGGTCTGACCTACAAAATTACCGACTGGATCTCGGCCGACGTGCGCTTCTTTTCCGATTACCTGAATCACCTCGATGAAGTCCGGAGTGCGAAAGGATTTTTCGTCGGTTCGTACGCCAAGCGCGTAGCCATCAACCACGAAGCCAACTACCAGGCCACGCTGAACATCAACAAAACCTTCATGGATTCCAAGTTGAGTCTTGAGGGTGTCGTTGGCGGTAACGTCCTGAGCATCAAATCAAGTGTGGACGCCGGAACCACAAACGGGGGCCTTCAGAATCCGCTGGTGTACGTGTTGCAAAACTCCGTAACACCCGCCACGGTTTCAAATGCGTATGGCAACCGCCAGACCAACTCCCTGTTTGCTTCGGCCACACTGGGCTACAAGAAGTTTCTGTATCTGACGGCCACCGGCCGGAACGATTGGGCTTCGACGCTGCAACAGACCGGCAACTTCTCCTATTTTTATCCCTCCGTCGCCGGTTCGTTCGTCTTCTCGGATGTGCTGCCCAAGAGCAACTGGCTCACCCTCGGCAAAGCCCGTTTGTCGTATGCGCAGGTCGGAAATGATGCGGTTCCGTACAACGTTTCCCGGTATTATGATTACGTCGCGCCGTTCAGCACCTTTCCGCTGCAAAGCACGTCCGACAAGCTGTTCAACAGCAAGTTGAAACCGGAGCTTTCGTCGGAGGTCGAAGGCGGTTTTGATTTCAAATTCTTCAATGAGTTGCTGGGCGTCAATTTCACCTATTACGACCGTCGGACGAAAAACCAGATCTGGGATGTGCAGGTACCCGCCGAAAGCGGTTTTTCCACCAAGATTGTCAACGGCGGTACGGTGCAGAACAAAGGCATCGAAGTGTCCCTTTCGGTGGCCCCCATCAGCACCCGGAATTTCACCTGGCGGGCTGCGGTGAACTTCTCGAAGAACAAGAATACCGTACTGGACCTCAACACGGACAATATCCAGGGCATCGAGCGGTTTATCATCGGAACGGAACGGCGCACCAACAAAGTGTCGATGGTGGCGCAAAAAGGCATGTCGCTGGGCACCATGCTGGGCACCGACTTTGTGTACGATGCCAACGGCAACAAGACGGTCGGCGCCAACGGTACGTACAACGTGACACCCGCGCCCGTGATCATTGGCGACGCCAACCCGGATTTCATCGGCGGTTTTTCCAACACGTTTAACTTCCGGGCGCTTTATCTGTCGGCGCTTGTGGACTTCCAGAAAGGCGGTGATTTCTTTTCGTACACCAACCTGTACGGTTACAAATCCGGGATGCTGAAAGAAACCGCCGAAAACGGAATTCGTGAAAACGGCCTGATCAATCCGGGTGTGAAAGCCGACGGAACTCCGAATGATGTGGTGGTGACGGCCCGCACGCACTTCAACGCCGACGGTGGAAACCGCATCAGCAGCGCCAATTTATACGACGGCAGCTTCATTTACCTGCGGGAAGTCCGGCTGGGCTGGAACCTGCCGGATGCCTGGGCGCAGAAAATCAAAATGCAGGCGTTGCGGCTGACCCTGACGGGCCGCAACCTCTGGCTGATCAAAAGCAGTGCCCCGAATGTGGACCCCGCCAACATCACCAATTCCATCAGCAACCAGATTGGCTTTGAAGGGGGCGCTTTACCACCGGTGCGGAGCTACGGTGTCAATTTAAATCTGACTTTTTAAGGCGTACCCGGTTCGGGCGCACCAAATCATAACATTACCACTATGAAATTCAATACCCTATTTCTGCTGGTCCTCCTGTTCACGGCTGCCACCAGCTGCAAGGATTTTGAGACCCTCAATACCGATCCGGCCCGCTCCAGCGAAACCCAGCCGGAATTTCTGCTGGCAAACGCCCAGAAAAGAGCGTCGGACCTGATGTACGATACGTATTTTAACGGGCGGATCGGCATGGAACTTTCGCAGTACTGGATGGGCACCGATAAGACCTCCGACGGGCGGTTCTTGTTTACCAACGACGGTTTGTGGACCGGTTTGTATGCCGGCCCTCTGATGGATTTGCAGGAAATTCAGAATTACTACAACCGGCATCCGCAGGAAAGCAATCCGCACACGCTGGCGGTGGCCGAGATCCTGAAAGCCTGGATGTTTCATGTCCTGACCGATGTGTACGTTGATATCCCATATTCACAGGCGCTTCAGGGAGATAACATTCCGCAGCCGGCTTTCGACAAAGGCAAAGACGTCTACGCCGGCATTCTGGCTTCGTTGAAAAAGCAGGTCGATATTCTGCAAAACACGCCATCCGGCGCTATTCGGGGCGACATTATCGCCAACGGGGACGCGAAACAGTGGGTCCGGATCGGCAACGCCCTGCGCATCCGCATCGCCCTGAGAACCGCCGACGCCCAGCCCGCCGAAGCCAAAACCGTGATTGAAGAAGCGGCCAAGAACACGTTTACCAGCGTTGGCCAGGATGCCTTTTTCCCCTATAACCTGTCGGCAACAACCAGCCGGTTTCCGTATAATGATGTGGAAAGACCCCTGGTTGAGTTTGCCGTTACGTCCACGCTGGTCGAATACCTGAGGTCCGTCAACGATCCCCGCCTGCCCATCTTCGCGCGTCCTGACGAAACCAACGGCAAATACATTGGCAAAGTGTACGGCACCGAAGCCAATTCGCCAACCATGATCGGCTTATCAAAACCGGGGGTGGTTGCCTACAGCGGAACGGCCAAAGGCTACCTGATTACGTACGCCGAAGTTGCTTTTGCCAAAGCCGAAGCCGCAGCCCGGGGCATGAACGTAGGTACTGAAACCGCCGAAGACCTGTACAAAGCCGCCGTAACCGCTTCGATGGCCCAGTGGGGAATCGTGGACTCGAAAGCCGTTGCGACGTATCTGGAAGGCGTTCCGTACAAAGCCGGGAATTTTAAAAACGTGATTGGCACCCAGAAATGGCTGGCCCTCTACATGCAGGGATTGCAGGGCTGGATGGAACGGTTGCGGCTGGATATCAAGAAACCGAACGGCGAAGCTCTGTTCATTGCGCCGGCATCCGGCAGCCTGGACCCGGACGTAAAGGAGGTTCCCACACGCCTGAAATACCCCGCCAGCAGCCGGGCCAGCAATGCGACCAAAAGTGCGGCAGCCGTCGCCAATATTGGGGGCGATACGCAGGCCGTCAAGAACTGGTGGGACACTCTTTAAAAAGAGCGGATCGACAGAACCCGCTCCCTGCCGTACGTACCGGGCGCGGGTCTGTACTCTTCTTTCCGGTTTCTGTTTTAACCGACTGATTTTTAATTTATTTGCACCAAACCATCAACAGTATGAGAAAGTTGAAATTAGAGGTGCAAATTACGATCGACGGTTTTATCGCAGACCCGGCGGGAAAAACCGACTGGGCGGTTTGGAATTGGGCACCGGTCTGGAATTGGGATCAGGCCCTGCGGCAATACCATATCGAGCTGACGACTTCTTCGGATTGTATACTGCTCAGCCGGAAATTTGTCGAAGGCGACTTTCTGACTCATTGGCAGGCCATGGGCCAGGACCCTGACGACCCCCAATACCCGTTTGCAAAGGCGATCACAACCATGCAGAAGGTGGTAGTTTCCAGGACGCTTACGGAGTCAAAATGGGATACGGTTGCGGTAGTTAACGGCGATCTATCCCAGGAAGTGAACCGGCTCAAAAACCAGCCGGGGAAAGATCTGATCGTCTATGGCGGGGCGCAGTTTGTCGCTGCTCTCCTGAAAGCCTCGCTCATTGACGAATTACACTTATTTATCAACCCGGTTGCGATTGGACAGGGAATGCCCATTTTCAGCTACCTTGAAGGCTATTTGCCGTTGCGACTGGAAAAATCAACGGCTTTTGAGTGCGGAGTGGTGGTCAGCAAGTACGTTGTAAACTAGCCTCCTATTCAAATTCCTGCGGCTGCCACCAGGCTTCCTGACCACCAGAACTGCCCGTAAAAACGGTCGGGAAGGTGCTCAGGAAGCACTTCGGCCGTTCAAAAAAAGGTGTCTGTCTTCCAGTAAGGCAGTTTCACACCCAGCCAAAGCGTTCCATCAGCCGGTCTTTCTGCTGGCGGGCCACCGGTATGGTGACGCCATTGCTCATCAGCAGGTAGGTGCCCTCCCCTTTGACCAGTTTCTGAATGTGTTCCAGGTTGACAATATACTGCCGGTGTACCCGCACAAAATCGCCCGTTTCCAGCACTTCCTGCACATCCCCCAGGGTTTTGGCAATCACGTACTGGTCGCCATTGAGCAGATAAAACCGGGTGTAGTTACTGTCGGCTTCGCAATAGACGATCTGCTTTGTTTCCACAAAAACCATCCCGCTGGCGTGGGGTAACGCAATCCGTCCTTTGACGACGGTATTGGCCCCCGCTGCACCGGACGGATAGTATTGCCGCATCAGATCCAGTTGCTGGGGATTGATTCGGGCGGTGGTTTCGGCCCGGCGCACGGTGGCAATCAGGTCGACCGTGTCGATGGGTTTGAGCAGGTAATCCAGCGCACTGAACCGAAAGGCCCGCACGGCGTACTGGTCGTAGGCCGTGACGAACACGATGTGAAACGTAATCTCACCGACCTTTTCCAGCAGTTGAAACCCATTCATGAGGGGCATTTCAATATCCAGGAAAACCAGCGCCGGTCGGAGCGTCTGAATGGCTTTCAGCCCTTCAATGCTATCGGTAAACTGGCCGATCACGTCAACCTGCGGACAATGCCGGGCCAGTTGCAAAGCCAGTAACCGAACATTATCGGGCTCGTCGTCGATGATGAGTGCTTTCATACCGGTATTTGTAAAACGACTTCAGTTCCTACGGGTTGCCCATGACTGTCCATTAGATCATGAATAATCACCTGCGTATGACTGTGATACACCTGATTGATCAGTGAGATCCGCTCCGATGTCATTTTCAGTCCAAAGGATTTCCGGTGACTGGCCGATTTGCTTTTCAGTTCGGCCGCCCGCGCCCGCCCGACTCCATCGTCGGTAATGGTGAGCTGGAGCAGCGACTCCTCCAGTAGCGTTGCCTCGATCTGAACCGTACCGCCTTCGGATTTGTGCATCAGCCCGTGCCAGATGGCATTCTCCACGTAGGGCTGAATCAGGAGCGGAGGAATTTCCAGAAATTTCGTGTCAATATCCGGCGCTACGTCGATGCGGAAGGACAGTTTCTGCTTGAAGCGCATGGCCTCCATTTCCATGTAGAGCTGTAAGGTTTCCATCTCGTTTTGCAGCGTCACCCGTTCGGACTGGGAGTTTTCGAGAACCATTCGAATCAGACGGGAGAACTTGGTCAGGAATTCCGATGCTTTTTCGGATTCATTTTCAATGGCATACAACTTAATGGAATTGAGGCAGTTAAAAATAAAATGCGGGTTCATCTGCGAACGTAGTCCCGCCATTTCGGCCTCAGCGACCCGGCGGTCGAAATCGGAACGAAGCTGACTGACGCGCTGCTCTTCGAGCTGCCGTTCCAGGATGACCTCGTTGGTTTGCTGCACCAGTTGCTGTTCCAGCATGGCATTCTGCGTCGCTAACAGTTGCTGTTTCTCCTGAGAGAGCCGTTCTACCTCCGTCAGTTGGTGGTGCAAAGACCGGTGCGTCAGGGCCGACTCATAGCCCATGTACAGCGCTACGGCAATGGGAATGCTCAGGTGGGCGATACTAAAGGCATCGATAGGAAGCGAAGGCAGGAATCCCAGCAATTCCAGATAAAACAACGCCCAGCAGACCAGAAATCCCATACTTCCACCCAAAATAATCCAGGCTCCTTTTCGCTGTTGTTTAATTGATAGGATCGCGACCCGCATGATCGCCAGATTCATTACGTTCAGATAGAACATGGCAAAAATCATCCAGCCCCATCCGTATAGGAAGCTACCCGTGGCCATGCAGAAAATCCCTAAAAGGAACAGCGTTTTAAACCCCCAGCCTTTGGGCTGTTCCAGGAGCGAGTAGATAGCCCATAGAATCAGGACCGTATTGAATACGGCCAGATTGAACATAACCAGATGCAACGGGTATTGTACGTCAACCCGGGGTTGGGAACGGACGTAGAGTTCAAGTGCCCAGACGCACGTCTGGAGAAAGCCGTAAACCGAAATAGCCAAATTTACCAACCGTACCGGGTAAAACAGGTAAAAAGCCAGGTACAGGATCGCCAGAATAAATACAACGCCAATCCGAAAACTACTCCGTTCAAAATCGTTGGTCTGATGATACTGGTCAACGGATCGCTCCACCGTATTGAGGCTGGCCTTGAAGGCCCGGTTTTCGTAGAGGAAAATGGTGGTATACGTCAGATCGGGCTGTAGGGCGTACCGAACCGCCAGCACGTGATGGGGGGCTGGACTGATGGGGAACGAAAGCGGTTTTCCAGCGGGATTAAAGGCTTTTACGGTATGGGGGTCACTCGTCAGTTGGCCCAGCCGGTGGATGAGCTTTCCGTCCAGATAAATTTCGGAAGCGCCTATCTGCCAGAGTCGTAAAGCCAGCTGATGCGAAATGGAATCACTCAGCGAAAAGTGCAGGCGAAACCAGCCAAGATTAGCTTTGCGAACCTGCGGTAGTTCCATGATATCGTTCGTGGGGTCGATTGGCGGCCAGTGGCGGTCGTCGAAGTCCGGTTTTGCCCAGTGCGGATTATCCCCTTCCTGCCACTTCCAGTCTTGGTTCAGCAAAACGCCCTGGGCAGGCAGCGTGCTGATGTTGAACACCGAGTCGGTCTGCGCACAAGCCGGTGGACTTGGCATCCACCACAGGCAGATAAGCAGGATCAAATAACGAAAGCTCTTCATACCGGAATATCTAAAATTACCCGCGTGCCGCAGGGATCGCCAAAACTGTCCACCAGATCCACTACCTGCGTCTGGGTATGAATGTTATAGAGCTGATTGATCATCCTGATCCGGTCGGCCGTCACCTGCATCCCGAATGATTTATGCTTGCCCGCCGATTTGCTTTTTAGTTCGGCCGCCCGCCGGCGGCCAATGCCGTCGTCGGTAATTTCGATGTGCAGCAGGGTATCCTGAGGCTGACGGACGTCAATACGCACCGTACCGCCTTCGGGTTTGTGCATCAGCCCGTGCCAGATGGCATTCTCCACGTAGGGCTGCAGCAGCAAAGGCGGAATGCAGATAAACCGCTGGTCGATCTCGGACGAAACCTGGATGCGGAACTGAAGTTTGTGCTTAAAGCGCATGGCTTCCAGTTCGATGTAGAGTTGCAGGGCTTCCAGCTCGTTTTGCAGCGACACCAGTTCGGAACGCGAGTTTTCCAGCACCAGCCGAATCAGACGGGAGAACTTGGTCAGGTAATCGGAGGCTTTGTCGGCTTCGTTGTCGAGGGTGTAGAGTTTGATCGAGTTGAGGCAGTTGAAGATGAAGTGCGGATTCATCTGCGACCGCAGGGCCACCATTTCGGTTTCGCTGAGTTTAAGCTGATAAGCCGCCACTTCCTCGTTGTATTCAGCCTCTTTCTGTTGCCGCAGGGCTTCCTCAAGCCGGAGTTCGGCTTTTACCATTTTGTAGGACACCCGGCTCCGGTAGATAAACGTCAGCAGGGCAGCGCTGAGGAGTAACACGAGCAGTCGGAACCACCCCGTCTCGTAGTAAATCGGCGCAATGGTAAACGGTATTCGCAGCTCACTACCGGATGGCCCCTCCAGCCGGGCGTGAAACACGTAGGCCTTGGGATCGAGGTTGGTGTAGAAAGCCTTATGCGTGTGTCCGGCTTCGATCCAGTTTTTTTCGAGTCCTTCCAGGTAATAAGCGTAGCGATTATCCGTAGGCTTGCGGTAATTCAGGGCCGAAAAATCAAAGCTCACGGCGGTTTCGTCGGGTCCCAGTTCAACCGGTTTCGTCCAGTCGGCGGTTTGAGACTGGTTGTTGATTCGCACCTCGGTCAGGCGCAGGCGGTTGATCAGGGCTGAACGGGCGAGGGCGGTCATGTCCAGCGTATTCCAGCCGCCCATATTCCCAACCAGCAGTTCATTTCGATTGGTCAGGCATAAGCCCATCATGGTGTTGTTCGACAGCAGTCCATCATTGACGGTAAACCGCCGGAAGGTGTTTTTGCGCTCATCGAACAGGTGGAGCCCGTCGTAGGTGCCAATCCAGACCCGGTTTTGGGCATCGACCAGCACCCGGCGGCATTCGGGATCATACAGACCGGTTTTGGGCGTCCAGGTACGCAGAATAGTGCCGTCTTTATTCAGCTTGATCAAACCCGGCCAGCCAACGGCCCACAGATTACCGTCGGGCGCTTCGGCCATGTCGAGCATACCCGGGCCGGTTTTTGTCCAGCGAAACGTACGGGCCGGTTCATCGAATCGAAAAATGCCGCGCGAGGTTGTCAGCCAGACCTGCCCCCGGCTGTCTTCCAGCACGTCAATGACCCAGTTTCCTTCGGCAAAGAGATCCGCGTGGGCCTGGGGCGTCCATAAACTGAATTCCCGGTTCGTTTTGGGATCGATGACGTGGACACTTTCGTAATGGTTGATGATCCAGAAACGGCCTTTCCGGTCGAGCATCCCGAGGGAATAAAAGGGAGCCGAAAAAAAGGTGTGGTGCAGGGTGAAAGGCGTGGGCAAATACCGTCCGGTTTTCGGGTTGAACCGAAAGATGCCCTCAAACTGGTTATCGGACGGATCGGGATGGCCCGACGGCCCGTGTTTCCACTGGTTGCAGCCCACCCAGATCGTATGGTCCTTATCCTGAACCAACCAGTTAGCCTCCAGATTGTCGCTGTTGGCCGGAAACCGGTAGAACGTCGTCTGGTTGGTGGCGCGGTTCCAGCGGTAGAGTCCCAGGTAGGCCGCGGCCAGCCAGACCGTCTGCCCCGTCGGGTCCGATTTATCAATCAGGATGGCATTAACCGCCTGCGCCTTGGCCGGAATGAGGTTGGTTTTGATAAACTGGTTGTGCGGATCGTATTTCAACAGTCCCTCCGAGGTGCAGACCCACAAAATGCCGGTGCGGGGACTCCGCATAATCTCGTGAACAGCGTACGGCTGCGGAATCAGGGCGTCGTAAAAGGCAAACTGCCCGGTTTCGGGCCTGAAAACTCCCAGACCCTTATCCGTACCAACCCACAACATACGGGCTCCGGTTTCGTCCGTTCCGTCGCATACCGTTAGCAGTACGACATTCGGGCAGGGGTAGTGTTTCGTCTGGCCGGTGCGGGTATCATACCGCAGTAATCCCTGTTTGTCAGACGGTATCCAGATTTGATCATTTTTGTCGATAAACCCCCTCCGGAATACCATGTGCGCCGGTCCAGACTGGGGCCGGGGGCAGTCCTCGCCAAGCTGGCAAACGAGCTGATCCGCTTTGCGATCAAACCGGAACAGACCGACTTCCATGCCCAGCACCCAGACGGTACGCTGGCTGTCTTCGACGAAGCTGCCCTTGTGGTAGACCCAGGTGGTTTTGGTCATGGGATACCGGCGCAATTTGCCGGTGGCCGGATCGTAGCGGTTGATGCTGACCCGGTCCGAAAACCAGACGTTGCCGAACGAATCGACGAAGGTGCTGTAGGCTCCCCCATCGGCCTGGCCCGCCAGCGACTGACTGGTCAGCGAACGGGAATTGACCCGCACCAGCTCCTGATTATCGGTGGAACAGTACACCGTCCCGTCCCGGGCAACCGACAGGCCGTGGGTCATTACGTTATAAACGGACTGAAACGTATACCCATCGTAGCGGGCAAGGCTTTTCCGCGTCCCGAACCACATAAAACCGCTGCTGTCTTCGGCGGCACTATGCACCGACCGGCTGGGCATCCCCTCCCGGTCGCTGATGTGTTCGAACGACACGTTGGGTAGCTGAGCCGCAACCGTACCAGCCAGCCATACCAGCATCAACGCCAGGCGCATCATTGGTTGGAACAGGGCCTGAAGCCGTTCGTACTATAAGCCGTTTTCTGGGCGCTCGTCAGGCTGGATGGCTGATCAATCGCTACATCACGCACCCATTTATTGGGCGATTCAGCGGTGATGTTGGCAACAATTTTCTTATTCATGGTACGAATCAGTAGAGTTTGCGAAATAGAGTTGATGCTCTATCAATGAACCACCTAAACACGAATTCCCGGCATCACCCGCGTGCCGCCGGGATCGCCAAAACCGCCCACCAGATTCACCACCTGCGCCTGGGTGCTGTCCAACGGATTGATCAAATGAAGTCCGTTTGCTCATCGTCTTTTGGCTGAAGGGTCTAAAGCGTTGCCGACAGACGGTTTTCAAAGGCAACGGATCACCCGAAAGATCTTTATAGAACGTCGCATACGATCCAGGATCAAGGTGGGCACCGGGCCATTGACCACGCAGCACCAATCCCTTCTCCGGCCCGAAATCGACCGATTCGTTGAGCGCCAGAGCCAGGAGAATGAGCAGCCGCATTGGGTAATGAATGAGAGACAAGATACTGATAAACAGATGAATTATCCGTACATCATTGAGTGAAGCGTCCATTCTTTTGAGGGAGAGGTCGTTTTTTCGCGTGAGTTAAGCAGGCGACCGCTTGCAGGCTCCACGCAGAATTTCGACAGTTCACGCAAAATTCCATACTGCTCACGCTGCCTGGTTTTCAATCTGCTCTTCGGGCTGCTACGTTTGAGGTACCTAAATCGCAGCGAAAAACACGCTGGTGCGATTAGCCATCTGATTTCCTGTTACCCTCCCCCTGATTTTTAGCGACTAATGAACTGGGGATTTCCTGGCGTAAGAGTCGGAAGCAAACACAACGCAACTTCAGCAGCCTGCGCTGTTGGGATAAACGGTCCATGCGATGAAATTAATTGGTCTCCTGTTGGCTCTCTCCGTGCCTTCCCTGCTGGCACAGGCTCAGCCGGTTCTTACCGGCTCTGTCCGCGATGAGGGCGGTAAACCGCTGCCTTTTGTGGGCGTGGCCCTGCTCAACGCCCGCGATTCGAGCGTGGCTAAAGGCACCGCCAGCGACCAGCAGGGAACCTATGCCTTTGAGAACGTCCGACCGGGGCAGTACGTCGTGCGCGCCACGGCCGTTGGGTATCAGAAAGTGCATTCGACAGTGCTGGACGTAACGACACGCCCAACCGACGTACCGACTTTGACCTTACTGGAAAGCACGGGTAAATTGGCGGAGGTACAGGTGACGGCGAAAAAACCGTTTGTCGAGCAACAACTCGACCGCATGGTGGTCAACGTAGCGAACAGCATTGTCGGGAGCGGTAGTACGGCGCTGGAAGTGCTCGAAAAATCGCCGGGCGTTACGGTCGATTACCAGAACGAACGGCTGCAGCTACGGGGAAAAGAAGGCGTTATTGTGCAGATCGACGGGAAGCAAAGCTACCTCTCGGCGCAGGATGTGATTGCGCTGCTGCGCAGCATGTCGAGCGACAACATTGAGACAATTGAGCTGATTACCAATCCCTCGGCTAAATACGACGCGGCTGGCAACTCCGGCATCATCAACATCCGGCTTAAAAAGAACAGCAACCTCGGCACCAACGGTACGGTTTCCGTAGCCGGTGGGTCAGGCCGATTCGACCGGGAGCGGGGCAGTCTGCAACTGAATCATCGGACCAACAAGCTGAATCTATTTGGTACTTACAGCCTCAACCGGGGCGGTAATTACTGGGACTTTCAACTCGACCGAGTCCAGCCCGATCCCAGCCCAGCGGACGCCAATCGACGGAACGTCGTGAGTCAGTACACGTATCTGACCTTTCGGGATGTGGGTCAGAACGCCAAAGCGGGCCTGGATTTTTCGCCAACGAAGAACACAACCATTGGTGTGGTCTGGACAGGCTTTTGGAGCGACCACCGCGAAAAGGGCCCGGCGGGGGCTAACTTCCGACGAACCGAAACGGGGCCGGTCTATTTACAAACCCAGACCCAGAAAACCTATAATACGTCCAGCCAGAACCAGCTTGGAAACCTGAACCTGCAACACACGTTTGGGCAGACGGACGGTCAATTAAACGCCGACTTTGACCTGGGACATTTTACCCGTCAATACACGAACAGCCTGCTGACGCAGACCCTGATTGCCCTTGGCGATGCCGTTCCACCAGTTGATGGGTTGCTCATTACCCAGCCAACCACCATCGACATCCGAACAGTCAAAGTAGACTATAGCCGTCCGCTATCAAAGGACTGGAAACTGGAAACCGGCTTGAAAAGGGCCTCGGTAAAAACGGATAACGACCTGAAACTGAGCAGCGGTCCGACGGGGGCGCTGGAACCCAATCCGGCTTTATCGAATCATTTTCAGTACACGGAAAAGGTCAGTGCCGCGTATGCCAGCCTGTCCGGAAAATGGGGAAAAACCAATCTGCAACTAGGCCTCCGGGCGGAACATACGCACTCGACAGGAAACTCCCTGACGCTGAACCAGGTCGTTACGCGCGATTATCTGAAATGGTTTCCCAGTCTGTTTGTGTCGCTACCTTTATCGGCGAATCAGACCCTCACGTTCTCCTACAGCCACCGCATCGACCGGCCGAACTACCAGAATTTGAACCCGGCGCGGGGCTACGTTGATCCGTATGCGTATAGTCAGGGCAATGCGTACCTGAGGCCACAGTTCACCCACGCCCTGGAAGCCAAATTGGGTTTGAAAGGCGGATTGTTCGTCGCCCTGGGTGCTAACTACACCACCGACCTGATGTTCTTTACCATCCATGCGCTGGAAGGCAACAAAAGTTACGTAACAACGGAAAACCTCGGCGGGATGCAGGGCTATCTAGCGACCCTGAGCTGGCCACTGACCATCGTAAAAGGCTGGCAACTGCAAACGAACGTACTGGGCTACTACAATCGCTTTCAGTACGATTACGAAGGAACCGTATTGCAGGTGCAGAACGTAGCCGGCCGCCTGAACGGCAACAATGCGTTTACGCTGGGCAAGGGCTGGACCGCTGAACTCAACGGCTGGGTCAGTACGCCCTCCGTCAATGGCATCTGGCGCTCGCCCTGGCTGGGAGCGCTGGATGCGGGCCTTCAGAAAGCCATTTCGCCGGTATTCAAGTGCAAGTTCAGCCTGCAGGATATTTTCCACACCAACTTTTTCCGGCCGAGTGTCGAAACCGCAACAACGACGCAGGTGGGTTTTATGAAGTTCGACACCCGCGTGGCGCTGCTGAATCTGACGTATTCGTTCGGGAACCAAAAACTGAAAGGCGAACGACAACGACGTTCAGCCTCGGAAGACGAAAGCCGCCGGGCGAATTAAGGTATGAAGAACTGCCCGCCCGCAATGCCCTCAACCACCGGTTTGGTCATCGGAAGCCGGGTACGCCGGGGATTTGGTCGTAACGGAAGTGGTTCCGTCCAACCGACAACCCGGCCCAATCTTTACTAAAACGCTAATTACCAGTACGAGTATGACGGTTCTATTTTTCACATTGGCTCACAACGTTCATGGCACAGCATCAAGAAATAAGATACGGGTCAGCTCATCAGTACGGACTGGCGCTATCCGTTTGTACCCTATTCGCCGGATTGATGATGGCTTATAGTCACCGCGCAGGAGCCCAAATGGCCCGTCAGGCCCCGCCCGCCAGCGCACAATCGCCGTCAAACGACCCGGTTTTCACAGTCGTGGAACAAAGCCCGGAATTTCCGGGCGGATTTGCCCGATTAGACGAGTACCTCCGCCGGAATCTACGCTACCCGGAAGCCGCGCGCAATGCAAAAGTAGAAGGGCGAGCGTTCGTCAGCTTTATCGTAACGAAGGAAGGCGCCATCAAGGATGTGCAGCTCCTGAAAGGCCTGGGCTACGGCACGAATGAAGAGGCTATACGACTGGTACAAACCATGCCGAACTGGACACCCGGCAAGCAGTCCGGGCAGCCGGTTCATGTAAAATACAACCTTGTTGTCCGCTTTGATTTGGGCAGTCTGAGGTAGAGCCTTACCGCGCACCGCCCCATTGAATAGTGTTTACCGAACCCCGTACTCATTCCTTATCACCCCAACCCGTACCTTCATGAAACCAACAAATTACTCAAAAGCCGCCGGGCTTACGCTGGTCCTTGTGCTGGCGTTCGTGGCCGGCTGGGAAGCCTACTGGCGACACGAAAAGTTCGCTCTGGCCTACAACGACGACGAAAGTCTGTGGGCCAATACCCGCAAACAGATTTATCAGAGCAGCCCGGCCCGGCCCGTCGTGATTGGTTCTTCCCGGATCAAATACGACCTGGATCTGGCGACCTGGCAACGCATGACGGGCGAAAAACCGATTCAACTTTCCATCGTCGGGACATCGCCCCGGCCCCTGCTCACCGATCTGGGAAATGACCCGGCTTTTAAAGGCACTCTGCTGATCGACGTGACCGAACCCCTGTTCTTTACCCCGACGGGCGCTTTTCCGGAAAAGGAAGCCGACAAGCGCGTAGCGGCCTATCCAAACTGGTCGCTTTCGCAACAGGCCAGTTTTCAGATCAACCGCGTGCTGGAAGCGAATTTCCGGTTTCTCGACGACTTTTATCTGGCGATGAACCCGCTTCTGCTCCGGTTACCAATGCCCGAACGGCCCGGTACGTGGGGCGGCCCCGTGTTTCCGTATGAATTTTCGGTCAATGGGTTTGATCGGCAAAATAAGATGGCTGATGCTATGGTGGCGGATACGGTTATTCAAAATAAGGTAAAACACGTGTGGATGGCAATCGGCGCGCACAGTCCCAAAGGCGCCATCGCCGGGCCGCCCCTTGAGGCCATTCTGGCCCAGACCCGGGCCTCTATCGCCCAGATCCGGGCGCGCGGTGGACGGGTAATCTTCATCCGGACGCCCTCGGACGGACCGATGTACGCCATTGAAAAACAGCTGTTTCCCCGGACGCAGTACTGGGACCGGCTGCTGGCCTATACCCAGACACCGGGAATTTATTTCTCGGATTACCCGGCCCTTGCCCGCTTCACCTGCCCGGAATGGTCGCACCTGACGCCCCAGGACGCCGTGCGCTTCACGCAGGAACTGCTCCCGATCATCGAGCAGAAAACCGGCTGGCCGGTACGGCAAAATACGCCGGCTTCGAAACCGTCTTCCTCCACGCTTTAGCCCACCCCGATCATGGTCTTTAATTCCTACACCTTCATCGTCTTTTTTGCCCTCATTCTGGTGCTGCACAACCTTCCCTTCACCTGGAGGACCAAAAAAATCAACCTGTTGCTGGCCAGTTACCTCTTCTACGCACTCTGGAATCCGCCCTTCATTTTGTTGCTGTGGCTCTCCACGGTCGTCGATTTCTACATGGCCAAACTGATTGCCCTTGAACAGCGCCCCCAAAACCGCAAACTGCTGCTGACGGTCAGCCTGATCCTGAATCTGGGGATGCTCAGCTATTTTAAATACGGCGGTTTTCTGCTGGAAAACTTCACAGCCCTGCTGGCGGCCGTGGGGATTGTCTATCAGGCGGCCCGGCCTGACATCATTCTGCCGGTCGGTATCTCGTTTTATACCTTCGTCACGCTTTCCTACACGCTGGATGTGTACCGACGCAAGTTTGCCCCCGAGCCTTCGTTTCTGAATTTTGCGCTGTTCGTTACGTATTTTCCGCACCTGGTTGCGGGCCCGATTGTCCGGCCCGAAGACCTGATTCCGCAGTTCAAAACGCCCCGCCGGGCAACGAGCGAGCAATTGAGCTGGGGCCTGTTTTTGCTCTCCCTCGGTCTGTTTATGAAAGTAACCATTGCGGATGGGCTGCTGGCCGAACCGGCGGATCTGATCTTCAGTCTGCCGTTTCCCGTCCAGACCCTCGATGCCTGGATGGGTGTGCTGGCCTTTTCGGGCCAGATTTTCTGTGATTTTGCGGGCTATTCGACCTGTGCCATCGGCGTATCGTTGTGTCTTGGTTTTGAACTACCCGACAATTTTCGGTACCCTTATGCAGCCGTCGGTTTTTCGGATTTCTGGCGTCGCTGGCACATTACGCTTTCGACCTGGCTGCGCGATTATCTTTACATTCCTCTGGGCGGAAACCGCCACGGCACCGTCAGAACGTACGTGAACCTGATGATTACCATGCTGCTGGGCGGCCTCTGGCACGGGGCGTCGTGGACCTTTGTCGTCTGGGGCGGGCTGCACGGCCTGTTCCTGTGCATCGAACGGTTCTGGCGCGACCGGGCGGCCCGTCGCCGGGGAATGCGGAAAGAGACAACCGCCGACGAAACCGTGTTCAATCGCGCGGGCGTTCTTCCAGCAATGCGGTTTGCCAGCCCATTGACGCAGTTTGGCCTGGCGATGCTGACGCTGTTTCTGATAAACATTACGTGGGTCTTTTTCCGGGCGCCAACGTTTGGCGGGGCAATGTTGCTGCTGCTTTCGATGTTTGGTATCATTCCCAACGGCGCGCCCATGCTCACCAATCTGGCCATTCTGACGGTCAGCAGTGTGACGATAGGCCTCATTGCCTGTCACTGGCTGATGCGGGACAGCTCACTGCTCGCGGTTTCTAAACGCCTGCCCTGGTGGGGTCTGGGGTTAGGCTGGTCGAGTCTGCTGATTCTGGTCATTCTGACCCAGAAAAGCAGCGGCTCCTTTATCTATTTCCAGTTTTAATAAGCTGAACTTTATCGATCTGGACCTGCTCTTGATTCCTCTGCTTCTGTATGACTGGTGGTAAGCTCTATCTCCAATTACCCGGGTTGCCCAAATGGGAGCTGAGTGCCACCGCCGGTACCGCCTTATTTGTCAGAACGATGAGCTGGAACCTCTCTTTCACCAGAGCTAACGGTCAGGTGACAACGCTGGCCAATACCCAGAGGCCTCTGGTCTGGAAGGTTCCGAAAATGATGACGCCTTGAGGATGTGTTTGGAAAGGATGCATCTTTTCAGCCGTTCGTCGGCGCCGGGTTGAATCGTGGGCCCGGATCAAAACCGGCAGGACAGACAAAAAACCGCATCCTTACCGATGATTTTCTCCGGTAAAAATGCGGTTCTGAAAATTCACGACCCGGCGACTTCCTAAATACTGGCTTCGGCCAGAAGGCTTTCAATTTTGGCCAGGAGGTCGGCGGGTTTGAAGGGCTTGATCAGATAGGGTGTTGGCGAAGCGAGCAGCACCATTCTTTGAGCGGGCGGAAGATCAATGGCCGACATCAAGATAGCGGGAATTGGCTGGGGCAACTCCCGGGCTCGTTCAATAACATCCAGGCCACTCGACTCCGGCATCATCAGATCGAGCACCAGCAAATCCAGGTTCTGCTCTGACTCAAGCAGGCTAATAGCTTCCTGGCCGTCTGAGGCAACCAGCACCTGATACCCGGATTTCCGAAGCAGTTGGCTTAAAAATTTGCGGATGGCGGGATCGTCATCCGCCAGTAATATTTTTGGCTGTGGATTCATAATACAGAAATACGTATTACTAATGAAACTTGCTGATTTTCGCGTTTATGTACGAATCTAAACGCGTAACAGATTTGGCCAAATAATCACTTTTAACCGGTTGCTGACTGCCTTCGGTGGTATCTGCGGCCTCTATCGGTAGAAACACACCGATTGCCAGACTGTTAAAAAAGTGAGTTGTCGGAAAATTTTCTCAGGCGGCTTGCTGGGCACCCTGCGTGTAATCAATCACCTCCGCTTCCAATATGGCCAGCCGGTGCAGGCTAATGGCCGCATCGCGCTCGGCGGCTGACTTGTAGCGCCCGGCTCCAATCATCAGGCTTCCGTCGCCCAGAAAGAGGTTAAACCGGTGTTGTTCAATGTCCCAGAGTATGAAGTTATCCGGATGCGCTGCGGCCCGTTTGACCATTCGGATGCACGCATCGCAGGCGGTTTTGGTGGACAACAGCTCGCTGAGCATGAGCGTTTTGTGCTTTTCATCCATCAGCCGCACCTGGTAGCGGCCCTGTGTTTTTTGATCCTGTTCAACGATGAAATACATGACTGGGAGTTAGTAATGGAGTTATGCCCTATCATCCAATGGATGCGCAGACGATTCAGCCCTGTCCTGCAACACAAATACACAAAACCGCGCGCTGCTGGACTTTTATAATACAAATATATTATATATATATTTACCATGTCAGAAAATTATAACTTGGAAGTAAAATTTAGGATAGAAAAGAAAGCAGGCACGACCCGGTTTTAGATTAGAGCCGGTTTTTAATTTCACCCGAATCCCCGAACTGTCTGCACGTAGTCCGTTTTTGCGAATAAAGATGGGCGGCTCACCAGCCAATAACCCGTAAACCGTGATGAGTACCGCTTTGACGGGTGCCTTTTAGCAGAAGACTTGCAGCATCTCAGGAATGAAATCGGCTCGGAAAGGCACGGACGATTTGAGTGAAGAGAGCGGGCATAAAATAACCGGACAGCCTCCGCCATCCGGCTATTCCAATAGACCAGGTTATTTAATACTCATCTCTCTAACCCCCAGCCCGGTGAATTAGTGGCAAAAAGTGAGTGGACGGTACGGAGCATCCGGGGTGGTGCCACCAACCGGAAAGCGTAGTCAGAACCGGGCCCGACGCCGGGTTTTTGGGCTTACTCGGCTTTGGGCTCATAAATGGTCCCAACCACTTTCTCGACAAAAGCCTTGGGCACCACCCGGGGAAGAAAAGCGCCAAGCTGGTTGATAAAACCGGGAATGATCTCCGATTCACCTTTAAACAGGCCCTTGACGGCAATTTTGGCAACCGCTTCCGGACTCATGTTCACTTTGGCCGCCGTTTTCCGGATCGAATCCCCCATGCGGGCCCGGTTGACAAAGTCGGTATCCGTGCTGCCCGGACTTAAACAACTGACCGACAGGCTGGAATGCCGGAGTTCGTGCCGCAAACCGCGCGTGAACGAAACCACAAACGCCTTGGAAGCCGCATAAATCGAAACGTACGGAACCGTCTGGTAGGCGGTTGTGCTGCCCACATTCAGCAGATACGCCCGCGTCTGCTGTTTCAGAACCGGAATAAAGGCGTACGATATTTCAACCAAAGCCTTGATATTGACGTTGATCAGCTCCAGTTGCTCGGCAATCGGAATTTGCTCGAACGGACCGTTTAAACCAAAACCGGCGTTGTTGACAACCACCTGCAAATCCTGGCGAAACGGGTGATACCAGGTCTGAATCGTCTGGGCGACACCCGGCCCGGATAAATCCAGCGCCAGCGTGTAAGTGAAAACGCCGTGTTGCTCCTCCAGACGGCGCGCCGTCCGCAGAAGTTCGGGTTCGTCGATGTCAATCAGAAACAGGTCGTATTTCAGCCGGGCCAACTCCCCGGCGATGGCTCTTCCGATGCCTTTGGCAGCACCCGTAATTAAAGCAGAAGGCATAATGGTGTTTTTAGATTGATCTAGCCCAGCAGGCGACTCCAGCTCAGGTTGCGCAGCGTAAACCGCTGCGCCCGCTCGGCCGGGGCCACGCTTCTTTTCGGTTGCAGGCTGGCCAGTTTGTGATAAAAAGGGGTCGGGCTGCTGGCGTCTTTGGGTTGGTAAGCGCCCGTGATGAACGGAATGTACATGACCCGGCGACGGCTTTTGGCCCCAACCACGGGCGACTGTTGCACCCGGTGCCACAACCGGCCGTCATGGATCGTCAGGTCGCCCGCTTCGATGTCGAAGCCGACCTCGGCCGGGTCCGGTTCGTTGTCGACGAAGTATTTCTTTTTAAAGAACAAACTCAGCAAACCCTGCGTGTGGGTTCCGGCCAGCACCCGCAAACCGCCGTTTTCGACGGGGCAATCGTCCAGGTGCAACCCAACGTTCAACATGGGCTGAATGCGTGAACCCAGAAACAAATCACGCGGACTGTCGGTGTGCCACCCCAGGTTTTTAAACTGACTGAACGGCGAGTTTACGTAGTGATTAACGACCAAACCGTCTTTCTCGTTTTCGCCAATCCGGCCCTCGTACGGCCCCAGCAATTCCAGCAAAACCCGGAAACGCGGATCGTTCAGAAACTCCCTTAAAACCGGGCTGAGTTGCGACGTAAAAGCCAGCCGCTGAATGAGCGTCCGCCCGGATTCATCGAAGCCGAACTTCAGGGGAATGCCGTTTACTTTTTTAATAGCATGGTCGATTAATTTTCTTTGTACCTGCTGAATTTCCCGTAGGAACAACGCCACCGTCTCGGGTTCGACGAACTTCTTAAACTGAATAATCCCGTTGGTTTTGAAAAAAAGCCGTTGTTCGTCGGTTAAACGATCGTTGAATTGAAAAGGCGCGAACGATTTCATAAGCCACTTTGAATTTACGGGGTCTGATAGTATGGAGAAAAACTAAGCCTGAACGGGTATGAGGTACCCAGGCGTAGCGGCCCTCCCGGCCACTACGCAGTTCGTTCCTGAAACAGGAAGCTGGTGAATTCCCTATATGCCTTAGCGGCAACAACAGCAGCAACAAAGATGGGCTCTCAACTGACGGTCAAATAGAGTCATGGCGGGAGGTCGTGATATAGTGCCGGCACCGGGTCACCGGTCAGGCAATTGCCCGGCACCGGTTTTGGTACAAACGGCACGAGGTTCACAAAGCAGCTCAGCGACCGGCCGGTTGCCGCTCTACGGTTTGCTTTTTCGGGTGAATGGCTAAAAACTGGAGATCGGTTCGGGGAGGTACCAACGCAGCGCATCGGTACAAAACCGGGGCATCAAAGCCGTTTTAACAGGATTGACAACATCGGGGAGAACGATGCCGGTGCTGATCGGAAGGGTACTGGTACGATGAAGAATAAGCAGCCATAAAGGTTGTAAATTTATAAGCCCTAACTCCGTAGGCAGGTTAGCACTGACTCCGGCCGATCCGCCGATCGTTCGCAAAGTCGCTAAGGGTTCGTTGAGCCTGCCTCTCCCCTTTCGGTATACATCTCGAACCGGCGTACCGGACCACTACGTTGCAGTCCGTAATTGGAAGACGCTGTAAAGATAAGGAAACCGGTTTTGCATTTCCAAATTTTAATCTATTTAATTTATAGAGCAACTATTTTTTTATTCGGAACGGCTTGCCACCAGCCCGGTCCGGGCGGAACCAGTTCATCCGGTGTTTGGTGGGTAGCCAGTCGCTGCAACAGTTCAGCCAGGGGGGTCTGGTGCAACTGCCCCGACCGAACGTCGAACGCGCCCGGTTCATAGCACCCCTCCTGTCGGGTCATCAGGCAATGCCAGTCGTACGAACCCAGCAGCGCCCAGGCCGTCACCGCCCGAACGTCGGCCCCACCCTGGCGGGCCTCTTCCGCCTGCTGCCACATATCCAGCAGCCAGCGCATCTGCTCATCGACCGTACACCCCAGGTGGGCTTCCGTTACAGCAATGGGCAGCCCATACCGGTCCCAGGTCTGTTGCAGCAGCCCCTGCAAACCGATTCGCTTTTCCGGTGCCGCCCGGACCGCTTCCGTATCGACATACTGGTGACGCCCGTTGCCCCCCCAGAGAGCGGGCGGATACTGCCAGAGTTGCTCGTCCAGGTAGCGTTCGCTGGTGATGTAATGGTTAACCCCAATCAGCGAAGGGGGGCACGGATGCTCACTGAAATACGCCAGTTCTTTCTGCGAAATCCCCACCCAGCCGAGGTAATCCCAGAGCGGATGATCGTCCGTGACGCGCCCGCAGAGCAGGTCCCAGGTCAGCCACCGGCGGTGGTTTTCCCATTCCGCCTGGTAGGCTAACAGCGGGGTGGTGTGCACCTGCCCCAGATCTTCAGTCTGGATCAACCGGGCATCCGGCCGGACCTGCCGGATTTGCTCCATACTCAAAACCGTTGCCCTGCACTGCCGGAGCAGAATTTCGGCAAACGCCCTGACGCAGGTTTTGTGCGGAAACCAGTGCCCGTATAAACCCGAAAACCGGGCGGTTGTCAGGGGTTCATTCACGGGAGTGTAGGCATCGACCCACGGAAACCGCTCCGCGACCTGACGGGCAAACCGGGGGAGTAGCTGCTCAAAATTCGGCCCGGTGAAAGGCGCATAGCGGGGGCCGCAGCCGTGATGAACCAGCCCGACAATGGGCCGGATCTGGAGTTGACGCAGCAGCCCCAGCCGCTCATCCGCCCAGCGCCAGTCCGGCTGGTCGATTCGTTCCGGTGCCGTGCGCTCCCAGAGAATGGGGTAGCGCAGCGTTTTCAGACCCAGCTCGGCAATCGGAATTAAATCGTGCGCGCGGTGGTGATGCCCGCTGGATTGCAGTTGATCCTGGTAATGGTCTCTCACCCGGTTAACGGTGCACTCGATGCCGCCCCAGAGCGCCAGCGGCCGCAGCCCCAGACGTTCGGAGGCTGCGGACCTGGTTGGCTCGCTCATACGGATAAGGCGGCTTGCGAGGTGGGCGAAACCACGTTTTGAACCGCCAATTGCTCTTCAATCAACGCCAGCATATCCTGCCAGGTCTGCTGCCACGATTGCTGGCGCAGTTGGGTATCGGTGTCCGTCCAGTCGAGCACCATCCGGTTTTGCAACATCCGCTCAATGCCCTGTTCGAATGCCGCCACCGAATCGGCAATGCAAACCGGCTCACACTCCCCGTAGGCCGTGACGACATCCCGAATGGGCGTCGAAACCACCGGCAGGCCAGCCGACAGGTATTCCGGTGTTTTGGTCGGGCTGATGAAGCGCGTAGACTCGTTGAGGGCAAAGGGCAACAGCGCCACCTGCCAATGACTGAAATAAGCCGGTAAGTCCGCGTAGGACTTCATCCCCGGGTAGTGCAGATTAGGTCCCTGCGGCAAGGTTGCCGGATCAATTTTGACAACCGGCCCCAGCAGAATAAACTGCCAGTCGGGATGGCGCTGGGCCAGCGCTTCCAAAAGCGGCAGGTCGATTCGTTCGTCGATCACTCCGCTGTAGCCGATGCGCGGACTGGCCAGACCGGCCTGGTCGGCGGGCTCGGGCAGTCCCTGCCGGGCTTTGACAAAATGGCCGTAATCAATGCTGCTGGGAAAGGCGTGAACTGATGCGCTCATCTTCCGCTTGGCTTCGAATAAACTGTAGCCTCCCGTAAACACCAGATCCGCCCGCTGCATCAGCCGCTTTTCCTGCTCCCGCAGCTGGGGTGAGGCCCCCTGAAAGGCGGAGAGTTCATCCATGCAGTCGTAGACGGTCAGCCGCGGGTTTAACTGATCGGTAAACGCCAGGGCCATCGGCGTGTAATACCAGGTCAGATACTCGGCAATGCGGTTTTGAGTCAGCAGGTCGCTCAGCCAGCGACGTTGCTGCTCGGTTGCCGCTTCCGCCGAGGTAGCCGGTGAAAGATGGGGCGTTACCAGATAGAGTTTCGGGCTAACCGACCGGATTTCCAGCCAGTCGTGATCATCGCCGACGGGCTCTTCCCAAAACCAGACCCGGTACTGCTGGCTGGCCCGGCTCAGTAAATGCTGCGGGCGCTGGTAAACAAAGTCCCAGCGAAGGTGCGAAAAACAAAGTAAATCCTGGATCTGACTGGCGGCTGGATTGGCTGCTTCCTGATTTGTTACTAATAACCTGGCTAATGGCTCGGAACCTGCTTTGATCCCGGCAATGGTTGGATGATTCGACATGGTATGCGGATTTAAGAGTCGCCAATGGACCTCTGCGTGCTTGTCTTATTCAACCCGATTTCGCTCAGCAATGGCCAAGTTGAACCGACTCAAATTAGGAAACGGCCCCGGCGTGTTCTCATTCCTCCCCGACCTCGCACAGTGCCGACAGATCCATCTGATCCGAAACGGTGGTGTCGGCACTCAGAACGCGCCCCATGTAGTCCAGCGCAGCCCGCGTGTGTTCTTCCGAATCGGAAGCTACGCAATCGGCGGGGATGCTGAGTTTGAACTCCCGCATGTAAGCTTCACTGGCCGAAAAAAGGACGCAGACATCCGCGCTCAGCCCCGTAATGATCAACCGACTCGCTTTCAGGTAATCCAGCAGGGTTGCCAGGGTAGTGGCGTAAAATGCGGAGTGCTTGGGCTTCAGCACAAAATAATCATCGGGTGCCGGTTGCAGCCGTTCGGCCAGCGGCTGGCCCCGTACGCCATCGTGCAGGCAGTGATCCACCACCTCACTGAAATCCGACCGCCAGCGGCCAAAATTATCATTGACATAAACAACCGGAATCCTCAGCTGGCGCGCCCGCTGCTTCAAAACCGCAATCCGGTCGGCTGCGGCCACGGCCGGTTTCAGAAAGTCCGCGCCCTGCGGAAACTCGAGGTCGTTGATCATGTCGATGATCAACAGCACCACCGGAAAGGAATCCGGGACGTTTCCGTGTAAGTCTTCGCTCATGCGTATAGGAGTTGATTCTGCGCTATCTAACGGTTTTGACCGGTTTAGGTTAGAAATTTGCGCCGGTTTGTTAGCCAGGAACCCGCCGGTTTTGGCCGGAATCGACGACGGACCCGGTTTTAGGCGTCCGCAACCGAAACCGGAATCTGGATTTTAGTTTTCCGGGGAACGCCTGTTCGATAAAACTCCTATTTTTGAAACCGTATTCACTCGAAAGACCAAATTCGCGATGACTAAACTACTTCTGGGAATCCTGACCGGAGCGACGCTTACGCTGGGTTCCTGCGGAAAAAATTCGACCGACCACTCGGCAACGACTCAACAAGACAGCACCGGCGCCCCGGTTGAAACCCAGGCCGCCAACACCGCCTACAAACCGGCTTTTGCGGGCCAGACCCGAATTGGCAGCGTTAAATCGGGCGTTGATTATGAAGGGAAAGTGCTGACCAGCGATCTGAAAAGCCCCTGGGGCATTGCTGCCCTGCCGGATGGCCGGTTTCTGGTTACCGAGAAGGGCGGTACGTTGCGCATCGTGACCCCGGCCGGCGCGCTGAGCGAGCCCATTGCCGGTGTTCCCGCCGTTAATTCCGACGGACAGGGCGGGCTTCTGGGCATCCGGCTCGATCCGGCTTTTGAACAGAACCGGATGGTTTACTGGGCCTTTTCAGAAGCGCTGCCCGAAGGAAACCTGACCGCCATCGCCAAAGGCAAGCTTTCGGCCGATGACAAAAAGCTGGAAGGTGTAACCGTCATCTACCGGGCCACGCCCGCTTACAAAGGCAACCTCCACTACGGCGGGCGCGTTGTTTTTGACAAGGACGGCAATCTGGTGATCAGCACCGGCGAGCGCTCCGACAAGGTGACCCGGCCCCAGGCGCAGTCCCTCAATTCCAGCCTGGGCAAAGTGATCCGCATTACGAAAGACGGAAAACCGGCGGCCGGAAATCCCTTTGAAGGACAGGCCAACGCCAAACCGGAATTGTATTCGTACGGACACCGGAACGTGCAGGGGCTGGCCTTCCACCCGACCACCGGCGATCTGTGGGAACACGAATTTGGGCCCCGCGGAGGTGATGAACTCAACCGGGTGGAAGCGGGTAAGAATTACGGCTGGCCCACCATTACCTACGGCATCGAATACAGTGGCGAAAAAGTTGGCGACGGTATTCAGCAGAAAGACGGTCTGGAACAACCCGTTTACTACTGGGATCCGGTCGTCTCGCCGAGCGGCATGACCTTTTACAACAGCGACAACATTCCCGAATGGAAAAACAACCTTTTCATTGGCGGACTCAGCAGCATGCACATTGTGCGGCTGGTGATTGAAGAAAACAAAGTGGTGGGCGAAGAGCGCCTGCTGGCCGGCGAAAGCCAGCGGTTTCGGGACATTACCCAGGGGAAGGATGGCGCGTTGTACGCCGTGACGGACCAGGGCCGCTTATACCGAATCTACAAAAAATAAGGAAATCAAGACATCTTTTCGGCGAACAGCCCCCGGCCCAACCGGGGGTTTGTTTTTCCCAGAATCATTCCACGCACCGCCCGATCAGAAAGTCCCGGCGCAGTTTTAACACCAGCTGACTGTATTCTTCCATATCGGCGGGTTTGGTAACAAAACCGGTGGCTTTGAGCTGCTCGGCGCGCTCCTGGTCTTCCGGCAGGCTGGAGGTCGTCAGAATCACGACCGGCAGTGAATCATAGGCACCGTTTTGCCGAATCTGCGCCAGGGCTTCAAAACCGCTCATGAGGGGCATGTTCAGGTCGAGCAGCACCAGTGCCGGCAAATCGGAGATCGTCTGAAGCGCATCCAGCAGCTCCACGCCATTGACCAGCGTTTTGATCCGGCATTCCGGACTATATTGTCTAAAAACCTGTTGCAGTAAAAATTGATCGTCTTCATCGTCATCGACAATAAACACGCACGACGTAGCACACACTGGATTCATTCCTCAGCTCTGTTCTTCTTTTTTTAAAGCCCTAAATTTACGTAAAATTTTCCACCTGCCCGCATCGCTAAAAGAGCCGGATTGTACTAACTGACTGGTTAGTTTGCAAAACAAAACCCCGGTAATTACCAGGGCCTGTTTTGGTTAGTGTATGTTTTCTTATTCTTTAGTACTCACAAAAGAATAAAAATGTTCGTCTGATAATTACATTTTTCAACTGATCCGAAAGGACGAAAAATTCGAATTACCAAATAGCTCTTATTTTCAGCCTCTTTTTTACTTTTCTAGCGAAAGCGCGCCTATTTCGTTTCCAGTCCTGTATTTAGTTCAGAACCGTCCACTTACCTCTTCCACTTCGCCGTTTCACAAAACCGCATTCGTTTAATAAGACCATTCCGTTAATCGCTTATTTTTTGTCTTATAATTCTGAAATGCGAGTAAACAACAGCCGGGGTATCCATCGGAGTTTCCGCCCAGGGACGATCCCATCAAAACGAACGGAACGTTAAGATTTCTTTCGCGGACGATGGTGCGCTGTGCCGAAAATTATTGATCTCCCAACTTGCCAAAGCCGGTTATTAGGTTTTGGTTATCCGCCACGGTCATGGCCTGATAGACCTGAAAACCGGAGCGGTAATCTGACGACACTGGATAGTCAGATTACCGCTCCGGTTTTATTCAGGAAACAAGCTGTTGTTCTGCGAACAGAATCCCAAAACCGCTGCTTTATTCCGCCTTCACCGGCGCCTTGGATTCGGGCTCGGCGCTCTTTTTCTTTTCTTCTTTCTTGCGGATTTTCATTACCTTTTCAGCGAGCTTTTCGGCGGACTGATCAATGGTTTTCTTTACTTTTTTCGACAACTCCGCCCCGCCGTTTAACTGCGTTTTTACGGACTGGGCAATCTCGTGGCTGAGCGACTTCTTTTCGATCTTCATACATTAATTGGGTTGATAAATTTTTACCGTGCCGTCGCCTTCACTGCTCACCACCAGCATACTCCGTCCGTTCGGGCTGTTGGCGGCCGGAACGAATAAAACGCCTTCGGGTGCATCGCCGGTGGCAATCATCTGCAAAAACTGCGGGGCAGCCGGGTTGCTCACATCGTAAACGGCAATGGCGTCGGCCCGCTCCAGGGCGATGAAAGCAACGGTTTTTCCGTTCAAGATACCGGTGGTGACGCCTTCGGGCTCCACGCCTTTGTCGTCCGAACGGCCATCGTCGTACAAACCGGCTTTCACCACTTCGTCTTCCAGGCTCCGTCCGGTTTCGTAGACCAGCTTCTGGGTGGCGGCATCGAGAATGCTGAAACCGCGTCCGCCGATGGCGTAGAGGGCTTCGTATTTCCCGTCTTTGTTGGCATCGCCCGCCGTGCTGGTCACGAGCAGACGGCCCAGGTTGGCGTTCATCTGGAGCGTAGCGGCAGCCGGAAAAACCGTGGGGTCCAGCGTCAGCGCGCCCACCCGCACTTCTTCGTTAAAACCGGTATAGGCCCGCGTATCGCCTTCGTTGGCCGTAATCAGGTAGCCTTTGCCACCGACCGCAAAGTACGCGATGGCGTCCGGCAGGTAAAAGGATTTCACCGGCCAGGTTCCGAAGCTGATCGTATTCCCGGTATTGGTGGGATCAATGGCGTTGGCCGCCAGGCTGAGGTCTTTGGTTCCCAACGGTTTGATTTGGAGAATCGCGCCCGCTTCCAGATCCACTTCCGCAATTCCGTTGTTTTCCTGCAAGGTCACCCACGCCTTTTTCGAATCGGCAGAAATCGCCACGTACTCCGGCTCGATGTCCTGCGCGAACGACGCATTTTTGCCAAAAATCCGGAAACCGCCCGCCATCAGCGTGGTTTGCTGACTCTCGAACGGTGAAAAATCCAAGGTCTTAACGCTGTACGTATCGGCCACGTTGATAATCGAAACCGAGCCCACCGGATCAACGGTGTAGGCATCGTTGGGTTCGCCCTCGTCGGCCGTTACAATGTACTTTCCGTCGGGGCTGAAGGTCACCATATCCGGCAAAGCGCCCACCGAAACCCGTTTGATCTGCGCGAGCGTGCAGGTATTCAGCACCAGCACGCTGCCCTTTTCCTGCTTGTTGAGGGCTTCGAGCGCAATCGCCAGTTTGCCATCGTGCACCGCCACGCTGTTGGCGACTCCGCCCAGCGTTGACAGATCAATGACGGGCAATCGGGTTACGGCCGGGTAACTGGAAAGGTCCAGCACCTCGACTCTAGCCACACCCTGATCGTTGTTGACCACAAACAGGCGCTTGCAGGCGGGGTCGTAAGCCGAGATTTCGGAGGCCGCTTCGCCACCCAGATCCGTGGACGAAATTTCTTTAAACGATGCCGGGTTTTCGGGCGTCAGCCCGGGGCGGATGTGATCCTGAACACTACAGGCAACAACCAGTAACGAACTGAGGATGAGGCTCGAACTGGTGTGTAAAACAGATAATACCGGTTTTTTCATAAAAACAGATGTGCGGGGTTACAAACAGGCAAACCTACGGCTCCAATATTACCTCCGTGTAAACCCCCGACCCGCCGTCGTTAACTTACCATGAAATTACGGGGACAAAACCGGGTGTGCTTTCGGGCGGTGCGGCCCTGAAAAACAAAATCCCACCGATTGGCGGGATTTGTCCGAGCAAGAGAAGTACGCGAAAGTTCAGGTCTGAACGCTTTGGAAAAGAAACCCGTACGGTTTTGGAAACCTAGCGGGGTTGAGTGCTAGAAATTATAGCGGGCACCGATCTGAATCTGGTACGGATTACCCGACGGCGAAACGATTCCGGCCGTATTGACCCGGTAATTAAACCGCTGGGCGGCCCGGTCAAAACCGGGTACGGCGGGCGTGGTGGAGGTCGCCGGAATGCCCAGTGCATACAGCGCCTGCGAGCCCAGCGACTCGTTTACTCCCCAGGTCTTTTTCAGCAGGTTGGCAAAGTTGAACACGTCCGCCGAAATTTCCAGGTTATGGTTTTTATACAATTTAAACTTCTTGCTGGCCCGCACGTCGAACACCCCGTAAAAACCGTTGATGCCGCCATTGCGCTCGGCCATCTGGCCCGAATATTTCAGGATGTAATCCTTGATGCTCTGGCTGGCGTTGGGATTGTCCAAAACCGCCTGCAAGCCGGTTTTTACGTTGGCCGGTACACCCTCGTTGGTACGGTCGAAGATAAAGGCCAGGTCGTTGGTTCCCGACACGAAGTCGGCGTTGCTGTTGGCGCCCGACAGCAGCGAATACCGGGTTCCGCCAATGCCGGAGTACCGAACGCCGACCGTGATGCCGTAGAAGCTGGGCAATGTACCGTAGAAGACCACTTTGCTGCGGAAGTGGTTGTCCGAGTACGTCATCCGGCTCAGGTTACGCGGGTCGTCTTTCACCGGCAGCGACAACGTGGCCGTGTTGGCGACGTTTCCGTTGAACGAGGTGTTGTCTTTGGTATCGTTCCAGGTGTAGCTGAACGAAACCTCGCCGTCTTTGAAGTACTGGTAGGTGGCATCGGCCACCACCGCAAACTGATTCACTTTGCCTTCGCTGTTCAGCTCCAGCACCCGGCCCAGCCTCTGACTGATCCGGCCCTGCAGCCAGTCGCCCGCGCCGTTGGCCGGTATGGTGTTGAGCGGAGCATACACGCCCCGGTTGTCTTCGTTGGCCAGCCGGAAAAACGGGTCAGCGACCATGTTCCGATCCACATACATGTAGTTATGACGGCCCAGCGTGGCGTACCCCGAAATACCCACCTTCAGTTTGTCCGTCAGGTAGCGGTTATACGACAGGTTCATCTTGTACATCACCGGCACCCGCGCGTCCGAGCCCGTCATGTTGATGGTCGGCAGTTGAAACCGGTCCAGCGACGGAATGCTGCCGTAGTTGTTGCGGTAAGCCGCAAAATCCGGCGTCGGCAGGTTCGGGCTGCGTACGTCCACGGTGGCCAGGTGCTTGCCGTCGAACGTCAGGTTGTTGATCACGACGTAGTTGTTGATGTCGGAGGCAAAAATACCGGCTCCGAAGCGGATGTAATCCGTGTGCCGCTCGTTCACATCCCAGTTCAACTGCAGACGGGGCTGCACCACGAAGGATTTCAGCTTGTTGTCCGTCCGCAGGCCCAGGTCGTCAAACACCACCTGATTAAGCGAGGTGGACGGATAATGGGCGTAATCGAACCGCAAACCGGCGGTCATGTCCATGCCCTGCGCCAGGCGGGTGCTCATCTGGCCGTACAGACCGGCGTTCAGGATGCTGCCGCGCACCGTCGGATCGGCCACCAGCGGCACCTCGCGGTAATACCGGTAGGGTTGCAGTTGGTCAAACTTGTCCAGTGCCGACAGGCTGCCGTCCACCGTGTAGTGAAACCGCCCGTTCACCTCGCTGCCGTACAGCGACTTGGCGTGCGTATACATCACATCCAGACCAAACGTGTACTGAATCTTGTCGGTGTTGTAATAGAGGTTGTTGACCAGTTGCAGCACATTGTTCGTAAAGCCTTCCTGCGCAAACCGGTGGCCGCCCATCTGGATGTTGGTGGAACGATTGGCTCCGTCGATGCTGGAAACCACGTTTTCGACAATGGCGCGCGGAATGTTGGCCCCCGGCAGCTGATCGCCCGGACTGCTTTTCTGGTAAGTATACAAATGCTGCAGCTTCAACTCGTTCGTCACCTTCGGGTTGATCGACGTCCGCAGCGTGGCCAACAGGCTGTTGTCCATGTTGTAGTCATTGCCGTACGACTCGTAGATGTTGATCGAGGTGTTGTCGGCCAGCCCCAGTTTGTTCCGGTCGCTGGTGAAGTTGTTGCGAATCGTCAGCAGGTTTTTATGATTGATCTGCCAGTCGAGCCGGGCAAAAGCCGCGTCGGAACCCCGGGCTTTGTCGAACGTGCCGTACTGGGGCGTGTTGGCCACCCCGTATTTGCTGCGGGCAATGCTGACGAACCGATCCAGCGTGGTCCGGGTCACATTGAAGCGGTTTTCGTCGGCCGGCGACTGCACATCGGCAATGATCAGCGGGCGTGAATCCTGCTGGTGATCCCAGACCAGGAAGAAGTGCAGCTTGTCTTTGACGATCGGACCGCCCAGCGAAAAACCGTACTGGTAGGTGGCAAAATCGTTCGTGCGCCGGTTGCCGCGAATGTCGTAAGGACTTGACAGCCAGTTGGCCCGCGTGTAGTTAAAGGCGCTTCCGTGCAACTGGTTGGTACCGGCTTTGGTCACCGCGCTTACGGTTCCACCCCCGCTGCGGCCAAACGTAACGTCGTATTGGTTGGTCACAACCTTGAATTCCCGCACCGCTTCGATGGAAATGGAATACGGCGCCCCGCTGCGGCTGGTGGTCGAACCGGCCGAAGTCGGGTTTTTGGCGTTCATCCCGTCGATGGTGTAGTTGGTCGATGAACCCAGCTGCCCCGAAATGTTACCTCCGCGGCTCAGGGGCGAAAGGTCCATCAGCGAGGTAAAATTCCGGCCATTGACCGGCAACGTTGCAATGGAGCGGGCCGAAACCGCCGTGGCGGCTCCCAGATCCTCGGTTTTGTTTTTCAGGCCCGACGCCACCACCTGCACCACTTCCAGCGATTGGGCGTCTTCCTGCATGGTGAGGTTCAGCCGAACGGCGTCGCCCTGGTTGAGCGAGTAGCCCGTCCGGGTTTGCTCACCGTAGCCCACAAAAGTCGCTTTGACGGTGTAGGGACCACCCAGCGGCAATTCTTTAAACGAATATTCGCCCTTGGCGTTGGTGATGGTTCCGGTGGTAAAACCGGTCGATTGGTTGCGAACCTGAACGGTGGCACCGGGCAGCGGTGCTTTCTGATTGTCCGAAATAACCCCCGCAATGGAGGCCTGAGTTGTTTGAGCAACGGCCTTGTCGGTAACAAGGCAAGTCAACAGTACTAAAAGGATTGAAAGTAGATACTTAGTCATGCAACAGGTTGTGAAAATTTTCCGCTGCAAAGAGAGTGTTCCTACTTTACCTGGCTGTTAACGCATTGTTACCAATTTGTCATTATCAGGATAAACTCACCAAATCGCCCCGAAACCGGGTGGCTTCTACACCGTGGCTTTGGCGCGGACGGTCGTCGCCATTGTCACACTGCGCTGGGTTCGCAGGTCCAGGCAGGCGTTGTAATGTTCTTCGAATAAGTCCTGCAATTCGTGGACGTAGTGAATATAGCGCCGGGTTTCGACGCACAGCCAGCAGTTGGTTCCGGGAATCAGGCGGGCGTCGCCAAACAGCCAGGAGTGCGCCCGGCTGTCGGGCCGGAAGCCGAACGCCGTCAGCCAGGTTTTGGACAATCGAATCGGCGTCGGGCGGCCGTAAACGGGATGTAAATGGGAATCGGTCAGTAAAACGGGTTCAGTCTGGACGTAATAATACCGGTTAAGTTTAGGCTGACGGGACATTGTAACGATAGATAGCGGTTTTGCCGAACCGCAACACAAACTGAGCCAGCACGTTCAGGTGTAACCAAAAGGTTAGTTAACGGTAAAAATCAGCCCAATTGCTCCTTCAGACCCGGTTTTTCAGCCTCGGGAGCCCGATTGATTTGCCCATAAACGGCGGGTGAACCCCGGTTTTTCGCGCTGATCGTGCGGCCCTTCCCAATCAATTTTGAGAAACAGCGGGTTAACAAGTTCGAATCAACTGTCCACCTATGCTTTCCGGCACCGAAAAATCCAGTCTCTATCCTTCTTCTGAACCAAAAACCATCATTCTGGCGGGCGCAACCGGTCAACTGGGCCGGAGCATTGCCCGGTATCTGCGTCAAGCGGGCGCTCCGGTTCGGGCGCTGGTGCGTCCCGGAAAAACCAGCCCGGCGGTAACTGCCCTGCGGGAATTGGGAGCCTCCATCGTCGAGGTGGATTTCAACGATGCTGCGGCCCTGACCCGGGCTTGCGCGGGCGGTTTTTGCGTGGTGTCGGCGCTGTCGGGTCTGCACGACGTCATTGTGGAAGCCCAGACGCGCCTGCTACAGGCCGCCGTGGCCGCGGGTGTGCCCCGCTTCATACCGTCCGATTACTGCATCGACTACACCCGGCTTCCGGCCGGTTCCAACCGCAATCTCGATCTGCGCCGGGAATTTCGGGCGCGGCTCGATCAGGCCCCGATTGCCGCCACCTCGATTCTGAACGGGATGTTTACGGACCTGCTGACCGGACCGGCTCCGCTTATTCAGTTCGGCCTGAACCGGATAATTTACTGGGGAGATGCCGATCAGCCGATGGATTTTACGACCACCGACAACACGGCCGCCTTCACCGCTACGGCTGCGCTCGAATCGGCCACCCCCCGGTTTTTGCGCATCGCGGGCGAAGTGGCCACCATCCGAACCTTGCAAAAAGCCGCCAGCGAGGCAACCGGCAGAAAATTCAGGCGGCTGCGGGTGGGCGGTCTGGGCGTGCTGGCGATCCTGATCAAAGTTGCCCGCAGGCTGTTTCCCAAGCCTGAAGAGGTGTTTCCGCCCTGGCAGGGCATGCAGTATCTGCACGATATGCTGAGCGGACGGCCAAAACTGGAGCCGCTCGACAACAACCGCTACCCCGCTTTCCACTGGACTTCCGTGCGGGAAGTCCTGGCCGCGCGGCCCGCCAAAAATAAAAACCGCTAGCCGATTCCCAGGCTTTTCGCGTAATCCAGCCCCCACACCACCATCGACTGCAAAACCGGCAGGGTGGCCCGGCCCCGCTCCGTCAGGCTGTATTCAACCCGGGGCGGAATTTCGGCGTAAATTTTTCGGTTCATGATGCCGTTGCGCTCCAGATCCCGAAGTTCCTGCGTCAGCATCTTCTTGCTAACACCGGGCATGGCGCGTTGCAGTTCGCCAAAACGGTTGATCCCGCGCGACACGTTGTGAATAATGACCGGTTTCCATTTTCCGCCGATGATGAGGTTGGTCAGCGTCACCGGACACTTCGTCATCGCAAAAGATGCTAATTCTTCCGGAAAATCTTTTTCGTCAACGGCCTCATTATCAATTATGGTTTCCATTTCGATACTAAGCTACTTTAAAGTAATTACTTGACAAAAGTAAACCATTGGACGTAGTTTTGGCAAGCATTATCGCAAAAAATTTATTTCTACCATCACGATGTACGTTATCACAGGAGCCAGTGGCAATACAGGAAAACGCATTGCCCACCAGTTGTTAGACGCCGGAAAACCGGTCACCGTTGTTGGCCGCTCGGCCGACCATTTGAAAGCCTTCACCGATCAGGGGGCGCAGGCCGCTATCGGCAGCCTGGAAGATGCGGATTTTCTGACGGAAGCCTTCCGGGGCGCTACGGCGGTTTACGTCATGATTCCGCCTAATTTTGTCGTCGATGATTTCACGCCCTACCAGAAACGGGTCGCCGATGCCCTGACCACCGCCATCCAGCAAAACCGGGTGCCATACGCGGTTTCGCTGAGCAGTTTCGGCGCACACCTGCCCGACAACAACGGCGTGATCGAGGGCATGACGTACCTCGAAAACCGGCTCAATGCCATCGACGGTCTGAACGTGCTGCACCTGCGGGCGGGCTTCTTTTTCCAGAATTTTTTCAGCAACATCGGTTTACTGAAAGAAGCCGGTTTGCTGGGCGGTTTTCCCATCCAGAACAACAAACCGCTGGCGCTGGTCCACGCCAGTGACATCGCCGATGTGGCCGCCCGCCGGTTGCTGGCGCTGGATTTTGCGGGCAATACCGTCCAGTTCGTCGCCGGTCCGCGCGAGCTGACGTTCGACGAAGTCGCCCAAATTCTGGGCCGGGCCGTGGGAAAACCAGAACTGACCTGGACGGCTTTTTCGGATGATCAGGCGCGGGCGGGGATGCTCCAGGCCGGATTTAAACCGAGTCTGGCCGATAATTACATTGCCTTTTGCCAGCGCATCAACGACAACAGCCTGATGGATGGTTTTAGCCGAACGGCCGAAAATACCACGCCCACCACGCTGGAAGAATTTGCCGCGCAGGAGTTCGCCCCCGCTTATCAGAACCAGTAAAAACAAGGCGCGACGGAACGGGCGAAGCAGCTAGCTTCGCCCGTTCTGCTTTTCAGGAGCTAGCATACGGTTTTATTCCTAAATCCGCGGACGATTCGGGCCACCTGCGGACCAGCTGTTAACCATCCCGCAGCGAAATCCAGGTAGCCAGGAAAGGCGTACCGACGCCCCGGCTATAAGGAATAAATCACGCAGGATGAGGAAACGCCATCCGGTTTTGGTAATTTAAGGGGCTCGTTCCGAAATCAGCCGCCGTTCTAAAAAACCTGTTCATGACCCGCGTTTTAACCGATACGACCGCGCCAGCAAACCCCCACCCGCTCCTGCGTACGTTTAGCCTCAAAGCCCTGCACTGGTCGGGCGTCATTCTGGTCACCACGGTTTGGGTCAGTGCGGGCTTGTTTGGTTTGTACATTCTGGCGTTCTACGCGGCCGCTCTTTACGAAGGCAACATGGAACGCTGGAACAACGTGCTGCCCCGGCTGTACGAGTCGGGGACCCGGGCGGCAACCACCGGCATTGGCCTGCATTTTGCCGCCGGCGGCATTATTCTGGTGCTGGGAAGTATTCAGCTGATTGATGCGGTGCGGGTTCGCTTTCCGGCCGTTCACCGCTGGATTGGGCGGATTTACGTCGTTTCGTCGCTGCTGGCCGCCGTTGGCGGGCTGGTGTTCATTCTGCTGAAAGGAACCCTTGGCGGTTGGGTGATGGACATCGGATTTGCCCTCTACGGCGTCCTGATGCTGGTGGCTGCCATTCAGACGTACCGCTCGGCGGTGTCCGGCCCCGTGGAAACGCACCGGCGCTGGGCGCTGCGGCTCTACGCGCTGGCGATTGGTTCGTGGTTATACCGCATGGACTACGGTTTCTGGCTCCTGCTGGCCGACGGCCTGGGACACACCCGCACGTTCAGCGGGCCGTTCGATCAGGTGATGGCCTTTTTCTTTTACATCCCCAATCTGTTCGTGGCCGAAATCATCAGCCGAACCCGCCAATACCGGGCTTCGCCGGGGCTGCGGTTGCTGGCCAGTGTGCTCCTGCTGCTGGCGACCGGTTTTTTGTTGATTGGCACTTATTATTTCACCCTGTATTATTGGGGCCCGGCCATCTGGAACGGGTTGACGGGTCGGTAGGTCAGCGCATTCGATCCCATTCCCGACGCGATCAGTTCTCAGCCGCCCTGGGAAAGGTATCCAACAGGGTTTTCAGTTGACGGGCTTTGTCCGGATGGTCACGGAGCACATTCGCCCGGATCAACGGCCAGGTTGAACAGGTTGGTTCCAGTTCCGGGTGGGGTCGCTTACCCGGTTTTCCCAGCAGCCCATTCGCCCCGGAAGACCCATCGAGCGTCCGGTTTTTCGGCAGCGGAGCCTTCGTAATGTCGGCAAGTGCGGGCAAAATGGCGATGCCGCTCAGCCGGTCGTACACGGTTTTGCCGACCGGCGTGTGGCCCTTCCAGTACGCGATAAACGACACCCAGTGCCACCTTCGTAGGTCTCCGACGGCCCCGAAAGGCACCGGCACTCCCCACAAACCAGGGTTTGGGATGCTGTCGCTGGCCATCCGGTGCGGATGCCTTCCGAAAAAGGATGGATTTTCTTTGAAAAAACAGAGCCAGAGGACTCCCTCTGGCTTTCGAGATGCAAACAGGCGTGCATTATTTCTGATCTGCAAAAGAAAAATCGCCGTTGTTAGCAGAAATTCAAAATTTGCACTAAATAATTACAACGATCCCAGTGTCCGTTACGCATCGCAAACCGGTTTTCACAACCGATCAGACTGCTTTTTTGACGTCCCGGGCGTTGGGACCTTTCGGTGTCATTTCAATTTCGAAGGTAACTTTGTCTCCGTCTTTGACCGGATCGGTCAGCCCGCTGATGTGCACAAAAATGCTCTCCTGCGTTTGCTGGTCTTTGATAAAACCGTATCCTTTCGATTCGTTGAAAAAAGTTACCGCCCCTTTCCGGATCACCTCCGGCGCTACATTTTCCTGTCTGGAAATTCCGACGGGGATATCTTCCGAGTTAATGGTCCGTTTTTTCCGCAGATCCGGCGGACTTGACGACAGGTTACCATTTTCGTCCACATACGCCATCATCTCATCCAGGCCTTTTCCTTTGCCCGAATTGGCTTTGCGTTCTTCCTTCTTTTCCGCTTTTTCCAGATTCTTTTTTAGCCGGTTTTTTTCTTTTTCTTTTTTATTAAATGTCTCCTGGTTTCTAGCCATAGTTATAGACTGATTTTTAGCGGTTAAATACGGCCATGCACAACCGCGCACGGCGTTCCCTGGCATCCGGAGGCTTGTTCGATTACTGAAGATCTGTCAAGAAAGCAGCAGGCTGACGGGAGGGTATAGTATTTTAATCGGGTTCCCGGCAAATAAGTTCATTGTCCCGCCAATTGCCGACCGGCCCGGTTTTTCTGGCCGGCAATCCGGCCCAGTTCGGCTCCACGAAAATGCCCGCAATGCACTTGCACTGCGGGCATTCTGCAACGCAAAAACCGGGTGGCGATTGTCCGGCTATACCGGCGGCTCCCACCCTTTTTCGTATTGCCGGCTCCAGAATTTCATCGCTTCCTTGTCGCGGATGTGACCGTTTTTCGCGTCAATTTCCAGCGATTTGTTGGTGCGGTACGAAATGTTGGCCAGGTGGCACAGCAGCGTACTTTTGGCTCCTTCGTCGATGGTCGAATTCTGTTTCTCCTTGCCCCGGATCGCGTTAAAGAAGTTCACGACGTGGCGCGTGGTCATGTCGCCCCCACCGCCGAGCGCCGTGCCCGCTTCCGAACCCGCCGACTTGCTGTCTTTCATCATCTTGCCTTCGCGGTTGAAGAGTTTATAACCGTCCCGATCCACGTACACGCTGCCGTTGCTGCCGTAAATGATGGTTCCGCGGTCGGTTCCGTAGGTTTTGTATCCGCTCCGGCTCTTGCCGTCCCACTTGATGATTTTATTGCCCGGAAACCGGAATGTGGCGTCCATTGTGTCGTACATCGACCAGCCGTCGTCCATAAAATGCCGTTTGGCCGCTTCCACCGAAACGTATTCCGGGTATTCGACCTGCAAGGCCCAGCGGGCAACGTCCAGTTCGTGGGTGGCGTTGTTCCCGCTTTCGGCGGTGCCGTAGTTCCAGCCGTACCAGTGCCAGTTGTAATCCCAGGTGTCGTGCGTATACGGCATGCGCGGGGCCGGGCCCTGAAACAACTCCCAGTCCAGCCCGTCGGGCACGGCCGCTTTCTTCGGAACGGGCACTTCGCCCCGGTTGGCCGTGTAAAAAGCCACGGCTTTGTAGGGCGTTCCGATTGCGCCGTTGTGGATCTGACCGATCACATCGATGGACTCCACGGCCGAGCGTTGCTGGTTGCCCATCTGTATCACCTTGCCGTATTTCTTCTGAATTTCCATCAGAATTTCACCCTCCCGCGGATTCTGGCTACACGGTTTTTCAACGTATACGTGCTTGCCGGCCAGCACCGCCAGCCAGGTTCCGGGCGCGTGCCAGTGATCGGGCGTCGCATTGATCAGCACATCAACATTCTTGTCGGCAATGACCTTCCGAATGTCGTTTTCCAGTTTCGGTTTGTAGTCGATGTGCTTCGAAAATTTCTTCAGGCCCTCTTCGCGCTGCTTCTGCATCACATCGCACAAATAGACCAGCTCGACATTGCTATCTTTCCTGGAAATGGGGTCATAATAGGCCCCCAACCGTCGGCCCAACCCGGCAATGGCTATATTCAACCGTTCGTTGGCCCCGATTATTTTGGCGTAACTCTTTGCCGACATGCCCGTAGCCAGGCCGCCAAACGTAATTCCGGCGGTGCTTAAAGCGGCTTTTTTGATAAAATCTCTTCTGGAATTTTCCATGGAAAAAGGTTACATAAAGTTTCCCGGTGCTGGCAAGACGGACAAAACCGCCAGGTGATGCCGCAGCCGTTGCTTCTGATGAAGGTAAGCAGATTCGGGCTGAAAAATACTCTGATCCGAACCGGTTTCCCCGCTGCCGGTCTTTTATAACGCTGATTGTGGCTCCGGAAATCAGTCGGCAGAACCGGCGGGTCGTTTTAAGGAGAACGCGGGTGGCGCGGGCGCGGCTTCACCCCGAAAGAAAAAGACCGGCCCCGGTTTCGTCTAAAAACCGGAAAACCGCATTGGAGCAGCAGGCTGGTTGGCAAACGGCCTTTGGAAACAGCGGTTATACGAACTGCTGACGAACCGTCGGCAGGTGCAGTTTGGTAGGCTCCGTCCGCAACTGGAGTTCAAGGTCCGCAAACGCTTCTTCAAACAGATCCTGAAGCTCGTGTACATACTGGAGGTAACGGCGGGTCTGTACGCAAAGCCAGCAATTCATGCCCGGAACCAGCCGCGCGTCTTCAAACATCCAGGAGTTGGCCGAGGGATCGGGCCAGAAGCCAAAAGCCAGCAGCCAGGGTTTCGTTAATTTGATCGGTTGGGGTCGATTGGGCGGCTGAAGTTCCTTCAGTAATTTTTCAGTTAGGAGAACAGGCTCATTATGAAGGAGATAATAGCGGTGCGCTTTGGGGCGTTGGACCATCGTGCGGATAACGTAGGGTTTTGCCAAAATAAGCAGAAATGCTATACTACAAGTTAATTGTATCAAAAAATAATTATATAAGTTTAGTAACCGGTACAAATTTTACGGTTTTTGCCCCGTTTTAGTTATAACAACAGGGAATCGACCCGGTGGGCGTGGACCATCTGCGCGCTGTCTGACCAGGTAAATATGGTAAACCGACCGTCCTGCGAAGCCACCAGCGCCACCGCATCGCGCTGATCGAACACAAACTGAGCCGCCGACAAATGCCGGGTGCCGCCCGTCTGGGCCGGATGCACCACCTGGGCCTCGTTGCCCACAATGGGTTCGGTGATGACGATCTGCTCAACGCGCTCACTGATGGCCGACCGGCCAATTTTGGCGCCAAAGCCGATTACTTCATACTGGTCGTTGATGATCGTGGCCCCATCGACCGCCGTCAGGCCCGCGATCCAGTCGACGGACAGATTCACCGATCCGCGCCAGACATTTTGCTCCATCTCGCCGATGTCGTTCTGCAGCAACTCCTGCAGTTGCGAGAAAACCGGCACAATAGGATACGAAATGGGATCAAGGATGGATTCGCGCCAGCGCTGGCTGCCTGAGGGCACCACCAGCAGCGAGCCGCCCCGCCGGTGGGCCCGCATCGAAACCGCCAGTTGCACCAGCACATTCATCGAGTCGTTCCAGAACGAGGGCAGCGTAAAACCGAGCATCGAGGTCAGCACAAACGGGCAGTCGGGCGTTCCGGCCGCGCTTTCGTCTACAATTTTCACCTGATCGCCCTTCAGAATGGCGACGTTGACAAACTTGCCAAACCCGTCGAGCCGCCGGTGTTTGATCACCAGCAAACCGGGTTCGATCACCTCCAGCACAAAGCAGTTGCCCGGAATTTCGCGGGTGGTGCCCCAGATGTACAGCATATCGTCTTCGTACCAGACGCCCAGGTGAATGCCGGGGCGCTCAACGGCCGGGGCCAGCTTGGTCAGCGTAGCGGGCGTGAACCGCAGGCGATGCCCGAACAGCAGCGGCTGCCCGGCCTGATCGGGCGGGAGCAGCGCCAGCGACACATTGGGCGAATTGCCTTCTTCGTGCTGGAGACTCGCCCAGAACGCCGTGTCGATGACCGCTTCAATCACCGGCGCATGGGGCTGATGCCCCGCTTCCGGTTCGCCGTTCAGGGTTGCGGTGGCGAAATGATGGGCGAAATAATTTTCGATGGTCCCGGCCACTGCCCGGGCTGCCTGGTAGGTCGATTTGAAGTGCATATTCAGAGTAAACCGCTGTTACTACCACTAAGGAAAGTCAACCCGCTTTAAGTTCCGCATCCGGCTTCGGCAGTCGGTTTATTGTTTCCGGTTTTTCAGTTGTGTAAACAATCAAAAAACCGCCTTTTTGTTTCATGTATCTGATTATCAATACTGAATCTCATTCGAATTTGGTCACGAAGCGTTAGTTTACAACCCGGCTCGGCCAATCTTTCCCCTCCGACTGTAAACTAATTTTGCGTTTATTTGTCATTACTAGTATCTATGATGTAAGGTTACATCACCCAACGAGTGAAGGAAAATACGTCTGTGAATACGGAATCAGGAACCGATAGCGAGTTATTCCATTTACTGACGATGGCGACCCGCGACGCCGTCTGGAACTGGAACCTGGAAGCCAATACGGTCTGGTGGAACGAGGGATACACCATTTTGTTCGGCCATTCGGTTCCTGCGCCCCAGACCGGCCCGGAATCCTGGTATGATTATGTGCACCCGGACGACAAAGACCGGGTTTTGGGTAGCATTCACCACGTCATCGATCAGGCCGGAACCAACTGGGCGGACGAGTACCGGTTTCGCCGGGCCGACGGAACGTATGCCACCGTGTACGACCGGGGTTACATCCTGCACCGCAGCGGGAAAGCGGTGCGCATGATTGGCTCCATGCAGGACATTACCGAACAGGCGGTTTTGCGGCAGGCCCGCATCGAAAGCGAGGAGCGGCTCCGGATTGCCCTGCAATCGGCGCAACTGGGTACCTGGGACTATGATCCGATTCAAAACACCGTCCAGTGGGACAACCGCTCCCGGGAAATTCTGGGACTGCCCGCCGACCACCCCATGACGTACGACGAAGCCCTGAGCCACATCCATCCGGAAGATCAGGCCCGGGTTCACGAAGCCTCGCAACGGGCGATGCAGCCGGAATCGGGCGGCAGTTACGACATTAATTACCGCACCATCGGCGTCGTTGACGGCAAAATTCGCTGGGTTCGTTTCATCGGACAGGCTTACTTCACCGACGCCGGCCAGCCGTACCGCTTCTCGGGCGTCGTGCACGACACCACCAACGAGGTGCTGGCGCGCGAAAAAACCGCCTTGTCGGAACAGCAGGCCCGGCTGGCGCTGGAAGGCTCCGGTTCGGGTTCGTTTTCGGTTGATCTGGCCACCGACGAGATTCTCTATTCGCCCTCGCTCGCCCGCATTCTGACCGGCGAAGAACGGCTCGGCCTGCCCCGGGATATGCTGGTCAAATACCTCCACCCGCAGGACCACCCGATCCGCGACCAGGCCTACCGAATCGCACTGCGTACGGGAACGCTCAGTTTCGAAGCGCGTTTTGTCTGGATTAACCAGGAGGTTCACTGGGTCAAGGTGCTGGCGCAGTACCTCTACAATACCGCCGGAAAGCCGGTTTCCTTCTCCGGCATCGTGCTCGACATTACGCAACAAAAACAAAACGAAGCTTCGCGCCGAAAGGCCGAAGAACGGTTTCGGAACATGATTGCGCAGGCGCCGGTGGCGATTGGGATTCTGAGCGGAGAAAACTTTGTGGTCGAAACCGCCAACCAGACCATGCTGACGTTGTGGGGCAAAGACGCCGACGTTCTGGGTCGGCCGTTTACCCAGGCCGTTCCGGAGATCAAAGGGCAGGGCTTCCTGGAGTTGTTAAAAACCGTCTACGAAACCGGGGTTTCCCACTACGGTTTTGAAACCCTGGCGCGTCTGCACCGCAACGGCCAACTGGAAGACGCGTATTTTAACTTCGTGTATGCGCCCATGCGCGACGAGGACGGGCCCATTACGGATGTGATGGTGCTGGCCACGGAAGTCACGTCGCAGGTCAGGGCGCAGCTGGCCCTGAAAGAAAGCGAACAGCGGTTTCGGAACCTGATCGAAGAAGCACCGGCCGCCATTTCCCTGTTTGTCGGCCCGGAGATGATTGTCGAATTGCCCAACGAAGCCATGCTGAAAGTCTGGGGAAAAACCAGTACCGCCATCGGAAAACCGCTGCGGGAAGCGGTTCCCGAACTGGTCGGCCAGCCCTTCCTGCAAATTCTGGACGAGGTGTATGCCACCGGCATCGAATACGCTTCGAAGGAAGCCGCAGCCGAACTGGTGGTGGACGGGAAACGGGGTATTTACTACTTCAATTTCACCTACAAACCGCTCCGCAACGCCGACGGCGAGGTGTACGCTATCCTCGATGTGGCCATCGATGTGACGGAACAGGTGCTGGCCCGACGGCGGGTGGAAGCGAGCGAAGCCCGGTTTCGGACGCTCCTGGAGGCCATTTCGCCGATGACCTGGACCAACACGCCCGAAGGCGAAGTCAATTTTTACAACCAGCAATGGTACAATTACACCGGGCTGGACTACGATCAGACCAGGGCCTGGAGCTGGCAGGCGGTGGTTCACCCCGACGACCTGCCCAACACGCTGGAAATGTACCTGAAGGCGCTGGAATCAGGCACCCTTTTCGTGGTTGAAAACCGCTACCGGCGGGGCTCGGACGGGATGTATCGCTGGCACCTGAACCGGGCGCTGCCCATCCGCGACGAAACCGGGGCCATTACGCTCTGGGTCGGGACGGCAACCGATATTCACGAACAAAAAAGCATTGAAGCCGAACTGGAGCGCCAGGTGCAGGCCCGCACGCATGAGCTGAACGAGTCGAATCAGGACCTGCTTCGTTCAAACGAAAACCTGACGCGCTTCGCCTACGTGGCTTCCCACGATTTGCAGGAACCGCTGCGCAAGATTCAGTCGTTCGGGAGCTTGTTGCAGGGTCAGTACGCTGCGGAACTGGGCGAAACCGGGCTCGACCTGATCAGCCGGATGCAGTCGTCGGCCAGTCGCATGTCGGAACTGATCAAGGACTTGCTGGCCTATTCGCGCATTTCCACCCGGCAGCGCATCTTCGACCCGGTTTCCTTGCCCGATATTCTGTCGAAAGTTTTTGAAGTGCTGGAGCTCCAGATTCACCAAACCCATACCGCGCTGACGGTTCAGGACGACCTGCCCACCATCCACGGCGATGCGTCGCAGTTGGGGCAGCTTTTTCAGAATCTGGTGTCCAACGCCATCAAATTCAGCCGGCCCGGTATTGCGCCACAGATTCGGATAACGTACCAGAAGTTAGCGGCCAGCGACTTGCCGAATCCCATCCGAACCAGCCGATCGGCCCCTTTCTTCCACCGGATCAGTGTCATTGACAACGGCATCGGTTTTGATGAAAAATACGCCGACCGAATTTTTGAAGTATTCCAGCGGCTGCACGGAAAACTGGCCTACAGCGGCACGGGCGTCGGGTTGGCGATTTGCCAGAAAGTAGTCGAAAATCACGGAGGGGCCATCACCGCCCACAGCCAGCCGGAGCAGGGCAGTACGTTCAGGGTGTATCTGCCGGTTTGAGTACGGGATACGGTTTTCGGGATACGGTTTTCAGTTTTCGGTAGCTGACGCACGATGTGACCCGAGTGCAGTGGTTCCGGCGGAGAAGCGTCCCGAAACGGCGGCCCGGCGCTCCGGTGGCTCACCGAAAACCGAAAACTGAAAACCGTACCCCTATTTCGGATCGATCAGGGTCCCGCAAAGCTGGTGCATGAATGTTTGCCAGGCGGTGTAGTTGTTGGGTTTAATCCAGCACCAACTCACGTGCAGCTGGCGGCAGTGGCTTTCCCAGCTGGGATCAATTTCGGAACTCATCCAGGCAATGGGCACCGTTTGAAAGGCCGACCGGGCCCGTAATCCTTCCGTTAGTTCCATGCCATCCATGCGGGGCAGGTGGTAATCAATCAGGATGAGGTTGGGAATGATTTTTGAGCTTTCCAAATACAGCAATAAACTGGCTCCATCACTAAATGGATTGAGTTGACAGATTCCGCCAATCTGAATCATGGCTCGCTGCATCAGCCACAAATCGTCATCATCGTCGTCTACTACCAATACAAGTGGCTTCATAAAATTCAATCAACGGACAGTTGCCCCAAAAACGGGCCTTGGCTCATTTATTGCGGGCCAGAAAAAACTCTTCTTGGCTTAACTGGTTTAAACCCCGGTTGTTTGCGCTTTTATGAATTAAAAACCGCTATTTGCCCCTTTTCTTACTAAATAGTCCAGATTAAAATAAAAAAGGAATCTTGCCTGTCAAATGATGCATGTTGAACGTAAAAGTGCCGGATTGAGAGCCTTCTACAGTCGATATGCATCATTTGACAGGCAGGATTCTGCTTTTCGATCCCGTGCCGCTTACTTCCGCCGGTAATAGCTCTCCCAGAAACGGAGTTGGTCTTTGGTGGGCAACGGACGGTGTTCGATCTTTTTGTCGATGATCTGGACGAGTTCGGTATCGTTCCGAAAGGCCCGCCAGCTCGGCAAATTCCGCCCGTTCGGGTTGCCGGTTTTGGCAAAATTGACCCAATACGACGACATCACATCCGCAATGTGCCGGTCGATGGCTTCCCAGGGGCGGTTTACGGTATGCAGGTTGTTGTAGGCATACGGCACCTCGCCGGTATGAAACGCGCCGAACTGCGTCTGGGGGGTGTGAGCGGGCACCTGGCGGGTGAAATTGTACACAAAAACCGGGGCCTTGCCGCTCTGGTTCTGAATTTTGGCCCAGGTGTAATCCTGAATGGCAAAGGTTTCGTCGCGGTTGCTGTGCCCCTGCGACTGCGCGGCTTCTTCTTCCGTGCGGGCCGGATACACCGCCAGATAAGCCTCCGCCCGGTCGCCGAACCGTTTGGCAACCTGCTCCCGAAAAACCGCAGCCCCGACCGGCGCGCCCATCACCTTGTCGTCGCCGTTCCAGCCCAGCAGCAGCGGCACGTCGTTTTGCTGCCCTTTATTATAGATCTCATCAATGCCTTTGGGCAGCAGGTAGCCGTCCACAATCGGGGCGCTGAACCCGCCGGCTTTCAGCACCTCTTCCGCCGGTTTGGCCCGCAGGTCGCTCAACGAAGCCGCACCCAGCTTCTGCGCAAATTCCACCCCCAGTTTCTCGGCGTCCGACAGGCTTAGCTTGGGCCGGATCGGGCTGGTCAGAAAACTCCCCCCGCTCTCGGCAATGGCCCGGTGAAAAAGCCCTTTCGCCAGCGGAGAAGCCGTCAGGAAATTGACCGCAAACGCCCCCGCCGACTGCCCGGCGATGGTCACGTTGCCCGGATCACCACCAAAGGCCGCGATGTTTTCCCGGACCCATTTCAGGGCGGCAATCATGTCGAGCAAAGCGTAATTGCCCGAAGCCTGGTAGCCCGATTCCGCCGACAGTTCGGGATGCGCCAGAAAACCGAAAACGCCCACCCGGTAGTTGATACTGACCAGCACGACGCCCTTTCTGGCCATTGCTTCGCCGTCGTAAATCGGGCAACCCGCGCCCCCGCTCCGAAAACCGCCCCCGTAAATATACACCAGCACCGGCCGTTGGTCGGCCGCCGATTTGGCTCCGGTCCAGACGTTCAGGTACAGGCAATCTTCGCTGATGGGCTCCGCCGGAATCAGAAACTCCGTCGACCAGTAGAGAAACGGAGCCGGTTTTCCCTGCATCGGGCTGGGCCCAAAAGCCACGCATTTTTTCACATCCGACCAGTTGGCAACGGGCTGCGGAGCCTTCCAGCGCAGATCGCCCACGGGCGGAGCGGCAAACGGAATGCCTTTAAAAATCCGGATGCCGCCGGTTTTGCTGGTGGTTCCTTCCAGGCGGCCGCTGGCGGTTTTGACGACCGGCCCCTGTCCGAATACCAGGGCGGGAAGGAGTACGTTCAGCCAGAAGACAAAGAGTTTTTTCACCGAAGAGATGAGGGCGGAGTAAAAGTTCAAAAACCGGGTTTATTTGAAAAGCAACGGGACGTATTCGTTCAGGTACTGCCGCCAGTTGGTCCAGGTATGGCCCCCCGCCGTCTCTTTGTACTGGTACTTGATCTGGTGTTTGTCGAGCAGCGCCATCGTTTTCTTGTTGGCATCCATGACAAAGTCATCCTTGCCGATTTCGATCCAGAATAACTTTTTGTTTTTATTAAACCCGGGGTCATTTAGCGCGCGGGCGTACTTGGTTTCGGCTTCGTCGATGGTTGGGCCGAAAAAACCGGAACTGAAAACGCCGACGTAATTGAACAGTTCCGGGCGGGAGAGCGTCACGTCCAGCGTCTGAAAACCGCCCATCGACAAGCCGGCAATGGCCCGGTTTTCGCGGTTCGGCTGCGTGCGGTAGTTTTTCTCCACGTAGGGCATGATTTCTTTCAGCAGTTCGTCGGCAAACAGCGCCCGCATTTTCTGCATCGCATCCGGGCTGGGCATTCCGGTCGAGGGCGGAAGCGGCATGCTGCCGTTGGGCATCACCACGATCATGGGTTTGGCCTGCCCGGCCGCCAGCAGATTGTCGAGAATGAAACCGGCACGACCCACCGTGGGCCAGCCCGAATCGTCGTCACCCCCGCCGTGCAGCAGGTAAAAAACCGGGTATTTGGTCGTGCCTTTTTCGTAACCGGGCGGGGTGTAAACGTGCATCCGGCGCGTCATGCCCAGCGTGTTGGACTGGTACCAGACCTGCCGCAGCTCCCCGTGCGGCACCGCGCGGTTGTCCTGAAAAACCGTCTCGGCACCGGGCAGCGCCATCACATTTTCCAGACTGCTGATGCCCTGTTTGATCACCGGATTTTTGGGGTCCATCGTCCGAACGCCGTCTACGGTCAGGGTGTACGTGTAATAATCCGGTTTCAGCGGCCCCACCGTCACCGACCAGACGCCGTGTTCGTCTTTGGTGAGATTCAGCGGTTTCATGGCCGACTGGAAATCACCCACCACGCTCACATCACTGGCTTTGGGGGCGTAAATCTGAAGGACTACCCGCTTGTCGGCCAGGACTTTTGGCGACTTGAGGGTGTCGTTCGGGGTGGGTTGCCGCGGGGGCGTTTGCGCCAGTACCTGAACGCTCAGGAACAAACCAGCCAGCAGCAAGCGGGTGAAGGCAGACGTAACGGTCATAAACGGATCGGATCAAGGTTGAATCGCTTAACCAAATGTAGAAAACGTTTCTTAGCGTAAAAAATACGGAAAGCTTTTTTTTGATTATTTCAGGATCGATTAGCAGAATTTACACACCATTCACTCCGGCTGAACCACCCGCCGATCCGGCAGTTAGTGGCCCTTCTCCCCTACTTGTGCACCCAAACCGGCCGGTTGTGGCTTCCGGCTGGACAGGGCGGCTCCGGTCGCTGTAGTTTTGTACCCATCATCGGAATACTAACAAATACTACCTCATGAAACGGATCTTTTTTACCCTGCTGCTCGCCGGTATGACCTACGCCCACTCAGCCCAGGCCGATTGCCCCCCCGCCGTTGTCGACGGAAAACTCCACGGAACGCTGCCCGTCACCAACCAGAAAGTGGTGTATGCCGAGGTGGTCGATTGCGGCAGCGTGTCGCAGGTCGAGCTGTTCCGGCGCGCCCGGCTGTGGGCGGCCCAGACGTTCCGGTCGGCGGGCGAACCGTTTAGTCTGAGCGACAGGGAAACCGGCGATCTGGTCGGGAAAGCCGTACAGGTCGTGACCCTGCCGCGTTCGGAAACGTCCGCCGGTGGCGTCTACAGCTTCCGCTACACCGTGGTGATTGAGTGCGCCAACCGGAAATACCGGGCCACGATCAGCCACATCGAATGGCTGGAAGGGGGCGCGGATACCAAGTCGGTTCCGGTGGAAAGTTACTGCCAGAAAAACGAAAAAGACTTGCGGGCGGCCTATACCGAGCTGGACAAACAACTAAAAACCGTGCTGGCGTCGCTGCAGGACGAGGTGAAGAATTACAAGGCGTTTTAAGCATGAACCGCACCGTGGCTTACCTGCTGGGGCCGGAAGTGCTCTGGCTGCTGATGTTCGCGCTCACCGCCTTTCTGGCCAGCCGCAACGAACCCATCACCGAAGCGGGCAACGACCAGTTGCTCAGTCTGGGCTGGTATTTACCAATGGTCGCCGTGCTGCTTTCGTTCGTGCCGCTTTTCTGGGCGCCGGGCGTTCCGTGGTGGTGGCTGCTCCGGATCGGGCTGGCCGGCCTGATCGGCGTGGTCTGGCTAACCGGCATCGTCTGCGGTGCGGTCGATTACCACGACAGCCGCAATTCGGGCGTCGGCACGGCCTTTGCGCTGTTCATCGGCCTGGGCTACATGACCCTGTTCGGGGGTGCTATCGTCGCATCTTTTTTCTTTTTAACGAAGTGGAATTTTCTGCCGGTTTTGAAATGGACCCTGATTCTGATCGGCGGTTTTTCGTCCTGCATCGGTTTACTTTTCTGGCTCGCTTCCTTCGCTAAAAACACAAGCGCCTGACGGTTTTCGGTTCTCAGGTTACGGTTTTCGGTATTCGGTATACGGTTTTTAGTTTTCGGTATACGATATACGGTTTTCGGCCAGCATTACTGCAATCGATAACCGAAAACCGCATGGTGCTACCGCGATCTGAAAACCGGAAACCGTATACCGAAAACTGAAATCCGTATACCGACGCTTTATTTCCGTGCGATTCTGAACGTGTGCTTATCCGTGGTTTTGGGCTTTAAAACTTTAAATGAAATCCGGTAAATGGAGTCGCCCCACTTGGTAATAATACCCTGATCTTCGGCCGATTCCAGTTTTATTTTTTCAACCGAAGGGCGCATCTTTTTCGCGTCGTAATTCACGATAAAATCTTTCGCTTCGCCCTTTTCCGGTTTGTAATGAATGAGCAGTTCGCCGTTTTTACCCACTTCGGCGGGGTAGCAGGTCATCAAATACTGGGTCAGCGCATCCGCTTTTTTCAGGCTGAACGCATCTTCGATCTGCACATTTTTCCCCCGGTTTAACTGAACGGTTCGCTGCCAGTTATTTACCCCCGCGCCGGCCGGATACGCCTTCGTCATATCGACGGAAAACTGGGTGGTTAAACCGTCCGGTTTGTACGAAACGTTCGTGGCTTTAAAGTTCATCCCCGGCGGTTGCGTCTGGCCGTTAATCGCTGGCAGGTTGTGGTAATCCGAGCAGTTGTACCAGATTTCGTACCGTTTCGGACTGAAGGTTTTGGCCGTATACGTGCCCCGTCCGACATCAATCAATAGCGGCTGGCCGTCGTAGTAAACCACGTAATTTCCAACGTCGTTGTGGTTATGGCTTTCCTCGTTGTGCCCCCCTTTGGCGGCTACGTAAAACCCGTTGGTGGTGCCGGGCAGGTCGCGGGCGGCAAACACTTGAAGATCAGGCAGCCAGACGTTCTGGGGCAGCGGCAATCCCTGGGGGGCTTTCTGGTAGGCATCCTGAATAAACAGGGCGTAGAAATTCCGGAAATAATGAAACCGCCCCAGGCTGCCGTCGGCCGGTTTTCGGTAGAAAGCGCCGAATTTCACCATCTCCGGGTCGTTAATGTCAACACCGTACCGATAAATCATGCTGGCGGCCATGACGGGCTGCGGGTCGGCATCCGCAAAATTCAGGAAGTAGTTTTCGCTGATCTGGGCGCGGTAGATGAATTTGCCCATATTCCGGAATTTTTCATCGGCGTAGACGTACTGAAACGCGTTGTTACTCGCCAGATTGAGCATCGAAATGTTGTCGTATAAAGAGGCAGCCGCGGCCCCCCAGTAGCTCGGTCCTTCGTCGCAGCCCCCGTCGTTGGGGTACGGATTCAGAAATTCATCCAGCACCTTCAGCAGTTTCTGCACCGAAGCCGTCCGCTTCTCCTCGTCTTTTTCGAGCAGCAAAACCGCATTCAGCCAGTTCGAACAAATCCAGGGATTCCAGTTGTTGGGTGGTCGTCCGTTGGCATTTTTGCCCATCCAGCCGTGGTGCTGCGTCATGAGCGGCTCAAAGATGCGGCAGTTGGTTTCGTGGTAAATCCGTTTCCGGAGCTGGGGCGAAACCGCATCGAGTTTATCGCCCAGGTAATAATCAACCCAGGCCAGGTAGGTGGCGGTTTCGGCCGCGAACAGATCGACAAATGGCCGCGAAACATCCATCAGCCCGGCATACTCCTTCGATTTGGGCAGGTGGGCCGACGCGCCCCAGAACGACTCCTCGCAAATGGACCAGACGCCGTCGATGATGGGATCAATAAACCGCCCTTTGTTTTCGTAAATCTCGGCCAGCAGCAGCGTTCCGAGCACATCGCGCTTCTGGAAACTGATGGCCTGGTATTCGTTGCGGTCGCCCGTGCGCTCGATCAGCAGCGATTTGGTGGCGGGGACCGTCGGCCATTGGTACGTCAGATAAGTTTCGGCTTTCTTCAGATACGCCTTCATCATGTCCTGGTCCGCTTTGGCCCAGCCCGCGCGGTCGTCGCGTTTCGGAAAAGGCGTCCATTTCGCCTGCGGAATCAAAACCTTTTGCAAGGCGTCACCGGTGTATTTCCCACTCAGCAGATTCGGTGATTGCGCGAGGGACGGGAAACAAACCGGCAGGATCAAAAGCCATCGTAACACTGTTTTCATGCCGCAGGAGTTTAGGGTCAGGAAACCAGTCTGCGCGTCGCCCAGCCCTTGGGGAAGCTGCGCCCAGGCGATCAGACCGGCATTTGGTACCTTTTTTAGCTGAAAGGATCGGGACGCCGGTTTTTACTAATCCGGCTGCCAGGGCGGGGAGAAGGTCGTTCTGGTCAGGAGAAAACCGCTTACGAGGGGAAACCAGTATGCGGGCTTAAATGGAAAGCGGCTGACAGACAATTACTATGCCAAATGGCCGTAAACCAACCTTAAATTCATGAAGTGATTTTTTGGTAACTGATTCGACAGGTGGTGGAAGGATAATTTACTTTTTTATTAAAAATTGACGAATAGCACTAGTACCTGCATAAAATGGCATTGTAATTGGTCGAAAGTCAATGAACTAATCTTCTCGGGTGTTCCCCAGCCAAATTGATTACTTCTGATCAGATTTGGTGTCTTTGCACCTGGGTCTTCCTCTTTCTGAACAATGTCATTCTGGTTTACTCAACGCTACGGTACACAACCTGAAATTGAAGAATTCTTCCACCGGACTACACCCGCCACCAATCCGGCAGCGGTCGACATTCCGGTCAACGAAATTTTCGATCACCTGCAAACCTGGAAGCAGCATCGGCTTCCTCTACCACAGATTCTGGCGCAGGCCCGCTGGTTTGTGCTCTGGCACCATCCGTCCAACGAAGCGACGCCCTACGGGTTTGCGGTTCTGGAGGAGTCTGCCAATGCGATCTACGGCTACAGTTTATGGGCTCGTCAGAGCGGTCGGATTCAGCCGATAGCCACTGCAACCGACAAAACCACCCTGGATGATTATTTACAGGCCGAACGATGTGAATTAACCACCGAAGCGGGGCATGTTCGCTCGTTTCTACGGAACGTCGCCCGGCAATTGCCCGCCTTTTCCTGATGCAGCAACAAGCGGGTTTTCTCCAATTGCGAGGCTACAAACTTCCGCTACCCCTCTCCGATCTCATCTGGCTGGAGGGAAATAGCAATTACAGCCTCCTGCACCGAAATAATGCGCCCAAATTGATGACGGCCCGAACGCTGGTCCGGTGGCAAAAGCAGCTGCCCGGTTTTATCCGCATCAGCCGAAGCGCGCTCGTCAATCCCTACCATATTTTAAGGCTGCACCGGGTTTCGACGTATCAGGTCGAAATTACCCTGACCAACGGGACGGTGTTGCAGGTGGCCCGCCGACGCATCGCCGAAGTGTTCCGGACGATCAAGATGATCAATTAGCCCCATCAGGCGGTTTTCGGGGTCTATTGCGTGGCGTAGCGCAGGTCGACGCCAATCGCAAAATCTTTCTTGGCCTGATAGTTCGCGCCGTAGGTAGTGGCCTGCGCGCCAAACAAGACCTGCCCTTTTTCACCCGCTACTTTTCCAACGCGCGAGCTGTTGTCGGTCAGTACTTTAAAATTAAACGACTGACTCATCGGTTTCTTCGTGGCCGGCATTCCGCTGAAAACCGGGCGGGCTTCCTTGTTAAACTTGAACCCGAATTCGCCCGACAGGCTGATCACGTTGTCCTTCTTATCGATTTTGAGGTTTTCGATCGACTTCTGAACGGGATTCTCACCCGCTTCGGATTTTAGCGTTACAATGTCGCTGGCCCGCAATCCCTGCACTTCACAGCTCGCCCAGTCGACGAGGCTCCCGCCCGAATACGACGAATGACGAACCAGAATCATCAGGTTTTTCAGTTTGACCGACGATGCGCTGCCGAATGTGTTCTCCCGAACCTGCAGGTTGGAAAGCTGTTTTTTGATTTCTTCGGCATACACCAGAACGGGGTTGGTGTCCATTCCACCCAGCGAATTAAACACAAAATGATTGCCCTGAATCACCAGCTTTTGCCGGATGCCATCGATGTAAATCCCGTAATTCCGCACAAAATCGAACGAGTTGTTTTTGATCGTAATCTGGCCGTCGGGCAGCAACGCACTGGCCAGCCCGATTACCGCCCGCGGATACCGGCTATAATCCGGGTTCTTTTTGTCGCCAATCTGCGCAGCATAAGTGTTGCCGGTCACGGTATGGTTTTGCCCGCCCGAAAGCGAAATCGGCACGTCGCTCAGGCCCAGAATCCGGTTGTCGTTCAGAACGATGTTCCGGCCCCGAAGCTGAAAACCGGAGCGGCAGTTGATGGCCGTGTTGCCCTGAATCAGAATGCCGTCGGCCCCGCCGTGGGTAGCCACACAAAACGACTGCGTACTGAACAGGTCGTTCCCCCGGTTGGTGGTGCCGTCGCCCACCGCCACATTGCCGGTCGCCTTGCTGAGTCGGGTTGCTCCAAACCGGCTATCGCCCGAAAAATCGCAGAGTTTGCGGCAACCGTACGAGCGGTTATCGTGGATGTTGTACAGGAGTCCGCCCACCGTGGCAATGCCGTAGCCCTGTCCTTCTTCGTTGGCTTTTTCAAAAACACAGTTGGCAACTTCGGTATTGTAACAGCCGTAGAACTGACTGGCGGCATACTGTGCATTTCGGATCATCACGCCGTTGATCACGCAGTTCTGCATGTTCATGACCCCCAATCCTACCACCGAATTATTACCGGTTTTGCGAACCTGAAACTCGATGTCCTGCAAACGCAGGGTCGCGGACTGAAAGCTCAGCACCGACTTGACCTCGGAGGTCGTATAGTCATCCTGACAGGGGTGCTTTAACTTGATGAGCTTCCCCGAAACGGACTCGACGACGTTGCATTCGGCTTTTTTCGTGTCCGATTCAATGGGCCAGTCTTTGGTTGACTGAATCACGATCAGGTCACCGGCTTTCAGGCCGCTGGTCGATGCCAGGGTGATGGTTTTGTCGCCCGCCTTGGCATTTTTCGCCAGTTTCGTCGTCAAATCGCCCCCCCGGGCCGATAGCAAAACCGGAAACAGATCCGAATCCGGCAGGAGAAAAACCGCCGGTTTTCCGATGGTTTTGGATTTGACGGCGATGGTTCCGGCAAAGGCGTAATCGATGGGCGTTTTCAGCAAATACGTTCTGGCCGGATCGACCAGTAAGCCGACGTTATTTTTCCGGCAATGCTCAAAAGCCTGCAACAGTTTTGGCGTGTCGTCCGAAGTGCCATTACCCGCCGGTTTAAACTGGGCGAAATCGACCCAGCTATTGGCGTTCAGGCGATACCGTCGCTGGTCGGCGGTCGCAATGCCGCTGCCGTTTTCCGGTTGATTTTCCGGTGTTTGCGCCCGTGTGGTCAGCGCTATGCCTATGAAGAGGCAGAGAAACCCGAGTTCTTTCATCCTAGTAACAACAATTGTCCGGTAACAGGACGTTAACAGCAAAGACTGAGCCAATCAAAGAGCGGTTTCTCTTCCCCAAAATGACGTTCTTTTCGGGTGTCAAGGGGCCGGGGTCCGATACCGGATATCGATGCCAACCGTGTAGCGGGTCGTTGGGTTGAACGATGCCCCGAAGGTCCCGGTTTGGGCCCCGAAGATGATCTGCCCCGTTCCGGCCAGGACTTTGCCAACGTACAGATTATTGTCGTTCTGGACGCCAAAACCGAAATTGATGGGCGAATTCGTCGCGGGCAGCCCTTCCAGCAGCGGCTGCGCGGTGGTTCGGTAGCGGAAATTAAAACCGCCGGACAGGCTGACCGCGTTGTCTTTTTTGTCGATGTACAAGCCCTGCAACGAATGCTGCGCGGGCGTATCGCCGGTTTCGGTGGTCAGCCGCAGGACGGCATCGGCCCGCAGGCCCTGCACCTCACAGGTCGGCCAGTCGAGGAGCGGGCCGGTCGGATAGGCCGCGCTCCGGGCCAGCATCATCAGGTTGGTCACCTGCGTAGAATCCGCCGACGGCTGGCTGAACGTGTTTTCCCGAACCCGCAGTCCGGCAATGGGCGCGCTGACCTGATCGACATAGACCAAAACCGGGTTGGTGGTGGCCCCGCCCAGGGCGTTAAACTCAAAATGGTTGTTCTGAATCAAGGCCCGCTGCCGAACCCCGTCGATGTACACGCCGTATTCCCGCACGAAATCGAACGAATTGTTTTTGATCGTCAGATAGCCTTCGGGCAGGAGCGTGCCGGAAAGCCCAATCACCGCCGAGGGATAGTTGGCGTAGCCGGGCGCTTCGCCGGAAGAACCGTCCAGCTTCAGCAGACACTGGTAGGTGTTGTTCGTAACGACGTGGTTTTGCCCGCCCGTCAACGAGATGGGCAGTAAGCTCCGCCCCAGAATCCGGTTGCCGTTCAGCGTGATGTCCTTACCCCGGAGCTGAAAACCGGTCCGGCAGTTGCTGGCCGTATTGCCCTGAATCAGAATCCCTTCGGCCCCGCCGTGGGTGGCAATGCACTGCGAATCCGTGCTGAACAGGTCTTTGCCGGTGTTGGTGGTTCCTTCGCCGATGGCGACGTTGCCGGTGGCCTGGCTGAGTCGCGTGGGCCCGCCGATGGCCCCGCTCGAAAAATCGCAGAGTTTCCGGCAGCCGATGGACTGGTTGTCGTGCACATTGTACAACAGTCCACCCACCGTGGCAATGCCGTAGCCCTGCCCCTCTTCGTTGGCTTTTTCAAAAATGCAGTGCGCAATCTCCGTGTTGTAGCAGCCGTCGAACTCCGTGGCCGAATACTGGGCGTTTCGGACGATGACCCGGTTGATGATACTGAATTGCAGGTTGTTCAGGCCCAGGCCGATGACGGAGCGGTTTGCCGTTTTCCGGACGTTGATTTCAATATCCTGCAAAAAAAACCGGGCGGGCAGGAAGTTCGTAACGGACCGGATTTCGGAGATGGTGTAACTGTCCTGACACGGTTGCCGCAGCGTCACGGTCTGGCCCGAAATGCCTTCAACGACATTGTACTCCCCTTTTTTAGTGCCGGTTTCAATCGGCCAGTCCGTAGTGGACTGAATCACCAGCAGGTCGCCCACACTCAGGCCGGTCGTACTGGCCAGCACCATCGTTTTGTCGCCCGCAAACACGTTGACGGCCAGCGTGGTGCGGAGGGCTCCGGCGGTTGCGGCCATTCGAAACGGCGATCGCTGCGCATCGGTCAGGTAAAAAATAGCCGGTTTTCCCGGTCGTTTGGATTTGATGGCAACGGTGCCGGTAAACGCGAAATTGACCGGCGACTGGAGAAAATACGATTTAGCCGGGTCGACCAGCAGGCCCAGGTTGCGCGCCCGGCAGAGCGTCAGCGCCTGTTGCAGTTTCGGCGAATCGTCCGTGGCGCCGTCACCGGCGGGCTGGAACCAGGCAAAATCCATCCAACCGGCCACGTCCATGTACAAGTTGGCGGATGTGTCGCTCTGCTCGGTCCGGTCTTCGTTCAGGCGCAACGTCGGCTGGGCCCGCCCGACAACCGTCAGCAGCAAACAACAGCCGATTACCACATTCCGTTTTACGCTACTCCATGCCATTGGTTAAATCTATTAATCGCCAAGCAAACCGGCCTCCCCTCTGGCCCGCTGCGTTTGCCGTTTCCATTATTTACTCCGGGCCCGCTTCCAAAGAATGTTGTACGCAATTTTGCCCAAATACCGGAGGTCGGTTTGCCAGGGCGCTTTCGCGTACGCTTCCAGGTAGCGCCGTTCCGACTCAACGATTTCGGCAAAATTCCGGGGCATGTCGGCGTAATAAGGCGGCAACAGCCCCGGTTTAAATTGAAACCGCGCCAGTTGCACTTCCTTCGGATACAAACTCAGGTAATGCGGACTGAGCGGCCGCACCCCCACGATCTTCATGTCGCCCTTCAGCAGGTTAAGAATCATCGGGATTTCATCGATCCAGTATTTCCGCATCCATTTGCCCGGCGTCGTGATCCGGAAATCGTCTTTAAATTTTCCGCCGGTTTCCAGGCCGTTCGTCTGAATCAGGTATTCCTGCAGGTGTTCCGAATACGGGTGCATGGTCCGGAATTTATAGACGCAGAACGCCTTGCCCGCCCGCCCAATCCGCCACAACCGCAGCAAAACGCCCTCCGACGACGGCCGGCGCTCGACGTAGGGCTCCGCCGATTTGTGGGCAACGATCAGCATCGTGCCGGTGGATTCAAAAACCGCATTGACCGAAAAACCGGCGTAATACAAGCGGCCAATCACCTCGGCTTTCGACACGGCGCGGAGTGAAACAAACAGCTTTCGGTACAGCTTTCGGGTCGGAAAAATGCGGGGCGCCACCCGGTGCAGGGCATAATCCGCCAGGTAATAGACCTGCCGAAAACCCGCCGGCAGGTGCTGAATCAGACGCTGTTTCCGTTGCTGGGAGGTTTCCAGCCGGCAAATCAGAAAACCGCCGGTTCGGAGTTGGCTGAACATCAACCGAAAAACCGCATTCAGATCCGCAGGCATCCGCAGCAGGTCCGGAATAATGGCCGCCCGGCCGGGCTCGGTGGTCGGGCGGTTGGGCGCAGAAAAGCCTTGTAAAACCGCCCGGTCTACCGCACCGCCCGTCGCAGTCTGGATGTTCAGAATATCGTCTTCGCTGAACAAACCCGCTGCCGCTGGCTGGTCACTGGATGGGTTGTGCCGGGTCTGGATCGCTTCCATCGAAGTTCCCATTTAAATCGAAGCCGGATTGAGGGTCAACCGAAACGTGTCCTGCACCGCCGGATTGGCCCGCAGGTCGGCGGCACTCTTTGGATAATTTTCGACCAGCCAGACCATGAAAGCCGTCACGTCGATTTTCTCCGCCAGCAGGGCCTGCCGGCGTTCCTGCCAAAGTTCCCGCGACGGACTGGTGAGCAAACTCATGGCTTTTTCCAGGACCCCCTCAAACGTGACAAACAATTCCTGCAAACCGTACTGCTGCAATTCGATGTGAACACCCGGGCAGGTATCCGGAGCCAGCAGGCTGTTGATCAGAATGTTGGGCACGCCCAGCAGGGCGCATTCGCTGGCGGTGGTGCTGCCTTCGCCGATGTACAGACTGGCGAACGCCAGCAGGTCGTGGAGTTTTTCGGGGGCCAGCCGAAACCGGTGCGATTCCAGTTCGGGCGGCAAGGCGCCTTCCGACGAAATAAAGACTTTGGCGTGCTGGCTCAGTTGCTGCACGAGATCAATTTTCTGGTTCCGGCTCATGCCCTGCTGCCCCACGTCGTGGCTGGCTCCCCACGAAATAAACCGCAGGATCACAAACCGGTCCTGGCGCGTCAGTCCCAGTTCGGCCAGCACCCGCTCGTCGGGCCGGAACTGCGTAGGCGCCAGGTGGCACAGCTCGATGTAGCCTTGGTAGCGAATCTGTTTCGCGCCCAGTTCTTTCCGAAAAGAGCCGGGCGTCACCACCGTGTCGGTAAACGGCAGATACATCAGGTGTTCGAGTTTGGCGTGTTCGGTATCGTCGAACGCGATATGCGGTTTTCCAAACAATTTGGAAACCTGAGCCGCGTAGGGCGACCCGAAACTCAGAAACAGATCGGGGCGAAACTTGCGGGCCACCCGGGCCAGCGCGGCATTGCCCCTGAGCAGGTAAAGCAGTTTGCCCAGCAGCCCTTTGCCCCCCGCTCCGCGCGACACATACGGCAAGCCGTAGGCATTCAACAGGCTGAAAGTCACTTCCTTATCGCGGGCGGCAATGACAATCTGGTGGCCTTTCTGTTCCAGCCGCCGGATGGCGTTCCGGAAGTAATGAACGTGGGCCGGGTGACCGATGTCGATCAGAATTTTCATGGTGGGGTTCAGTTCGTCAGGTAAAGTTTACGCAATTCGGTTTGGGCGGGAAAGTTGATCAAAACCGCCCGACGCGGGCCGTGAAACACGAACATACTGCCCGCCGAAGCCGCCGAAGCCCGTCCTTCGGTAACCACTTTCTGCACATCGTCGAACGTGCCGCAACCGCCCAGCGCCACCACCGGAACCGGCACCGCATCGGCAATTTTCCGGACCAGCTCCTGGTGGTAGCCGCCCATCATGCCGTCGTGTTCGATGGATTGAATGACGAGTTCGCCCACGCCGAGGTCGGCCATCTGTTTCGCCCATTCCAGCGGTGACCGGCTGGTGGACTTGCTGCCCGCGTGACTGTAAACCAGTTCTTTGCGAAACAGATTTTTCTTCACATCCAGGCACACCACGATGGTCGATGCGCCAAACTCCTCGGCGGCTTCCCGCACAAAAGCCGGGTTTTCGAGCGCGTAGGAATTCAGGCAAACCCGCTCGGCCCCGGCTTTGATGAGGGCTTCAATCGACTTCAGCGAGCGAATGCCGCCACCAACGGTGAACGGCATGTTGGTTTCGTCGCCGATCTGACGCACCAGTTCCGGGTCGATGGTGCGGTTTTCGGCCGTCGCCCGGATGTCCAGAAAAATCAGTTCGTCGGCGCGCAGGTCGTTGAACAGCTTGACGGCATTGATCGGATCGCCAAGATACCGGTGGTTGCGAAACTGCACGCTTTTCACTAAGCCCTTATTCTGCAACAGAAGGCAGGGAATTACTCGCGGTCGGTACATGGGTGGTTTCGTTTGCCAGTTTGATAAAATTCCGGAACACCTGAACGCCCGCGTCCTGGCTTTTTTCGGGATGGTACTGAAATCCAAAAATATGGTCGCGCTGCACCGCCGACACGAAATCGTAGCCGTAGTGGGTCCGGTGAAGGGCGTCCGACGGATCGGTCAGGCTGACGTGGAACGAATGCACGAAGTAAAATAGCTCGTCCTGGTTCAGGCCTTCCGAAATGGGGTGATGCCGCACCGGGTCGATGCTGTTCCAGCCAATGTGCGGTATTTTCAGCGCCGGGCGGTCGTCGAGCCGAAACCGGATGGTGTCGCCTTTGATCCAGCCCAGTCCTTCGGCGTCGCCTTCTTCGCTGTGGTCCATCATGAGCTGCATCCCGAGGCAAATGCCCATTACCGGCACCTTTTCGTCCTGCACTCGCTGATGCAGCACGTCCAGCAGGCTCATCTGGCGGAGCTTGTCCATCGCCCGGCCGTAATGGCCTACACCGGGCAAAATCAGGGCGGTGGCTTCTTCGATCGCGTGCGGGTCGGCACTGATGGTGCATTCGACGCCCAGTTTCCGAAACTTATTCAGAACGGAACGCAGATTCCCCATTCCGTAATCGACAATGACAATTTTCATAGAAGTATACGGTTTTGCGGTATACAGTTTGGCGGTTTTCGGTATACGGTTTTCAGTATACGGTGGCGATGGCATCCTCGTTCATTATGAATTGTTCATTCGTACTGCGCCAGCCACCGTAAACCCAAAACCGTATACCGAAAACCGTATACCCTAAAACTAACTGGCGTATTTCAGGTATAAAATGTGCGGCAAAATCCGCAGCTTGCAGGCCACCCAAATGGGCAGCCGCAGCAGTTTGATCAGCGGCAGATACGTTTTAAAATCCTGGTGCGACTGCGGGGCGCGGTGGTAAACCGACTCCCATTCTTCCAGCGACCAGCCCAGCTTTGAAATCGCGTAGGTCACCACCGAGCGGTCGTATTCGTAGGAACTACCTTCCAGTTCGGCGATGGCTTCTTCCCGCGCCACCTGCCCGGAACGAATCAGGGCCGACAACTCGGTTTTGCGTTTGTCGATGTTGAATTTGTTCGGCAGCAGAAACGACTGGAAGAATTTGGTGTACAGGTTTTCGTGGTGGTGGCCGCCGTAATAAACCCAGCCCAGATCGCGCGCCAGGACATCATCCACTTTTTTCTTGTTGTAATCGACGTACTCAAGCAAGCGAACTTCCCGGATGCGCTTCACAAAGCTGCAATAGAGCAAATACGGTAACATCATCACCTTAAAACTCCGCACCACGCCGGTTCCGAATTTCTTGTGAACGTCCTTAAAATACCGCCCGTCCATGTAGGTCCAGCTAATCGGCGAAGTTCCTTCGGTCCGGAACGAGTGGCCGTTCAGGATGTAGCCAACGCCTTCTTTGGCCGCCGTTTCGTACAGCACCGAATAAATGGCGTAGTCGGTCGGAATGTCGGCATCGGGCACCGAAGCCTTCAGAAACGCCCGTTGCAGGCCCTTGAATTCTTCCCAGTCGGCCACCACCGTGTGCAGATCAACCCGCAGCAGATCGGTGGCTTTCCGGATGTTCGACACCGCAATGTCGGAGTTCCAGCCGTTGTCGAAATGCACCGCCAGCGGGCGCAGGCCCAGCTTGCGCGCCATGTAAAGCGTGTAGGTGCTGTCGCGGCCCCCGCTAACGCCCACAATGCAGTCGTAGGGTTTGTCGCGGCCGTCGCGTTTGATTTTCTCGACAATTCGCTCCAGATCCTGCTGCATGGTTTCGACCGGATGCAGCCGGTCCATTTCGTCGTGGATGTGGCAGTATTTGCAAATCCCGGCTTCATCGAACCAGATGTCGGCCACGGTCGTATCGAGCACGCAGCGGTTGCACCGGCGGTAATCGGTTAGGGGCGTAAGTGTGAGTGCTTTGGTTGTCGTTTCCATAAGAACAGAACGTGTATACTGATTTGAGCGACCACCCGGTTTTCAGGCGGCCCGTTCTTCCATTTCGTAAAAAATCTTTGGTTTCGTCGGCAGCACCCGTTTCAACACCGGCACCACCAGGTGCAGCATCCGCTTTATCATCGGGTAATACGAGGGGTAATCCATGAAGGACTTATTCGGCGCTTTCCAGACGCTTTCAAACTGTTCGGGCGTAATGTCCAGTTTCTTGATGACATACGCCCGGTCGGCTTCCATCTGCTCCGGCGCGTAGGGCGGCTGGCTGATCTGCTCCAGCGCCTGATCACGGGTGATCTCCCCGCTCAGCGCCTGGGCCGACAGCGTAATCCGCCGTTTGTCGATGTTGAATTTGCGGGGCAACCAGTAGGCCACCGTAAATTTGGTGAACAGGTTTTCGTGGTGATGCCCGCCGTAATATTCCCAGCCGTAAACTTCCTTCAGCAGGTGCTGCGCCTGTTTTTTCTGGTACGGCAGATAATTGAAGGGCGAAACCAGTTTGATGCCTTTCAGGTAGCCGTAATAAATGATTTTCCAGAGGGGCAGCCGGGGATAGGTCTTCAGTTTGGTCCGACCGTACAAACCGTGGACGTGTTTCAACTGCCGCAGATCGGTGTAAGTCCACTCGGTGGGCTGCTTTCCTTCCGAGCGAAAATCGCTGCCGATCAGCACGTATTTGATGTTTTCCTTGGCCGCAATCTGGTACAGAACCGACTGAATCGCCAGATCCGTCGGGCCGTCGGCCCAGGGCAGACCGGCCAGCAGATACGACCGCAAAATATCTTTGATCTCTTCGTAATCAATCACATACGTCTCCAGATCGATTTCCAGCGCCTGCACCATCTTTTTGATGTTCTTGACGGAAATGTCGGAGTTCCAGCCGTTGTCGAGGTTGACCGCCAGCGGGTTCAGACCGTATTCTTTGGCGATGTGCAACAGGTACGAACTGTCAGTTCCTCCGCTGACGCCAATGATGCAGTCGTATTTTGAGTTGCGGGGACCACTTGTTTTGATGCGGGCCACCATGGTGATCCAGTCGTCGTAGCCTTTCTCGCCCTGCGGAAAAGCCGCCGATAGTTTCTTCTGAATGGTGGCGTAATTCGATACGCCCCGCTCGTCGAACAGAATCCCCGGCACCGAGTTATCCCATATTCCTTCCTGACAGATCTGATCGGTTTTCATAGTCGTTCTACTACAATTGATTCCTGTGTTTTTACCGAAAACTTACCCAGAAAATGGGCGGTTTCGATCCATTGCCAGATGTCGCGGGCAATGTTGATCCGGCCTTCTTTGTGCAGTTTCAGCCGCGACCGGCATTCTTTGACGTCAAAATACCCCGAGTGGATGAACGCCGGATCGGCCAGCGCTTCTTCGGCTTTGCGCTGAAACAGGGTGCTGCGCATCCAGGCATCGGCGGGGTTTTCAAAACCGACTTTGTCCTGCCGGGTCCGGATGCGCTCGGGCAGGCGGTTCCGCATTGCTTCGCGCAGAATCCACTTGGTGGTTCCCTTGTTCATCAGCAGATCGGTCGACGACGCCAGCGTTTTTTCAACCAGCCGGTAGTCCAGAAACGGTTCGCGCAGCTCAATCGAAAAATACATGCTGTTCAGGTCGTTCCACTTCAGGTTGTGCTCCAGCTTGCTTTCAAAATGCTGCAGGAGCGATTGCCGCAGCGTTTTCGGACTGAACAAATCGGCGTTGATGGTCGATTGCCGCGCCTGTTCCCGGTAAAAATCACCGTCGATAAACTGGGTTTTCCAGTACGTCGCGGCTGCTTTCAGGCGGTTTGGGGCCATGTAAAACGCTAGGTACGAAAGTGCGCTCAGCGAACGGTGGTTCTGGTAATAAGCCCTCCACTCCTGCGCCAGCCGCCGGTATTGGCCCGTGGCGAGCAATTCCCGAAAAAAACTGCCGAAGAAATACACGTAGCCGGCCAGCTGTTCGTCCGCGCCCTGCCCGTCCATCAGCACTTTCAGGTAGCGCGACGCATCTTTCATCACCTTGAACTGCGAGTAAATGCTCAGACCGCCAAACGGTTCGAAATGGCACCGCATCAGCTCATCGAAATCCGCCAGCAGGGTGGTTTCGGTGGGCCGCACGTACACCAGATTCTCCAGTTGATTTTTGTATTCGTTGATAAACCGGCTTTCGTCGCCCTGCAAACCGTCGCCGTACACCGCCGAAAAGGCGTAAAAATCCGATTTATGCAGCCCTTTGATGAGCGTTGACGCCACCGACGACGAATCCAGTCCCCCGCTCAGGCAGATGCCCACCGGCACATCGCTCCGCAGCCGCAATTTCACCGACGACTCGAAAACGCTGTAATATTCCTCCGGACTTTCCCAGCCGGTTTTCAGTTGTTCCTCCAGCCGGTACCAGCGGCGTATCCGAACCTGCCCGTCGCGCACCTGCAAATGATGCCCGTGTTCCAGTTTTTTAATCTGCTTGACGAACGTATCCCCGTTGAGATCGGTCCGGCCATACATCAGGTAGTTGTACAGACTGGTATCGTCGGGGGCCAGCGCCTGGTTCCGCGAACGCACGTACTCAAAAACCGGCGGTATTTCGCTGGCAAACACAAAACATTCGCCCGACTGGTAATAATAAAACGGCTTGACCCCGAACCGGTCGCGGGCAGCAAACAGCGTGCGCTCGTGCCGGTCGTAGATGGCAAAGGCAAACATCCCGTTGAACCGGTGCAGGCAGTCGGCGCCCCAATGCCGGTACGCATTCAGCAACACTTCGGTATCGGACTGCGACCGGAACAAAAAATGCGATTTTAGCTGCTCCTTCAGTTCCAGGTAATTATAAATTTCGCCGTTGAAAATCAAGACATAGCGTTCGTCGTCGGACACCATCGGCTGATGACCGGCGGGCGACAGATCCAGAATACTCAGCCGGACAAACCCCAGCCCGACGTGGTGTTCCAGAAACCGGCCCTGGTCGTCGGGGCCGCGGTGGTGCTGCCGTTTCAGCATCGCGCCAATGGCCGACGAGTCAACGGGTTCGCCCGAGAAGTTTACAATACCTGCAATGCCACACATCGTACATTTACGGTTTATGGATGACGGTTTTATCGATTGCCGATGCTGCCCGAAATCCGTTTCTTAGGGTTCCCGCCGTCCCGTCAACCGACGGCGCAGGTACATTTTCTGTTCTTTTCGAATCTGCATCGTGATAAAAGGCGGAAAGGGTCGCTCCCGCCGAATGAACCGCGCCTGGAAATAGCCCCACGATTGAATGAACGGCGCGATAAACAGCGGAAATTCAAACAGTTTCGAAAATGCTTTGATCATAAAATACCAGCTCACGTACGGAATCCGGCCGTTGGCCAGCCCCGTCCGGTAGTGGTTGTAGACCTTCGAGCCCGCTTTGGAGCCTTCCGGTTTCAGGTGCTCAAATTCGTACGGCAGAATCCGGGTTTGCCAGCCTCGGGCGCGGGCGGCTGCGTTGTCGATGGTATCCCAGCTGGTGTACGGATACAATCCGCCAATGTCGTCCAGGCAAACTTTCCGGTAGCATTTGGTAGCGCCCCGGGTGTTGCCCGAACTGATGTCAAGTTTCTCCCGCACGCCGTCGATGGTCAGAAAACCGGAGGCAATGCCCAAGCGGGGATTCTGTTCAAACTCCGCCAGAATGTGGGCGAAAAAGTCCGGCTTGAATTGCACGTCGGCGTCGAGCTTCACGATGATTTCGGCCTTGGCCGACAACAGATTCAGGCCGTAATTGACCAGTTGCACCACCCGCGAGCTGTAATCGCCCTGCAGAATTTCCGGGGCAGTCACCAGCCGGATGCCCGAATGTTCGGACAAATACCGGCGCACTACCTCCGCCGTTTCGTCGGTCGAGCGGTCATCGATAATCAGCCATTCGCGCGGCTGAACCGTTTGCGCAACAACCGACCGGAGCGTGGTTTCAATCCGCTCTCCTTCATTTTTGGCCGGTGTAATAATGACGTAATCCATCGTCAGAAAAAAGCGCGTTTTACAGGCATTAAATAAAAATAAACCATTGATTTCCAGAAGCCTTTTTCCATATCCTCCCGTTCTTCCAGGTCCGGCGACTGCCAGCGGGGCGCAATGCCCAGCGTGCGTTTCAAATCCGGATTTTCGGCCTTGAGCCGCTGGTCCCAGTCCGACCGAATCCGGCGGCCGAACGGGTAAGACAGAAAATGAACGGGGGCGTTTGCCCGCTGCCGCAGGTCGTCCATCGCCCCCACGGTTTCGGCCTGCAACTCGTCCCAGGACAGCAGCGAGCAGTCCGGGTGGCTGCGCGTGTGGCCGCCGATGGCGTGGCCCTGCCGGGTCATTTCGCCGATCTGCGTCCAGCTCAGATACGGCTTTCGGCGGTCCAGAAACTCCGAAACCGTCCCCAGTCCGGCCAGGGCCCAGAGCTGATCGGCCAGGTGATCCTTCAGCGCCATCGGCCAGCTCCGCGACCAGTCCAGCAGCGTCATGGGCACCGTCGGCACCCGCAACCCGTGGCTGCCGGCCAGTTGATCGATCAGCCGGTTTTGCCGGTGGCGATCGGTTTGGGTTTCGACATACCGGATTTTGTTGCGCCACATCATGTCCTGATTGCCAATGAAATTGTTGTTCAGGAATAAGGTAAACCGGGCTTTGTTCCGGTTCAGGATTTCCGCGAAAATCTGGTTGTCGACCAGCCCGTCGTCCGTGGTGACGCAGAGTGTTTGTTTCAGGCCGTTCTTCTCCGTCGACCGGTCCAGGGCTTCATTGAGTGTAATCAGTTCGTACCGACGGCTCAGCAGGTCGATCTGGCGGGCAAAGTCCTGCCGCGTGAAAGCCGGGTCCGAAAACGAGAGTTCCGGAAAGCTGCTGTAAAGTCCGTGGTAGTAGATGATTTTACACATGCCGTTTCAGTCGGTATTTGAAATAAGTGTAAAACGAACCCGCTACCAGCGAGGTATAAGTGATGGGCAAGGCCCATTTTTTGCCGTATTTGGTGACGACATACAAGCCGTTTTTCAGGTACGCCGGTGAATACCGGTTGAACATCATGCTGACGTACGTCCGGAAAGGCGGCAGTTTATAGACGCTCCCGGTGCCGGTCAGTTGCTCGTTGCTGAACACCACCGCCAGCCAGCAAACCCGGACCTGAAAACCGCACTTGATGGCCCGCAGGCAGTATTCATCGTCGGATGAGTACTGCACCAGTTTCTCGTCGAACAGGCCGATGCGGTTCATGACCTGGCGGCTGATGAGCATGCCCCGGCCCGGCAGCACCCAGGTGGGCGACAGCGGTTGCTGATCCTTCGCATCGTAGGGCCGACCCGGTTTTTGATACAGCGTGAAGCTGTAGGTCAGCCAGTTGATGTCGCGGACGCCGGAAAACAAAACCGGGTGCGGGGGCCGGACGGACGCCGTGACGGAACCGACGATGGCCGGGCTTTGCAGGGTTTCGGCCTGCCCCACCAGCGTAGCCAGGTAGTCCGGCGTAATCTCCACGTCGTCGTTCAGGCAGAGAATGTAATCGGGCTGGAATTGCAGGGCTTTTTCAAAACCGGCATTCATGCTTTTGGTATACCACCAATCGCCGGTTCCGCGAACAACGTGAACCTGCGCGTACTCCGTTTGCAGCATTTCCAGCGTACCATCGCTGGAGCCATCGACCACGATGACGATCTGCTGCGAAATCCCGGTCAATTGCTGATTTAGCAGCTGATCCAGCATTTTTTGCAGGTAGGTTTTGCGGTTGAACGTCGGAATGACGGTGAGGACAGTGATCATGCGCGGCTGTTGGTTACGGGAACGCGTTGCCGCGGAAGGGACAATTCCTGAACGCCCATCTGGCGCAATCGCTCGGCCAGAAACAGAAACGCCAGCAGAATGGCCCGGTCGAAAATCACCTGCGAAAAACCGGATGACAGCACCGACAGAAACGCAAAAACCGCAAACAGCGTCGGATAGCCGGTTAGTTTGCAGTAGCGCCAGAAAAACAGATACAGCAGGGTAAAATACAGCAGCGCGGCCGGAATGCCGTAAGTAATGAGCAATGAGGTGACGCCGTTGTTGCGGTGGATGGACAGATCCTGGCTGACGGCGGCCTGCCCGAAGCGGTTTTCGGCCAGCCGGCCAAACCCGATGAGCGGACTTTTGGCCAGATCGATCAGATCCAGGTAGGCGCTTCCGAACCGCGACGTGTTGTCTTCCTGCGTCAGGCTGATGTTCTGCTGGATTTTGTCTTCCATAAAAACCGCCTTGCTGTAGAACAGGCCCGCAGCCGGAATCAGCAGCAGCAGATAGGCCAGCTTAACTTTATCGCTGATGACCGGGCTGGTGAGCAGATAGCCGATGGCAATCACGAACAAGGTGACAAAACCGGCGGTTGAAAGCGTGGTAGCCAGGGCAATGACGAACCAGATATTCTGCCGGTTGACCAGGCTTTTCTGCCGGATGATGTTCAGCACGATGGCCAGATTCAGCATCACGCCGAACGCGCCCGGCTCCCAGAACGGCCCGGAATTGCGTTTGACGAGGTAGGAACCAATAATTTCAAACGCCCAGGGGTTGAAGTTATAGATCAGAATGGTTGGCCCGGTCGTATACATTCCTTCCTCAATGTGAAAAATCGGGTTGAAAAACACCTTCGCGATGCCCTGAATCATGAATTGTTCGATCGAGGGAATAAACGATAGGGCATAAACGGGCAGACTGATCAGGGCCGAGACGTAGAGGATATCGACGTACATTTTGATGGTTTTCAGGCCACAGATGTGAATCACCAGATAAACCACCAACAACCGGATGAGCATCGACAGCAGCGAAACCGGCACGAAGTTGCTGAACTGAACCGCATGAAGCTGTTCCAGGATAAAAACCACCAGCACGATAACCAGCGGCCGGACGGTCAACACGGTTTTCCGGGTCAGCGCAACCGCACAGGCCCCCAGAAACAACAGGATGACGTACTCCTGGCTGCGGTAGAAAAACTCCATTCCCGAAATACCGATCAACCCGTAAACGAGGGCGTATTCAGGCCAGGTTGTTTTTTGTTGCTCCATTCGATCGCTGTTTTCGTCTCCCCGAACCAAAGCCGGGCCGCGCAGGCCGGGTCGGTCGGCTTTGGTTCGGGGGGAAGTCTTCAATTAACCGCCGTCAGTGCCCGGTTTTCACCGGTATACGTCCGGAGAAATTCTTCGTCAATTTTCTTGATAAACCGCGCCGGGTTGCCGCCCCAGATCTCGTCGGGCGGAATGGATTTGGTGACGACCGAGCCCGAGCCCACCACCGAGCGGGCTCCGATCCGGACGCCTTTTACGACGGTGCAGTGGCTCCCGATAAAACAGCCGTCTTCCAGAACCGTGGGTTTGGTACCGACGTTCACGACGATCTCCGGAATGGCCGCCCGTTCGGTATGTATCAGCGAATGAAAATCACTGTCGCAGATGCAGGTGTTGCCGCCAATCCGGACGTCGTTGCCGATGGTAATCCGGTTGGTACAAATCACCGCGAACGAACTGACGGCCACGTTGTTGCCAATCGTCAGAACACCCCCGGCTTCCACCGAAAAGAGGCAATCCTGCTCCCGACCGGCCATGTTGTGGTAGCGCCCGTTGTTCATGTAAAACCGCTCCCCCACGTTCATTTTTCCGCCTTTGGCGATGTACACATCCGGGATGCCTTTGCTGTGCAAACCGGCTCCAAACGCAACGCCGTGGTACGAGAAAAGCCAGCGGGTAAAAGCCGGATCAAAAAGGGCGCGGACGTGCCGGTAAACACCGTGAATAACTTTATAAAGCAAAAAATCGGGTCTCATTTCACCATCATTTAATCACTATTACACTTGATTTTCTACCAGTTCGAACGACGGTTTTGCCGGTGCGTTCCTGCTCATCCGGTTCAGCAGTGCCCGGGCTTCAAAGGGTGCAATCAGCACGCTGTAGAACGAACAAATCATGATGGCGATCAGCACGCCCGGCAAACCGAGCTGCAACCACTCGACCATCACGTACGTCATCGGCACGATCAGGAGCGCGCTGGCACTGGCGGCAATGACCTGCAACCGCACCTGCCCGACCCCATTGAGCAAATTGACGTGGATGCTACCGAAGGTGTAGATGCCGTAATAAAGCACCATTCCACCCATCAGCGGGCTGGGCAGGACAAACGAACGGCCCACCCAGAGTGGAATCAGCCAGTCGGCCACGAGAACCAGCCCTAGCTGCCCCACCGTAATGAGCAGCCAGAATTGCTTGGTCCGGGCCAGGGTTTTCCGAATCCATACGGCATCGTTGGTGTGGTAGGCCTGTCCGAACGCCGACCACAACGGCACCTGAATGATGCTGAACACCATCGGCAACAGGCCAAAATACCGGAAGGCAATGTCGTACTCCGTCACGTAAGCTGGTCCCAGCAGCCGGGTAATCATCAGGTTGGCCGAGGTATAAACCGCCACGTACGCCAACTGAACAATGAAAAACGAAAGACCCAGTCCGCCAAACGACCGCAGGCTGGCCCAGGCATTGGCCTGCCAGCGGGGCCGCAGAAAACGCAGTTCGCCCCCGAAGAAATAAACGTGAAACCCCGCTAAAACCAGGAGTTGCGGCAGGAGCAGCAATAGACCGACCTGAAGAATCGAGCCGGTTACATACGGCCGGAAAGCAACCAGCAGCAGAAAGGTAATCAGACCGGACAGGGTCGGAAACAGCGATTGCAGGGCCGATTTATGAACCGCCAGCAGGATAAACGTGATGTTCCGCAGCACCAGTTGCAGGCCGAAGGTGGCGAACAGGACGTAGGCCAGCAGGCTGATCTCGGCTTTGTTTGGTTCGGGCACTTTCAGCAGCGCGCCCCAGTCAATGAACGGATGCACGCAGCTGTACAAAATGCCAAACGACAGGCTGATCAGAATGGTGGCGGTGTAGAGCGACCCCACACTCCGGCGGGCCTCTTCCTTTTCGCCCCGCGCGAGCAGTTCCGTCAGTTTGTTCCGCAACCCGTTGCCCAACCCGAAATCGATGAAGGTAAACCACGTTACGATGGAACTCAGGGTCAGCCAGACCCCGTACAATTCCTTGGTCAGCATGCTTAACGTAAGCGGAACCAACGCCAGGTTGAGCGCAATACTGGCGGCTTTTATCAGGAGCGCATACAGGACGTTCTTCCGGACCGTCAGGGTCAGGGCATCACCGCTCCGGTAATAAGCCTGCAGCTTCGCTAACATACCTCGGGAGTATAAAATTTTGGACTAGGACAGCGGTTAGGGATACACCCGGCGGACTCCGTTCATCGGCACCGACAGGAACGAATCCATTTCTTTGTGCACCCGCATGGGCTGCACCGGCGAAGAATCGAGCATCCGTTGTACCGGCGGTTCGACCTGTTCCAGGTTGGCCGCTTTGTAAATCCGTTCAATAATATCGACCACTTTCAGGCCCTCCATGGCGTTGGTGGTGATGGTGGCCCGGCCGCGCAGTACATTGACCACGTTATCGACCACGTAGTTGTGGTTCTGAGCCGATCCTTTATACGCGCCGTAGTCGTTGCCGGGGTTGGTCGGTGCCAGTTCGGGCATGGTATAGTTCCGGATGTGGCAGTACTCCACCTTGTCCATGTATTGCCCGCCGACTTTCACGCTGCCATTTTCGGCAATCACCGTAATGCTGCTTTCGAGGTTGCTGCCCCAGACCGAAGTGGAGAAGTTCAGACAGCCCATGCCACCGTTCAGAAATTTAAACGAAACAAAACCGCTGTCTTCAAAATCGGTCAGGTGCTGGTGGTTGAAATCCATCAGCCGGGCTTCAATCTGCGTTACATCGCCGAACAGCCAGTACATGATATCGATGAAATGCGAAAACTGGGTGTAGAGCGTGCCGCCGTCCAGTTCGCGGTGACCGTGCCAGCTGCCAGTCGTGTAGTAACGTTCGTCGCGGTTCCAGTAGCAGTTCATCTGAACCAGGTAAATGTTCCCCAAAACGCCGGATTCCACAATTTCTTTGAGCCAGGCGGAGGGGGGCGAATACCGGTTTTGCATGACCGCAAACACATCCCGCCGGCGGGACAGCGCCTTGTGCAGCACCATCTCGGCATCCTGCCGGCGCAGGGCCACCGGTTTTTCGATCACGACGTGTTTATTGGCTTCCAGACACTGCTGGGCCTGGGCCGCGTGCAGGCCGTTGGGGGTGGCGATGGTTACGACATCAACCGCCGGGTCCGCATGCAGCATATCATCCAGCGACCGGAAAAAAGGCACATTATAGCCCTCTAACTTCAGATCTCGGTGGTGTCTGACATCCACCAGGGCGGCCAGTTCAGCCTCCGGGTGATTGTTAATCATTTCGGCGTGGCGCTTGCCAATGTGGCCACAGCCCACAACTGCAAACCGAATTGGTTTTTCTGACTGGTTCATCTTCTAAACTATTTCTAGGGGTAGGGGTAAATGGCACTAATGAACTCGGCTTACTTCATGATCCTTTAGACGGTATTCCTGTCCACTTTCCGGACACCGGGCGCGATTCTCCGCATCGAAGTGCAGCCGGTGTCCGTATTCACTCACCCAGCCGGAAAACCGGGCCGGATTGCCCATCACCAGGGCATAGGCCGGAACGGGACGGGTCACCACCGCCCCGGCCCCGATCAGGGCGTAGGCCCCGATTGCGTTTCCGCAAACGATGGTGGCGTTGGCCCCAATGGAAGCCCCCTGCCCGACGTGGGTCGGCTGGAACTGATCGCGACGGACAATGGCACTGCGCGGGTTGATGACGTTGGTAAACACCATCGAAGGCCCCAGAAAAACATCGTCTTCGCAGATGACACCCGTATAGATCGAGACGTTGTTTTGCACCTTGACATTGCGCCCCAGCACCACGCCGGGCGACACAACCACGTTCTGTCCGATGGAACACCCTTCCCCGATGATGCAATCCGGCATGATGTGCGAAAAATGCCAGACTTTCGTTCCGTGACCGATGGTGCAATTGTCGTCGATCACGGCCGTTGGATGAACCGTAATAGTTTCGATTGTCGTCATCCGTTTACAGTTATTTTTTGGGCCGTCATGAACTCGGCAATCGCCGAAACAATGGTTTCCTGCTGCTGCGAATCCATTTCGGTGTGAATCGGTAAGGAAAGTACCTGCTGGCTCAGCCGCTCGGCAACCGGAAAACTGCCGGCCGGAAACCGGTCGTTGTAGTAAGCGGGCTGGAGGTGCATCGGCACCGGGTAGTAGACCATCGACGGAATACCGTGCAGGTGCAGATGCGCCCGGAGCGCATCCCGCATTCCCGGCTGAACCGTCAGGGTATACTGGTGATAAACATGCGACGAGGAAGCGGCCGCAACCGGCGTCTGAATGCCCGGCACATCCCTCAGCAAATAGTCGTAACGGGCTGCGGCAATCTGGCGCTGGCGGTTGAATTCGTTGAGGTGCTGGAGTTTCACCTTTAGAACGGCGGCCTGCAACGTGTCGAGCCGCGAGTTTACGCCGACGATTTCGTGGATGTATTTCTTCCGCTGGCCGTGATTGGCAATCATGCGTAACCGCTCACCCAATTCGGTATCATTGGTAATCATGGCTCCGCCGTCGCCGTAGCAACCGAGGTTTTTCGACGGGAAAAAGGAGGTGCATCCCACATGCCCCAGCGTACCCGCAAATTCAACCGAGCCATCGGCAAACTCGTATTCGCTGCCCAGGGCCTGCGCCACATCTTCGATTACGAACAGGTTATGGGCCGAAGCCAGGTTCAGCAGGGGTTCCATTTCGGCGCACTGCCCAAAGAGATGAACCGGGACAATGGCTTTGGTGCGGGGCGTCAGCACCTTCTCCACGTTTTCAGCCGTCAGTGTAAACGTCAGCGGGTCGACATCAGCCCAAACCGGCGTCAGTCCGAGCAGCGCAATGACCTCCGCCGTGGCGACATACGTAAAGGCGGGCACCACCACTTCATCACCCGGTTTTAGTCCCAGACCCATCATCGCAATCTGCAAGGCATCGGTTCCGTTGGCGCAGGGCACCACCCGATTCGCCCACAGAAAGGCTTCCAGATCCCGCTGAAACTCCCGAACGGCACCGCCGTTGATAAAATCGGTGTGGTCCAGGCACTGCTGAATAGCAGCATCGATTTCGGTTTTCAGACGCAGATACTGACCTTTCAGATCCACCATCTGGATACGTTCTACAGCTGTCATGGATGCCAGAATTACAGACGGGCGTCTACCAGGTTACGGTCCAAAAATGCTTTACTATCAAAAATAACCGCCGTTTCCCGTTTCAGACTGCTAAAATCCAGGTGCAGAAACTCCTGGTGCGACACGGCCAGAATGATGACTTCGTAAGGGCCCTGCGGTTGGTCAATCAACTCGATTCCGTATTCCTCCGAAACCGCCTGCCGATCCGCCCAGGGATCGTAAACCTCCGCCCGGATCCCAAACTGCTTTAGTTCGTGGTAGATATCGACCACCCGGGAATTGCGAATATCCGGACAGTTTTCCTTGAACGTGATGCCCAGCACCAGCGCCCGCGCATTTTTGACGCGCAGGTCTTTCTCCAGCATCAGTTTCACCACTTTGTTGGCGATAAACATGCCCATGTCTTCGTTGATGCGCCGGCCCGACAGGATCACCTGTGGATAATAGCCCAGGCTCTCCGATTTATACATCAGGTAATACGGATCCACGCCGATGCAGTGTCCGCCGACCAAACCGGGCTTGAAATTCAGGAAGTTCCATTTGGTAGCGGCCGCTTCGAGCACGTCTGTGGTGTCGATGCCCATCCGGTCGAACATGATGGCCAGCTCGTTGACAAACGAAATATTGACGTCGCGCTGGGCATTTTCGATGGCTTTGCAGGCTTCGGCCACTTTGATGGTGGGTGCCAGGTGAATACCGGCCGTTACGATGCTGCCGTAGAGTTTTTGCAGCAGTCGCCCGATTTCCGGGGTACTTCCGCTCACCACTTTTTTAATGCGGGTCAGCGTATTGACTTTATCGCCCGGATTGATGCGCTCCGGCGAATAACCGCAAAAGAAATCGATATTGTAGACCAGTCCGCTGATGGCTTCCAGAACCGGTACGCATTCTTCTTCCGTACAGCCGGGATAAACCGTTGATTCATAGACCACAACATCGCCCCGCTTCAACACGCGCCCTACGGTTTCACTGGCTTTGAGCAAAGGCGTCAGGTTCGGGCGTTTGTAGCGATCGACGGGCGTCGGAACCGTCACGATGTAGACGTTACAATCCTGCAGCGCCCCCAGTTCATCGGTTAGCAGAAGCCCTTCGGCGGCCTGGAGATCGTTCAGATCCGTTTCGCCGGTCGAGTCGGTTCCGCGGGTCAGTTCATCAATCCGCTTTGAATTGATGTCGAATCCAACCACCTGGTACTGTTTGGCAAATTCAACCGCCAGCGGCAGGCCGACATACCCCAGCCCCAAAACACCAATGACGGACGGAGCCTGCAGGGCCAGGGATAAACCGGGAAACTGCGGTTGCAGGCTGGTGGAGACAGCCGGTTCATCCGCGGGAGGATGCCCATTCACCAAACCGGCAAGGGGTGAATCAACAAGTGGGTTCATGGCTTTACTGATTTTAGGGTCGGGGACGTTTCAGGGTTTGTTGTCTCAATGGAGTAAATACTTTCGCAGGAGATTGGGCTTGTCGTTGCCCGATCGCCGGTAATAGTAATAGCGGTAATCGTACGAATATTTATTCTTGACGGAGTTTAAGACAATCTTCAGGTTGGGAAACCGCTTCTCCTGATACAGCGAATCGACCAGTTTCAGATAGCTGCGGTTCGTGATATTGTGGCGAATGGCATACAGCGTTACGTCGGCAAACGGCCCGATTAACTGGGCGTCGGTGACCAGGCCAATCGGCGGAGAATCAATCACAATGTTGTCAAACCGCATCCGCAGTTCGTTAATCAGCTCGCCCAGACGCGGGGTGCTGAGCAACTCCGACGGATTAAGCGGAATGGGGCCGCACGAAATAATAAACAGATTTTCAAAACCGGGTACCTGCTGCAGAATGTCGTCCAAGGTGGCTTCGCCCGTCAGGTAGCTGCTGCTACCCCGGAAATTAAGCATGTTCAGGGCTTTGTGCAGCTTGGGTCGGCGCAGGTCCATGTCCATAATCACCGTTGGACGACCTACGAGGGCCATACTAACGGCCACATTGAGCGACAAAAACGATTTGCCTTCGCCACTCAGGCTGGAGGTGAACAGCAGGACCTGCGGATCGTGGGGATTCGTGCGCAGAAACTGCAGGTTCGTCCGCAACGCCCGAATCTGCTCGGCGGCCACGGAGCGTTTCCGCCCGTTGACGATTACCGGAAATTCGTGCCGGACGTAGGCAATCTCGCCAATTACCGGGGTTTCCGTCGCCTGATTGATTTCGGCCCGACCCGAAACTTTCTCGTTGAAGATTTTCCGGACCCGGATGATCGCAATCGGAACCACCAAGCCGACGGTTCCGAACAAAAACAGAATCAGCAGCTTAACGGGTTTTACCGGTTCCGGGCTCCCGCTGGCCATGTCGATCACCTGACTGTTTGAAACAATGGAAGCATACGAAAGGGCGGTTTCTTCCTGTTTTTGAAGCAGATACGTATAAAGATTGTTTTTGATGGCCTGCTGGCGGGTAATGTTCATCAGCGTCCGTTCCTTGCCCGGAATGACCCGAATTCGCGATTCATACCGCTGGTTTGTCGCCTGCAACTGGCTGCGCGTATTGGTCAGAATGCTGCGCAGCGTGGCAATCGTTTCGTTGATGCTGGATTTGGTGGTGGCAATCTGGTCCTCAAGCGAGCGCAGCAGCGGATTCGATTCGGAAGTTGTCCGTACCAGTTGATTTCGTTGCAGCTCGAGTTCCGTGACCTTGTTAATCAGCGAAGTCAGCGTCGGGTCGTTGAATCCCATGGTTGAAGGCACCAGGCCCCGGTTGTTGCCTTTGCCCCGGATGTAGCGTTCTACGTCGCCCAGGGTGCTCAGTTGAATGGCGACCTGGTTGAGCTGCGCGTCGTTTGTTTGCAGGTTGTTCAGCAGCGCCTGGGCATTGGAGCCAATGTCCGTAATCTGGTTGGTCGATTTGTAGTTTTCAATCGATTTTTCCAGCCCCGCCAGTTCGCCGGAAACCAGCTTCAGCCGGGTTTGAATAAACTTCAGCGTATTGGCCACCACCTTGTTTTTGTCCTCGGTGGCCGTCGAATTATAATTGGCGATCATCTGATTGAGGATGGCTTCTCCTTTGGCCGGAACCGGATCCTCAATGGTCAGCAACAAAACCGTAGACGCTTTGCTGCTGGGTTCTACTTTTAATTTACTCAGATAGTGCCGGATAGCCTGCGGCCCCTGCATGACCTGCACCACAATGGGTTCGTTGGTATACACCACCGGCTGTTTCAGCACGATTTGCAGGCGGCCAAAGGGCGTATTGATCATCTGATTGGCCGGATAAACCCAATCGTTCAGGCGCACCGTGGTCGGGCTGATGATGCCCACCTGTAAATCGGCCCGGTAGATGTTGGGCGTAGGGGCGTTCAGGACAAGGCGGACCGGGACATCCTCATAAATCTCCCGCTTTCCGAAGGGAGTGCTCCGAAAGTAGCGCACACTCAGGCCGAGGGTATCCACCACTTTCTTCATCAGGGTATTCGACTTCAGAATTTCAATCTCATTTTCGACGACCTTGTTCTGGCTGTAGATATTCAGTTCCTTCAGAATCCCGTCGTCCGACATGCCTTTCTGCTCATCCTTGACCAGCAAACTAGCCTGAATTCGATAAATGGGCTCGGTAAACCAGATATAGACAAAACCGGCCACGATCATCGTGATCAGCGATATTAAAAACCATTTCCAGTGTTTCAGATAGTCTCGTAATGTTCCCTGCACATCCGATGAGTTAATCTCCCCCTGCGGATACATGGGATAGGTGTACATATTCGATGACTTCATACGTCCGTGACTAAAATATATAGTAAAAGTTAGGCCGGCAGCCCGTCAAGACCGCTCATGGACTTAATAACTGATCTATGGAGGAGGTTGTGACCATTGTAATCCATTCGCACGAAGTAGCCCTGGAAAATCGTGGTTACTTCTTTAAAAAATCAGCAAATAAAACCGGTTGACGTTGTATATTTTATCCTACGAAGTCACCCGTTATTCCTGATTTTGGAACTCTAAAATACCTAAGTATTTACAACTATTTTTTTGCGAATTTAAAGAACTATTTCAATGGTCGTTGAGTTGGGCTGTTTCCCGTTAAAAAGGGCAAAAATCACCGGGAAAACGAAGCATCCTACACGTCTTTCTAACTCAGATTCAGAGTTTACTTACAACAAATTTACGCGAAATGGACTTTAACTAACAAATACCGAACTCTAAATTTATTATATGGCAGCAAAAATAATTTACCATTTTTTCTTGTATGTATATACACAATAACTTTCTTTGTCTTTTAATCCGCTACCTTCGATTTTGAGCCAAAATAGGGGTACTGACTTCTACATCCAGTTACTAACCATCAGGTAAACAGATAATTAGTTTTTTATCACGCTCTGATTAAACGCAGACTAACCGCAAAAAATGGTACCTATTTCGGCATAAATATTTTCTTACTTTGTCTGATAACTAAAAGCGGTTTTTTGCAGATTCCCGCGTATTTTCTGAAAATAATTTGTAAGCATAATCACAGTTTACGGACAGGCCTTTCCAAAGGACGAAAAACCGGGTCCTAACACTCATCCAAAACCGCAAACCTTTTCCTTCTCGGCGGGTTCATTTCGACAAAAGTTTTGCTGAAATGCCGCAAAGCGGGTAATTTCGAACCTGTTCACGACCGATCAACTAAAAGCCGAATGGATCAATTGTTCTCTGCCGAAAACCTTGTCAGTATGCTCACGTTGACGTTTCTGGAAATCGTTCTGGGAATCGACAACATCATCTTCATTTCCATTGCTGCCAACAAACTTCCCCTGGCCAGCCAACCTAAAGCCCGTAATCTGGGGTTGATTCTGGCCATGATTTTCCGCGTGATTCTGTTGTTCGGAATTTCAGTGCTGATTTCGCTCAGCAAACCCTTCATGCATTACAACAGCAGTTGGTTAAAGGCCGCTTTTACCGGACAAAGTGTTATTCTGATTGCGGGGGGACTTTTCCTTTTATACAAGGCAACGTCGGAAATTCATCACAAGCTCGAAGGACAGTCAGAAGAGGACGAAAGCACGTCGGCGTCCAAAGGGAAAGCCAGCCTTTCCGGCGTGGTCACGCAAATTGCCGTGATCAACATTGTCTTTTCAATCGACTCCATTCTGACGGCCGTCGGTTTAACGCAGAACATCACCGTCATGATCGTCGCCGTGGTGGTATCGGTTCTGATTATGATGTTTTTCGCCGGCCCCGTCGGCAAATTCGTCAACGAACACCCCAGTATTCAGATGCTTGGACTGGCTTTTCTGATCATGATTGGCTTTATGCTGATTGCCGAAGGCGCCCACCTGGCCGAAATTGAAGTCTTTAATTCAGCCATTGGTTCCGTGCCCAAGGGCTATCTTTATTTTGCCATTGCGTTCTCGCTGCTGGTTGAATTCCTGAACATGCGCTTGCGGAAAAACCAAAAACCGGTGCAGTTGCACGGATACGAAGAACGCGCCAAACAGGAAGGAATTATTTAGGCAGGCAAAAGAGGTGAGACAAGCGAAGCCTGCGCTGGCGCTTTTCTCACCTCGCTATTCTTATTTCGTATTATACCGCTCCAGTAGCGTAATCAAGCTGTTTTCGTCGCTCAGGTTCAGATCCTGCTCTTTAATCAATTTCTCCAGACGGTCTTTGTCATCGGCCAAAGCGCCCAGCACCGATTTTTTGTTTTTCTGAATCCGCTGGAGGGTGCCGTCCGGTTTGGCAATAAAATAAAACTCCTGCTTCTGGAATTCCTTCGTTACCGTTGCCGAATTAAACGGCTTGTTTTCCGACATGTTTACTTTGTGCTGCTTCAGCAGTTTCGTCGACCCATCGACCAGCACCTGGTAAAAGGTCTTTGGCGTGTTGTTATTGACTGCGGCAAACCCGTTCCGGAAGATCAGTTCGTTGCCGTCCATAATCCGGAATTCTTTCATCGCGTCGCGACTCAGCCGGTACGTCTGGTTGTTCTGCTGGTATTCCAGTTCGCCCGCATAGACATCATACCGCACGTTCAGGTTCGGATACGCCTTGCTGTTCGCGGCCATAACGGTGCCCTGTTTCCAGGCTTCGTTCAGGTACGGCGACCCCTGCACATCAACGTATTTGTTGGCCCGTATGACCTGTCCGTTGACGTCGGTCAGAAAAACGCCCTGCGCGTGGGTTTGCGTCGCCAGGCCAAAGGCCAGCAGGCCCCAGATCAGTGTGGTTTTCATTTGAATCGGTTGCTGATAAAACAATTGAACAAATCCGAACCCGTATTCGCTCCGACAAGATAACGAACCAATCCCAAAACCCGTACGGTTTTTTTGTACCTTTACTGCCATCAAAATTCGCCTATCCGTCTGCGCTTTGCAACTCCCTGATCAACTGAATGATAGTTTACTGAGCTTATCCGGTTTCTGGCCGGAGGTAGCATTACTGGTTGCCATTGGACTTGTTGTCATGACCGACCTGGTGTTTACCGCCCGTTCCAAAAACCGCCGGGCCGGTTTTTCCCCCGAACCGGCGGCTTTCCTACCAGCCCAACTCCCCCACCACCAACACCGTTTCATTCTTTACGCTCTTTCGTTGCTGGCGGTTTTGGTAACCGGCGCATTGGTTGTCGGACAGTGGACGGCTGAAAAAGGGTTCCTCTTCAATTCGGTTCTTTTGCTCGATAACCAGGCGGTATTCTACAAGCTCATCGTCACCGCAGCGGCTTTCTTTGCCATTTTACACGCCTGGACGGTCCCCCAGCCACACGATGCGTTGCGGCTCGACTGGCTTCCGATTCTGCTGGGCCTGCTCCTCGGCCTGTATCTGATGACCATGTCGGTCAATCTGCTAACCATTTACCTCAGCATCGAGCTGGTTTCGCTGAGTTCCTACCTGCTCACGGCCCTTTCGGCCAGCCGCAAAGCCTCGGAAGGTGGTTTGAAATACCTGCTCTTCGGAGCCATCAGCTCGGCCATCATGCTCTACGGCATGTCGTTGCTCTACGGCCTGACCGGCACCCTTGCCCTGGCCGACGCAGCCGAAGAGCTGACCCGCAACGACTCCTTCGTCATTTACATCGCCGGTTTTTTGCTGCTGGCCGGTATTTTGTTCAAACTGTCGCTGGTGCCGTTTCATAGCTGGACGCCTGACGCGTACGAGGCCGCCCCGGCCCCCGTCGTCGCGTTCTTTTCCGTAGCCCCCAAAGCGGCTGCCCTGCTGGTGCTGATGCGCGTTCTGACGACCTTGCCCGCCGATTTCCAGACCCCGCTCACGGTTGTTGCTCTGGCCAGCATCACGCTCGGCAACCTGTCGGCACTCTGGCAAACGGATGCCAAACGACTCCTGGCGTACTCCTCCATCGCCCACGCCGGTTTTCTGCTGGTGGGCGTGGTGAGTTTCAACGAAACCGGTTTTGAAGCTGCTACTTTCTATATCGCCACCTACGTGTTCATCAACATGGCCGCGTTTCTGCTCATCGACGTGCTGGCCCGGCACCGGAACGGCAGCCTGACTCTTCAGGATTTCAGCGGCTTAGGAAACCGCCAGGCGCTCCTGAGCGCGGCCCTCACGGCCGTTATGATTGCCCTGACCGGTTTGCCGCCGACGGTGGGTTTTACGGCTAAATTACTTGCTTTTTCGGCTCTGCTGGAAGCGTACCAAACCGGTGGCAATCCGTGGTTAATGGCCTTGTTCGGACTGGGCTTATTGAATGCCGTTATTTCGTTGTTTTATTACCTTCGAATTCCGTTTTTGCTGTACTTCCGTCCTGCCCCAACAGCCTCTTTACCAGACGTTTCGATAAACCGCCCACAGCTTCTGCTGGCAACCGCGCTGACGCTACCGGTGCTGCTGCTCTTTTTCAAACCCGACTGGCTGCTGCGCTGGATCGAAGGCTTGTAACCCGTGTCGAACCTTTTACCCTCACTCCTCCCCTAAGTATGAAACGTTTCTCTTTCCTATGGTACACGCTGATCGGGCTGCTTTTGCTGCCGAACCCCTCGCGGGCGCAGACGCCCATCGACAGTCTGCTGCCGGTTCGGGGCTTTTGCATTGGCGCTCCGCAAACCAACCGGGTTGATGAGTTTGTGACGTTTATCGAAAAAGAACTGGCTCCCCGGCAGGTCAACACGCTGATTCTGAGGGTGGATTTTAATTACGAATTCAAAAGTCATCCCGAACTGCGGGACAGTGTGGCCCTCTCGAAACGGGATGTTCGGAAAATGGTGCGGGTCTGCCAGAAGAACAACATCCGGCTGATTCCGCAGATCAACCTGCTGGGGCATCAGTCGTGGGCCAGCCGAACGCACAATTTGCTGCGGGTTTACCCCCAGTTCGACGAAACGCCCCACGTTAAAATGCCGGCCACTTATCAGTGGCCCAACCCCGACGGCCTGTACTGCAAAAGCTACTGCCCCCTGCATCCGGAAGTCCATCCGGTGGTGTTCGATCTGGTCGACGAGATTTGCGAAGTTTTTGAAGCCAATGCTTTTCACGCCGGAATGGATGAAGTTTTTTACATCGGTGATGATAAATGCCCGCGCTGTTCGGGGCGCGATAAGGCCGAGTTATTTGCCGGTGAAGTGAAAACCATCCGTGACCATCTGGCCCAGCATGGCCGGACGCTGTGGATCTGGGGCGACCGGCTTCTGGACGGAAAAGCCACCGGTTTGGGCATGTGGGAAGCCAGCATGAACAACACACACCGCGCTATCGACCTGATTCCGAAAGACGTCATGATCTGCGACTGGCACTACGAACGCCCGGATCAAACGCCGGTTTATTTCGCCATGAAGGGCCTGAAAGTGATGACCTGCCCGTGGCGAATGCCCAAAAATGCGGTTTCTCAAGCCCAGGATATGGTACGGTTTCGGGCCACGGCGACCAAAACAATGAAAGACCGGTTTCACGGAATGATTCAAACCGTCTGGTCGGATGCCGGTTCGTTCCTGGACGAGTATTACGGGCGAAAAAAAACCGACAACAGCGAGAATACGGCTTCAAACTGTTTCAGAACTCTGTACGAAGAAATTAAAAGGCTGACCACCACACCCTAAACCGTTGCCAATCGAGCTTTATTGGCAAAATCGAAAACTTTAAATATTTCAATTCGATATATAACAAAAGAGACGCTCGGGCGACCAATGGGTAACAATCAAAAAAAGTATTGTTCCGGGTACGTCATCAGCTTTGCGGTTTTCGTAACTTTGCTATACCATCAACTGAACGAAAAGCAAAGTTCGGGAGTTACCTTCATACCAACTAAAATACCAGGCATGAGCGACGCCATAAAGCACGAGTGCGGTATTGCCCTGATAAGGCTCCGCAAGCCATACCAATATTACATCGATAAGTATGGCACTCATTTATACGGCATCAACAAACTGTACCTGCTGATGGAGAAACAGGTCAACCGCGGGCAGGACGGCGCCGGGGTTGCCAACATCAAAATCGACGTACCGCCGGGCCACCGCTACATCAGCCGCTACCGCTCGGTAGCCAGCCAGCCGGTCGCCGACATCTTCCAGAAGATCAACAAGAAATTTCGTAAAGCACTCAAAAACAACAAGGAAAAAGTCCGCGATGCCCGCTGGCTTCAGGAAAACCTTGCGTTTACGGGTGAGGTGCTGATGGGGCACCTGCGTTATGGCACGCACGGAGCCAACGAAATTGAAAACTGTCACCCGATGCTCCGTCAGAACAACTGGCGCAGCCGGAACCTGGTGATGGCGGGCAATTTCAACATGACCAACGTGGATGAGCTTTTTAAAAAGCTGGTTTCGCTGGGTCAACACCCGAAAGATGAGGTTGATACCGTCACGGTTATGGAAAAAATCGGGCACTTTCTGGACGAAGAAAATCAGCGGGTTTTCGACCGGTTCAAGGGTATCTACGAAAATCCCGATCTGTCTGACATCATCGAAGATAACATGGACCTGCAACGGGTGTTGCACCGCTCCTGCCGGGATTTCGACGGCGGTTATTCGATGGTCGGCATGACCGGTTTTGGCGCAGCTTTTGTCGCCCGCGATCCGGCCGGAATTCGCCCGGCTTATTACTACGCCGACGATGAAGTGGTGGTAGTCGCGTCCGAAAAACCGGCCATCAAAACCGCCTTCAACGTCGAATACGAGCAGATTCAGGAAGTAAAACCGGGTCACGCGCTGATAATCGACAAATACGGCGAGTACGACGAATACGAGTTTATCAAGCCGGTGGAAAAACGTTCGTGCAGTTTTGAGCGAATTTATTTCTCCCGGGCTTCCGATCCCGATATTTACAACGAACGCAAAACGCTGGGCAAATTGCTGATTCCGCAAATTCTCCAGGAAATTGATTACGACCTGGAAAATACGGTTTTCTCCTACATTCCGAACACGGCCGAAACCGCCTTTTTTGGCATGGTCGAAGGCATTGAAGAATACCTGGCGAAGCAGCGGAAGAAAGCCATCATGGAGGGCATTCTGTTTGAACAGGACCTGGACCGGCTGTTGTCGTTCCGACCCCGGATTGAGAAGCTGGTTTCGAAAGACGTCAAACTCCGGACGTTCATTACCGATGACTCCCAGCGGGACGAAATGGTTTCGCACGTTTATGACACCACGTTTGAAGTAATTCGGAAAGGCGTTGATAATGTGGTTGTTATTGACGATTCCATCGTACGCGGTACGACGCTGGAGAAAAGTATTTTACGAATGCTCGACCGGCTGGGTCCCAAGAAAATCATTATTGTGTCGTCGGCGCCCCAGATTCGTTTCCCCGATTGCTATGGGATCGACATGTCGAAAATGAAGGAATTTGTGGCCTTCCGGGCCATCCTGCAACTGCTGAAAGAGAGCGGGTACGAAAACCGGGTCGATGAAATTTACGCGCAGTGCGTGGCGGCTATCGAATCGGGCAATGCCGCTTCGATCAATTACGTCAAGGCGCTGTATGAGCCATTTACGCACGACCAGATTTCGGATAAAGTAGCGGAGATCGTGACGCCGAAAGACCTGCAAGCCGACGTGGCGGTGATTTTCCAGACGGTTGAGAATCTGCGCAAGGCCTGCCCGAATCATTCCGGCGACTGGTATTTCACCGGCAATTATCCGACACCGGGCGGTAATAAAGTGGTGAATAAATCCTTCGTTAATTTTATGGAAGGAAAAGGCGTTAGAGCTTATTAGAATGAAACGTGAAGCGTTAAGAGCTGGGTACCGCAAGCGTAGAACAAATGCGGTACCCAGCTTTTAACGCTTTATTTTTTCCACCTCAATTTGTTGATATTCTCCCCTATTGTTTTTCCGCTGCTCAGGCCGATTTCATTATCCTGCCGGGTGTGAATACCGCCCAGATATCGGGAATAAGCCGACTCCTCGGCGGCTTCCCAGAAAGATTTAAAACTCCGCGCTTTAAATTCCGTATTCCGTTTTTCGTCCCGAATCCGGTTGACGTGCGAATCATCCGTGAACGCAAACGCTTCCCCATAAACCGCACTTAACACAATGGCGGCTGCCGCAGACTGGGTGGAATGTCCGGAGCTGTAACCCGGAAAAGGTGGTGCGGGCCAGAAGGGTATCCAGGCCGGATCAATGGTCCGGCGCACAAAGGTATACGGTCGTTCATTGTTGAAAAGGTATTTACACTTCCAGCAGATCGTAAAGGCGTCGGCAACGGCCATTCCGGTTCGGGCCAGCGTTTCAGCGGCTTTACCCAGATCGGCCTGAGTTGACTGAATGGCAATCCGGGCCAGATTGTACGAATGGCCGGGGGGCGTAAACGTATCGCTTGGGTCGTCGGCCCACCAGATTGAGATTTCTTTTTCCGTCTGAGTCAGCGATTTGTTTTTCGTATAAACTTCCAGATACTGGGCAAAGTACTGGGACTTGACATCCGCCGAAACCGGCAGCGGTTTTGCAATCGGCATGGTCATGTGGTCGGCAATGAACGTGCGGTTTTTGCCCCAATACGGTTGCATGGGAATTTTTCGGCCATTTTCCGTCGGTTGCCAGGAGCCGTTGAAAAGCGGTGCTTTGTAGTCGGCCGGAAAATTTCGATTGTAGCCTTCGTGGCCGCCATCGGTTTTCGACCATTCAAAAAGGGCCTCGGCAATCTGGTTTCCAAACGCTACGGACCGCTCCAGCACGTCACTTTCCACGGCTTCTTTGGCAAAGCCCGACCGGATCAGGCTTTCCAGCGAATCAATTTTTGTTTTGTTGGCGTCGCTCGTGTTGGCGTAAAGCTTCTTTAAAATGTAGGCCATGGCTGCGTTGGCGGAAGCAGGCCAGTGGTAGATAGCCTGCGGATCGGTTGTGGGTAAGGTGGTCAGTCCATTCAACTGCCCGGCCAACGACCGCTGGGTTGGCAAACCGGGAACGATGGCTTCGTACAGAGCCAGCCCGCCGTAGCCGAGCGCCCGCGAAGCGACCGGGGGTGTAAAACCCGCCGAATTCCGAATGAGGTACAATTGCATCGCCGACCACCGGAGTGCAACATCGGCCGGAAACTGGTCAGCGGTTTTTGCCGAGGGTGCCACATCCTCATCGCCCCGGTTTTTCGTACAGCCGTCCAGACTTAATACCAGGAAAGCAACAACTCCAACTTCAATTGTTTTTACAAGCAAATTTAATAATATTAAAGTCGCTGATTTTGAGGAGGTAGCATGCACCATGAGAAAAAAACCGCACCGGAAAGCGAACGGGCGGTCCAAGCGGATAATAGCAAAAACGTTGCCAAAAGCGGGTGGAGTTGCGTACCTTTGACGTATGCGTATTCCCGAGGAAACCATCGACCGCATCCGTCAGTCGGCGGATATTATCGACGTCATCAGTGATTATGTCTCGCTTAAAAAGCGGGGACAGAACTGGATTGCGTGCTGCCCGTTTCACAACGAAAAGACCCCGTCGTTTAATGTCTCGCCCGTTCGGCAAATCTACAAATGCTTTGGCTGCGGCAAGGCAGGTGATCCCGTGCGGTTTGTGATGGATATCGAAAACATCGGTTATCCGGAAGCTTTGCGCCATCTGGCCAAAAAATACGGCATCGAAATCGCCGAAGAACAGCTCACGCCCGACGAACTGATTAAACAAAATGAACGCGAGAGTCTGTTTATCGTCCTCAATTTTGCCAAAGAATTTTACCACTCGCATTTGCTGACGTCCGACGAAGGACAAAGCATCGGTCTGAGTTATTTCCGCGAACGCGGTTTTCTGGACAATACTGTTCAATCCTTCGAACTGGGTTTTAGTCCGGATCAATGGGATGCGCTCTTGCAGGAAGCCGGTCGCCGGGGCTATCGGCCGGAATTGCTCGAAAAAGCCGGGTTGATCTTATCGAAAGAAGGCGGCAAAACGTACGACCGGTTTCGGGGGCGGGTTATTTTTCCGATTCATAATGTAGCGGGTCGCGTCATTGCATTTGGCGCCCGGATTTTGAAAGCGGATAAAAACCAGCCCAAATACATCAACTCGCCCGAAACCGAAGTTTACCACAAAAGTCAGGTCCTGTACGGGATTTTTCAGGCCAAAAACGCCATTCGACAGGAAGAGGTCTGCTACCTGACTGAAGGGTATACGGATGTTTTATCCCTGCACCAGGCCGGCATCAAGAACGTGGTGGCCTCTTCGGGTACTTCATTGACTATTGAGCAAATTCGACTCATCAGCCGGTTTACCCAAAATGTAACCATTCTGTATGATGGGGATGCGGCCGGAATCAAAGCCGCCCTGCGCGGTCTGGACATGGTGCTCGAGGAAGGGTTGAACGTGAGCGTAGCGACTTTTCCGGACGGTGATGATCCCGACAGCTACGTCAGGAAAGTCGGAGCCGAAGCGTTTCGTACCTACCTGAGCCGGCATTCCAACGATTTTATCACGTTTAAAACCGACATGCTGCTGAAAGATGCCGGCGAGAATCCGTTCAAACGGGCGGAAATCATCACCGAAATCATTCAGAGTATCACCAAAATACCAGACCCAATCAAGCGGCAGGTTTTTTTTCAAAAAACCGCCCGCCAGTTGCAGGTCGATGAGCAAACGCTGATTTCAGAAAGCAACCGAATGGTGCTTACGCAGCAAAAGCAACAGCTTAAACAACAGCCGGAAAAACCGTCGGGGACGGGCCGCGCGGCCCCGCAAAGCTACGATTCGTTTCCGGAAGAACTAACGGAGATTCTGGGTGATTTTCCGGTGGAAACCTCACCCGCCGAGCAACGATCAGTCAGTAAAACGAGCCAGAAAAACCGCCCTCCTCTTTTTTACCAGGAAGAAGAATGCGTCCGCCTGTTGATCAATTACGGCGCTCACGAACTCGAACCCGACATTTCGGTCTGCCATTACATGCTGAGTGAATTGGGAACGATGGAATTTGTAACGCCGGTTTTTAATGAAATGCTGACGGAGATTCGGGAAGGGTTTCTGGCCAATGAAATCCGAACGGCCGATTACTTTCTGCGTCATCAGAATCCAACGTATCAGCATGAGGCCATTGGACTGGTTACGGTGCGGCATCAGCTCAGCGAAAACTGGCAAAAGCACGAAATATACGTTCCGACCGAAGTGGATAAGCTAGCTGATGCGGCTTTTACCAATATTCTGCGACTGAAGAAAATGGTCGCTGAGCAGCGAATGAGGGAGATTAAGCAGCTCATCAGCCAGGCAACCGATGCCGCGGAAAGTGACCGGCTGATGATGGAGTATATGCACTACAAAAAAGTAGACATCGAAATCGGCCGGATACTGGGAACCGTTATTTCCTGATGGACTCATAAAAAAGAATGCATTTTGACGAGAGCCAGACGCTCCTCTTGTCAAAATGCATTCTTTTTTGTATAGTATAGTAACAATCAGGCAGCCATGCTGTCCAAACTTGATATTTTCTTTACAAAGCGACGCAGTGTATCCTGGCTAATAGGCTTTGGCAACTGGTGATTGATTTGCTGCAACACCTGACGCGGTTCTTTGGGATACGTCATCATCGCTTTCATAACCTTCTCAACATGCTGCTTGTCTTCCGGATTCAGTTTCGGTTTCAAGCCCCGACCCGGTTTATCCTGTAAACCCTGAACGCCATCTTCCTGCCAGCGATTCATCCAATTATAGATACTGCGACGATCGACCGCAAACATATCCATTAGTTCGCTAACTGTCAATCCATAGTAGCTATACAGCACACACTGGCAACGTTTTTTCAGGACGTTGTTTTGGCTCTCACGAATTGTCTGACGGAGTTGCTCCACTTGTTGTGCAGTTAAATTCTTAACGTTCCGCATTGTTATTAATTTTGTAGTTCAATCCTTGTTTTCGTGTGATTTACAAGTGAAAACTACGCCATCAATTTCGATCAAAAAAGTCATTTCGTACGGAATGACTACTTTTCCGTGTGAAATAACCAAATTTAGTGTATATAGCGTCGAATTCTCTCTGTCAATTCTCCCGGATTCTCAAGGGTATCAACCCATTGGAGAGCGTGAGGTAGCCTGGCACCTTTTTTGGTTATTTCACGCATAAAAGTATTGATTTCAACCCGCTCAACGAATTCGTTAGGTCTATTAACTTGTAGCACTCAAATGCAAGGCTACCATCGTTTACCATGAACAAAACAAATTCACAATCAGAATCGTCCGCTCTTTCGTTTTCCCTGCGACGAAAAGACTTTTCTATTTTAGTAGCCCAGGCTGAGCTATTCACGTGCGAGGTACTTTGCCAGTTACTCAAAGAGCAGGGATACAATGTAGTTGGGAAGGCAATTGAAATGGAGGATACGCTTCAGCAAATTCGGGTCAAACAGCCGCAATGCGTCATTCTGGAATCGGAGATTTCTGGAAGGCGAAGTGTTGACATTGTTCAGCAGGTTCGTACGGACAATCAACGCACCAAATTCATCCTGTACACCAGCAAACCGGATCTAAAACTGGTTGCCAATGCCATGCAACAGGGCTTTTACGGTTTTTTATACGCAAACGACGGATTGGACGAACTGTACAAATGTTTTCAGACGATTACTAAAGGAGGCTATTATTACAGCCCCGGTTTTCTTTTGCTGCTCAAAAATTACGGCATGAACGTAATGAGCGATGAGACAAAACAACAATTAAACCGGCTGAGTGTACGAGAGCTTGAAATTCTGCGATTGGTGGCGCAGGGAACCTCGGGACATGAAATTGCGGATCAGTTGCACATCAGCTATCGGACGCTCGCTAATCACAAAACCAACATTGCGCAAAAGCTGGAATTAGGAAGTTGCCGCAACCTGACGCGCTACGGAATCTCCATAAAAGACTACCTTTGAATAATAATTCAGAAGTAAAAAAATACGAAAGACAAATTTGCTCGTAGGTATTTATATAATTTCGCTTTTTGGAGGCAGATATTCCACTTCCTGAGCGGAGAACCGTAGGAGCCGGTTTTTAAAATCCTGCAAACGGGCACGAGGCATGTCCATTTCGTCATTATTGGGCGTTTGCATCCGGATAATGTATTTGCCATTCTCCCAATAGGCGTAACTGGTAACAAGGCTGAGGTTAATAATACAGTTTCGTTTCGTTCGGAAAAACAATTCCGGGTTTAATTCCGTCTCCAGCTCGTTCATCGTCTTGGTGATGGCTAATCGGCCCGTGGGATGAATGGCGTAGTAATACCGGTCTTCCGTTTCAAACCAATAGCAGTCCTGAACGGCGATGATGGTTTCGCCAAACGTGTTTTTGACTTTGAGGTGAGTTAGGAACGAACCGGGTTGTGGAGTCAGCGACTGATAAGGGTCTGCCGTTTCGGTGTTTCGCTTCCGTTGCCGGCGTTGTTCCAAAACGTCCGTGAGCAAGGATCCGTTGACGGCTCCGTAGCCCATGATCAGAATTGGAATCAGGTAAAAGAAATAATACTTGATATTGTAGGTTCCCTGGATGTAGTTTTCCAGGTATAGTTCAAGATCGTAATTTGGAAACTCAACGAGCAGGTAACGTACGGTTTGGGTAACCGGATTAAATAGGAAAAAAGCCAGCAGCATAACGGGCAGAACTTTCACCTCGTAATTGATGATATTTCGGGGCGTCAGTTCAAGGCGTTTGATCCGGCAGGCTTCATGGTAAACGTTCAGAAGCATCAGTAGGATAATCAATGTACAGAGCTCCGGTAAGATACCGCCCCGGAACAAGATCCAGATATAACCGAGCACACCGCCGTACTCTTTAACTTTTAAAATTTTCTTTTCAAAAGCAAACAGCCAGTTGAACGCTTCAAAAGTAAGCACCGCTAACAGCAGAATACTAAGGCTCTTGAAGGGTCTTCGAATATACTTCAAATTTAGCGGTACTTCCGTCATTGCTACTCCAATCAGGGTCCGATTTCTTGGACTGTGCTAAGTTACTAACAAATAATAGTAATTAGTTACTAAAGCTGCATAATATTTTAGACAAAAGTTGCCATTCTTTTGCCTGCCTTGACCGGGTACTTTTGTATCAGTCAATCGGCAAATAATCCCGGGCAAAATGACCGATTGATGACAGACAATTTAATCACTCTCATATCATCTATCGTCATGAAAAAGAACTTTGTTATCAACTCAGCAAAACAATTATTGAACTCAGCTGCTGCTAACCTGAACGTGGTAGCCAAAAATGAAACCAACGAAAATGCGCACCTGGTGAAAGCCGGAAAAGACGATCAAATCTGCTGCGACTGGTGGCCTTCTTTCCACGGTTTGCAACCCAACGGTGCGGATCAACTGGCCCTTTCTTAAGTAAATTCTTATGAGCAACTTCGTGCATCAATATCAACGGGAACTGGATCGTTGTCGCCAACAATTCGAGTCTCTCGATCTCCGGAAAGAAAAAGGATACCTCTTCAAGTTTACTACGTTCTCGGCCAGTGTCCAGAACATTCTGCCTGAGATTCCGATAGAGAAGCACGAGGATCTTTTTCAGAAATTGCTGCTCCAGCAGGTTTATACCACGTTTGACCAGCAATTTTTGACCGCAAACGACCTGATTCAAACCAAAGGTCCCATACGGGAACTGATTCAGAGCCAGCGACCTAATATCTATTGCACGTTCCATTTGGGTTCTTATCGCCTGATGGCCACGTATCTCTACCGCAATGGGGTCGATGTTGCCTTGTTAGTCAGCAAAGGTACGTATCAGGAACAAGGTAAAGACATTTGGGCCACCATTAAAGGCCTGCAAAAAAAGCACAATTTAACCAACTCCTTCCAGATTCTTGTGGCCGAACAGCCGTCATCGACGCTGCAGGTCATCCGCGAACTGCGGGCTGGAACCTCCCTGGTTATCTTTATTGACGGTGTGACCAACACAACGGGCGTAAACCGTCAGGAAGATAAAGAAATTCAGGTACGTTTCGGAGCCAAAAATGTTTGGGCCCGTAAAGGAGTTGGTTTCTTATCGTATGTAACCAAAACCCCCATCATTCCGGTTATTGGCTACCGCGATAGAAACCTGAACAACGTGCTGTCTTTCCTTGACCCGGTTACACCGGAGGCTACTGGTGACCGCGACACGTATTGTCAACTGAGCCTTCAGCACCTCTATGATTCGTTTTGGCACTATTTGACCAAGTATCCGGAACAGTGGGAAGGATGGAATTACATTCATAAATTCCTCGACCAGCACGAACTGGAACAACAGGCCGACACGCCAAAACCCCACCGGCAGCGCGTTCAAAAAAGGATCGCATTCAACCAAGATCGGTATTCAATCTGTGATCTGGAAGATGCCCCGGTTCTTTTCGACCGCCGGTTGTACATCACGTACGAGATTTCACCTGATCTGCGCGACTTTCTGCTTCAGCTAGCAACGATCGATACACCGGAAGAGGTGCTGGGCACCGAAATGTATCTTGATTTACTTTCTAAACAGATTATTGCCTGATCATCACCCTAGTTTATACTTGTTTTCGATTACCAAAGTCGGGTCGCGGAACGTCTGTTCAGATCCGACTTTTCTTTTGTACTATCTCAACAATACTGATCGACAAAATCACTACTGGCACAGAAATTGCGACTACATAAGCCTGAACAGGTCGAATCCCTTGTCTGTTAATTAGAAGGTTATCTTGTTAAGAAAACTTTAATTCAACAAAGTTAATATAACAATAATCCTAATTAACATTTATTTTACGGACACAACTCTTGTTTTATAACAATTTTATCTATATTTGAATTGTAATTCGCAAGAGCAAAAGCGTATAAATAGCTTAACGATTGACTGATAATTGTAGGTATTTACTGTACGAATTCAAATTTGCTCCAGCGTAATTTAAGAGTTTATAATTTACTCTGAGCCTTAAGTGCACTTCATCCGTTGAAGTTATTACACCTCTGTCTGCTAGATATTTTTCAACAAACGTTGCAACAACCACACGTATCACTTATTTCGTCTTTTGAAGTACACGGTTTTTCAATAGTGAGGTAGAATACTACCTAATTAACTGCTGAGAGATTCTGTTCCGAAGTAATCGGCGTGTAATTCTCGGCGGCTGTTACGGCAGGAAAATTCAACTGCAAAAGCGTTAGAATTTTCGTGAGCGTACCGTCACGCTGCCAGCGACGAAAGCGATCATAGATGGTTTTCCAGGAACCGTAACGCTCAGGCAAATCACGCCAGGGCGCGCCGGAGTTCAAGATCCAGAGAATACCATTGATAGATTGGCGATGGGAACGCCACGGCCGGCCGGGGCGGTTGTTGGAAGGCATCATGTCCTTTAACTTCTCCCATTGTGAGTCGGTCAATTCATACTTACGCATGGCAAACGAACAAGCGATAAAGATTAAAAACCTGGTTAATTTCACTAAGTAATTGCAAAAAAAATTTCAAATTTTTAGTAGACTAGCAAAGTAAGCACCTCAACTGCGAACGGATGAATTACAAATAAGAAGTCTGACAAATAATTTGATGGCGAAAAATGAGAAAATATTTTTGCAATTCCTAAAATCCTGATCCCAAAATTTAGGATACGGTATAAAATACCTAAAAATGACTACTTAAAAACTATGAAATTATTTTTGCGTCGTTCTTGAGTAGTCCAAAATCACCTGTTTCAGACAGTCCTCCAATTAGGAAAAAGAGAAATCAGTTAAGGGGCATTTACCAGACATATAGCAATAAACAAGTAGGTAAGAATTTAAATATTGATCGCATTCACAGCACATGAAGAATTGGAACTGGCTCGTATTTGCCTTATTCATTATTGGTTTCTCATCTTGCATCTCACAAAAGCAGATTACCTACTTTCAAAGTCCGGTAACCGACAGCACAGCCATAGCGCAGGAAATTACAAACCGGTATATTCCGGCTATTCAGACCAACGATTTGTTAGGTATAAATGTCAATAGTCTAAACCAGGAAGCCAGCAACTTTTTCAACCCCTACGCGGGAGCCGAACGCATGTCTACCTACCAAACCTATAACGGCCAGATTCCGGTAACGGCCGTGGTGGGTTACCTGGTAGACCCCGATGGCAATATTCAATTGCCGCTTGTGGGCAAAGTGAAGGTAAGCGGATTAACGTCCGTTCGTGCGCAGGAACTGATTCAGGAAAAGCTTAAGAACTACCTGAAAGAACCCACGGTGGCTGTCCGGTTTTTGAATTTTAAAATCTCCGTGCTGGGCGAAGTAGCCCGCCCGTCCATGTTCAGTGTGCCTAACGAGCAAATGACGCTGACTGAAGCGCTCAGCCTGGCGGGTGATATCACCATCTACGGTCGCCGGGACAATGTCATGATTATTCGGGAGACCAACGGGAAGCGGGAATTTGGCCGGGTCAATATGAATCAGCGGGACTTGTTTAAGTCGCCCTATTATTACCTGCATCCTAATGATGTCGTATACGTAGAACCGGGTAAAGCCCGACTGGCCTATGCCGATCGTTTTTACACCATTCTACCATCAATTATCGGCGCGCTATCCCTGATAGCGGTTATTCTGCGCCGTTAATAAAGCATTACCGGCAGCGAAATCCCGCGTGGACCAACTGCCAACCAATAGTACCCAATTACTCAACAACGTTATGATCACAACTCCGTATGTTTACCATCAGCAGGAGGAAAAAGAGCCAGACCTCCGGCTGATCCTCTTCCGGTATTTAAAAAACTGGAAATGGTTCCTGCTCTCGCTCGTTGTGGCTTTAGGCCTTGGCTATGCCTACCTGATGTACCAGGTGCCTATCTACAAAGTACAGAGCAGCATTTTAATTAAGGACGAGAAGAAGGGAATTTCGGCCGACAACATCATGAAAGAGATGGATCTCTTCACCGACTCGAAAGTGGTCGAGAACGAGATTGAAATTCTCAAGTCCTACACCATCATGGAGAAAGTAAACGATGCTCTGGCACTGGACGTTACTTATTTCCATGATACGCCGGTCGGTGAACGCGAAATTTACAACAATGCGCCCTTTCGGCTCGTTATCGAACGCCCTAACGCTCTGTTGTACGAAGAGCCTTTAACCATCGGGTATGTAAATCCATCTACGGTTAAGATTGGAGAAAAAAGGTATCCGGTTAATCAAAGCATTAACACAGAATACGGCCGGATCAGGGTGTTTTCCAAGCGGACTTCTAAACTGGACACGCTTCCAGTTGTTGTTTATGTCGCTCCTAAGCAGGAAGTTATTCAGAAATACGTTGAAGATCTGAAAGTAGAAGCAACCAGCAAGCAGTCGACAGTATTGATTCTGAGCCTGGAAACCGCCGTTCCTGAAAAAGGACGTAATATCCTTGATAAAATCGTCGAAGAGTATAACGATGCTGCTCTTAAAGATAAAAATCTTGTGGCGGCCAATACGCTGGATTTCATTGAAGAACGGCTTGAATTAATTTCGGGCGAATTAGCGTCCGTTGAAAAAAATGTAGAAACCTACAAATCGGCTCAGGGCATTACGGACATCAGCACCGAATCGCAGATCTTCCTGCAAAACGTTCAGCAGAACGACGCGCAGCTGAGTCAGGTGAACATTCAGTTGGGTGCGCTCGACGATATAACGAACTACATCAGTCGGAAGGAAGGCGAAACCGGTGCGGCACCGTCCACGCTGGGCCTGAGCGATCCGACCCTGCTCGGTTTGATTACGAAAATATCCGAACTGGAACTCCAGCGGGAGAAGTTGATCAAGACGACGTCGGAGAATAACCCGCTGGTTCATTCGCTGGACGATCAGATCCGGTCGACCAAGTCCAATATTCGCGACAATATCCAGACCATGAAAAATATTCTGACGGGTACTCGCCAGAAGCTCATGGTGCACAACCGCAAGTTTGAGTCGATGATTCGCTCGGTTCCGCGTAAAGAACGGGCTTTACTGGATATTACCCGTCAGCAGGCCATCAAAAACAACCTGTATACGTACCTGCTCGCCAAACGCGAAGAAACCGCCCTGTCGTATGCGTCAGCCATTGCGGATAGCCGAACGATTGATAAAGCCCGCAGCAGCAGCAAACCCATCAAGCCGAAAAAACCGCTGATTTTCCTCTTGTTCGGGGCGGTTGGCCTGTTGATTCCGATTGGTGCTTTTGCCACCCGTGATATGCTGAATAACCGCATCGGCAAACGGACCGATATCGAAGAGTTAACCAGCACGCCCATCGTGGGTGAGATTGCCTACGCCAAGCACAAATTTCCGCTGGTCGTTACGAGCAACAGCCGGTCGATCGTGGCCGAACAGGTCCGGGCATTACGAACCAACCTGCAATTCCTGCGCTCCAACAACGAAAGTCTGGCCATTCTGTTTACATCCAGCATCAGTGGGGAAGGAAAATCGTTCATCTCGTTAAACCTAGGAGCCAGTCTGGCGCTGATCGACCGTCCTACGGTTATTCTGGAAATGGACTTGCGCCGTCCGAAACTGCACTCCATGCTCGACATGCCGAACACGGCCGGTATCAGTAATTTTCTGGTGGGGCAAGTGACGCTGGACGACATTCTGCAACCCATCCCGGGCATGGACAACTACTACATTCTGACCAGTGGCCCGATTCCGCCGAACCCCGCCGAATTGCTGGTTAGTGACAAGGTCGATGAGTTGTTCCAGCAGCTGAGAGAGCGTTTTCAGTACATTATTGTCGACTCCCCTCCTATCGGGCTGGTTACTGACGCCCAGATTCTGGCCGACAAAACCGATGCGACGATGTATGTGGTGCGGCACGATGTAACGCCAAAGCAGCACCTGAAGATGGTCGACGTGATGTACAAAGAGCAACGGTTCCGGAAGCTGAGCCTGATTCTGAACTCGATCAACGAAGGCAATGGCTACGGATATGGGTATGGCTACGGGTACGGATATGGCTCCGGTGGTTACTACGAACAGGAATCCGACAAACGGAAACCATTTTTAAAACGCCTGCTGCCGGGCAGTTAAAAACCGCTTTTCTTCAATTCTCAACTTTTGATCTTTCCTGACCGGGTTATTTTGGACCCGGTTAGTAAGACGATTGCCCGAATTGCACCCCTCAACTGGAAACGTTATGCTCAACCTATTACAACCTGACTCCTCGTATTATGTCGTCAGTGAGACGGCTGCGAGCAAGCAGCAACCGGCAGGAAAACGGTTCTTCGATATCACAGTCGCTATTCTGGTTACGGTGTTCATCCTGTCGTGGCTGCTGCCACTGATTGGACTCCTGATCAAGCTGGAATCCCGGGGTCCTATTCTGTTCGTCCAGTTACGGTCAGGCCGAAATGGGCGGCCGTTTCCGTGTCTGAAGTTCCGGACCATGAAGTACCAGAAAAATGCTTCCTTCAAGCAGGCCACCCACAATGACATCCGGATAACCCGCATCGGGCGCGTCTTGCGGAAAACCAATCTGGATGAATTACCGCAGGTTTTGAATGTCATTGCCGGGCACATGAGCGTCGTTGGGCCCAGACCACACCCCATTCCGCTGGACGTGCAATACTTACCGTTGATACCGGAGTATAAACAACGATTTGCCGTAAAACCGGGTATTACCGGCCTGGCTCAGTCGAAAGGTTTACGGGGAGAAACGGCCGAAATCAATCAGATGAGACACCGGGTGCGGTACGACGTCTGGTACACAAAATATCCTTCCGTTCTCCTGGACATAAAAATCTGTTGGTGGACCGTAGAAAAAATGATCAAAGGCGATAAGAACGCCCGATAAACGGCCCGTTCAGCAACGAATTTATTCGGCTAGCTTACGAATGAAACAAACTATCTTATATACAATAGCAAGGTTCACTCCTTCGGTAGCGACCTTCCTGACCTTGTCGGTCTTCAGCTATTTATTAGTACCTGAAGAATTAGGTACGTATAATGTAATTTTTGCGGGCGTCATGCTGAGTAATTCGTTATTGTTCCAATGGTTGCGCGTTACGATTGCGCGTTACATCCATAAATACGAAGACATAACGAAACAGGAGTTTGTAAACACGGTATTAAAATTTGGCAAAATCACCTTGTTCATATCGCTCATCGTAAGTACAATAATTGTCTGCTTCAAACCGGATCAACTGGCCATTTACACACTTGGCTTCATCTGGCTGATTGTCTATTCGGTTTATGACGTTAATCTGGAACTGCAACGGTCATCTTTACAAGCTAAAACGTATGCGAAGTCCGAATTAATACGATCGGTGTTATTCGTAATATTATCGATAAGTCTTGCCTACGTGTACAGAAGTTTTATTTCCATCGTTGTCGCTTATATTCTGTCACAATCAGTACCCCTGCTGATTTATAAAGACAAGAATTTGTCGTCTTCCGGTAAAGGATTTGCTAAAGCAGAGTCGGTTGATATATTAAAATACGGAATTCCGCTGGCATTGATGCTTTCGTCAAGTTTCATTAATAATGTAATTGATAAATTACTAATCGCCGAGTTCCTGGGAAATAAAGAAGCTGGTTTGTATTCAGTCGGTTTTGATTTATACAGACAGGCTATCTGGGTTCCTTTTCTGATTATTAATATGACTAATTTTCCAATGCTCGTCAAAATTTACGAGGAGAAAAAGGAAAGTCTGCTTCTTCAGAAAATGAAGGAAAATGGAAATACTCTGTTAATCGTAGCTACCGTCCTTGGATCTCTGCTTTTTTTAGTATCTAAAGAGATTACCTCCCTATTTATTGGAGAAGCCTATCGGACGAGCGCCACACTCATTATGCCTTACATTGTCGTTAGTACGGTTTTGTACGGTTTGTCCATCTTTCATTATAACAATTCTTTTCAATTTAAAGGAAGAACCGACAAGTTAGCTTATATCTATCTGACAGGATCTGTATTCAAAATTATTATTAACGTTTTTTTCCTGCAACAATACGGAATTATTGTGGCAGCCTATTCAACGGTTTTGACGTATGTCCTCATTATGCTGCTCAGTATAATTATAGGCAAACGAGAGTACTACATTCCACATCCTAATTTTAATTATATGTGGAGCTTATTGGTAGTCAGCGCCCTACTTTATTATTTATTCTCGATACTTGACATAAATAATATTTACGCGGCACTGATTCTTAAATCAACCATTAGCATTCTATTTTACGTGATCATCTTAATTAAGCTAAACATCATTAGAATTGATCCCATGATTGAGAAATTAAAATTCATATCAATCAGTAAACGAACGAATGTATGAATACCGCTTTTCCAATTGAAGCACAACAGCCCTTTCTTCTAACGAATGGCTTTCCAGGGGTTAAAAAGGTCAGGACATTTACTTACATCGTAAATGCTTTTCTTCTATACATACTGAGCGGGGCTATTTTGTATTTAATTGCTGATGAGCAAGCTATACAAAATAACACTGCCTCGGCCAGTGCAGTGAAATACTTTTGGCTGGTGCTTTACGGGATTATGATTTACTATTTCGCTAAGCGATATTATAAGTTATTAAAAGATATTAAGAAGAACACTTTTATTGTTTTATTAACAATCCTGGTTGTTGCCTCAGTTGGCTGGTCGCAAGCTCCTGATGTTACATTGAGAAAAATAAGCTCTTTTCTATCTACATTGCTTTTCGCCTTCTATATAAGTGATAAATTCAGAGGCCTTAACTTATTGAAATTATTTTTTTATTTAACCTGTCTGATTGTTACAAGCAGTTACTTAATAATAATACTAGTACCAGAATATGGAATTGCGTCAGGCGTTCATCAGGGGGCGTGGCAAGGCGTATATTTTCACAAAAATGGATTAGGGCGTATTGCTGGATTGTGCTTAATATCAACTATCCTTTATTACAAGCAGACTAAGTCAAGTCGGCTTTCTATCGGAATCATTGCATTATTATGTCTAGGCTTGCTTTTGATGTCCAGATCATCAACTTCCCAAATCGCCTTTTTCGCTCTATTCCCTATCTATTTTATCTTGAAGTGGGCCTATAAAAACTATCAGAAATCAAAACTGATAGCCATAGTCGTCGTCCTTCTATTATCTTCTCAATTTTTGGCTTCATTTGCCATCGAAAGTAGTGAAACGGCTTACAGCGCAATTGGAAAAGACGATTCTTTCAGTGGTCGGTTGCCACTCTGGACGTTATTAATGGAATACATTTATCAATCCCCAATATACGGTTACGGATACAGTGCATTCTGGATTCCTAAATTATTATCCAAAGGTGTCTGGACGGACGCCGACTGGAATCCAGAGCAAGGGCATAACGGCTTTATCGACATTACTTTAGAGTTAGGCTTACTTGGTTTGTCTCTCTTTGTTGTAATCCTATCAAAAGCGTATAAACGTTCTCTCAATTTCATTAAAAATAGTCCTGAATATCACTCTTACTGGTATATATTGGTTTTAATATTTCTTACTATCGTAAGTTTCACAGAAAGCTTTCTATTAAAATACAACAATGTATACTGGGTCATGTTTTTGATTTGCGCAATCAGTGTTTCTCCGGTAACTACCAACGGTTCCTTACAGAAGAAAGAAGCTTTTAAAAGTCAATTATGAAAATAATATTAATGTATCGTGATTTAGCCCAAGGTGGTGTACAAAGAATTATAGTGCATGTTGCAAATTATCTGGCTAATAATGGCTATGAAGTCACATTATTATTAGGAGTAAAAAACGGTCAATACCTTGATCTTCTAAATGAGAATATAAATGTAATATCTCCCAATACTAAAAACCGGATCGTTTTGCTAAAGTATCTGATCCAACATCTAAGATCTGAAAAATATGATATTCTATTTACAGGTGTACCAAGCTTCAATATTTTAGCAGTTACAGCGAAATATTTTGCAGGCGCTAATGTAAAGGTAGTTATCTCCGAGCACAGCAATACTTTCGAAGAATTCAGGATGTTACCATGGTCCGTTTATAAGCTAAGCTTTTTGTTTATACCTCTCTTGTATCGCTATGCCGATTCAATAATTTCTGTTTCTACCGGAGTAGCAAAGGACTTGAGTAAGTTTGCAAAAATTCCGGAAGATAGAATTACAACAATCTATAATCCGGCATATAATGAAGAATTATTAATCAAAGCTGAAGAATTTGTAGATGAAAGTTGGCTTATTGAAAAAGACTGTCCAGTAATCATGGGTGTCGGTCGTTTAATGGATCAAAAAAACTTTTCGGACTTGATTGATGCTGTCTATAAAATTTCTTTAAAGAGAAAAATAAAACTGATTATAGTAGGCGAAGGACCTTTGCACAATGAGCTAGTATCAAAGATTGATAACTATCGGATTAACGATATTGCAAAGCTGGTTGGTTTTAAGAAAAACCCGGTTTCGTGGATTAATAAAGCAGATGTGTTTGTCTTACCTTCTAAATGGGAGGGCTTTGGCGTAATATTGGTAGAAGCACTGGCTGCCGGGACAACAATTGTGGCAACGGATTGTAAGAGCGGTCCGGCTGAAATTTTAGATAATGGACAATTCGGCTATATCGTTCCCGTATATGACGTCGATGCGCTAGCAGATAAAATTGAATACGCAATTGATAATCCAATTGCAAAAGAAACGCTCATTAAAGGAGCTAGGCTCTATGATGAAAACATTGTTATGGAGCATTATGAAAATGTTTTTAATCAATTGAGTCTCAAGAACTATGCGGTAGCTTTCAATACCAATTATTAATTGAATAATAGATATAAAAATGGGTAAGCGTTTTCACATTTTAGATGGTTTTAGAGGCATTTTTGCCCTTATTGTAGCATTGTACCATTTCAAACCAGGGCCGGGTATTATTGGCCATACTGCCGTCATCTCACATGGATGGTTGTTTGTTGATTTTTTCTTCACGCTTAGTGGTTTTGTAATTTATTACAACTACCATAACATTCAGACCGTGAGTCAGCAGAAAGAGTTTCTGATTAAACGCTTTATAAGGCTTTACCCGTTACACTTTGCTCTTTTGATTATCTTCCTTTTATTCGAGACTACCAAGCTGTTTCTTTACAAATACGGACTCTTCAATTACCCACCTTTTTACAATCATCGATTTGTCGGTTTTGTAGCTAACGTATTTTTAGTGCAAACATATGGACTACCAATAGCCGGGTTAGATTACCTATCTTGGAATACATCAAGTTGGTCAATCAGTGCCGAAGTTTTTGCTTATATTATATTTTGCATTTCAATCGTTTACATCAATCGTTTTCCATCATTTACCAGAATACTAATCTTTCTTGGCTTTTCGATTACTTCCTTAATCATCATTTATTATGTTACTGGGAGTTTATCACTAAAAATAGGAATTCCTGGAATTTATAGATGCACGTATAGCTTTTTTCTAGGATGTATTGCAGCGGAAGTTTATTTCCTTCTGACTCAAAAGATTCCTTCGTTGAATCAAAAAAATAAATCTTACTTTCCTTTATTTACGGTTCTAGAGTTTGCCACATTATCGATTTCTCTTTGGTCAGTAGGTTACTGGACTTCCGTTAGCTACATCTCTCCCCTATTTTTTCTTTTAACAATTATCGTGTTTTCATTCGAGCAAGGATGGATCTCAAAGAAAATGGACACTTCATTTTTTAAAGAACTGGGCATTTTATCCTATTCGATCTATATGAATAATGCCTTGATAAAAACGTTCTTTGATATAGCAATCTTACGCTTTTGGAAAGTTGAATCAGTCTGGTACGATTTGACAATCATCCCTTACGTTGCTATACTATTTTACATTTCAAGATATACGTATCAGTATTTTGAAGTATACCCAAGAAGATTTTTAGAATCTCTTTATTTTAAGAAAGGGTTTGTTAGGTCAGCTAAGTAAGTGATACTCTTATACTACCATGCGATTCAAGGTCTTAGATTCTTTTCGGGGTATTGCTGCGATCATGGTGATTTTTTTTCACATGAAATCGTTTGGCATTCAAGTCGCCAACAAGAGTGTGTTAATTTCGCAGAGTGATATTTTCGTCGATTTCTTTTTTGTGTTATCCGGTTTTGTGATTTCATACAGCAGTTTGCCAAAGATTAAAGATTACGCACAAATTATTCCGTTTTTAAAAAGAAGATTTTACCGACTCTATCCATTGCATCTGTTTACATTGTTTCTTGCACTTGGATACGAATCACTCCGATTTTTAGTGAATCGCTATTTTGTCAAAATCGACGATCCTATTTTTGTAAAAGAAAACATCTTCACTTTTATAGGAAACTTAACGCTTACCCAATCGCTGGGAATATTTGATTACGTATCATGGAACGTTCCAAGCTGGAGCATTAGCGCTGAATTTTACGTCTACATCATTTGGGCCGTGCTTTTAGTTGCTTTTCGTAAAAATCTGCTTCTTCTAACACTCTCGGTTCTTCCTGTCCTATTCTTCTTTATTGTAAAGCACGCAGGGAACATCGTTTATACCTTTGATTATGGTGCATTGAGGTGCCTATATGGGTTCATCTTAGGTATGTTGGTTTATTTAGTTTACAAATCCCGATTTTTTAACTCATTACGGTTTAATTCCCTCATTGAGATATCCACTCTTGCCATCACACTCTATTTCTTATATGCTTATACCCCTTCAACAAGCTGGTTAATGCCTTTGTGGTTCAGTCTGGTTGTATTGGTATTTTCAAAAGAAGAAGGATTTATTTCCAAACTATTATCCAGGAATCAGCTTGAATTTTTAGGCCGATACTCCTATTCGTATTATTTAAATCATTATCTTGTTGTTCGAGTTATCAATCTAATCGTTTTTAAAGTTGTTAAAATTCCGCATACCCTGACGAACGAAATCGTTTACGCTATTTTCTGCCTGGGTATTATTCATTGTATGTCACTATTAACGTACACTTATATTGAAGTTAGGTTCCAAAAGAAAGCTAAAACCAGCCCGGCATCAATGCTGTCATTAACAACACAACCTTTATAAATTAGTTAAAACCGTGAGAGTATTAAGTATTCATAACGAGTACCTTATTAAGGGTGGAGAAGACGAATCGCGAAGAGCCGAAGTAGGGATACTGGAACAGTTCGGCAACACGGTTACTTCGTACATTGAAAACAATACCAAGGTTGCGAAGCTTTCAAAAATTTCGCTGGCCTTACGGTCGCTATGGTCGCAGGATTCTTACAAGCACGTAAAGAAATTACTGCGCGATCAGAAGCACGACGTTATCCATGTCCAGAATTTTTTCCCGTTAGTATCCCCTTCGGTTTATTATGCGGCAAAATCCGAAAATGTCCCGGTTGTACAAGCAGTCCGGAATTATCGCCTATTATGTCCCAGCGCAACGATGTATCGCGATGGAAATATTTGCGAAAGCTGCGTAACGAAATCCATTAAAACGACCGCTATTCAGCATAAATGCTACCGTGATAACCGGGAAGCTACCACCGTAGCATCGTCCATGTTAGCCCTGCATAATTTGCTGCCCACCTGGCAGCAAATTGACGCATTCGTTAGCGTTTCGCAGTTTGTCCGGCAAAAGTTAATTACTGGTGGTTTTCCCGCTGATAAAATCTACGTTAAACCTAATTTTGTTTATCCTGATCCGGGCATATCGCCAACCAAAGAAAACTATATTGTGTATGTGGGACGGCTGCAAACCGAAAAAGGAATTGAACATTTGTTAAAAGCGCATTCACTGCTCGGTTCCTCAGTGCATTTGAAAATAATTGGCGAAGGACCGCTGTCGCCTGAAGTCATTAAATATGCGGAGAAAAATAATGTAGAGTACCTCGGAAAACTATCCTTGCTGGATACGTACGATGTTATTGGTAAAGCGCGGATTTTGGTCATTCCTTCCCTTTGGCATGAGCCATTCGGCCGGGTTGTTATTGAAGCTTATGCCAAAGGTACGGCGGTGATTGGCTCCCGCATGGGCGGTATTCCTGAACTAATAAAAGATGGTGTTACCGGTTATACTTACGAAGGTGGAAACGCTGAGGATCTGGCCGATAAAATCGAATTACTTTACCGGAATCCTGAATTAACAACGGCGATGGGTTTAGAAGGCCGGAAAGAATATTTGACAAATTATACGCCGAAATCGAATTACGATATCTTGATGTCTATTTACAAAGACATCATGTAGTTTATCAGATTAGTTCTCTTTTAGTCCTGAAAGCAAACCGTAAAAAGCCGGTTTTTTTTGATATTTTGTATCGAATAAAGTGGGAATATCACGTTGCTTTTTATCTGTAATCAACCAGCTATCTGCGTCGCCAAAGCTCCAGAGCGTTATTCCGTATTGTTGAGTCCCAGGAACCTGTTTTCTGTAAATCCGGGCGATATCCTGATACTTAACACGCTGCAGATCCAAATAGGATTTTGAAAAAATAATGGCATTGTTATTCTTAGGATTCATCTGAATATCCAGCTCTGAAATATGAATCCATAGTCCCGTTGATGCTAACGCTCTCAGCGAGCTTTCAATTCCTTTATTGCTGGTATTAAACCGGATATGCATCTGTGTTCCGATGCCGTGAATGGGCGTTCCACTTTCCCTGAAATCCTCGATTAAGTCTAGAACAGCCTGCACCTTAGCTGGATAATCCTCAAAACTGAAATCATTATAAAACAACAATGCATTCGGATCGGCTTCGTGCGCCCACTGAAAACATCGTTTCACGAAGGCTACATACGCTTTGTCATTTGGGTAATACTCCCTAAAAAAAGTTGGACGGATTATACCGGAATCATATTTGAAAAGTTCGTTGATGACATCCCAGCTTTTTATTTTGCCTTTATAGCGCCCAACCGTTGTTTTGATATGCCTCTCGACGGCTTTTTCAAAACCGGCTGTATCAGAACCAAAGCCCTTCCACCAATTCGGCGCACCGATGTGATAAAGTAAACAATGCCCGTGCAAACGAAGCGGATTTTGCTCTGTAAAATTGACCCAGAAATCCGGTTCTTTAAAGGTAAATTGACCCGGTTTTCGCTCAATATTCATGTACACGTGGACGGTTTTAGCGTTAAATTCTTTCAAAAATAAAACCCGGTTTCTGGCGTTTTTCGTAATAATTGCAGAATTAAAAGCCGCTCCAATCGGAAACGGGGCGGCCGATTTTAACGTGGCTGTGCTATCAGGCGGATCGGCGACGAATCCCGATGTATTGCTGCGGTTTTGCTTACCGGGCAAATGCCGGCTATCCTGCCTTATAGGCAGTAGACAAAACAGAATAACAATACTTGAAGAAAAGGAAAACAGAGAAGAGCGGGAACGCATCATATTCCTTCCGGTTTATTTAGTATTTACGATGCCACGTTAGCCTGAAAACCGGCTCATCTGTTCCAGATTTTTTTCAGACTTATCCAGCCACCCAGCGATTTCGTATAAAGATTACCGTTATCAAGTGCGACGGCAGTGTTGAGCTCTGTTCCGCCTAACCATTTCGCTGGCCATTTGAGCCAGATTACCCCCGAGAACTGGTTAGCCGATTGCCCAAACGGATTGCGATAGGTCCCATAATTCTGGCTCACTGAAAACCGCGTCATGAGCTGCGTTCCGGACGCGAATTTTCCTTCCAGACCGACATGAAAAACCGCTACCCGGTTGTTGACCACCATCAACTCGTACTTCCCGGGCACGTTCTGCCACCGCTCTTTTACATCCGGCCGCCGGGACAAAAAAGGCGTCCCCAGAATTGTTTGCGCATTCGCCCAACCGTCTTTGTACTGGAAATTGTTGAAATAATCGTCGATACCCTGGTACATTGTATACCGGGTTTCGATGGTATTACCGCTCTGATCCAGGGTCGTTAAATATTCAAACAGCAACCGATTGAAGCGGAAAACCGGGTATGGCCCTTCTATCGACCGGCGTTTCAGCTGAAAACCATATAAACCGTCCGGAAAATTCATGAACGCAATTCCAGATTTGTCTTCAAAAGGGTGCTGGTAATACGCCAGCGCATCCCATTTTGGAAAAGTGATTTCGGCCCCCAGGTCGATCGAGCCGACGTGGTTTCCCAATTGATTCACCCGATCGTGGTAGGACACACTGTTGTTCTGCACGGGCGGTTTTGCGACGATGACGTGGAGAAAATCCTTGAAGGAAGACGGCAATTGCCCGCTAACCGAACTTCCTATGCCCAGATACTCCGACCGGCCGCCCCACTGCACGTTGTGAACAATTCCACCGAACAATTTCACCTTCCAGTTGGGCTTTCCGACCCGACCATAGAACGCTTTCTGGTGCAGAAAGGATTTTTTTACGGAATCCGTTCGGGTAAACCAGGCGTGCGCAAAAAACGCGTTGATAGCAATCAGGTCGCCCGTAAAATGCAGGGGAATAAATCCGCGGGTACCCAGCTGGATTTTCGGGAGCGGCAGCGCATTGGTGGACCACGAATAAGAACCGGAGGATAACGTACTGTCTACCAGACCTACAACATCCTTTCTGCGCCCGGCCAACAGCTCAAAAGAACCGTTTCGAATTGTCACATAAGCTTCCGGAAGCAGCAGACGGCCCGCCGGACCCGCATTGCCCACCAGTTCGGCCCCGTAACCGAAGGCCCAGCCCCGGCGGGTGCTGTCTTTGTAAAAAACGCCCGAACTTCCCAGCCGGACGATGCCCAACGGCATCGTCGAAGGCACGGTTCCGAACTGATTTGCCCGGAACCAGAACGGTGTCTGGCGCGCTGTTGAAGCCATCGCTCCCAGCTCGCCCGAAAACTGAACAGTCGATGCCCGCTGGTTCTGGGCATCGACTGTGTGGCCGGCTAAAAAAGCACAAACAATAAGCCGTAAGTAAGTCCGCATAGGCTTTCGATCCTTTTCAACTACGAATGCATCGTTGCCTCGTAGCGCGGGGACTGGTTCCCTTTCATCAGTTGCTTCACCAAATACCAAGTATACAGACTGTTCGTAACCGCATACCGCTTGAACAGGCGTTTCGGCTCCTGCAAAAACCGGAACAACCATTCCAGCCCCGCCCGCTGCATCCATTCCGGCGACCGCTTTACATCACCGGCCAAAACCGGTAAGGCTCCGCCAATGCCCAGCAGTACGGCCGGGATACGTCCCCGCATTTTACCCATCCAAAGTTCCTGTTTCGGGCAACCCAGCGAGACGAATACCAAACCGGCTCCCGATTGCCTGATCTGCTCGATCACCTGCTCATCTTCTTCCGGCGTGAGGGCTCTGAACGGGGGTGACAACGTTCCGGCAACGGTCAGTTGCGGGTATTTTTGCCGGCAAACGTCGACGGTCTGCTGCAAAATCTCCGGAGTCGAGCCGTAAAAAAAGACAGAAACCCCGGTCTCGGCGGCATTCTGCAATAAATCAGGCAGCATATCCAGCCCGGTAGCCCGGTTTTGTTTTACCCCGTAAAGCCACCGCAGGCTCCACAACAAAGGCACGCCATCACACAAAACCCAGTCGGCCCCGTTGACAGCCTGCGCGATGTTCGAATTGAATTTTGACTCGATGGTCATGTGGACATTGGCAAAACAGGCCGATTTCGCCTGTTTTGCCTTTGCTGCCTGTATGATTTCCTCCTGAAATTGCCGGTAATTGCCCAGTGAAAGATCGAGGCTAATCACCTTGGCACGTTGGTTCGAAGTCAATGACATAAATGATAAGCAGTTTACCGGCCCGAAAACCGGCCTCGTGTTCGTTACTCGTAATAATTGGGCACCAGGTGACCTTCGCCGGCCAGCAGTTGATCCCGTCGGAACAGCTCTACGTCCGCCCGCATCATGTCCTTGACTAGACCCACCAGATCATACTTGGGCTGCCAGTTGAGCTTGGTCATCGCTTTGGTCGGATCACCCAGCAGCAGGTCCACTTCCGTCGGCCGGAAATACCGCTCGTCGATCGCCAGCACTTCTTTGCCTACTTCCACCGGA
>NZ_BAAGVR010000002.1:0-33378 GCF_054780775.1 Larkinella ripae
TACTGAATTGTCTCTTCTCATTTTCACCCATTTTGTCCACTTTCATTTGACGACATACACTTCTGATGAAAACCGTCCCAACAAATCCGACTCTCTCCACACCAAAGGCTGGCTCCGAAAGAAGTCAGCCTTTTGCTTGCCCTAAAACGAACGGCCCAATGAAGCCGGTTTTTAAAGGCTGTCTGGAAAAGCGATGGACGGAAAAAATAATAGAGAGCACGTGTTCATTCTATTGCAAAAAGAGATTTCTTTGCCAGAAAGTCAGATTTACCCAATGACACGCAAAACCACGTAACGAGGGCTGCCTGCAGAGCCAAAATGGGTGTTTCCAATTTTTCTTAACGTAACCAGTTGCATGTTTTCAACTAAGGACTATTCCAAAATGACACGGGAAGAATTAGTGTCCGAGGAGAAAAAAATCAAATCCCAAAAAACCATAACGGCCGTATTCATTGGTGTGGTAATTGGAATTGCCGTTTATGCAGCTTCCCATAGACGTTTTCTGCTTCCCGTTATGTTGCTAATTTTCGCTTTTTTGATTGGGTACAGGAATTCACAAAATCTGAAGAGCATTCAGGCAGAAATAAACCGCAGAGATCCTATTCAATAAGTTGCCCCGCCGTAATCACCACAACGGCCAATCGGGAATTCGTATTGAAACCGGAAAAGAGGTAGTCCTGGGCATTGGGTATTATTCGAAATGTTAAATGCGGATTCCTCTTGCCTCTATTCCATGCCTGACTACCATTCTCCAAAAGGCCTTATTTCGGCCAGGGTGCCCGACCCAATCAAGACGTAGTCGTCAAAATCGCTCATCACCTTCTCCCCTTTGGGCACGGCCTGCGTGAACGTTTTGTCACGAAAGCGGTTCTTCTTGACGCGATCTTCCAGCGTGTAACTGGCAAGACTGATCTTTTCGTAGGATTCAGCCTGTTTAGCCGAATAGTAAAAGTCGTAATACTGCACAGGAGATTCCTCCAGCCTGATGCTGTCGCTGCCGCTGGCCGCACCTGTTTGGGTAAAGCTGGGCGTCTTGGCGAAGGCCGCAGCGGTGAATAGCGAAAAGAGTAGAATTTTCATACTCCGAAAACCAGGGCCACCGCATTTAGTTTGTAAATAATTGAAAGTAATCCGGATAACGAGCCTGTGGTTCCGTAGGAAAAAACTTTACTCTAAACGCTACTATCCCTCCCCGACACGGACAGCTTCGGGGCAATTACGCGAATCAGCGGTTGAAATAGTGCCCGGCCCCAAGGTCTTCCAGCAAGCCGGGCTGCGTCGGCTGCCAGCCCAGTTGCTGCCGGGTTTGGTCGCTGGTGGCCGGACTATCAAATTGAATAAAGCGGCTCATCCAGTCAAAATGGGCTTCTGCTTCTTCCGGAGCGATCGACACAACGGGTAGCTTCAGGTGCTGGCCAATTACATCCGCAATCGTCCGGACGGCAATCCCTTCGTCACCAATCGCATTATACCGGCTCCCAGTCACGGCGCTCTCCAGGACCAGTCTATAAAGCCGGGCCGCATCCAGCCGGTGCACCGCCGGCCAGCGATTGCTCCCATCCCCGACATACGCCGATACGCCTTTTTTTCGGGCCGTGTTGATCAGGTAAGGAATAAAACCGTAATCACCCGCGTCGTGCACCGAAGGCGGCAGCCGAATTACGGACGCATTGACACCGGCCAGCGACAGGGCCGTTACTTCGGAGGCCCGCGGAAATCCCGGAGCCGGATCGGCCTCCGTGATGGTCTGCCCATCGGTTCGCACCCCCAAAATACCGCCGGTGACCAGCAGCGGACGGCTCGAACCTTTCAGCACCGCACCCATCGCTTCAATCGCCCGTTTATCCGTTTCCGCAGCCGCCAGGTAATTTGAAAAATCGTGAATGAAGGCCGTGTGAATCACCCCATCGGACTCCGCAGCCCCCTTTTTTAGACTTTCCAAGTCTTCCAGATTCCCTAGTAGCACCTGGGCGCCAGCCTCTTTCAGGGAGTGGGCCGAAGCATCCGAGCGGGCAAGCCCGACAACCTGGTGCCCTGCGCCCATTAATTCGTTTACAATGGCCGAGCCAATAAAGCCACTGGCTCCCGTTACAAATACCCGCATCGTTTTCATCGTCTTGATTGAAAAATTCCCATTCCTGTTTTGATGAGTCAGGGCCACTATAGCGCTCCTGATTTCTCCCTCAAAATTGGTTGATTCGCAGGCGGCAAACGAGGACATTTGTCCCTATTTTAACGAACGCGGTAGTTGGGATTGCCGGATGCGGGTCAGCGTCTTGAGCGAAACGCCCAGGTACGAAGCGATCATGCGTAAGGGAACGCGCCGGAGAATACCGGGGTAGGACAGAATAAAATCCTCATATTTTTCCTCCGGAGTCGCGCTAATGGCTTTGTAGATGCGGTTGCGGCTGGCATACAAGTTTCGGGAGATAAGCTGCTCGGAGAACGTCTTCAGCGCGGGCAGCTGGTGGAGCAGGGCATCGAACTGATCCCGGTTCCACATCAGGAGCTGACTTTCCTCCAGCGCATCGATGCAATACGCCGACGGGCTGCGATTGGTATAGCTTTCCCCTTCGGTAATCCAGCTAAGTTCGGGCGAAAACTGCATGAGGTGTTCGCTGCCATCGGGTCCCATGCGGTAGGTCCGTAAAAAGCCCTTGACAACAAACATTTTGTGGCGGCACACCTCGCCGGCCTGCAACAGGAGTTGTTTTCGGGGAACGGTTTTTTCAATAGCGGCCCGGCCGACGAGTCGGATCTGTTCGTCGGACAAGGTGGTTCCCTGCGCTTTGATGTATTCTTCAAAATAAGCCACCATACCAGACCGCAAAAGTACGCTTTATTGCGCTTAAAGCCCTACTCGCTGGACTTCTTCTAAACACACGATGGAAACTGAATGGTCCCTGCGAATTTTCCGCGAGCGGATTCGATTACGCGAGCGGCAATTCGACTGGCAAACTTCGCCAAACACCAAAGGCGGTATACCTGACTTGGCCTTTTGGGAAGATGGGTAAACCAATACACAAAGAGGTTACAACTTTCGCTGTAACCTCATAATTATCAGTGTGACCCCGGAGAGGCTCGAACTCTCGACCCACTGATTAAGAGTCATTGATCCTTTACTATTCGTTATTTTTCGTTCCCTCTCAATATCCTCAAAATCAGCATAAATATAGTATAAATACTGCTGGTTAGTATTGGTTAGTTTCGGTTATTTATATAGATTTGTGTAAACCGTTGTGTAAACCGGAGCTAACCAATGGGCAAAGCCACTGATCATAAAGATAGTGACGCGGGCGTCAAAGTAATCCTGTATAAATCGAAAACGTTGGCCGACGGATCGCATCCGTTGATGCTTCGAATCACCAAAGACCGCAAGCGTAAATACATCTCAGTTGGGGAGAGCTGCCTGCTAAAATACTGGGATGAGGAAAAGGATGAGCCCCGCCGTGGCCATCCGAATCGGAACCGGTTGAAGGAGGTTATCCGCGTATGGGAGTCCAGATACGCGAAGGCTGCCAAGGAGCTTAGTCAGGAAGAGAAACCATTCTCCGCAACCACTGTTGCCACTCAGGTTTCCAAAACCATCCGCAAGGTCAAAGTATTCTCATTTATTGAAGACGTCATCGAGCGTTTCACCCGGGAAAAACGATTAGGGTCGGCATCAACCGTAAGTACCCTGCGCGGTGCATTGTCGACCTTTGAAAAAGCCGAGCATCGCAGTCCCGAGGCTTTACTGTTTACCGATCTGACGCCGGGTTACCTGGATGACTTTCGGGTCCATTTAGCCGAGCGGGGTCTGGCCGAGATCTCGATGGCCGTTTATTTCCGTACGCTGCGGCAGGTGTACAACCAGACCATTAAGCGCCGGTTGGTAGCCGAAAAATACTATCCTTTCAAAGAGTTCAAGATCAGTCAATTTGATCTCAGGACCCGCAAGCGGGCCATCAGTAAAGCTGACATCGCGTCCATCGCAGCGCTGGAAGTGGATACGCCACGGCTGCTACTGGCCAAGCATCTGTTTTTGTTCAGCTACTACGGCGCCGGTATTAACTTCATCGACCTGGCCAACCTGACATACCAGAATGTTCAGGGCGGACGCTTGAGGTACGAGCGGCAGAAAACCGGACATTTATTCAACTTCAAATTATCGGAGCCTGCTCAGGCGATTCTGGCGTATTACCGACCATTCTCCAGTGCGGGTCCTGATGAGTACATTTTTCCGATTCTGGAAAAGGGGAAGCACGTTACCCCTTTACAGATTAAAAACCGGATCCATAAGAAGCTCGGGCAAATGAATAAGGACTTAAAAGTGCTGGCAGAAATGGCGGGCATTGATGTGGTGCTGACCACCTACGTGGCGCGGCATTCGTTTGCTACCGCATTGAAGCACTCCGGCGTGAATACGGCCGTGATCAGTGAAGCGATGGGGCACCAAACCGAGAGCATTACCCAGACGTACCTGGCGTCGTTTGAGAATGAGTTGATTGATGAGGCTTTTGATAATTTATAGATAGTTTTCTCTTGCACGCTCGCCAAGGTTACAATGTACTTTATTATTTTACAATAGTAACTTGTCGATCAAAGTCTTGCTTTTCAAGCTTAAAGCCCGATTCAATTAGTGGTTAACCCCTATATGAACCGCCCAAAGTTTAATATTAAGCTTTCTTAAAAAGTATTAGGGTGTTTAGTGATGAACAAGAAATGTCATTATTCGAACAAGAGGACGTTTGATGCGAAAAAGGTAGCCTGATTGAAGAATAAGAAATTATTCGTGTCTCAGGAAAAGGAGGGATTTGTAAGATTGTTAATGTCTATAAATCGGAGCAGCAACCATTTCTCCCAGCTAGATTACCTTAGTTAATTGCTTCGGATCATCCGCTCGGCGGCCCGACGATACTCATTGGGTGAATGCCCAATCCGTCGTTTAAACAATCGCATGAAATGCTGAGGATATTTGTAGCCTAATTCATAGGCTATTTGGCTCACCGATTTCCTTGAATCAAATAGTCGTTCTTTAGCCAGTTCCATCACCTTCGATTGAATGTATTCCTGGGCGGTTTTTCCGGTTTCTTTTTTGATCAGATCGCCAAAATAATTGGCTGATAGATTCAACTCATCCGCACAATAAGCGACAGTAGGTAACCCCTGAAGCTGGGGTTTGTCGGTCTGAAAGTATTCGTTTAACAACTGCTCAAAACGCTCTAAAATACCAATATGCACATGATTCCGGGTAATAAACTGTCGATCATAAAAACGGGTACAATACCCTAGAAAAAGCTCAATTGTAGCGACAATCAGTTTCTTGCTGTGTTTATCTATAGCGTGTTCTAATTCATACTCAACTTTAGAAAAACATTCCATCACGATTTGCCGCTCTCTGGCCGATAAATGCAGCGCCTCATATGATTGATAACTAAAAAAGGTATACTCTTGAATATGCCGCCCCAGCGGTGTCCCATGGATCAGATCTGGATGAAAGACCAAAGCATATCCTTTTGGCTGATAGGTCTCTCCATTGCTATTCATACCGGCCACCTGACCGGGCGCCATGAACACTAGCGTCCCTTCCTGATAATCGTAAGTGTGGCGTCCATAAACCAGATCACCGCATTTGACATCTTTTAAAAAGACAGTGTAAAAGCCAAAATACATACGGGAGCCTTGTCGGGGATCTGCTTTCGACAGATCGATGACACTGACCAGTGGGTGCAGCGTTTCGTTATTATTAAAGGCGTTGTAGTCGCTTATTGTCTCAAATCGACGCAGGGTATCCATAGCACAGTTGGTTAACTAAATCAAATTTACCGCTTTCCGGCCAGCCCACCTGATGCTAAACCAAGAATCAGGAATAATGGTAGTAATCCCCGTAATCTGTATACTATTCGGGCCGAGAAATAGAGGGACCTTTGCCTAACAATTAGTAACTACCTATGCAACAAGTAATTTTGAACAACGGGGTGGCCATGCCCATTCTGGGATTTGGCGTATTCCAGATACCAGACCTGGCCGAATGTGAACGAAGCGTATTGGAAGCGATTGCCACAGGTTATCGGCTGATCGATACGGCTGCTTCGTATGGTAATGAAGAAGCCGTAGGACAGGCTATTCAACAAAGCGGAGTAGCGCGTGAAGACTTATTTATTACAACTAAACTCTGGATTCAATCCGATGGCTACGAAGGCACCAAGAAAGCCTTTGAGGCTTCCCTTAAAAAGCTGCAACTCGACTATCTGGACCTATACTTGATTCATCAGCCGATGGGTGATGTTTACGGGGAATGGCGAGCTATGCAGGAATTCTATCAAGAAGGCAGAGTTCGGGCGATTGGCGTGAGTAACTTCCAGCCCGACCGGCTGATTGACTTAATCGTTCATAACGAAATCATTCCGGCGGTCAATCAGATTGAAACCCATCCCTTTCACCAGCAGATTGAGACACAGCGGTTCCTACTGGATAACGACGTTCAAATTGAATCGTGGGGGCCGTTTGCGGAAGGGAAAAACAACCTTTTTCAGAATGACCTGCTTCACTCAATAGGAATAAAATACAATAAATCAACTGCTCAAGTTGTCCTGCGTTGGCTTACGCAGCGGGGTATCGTAACCATTCCTAAGTCGGTTCGGAAAGAGCGCATGGAAGAGAACTTCAACATTCTTGACTTTGAATTAAGTGCGGCTGATATGGAAGCCATCAAAAGCCTGGATACAAATGCCAGCCTCTTCTTCGATCACCGTGATCCGGCTATGGTAAAATGGCTGGGTGAGCGTCAACTCAATCAATAAAAAACGTAATTATGAGAAGTCAACTTGTCAGTAAACTGATCCTGCTTGTAGCCGTAGCCGCATTTTCAACGCAAGCAAGAGCACAAAACGCTCCTATCTTTCCAAAGGGGGAACTAGCGACCACCAAAACGCACGTGGGTGACGTTTGGCTAACCGAAGTGAGCGGTGCCGACAGCACGTTCACGTTCGGGATTGCCCAGGCCGTTTTTGCCCCCGGTGCCCGACTCGACTGGCATTCGCACCCGGGTGGACAAATTCTTCTTTTTACTGATGGCGAGGGGTACTATCAGGAACGGGGTAAACCCCGACAGACCGTTCGTAAAGGGGAAATTGTTAAGTGTCAACCGGGTGTGGAGCATTGGCACGGGGCAACACCGACCAGTGGCGTTACGTACCTGGCCACTGGACCGGCAAAAGGAAGAACGATCTGGTTCAAGCGGGTATCTGATGAGGAGTACGGCACGAAAAAGTAAGTTAACAACTGGGTAAAAACGATAACCAATTGAACGTATATTATCATGAAAACAGCAATTTTGGGATTTCTCCTATTCTTCATTAGCGTGCAGCAGTCACAGGCTCAGGCGAGCCTACCCAATTCAACTGCATACAGCCCGACAAAATCAGAAAAGGAAATCATTCAACTCTCCAAAGACAAGTGGCGCTGGATGGCCGATAAAAACGTAGATTCTTTGGGGACTTTGTTTGACGAAAATCAGTATTTGTTCACATGGGCGGAAGCTGGGGCAAGGACCAGGAAATTAATACGATCAAAAGCGGAAACATCTGGTACAAGAAAGCCGAGGTCTATGGTGCTTCTGTCAATTTGGTGGGCAACACGGCCATCCTGTTAAATGACATCGATTTAGTTGCTGTCGTCGGTGGCAACGAAGTCGTCAACCCGTTTATGGTGACGGAGGTATATGTGTCCCAAAACGGCAAATGGAAGCTAGGCTCACTTACCTTTTCAAGGCTAATGAGGCCCGTCAAGATGACAAAATAGTCACCACGAACAGCACGCTCACTGACATTATACTGAATCGTCGTTACCTACCAAAAAAAGCATGACTCAATTATTGAATCAAGTAGTAACCGGATTCCTGTTGTTGGTTTCAGCCTGCTTATCGTTGCCTACGGAGGCGGTTTATTCCCCTGATTCTTCATTGACTATGGGAAATAGACAACTGGTAGATTCCAGTAAGGTGTTAATTGTGTATTTGTCGCGTACCAACAATACGAAGGCACTAGCTCAAATCATCCAGAAACAGGTAGGGGGAACTCTGGTCGCCATTGAATTGGAAACGCCTTATCCGCAGAAATACCAGTCTATAGTACAGCAGGTCGTGCGGGAAAACGAGACGGGTTATTTACCACCCTTAAAAACAAAAATTGCCAATATTCAGCAATACAATATGGTATTTGTCGGCTTCCCAACTTGGGGCATGCAATTGCCTCCGCCGATGAAAAGTTTTTTACAGCAATACGACCTAAAAGGGAAAACAGTCATTCCATTCAACAGCAATGGCGGTTATGGTATTGGGAGTTCATTCCAGACTGTGAAAGAGCTTTGTCCAAACAGCCACGTACTGGAAGGCTTTATAACGCGGGGTGGATCGGAACGGGATGGCCAATTACTGGTTATTCAGGGAGAGAAGGTCAACAAAGCCGAAATAGACGTAAAAAACTGGTTGCGTACCATTAACGTACTTAAATAAATCAACGATGATGGAAACAAGAACGTTAGGAAAAAGTGGCCTGCATGTGTCGGCACAAGGGCTGGGCTGCATGGGTTTGAGCTATGGCTATGGCCCAGCAACCGACAAACAGGAAGCTATTGATCTGATTCGTGCCGCCATTGAAAAAGGAGTTACCTTCTTCGATACAGCGGAAGCCTATGGCCCGTTTAAAAACGAAGAATTGCTGGGTGAAGCGTTGCAGCCATTCCGGGACCAGGTGGTGATTGCCACCAAGTTTGGCTTCCAGAATGGCGATTCGACCAAAAGACAGGATAGTCGCCCAGAGCGTATCCGCCAGGTAGCCGAAGAAGCGCTGAAACGATTAAGGACGGACCGGATCGACTTGTTTTATCAACACCGGGTTGACCCGGCTGTACCGATGGAGGATGTGGCGGGTACGGTCAAAGAACTGATTGGGGAAGGTAAGGTTAAGTATTTCGGACTGAGCGAAGCAGGAGTACAATCCATTCGGAAAGCACATGCCGTTCAACCTGTTGCTGCCTTGCAAAGCGAATATTCACTCTGGTGGCGGGAGCCGGAAAAAGAGATTCTACCAACGCTGGAAGAACTAGGCATTGGTTTTGTCCCGTTTAGCCCGTTAGGGAAAGGGTTCCTTACGGGAAAAATTGACGAGAATACCCAATTTGACAAGACGGATTTCCGCAATGTGGTTCCCCGCTTCTCGGAAGAAAATCGGAAAGCGAACCAGCAGTTGGTTGACTTACTGGGCGACATTGCTATTCAGAAGGCCGCCACACCGGCTCAGATTGCTCTGGCCTGGCTCTTAGCCCAGAAATCTTGGATCGTTCCCATTCCCGGAACAACCAAACTGCATCGGTTGGAGGAAAATATTGGGGCCGCATCCGTTGAGCTTTCCGTTGATGACATTATCCAGATAGACACGGCCTTTACCGCGATTCCGGTACAGGGTGATCGTTACCCAGCCCATTTGCAAAAACGAGTGGGTAATTAACGACATGTTTAACCGGATCACGGTGCTGCGTCCTGAGACATGGTCAAGGCACTGGAGAAGAATCTAGTTGAGCCAATAGTGCCCAGCATGAAGATCAACTAAAAACTGTGCCTTCACTCCTATTTGTACGAATGAAAACTGCCCGACTTTATCTGATCTTAACCGTATTTGTCTCAAGTGGAAACTTCGTTCTATATGCACAAAACCAGATGGGCCAACCAATTACTTTGTCGTTAAAGCAGCAAAATATTATAACTATAGCCTCCCTTAGCGCCAAGGGAGATTTGCAAAAACTACAATCAGCCTTAAATGCAGGTTTGGATGCAGGTCTGACGGTTAACGAAATCAAAGAAGTTCAAGTCCATCTATATGCCTATTGTGGATTTCCAAGGAGTATTCGTGGATTACAGACGCTTATGTTAGTTCTGGACGAGCGAAAGAAAAAAGGCATAACTGATAAAGTGGGTAAGGAAGCCTCATCAATCATTAGTAGCGAGCCTAAGTACGAACGCGGCAAAAAAGTCCTTGAACAACTTACTGGACAGCCAGAGACGGGACCGAAGCGGGGGTATTCGGCGTTTAGCCCGGAGATTGACGTTTTTTTGAAAGAACATCTGTTTGCGGACTTATTTGAGCGGGATGTGCTTAGTTATACCGACCGGGAGCTGACCACGATCTCCGTGCTGACTAGTATTGGAGGGGTTGAACCCATGCTGCAAAGCCATTTGGGTATTTGTCTGCATGTAGGGCTGAGTGAAACCCAATTGAAGCAGGCGCTTGACTTGATCGAAACTGCCATCGGCAAACCCGAAGCCGAAGCCGGTCGTAGGATTCTGACCCAGGTAGTCTCATCAAGGCGATAAGTAAATGATTAGTAAATAAGCTATAACGCCTATGAAGCCAGCCAACTCAAGGAAAAACATTGGAATTGTACTACAGCTCGTCCTACTCATCAGCGTTGTCAGTTTTAAGACAAACGGCCAATCCCGTATAGAATCGTGTATAGATACTGGCGCTATTTTTTCAAAAGGGGAGCGAGCACCGATCAGTAACTTTACCGGAACCGTCTGGGTGCAACAATTAATCCAGTCCGACAGTGCTTTTAATATACCAGTAGGCTACGTTACCTTCGAGCCGGGTGCCCGTTCGCATTGGCATAGCCACGCGGGCGGTCAGGTCCTGCTGGCATTAGGTGGCATTGGCTACTATCAGGAAAAGGGGAAACCAATTCAAATTCTTCAGAAAGGAGACGCAGTGAAATGCCCTCCGAACGTGCCGCATTGGCATGGCGCTTCGCCAACGGTCGAATTTAGGCAGGTCGCCATAACACCCAATACAGCTACTGGTCGAGTCACATGGTTACAGCCGGTGAGCGATGCAGAGTATACCGCTGTAAAGAAATAAGCCTCCAGCAATTGATTCCAAAAGGGTCTTCTAAAATATAATGCTGCATATTGGAACAATTTAAGTGGGTTTTATACAGGAAGTGAACTCCTATGACACTATAACTTTTTTTATGGACCATTTGCTTATTAATACAGATCCGGCATACGACCGAATTTTTCGCCCAATAGTACTGTAGATTCCGTTTTGGTTGTGTGTAGTTGTTTTCGTGTCGTTGGTCGAAAAGTTTTAATTCGTCTGGCTCTTCTTGATTAAATTGCTGATACCCACCACTTCTTTTCTTTGTTTTCCAGAGCGCATAGAAAGCTAGCCCCAATGAAAACAGTAATAATGGTAGTAACACCTGTAATCTGTATACCAGCAAATAGGTAGATAAACGAGAAATTTGTCAGATTTCCTATTGACTTCGAACCAAGCGTCGGTGCCGGCTTAAGCCTAAATTTTAAGTTTTCTGTTTACTCTTATTGAGTGCGCATGAAAGAAATTAACCGTATCCTGGCCATTTATGATCAACTAGACTACGCTCAGCGCAAAGTAGCGCTAGCAACAGTGGTTTATGTAGAAGGATCAGCTTATCGCCGTCCCGGCGCCCGGATGCTGGTCAGTGACGATGGTCGCTGGGAAGGAGCCATCAGTGGGGGCTGTTTGGAAGGCGACGCCCTGCGCAAAGCCCGTCAGATCATGCTGGATGGCAAACCGATGGTCGTTCGCTACGATACCATGGATGATGACGTCAATAGCTTAGGCGTAGGGCTTGGGTGCAATGGCATTATCGACGTGTTTATTGAGCCCATCGATCCGGCTGATCCAATCAACCCTATTGCCCTTTTGCGGGAATTTAGTCTGGTCCGCGACCGGCGCGTCATCGCCACAGTTTGCCGTAAGACCCCTGACATAGATTTTCGAGAGGGCAGCCGCTTTGTGCTTACTGGGCTACAAACAGACCAAATACCTACCTGGCTTCGAGTAGATATGGAATTAGTCATGGCGGCTGGTAAGTCCACGACAATGATGATACCCTTGCCCGGTGGAGCCGTTGATGTCTTTATTGAGCGGATGAACCCGGGCATCGAACTGGTGATTTTTGGGGCAGGCTACGATACAATTCCGCTTACCCGCCTGGCGACCGAGATCGGCTGGCGGGTTACAGTGACCGAAGATTGTATTGCCCATTTAGCGCCTAAACGATTTCCTGAAGCTACCTGTTTGCTTCATGCCAATGCCGATGCCGTAACGGACAAACTTTCGTTTACGGATCAGACCGCTGCTGTATTAATGTCGCATAACTACCACTACGATTTGGCCGTATTAACCCGGCTACTGGAAACGAATGTGCCGTATATCGGGATGCTGGGTCCTCGAAAACGCTATGAAAAAATAAAGACCCAATGGAATAGAATGGGCCGATCATTTGATTCTGTGACCCTTAAACGGGTTCATTCGCCTATTGGATTAGATCTGGGAGCCGAAACACCCGATGAAATCGCACTGTCCATTCTAAGTGAAATTAAGGCCTTTTTTAGCGGGCGCAGCGGTGGTTTTCTGGCGGAAAGGTCAGGACCCATTCACGAACGGGCAGCCTCCGGTCAGGAGATTGTTTTTCATTGATAACCAGTTCAAATTGAACCCAAAAGAATATTTTTAGATAACAAATTAAACCCTATCACTGTGGCCATCTATAATCTGAAAATTAACGGAAAAATCAGGCAGGTGACGGTCGATCCGTCGACGCCTATGCTCTGGGTATTACGTGATCATCTAGATTTGCCAGGTACTAAATACGGCTGTGGTATCGCCCAATGCGGAGCCTGCAAAGTGCATGTAGACGGTGTAGCCGTACCTTCCTGCCAACTACCGGTTTCGGCCGTCGGCAAGCAGGCCATTACCACGATCGAAGGACTGTCAGGCAAGGGTGATCACCCGGTCCAGAAGGCTTGGATTGAACACGATGTCGCCCAATGTGGCTACTGCCAGGCAGGCCAGATTATGACGGCGGCCGCGCTGTTGAAAGATAATCCTAAACCGTCCGACGCCGACATTGATGCCGCCATGAGCGGGAATATTTGCCGGTGTGGCACCTACCTGCGCATCAAAGAAGCGATCAAATCAGCGGCAAAAGAAGCCGCAAGCTCGTCCACTCGTAAATAACTCTTAGACCATGAATACTCCTAAAACGACCTATAATCGGCGTTCGTTCTTAAAGGCTTCGCTGTTGGCGGGTGGTGGCATGATGCTCAGTGTTAGCTGGTTATCCAATGCAAAAGCCGCAGATAAACTTCAGGCCCTAAACGTTCCTGACCAATGGAACCAGCTCAATGGGTACATTCAAATCACGGCGAACAATGTGGTCAAACTCATCTGCCCCAATCCGGAGTTTGGTCAGAACGTGATGACATCCCTACCCATGATGGTCGCTGAAGAATTGGATGTCGATTGGAAAAACGTGGTGGTTGAGATGGGACCTCACGATAACACGAAGTTAGGACCTCAGTTTACGGGGGGTAGTAATTCGGTCCGCATGTACTGGAAACCGCTCCGGGAAGCCGGAGCAGCCGCCCGGCAGATGCTCTGCGAAGCAGCCGCCCAAATCTGGGGCGTACCGGCGGGGGAAGTGACGGCCAAAGACGGTGTGTTGCGTCATGCAGGCGGCAAATCGGCGAAGTATGGAGAGATGGCCAGTAAAGCCGCCACCCTGGCGGTGCCCAAAGGCACCAAGCTAAAAACTCCGAAGGATTTTACCATTGTCCGGAAATCGAAAAAGAATGTAGAAGGCCAGAAGATCGTCACTGGTAAGCCCTTGTTTGGCCTGGACTACCGGGCTCCAGGCATGCTTATCGCTATGATCCAGCATCCGCCCGCCTTCGGCATGAAACTTAAATCGTTTGATGCGGCCCAAACCCTTAAAATGCCGGGCATTAAGGAGGTATTCGCCCTTAAATTGTACGAAGACGGTTTCGAACAAGGCGGTTTTGATACCCGGACGTTTAATGATCTGCTGGTCGTCGTGGGTAAGAGCACCTGGGAGGTTATGAATGCCCGTAAGAAGTTAAAGGTCGTGTGGGAGCCTACTGGCGATACAAAAGATACTATGATGGGCAGGGGAGGAAAACGGGAAGTTACAGTACCCGGTGATCTGGAAAGTACCTCGGCCCAACTGGAAAAAATGCAGGAGTACGCTAAAAAACCAGCTCAACAATTACGTAAGGACGGCGACCCCGAAACGGCGTTTAAAAATGCAGCTCAAATTATCGAGCGAACCTATAATGCGCCATTTTTAGCGCATAACTGCATGGAGCCGATGAATTTCTTTGCCCATGTGACTGATGAAAAAGCACTATTGGTCGGGCCCTTGCAAGCGCCGGGTTGGACCGAGCCTACACTGGTAAAACGGCTAGGCCTTCCTGCCGATAAGATTGAGATTCAGATGACGCGGATGGGCGGTGGCTTTGGCCGTCGGGCTTATGGGCATTATTTGATCGAAGCCGCCTTGATTTCCAAACGAGCTAAAGCGCCGATCAAATTGATCTACACCCGCGAGGATGACATGACCTATGGAATCTATCGCCCGATGTACACGGCAACCTACCGGGCGGCTTTGGATGCGAACAAAAACCTGGTTGGATTTCATGTGAAAGGGGGCGGCATTCCGGAGCATGCCATCCATGCGAATCGGTTTCCAGCCGGAGCGGTGGATAATTACCTGGCTGAAGGTTGGGAGATTCCCTCCAACATCACCATCGGGGCGTTCCGCGCCCCGCGCTCCAACTTTAACGCGGCAGCTGAGCAATCATTTTTAGATGAAGTCGCTGAGGCTATGGGTAAAGACCCTATCGAGTTTCGTCTGGAGCTCTTAAAAAAGGCCAAAGAGTCTCCCATTGGCAAGAATAATGAGTATGACGCGGATCGGTACGCAAGTGTATTGACCTTGGTACGGGATAAATCGGGCTGGAACAAGGCGGGTAGTGAGAAATATCACCGGGGGGTAGCGGCTTATTTTTGTCATAACTCCTATGCAGCCCATGTGGTGGATATGGTGACCCGGGATGGACAGCCCTATGTCGAGCGGGTGTTCAGTGCGATGGACTGTGGTATTGTCGTTAACCCTGATGCGGCTACCAATATGGTTCAGGGGGCAGTGATTGACGGGATCGGTAATGCTTTTTACGGAGCTTTAACCCACAAGGCTGGTGCGGCTGAGCAAACCAACTTTCACAACTACCGCATGATTCGGCATAACGAGGCTCCGAAGAAAATTGAAGTTCATTTTGTTGAAAATGACCTGGACCCGACCGGCTTAGGGGAGCCTCCTTTTCCACCTGTGTTCGGGGCGGTAGCCAATGCCTTATATAAAACCACCGGAAAGCGGCAGTATAATCAACCCTTTAAGCCAGTACTGGACAAACGGATTTAAGGTGAGGTAATCCAAAAAGTATAGAGCCGGGACTGAGTTGATCAGTCCCGGCTCTATACTTTTTAGCCAATCCATTATTCATCGACTAAGCGGTATATCGTTATAGCTGCCAACTTCTGGAATCGTAACGGAAATAGCTTTGGTGTCAGCGGGTGGCGCAGGGAACTTAAACCAAACCGTAACCGGCTTATCGTTAGAAGAAATACTAATTTTGATCCGTTTATTATCCTGATCCGTCTGTATCGGGGAGGCCATGAACTTGCCGGACTGGTCTTTGAGTACGTTATATTTTTTAGCAGTCACTTCATCGATCACGACTACCTGATCAATGTCGTAATTTGACAAGACTCCTTTACCTTCAGTTCCAGGTTTGTATTGTAGTTCAACTGTTAAAATATTTCCGTTTACCTGTGCTTTGAGCAAATCGACTTGCGAATCATGAGGCCCTTTTTGAGAACTAAGCAGAGCTGGTGGTGGTGGATTGGGATGTTCCATAACCGTCTCAGTGTTGATTATCGTATCTGACTGGCTAGTTGACCCATTTGTTGATTTATCAGCCGAATTGCAGGCTAGTAGACAACCACTTAGTAGCGCAAGTGAAAGTTTAGTTGAAACGAACTTAGTATGCATGGGGCATTGAGTTTAAGACCTGCCAGTCAAATTGATCAACAGCTAACCGTTACGTTTGTTTTTAAATTGCACTCACGAAACAAACTGTCTACGAACACATTAACTATAGTTAGATTTAGTTCGCCATTTTAAGACAGTAACCTCCTGCTTAAGAACTCTCCTTTACTTTCTCCTACAGTCTCACTTAACGTCTCATAAATCAACGTTCCTTTTTCGATCTCACACATGAGTTCGTGCGACCGTTTTACAAAGATGTAACCAGCATCCTACTTTTGTAAAGTAATGTTGTTTGGGCTGCTTTCCAGTGCAGATTAAATGTTTTCTTTTCCAGGCAAATTAGTTTCTAAGTGGCTAAATTAGAGCGCCACTAACTTGTAAAAGACCTAGTTTTACAAGTTAGTGGCGGGGAGTGTTCACTGAAATCACTTCTTGAATACTATTTCAATTTATCCATACAAAACTTGCCAATACCTTCCATATCCTCTCAACAGCATCTTTTCTTACAATAATTTCAGTATTTTGACTGTGGCCATTACAAAGCATCAATGTTCCCTCTATTACCTGCTGATAATCCTTGACTCTTCGGATCAGCAGCTCATCATTCGCTAAAATGACGTATACACCGCCTGGTATAAAATCAGGCTCCCATTCTTCAACCAGCAACTTGGTCTGACTTTCGAAGAGGGTGCTTTCTGCGTCCACAGCCATTTCAAAGATGAGGTGTTTATCGGTGATCACCTGCTTTCCCTCTGGATCAACCCAGTAAGGAAAGACGTCTTCGATCCCCGCTTTGCCCATTCGGATGAAAGCCTCCCGAGTTTCTTTAGTTATATAAGGAATCTCGACCCAATCCTCCGGCCGTATAAGTCTAAAATCAAATACGTCATCCTGTGAAAAGTGAAGCAAATCGTTGTTTGATCCCATGGTAAGGCCTGTTAATTACAAACGTCCAAATTTCATAATCCCTTTCCAGACTCGTTCAATATCGGCCTTATCGATGGTGATACTACCAAAGGCTTCGTTATCGGAATGCAAGGTCAGCGTTTGAGAATTATTAAAGGCATTCTCTTTTAATCGGCGGATGATCATCTCACCATTATAGACAATCACATAAACACCCGGTACAATGGCATCAACATCCCACTCTTCAGCCAAGACTTGTCCGTTCACCATCAGCGTGGGGGCCATCGAGGCATCGACGGAGTCAAACACCAAATGCTTGTCCGTATAGATTATGTCGTCCACTAAGGGAACTGAAAACGTATCTTCCACGGCGATGCGTCCCATCCGAATAAAAGCTTCGCGGGTTTGCTTGGTCACATACAATACTTCAGTAAAAGCTCTAACATCCAGAGGTGTTATACGGCCTACGCTATTATGAACGGGAGCGATAGGATTAACCTTGTTATTATCCATTAGTATAACCGTTGTTACTAACTTTGGAAATCGTCCTTGGAATCGGTAGTGTCAGAAAACAGGACTATCTATGATCCTAATTACTTTCCATATATGCCGAATCTGGTCAACGGGAACATTAATACTGCCCCCAGTAAGCACATTGTCAGAGTGCAGTGTTAAATATCCTTTTGAAATTAAATCGTTGTTTTTCACTCGTTTGATTACGAAAGAGTGGGCGTAACTCACCGCATAAACGCCTGATGATAAATATTCCCAATTACCGGGATCAATCCATTTACAGCGAACCTGAGAACCACTAGCCAATTGAGGTTCCATACTATCTCCGTTTACTTCAAAAACGACATTGTCCTTTACTTCTTCTCCCTTTTTGATTCGGACTTTAATTCTGGAGAGGTTGCCATAGTTGGCTTCGGGGTCGGACATTTCAATAATTCCGGCCCGAAGGGGCACGGGTGCATACGGTAAAATTACGTATTCGTAATCGTCCTCTACTACCATACTTAAATTATTAGCCGGGATAGGCTTTTTGCTGCCTATACCAAAAAGAAGCCATTCTATACTATATCCATACTTTTTGTGTATAGCTTCTGCTATCTTTTTGGAGATAGGTTTATTGCCGCCAGCAATTGCAGGGATGTAAGATTCTGAAAATCCAAGCTCTAAGCTCATTCTACGAGCATTTGTATTTTGCTCACTAAGAACTAACTCAATTCTCTCTGCGGAATTCATGTTTTTAATCGCTGACACAATCATTTAATTATCAATTAGTTAATAATTTTTACAAAAAAAGAAGCGATAATTATTCAAAAAAGTATTGATTTTCTATACTTTTTGTATAGATTTGCTCACAATCATTAACAATTATACACAATAATTCACGATACGCCATGATTGAGCAAGAAAAACCAGTCATTCTGAGTGAGCGGTTAACCCGCGCCTACAAGCGAATACCGAGTGGTTACCTGCGTAGAGAAGCGGGTAAGCTGTTTTGCCAAATTCATCATTGCTCCGATGAGGTGTTCCGCCAGAAACGAATTGGTAAATCATCTGTGACGGAGATGGAGTGCGAATGGTTGGAAAAATACGATCCCTACAAGCAGCCTGTAACTGTCTGACGCCATGACTCAGACGTATCTGATTACCCTGGATCAGGCCAGCCTGGAAAACCTGATCACCGACTGCGTCGACCGGGCCTTGAAACGCAACCAGGCCCCCGGGCAACCGGATCTGGAGGCTGCCCCCTACGGAACCTTCAAGTGGTTTCTTTCGGTCTTTCCCGTTCCCGAATCAACGGCCCGTCAAAAGGTAGCCAAAGGCGAAATTCCCGGCGTGACCAAGATTGGAAAACGATTGCTGTTCAACAAAGCCGAGGTCATGCAGTGGTTGCTGACCAATCGCAAGGTTACGCCGGCCGACGTGGAAAAGGCCGCTGAAGACCAATTTGCCAACTGTCACCAGCCAACGCGCGACCACCGCTAAGCGTCAATCTCATTCTCACAACCTTTAAACCCGTTCACCATGACACCCCAACTAAAAGCCCCGGCGCCGGATTCTGACGACCCGGAAGTTGCCCGGTTTACCGTCAAGAGCCCGGATATGAAGCCCACTTTGAAACCCGGCGACCGCGTGCAGGCCCGCCTGATCCCGCCCACCCAGTGGCCCACTATTCACAATAGGGTGGTGTGCGTGGAAACCAACGACGGCTTCGCTCCCCTGATCATGCGTCTGACGAAAAATAAGCGGCTGCAAACCGCGCATTTAGCCCTGCACTCGGAGCCGGATCGCTATGGTCGCACGGTCGACATCGGCGTTCCGCTGACGGTCATTGATAAAATCTGGCAACTCACCCACCGGGTGGAGGGCTTCGTCGACTGATCCTGCCCGATCGCCAGCTTTCAAGAGCATTCTTTTCAGTACCAACCTTTTCAATTTTAAATAATCACTACGATGAACTCTGCAATCTCTTTTCGCATGCCATCCCCAATGCCGTTTGAGCCCGTCCGTAAAGCAGCGGCAACGTCTCAACCAGCTTCTTTTCAGGGCGGGTCCCTACTTCATCCCCTGACCATTACCGACGGCTTTTGCCGCTCAGCCTTCGAGGCTTCCCTCATCTTTATGGCCGCCCGAAAAGGCTACCCGCCGACCAACCGCTATTATGTATACGTCGCCTATCTAAAGAACTTCAAGGTGGTCGAGGTTCAACGATTGATGCAGCAGCGGGGTTATAACCATATCATTGCGCTGGGTTCGGTGGTCAAACGCGCCAGGGGGCTAGGCGTTACCGATGTGATTCTGTGCACGGCCACCTGGTCGACCAACGAGCAGCCCTTTGCCGAAGAGCAGATCGATGAAGTGCAAAGCCAGTACGAAACCCTGCGGGACCTATTCGGCATCAACCTGGTCGACAACATCCGTCTGTCGCCGACTTGTTTTTATTCCTACTTCGCCGATTGTGAGCGGCCCTACCGGGTTCCACAAAAGGATCAGCCCTACGGTTCTATCGATCGGCACTACACGACCCAGTTTTAGGCTCACCTTTTAACCGCGCTTCCGGTTCAATGGCCGCCCTCATTCACCTCCACTTTTAGCCCTGATGAGCTACATCGATTACATCAACCGTTTCTGGCAATGCGAGATCGAGCGTGTTATCGCCCCAAGCGACGCAAAGTTGTACTTCTATTTACTACATACCTGCAATGCGCTTCGGTGGAAACAACCTTTCGGGCATTCGGATAGGCATCTCAGCCTGGCGCTGGGCATGTCGGTCAACACGGTACGCGAATCGAAGAACCGGCTCAAGCAACTGGGTCTGATTGATTTCCGGTCTCCCGACAAGGGATCCAAAGGCATTGATGGACAAACTAAAATCTGGTTTCCGTCAACCGTGTCAAATTCTGATCCAGTTGAGTCAGGCAAACCGGCCGCCACGGGAAAAGTAACCGGATCAAAAAATGATACGGTTGCTGATACAATTCGATCAACCGTATCAAAAAATGATACGGTTCCTGATACGGTTCAAGTAACCGGGTCAAAAAATGACACGGCTGCTGATCCAGTTGATGTAACTGTGTCAAAATCTGATACGGATGCTGATACGGTTCACCCATCAACTGTATCAAAATTTGATAGGGTTTCTGACACGGTTCCTGATACGGTTCCTGACACGGTTGCTGCTACGGTTCCTGCTACCAACAATAGACTAGATAAAGAGAAGATAAATTCTTCTGCCGCTGACGCGGCGGGCTCTTCTTTTTCAACAACAAAAACGAGTAGCGACTCGGATTCAGACAAAGAAGAAAAAGCCTACAAGCTCACGCATCAGATCCGGCTGACCATCGAACACCTGTATCCGGAATACTACTGGGATGTGAAAGATGGCACCCACGCTAAAAAACTGGGTGAAAAGCTTCGACAGTCGGTCAAGGTGCGTCAAAACCGGCCGCCCACCGATGCCGAATGCATCGATGGGCTAAAAAGGCTCCTTTCTGAATCCCAGAAGCTGGCCCCGTTCTATCAGTTTCGCGACATGCCCACGTTCAACGAACGCTTTAATCAGATCATTACGCAAATCAAATCCAGTCACTCCAGGACGAGTCCGGCTGCTTCTGAATCCAAGCGATCCAAATTGGAAATCCGGTGAAAAAGCACGTATCCCAACTCCCCAATGGGGCCTTTCGGCACACGGTGCCCATTCCCCCCAACCTGAGCGCCTCGTTGACCTGGACGTTTCTGGCGAGCCTGTATGTACACAAGCCCCAGAGTCGGCTGAAAACGACGACTCACCTGCCCTTCAAACCGCGCATTCGGCCGCACCAGTCCCTTTCTGAGCCGGAACGCGAAGCAATGGAGGAAGAACTTTTACTCATCGAATGGAAACAACTGCGGAACACATGAAAAAATCACTGGATGTCCTGCCCAGAGACGAGGTTACCGAACGGGCCGTGGTGGCCTCTCTATTCGCTTACCCCAGGCTGCTCAATGATTGCTGGTCGATCTTAAATCAGGGTGAGGTATTTACCCACGAAGGCTATCAACTAATTGCCCGGACAATTCATGCCCTTTTTCTCAATGGCCAGCCCATTCGGATGGCCACCGTCCTGAAAGCCCTCAAGCAATCGGGCCAGATCAAGAGACTGGCCGAAACGACGATAGACCTGGACGGTCTCGATCGGGAAGGGCAGATCATGGAAAGTGAACGGGATTGTCTGCATCTAAGGGAATTGTGGATTCGCCGCCAGGCTATTCTGGGAGCCCAGTCGATTCAAACCACGGCTTATGCCGGTGGTGAATCCGTCGACACCCTAACAGCCCAGGTCAATCTTTTGGCGGATCTGATTAGCTCCGGCATGAGCATCAGCCGGGAAAAGACCACCAAACAGTTCGTTGCCCAGGCCCTGCAACGGATTGAAAGCGCCATGAACAAGCCCCAGGGTATTTCCGGCGTCGATACGGGCCTTAAAAAGCTTAACAACCACTTCGGAGGTTGGCAAAACGGGGTGATCCTGATTGCGGGTCGGCCGGGGATGGGAAAAACCATCGTGGGCGTCTATGCCGCTATGGCCGCTGCCCGTTCCGGCAAACCGGTGGGCTACATCAGCCTGGAAGTCGATGCCGCCGAACTGATCATTCGGGCCTTTGCCGAAGCGCTGCTGATTCCCTACGAGGCTATGAATACGGGCAAAATTACCCCGCAGCAGTTCAGCCGGATCCATGAACTGGCCGGTGAAATGGAGCAGCTCCCCATTTACTTTTACGATGACGAGCCCCGCGATATTGAAGACATCCGGAACCTGTTAATCGACTGGCACCGGCGCTATAAAATTGAGCTGGCGGTGATCGATTACGTCCAGCTGATTGAAGACCGGACGCTGCGCGGGGAATACGAGGTGGCCAGCCAGGTCAGCAGGAAACTCAAAAAGCTCCAGCGAAGGCTGAAAATACCCTTGATCGAACTAGCGCAGCTCAACCGGGACAACGAGAAGAAGGAGGATAAACGGCCGCAGATCTCGGGCCTGCGCTCGACGGGCCAGCTGGAGCAGGATGCCAGTGTGATTATCCTGCTCTACCGGGATGACTACTACAAACTGCAAAAAGCCGAAGAGCTGGGTGAAGATGCGACCCTGGATTATGCCCTGGATATGATTGTGTGCAAGAACCGCAACGGGCGGGTGGGGACCGCTTACCTGTTCGTCGATGCGGCCACCAATCAACTGGTGGATTACCACCACCAGCTCAAACTCCAGGCTGATCAAACTAACTGGTATAACCCCCTTTCGGAAAAAGACAACGCATTTTAAGACTTTATCTGCCTGAAGCTCATGGAAACTTCGACAAGGAATCAGAACGATCAAAAGATGATGTGGCCCGATTACGTGCTGGTTAGCGGCCAACAGGCGCTGATCTCCGCCCGTGGATTGTACCAATCCTTTGGACACCGCGTGGACCGGTACTTTCCCGACTGGTTCAATCACCGCGTTAGCAAACTGGCCCTGGTGGCCGACCGTCACTACCGGCTTAAAAAGCTCTTTCGGGGCCGGATTGACTACCTGCTGACGCTGAAAACCGCCCAGCAACTGGCCACCTATGAAAAAGACCCAACTGGCCACTACCGGCAGCAACTGGCCACCCTGGCCGAATGCCTGCAAAAAGAAGGCATCGCGACGGATTTTGGCGATGCCTTGAATGAGGTAGCCATGAATCTGGAAGGCCTGAAAGATACCCACGGCCGTAGCCTGGAGCTTTTCCCGACCCCTAAACCAGCCAAGCCTAAAGAGGTCACCCTTCAACGGCCAATTGTACCAGTTCCCATTTCCGGTCTGACACCGGCACAGGTGATCCTGCAGGCGGCACAATTGCTTGTGGAACACGAACAAAAACTCAACGCCTTACAGAGCCAACTGGGTCAACTGGTCGCGATTCACCAGCAAAGTGCCGTGCAGTTGATGGGCCTTCCATCAACGATGTCACCGCCCCAGCAGACTGTGCGCAGCCGCATCCGCGAGCTGGTCAATGAATACTGTCATGTCAACCGGCTGCATCAGGATCAGGTGTACCCGCAGATCTATCACAAGCTGCTGTACGGCTATAACATCAACGTGAAAGCCTACAAACGCGGCACTTCGGAGACGTATCTGGATGTGGCCGAACGCCACGGTTTTCTGGACAAGGTGTTGCTGATCGTGACCCATTATTTTAAGGCCAATGCCCCCCGAACTAGTTCGGCAGATCGGCCGGAATCCGGAGCCGAAGAAGCGGATGATGACCAGCCGTTTTAACGTGGGTCAATAGTCTCAACGACTAGTACAATCTGATCCCAATGGCGACGTATAAGCCAGACCGGCAGAATACCCGCCTGCGGGCTTCCATCGGGCGTTACCCAACCTGAATTATTCAACTCCCAGTTGGCCGTTAAGCCGGGCTTACCCCAACAAATTACTACGATGGACAAATCAAAACGAGTGACCGACCGGGTAGGCTCCAGTGGCTGGGGCTATACTCCCCAACGCATGGAAGTCGTAGCGACTTCGCTGGCCGGCAAGGTCGCCTACCGACTGCTGGGCCAGAATATTTTTGTGCCCACCACCGTGTGGCTGTGTCCCCGCCAACTGGAAGCTAAGGTGGAAAAATACCGCAAACGCCGGCAGTGGCTGGTCGGACCCGGTCTGACGCCCCAAGTTGCCCTGCTGCCAGCGTGGGATGAGAGTGAAGAAAGGGAGCCATCGATCAGCGGCCATGAGCTCACCGAAAACGAAGAAACAACCGTTAACCATCCGATCCATGTATCACCTGATCTCCAAATCCAGCCCGCTGTTTAGAAAGCTGGGGGGCCTGCAACGGCGCATTCAGGCGGCTCACGTCGAAGCCCGAAAAGTAGCGGTAGAAATGGGCGCCGATCCAGGCTATTTGCTGCTGGGCACGGGGTATGCGGCCGGCATGCTCGAAGGCCTGCACTTTGCCAAACGGCCCGGGGATTGGAAGCTCGTTCATCAAGAAGGCAGTGTAAGCCTATACTATCCGAAGGACCTGCTGAGAACTTACTCCGAGCGGCGGCAGCTGCAAAAGGGACCTTGCGTCGATCGAATCGAACTGGGTGAGGTGATCGGGTATCTGCCTAACCCCCCCGGTAGTCTGATGCGGTTGCAACCGTTCGTGGGTTTCAGTTGGTACCCCAACTATATTCTGGTTCACATTCCGCAGAATGCCTTTTACACTCCCATTGAAGGAATGGAATCGATTGATCCGGCCAGGTATGATGCGCTTTATAGGATCAATAGCACGACCATACCGGTACACAAATGGGGTAAAAACGATCGGATTCTGATCAGAACTGCGTAAAAAGTTTACATTTGTTTACATCACATTGAGTTTTGTCAGTCCATAAAAAAAGGATTGAGGTAAAGGTCAAGCGGGGAGGAGGGTTATCGGAAAACCTGGAGAAAACCCCCGGTCGTAATGAATCCTATGGGATGAAAATGCTAACAAATGTTAACATCACTGGGGTATTTTAGGAGAGTCTTCCCGGCAAGAAACCTAAGAAAACCTCAGGTTAGATTGGGTTTTTCGCCGGCCAGAAGGGTAAGAATGGTTGAGCTCACCGGGGAGGTCAGCATCGCAAGAACCTGACAAAACCTGACATCAGATTGATTTTCAGGAAGCCTAAAGCAAAGTGCTGGGTAAGAAAATGATGAGAAATGATGAGCTCACAGGGGCCAGAATGTTGACAAAAGTTGACATCAGAACCGAAATGACGGTCTTTCTCTCATTCAAAAACCTGAGAAAACCTCAGGTCAGATGGCGTTACAACTGGTGGAAATGTTAAGAAACGCTTAGCTTACCCGGTTGTTCTGGCTGCGTGCTCATCCTTCAAAAACCTAACAAAACCTAACATCACCTTCATTTCTCCGCGATCAAAAACTTAACAAAACTTAACATCAGAACCGCATTTGCTGAGGTAAGCAGAATCCAGCAACTTGACAAAACTTGACATCACATCGGAATTCGTTAGGTAAAATGATAATAAATGATGACATCACCTAGCATTTCGTCGGCTTAAAAGGTGGAGAAATGGTGAGGTCACCGGTCCGTTCAATCTTTCAACCCTTAACACAGCATATCGTGAGATACATTGTCCGTATAGGCTCGGCGTTGTTCAACACGCTCTGGGCTTACCAACACCGGATTCAGCAAATCAACCAGGAGTGTCAAAAACTGGCCCGGGAGATTGGCGCCGATGATCAACCCATTCTGCTCCAGCCGGGGTATGCGGCCGGGGGCATCTTAGGTTTTTCATTTCCGCAAAAACCCCGCGGCTGGAAAACAACCCGACGTGGTGATCCTACTTTCTATTATCCCCAAGACCTTACCCCCTCTAACCGGGAGATTTTGGAAAAGATCAGTGAGCTGCCCAAATTGACGTATATGGAGATCAGCACAACCATCGGTTTTGAGTTTCAGTTCGTGGGTGACAAGTTTTTGCACCGGATCGGCATAAAGTGGTTTGATGACTATATCCTGATTCATATTCCCGGAGAAGCCCACTACACCCCCGCGGCAGGCATGGAAGAGATTAAGGTTTCACTCTATCAAAAGCTCTATAAAGAGCCAGCTTCTTTATCAGACAAATGATCTGTTTAACGGCATAAAATCAGTTATAAAAAGGGGGATTTCTAGCGAAATGAAGAGTTTTCCCAGTCCATACGCGCGCGCGAAATAGGGCGGGCAATAAACAGACAAACTTAGTGGTCACGTTGAGGTTTTTGACTCCGTCAACGCGAACGAGCATTCGTCTGCTTACCGGTCAACAGCCAGGGCACCTAAATGCGAAATAACCCGCCCCTTCGTTGACATTTATTTCCAGTTTGGTGACATTTTTACGTTCTTGAATAGGTATTGGTCAACGCGCCAGGCGAACAAAGACGAACCACCGTAAAAACGACTGTATGAACACGCTTTTAAGCGCTTGCCGGCCGGGGCCAAATGATAGCGACCCATCTGCTGATCATCAGCCAGTGCTGCCTTGAACCCGCTCACGACTGGCTTATCGTTTGGCGGCACTCGAAAACGTTATGTGATCGAAGATCCTTGTCTGTATCTGCCGCTTTCCGAGTATGAAAGCCTGGTCAAACACCTGCAATTGCTGCCCTTTAGCCACGAGCAGGATCCCCCCGAACGGCGCCAACTTCGGAAGCAGAACGCGGCGATCATTAAACAGGGACAGGAGCGAATCCAGCAGGCGAACGATTTTTATCACATCAAGACCTAACCAGCCTATGCCCGCTCCCGCCGGAAATACCTTTGCTCAAGGCCACAAAGGCGGCCGGCCGTCAAAGTATCAGCAAGCGTATGCTCATCACGCCTATCATTACTGTCTGATGGGGGCTACTGACAACGAGTTGGCCGCTTTTTTTGAGGTTGATGTTTCAACCCTCTACGAATGGCGACGCCGGTATGCTGCTTTTTCCGATGCCGTTAAACGGGGTAAGATGTGGGCTGATGCGCAGATTGCCCATGCGCTCTTTAAAAAGGCAATGGGTTTTAATCATCCGCAAACCAAATTCATTGTGGTATCATCAGGAGATCATAAACAGGCGGTGGTAACCCGGGAAATAATCAAGTATTATCCACCCGATGTAACTGCGCTGAAGTTCTGGCTGACCAATCGGCAAGCTCACTTATGGCGTGATAAGCCCGTTGTTGATATGACAGAGAGGGGCACCCGGCTCATTCGTCGGGATGAGGCTTCGGGCAACATCATTATTGAGATGATCGACGAGAGTGGGGAGTGACACGGTGCCAACCGTCTCTAATCACTACCGGTTGAGCGCTGGCAAATACAGGACCTATTTTCTTCAAAGAACGATAACCACCAGGTTTAATCGAGTCAGTGAAGTAGCTTTCGGGTATTCACATAGATTGGATGCCGATCAATCAGATCATCCGGGTCCAGAGCGAGGGCAGCTACAGCCGGGTTTATATACTAACCGGCCAGGAGTATCTGATTGCCGTTACGCTACTGAAAGTGAGCCAGCGACTGCCGGGCTTCTGGCGGGTGCACAAGTCGCATCTGGTCAATCCGATGTATGTTGATCAAATTCGTAAGACTCAAAAGCAGGGTAGGTTTGTCTTGTTATCGACGGGTGAGAAAATCCCAATAGCCCGCCGGGTCATCATTGTCATTGGGAGGTACTTTGAATTGTGTGAATGTTAGGGTAACTTCACTATCATCAGAAACAGTATGAAAGCAGGCTTCCAGTTCGGTATTTTACTTTGTATCGCCATCACTGCGAATGCACTACTATGAATGGCGGTATCAACCCAGGGCCTTCCCTTCCTTCAGGCAAAACAACAGTACCTGAACTACTTCCCTTCTTTCCTAAGAAATGCCGGATTGCTGACCTTGCTAAGCATCACATTTGGTGGCCTTTCGATTTTTTACTAGCCTCTTCACAACGACCGTTGACCGCTGTATCTCGCGGTGTCGGTCAGGCGTTCATCTTATTAAATTTTGTCCTGATTAGCTGGAATCTATTCACGCTGCTTTAGGCCCTCTTAACCTGCATTGCTTTAAACCGACGTTTTTCAAAATCCCCGGACCAGCTGCGGGATTTGAAATTGTAACCCATTGTCCGTCCACTCACTTTATTGTGATATGGCATATTACGTGCTACCCAAATAGTTGAGTTATATTGACCTACTAGCATTGTTACAGCCCCGGCAACACAGGCCGGGTTCTGTTTTTCTGCAATCCAATGGATATCTACCTTTGCTTTACGAGCAAATCAAAACCCGTCCATCAATTACCCAGGCCGAACTGGATGAGCAGATCCGGCAGATCAATGAAGTGTTTCCGCTTGAAAAATGAAATCGTATAAATTACCCATTATTCACAACGGCGTCGCCTGCGAGGTGGCCGTCACGCTCGACGATCGTCAGGCAATGATCTTTGCGTACGTGGAGGGCGAGGTGATTGATAAGCCGCTGACCACCGATATCAACGCATTTGAGGGAAGTGTGCTGACGGCGATCAAGAGTGTGAGGAATTACGTAGAGCGGCATCATCCGGTTGGACCAAAGTTGACCGAGCCCGAAAAGACGCTGCTCCGGCTGGGATTCGTGGAGGTGGAGAAGCCTATTGATTAAGTGGGTGTCCGAAAAAAGTGGTAATAAAAAGGGCTGAGCAGATGAGTTGCCCAGCCTTTCAAATCCTATGGGATAGTGAAATTTAATAACCCTTATAGTCTACGCTGCTGGGCCTGTCAAATACTACGTCCCTATACTCTCTTTTCAAGTCGCTGTTGACCATTACTTTGTAATCCTTTATTACATCGAAGAATATTCGATCCAGATCTTCATACCTCTGTTCAGGAAACTGTCGTTGAAGCTCTGAAATTACTTCTTGGTAACCTCGACCTTCTCCTGAGTCACCCGTTTTTTGGTCAATTCGCTGTCTATAGTCTTTCATCGCTTCAAAGATCGCTTCCCGAATTTTAAGTCCGGTCAGTTCGTCTCGTAGCTGAGAATTTTCAGCGGTTAGCTTTTCTACGTATTTCTGAATTTCCTGAAATGGCCCGTCCAACGGGTTTTGTGACGCATTTTCTTCGGTAGTCATGGATAAGAGATTGTAGTGATTGTAATAGTGAATTTTAAGTCCCAAAAACAGAACCGGACAAAATCAGCCTATTTCTCGAAACATACTGTCGAATGAAGGACACATTTTGTCGATTTGGGGACATTTTCAAAATAGAGTTCACTTCAAAAATGATTCCTGTAAAAATGGCCAACTACTAGCTAAAATACATTTGTACTCGGTTAAGGCGCATGAGGTTGTTTAATAGATAGTTAGGGTGAGATTTTAATTTGTAGAAATCTTTTTATTTCTATATTGTATTGATTTCGTTCTATACTCTATCCCACAATTCAAAACTATGCGTTTATCCAACTCGGCCCGGCTTTTCAAGCTGGTTACTCACCTTGCGTCCAATCCGGACCTGTTGCCGCCCTACGTTAAGCACAATGTGTTGAGCAAGAAATTTCCGATTGATCTTGAATTGCCATGGTGGTCGTACCGTGCTATCGACTACGTTGACAAAATCATTCCCAACAAACGGATTTTCGAGTATGGCAGTGGCGGCTCCACCATTCGTTTTGCCAAAAAAGCAAAGTCAATTCTGGCGACCGAGAACGACACGAAATGGATCCAGTTCGGAAAAGAGAAGTTGGAAAAGAATTGAATGACTAACGTAGAAATCCTCAACAACCCTTTTGACTTTCACAATCCCGACAACTTTGAGAGTAGTGACTACATGCACGCGGTTGACAAAGGCGAGTTCGATGTGATCCTTATTGACGGACTGGATAAGTCATTTAAAGAGCGCATTAAATGCTTTCGCTATGTTGAGCCGCGTATGAAAGAGGGTCAGTATATCGTTGTCGATGATTTCTGGCGTTATCCTGAGCTAATCAACTCACACAGGGCGAAAAAATTTGATGTATTTGAGTCAGTTGGGCCGGGCAGGATGGGTGTAACGAGCACCGCAGTTTTTGAATATTGACAAATGGGAAACGCGGGGTCTTCCCGCGTTTTTCCTTGTGCCGGTGAGGATTAAATTCGGAGGGCTAACAACTAGTCGTGCGTATTTTATCTGAAACAGTCAGCCTTTACAGCTACTTGGAATGGTCTGAGCCGAGCGGGTGGTTCCCTCGCTCGTTGGGTCGGATGGGCGTTCCCCCGGCACCTGCAGTTTGAAGGGGGGTTCAACAGTAGTTTTACCTAGTTAATTACTTTCACCATGGAATCCGGATCCAGCTTTCCGGAGAAGACGCACACCTGTGCTGGCCGCTATTACAGTACGTTGTTTTGACCTTATTTGTTATAAGGTCGATTTAGCTAAGCGCGGAAGAATCACCATTGTTCTACCGATTGATCAGGTCTGATTGGGTTGCTCTTTTGTGTTTACTATGCATGTGAGTCTGAAATAATTATCTTAAACTCCTATCCCATCTATGATTCCTTCTCTACCGTTTCGACCCTTTGGCCGACACTATTCCTTTGGGTCTAGTAAGTTATTCCGCGTTCGTGTAGCCCCCCACTGGTGGCTGGTTTGTTTGCTCTTAACAGGACTCAGCACCGTAAGTTGGGGGCAGTGCTTCAATAGCGAAACATACGTATCCGTTGGTTATCACCCCCTTTCGGTTGCCGTGGGCGACTTCAACAGCGATGGCCTACCTGACGTGGCGACAGCAAACTCGGGTTCAAATGACGTCTCGGTGCTGCTGGCGAATGGCAGTGGCGGATTTGGGGAAGCTACTAACTTTCCCGTCGGTACTACTGCCAATTCGGTTGCTGTGGGCGACTTCAATGGCGACGGTCGGGATGATCTGGTGGTAACGAATATAAGTTCAAATGACGTCTCGGTGCTGCTGGGGAATGGCAGTGGCGGCTTTGGAGAAACTACTAACTTTCCCGTCGGTATTGGTCCCAGTTCGGTTGCCGTGGGCGACTTCAACGGCGACGGTCGGGATGATCTGGCTATCACCATGGCTTATGGATACGTCGCGGTGCTGCTGGCAAATGGCAGTGGGGGTTTTGGGGCACCTGCTACCTTTCCTATCGGTAGCTCTGCCAATTCGGTTAAAGTGGGTGACTTCAACGGCGATGGTCGGGCTGATTTGGTTGTCGTAAACCCAAATTCAGCTACCATCTCGGTGCTGCTAGGTGATGGCAGTGGGGGTTTTGGCGCCGCCACTAAAATTTTCGTTAGTGCTATCCCCGAATCGGTGGCGGTGGGCGATTTAAATGGCGATGGCCGACTTGATCTGGTCACCGCGAACCCAAGTTCAGGTACCATCTCGGTGCTGCTGGGGAATGGCAGTGGCGGATTCGGGGAAGCTACTCTTTATTACCTCGGTAGCTTCGAAGAGATTGTGATAGGCGACTTCAATGGCGATGGCCGGCCTGACCTGGCCGGAGCGACCTCGGGCCACATCTCGGTGCTGATGGCTAATGCCTATGGGGGCTTTAGGGCACCTAAATACTTTCCCGTCACTGGCAGTCCCCGTTCGATAGTGAAGGGCGACTTCAACGGGGATGGTTGGGTTGACCTGGCGACTGCGAACACCATCTCTAACGTCGTCTCGGTGCTGATTAACTGCGGCTCCAATCGGTCACCGGTAGTGACTGGCACCCAGGTTACCGTTCCTCAATCAGCTACGGTATCGGTGCCCTTCAGCGTTTCTGTGGCCTCCGCCGTCACCGACCCCGACGGCGATGTGCTCACCTTCTCAGCAGAGGGCTTGCCCCCTGGACTCAGCATCGACCCGGTTTCGGGCATTGTCTCGGGCACACCTTCCACCACCGTGGGCAGTCCCTTCACGGTGATTCTGAGGGCCACAGACCCGTATGGTAACTCCACCAGGGTCACCGGGCTGTTCACCGTAGTTAACCCCACTACTCCGCCCGTTGCCAATCGGGCACCAGTGCTGACCGGAGCCCAAGGCACCATTCCCCAATCAGCTACGGTATCGGTGCCCTTCAGTATTTCAGTGGCCCCCGCTGTTACCGACCCCGACGGCGATGTGCTCACCTTTTCAGCGAGTGGCTTGCCCCCTGGGCTCAGCATCGACCCGGTTTCGGGCATTGTCTCGGGCACACCTTCCACCACCGTGGGCAGTCCCTTCACGGTGACCCTGAGGGCCACAGACCCGCAGGGTGCCTCCATAAGCCTTACTGGGCGGTTCCCCGTAGTCAACCCCGCCGGGGGTGCGGCCCGGCTGAGTGTAAGCGTAGAACCGACCGGTAGACTACAGGTCAACCTATTGGGTAACCCGGTGAGGCAGGCCATCGAGGTTGAGGTAACAGGAGTTGAAACCAGCTTGCTACAACTGTCATTAACCGATATGACGGGGCGTATCATTGGCCAAAGACGCACTGAGCGAGCGGGCCCCAGTGAACAATATCGGTTTGATGTGTCAACCATGCCCCCCGGCATCCTCTTCCTGAGGGCCAGTAGTGGGGTACAGTCCCAAACCGTCCGGATTCTGAAAGTGAATTAATTCCGGTATTAGTAAGGCAATCCAAGGGCCCCGGTTGGTAGTCGGGGCCCTTGGGCTGTTTGAAGTTACGAAAACGTTTCGTCCGTCGTTGGGACCACCTTCAGTTTAGGTCTGTACTGCCTTCACGCTGTAGATTACAGCGAACTTTATGACTTAAGAGGTTTAAATAAGTCACTATAAGAAGAATTAAATAGCATTGCCCCAATTATCGAATTGAAAGAAAACAGATCTAGCGCCTGGCACGATCCAGGCGGGGGATTTTGTTTGGTTGCCATTCGGACGTTTAAGGGAGTTGAAAATTTTCAAAGTAACGCAATCCAAAACACTTGCTGATTCGTAGGTCTGTTCAAATCAGTGATACAAGCCCGGCCCATGCTGGGCTTTTTTGGTTTCGAAGAATTAAAGTAGAGTGTTGACAATTGATTACATTTAGGACTGGATTATTGCCTGGTTTTATGAAACGTAATGAAATTACCGATTTTCAATGGTCAGTAATAGTTCATTTGTTACCGGGAAAAGCAGGGGATCCTGGTCATACAGCCGCTGATAACCGGTTGTTTATAAATGCCATCCTTTGGATCAGCCGCAGTGGCGTCCCCTGGCGCGATCTGCCTCCCCGTTTTGGACCCTGGAACTCGGTTTACAGGCGATTTCGCCGGTGGGCCATAGCAGGGGTCTGGCAAACCATTTACGACAGGCTTCAGGAACCTGACCTGCATTGGGTCATGATTGATTCGACCGTTGTACGCGGCCACCAGGTGCCACTGGACAATAGAAAGCGCCCTGCATGATTTCCTAAAACCGGTTTTCGATTGAGTCTTAAGTATACTGAAACAGGAGAATTTATTTTAAGCGCTGTGCAACCATTTTCAATAAAATACGGACTAACTGTATTGGGACCTAGTATGTCTCTTGTCTTAGCCCCCTAAATGGTTGGACAAAATTGTAAAAACAGTTTAGTCCATTAATTTA
>NZ_BAAGVR010000003.1:0-20806 GCF_054780775.1 Larkinella ripae
CGCCAACAAGCAGGCTGACTTTATCGGCATCACCCTGCGCCGGGGTGCAACCGGGGGCGGCTCAGTCGTAGCGGCCCGCATCGGCAGAGCCCGTTTTCGCAACACCAACTTCTACACATCCAACAATACCCAGCTGGCTTTTTACATGCAGCTGGACAACTTCAACACCACCGTCGAAAGCGGCTACTTTGAAGGCTACAGCCGCATCGGCCCCGATGTAACGATTGGCTACGGGGTTAATGACGCGGGTAACACCACGCCCGAAACCAAGCCAGAAAACCTCGTTGCTCCGCTGGCTTCTCCATCACTAACCGGGACGCCAACCGCTCCGACTGCGGCACCGGGTACGAATACCAATCAGGTTGCAAATACCGCCTTCGTAAAGGCGGCCACAACACCAACCGCACCGGTCACGGTAACGGCTACGGCCGCAACGGCGGCTTCCGGCACCAAATACATCACCAACAACGCCAGCCGTGTCACGGTCACCCTGCCACTCAACGCGAGCAGTAACGTTGGCGATCAGATTTTCGTGCGCGGCCTGGGCGCGGGCGGCTGGCGACTGGCCCAGCCCGAAGCGGGCACCATTGTTCACGGCTCAACCAACACCACGACCGGAACGTCGGGTTACGTTCAGTCGGGCGGGCAGTTTGACACGATCGCCGTCGAAAAGGTGGCAGCCAATGAATGGACCATAATCGGCGTACGCGGCTCTGTAACCATTAACTGATATGAAAACCCTGATTCTTTTCCTCCTGCTGATTCCCGCCCTGATAAACGCCCAGACCCGGCGCGAGATCGGGCGCGGCTATGCGCTGGACTGGCAAACCGGTTCGAGCATGACCAACACGACCACCGAAACCACGGTCTGCTCCCAGATGATTCAGGGCAACTCGATGAGCACCAATAAGCGGCTCAAGTTTCAGGTGCTGTTTGCCATTACCTCGGGGCTGGTTACGCCTGGGCTAACGATTCGGGTCAAATTCGGGGGCTCCACCTTAACCGTGATTTCGGGCGGGGCGATCCTGGGCAGCATCGGAGCTAACAAGGCATTCCGGCTGGAGGGCGAGATCATGAATACCTCGGCCACTACGCAGGTTGTGCAGGCGCATATCGTGCAGGATACCGGCATACTGCCCCTGAACCTGTCCGGTAACGGACTGAACTATGCCGACTGGACGGTGGACACCACCACGGATCAAACGTTCGCGGTAACCCTGCAATACGGGGCCGCACTCACCGGCACAACGATTACTCCGAAACTCGTAAATATTGAAGTGTACTGATGAAAAAGAACATCGCACTGGTCTTAAGTGGCGGGGGCTTTAAAGGCTACTTCCAACACGCAGCCATCGGGGTACTTCGCCAGGCGGGTATTGGCTTTAACTACGTCAACGGCGTCAGCATCGGCAGCATCAACGGGGTGTTCCAGGCCATGAACAAACACGGCCGGGCGGATTACTTCTGGAACCGGGTGCAGGACGAGGGCGCGGGACTGGCCACCACCAGCGATTACCTCAACTTCGAGGATGGTATGATTTCCCCCAATACCGACGCGATCCTGTCCAAACTGGTGCCCAAGCTCACCTTGCTGGAAAAGATCAGGCTGGCAACACCCAAAGGTCGTAAAGCGGTCATTAAGCGCATCCTTGACAATGCCAAAGGTATCAAGGGTATTGCGGATAACACGCCCCTTCTGAACCTTTTGCGGCAGGAAGTGGACAGGACGTTGATCAACGTGCCGTTTGAATGCGGGGCGGTCTCGCTACAGACCGGGGCTTACCTGAGTCTGAACCCGGGCCAGTTTGCCGATAAAGAGAACTTCGTCCGCTACATTCTGGCCAGCTCGAACATGCCGATTGTCTGGCCGCCGGTGGATGGTGTAAAAACCATTGACGGCGTAACGCATAACGGGCTGGTGGACGGCGGGCTGCGCAACATCAGCCCCCTGGGCCAGACGGCCAGCTACATCCACGAGCACCCCGACGATGCGAGTCAGTGGCTGGTGATCGTCATCAACTGCGGAACGGGCTACGTAACGCACTCGGACGCGGATTTAAACATTCTCAGCATCGCCAACCGCAGCCTGAACGACATCGCCTTATCGCAGGTATTCCAGGGCAACATGAACGAAACCATCCGGATCAACCAGCTCGTGCGCCAGTCGGACAAGCCCCTGTACAGCGAATCTGGACGACGCCTTCGCGGGCTGGATCTGATGATCATTCAGCCCGACGATGACAGCATCGGCGACACGCTGGACGCTTCGGCAGGCATCATGCGCAAGCGGGCCAAGCTCGGCAGTGAAAAGGCTTTGGCGGCCCTGGACTGGGCCCGAAAACAACAGATGATTTAACAACTACCACTATGCCAAAGTACGACCACTATTCCAAGCCAATCACGGTCCACGACCAATCCTACGATGTTCCTGAATCCGGGCAGTTCACCTTTCCTGACTTCACTGCCCAAGACTGGTGGCGGGGCTGCACCGGGGGCGTCTGGCAGGTCATTGCGGTTAACGAGTCCAATCCGTCGGTGTACGACCGTAACGCCGAAGCCATTGTGGCCTTTAACGAGATTGGTGATGATGCCTCTATCTACAGCTCACCGCTGAGCAACTTCAGTCCACCCCAGCCAATGGAAGCCCGCCGGGTGATCCGTACCACGCATATTATGCGCCTGTCAGGCACGGCCAAAATCAACCTCAAAGTCTTTTCAACCTACTACGATGATGAAGTATAAGCTGCTTTTGGTTCTGCTTCTGTACGCCGGTTTTGTGGACGCCCAGACGCGCCCCCGCCCAGGGTTGGTGCTACCCGGCTCATCCAGCGAAATCAGCGGGGACTCTTCCCGGGCCTCGTCTACCGGCAAATACCGGCTGTTTCTGCGGTCGGGAACCCTGCGGGCCAAGCCCCGCACCGGCCTATCCTTTGCCTTGATTGGTGGGGGTGGTGGAGGGGGCGGGCCTGCCATCTGGAGCGAGATCATCGACCGTCCGGGCTATTTTCCTCCCCTGTTTGCAGGTGCGCTTCAAGATTCGCTCAACGCCCGTACCCGGCTCTCTACGTTCAATGCGTACATGGCCAGCGTCACCAGCGCCCTGGCGGGCAAACAAAACACCCTGACAGCCGGCACGGATTACCTTCAACCATCGGGCAGCGGGTCGCAGTTAACCAATCTGAATGCCGATAACCTGGGCAGCGGGACCATTCCCGACCCCCGGCTCAGTACGAATGTGCCGCTAAAAGGCAGCTCGGTCGGCTGGACCGCCCAGCACACCTTTACGCTGGTGCCGACGGTGGCGGGTATTCCGTTCCTGCTATCCAACGGCAGCGGGGCATCTTTGACCAGCCTAAACCCGGCGGCTATCCAGTGGAACAGCACCTACGCCACCGTAAGCCAGGCCGAAAAAAACCTGATTACCCCCAACACGCGCACCCTTGCAGGGCTTGATCTGACGATCAACCGGACGGCGTTAGAACTTCGCACGGCACTTGGATTGGTGATCGGTTCAACCGTTTTGGCACCCAACGGAAATGGGGCGGGATTAACCGGAATTGTGCCGACTACACGGACGTTTGCGGGTCTGGATTTTTCAACCAACCGCTCTTCGGTCGATGTTCGCACTGCTCTGAATATGGGGTCGATCTACGCATCGAATCTATCAACCTCCGACGCCGACAGCAACAATACAATTCCCGACATGGCCCGCCTGAAACGGACCGTAGCCAATAGCACGGGTGCCGATTTACCCTACGATAATCGGTATTTCCGGGTCGAAGTGAACGAATCCGGGGATACGGTATTTGTGCTGGCCCCGACAACAGTAACCCCCGGCAGCTACACGCTGGCGAGTGTTACGGTGGATGATCGGGGTCGTGTAACAGCGATTGCAAGCGGGTCGGCACCAAGCGGGGGCGGGACTTTTGCCACCCAATCTGAAGCTGAAACGGGAACAAGTCCGAACACCTACATGAGCCCGCTTCGGTCGAAGCAAAGCTTCATCGCGGATTTGGCCAACAACCTGACCACGACCAACGCTAACAAGGCGCTCGATGCCCGCCAGGGCAAGGTTTTAGGGGATGGGCTGACCTCTCTGGCCAATACGGTAGCGACCAAACAAGATCAACTGATTTCCGGAACCACCCTCAAAACAATTGGCGGAGTCTCCTTATTAGGGCCAGGTGATATACCTTCTGTGGGCGGTGGTGGAAGCACGAATTTGGCCGTTCTGCAAAAAAGTTTCGGCATCCTAATTCCCGCTTTCCGGACAGCCAACAAATTCGACAACATCGGCGGGTCGCTCTCCAGTCCGCAGTTAACCGTTCACGCATCCGGCACGGGCCTGGTGTCTGGTACTGGTGGCTCGAATGCGGACGGTTATCTGAAATTGCCGCAGGAAATTACGGCGCGCAGCACGACGCGCACCGACTGGCGGATCAGTTTTGACATGACCGAGTCGGGCAGCCCTGCCATCACCGTGGGTGTGGGTGAAGCAGCGAACGGGTACATGATCACGCTGGCCAAGTCGGGCAGCAATCTGGTTGTGACGCAGCCGAGTGGTGCAACTGTGACCGGCGCGCTCTCGGGTACTGTCAACATCTCGGTTTCCATCGCCACGGCGAACGGGGGCGTAACCTCCAGCGTCCAGGTACTGGGTACACCCACCAGTTTAACCAGCACGTCCAACCCGCTCAGAGTGCCGGTTTTCGAGTGGGCAAGGCTCACGAAAAACCGGCAGTGGTACGCTTATTTCAAGACGAATACCACCTCTTCCCGAATCGTCGGTTTTCTGCACAATCAGGCGGGGTGGGATGGCGACCCCACTGGCCAGCTATTGACGCGGACGATGGTCGTGAATGCCGTGGGCGCCATCGGGAACAGCTCGACGCTCGACCCTGACCACGAATCCATGATTATTCTTCCGGAGCGTTCCAGCCTTACCACGGCTCAGCGCGTGGTGCAATATTTCCACCACAAAGGAGGCTTTTACAACACAATTCTTTCGACCTCCGTGTTAGACGCGGGCGAAACTGCCCGTCAGATTCTGCTTGCTGGTTACGCACTAATCGCCACGACAGGTGGTATGTCCACGAATACGCTGGCCGAAACCGAGAACTGGGGAAATCCGGAGGCCGTCGGCAAGGCGTCGGAAGTATTTGAAAAGTTGCAGGCAAACGTCCGGAATCTGGGCAAGGAATACCTTCTGGGGACCAGCATGGGGGGCGGCTGGGCGCTGAATTACACGCGCCGGAATCCCGAACGCATCGGGGCTATCTGGCTTTCGTGCCCTGCGGTGAATTTTGAGGAAACCGGCACCGGCTCCATTCAGGCCAATTCTGGTTTGAAACAGTCGCTGGATCTGGCGTATTCAAGTTGGTACATTTCGCTGGTGGCGAGCAACACCGCCGACCCGCAAACCGACGGAGGGACCAACTGGCGGCAGGTGTCCAGCCCCGGCGCTCTTCCGGAATTGGGCGTTAGGCTCGCTACGCAGACCACCGTAAACGGCGCGGTCAGCAACAGCGCCACGGTGGTGCTGGCGGCCACAACAAAGGTTTTTGCGGGTGACTGGGTGTATTTCAAGTTGGCGGGCCAACTTAGGCAGGTGACCCACACCAGCGCAGCCTCCACCAGTATTTTTCTGGATGCTCCGGTTACCCTCGTGACGGGCGATCTGGTTTCGGTGCTGCGCGAACCGGCCACCAACTCGGTAGGATACGAATTTAACTGGGTGCAGCGCAATCGCAACGTCCAGTGGACCGCTGGAACGTACGGCGCGGGAGGTTTCCGCAAACGGGCGTCGGCGGTGCCGGAGCTGGACATAAGACCCCATAATCCAGCCCGATACGCGGATTTTTACGCTTCGCTAAATGTGCCCATTACCATCATGGTGCCGACCGGTGGGTCATCAGCCAACGACGGCATTCTGAATCTGGCACCCATGTACCAGTTTCGGGATGACGTAAATGCATTGCGCACGGGACTAGTCACCCTGGTAGTCGGCACCTCGGCGGCTCATTTGGCCGCAGGTACTTTTAAAGCAACGGGTACCAATGGAACGGTGGATACTTTCAACGCGAACTAACATGAAGAGACTTGCCCTACTTCTTCTGTTGGTTCCCCAGTTGTTGCTGGGGCAGACAGGGGCGTTCACCTTGCCGAAAAAGGCGGGGCCGGTTTCGGGCACCACCCGAACGCTCAGGTTGCCCAGAAACGCCCCAGCTTCAACCGGCACATCCAGGGTTTTTTCGCTCTCGAAAATCCCTGTAATTCCGGAGATTCCGCCGGTTGATGCCGACACGCTGAATTCGTTTGTCCTGCTGGATACCTCCAACGTTAGTTTTGGGGCGTTCAGGGGCGATACTTTGATCAAAACCATCGCGTCAGGGCTCCGTTTACCACCGGGAAAATACCGCACGGACACGCTTTGGGATGGGCTGGGAGAAGACAGCTTGGAGGTGGTCAATGGTACCTATCAAATCAAAGCGCTGGTTAACAACGTTACGGCTGAATTTCAAGGCACGGTTGGTAACACATCCCTGGCGAAATCCGGCAATACGGTCTGGCACAGCGGCAACCCGTTTACCTCGTTTGCGGTTCCAACCGGCAATTACTTTTACGCCGGTGTTGGCTATGCGGAGAACGAGCCGGGTCATTTCAAGGGCTTAAAAACGAATATTCAGGAGCGTATCAACGTCATTCCGACCGAAGGAATGGTGGTGCGCTACATTGATTACGACGGCAGCAAAGTCTACTGGGCCGGACAGGACCATTCACCCAGTAAATTCGGAGTCATTGCGACCAACCTGTCAAACGATGCGCAGGCGTCGCTGGCGGGTGGGGTTTCCCAGACCTGGCAACAGACGGTTTATTCGTCCGTTATCTTTCAGTCAACACCCATCACCGGGCTGGCCGTACAGAAGACGGGTAACTACTATTTCGTATCGGATTCGGCTAATAACCGGGTTATCAGCTACCACAAAACTGTCAACTCGCCGACTTCCTACACGATTACGAATCCGCAGGACGGCGTTTGTGATGCCGCCGGAAATCTCTGGTTGATTTACAACACAACCTCCGTCGGCAAATTCACGGTTACGGGCGGGGTGATCAGCACAACGCCGGTTGTCACGTTATCGGGTCTGGTTTCGCCCAGAGCTATCGACATCTCGCCAGATGGTTCGACAATCGCTATTGGCGATGCCGGAACCCGGCAGACCGTGCGACGCTTCAGTACGACGACCGGCGCGGAGACAACCCAATTAGGTCGTCCGGGAGGTTATTACGTCAGCTCCACCGTAGAGGATGACCGGTTTATGTTCTTCAACCCGAAGGACATTTACAAGGCCCCGGAAGTGGTCGCAATCAACTACGGGGGCACAATTCCCTGGCTGTCCTACACCCCCGAAGGAACATTATGGGTGGGCGATGCAGGGAATGCCCGCGCGCTGCATTTCAATACCGCTGATCTGCTAACCGAATACATTCAGCAACTTGGATTCAATTATTCGGTTCAGGTCAATTTGACCGATTCAAGCCGGGTCTATTCCAATTACCTCGAATTTAAGGTTGATTACAGTAAGCCGTTTGGGCCCAACACGGGAGCATGGAAGCTGTCGCGCAACTGGGCAGCCGGGGTAACCCAGGCGATGGATGACCAATACATCCGGATGAAGAATACGATTACCTACAGCAACGGGCTGACGTATTGTTTCTTCAAAAGTGGCACGAACCTCCAATTATACGAACTTGTTGCTGGCGGCAATGTGCGTCCTACCGGCATCATTGTCACTGGATTCAACTGGCGAATTATGCCCGATGGGTCCCTGCTGCAAATCGGGCAGAATACGGTAGGAACTTCGGCAACGATCACCCGGCGCCTGCTGACCGGTTATTCTGGCAACAACCCCGTTTATGCAAATCCAATAACGGTTGTAAACTCGCCCGCCCTGACGGTTGACGATCCGGCATCAGGCGGTGGGGGCCATAAAACGTTTGGGGTCACCGCATCGGGTAAATACTACATCTGGTCGCACGACCGGCTTAATACGACCACTTACAGAGGGAGAGGGTACCACCTGGGCTTCATCCGATCAACGAAGTGGCTGGCAAAAACGGCCAAAGCTACCTATTTACTGTATCAGGGTAACTTCCCGCGTGATGGCCGTTATGAAATCGGCAATAGCATTAACAATGCCGGTTCGTTTAGTCAGGCGCTGGATAATCTGGTTATTTACGGATTTCAGGGAGAGAACTGGAAGGTAAACCAAAGCGGTCAGACCAATATCTATACGGTTTACCACGACTCCGGGCTGTTCGTTTCGACGTTTGGTGTAACGGGTTTGGAAGCCAACGAATCGGGGAACCGAGACGCTTACCCGGGAATGGCGGGCAACGCCAACAATGGTGGTATTACCCGGAGTGGCAATAATTACTATCTCTACCACGCAGACGAGTTCTGGCGCGGTGGAATCAGTCGGTGGGAGTTGCTGGGGTTAAAGAGCGTGAAACTCATTACCCGGGATTTTGTCAAGTCGGGGTCAATCACAATGCCCGCCAAGCCTTATGTGGATTTGATGGCAGGATTGCCCCGCAACGATACCCTGCGCAACAATACGGCCGGGTGGACCAGATTCCCGGAAAAAGACACCATCAACACGGCGCTGAACCGGCGATGGATGGTCGTTACCCGCCGGACCACCTACCTGGATGAAGAAAACGATTTGTTGATTGTAAACCGGCCCCTGACCAATGGCTTGACCACCTGGGTTAAACGAAGTCTGAGTGGCAGCACACAGAACAACTGGACGATTACCGGGAAATTCGGGTATCCGGAGGTTGCCGAGCAGTTCGATAATTTCATTGATGTGCTCGATAACAACGACCGTGTCATCACCCGGATCAGCCGCCCGCAGGGTAGCCCGGCAACGAACATGAGTATTCAACTCAATGGCAATGTCGTGGTGTCGGGTAACAACGGTCTGCTGGGCTTTCGCTACAGCCAAAACCGACCGTTTTCCATCAAGGTGAATGGCAGCGTAATAACGATGGTGTATGATAAGTATCCGCCGGTTACTACCACCGTGTTCGACCCGCTAGCCAATCCCAACCGTCCGACGACTTTACGCTTTCAATCGTACAGTGCTACGCAAACAGCGCACCAGTTGAGCGTTGCGAACCTGAGACTTTATACGAACCTAACGCAGTGATTGAATCAATGAAGTGTCAGAAAATCATTCACCGCCCCGGCCCAAACCTGATAGCCTTTGTCATTCAGGTGTATGCCATCTTTTTGAAGGTTGTTGCCAGTCGCCAGCAGTTTATTCAGGTCGATCAGGTCGATTTTCTGGGCTTGGCAAAACCGTTTCAGGCCCGCGTTCAGCGTATCAATTCGGGCATTGGTTTCGGACTGATTGAGAAGATAGGGGATGGTCTGGAAAACCGGTTTTACTCCCTTGCTCTGAATCGTTTGCGCAATCAGGGAGTCGTTTTCCAGGGTAAAAGTAGCGTCGAACTCCCGGCTCAACGCATCGTTGGTTCCGGCCAGCACAAAACAGTAGCGCGGCTTGCTGTGGGCGTCGATGCTACTGCTCAAAATTCGCTGAATCAACTCGGAGGTGTAGCCGTATTTAGCAACTTCCCAGACATCACGGCGATTAAGAAGCAGATTCCAGTCTGGAATTTCGGTATGCGAATCGCCCAGCATGGCAATTTGGGCAGAGTGAGTTTTGCGCAGATACCAGTGGGTTAATTCGTCGCGTTGACGTAGTCCCATTACAATCAGGATAGCCAGCAACAAGAGGTTCAAAAGGATGGAAAATAGGTAGCGTTTTTTCATGCAACAAAAGTAGCGTTTTTTCAATACAGGCCGCTGGCCTAACCCGCCCGGCCTGACGAACCGGAAGTTTGATGCGGTAAGTGTCTGATAACTAACCACCTCGATTAACCGGAATGTAAAAATGGAAAGTAGTACGTCCGTAGCGGAGTTCTTCGATATACTCAGCCAATTGCCGTTCGTGGTTAAGGCGTTGCCCTTTGCGTTAATGGCAGCTTTACTGGGGCGGGTGATTGGCAACGGTGACGAAGAGCCGGGGAAGCGCAGCGCAGCCTATAATGTCGTTGCGGTACTCGGATCGATGATGATAGCCATACTGGCGTCGGGCTACGCCTTCGAGGAGCGGAAAGTAAACGTTTGGGCGTCGCTGGGTGTGGCGGTAGTGGTCGGCATCGGCGGGGTCTATATTGTGATTGGCATAAAGAGTTTGTTCAAAGGCTTTGCAAAACGGCCCGAATCCACACTAAAAAAGTACTGGCCTTTCAAGTTCAACCCCTGGGAGGGCGACAAACCAAAAGAATGATGGGAAAGCTAAAGCAATTCTGGAACTTTGGAACAGGCAAGTTGCTTGACCCGATCTACACGCTGCCGTTTGTGTCCATACCGCCCGATCTGGCCCGGCTGATGGACACGGTTTTGTATTACCTTTTTTTAATGGCGCTGGGTATCATTGCCACGGCCTACTGGGGCATTCTGGAGTTCACCAAGGGTCTTAGCACCTCCTACAAGATTCTGCTGGTGTGCATCATCGTCATCTCGTCAATGATGTGCGTCTGGGGCTTTTTCGACGCCCGGTTCGTCAACCTGATGCTGCCGGTCTGGATTTCGCTGATTGCCATGAGCGCGCTAAGCCGGCTTATCAGACTATTTAGGGGGCAGGACCCCAACGAGCTGGTGATGAACCGCCGGACCTGGCAGATGGTGACGCTGATTCTTTCCTGCGTGGTGCTGGTGACCATCGGCGCGGGGGTGCACAGTTTTTTCAGGGGCGGACCCGACACGATTCACTACCTGATGCAGTCGCAGAAGCGGCAGGAGAAAGCCATTGAACGGCAGAGCGCCGATTTAAAGCAGAACAAAGCTGAAACCAAGCAGGTCAAGCAGAACACCGATCAGCTGGTGGTGGGCCTGACGCTTTCGCTGGCGAATCAGGCGCAGCTGTTATCAAACCAGAAAAAAACCGAAGCCGAGAACGCCCGCTTAAAGCGGCAACTGGCGGCTACAAACCGGACGGTCAACCGCACAGCCGCAACAGTCAACACCGTGCAGCGTAACCAGGAAGCGACCCAGGCCAAGGTGGACACGGTTCGCGCCGTAGTCGATACGGTGAAGGCTGTGGTGGCAACGGTATTGCCCCTTGATACCATTGCCGTGCGCGATACCGTGAAGGTGGTTGTGCCCGCCGAAGCTGAGCAGCCCCGGCGCAAGTGGTGGCAGCGGAAGCGGAATAAGTAAGTCCACCCAGCGGCCGCCAAGTGGACTCGTAAAAGGCCCGAACTAAGCGCGCTGATCGTGGGAAGCGGTCCGGACATGTTGTCTTAATGCCAGCTAGTAGTCAATGGTGGAAAGTAGCGAATCTGAACGGAATAGTAACGGATGGTATTAGCTTCTTCTTCGCGAAGCTTTCTTTCTATTTCAACTGCTTTGCGCATGAACTCCTGATGCTGCTCTCGCCAATCTTTACCGGGAGCCGGGTTCTGCCAAGAAGTAAGATAGTATTCCGCACTTTCCATACCCTAATTAACACAATTCCAGCGCAATATGCAAATCCACCTATCCCACCTTGTGCAGTCCGGCATCGCCCCTGCCATTGCCCCACAGTTCGTGGAGCCGATGAATAGGTGGCTGCCTTACTACGGCATCAATACCCCGCTTCGGCTGGCGCACTTCATCGCACAGTGTTCACACGAAAGTATGCGGTTTACGCGGCTCGTGGAGAATCTGAACTACTCCGCCGAAGCCCTTTTGAAAACATGGCCCAAACGGTTTAATGCCGACACCGCGCAGTTATACGCCCGTAAGCCCGAACACATCGCTAATTACGTATACAGCAACCGGATGGGCAACGGCCCCGAAGAATCGGGCGACGGCTGGACATACCGAGGCAGAGGGATTTTGCAGAATACCGGGCGCGGGGCCTATGAAGCCCTGACCGAAGAAACGGGCATTGATTACGTTACGAACCCCCAATGGCTGACGCGGCCCGATGATGCGGTGCGCGCGGCCTGCTGGTACTGGAAAAGCCGCAGACTCAACGTGTTGGCGGATAAGGACGACATTGAAGCCGTGACTCGTGGTGTAAATGGCGGGGTCCACGGATTGGACTCGCGCAAAGCCCTGCTGGTGAGGGCGAAGAAGGCGGTGGGGGTTACGCCATGACTTTCTTTACAACCTCATCCCACCGCGCCTGAATCATTTGAGCGTACAGAAAGCTATCCAGCCCGTAATTGCCCAAAGCATAGGCGTCGTTGACCTCTACCAGATATTGGTAAAGCGAGGGGGTGATGCCGACATCAATACTATAAGCCAATGGCGCATCTTCGTAACTCTTAACCATCTGGCGAATAGCGGCAATGTTGGGTAAATAGGACAGGTCGCCGTTATAAAGAGATACGTTCAGGATTTTGCCATTCAAAATAAAGACCCTGTATTCGGCAACAAACAGCATCGTGTCAGATACCCAAATCTGAGTATCACGACCCGCACCATTAGCATTGAGCAAGCTGCGAACGTCTGTAGCCACAAAGCCCGTAAAGAGCTTATGCGTGTTTTGGGGCTTTATAAAAACCGGCGAATGGTCACCAGAAAACACTTTATCTTCTATTTCTCCGTACGAGGTGATCCGCAGACGTCTACCCAAATAACTCCGAAGAGAGTCCGGGTAATCAATCACATCAGGCGGGGTGACGCCTAGTGCCCGCCAATGGTTAAGAATAACGCCAACCGTATCGCACACGATTGATTCAGGGTCTTTTACGGGTGGGATGTTGTGATAAAACTCAATGTCGTAGCCCATTTTTGAGAAGCCCTCAAATGCACAGTAGATGTTCCGGTTGGTGATTTGCCCGTCTCGGTGATGAATTGGAATGTATACCGTTCTCATACCTCAATATACAAATTAATCACCTGATAATCAACCTTCCCGCTTTATACCTATGTCAATGAGGCCTTCGTATTCTGCTTTAAGTGACGTTAGCCTATTCATCTGATCTTCGTTCTGACAAATACTAATCGCCTTATCAAGTAACTTCACACCCTCCCGTAGGTTCTCTATCCTATCGCCTGGAATAAGATAAGCTAACTGAGCTTTAATAAGCATCTCATTTACCAGTCCTTCAATCTTTTTGTTTACTTCTGCTAATTCTTGACCGATAAAATCTTGCTCCTTCTTTAGTTCTTCAATGCGAGACTCTTTTAGTGCTTCCATATATGATTGATGTTTAACTTCAGACTGTCATTGCTGCTGTGTGGTACGCAATTCTCCGGCAAGGTGCGGGGCGTCAGTGATAGATTTCCGGCGGCTGGCGGGGCATCGGGCAGCCCAGGGCGACCCAGACGCAGAACAGGAACGCCAGAAGGCAGAGGGCGGCAGCGAGTTTTCTCATATCGGACGGTTAAGAAAGTTGATTTTCGTATCTGGGAATAGCCCTTCTGATTTTACATTCGGCGCACATATAGTGTCCATCACCTTCACATGCAAAGTCGTCGCCGTCAGGCTTGCCCGGTTCGAAGTCGGCGCAGTCTCGGTCAGATTCAATATCTCTTTTGGCGATGGGGCAGGGATTGCCCATCATGTCAACTCTCGGTTCGATCACCTCTCCGGTGAAGCTGAATAAGATTGCCATGATCCGGACGTTTGTTAATCATTGAAGATATGCGAACAGTCTTGACATTCGTACCAGCCGGGAGCCTCCTGTTCGCCAAAGAGATTAGAGTAACCTGTTGTGCCGGGCGTATGGCGCAATTCATCTGACTCACAGACAGGGCAGCGCACGGGGTCATCCTCGTCCAAATCGGGATAGTCTGGCTCTTGTCCGCTAAACATTCTGCCGTTTTCTTCTTCGGCCCTTTCGAGGGCGTCCGACCATTGTTTTAACTCGTTATCGTAAGAGTCCATAAAACGTGTGTTATAATTAAGTTTGAGAGCTTTCCCTTACTTATAGAAATCCATAGTAAAGGATATTCAGCAACCTGGTCCACCAATCAAGGGCCACCAAACGGGCGTTTCTGCACCGGGGTTGTTGGACTGGCGTTAGAGGGCGGCTGCTTTCCGCTTGGGCTGGTTGGAGATGCTGGCAGAAGCCTTTTTTGTCTCAAGTGTCCAGCGTCCGTCAGTATCAGGACCAGACAAAGGAATCTGAATGGTCCCCTTCATATTGATGCTGTCCAGAATCGTACGGGCGAGCTCCTTATGCCCGAACGTGAATACCTTATGCACCTTGTCTTTGGCCTGCGGAACATTCTCCCGCATTACGAAGCCGTCTTCTTCACCCGTTTTCATGTACCAGTCGCCGGGGTATTTCTGGTCCTGATAAAACGACACGGTAGCTCCTTTTTTTAGCTTCATAATCCGGGTGGCTCTGGCGTTGATGCGAAATACGCCCGTGTTGGTGCTGATCGTCAGCGTCGGGGTTTCTGCGCCCCGATAGCTGGTGGGCATGGTCTTGTTATTGAATGACTTTAGGTTCATATCTCGTTCGTGATTTGAATTACAGTGACCGGCTGCACCTTCCGGCTGATCTTGACCTGCACGTAGTCCGGTGTGCCAACGATGGCGGGCTTGTCGTCCTCAATGATGCCTGAGCGCACCAATGCGTCCAGGGCCGGTTTTGCTCCACCCACCAGTCCGTCGTAATCTAACGTGCCGGAACTGGAACGTGTGATGGTGATTCTGACCGGCCCGGCGAACGTGGTGCGCTTGTGCTCCATCATGTATTTTTCCAGCAGGTTGCGGTAGGTGGGGTAGTGAAAGCCCCGGCGCCGGATCTGGTTCAGGCTGTAGATGGCGAACGGCAGGTTAATGGTGATGGTCATGTGCGGCCCCAGGTTGGGGGTTAGTGGTTAAGCCGGGAGCCTGTCACACCCCCGGCGTTTAGGTTAAGCAGACACTAATAACTTCTGGTTATGGCTCAAATTGTTGTTCAAAAGCCCGTGAATGAACATCCTGCCTACTTCGGTCCACACCAAATAATGTTTGGTATGAGCATTGCCATTTCCGTCGAAATATTGATGCGTCCGGGTGGTTGCATAACCGCAGTCGTGATATTTGGCGTACAGAACGTAGTGATCGTCAATTTTGTACTGCACTTTCCGCTCAGACAAAACCTTATTCAAGGCAATGGCAGACATTCCCAATTCCTTCGCAATGGTGGTTGTCGTCATATCATCCACACTTTGCAAAACCTTATCGGTGTATTCCGCCTTTGGCTTCAATCGTTCGTTTTCGGCGGCTATCCGTTCGTTCTCTTCCACCTTTTCCAGCAGGGCTTTCAATGCTGATTTGAAGTCGGTAGGAAGCAGTGATTGAAGTCTGCGCCGGGCTTCTGCGAAAGCCTGAACGATTTTTCCTTTGAACTCAACGACCTGATCTGTGTTCCGGCTGAGGGTAGCAACATAGATGGCCTGATCTTCCGTCAAGTGAGCGACCCGTTGCATATTTGCCGCTCCAACGCTGTTTCTGACAGTTAACATTTCAAATGCGACCTGTCCAAAGCGGGATTCGATCTTGTCCTGATACTTGGTGATTGTCTGAATCAGGGCGCGGTTTTCGATTCCTAACTCTTCGGCAATCAGACGGCTGTCAACAACATGAACTCCGTTACGTTCCTGAATTTCAATCAGACCATTCGTTTTGCTGATCGGTTCGCTACCGTCGCCTGTCTGGTTAGCGTTGCGCGTTTCAAACGCGGGATGCTCTAAAATGATTGGCGTGTTCATTTTTCTTCGGGGAGTAGATTGGTAAGACAGGAATCCAGAAATTCGCAGAGTGCGTAAAAAGCGAACGTGTGCCGGTTCGACGTTCTTTCGGAAAAGGTCGAATGCTGGCTTTCGTGAACGTAGAACGTGATAAACCACTCCCGCAAATCAGCCGATAGCTGAATGATTTCGTGCGGGTCTTGTAGGACGGTAAATAATGCCGTTTGCGGTGAAACGACAGGAGAAGGGGCGGCTTGCGCCGGAACACCCGGCGTCGTAGCCGGATTAGAAGAATTGGTATTCATGGTACTTGAGCGTTTTTTGCCCGGTGCAACTCGGACAGGTTGAAATAAAAATAGGCGGGTCGTCGCACTAAGCCCGTCGCTCAAGTACCATTTCAGGTAGCCGCATACGTCATTACAACGTATGCACGGGATTACGACAACCCGCCTATCTATTTCAGATAAACGAACTGAGTAGCCATAAAAATAGCCCGCAACGCGAAGTGCTGGGGCCGCTAGGCCACCTGATATGTACTTGAGCGTTGCTAAGGTATACATAATTCTTTAAATGTCAATAGTTGATAGTCACTTACGTTTAAAATCCCCCACGCCCAGCCGCCTGCCCGTGCTCAGCGTCACTCCGATCTCGGTGGCGCGGTCGTGTACCTCATTCAAAATGTACCTGCGGTTGCAGACGAAGTTCAGCCGATCCTCCCGAATCTCCCGAAGGATCGCTTCCAGATCCGCCCGCGTCTGGGCCGTGGCGATGGCGTCCAGCAAAGCTTCCTCGCTCTGGAACCGCCACTTGGCGGCCTGGATTTGCCCCTGCTCGTGGTACCACTCATCGCTGTGGGGCGTGAGCTTCGAGTCGGGGGCGAAGTGGACGTGCGGGGTCATTGGGGCCAATGCAGTTTAATTTGCTTTAGAATTGCTTCCCCGATGTCTACTACAATGGCGTTTCCGCATCCGTGGATTCTACCTTTGTCCAGTTCTTGGGAAAACCCATCATCCATTCGTACAGATTCATAGTCTGAATGGCGGTCATACCGTTTAAATGACACTGGTACAAAGTCTTGTCTTGGTGTTCGTTCTGGTAATACTTTTTGTAAGAGAGGACTTGTTTTAATATGATCTTCCCATCCGAAGCCGATGGAGTAGGCAATACCATAAATGCGCTTTCTTCCATGCGGGAAGCCCCATTGGGTAGCATAAAAACATCGCCATTCACACATATACCCGCTTCTGGAAAGGTCGCATAAGACGTGCTCGAGTCCTGAAACAAGGAGCATTGGGCTGTTTTCAAAGACAATAACTCTAGGTCTAACCTCCCCCAGAATACGGGCGTATTCTTTCCAGAGACCGGATCGGTGGCCGTCAATACCTTTGACACCTTTCTTTGATTGATTGGCAATACTGAGGTCCTGACAAGGGAAGCCTCCGGTAAGAATGTCAACTGACGGCGGATTTTTGACTTCTCTAATGTCTCCATATTGGTAAGCGTCTGGGAAGTTCTTTTTTAGAATTTTTCGTTTAAATGGGTCTATTTCGCAGTTCCAAAGGGTCTTGATGTCATTCCTCCTGCCAGCCTCCTCAAATCCACCAATGCCAGCAAAAAGCGACCCCATCGTTAAGTTGCTATTCATATCTAACGCTCGTATCTTTCATGGTCAAACGTTTTCGGAAACAGGCTCCGGCGCAGCAGGGCGCAGAGCAGCAGGGTCAGCAGGCGGGTCATGGCTAAAACCAAACGGTGAATCTTACCCAGCGTTCAGGTTTAACCTGAATGCAGACATAGGCGTATTTCCCATCCTCGCAGTCGCGTTGATCAAACCAAACGGTCGGGATTAGCGAAAAACGGCGGTCTGAAACAGGAATGCCTGTCGGAACCCTTACGATTCGCATGTACGCATTTTCGCTTTTAACAGCCTTTTGGTACGCATACAACTGGCTGACAAATTCATCCCCTCGTATTTTGCCCAAAAGCCCAAACAGGCGATTGTTGCTGGCTCTGGTTTTGGCTTGCTGATTTTTTGCGTAAGCCTTCCAGCCCTTATCTAATTCTTTTTCAACAGCACCGTAAAATGCTTTTACGAAAGAAGCTCTTGTGTGTATCATGGTCGTGCGCTAACAGTTGTGGTGGTCTGGCGGGGCCGGGGCTTGGTGGCCCACACGATGGCAACAAAGGCAATCAGCAGCAGTAGTGTGATGATTGGCATACGGGTTTCTGGCTTCATCGTCTGGCGGTTAAAGTCGTTTCGTGGTTGGGGTCGCCCATCAGTTTCGTGTGGCGGGCATTCTGCCGCACCGCCAGCCAGACCAGTACGGCCAGCAGCGCGGCTTTCAGGGTGTAGTCGGCGGTGCGGCTCATGGTGGCTAGTAGCGCAGGTCTGTCCAGTGGATTATCTTGCCAGCAAAATCGGTGTTGAACCAATCGAAGAACTGCGTAGTCCTGTCGAATCCATCGTTTTTCGCCAGCAGATCAACTTCGTCATGGGTCAAAACCCGGCCGTCAACAGAAACTTCGGGGTAGTATTCGGATTGGTTAAACCAACGAATCTCAATCTTCTGAACAGCTTTACAGGTGCCAGAACGGAAATGGTGGTAGTTTTTTCGTGCGTACACCCGTAGCGAACTGGATACCATTCCCTACAGCCCATCGATTGTTTGGGTCAGCGCGCAAAGTGTGCTTTTTGGTTCCAGCCAGAATCTTCTCCGGAAATCCCGTTGGTTTGCCGTTGTGCGTTTTTTTGAATCCGAGTACCATTTCTCTTCGGGGGTTATGCCAGCCGGCGCGGGGCCGGGCAGCGGGTGGTGATTAGGCGGCTTGGGATTGGGGACTGGCGGCAAAAACCTTGATCGGATTGCCGTTCTTGTCTTTCTGGCTGGAATCGACCAGTGAAAAACCGTTCTTCGTGGCGTGGCTGACCAGTTCGTTGATTAGCTCGGCGCGAACCTCCCGGTCAAATGTGGCTGATTTAAGCTGTACCCGCAGACTGTCAATGGTTTTCAAATCATTGGCGGCCCGAATGGTGGTTAGCCATTCCTGCTTAACTTCCTCCAACTCATCGGCCTGGCGCTGCTTCTCCTGCCGGTCCAGATCCGCCTGATCTAGCCCCTTTTCGCACCAGTCCCGGATCAGTTTGCCCGTTTCAATGGAAGGGACGAAGCCCGGCTTGCCCGCGAACAACTCCGTACGGTCTTTAGATGCCGACGCATTGTGGCGCATATCCAGTTCCAGATTGACCGTAAGCTCGTACTCAAAGCCTTCCCGCGTCACCTCCTTCAAACCGGCCTTTTCCACCTGAATCTTACCGTTGTTGTCTTTGGTCATTTCGTAGTCCTGCTTCCGGCGAACGGTGGTAATCATGTGGCAGGGACTGCTGACAATGGCTTCGATAAAAGCCTGATGGCGGGGTGTCACCTTGGCCCAGTTCTGGTATTTGCCACCCATCTGATCAACAATCTCCAGACAGCCGCCTTTGCCGTCCCATTCGTGGGTGATGCTGTCGATAATGATTACCTCCATTCCCTGCTTATGGCAGATGTTAATAGCCTGGATATAGCGTTCGGGCGAATAGTCCGGCGTTAACGGCACGACGTTGAAATCCCCCAGGTGCTCGTACAAATCAGCACTGCCATTTTCAGTGTCGATCAGGGCAATCTTGGACCAGTCCCCGCACAGACCGTAGGCGATCAAAAGGGCGCTATAGGTTTTACCGGCTCCTGACGGGGCGGAGAGCCCCAGGCGAATCTTGGCCTTTTTTCGGGTTGCTTTACGAAATTCCATTGGTATATCAGTTGTAGTTTAAACTGTACGGCACACAACGCGGCCCTTCGGACACCAGCTTATCGCCGTGTTTCATGTGGTAGCGGAAGCACTCCCGGTAGCGGCCCGCGCTCTTTAGCATCAGCGCCACCAGAATCATTTGCCAGAACGGGCGTTTGCAGGGCGAAAGGTGCGTCAGGTAGTGATCGAAAAACGTGCGGGCCAGCGAGTAGGCGTAGCTAACGACTTCGGCGGGCGGCTGGTCGGCAAACAGCCCGAATGTGTCACACAGGTTACACAGGTCTTCTACCCACGTGTGCGTATTGGCCTGGGTGGCTTTCAGGGTGCGGCGCTGGCGAATGACCAGTTCCACGCAAAGCTGCTCGGTGAGGGTCAGGGTTCTCATAGCTGTCCTGCCTCCTTTCCGAGTGCCTTTGCAATGGCGTCATTGCGTAGCGTTTGAAGTTCCATCAATTCTTCGTACAGCTCGTCGGTAAAGCGGGGCGTAACCCCCAATTCCCACATGCTGTCCTCCTGGATCAGATGTGCTTCCCACAATTCGTAGCGTTTCAGGACTGCCAACAAATCGGGTGCGGCTGCGATCAGATGGGCGTCAGGGTGGTTGATCGACTGAAACCAGTTTTTGTGATGTTCCCGACCCGGAACCACTTGCGCGAATTCATGGGCATCATAGAGCAAACCGCCCTTTTCAAATCGCGGCTGTGCGCCGTTCATGCCCCACCGTTGGAAATCCATAACAATGGTTTTGTGACCCGTTTCCGAATAAAGCTCAACCTGTTTATTGTTCTGGTTGAATTGCCATTTCCAAGGCCCCGGTGTATGTTGAATCTCGCTCATAACTCCACTCGCATTAAGTGTACAACATCCATATCGACCGTCACGGTCTGTGCCCCCGCTACCCAGTTGGGCTTGGCCGGGTGCCATTTGGGAGCCTTGCGCAGCCGTTCCTGTTGACGAATCTGAAACATCGGCACCGTGAAGGTGACGTACAGGTAGCCGCCCGCCCACTCGGGAGCCTGTTTCACCACGGCGCTGGTAATGGCCGAAGCGGGCAGGGTAGTGTGTTTGGCAAACCGCGTCACGTAGTCCGACAGCGTTTCGGGGCTAACGGTGATCGTTTGATCCGGCAGCGCTTCGTAGACGGTTGTTTTGAGTTGTTGATCGCGAAGCACGATAATTGGAATTGAGGTCGTTGTTGTTAATTTTGCGTGTTGCATAATGAATTAGGAGTTACACCGCCCGAGCACCTCTCACCGTAGCTCG
>NZ_BAAGVR010000004.1:0-3600 GCF_054780775.1 Larkinella ripae
GCTAAGCCGGCTTATCAGACTATTTAGGGGGCAGGACCCCAACGAGCTGGTGATGAACCGGCGGACCTGGCAGATGGTGACGCTGATTCTTTCCTGCGTGGTGCTGGTGACCATCGGCGCGGGGGTGCACAGTTTTTTCAGGGGCGGGCCCGACACCATTCACTACCTGATGCAGTCACAGAAGCGGCAGGAAAAAGCTATCGAGCGGCAGAGTGCCGATCTAAAGCAGAATAAGGCCGAGACCAAGCAGGTCAAGCAAAACACCGATCAGCTGGTGGTGGGCCTGACGCTTTCGCTGGCCAACCAGGCGCAGCTGTTATCAAACCAGAAAAAGACCGAAGCCGAGAACGCCCGCTTAAAGCGGCAACTGGCGGCAACAAATCGGACGGTTAACCGGACAGCCGCCACAGTCAACACCGTGCAGCGCAACCAGGAAGCCACGCAGGCCAAGGTGGACACGGTTCGCGCCGTGGTCGATACCGTGAAGGCCGTGGTGGCAACGGTACTGCCTCTTGATACCATCGCCGTGCGCGATACCGTGAAGGTGGTTGTGCCCGCCGAAGCTGAAAAGCCCCGGCGCAAGTGGTGGCAGCGTCGGCGCAAATAAGTAAGTCCACCCGGCTCACCGCCAGATGGACTCGTAAAAGGCCCGAACTAAGCGCGCTGATCGTGGGAAGCGGTCCGGACATGTTGTCGGAGGCCCCGGTTTAAAACCGAGGCTCACAAGTGAAAAGCTTATGATTTTCGCGGCCCGAACAGGTCAAGTGTCCTGCCCCGGTCGGCTTATAGTACCAATTAACACAATTCCAGAATCTTATGCAAATCCACCGGGCTAATTTCTTCAACGGATACCGCACCCACTTCGGCCCGCTCTCCCAGCAGAAGGTCGTCGCCATTGACACGCTGATTGACTTCATTGAAGCCGACACCGGATGGACAACGGGCGATGTGTCAATTCGGCAGCTTGCCTATACCCTCGCCACCTTCCAGCACGAGACAGCCGGCACGATGGAGCCGATATCCGAGTACGGCAGCGAGAATTATTTCAACACCCGTTACGGGCCGCACACGAATGTCGGTAAGCAACTGGGCAACACACAGGAAGGCGACGGAGCGCGGTATAAAGGACGTGGCTTTTTGATGATTACAGGAAGGTCAAATTATCGCCATATGGGCGAACTGTTTAATGTCGATCTAATCAATAATCCTTCGTTAGCCAATGAGCCGAAGTTGTCTTATGCAATTTCAATGGCTGGATTGAGAACCGGTTCATTTACGGGCAAGTGCATTTCTAATTACATCAATGAGAAGAAAACTGACTATTTTAATGCAAGAAGGGCTGTAAATGGTGTCGATCGTGCTGAACTGATTGCTAGTTATGCAGTAAAGTTCGAGCAGATTTTAAGGGTTTCGATTAACGTTCAGAGCTAATAGGTGTCGAAACCCACGAATAGCGCAATCCCCTAGAAATACCGGACGCAGTGCTCATTGAAATATTAAACATCTTTGATAGCGGCTTTAATAACCACCCCTCCTGGCGAAGTTTCTTAAACTCTGCCGCTTGCTGATCTGTCAGCGCATTGTAAGGGCGGTAGCCTTTATTAGTACGCAAGCCAGTTCTAAATGCGTGAGCATTATTTTCCGCTTGTGTGACGTATTCAAGATTTTCTAGGCGATTGTCGTCCTTTATGCCGTTTTTGTGGTTAACCGTATATCCGTCAGGAATAGGACCAACAAAAGCGTGCATTACAATTCTGTGAACAAAAAAACGTTTGTATTTGTGTTTTCTTGAAAGACTAATGCATAAGTAGCCCCTTTGGTTAGCATTTGGAGATAAAGGCTGCCCGGTAAAACCTCTGGCACCCCTGGCCTTATAAACTGGCGGCCTGTCCAGAGACCTCATTCTACCAAGATTTGAAACCTGGTAATGCCCTTCATAATTCGGTACGTCTTTCCATACCTCACCCGGATTGCATACATTTGTAGCAGTCATCGCAATAGCTAGATTATTGTGAATGATAGGCCCGGCAAGTGTTGGTAGCACTTCGTCGGGCCGCTTTATTTACTACATAAATATACTGATTTTTAGGGAGTTAACATTGCTTTTCTTCATATTTTTGTCTATATTTATTGAAACGAAAACGACAGAAACATGAATAATGTAGAGCAACTTTTGATGCGCCTGACTTCGCAAGTTGAACATGAGCTTGAGCAAAAATCGAAGGGGTACAAGGATTGGGTACTACAGAAAGAGGCAAACGTTTATGGACGCATTATCCCCGCAGGTACCGTATTTGTCCAGATGAACGGAGACTATTACCATCCGATTATCAACGGGGCACGTTGCCCGTCCTATCAGGTAGATTTCTATATTGTAAAGAACAATCCAGAGTACTTTTCGGAGCAAATCAATATATCGGACGGTTGTTTTACAGAGGTTGACGATCAAACTTACTTACAATCCTGTCACTGGAGCTGTTAATGACTAGCGAATGGCTACAACGATCCCTGATCATTTCGAGGGCAATACCGTTGGCTTCATGGAGAGAGTTGGAGGTTTTTGTTTCGATTGGCTCTCTCTCTGTGACGTACCTATATCCATTTATTTTGTACTTATCCATAAGCGACAATTACTTTTTGAAAACTAATGATGTGCTACATTCTCCAGTTCCGCCCCGGTAATCTGTGCAGGTGGTTATCGTTTCCGCCAACTCAAAGCCGGTGCCAGCCCTGGTTTCAATGTAGGATTTAAGTTGGCTGTGATCGTTGGGATAGTGCCGGATCGTGTCAATCTTAACCTGTCTAGCTGGCTTGGGCGTAAACGAAAGGAACGCCAGGAGAATTAAAATAGTGAGAGCTTTCATATCGGACGGTTATTGGACTGGTTCAACTTGCAAAACTCTATCGTCCCCCAAATACAGCCACATGCAGACCTCATATCCCCTGCGGGTGACTGTTTTTCTGTCCAGAATTATATCATAGCTAACATGAAAACCTGCGCCCCGGCCTGAGTGTGGCCCTATTCCTACCTTCACGCTCTGCACCGTACCCCATTCAGGGGTTTCGTCTTTTTTTCGGTAGTTAGCGACTAGTACGCGGTCGCCTTGCTTTGCCTTGTGTGTAATTGTTGTAGTGTTCATCTTTTCGGACGTTTGTTAATCATTGAAGATATGCGAACAGTCTTGACATTCGTACCAGCCGGGAGCCTCCTGTTCGCCAAAGAGATTAGAGTAACCTGTTGTGCCGGGCGTATGGCGCAATTCATCTGACTCACAGACAGGGCAGCGCACGGGGTCATCCTCGTCCAAATCGGGATAGTCTGGCTCTTGTCCGCTAAACATTCTGCCGTTTTCTTCTTCGGCCCTTTCGAGGGCGTCCGACCATTGTTTTAACTCGTTATCGTAAGAGTCCATAAAACGTGTGATTATAAGTAAAGGAAATGAATTTGCTTTACGCAAGGGTTTCTATGTGTAAGGGCTTTTCAGCAACCCGTTCCAGCAATCAAGTTGCACCAATGGGGTGTTTCTGCACCGGAGTTGCTGGACTGGCGTTAGAGGGCGGCTGCTTTCCGCTTGGGCTGGTTGGAGATGCTGGCAGAAG